>NZ_LT906662.1:1200000-2400000 GCF_900205865.1 Thermoanaerobacterium sp. RBIITD
TGAAAAACCTCCAAGAGCCATGACAGGTTCACCAGTCTTAATTATTATGTCCTCGGCACTCTGCGCTGAAGAAACAACAAGTAGATATTTTGCATTTCCTTTATTTTTTTCTAAGAATTTTATCAATTTTGTATTGCGGTTATCATTAGTATTAGTATTAAAGTCCATCATTCCTTTATTGGACGCAAGTCCTAATCCAGCAGAAGGAAAAGTTCCGGACATCGGATAAAACATCGTAGTAGCCGACCAAACTGTAGGAGCTATTAAAAGACCCGCAATGGCAGTACTTACTAATATCTTTTTTATCTTTGTATTTTCACTTTTTATTAAATTTACAATAATAAGTATAGCTGATGATACAAAGCATAAAACTGATAATGCTATCATTATAACCTTAGTGGCGCTTGATATTTTGTAATAGTAAGATAATATCAACATCTGGATTAACCCGTCTGTGATAAGTGCAGCCGGTAAAATCCATGACTTCCATCCACCTTCTTTATAAAGCTGCCACATTGATACAATTCCAATTCCACAAAGAGCCGCAATTGGTGGTGCAAGCATGGTTAAATAGTACGGGTGGAACAAGCCAGTTGTAAAGCTGAAATATATAAACACGGGTAACAGCCACGTAATCCATAATATTAATGATAACTTTTCTTTGCTATTAAAAGGTCTTTTAAGTTTTTTCCTTATTATCTCTGATACAAAGCCAAATATCGCAAGAGGGAATAACCATATTATTTGATCTGATAAACTGTTGTTAGAAAATAACCTTATTATGCTTGCCTTTTCCCGGCCTCCAAAGGTTCCTCCCATGCCGCCTCCAGGTCGCTGCATGTTTCTTCCGCCAAATCCTGGCGTCATTCCATCCTGACCGTTAGTTCCTGGAATTCCCGGTCTTTGGCTGTCTCCATTAAAAGAGCTTCCAGGTACACCTTGCCCATATTGTCCTGTCTTTGTTGCACTAGAAGTAGCATTATCACTATTTACAGTTTGTCCCTGAACATTAAAGTTTCCGGGTTGTCCCTGACCATTAAAGCCCTTGCCCTGGTTTCTACCACCTGGAGCACCAGTACCTCCAATGCCGAGCCTCTCTAGTCCGTTGTGTCCTACTATAAGCTCCATTACTGTATTATTTGTACTGCTTCCTACATAAGGTCTGCTTCCTGCAGGGACCAAATCTACAACTATAGCCCAGGAAAGTGAAACTAAAAGAAGAATAACCGTACCAATGATGAGATGCGATATTCTTTTTTTGATAGGTATTGCAGAAGAGATAAGATAGGTTATATATAAAGCCGGAACTATCATGTACGCCTGTAGCATTTTTATATTAAAACCAATGCCAACTAAACCTAAACTTAATATAAGGTATTTTAACTTTCCCTTTTCAGCAGCTATAGATAGAGCTAAGCAAGCTAGAAGCAAGGTTAAAACAAGCAAGTTATCTATTGTATTATTTCTGCTATCTGCAACAAAAACCGGTGTCACTGCAAGGCTTAAAGCCGCTATGAGTCCTGCTGCACTTCCAAAAGACCTTTTAACAATGATGTACATTATCGCGACTGAAATCACTCCAGCAAGAGCTTGAGGAAAAATTAAACTCCATCCGCTGAAGCCAAATAATTTAGCAGAGATTGCCTGAATCCAAAAGCCCAGAGGCGGTTTGTCAATTGACACAAATCCGGCGGGGTCAAATGATACAAAGAAGAAATTTTTTAAGCTCATAGTCATGCTTTTTACACCAGCAGCATAATATTGATTTGCATATCCTTCTATGCTTAAATTTGTAAAATTTAAAATTGCTGACAACAATAAAATTAGTGATAATGCAAACATTTCTTTTGAAATCTTTATTTTTTTCATTTTTGCTTCCTCCTTATACGAAAGAAAATTTGTTATTTGTGCCATAATTGTAACGATTATTTTAGCTTTACATTTAAAATATACTTCATTTAATTTTTTTAGTAATTTTTAAGTAAACAACAAAAATTTCATATTTCGAATTATAACTGTCAATTATCGCATCAGTATCAAATAATTGTGTGAACTTTATGTGATTGCAAATTGCTAACATTTAAAGTATATGTCCTTTTTTTTACAGCGATATCGAATAAAATCTTTGTGAGGTAAACAAACAAAAGTATATTCAAAAGCGAAGTAAGTATAAGTACAGGGTCATATATCACTGAATTTATACCTTTAAAGGTTTCAAAGAGGACATAATAGGTGTTGATGTAAATAGCAGCGCTAAATCCGCAGAATAAAAGAAGCAACCTTTTATCCCTAAGATATATAAAAGTTATAATTGTCAGGGCAGCAGCTGGAAACAAATATCTCTCATGCATACCGGTTGAAAAAGTGAATACGCCTGCTATCTGAATAAGTGCCGCTGCAAAAGCATACAAGCTGCTGTTTGCCTTAATATAAATAAACCATGAAAATGCTGTAATAATAGCTATAAAGATAATTCCCCAGATATGATAGCTGAATACAAAGAGTATAGAATTATCCTTTAAGTAATTTGCTCCGAGCAAACTGAAAAAGTTAAATGCATTGACTGAAGCGTAAGGATATTCTGACACAGTGCTTGAAAACAGTTTAAAAATCCATAATACATCTTTGCTTGAAGTAAATGGTAGTATAATAACTGCAGATGTAATTAATGCAGAAGCTGCTGCTTTTATAAAGCTCATGAAACTTTTTTCCCTTATTAATTCAAAGAAAAGCACAGGCAGAAAGATAATCCCTTGTGGCTTCATAAGCACTGCGGCTGTAAACAAGGCAGAAGATAGCATAATTTTTTCTTCTGACAGAAAAAATAATGACGATACAACAAAAAATGTAAAGAAAGAATCTACCTGCCCCCAGATAGTTGAATTAATAAAAACAGCCGGATTAAAAATATAAAATGCGGATATGAAAATACTAATTTCCTGTGAAAGATATCTTCTAGCCAGCTTGTAAATAAGGTATGATGTAGCAATATCGGCTGCTATCGATGGCAGCTTTAACAGTATTGTATAATAGTGAGAAAGCGCCGGGATACTTGCAATTTTGCCAACAAGAAACAGGACATAGATATACAATGGCGGATAATCGCTTGACATTGTGTTTGAATAAAATTTAAAGAGGTTATTTGCAGCAGATGTTGCCCAGCTTCTAAAAATATTTATATCAACGGGATGGCCTTCTACTAATGTTGCTAAAGAAATGCGCAAAAGCAGCCCTATGCAGAGTAAAATAAGTATTAACATCTTTTCATTATCAAAGTTAATTTTTTTACTTTTATATATAAAAAGATAGTATGCTGCAATAAATAAAAATAAAAATATTATTGAATATGTAGTAAGTAGTGGTGCATATTTAAAACCAGAACTTATATTCATACCGAATATCCTTCCATTTTGTGGCGCCATATGCTGTGGCGAGTTTACATCCGGGAACCGCTTTCCATGTATTTGATTTCCATCACCGGATATTTGATTTCTAGCATTTATCGGTGGCATACGATGTTCAATGTTATTTGGGGTTGATACCGTGCTATCATTATAATTCAATAGTGCATAAATACATATAAAAACTGATAATCCCAGAATTAAAAGCATGCTAACTTTAAATATTTGTCTTTTATGCATAATTTTTATGCTCATTTTGAACAACCCTTTCTTTAAAGTCCTTAAAACCTTTTTAATTTAACTAGATTTTATTTGCTTAAATGAAAACAAACCATTGTGGCATCATCATGTGGTTTTATTAGAATTATAACTTACATTTGTTGCATGAATATCAAATAATTATGTGAATTTTATGTGATAGCATAAAATAATAGCAATCAGCAGTAATGCTGGTTGCTATTATTTGAGTGGATATTTTATTATAAAGCTTACGCCTTTATCTCTATTTACGGCCTTAATTTCTCCGTTGTAGAAATCTATAATTTTTTTGGAAATAGCAAGACCTAAACCAAAGTTTCCAGTTTTATCTTTATAAAGTTTATCAAAGATATGGTCTATATGTTTTTTGTCTATATTTGGCCCATCATTGTATATTTCCAGTACTGCATAGTGTCCTTCTTTTTTTAAAGTTACAAAAATTTTTTCTCTTGCATATCTTAATGCATTATCTAGAATATTCTCAATACAAACTTGTATTTTATCAATATCTCCGGTGATTATAATTTCGTCTATATCTAAATTCCATTCTATTCTGCTATTAATAATTTCAAACCTGTTTATTATATGAATGAGCAGATCATGTAAATTTATATCAACGTTTTTATTGCTATTTTCCAGAACATAATCAAGTGTATTTAAGTACAGCATCTGATTAATTTTCTTTTCTAATCTGGCAGCCTCGTCCCTTATTATTTCGGCGGTTTTTTCAACAGAGTCTATATATACACCATCGATGATTGCATCGGCATGGCTCATGATAACCATAACCGGAGTTTTTAAATCGTGAGATATACTTTGCAAAAACATTTTTTCTTCTTCATCTGCGTGTTTCAATTCTTTTTGCATTCGGTTCATAGATTCTACAAGCCTTCCTATTTCATCATCACTCTTAACTTTAATTGGTTCCTTCCAGTCTTTATGAGCTATTCTTATCGTATAATCTTCAAGCTCTTTTAAAGGTTTTGAAATATAGCTTGCAACAACCTTTGCCGCAAAAAAACCAATAGTTATAAATATAATTCCTATTACAATTACCATGTACAGTAATCTATTATCTACTATATTGGGCATATATGATATTAAATACGATTTTCCTGTATTGCCATATTTAATAGAGCTTATTATAAAGAAAAATTCTATATTATTGTAAACTTCCTTAAATTGCTTTTCATGAATATTGCCATCTTTTATGAAGCTGGCCATCCACATTTTAACTGCCAAATTGCTATAACCGGGTGAGTAAGGCAACGGCGGAGGCTCTTTTTTATCTATATCTATAATTAGAGTTCTATTATTGTTATCTATATTTATGATAAAATTATCGCTGCCTTTAAGGTTTCTCATTTCACCAAAGTTGTTAACGGGTTGATTAAAATTATTATTCTTTAGCAGTATCTCATGAGCAACTTTTAGATCTTGGATCTTTGCATTCTCATCAATTTTTCTAAAGGCGAATAAATATAAAATCGATATACTGCATATTATAATTAAAATTACAGCTGTAAAAGTTACCCATATTCTCATTGTTAATGATTTAAATTTAAAGCGCCTCATGATTTAAACACCAATTTATAACCGTACCCATATACGGTTTCAATATTTAATTTATTAACTTTTTTTCTAAGCCTTCTAATAGTATCATCAACTACTCTGTCTGAACCAAAATAATTTTCACCCCAAATGCTATTTAAAATCTGCTCCCTTGATACTAAAATGTTCTTGTTTTTAACAAGATAATTTAATAGTTCAAACTCCTTGTTTGTAAGCTGAATCTCATTATCTCCTTCGAAAACCGTCCTCTGTCTTTTACTTATCCTGTATTCACCAATACTAAGCATGTCTTCAGGCTCATCATTTTCATTTCCATAAATTCTTTCCATAAGTTTATTAGTTCTAATAACAAGTTCCCTCGGTAAAAATGGCTTTGATAAATAATCATCGCTGCCAAGTTCCAGCCCAACTACCCTGTCAAGCTCCTCGTTTCTTGCAGACATAAATATAACAGGCGTCTTTTTATTGTATTCCTTAATAGCTTTAATTAATTCATACCCATCAATATCCGGCAGCATTATATCCAAAATCCAAAGGTCAGGCAAGTCCTTTATTCTTTCTATTGCAGAATTTCCGTTTAAAAAAGTAGTCACTTCATAACCTTCACGCTGTAAATATTTTTCAAGTAAAATATTAAGGCTCTTTTCATCTTCTACAAGATAAATCCTTTTAGACAAATTTATCACCTCAAGACTTTATATAACCCTACCATTATCTATATTGCATTTATATATTCCCATTTGCCCGTTGCTTCATTGTATTTATACGTACCAACTTTTCTTGGATCAGTTGAGCCCTTTGAATTTATTGCAACAGATATAGGAATATTTACATCCTGTCCATTTTTTGTTACTGTTATATCGTATATATCTGAAACCGGCGTAAGATTGCCTGTCTTTTGTGCTGCACCTTTATCAATTATTTTAATCGATACATCACCATATGTATCGTTAAGATTTAGTAAATCTTTTGAAAACGCAATTTTTACATCACCTGTTTCAATAATCAGGTTTCTTTGAGCCGTTTTTATTGCATTCAAGACTGAAACAGGTACAACAACTTCTTCTGAAAGAGAATTTTCGTCACCACTTAAGTTAATTGCTAAATCATTTCCTGCATTTTTTATTATGTCCAATGATTTCGCCTCATCTACTCTATACAGTGCGATATTTCCATATACACTGGTAGTGCCGCTTAAGTAAATATAATTGTTTTTACCTTTATCAAGCTTCGTTTTAACATTTATCACATTGCTTGTGTCTAATATTTTGCCTGATGCATCAAATGCTTCTATTTTGTAATCGTAAGATTCTCCCGGTGTATATGTCATATCCTTATAATTCGTTTTGTTGACCCTTGCTATCTCTTCATCATTTCTTACAACGATATATCCTGCTATATTCGAATTTACAATACTACCGCTCCAATCTAATAATATACCACTACCATCTGAATCTACTGCTTTTAACCTGCCATTTAAAGCTGTAGCCGTTTGATTTAATGAATTTGTATCAACAGAGAAACTGAATTTTGTATTTGTTCCAGGTTTAATATTCAGATTACCCTTTATATTGACTCTTATATTCGCTTTGCCGATGCCATTAATTTTTAAGGCACCATTTGAAACTTCTGCTACAGCAGTATTATCTGATGATATATCGTATTGAGACGGGTCAAGATAAATATTGTCAAGTTTGTTGTCACTAAATGATGCCTTTACTTTTATAGGCAATATATTGCCCTTATTTAAATCTATTGATGGTATTTCTACTTTTATATCATCTATTACATGATTTGACCTAAACTCCTCATTTGCTAAAAAACTACCGAGAATATTTTTGCATCTTCCCAAATCATTTGTCAATTTAGATGCTACATTCGCATTAAGACTTTTGTCGCTATTTATCGTATTTACGGCATTGTCAATACTGTTTACAATATTCTTCGCATTTTCAATTGTCATAGAAGATTTTGCAGTATTAGCTATACCACCAATCAAGTTTTTATACGAATATGCCTGGTTTTGCGTCATCCCACCAAATTTAACATATATCCCGTCGATATTTGTTAAAATATCATTAAGTATAGTAGTAGTTGCAACAACAGGATCTTTATCAGGGATTACTGCTGGTGTACTGAAAACACCGGATTTAAGTGCAGCGTCATACCCCTTTTTGAACAAAGACTCAAATTCAAAGAGTCCGACGCCACTTGCACTATTATCCCTTATTGCCTCTATCTGCTTTAAAAGTGTCACATTGTCAGTGCCAATAGATGTACCAATGCCTGGAACAACATCGGAATGACCATTAGCAAAATCCAATGTATTTTTCAAATCTGCAGCAACAAGTGAAACCGTCGTATTGTATGACATTGGGTTCAATGTATCAATATAGTTTTTTACTGTCCAATCTTTTGAATCCTGAAAAATATCTGATGTTGCTGTGCTGTAATTCGGCCATACATCTGCAGCTATTTTTAGTCCCGGTTTTATCGTCCTAAGCTCTGATATGACACTGTAAGCAAATGTATTTACTATATTCATCCTAAAGTAATTCCACAGCTGCCACATATCACCATTTACATCCAGATATTTTGGATCTGCCCCTGTGTATTGTTTGAATAATTCTCTTGTATAGTCATCATATCCAAAGTCATTTGAATAATCATTTGAATTTGGAAATCTCATGTAGTCAAATTGGATGCCGTCTATGTCATATTTAGCTGCAAGCTCTTTATACAAATCCGACAGAAAATTCCTCGCATCGGGAATCATAGGATTCAAGAAGTAATATTTAATGCCATATTTATCTAACGTGTAATTATCGCCTTTGCGACTTATCAAAAGCCATTCAGGCATTTTCTCTTTTATAGGTCCACCATTTCCGACATCTGAAGTCCCTATTAAGAAATTTTCTGTCCACGCATATACAGCCATTCCCCTTTTATGTGCTTCTTTTATATATGCGTCAAGAACATCAAAGCCTTCATATACAGGATTTTGCTCTGTATATTTACTATCTGTTGGATATATGGTGTAGCCAGACCAGAATGTATCGAGGTATATAGTATTTATGTTTATGCTCTTCATCATGTCGAGATTTTTTACAACTTCTTCGAGGCTTTTTTCTTTAGGCTTTATCCAGACAGCGCGGCTCTCTACTTTCTCTGATGCAAAAGACATGTACGTTGCTTTATTGATGTCATCATCAAGTGATTTTATAACAACTTCTGCATCTTTATATGATCCATTATTTATGTAATTCTTCGCATTATTCAACTTTATCTTCGCATTATCTATTATTGATTGTATATCATTATAGGGAATATCCTTAAATTCTTTTTTTGCATCGATTAGATTGTTTTCAACCATATTGAGCCTATACTCGGCTTCATCTATGTATGACACAGGTGTATGCTCTATTATTACCTCTTTATTAGCCTTGTCTATCGTGACATTTGACCCGAGTGTTGCATATTTTATAAGCCATTCCGCACTTTTCCCATGGCCTGATACAACAAAACCGCCATCTGGTATATCAGAGTTATTCCCACCTACAGATATAATTTTACCATCTTTGCTTACCACAACTTCATAGCCATAATCATTAGTCCCTGTTTTTTTACCATATAAGCTATCATAAACAATAAGCTGGTCAGGCCCTCTCATACCTGGAAAATAATATCCGTAAGGGTTGTCTGATTCTGTCTTAGGATCAATCGCATTATAACTTACTTTCCACATCGTCGTAGTATTAAAATTATCTAAGACAACCTCTATTTTGTCACCTTCTTTTACCGTTTCAAGAAGTTTATCACATATCGGGTTTGCAATATGTATTGATATAACTGAGCCATTCTCCGGTATGTCTGAATTATTTGCATTTATGTAATCCGGTTTTGTGACTTTTGTTACGATATTATTTACAACTGTTATCTCCATGCCCCACTGGTTTGTATTTGTGGATTTACCATATGCCGGTGTATAGACTATAACTGACCCTTCCTGCCTATCTTTATTTACATCATCTATTGGTACAACTATTTCATCAACTTTAAAATATTTTTCAGGCAGGTTATATACATCATTTGCTACAGTATTTGCTTCTATACCCGATGGTGTATTTGAACCAGTTGTTCCAGTCATAGTTCCAGTATCAGCAAATATGTAGCTAATATTGAAGCTTAAAAGAAGTGCTACTGCAAGTATTAGTGATAAAGTTTTTTTGGCATAAGTCAATAGTTATCACATCCCTTTTTTTAATTCTGTAATTTAAATTGTACTTCAAGCTGAATGCCACTTAGCCCATATATTAATTATATCATAAGATCATGTATTTATATTTATCTTATTAAAGAATAAAAAAGACAAAAAACGCAAGATTATGAAAATTGACCATTCCCATAATCTTGCATCAAGTTAAGGATTGAATATTCAATTCAATTAATACTGTCATTAATTTATTTTAAATAATTTAGAGCATTAGCTCTTCTTTTCTTCCTTTATCTTAAATTTAAAAATATCTATTAAAAGATGTTTAAGACAAAACCAAACATTAACATATAAATGCGATTAAAAAAAAGAAAGCATGACTGTAGAGTTTTTAATTTAATTAAGCCAGGATGAAAAAGAAAGGCAGATATGCCTTCAGAGAGAAAAGCGGAACATTAAAATAGTTACAGTTTCTTTATTTTAACATAAAAAAAGAGTCCCCCAAAAGGAGGAGGACTCTTTGATTGATAGACATAATTAATATTTTATTGCAACTACTTTTCCAGTTGAATCAGTGTATATAATAATTGATGTACCACTAGATAAGTTGGAAGCATATTTAACTGAATATGTTCCATCACCATTATCTTTTATAATCTGGTAGCCAGGAGCAAGTAGATAATGACCATTACCACCAGTTACATCTAATGTCATGTTAACTGTATCAATTTTCCCGAATGTAACAGATGTAGATGTCAATGGTGATACACTTACTACTTTACCACTAGCATTATCAACTTTAAGTGCATATACTGAACCAGCTACTGTTGTATAGGAATCATTAACAGTATCAAATGTCTGGCTCTGTCCATTTACATATCCTGTAATTCTATTGAAATCACCATTTGATGTCGAAACTGTATACTGTTTTGTTACAAATACATTCGTTGTTGTTGTATCAGATGATACAAAAGCAGGATTATCAAATACAATAGCTTTTACATTATTGTAATTGTCATATGCAATTGCATTAACTGTATAGCTGTCACTTGATGTAACATCTGATAGTTTAGCAACTGAGTAATTACCATTTGCATCTTTTACATATACTACTGTGCTGCTATTTAAGTAATAATATGTGCTAGAATTTGCTGCTGCTTGGAGTGTATTGCTTGTAGCATCATACTTCCCTGATGTAAATGATGACGTTCTAAAGATAACATCACCTACACTGCTATCATAAACATTAGATACTACAGTCTTATCAGAATTAATATCAAATTTCACCAATGTACCTTTTGTAATATCATCCTGTACTGCAGCAGTATTAGATGTATCCCATGTATATACTGTATCTTTGCCATCAGCAGTTAAAAGTTCTATTTTTGCAATTAATTTTGAAGTGTCAAACGCACTGTTAAGAACTATACCATAATTTGACGAAGTTGTTATAGAACCACTAATATATCTGAATGCATTACCATCTTTATCAAGTGCAAATGTAATTTCATCTCCAGCACTGAATGTTTTTCCAGTTAAGTTTTTATAATCTTTACCAGCTACTGTTATATAATTATTAGTGTCGGTATATGTCGCTGTAACTTTACCAGAAACAGTTTTTCTTACAACATTGAGGTATATACCTACCTGATTTCCATCAGCATCGTATTGTTTACCGTAGTAAACAACATCATTAGCCTTGATGTCTGATAATTTTGCAGCATCACCAACAACTGTGTAGTGATATGCTGTTCCGTCATCTTTTACCAATGTATAGTTGCCATTATCTGTAGGCAGATATTTTGCACTATCAGTCACATTTGCAGTTACAAACATAGGATCATAATTATATCCTGTAACAACTGCATATTCATATTTACCATCATTATTATTATCAATAAGTTTTACATCAAAAGATGATGGCAAGCTGCTAACTTTGCTTAATGCTGTCAAACTTGTTAAATATCCATTGTAAAGTATTGGTAAACTCTTAACAGATACATTTGTATCAGTTGGTGGTGTTGTACTTGCATCATATACTTCACCTGATGTAGTATTAATTGTTGCATCACTATATTCTTTTACATTGTTTGTATTCTCTTCAACTAATACTGGAACACCACTGCTTGTGTAATATACATTCACATCTTTACCAACATATTTTGTAAAATCAAGACTACCAGCACTCTTTACTACATCTTTATTTGCAGCAACATCATGTAATTTTACATTTCCTGCAGCTACATTGCTCGTCTGGTCAGCTGTAGCTAAAACGATATATTCAGTTGGTGTAGCAACTTTTGATATTAATTTTATTACATTGCCATTACTATCTTTTTTTTCAGTAAGAACACCATCTGAATTATAAGTATACAAAGGCAAATCTAATGCATTGTTAACTAAAACGGCCATTTGACCACGATTTATTGTAGCATTTGCTGATAATGTAACACCATCTGTCAAACCTATATCAGCAGCTTTTGCTATAACACCATATGGCCATGATAGATTCTCTGTAACACCCAATGCTCTTAATAATAATGCAAGAGCTTCTGGATATGTTACTGTGTTGTCTGGTTTGAATGTTCCATCTGGATATCCATCAGGATTAGCAATATTTATATCTCCTGATGCCCAATAATTTGCTGGAACATCACTGAATTTTGTTGGGCCTGCTGCTACTTTTGCAGCATCCTGTAAACCCTTTGCTGCATTTACAAATGCTATCATCTGTGCTCTTGTAACAGCACCATCAGGATTGTATGTGCCATTTGGCATACCTGATACCAAGCCTAACGATTGTAGGCGATCAACTGCACTCGCATACGGTGCACTACTATTCACATCTGAAAATGTTCCTGCAAAGCCAACTGCCATTGCACTGAACACCAATGTGAATGTAAGAACCACTGCTATTAACTTTTTAAGGTTCTTCATGGAATAAATCCTCCTCCTTAATAATAATGTATATTTTTCTTTTGAAAGGTGGTACCTTCCAAAAAGCTTTTAACTATGTATGGTGGCTTTCCACCGACCTGAGTTTATTATATCATCCTGTCAATCGTGAAGTCAATAAATGTTACCAATTTGTAATAAAACTGTAATATTCATTTAACATTGTGATACATTTTAGCTAATCTATCTCATCATATGAATATATACGACATAATTGAAAAATATCCTTCTACATTATACCATAAAATCATTACATTTTTTTGTTAAAAATTTAATTTAATATTTCGGTTCTACCTCTACTTCGAACATCCTTCTCCATGGGTATTGTACTTCTATACTATTTATCTTCAATATATCATTATCATCATATCCCTTTACCAGTTTATCAAGATACTGTCTCATCTTCTCCTTTAATACTGTATCGGCTTCATTTATATTTTTGAGGTTATCAGGATTTTCTCCATTTGATTTAGCCCAATTCTGCATCTCATTTCGCACTATCCTTTGGTATACATAGTCATCAGCATATCTTATAAAAGTAAATGCATAATAATCTTTATATCTCTCGATAGATATCTTTTTATCTTTTATTCTATCAATATTTGACTTAATGCTAAGCTCAGCTATAACGGTACCTATTGAATTGCTTGGAGTATTCCAACCGGAATACGCATCAATATTTTTGAGGAGATTATTCCTTATGATATCTTGAACGAGATTCTGATCACCTCCATTTGTATATGCTACATCTGCTATCCCAAAATTTTGTCCATTATTTTTATATTTATCTATAGCACTTTTTATTCCTATTTTATTATCTATATGTGAATGTATATATACAATATTTTTTGCATCATCAGATGCTTTTCCGCCAATGTAGTCTATCTTCTCCACAGTTATTTCTTTTATTGTGCCGCCTTCGTAAGGCAAATACATGTTTTCATCTTCTTTTTTCTCAAATGCTATTTTATATGCTGGTGAAAAATTATTTTCTTCATTTATAAGCCTAGCTATTGCCAACATGCTGATCTCATCTGCGCCATGAAGCATATAGATATTTTTATATTTCTTTATGCCATTTTTAAGGTCATTGTATGCATAATTAAGCATGCTTTTCATTGTTGTATCATCAAGGCCGATTGTCAGGATTACATTCGATTTTAAGCTTGATGCTATTTCATTATTTATAAGCCCTTCTGATGCAATGACATACATATAATTAAATAGGTTTGATGGCATACGTGATTTTAATTTGTTTAATTCAATTTCATCACTATTTGATATGGCATTTTTCATCATTTTATAATATTCTATATTAGTCTGATTTTGAACGTATTTTGTGTCCTGCTCATACAGTGTAGGTGCTGCCTGTGGCATTATTGATATAAGAATAATTCTTTTGTTGCCTGACATTTCTATAATATTTTTTAACCTTGCTACTCCTTCTTTATATTTTATATTATTTAAATAATTCCGAGAAGCAATAAGCCCGCCAGATAAAAACTGATTTGTGGATATCACGACTGCAGAGACATCAGGTCTTTTTACCATAACTTTTAGCCATTCATAAAGCATATTTTGATTGCCCTTCTTCATATAGTAATCAAGTGTATCCATCGGCGGTACCAAGAGCTCCTTCCCACCTGCATTCGAGAGTATTTCTACATTTTGAAGTGATACTGGTCTTGTATCGAGGGGAACAAAGACAATTTTTTCTTTATATGCGTATTTTAAATTGTCCTTATATGAAACTTTATTACAATATACATTGATGGTTATGATAAATATTATGATGAATGTAATAATTTTCTTCATTTTAGTTCTCCTATTACTTCAAGCAAATATTGTTTTGCTATATTTTTTCTAATATATATCCATGATATTATTTTACAACAAGTTATGATATAATGCTATTGCGAGGTGACATTGATGAAAAAATTTCTTATTGCAGTCTTTATTATTGCGGTTATTGCCACTTTCGGTTATTATAAATATGAAAGAGCAGAAAACCTCAAGAAAGGTGTTCCTGTCCTTATGTACCACAATATATTTAATGGTGATATTTCATCTTCGAAGAGTGGTGTCCTTATAACGCCACAAAACTTTGAAAGACAGATGATGTATCTTAAAAATCACGGTTATGAAACTATAACTGTTGAGCAGTTGTATGATTTTATGAAATATGGTAAAATGCTTCCAAAAAAACCTATAATGATAACATTTGATGATGGGTACCTTGGAAATTATGAATACGCTTATCCTTTGTTTAAAAAGATTGGATATAAGGGGATTATAAATGTCATTGTCAAAAATGTCCCTTCACAAACAAATAAGGTTGTTACACCATATCTTCATTTTGATTGGGCAAAAGCAAAAGAAATGGCATCGAGCGGTGTTATTGAGATAGAAAGCCATACGTATAATTCACATATGTATAAAAAAAGCAAAAATGCAGATATCCCAATGCTGTCAGGACCAATCAATATAAATGGAAGGCTTGAAACGATGAATGAGTATAAAAATAGAATCAAAGAAGATTTATATAAGGCAAAAAAAGACATAGAGGATAATACCGGAAAGAATGTCACTGCTTTGGCATATCCTTATGGTATTGGCAGCGAAACAAGCAAAGATGTTGCTGCTTCTTTAGGATACAAGGTTATATTTACTATGATTGAAGGTGTCAATAGATACAAGGATGATCCATATGCTGTTAAAAGAATAACAGTACGTAATTCTGATAGCGGTGAAGATATTGTAAAGAAGATAGAGAAGTACAAAAGAATGCATTAAAGCTTATCTCAAATATATTTAATTGTTAATTTAAAGTTAAAGGGAGGTCAACTTCTAATGTCACATCCTAAAAGGTTAATTTTAGCAGAATTCATTTTAATTATTATTTACATTTTAATCTGTTCTAATATTCTTTTTGGGAATCCACATGTCGGTCTTGCAGATAATGGTGATTTCTGGCGTGTAAATAGAATAGTTGGTATAAAAGATTCTTCCTCATATTTTTATAATTCTCAAAGGTATTTTGAATATGAAACTAAAAAGATTGTAAAGCCTGAGTATTTTTCAACGCAAATACCAGTTGTTAAATTATCAAAAGTTCTATCAATCCATTTTGAAGGAACAAAAAAATATGATATTCATTTTTTAGGATTATTATATCTATTGATTTCTTCTGCAGGTCTTTTTCTATTATTTGATGGATTACGGCGACTTTTGCCACAATATTTCTTTATTTTATCAGCGATAATTGTCTTTATCTTTTCTGATGTAGGATATATTTCTTATTATAATTCGTTTTTTGGTGAAGCTTCGCTATTGTCTTTTCTTCTTTTATTTTTTGGTGGAACCATCTTTATAATCTCTTTAAATAAAATAAATATTTTTACTTTATCAGCTATCACTATATTAGCTTTGTTTTTCATAGGGTCGAAGGAAGCAAATGCTCCCTCAGGTGTCTTTTTGTCTCTATTTATCCTTACAATGTTATTTTTTACGAAACAAAAGTCAAAAAAAGTACTTATTTTAGCATCATTTTTAATTGTTTTAGGTTTTTCTTTTTATTGTTATAAATCTATTCCGAAAGAAATAAGAATGATTAATCAATATCAGACCATAACACAAGGTATTTTAAAGAATTCTAATAATCCAAAAAAGGACTTAATTGATATTGGAATTGATCCAAAGTTTTCTGTTATTGCAAATACTACTTATTATGAAGCAAATTTACCATATAAACAAGATAGCTATGAGTTAATAAATGGATTTTATAAGAAATTTTCTTATTTTAATGTATTAAAATATTATTTAACACACCCAAAAAGATTTTATGAAAAATTGCAGATAACTGCAAATAATAGTTATTTTATTAGGCCTACATATTTAGGTAATTATCAATTTAGCGATACTAAGGAGAGATTTACATTTGAGAAAAGATATTCTTTATGGAGTACACTAAAAAGAGAATATGCACCGCGTAATTTAATTTTTATTTTTATATATTTTATATTATTCTCAATTTTTAATATATATGAACTCATAAGAACTTATAAATTACACGATAAAAGGTATTTTATATTAGCATGTCTTGTTGCATTTAATGCTATTACAGCAGCCGTGCAGTTTGTAGTTCCATTAATAGGCGACGGCGAAGCTGATCTTGACAAGCACTTATTTTATTATAATGTTAACAGTGATATAATTTTTGCAATTTCAATAACTTACATAATTTACAATGCAGCTAAACTTATTAAATATATTAAGAGCCGTTCATTATTTCGAAATATGATTATAAAATCAGTTTCTATTGTTTTATTATTGTGTTTAGTTTTTGTACCATTAAGTATAAGGTACATAAACGACAATAAACCTTCACATACAATAAAAATTAATTCTTTTATAAAATTTGGGAAATATAATAACTCTCCTATATTGTGGCAAGTATATTATAATGATAAAAATCATATAAAATTAATTTCTTATAATGTATTAATTAAAAAGCAATTTAGTATAGCTGATCCTAATAATCAAAATCCAGAAAGAGCAATTTTCGGTTCTAATAACTGGAAAACTTCAATTTTGCGCGATTGGCTTAATAATAGCAATGGATTTTTATCATCTTTTTCGGTAAGTGAGAGAATGCTGTTAGTCAATTATACTCACAAATCTTTGGTTTCTACTGTTGACATAAATAAATCTGATGGAGGTATTAGGCCTCATCTTTGGAGTGATATACCGGAAGATTTAATCCAAAATTATCAAAATGCATATTATCAAATTGTTTCTGATAGAGTATGGCTCCCAGATGCAGTTGATATTGAACAAATCATAAAGTCCCATATTTCTTTAAGAAAAAAAGATATATATAATGTATATACAGGATACTGGCTAAGTATGCCATACGCTACATCACCGAGTATGGTTAGATTTATTGATACTGATGGATTCGTGTACCATAAGGATGCAATTAATAAAAATTTAGGTATTGTGCCTTGTATTTATTTACCGTCTGACATCAAAATAATAAGTGGGAATGGTACTTATAACCATCCATTCATAGTAAAATAGAATATTACGGGCTTTTTTTCTCATACTTATTGTCATATTATTTACCAACAATAATTGCACCCCATGGTATCTTTTTTAAAATCTTTGTTATAAAGTACGACACAATAAATATTATTACAAAGGCTACGCCTGTATAAATGTCAAACAGCAATGGCTTTCCTGTCTTTAAAAAGTGCATGAGGATGTCAAGTATCAATGGATGTATTAAGTATATGCCGAATGAGAGCTTCCCTGTATTTATTAAGAAGCTGCTTAGTCTATGATATCTGGATATTTGCGTTGATAATGCCATAAAGAATAATGATGCTGTTAGAGTAAATGTATACCAATAAATATTGTATAGATTAAGATTTACCGGTTTATTAATAAATATTTTTAATGATATATCTACGAAAAGATAACCTGTTATAAGTGCAATGAATAAAGTAATAAGTCCTTCTTTAGTGTAATATTTTTTCCACTTTGGAATATTTTCGCCGATATACATACCAGCTATTATGTATGATATATATGTTATAAAAAGCACTGATGAATTTTGGAAATACTTATATATGAGGTATTTAAAAATCAATATGTCTGCTATCTGGAATAGTATTATAGCTGAAGCTACTGTATAAAAATTCTTATTTATAAATTTATAGATGTAAAGTATTATCGGAAATAAAAGATACAGCTGGACTATTATAACTATAAAATACATATGGTAAAACATACCACCAAGTAATAGGTTTTTTACAGTTAATATTGATTTAAGCGGCATATGATAGCGTACAATTAAGTATGCACCATATATTATAGTCCACGATATGTATGGAAATAGGACATTTTTAAAGCGCCTTTTATAAAATACTCCCCAATCATGTTTATCACCATAATTGTACATGAGGAGCATGGCAGATGCGAATATGAATGCAGGTACGGCAAACTGTGTCAATCTATTTATCGACGCTAATATGAAATACGATATAGATGTTTTATTTAATACTACAACTGCATTGCTTGTTGTGTGTATCATTAGTACCGAGATAATCGCAATTCCTTTTAGTATATCTATCTCATTTATTCGTGATTTTGTCATTATGTCACCTTCTTCGTTATATTTTAGGAATTTTTTTATAATGTTCTTTTTAGATAAAAATGCCAATAATTTGCTGTGATATGGAGTGTATCTCCACATTTAAGGCCATAAGGGGTTAACAAATCGAACCCCTATGGTAACATGGCACTGTTATAAAGATAAAGATGCACCGATGAAATCGCGGAATAGCGGATGGGGCCTTAATGGCCTTGATTTGAATTCTGGATGAAACTGTGAAGCTACAAAAAATGGATGATCTTTTATCTCTATTATTTCTACCAATTTGTCATCTGGCGATAATCCTGATAATACCATTCCCTTTGATGTAAGCAGCTCTCTATATTCATTGTTGAATTCATATCTGTGCCTATGGCGCTCATATACAAGCTCATCATTATATGCTTCATATGCCTTTGTGCCTTCTTTTAGCTTGCATGGATATACACCGAGCCTCATCGTTCCACCTTTTTCATCAATTTCACGCTGTTCCGGCATTAGATCTATTACAGGATGTGGTGTTGCAACATTGAATTCCGTCGAATGAGCCCCTTTTAATCCCGCTACATTTCTCGCAAATTCTATGACGGCACACTGCATACCAAGGCATAGTCCAAGGTATGGTATCTTGTTCTCTCTCGCATATTGTGCCGCTCTTATCTTTCCTTCTACGCCTCTATCACCGAAACCACCCGGTACTAATATACCTTTTACACCTTTTAACAGTTCATCAACTGTGTCGTCATCTACATCCTCTGCATTTACCCACCTAATCTTAACATTTGCATCGTGGTAAATTCCTGCATGCCTTAATGATTCTACAACACTTATATATGCATCATGAAGCTCCACATATTTGCCAACTAAGGCAATTTCAACTTCTTTTGAAAGGTGCTTTTCCCTCTCTACAAAGGCTCTCCATTCCTTTAAATCTGGCTGACCTATAGGAAGATGAAGTCTTCTCAGTACATATTCGTCAACTTTTTGCTTGTCAAGCTCTAATGGCACTTCATATATTGAGTCGACATCGAGGTTCTCTATGACTGCATCTGGCTTTACATTGCAGAACATTCCAATCTTCTCTTTTATGTCCTGTGTCAATGGGAGCTCTGTCCTGCATACTATCATGTCGGGCTGAATGCCTATTGACCTCAGTTCTTTTACACTATGCTGTGTCGGCTTTGTCTTGAGTTCACCAGTTTTACCAAGATGCGGAACTAATGTAACATGTATGAACATGACATTGTCGCTGCCCTCTTCTACACCCATCTGCCTGATTGCTTCTAAGAAAGGCTGGCTTTCTATGTCACCTACTGTACCGCCAATCTCGACGATTACAACATCGACATTTTTCTCTTTGCCAACTCTGCGTATACGATCTTTTATCTCATTCGTTATATGTGGGATTACCTGGACTGTCGCGCCAAGATAATCGCCTTTTCTTTCCTTTGATATTACCGACCAGTATACTTTACCTGTTGTGATATTGCTGCTTTTTGAAAGATTTATGTCTATAAAGCGCTCATAATGGCCGAGGTCTAAGTCTGTCTCTGCACCGTCTTCTGTTACAAATACTTCGCCATGCTGATATGGACTCATTGTACCTGGATCTATGTTTATATATGGGTCACATTTCTGAACGGCTACATTTATACCGCGGCTTTTTAAAAGCCTTCCAAGTGATGCTGCTGTTATGCCCTTTCCAAGTGATGATACAACACCGCCTGTTACAAATATATACTTTGCCATCATCTCACCTCATTTTTTATTTTTTCTTATATCGGTATTTGAAATACTATTTTTTAAAGGGTTTAAACATTAAAAAAATCTCTATTTTAAAAATAGAGACTTCTATCCCTTTAATTTTTTGATGTTTTTTTTAATTTTCCTCGATAATGCCGCATTAAAAACACCCCAATAATATAAATACTTTTTTATTATATATAAGTTTTAAGAGAATGTAAAGGGGGATTATATAAAATAATGTGATATAATATATAGACAAATTTAAAACCAGTGGTCATTGTCTCACCTCCTTTCATGGAGTTTAATTTTATTATACATGCATTAGTTCGCTTTGTTGCAATATTTTGTATTTAATATTATAATGATTTTATTAAAGTAAAGGGGGAAAGTTTATGGCAGCAGATTATCATGTGCATATTGAAAGAGGCCCATACTCAATTGATTGGCTAAAAAAATTTGTCGATAATGCTTTAAATAAAGGACTTAGTGAAATAGGCATTTCAGAGCATGGATATAGATTTGATGAAGGATATGATGCATTTGGAAGTGACGGTTTTAGAGGGAAATGGGTCAAGGAATACAGCGGGCAAGATATTAATGAATATGTCTCACTGATATGTGAAGCGAAGTCAATGGGACTACCTGTCAAACTTGGTATTGAAGCAGACTATATACCCGGAAGAGAAAAAGAGCTTGAGGATTTTTTAAAGCCGTATCCTTGGGATTATGTTATAGGTTCTATTCATTGGATTGGCGACTGGGGCATCGACCTTGATGACTGCCTCGATGTATGGAAGACATGTGATGTGGACTCTGTATACTTAGAATATTTTAGCATGATAGAAAAGATGGCACAAACCGGACTTTTCGATTTTATCGGCCATATTGACCTCGTTAAGATATTTGGATACAGGCCAACACCAATGGTATTTGATAAAATAGAGAAAAATATTGCAGAGATTGCAAAGACAGGTATAGCACTTGAGGTTTCTACTGCCGGTTGGAGAAAGCCAGTAGGCGAAATTTATCCGTCAAGAGAAATCATGGCGATGATAAAAAAATATGATATTCCTATCGTAGTTAATTCAGATGCACATACACCAGAGGATGTCGCACGTGACTTTGACAATGCATATGAATATGTAAAATCTTATGGGATTGATACATTGCATTATTTCGATAAAAGAAAGAGGATACCGTATAAGATATAAATTTATGTAAAAAATCCGCCCGAATTGTTGAGCGGATTTTTTTCATTTATTATTATTGTTTTGTTTTTACTGTAAACATAATTGTGGTCGGTGTACTTAATGTTTGTTTTGTTTCAGCATTCACTAATTCAAGTTGAAGTTTGTAGTTTCCTGGATTAGCGATAGTTGCTTTAAAGATTGTCGTAATTCCATCATTTAGGCCTATCTGGTTAATATTAAAACCACTTGCTGGGCCAAAATATGCTACACCACCGGAATCAGTAGTAAATGGTTGCCAGCTATCACCAACTTTATAATATATAACTTGATTAGGTACTCCATACGTATCATCATATGTAGTGCCATATGTCGTATCTGCAACAGTCAATGTTGCTTTATATAAAGCATAAACATCATCCGTTACATTATTGGTTTTTGCTGTTATACTAAATTGATTTTCTTCACCAGCGACAAAATCATCAAAGCCGTTGCAGTTAAATGACATTGGTTGTACATCTAACTCTCCAAAATAGCTTCCAATAAGTTTAGAATTGTAATTCGAACTATCATATAAATCAATATATACATAATATTGATTTACTTTATTTACCCGTACCCTAAATTTTGTAGTTTCGTTGTAGTTGTCACTCACTGTAAAACCTTCTGTCGGGCCAAATGTTCCGTATACCTCATTGTAAGTTGTTCTTTCATACATAGGTACATCGAACCATTTACCATTATCATTATATTGCAGTGATATATCATTGGTGCTTATTGGTAAATTATAATTTGACCACACGTCATATTGGATTTTCACATTATCATATTTTATGCCGTTTTTAGTATTATTTATATTTACATTAAAATTACTATATAAGCCCATTGTTGATATGCTTAGATCGCTATTAATCTCTATTGGGGCAGTCTTTGCATCAAGTTCAAATATAGTTGAAAGTGGATTACCATAAGTATCTGCTACAAGATAATATATTTTATAGTTTGTATTTGCGTTTAAATTTCGCTTTGAAATAACCGATGCTCTATCTTTTACAATCACATCATAACCATAACTTTGCTTTATTAATTCATCTATACTAGGTTTTGTGTTATTTGGTAATTTTGCAATTGAATATATTCTTCCATTAAATTTAGGCTTATTTATAAAAAATTCTATATAATTTGATCCAAAAACACCAATGTACGGTGAACCTTCATCAAAAAAGTCTAAAAGATTTTGTGATAAATTATTACTACCACCGCTGATACCACTGCCAGTGCTTCCTGTACTCCCCGTACTTGGTACTGTAACATTTTGTCCACCAATTGTTGCTGTTACGCCACTTGCTATATTAGTATTAGCCGGTTTTTGTTCTATTGTTACACCATTCGCATTGATATTTGCTATCTCTATAGAACCTTTCCCTGTGACAGATACGGCTACATTTGCCTCAAGTATTGATACTTTTGCACCTTCTGCTATGTCTATTTTTGCATCTTTTGCGGTATCACTTACTGTTATGTTATTAACTATTCCACTCGCTACACTTACAGATACACCTGGCACATTAACTTTTACGTTGTCAAAGTTTCCTGATAGTACTATCTCCGTACCTGCTGGCAATGTCCCTTCTATTGTTACATTTGAGAATCCTTTATCAGTTGTATTATCTTCTTCAAGCTTTGCACCTGATTGTAAACTTACTGAATCAGCTTTTGTTGAACCTTGTGCAACAACTCTTACCTTTCCATCTTCTTTTCTTACAACTACTTTTGCTAATATACAATTATCAAATACTATGCTGTGTTCTCCACCGCCATTAACAGTGACTGTACCGTTTATAGTGACGTTCTTTAATGTAACATTGCCATTACCTACTGCTTTGTCAATTAATAAATTACCATTAATGATTGTATTTTGCAATATTACATCTGGTGCAGATATTAAAACATCACTATTGATTGTACTAGTACCTGTTTCTGGGCCATATGTACCTGCTTTATCATATGATACTGCCGAGGTTTGTTTTGATTGTTCAATTAATGCCCTATTGAGTAATACTATTGTTTCTGCTCTCGTTATTTGTTTTGTTGGTCCTAATGTATTATCTCCATAACCTGCTAATAATCCATTTGCTACTGCTGCATTTACTGAATTCCTACTCCAATCGGAAATCTGCGATAAATCTTTAAAACTTTTTAATACATCTTGGCTTGACGGTTGTAATTTCAGCAATCTTACAACTATCGCAGCAGCTTCCTCCCTTGTTATGGGATTATTTGGTCTTACGGTATTATCATTATAACCATCTATAAGATTCGAAGCTTTGGCTTTTTGTATGTCTGCATAGAACCAATCTGATAATTTTACATCTTTAAAGCTTATATCGGTTGTTTGTGTCAATTTAAAGCTTCTATCTATAAACGTTACAAACTCTGCTCTTGTGACTGGATTATCTGGCTTAAATGTATTGTCTTCATATCCGCTAACTAATCCCTTTGCTACCCAATCATTTATATCATTTTCTGCCCAATGTCCTTTGACATCGGTAAATTGTTTTGCATCGGATGTAGAATTTGTATCGGCAAATCCAGTAACAGCAATACTCGGTATTAACATTAATACTGCAGTTATCAATGCTAATATTTTTGAAAAACGAGTTTTAGTGTTCATATCTATTCCCCCAATTATAGCTTTTGTTTTAATGCTTTTAAAATATAATATTTTATATTACCCCCTTCCAAACATAAAAAACTAATATTTCTATCAACCACCTCCTTTTATTGTTAAAATCGGCAAATAAATTTTAAAAATTAGTCTAATTACAAAAATATTTAAGGGATAAGTTTATAAACTTATCCCTTTCTCTATATAAACCCCTTTTGCCCGCTTTAGGCATATAAAAAACCGCAGTACAAATATACTACGGCCGGTTGCACCATTATCTTCATTTAACCCAGGTGCCCAGATACAGGTTAAATATCATCGATTCCTCTTCTATATTTTTCTATTTTTCTATATATTTCTATATTCGACGTTAAATTTAATTTTCCTGCAAGATTTTAATAAAATTTTACAAAATATTTCACAGTACAAAACATTAATAGAAAATAAAATATTTATTGTGGTATTCCTTAATAGTCAGAGATTCTTCGCTTTAACTTAGAATGACAATATAATTTTTTATATCAATCCTTTTACAGCCTTTGCTCTTAAGATACTATTTAGATTATTTAAGGATTCTACTGCTTCGTGTGGTATTTCTCTATCAGTATTTACAATCATTAATGCTGTTCCATCGCTTTTATTCGGGCTTACATGCATTGAAGAAATATTTATGCCAAAGTCTCCAAGGACATTTCCTATATGTCCGATAACACCTGGAATATCTTTATTTCTCACAAAAAGCATGTATTCTGTAGGTTCGAAATTTACTTTATGCCCTAAATATTCTACTATCCTTATTTCATCACCATATGTTGTGCCGGCAAACTGTGATATTCCACCTTTTGTATCGGTAATTTTTAATATTACAAGGCTTGAATAATGGTTTATCTCGTCTATCTTGCCTTCGATTACTTCTACACCCATCTCCTTTGCTCTAAGTCGTGCATTTACAACGCTCACGCCTTCCTTTAAGGCAGGTTTTAAAAGGCCTTTTAATGCATGGAGTGTAACAACATCTGTATTATGCTGCGATATATGTCCTCTATAAATTATTTCTACAGATGATATCGGTATATCATTTATCTGATAATACAGTGCACCCATTGCTTCACATAGTTTCATATAGGGTTTTAACTCACCAAATTCATCTGCTTTTATATCAGGCAAATTCACTATGTTTCCGTAAAGTTTGCCGTTTAATGCTGTTACTACTTCTTTTGCAACTGAAATACCTACATTATTTTGAGCCTCTACTGTGGATGCGCCAAGATGCGGCGTTACAACTACATTTGGAAGCTCTAAAAGTTTATTATTAAAGTCTTGCTTTTCCCTATCATATGATGGTTCAACTTTAAATACGTCTAGTGCTGCTGCCGCGACAATCCCTTCTTTTAGCGCATTATATAGTGCATCTTCGTTTATAAGGCCTCCTCTTGCACAGTTGACTATCCTGACGCCTCTTTTTACCTTTTTAAATTCTTCTTCATCAATTATATCTATGGTCTCTTCTGTCTTTGGTGTATGGATCGTAATAAAGTCGGATTCCTTTAATAATTCATCAAAGGTTACCTTTGTTGCACCATATTTTTCAAAGCGGCTGTCTCTAATATATGGGTCATATGCGATAACTTTCATGTTAAAAGCTGCAAGCCTCGTCGCGACAAGTGAGCCAATCCTTCCAAGGCCAATTATGCCAACAGTCTTTCCACTAAGCTCGACACCTTTAAATTTATTTCTTCGAAAATCACCATTTATTGTTCCATTATATGCCTGCGGTATATTTCTCGCAATTGAAAGCATAAGGCCTATTGTATGCTCAGCCGCTGATATTATATTGCCTTCTGGTGTATTTACTACTATTATGCCTCTTTCTGTTGCTACATCGAGGTCGATATTATCGACACCATTTCCAGCTCTTCCTATAACTTTTAAGTTTTTTCCTCTTGTGATCAACTCTTTATCGACTTTTGTAACACTTCTTACAATAATAGCATCATAATCTTTTATAATATCAAGGAGTTCTTCCCGCGGTATGTCTAATCTAAAGTCGACGTCGACATACTCTTTTAGATATTCTAGGCCGCTATCCGCTATCCTTTCTGTTACTATTACTTTCACAATATATCCCCCTTTGGATTTATTTCATTATTATATGAACCTTTTTAGATCTGAAAAGATGATAATGCATCCTTTAGTGCTGCGAATGTTTTATCAATCATTTCTTCCGTTACGTATCCCATATGTCCAATGCGAATTATTTTTCCTTTAAGATGTGCCTGTCCACCAGTTATAAGGATGCCATAATTATCTGACATATATTTTATTATTTTGCCCGCTTCATACTCTTCTGGTACCTTAATTGCTGTTATAAGGTCTGATGATATTGATTCATCAGGAAAAAGTTCGAGACTTAATTCTTTTACAAAGTTTCTCACTCTTTGACCGATTGAGGCTTGTTTTTTGTATACAGCTTCCATGCCAATATTAAGCAATAGATCTGTAGCTTTTTTAGTAGCCATAATAGTTGAAACTGCTGGTGTATATGGCGTATCAGGCTTATCCTTTAAAACACCTTTTCTCGCCTTTTTAAGGTCAAAATAAAACTTAGGTAAATCTGATTCTTCTGCCATTTTCCATGCTCTTTCACTTAAAGATACAAAACTTAATCCCGGCGGTGACATGAGGCATTTCTGTGAACATGTCACAACAGCATCTAATCCCCATGCATCCATCTCGAGAGGTATACCCCCAAGCGAACTTACAGCATCTACTACAATTGGTATATTATATTTTTTCGCGACTTCTGAAATTGATTTAATATCGTTTGTAACACCTGTTGATGTCTCATTCTGTGTTACGAGCAATGCCTTATAACTTGTTTTTTTAAGAGTATCTTCTAATCTTTCTAGGTCAACTGCATTGCCCCATCCAAAATCAATGATTTCTGAATTGAGTCCGTAAGTCTTTGTTATTTCATAAAATCTCTCACCAAAATGCCCTATACTGGCAATTAGAACTCTGTCGCCTCTTTTAAAAAGATTTGCTATAACTGCTTCCATGCCGCCTGTACCTGATGATGTAAGCGTCATGACTTCCATATTTGTTTTAAATATCTTTTTAAGATTTGAATTAAGACATGAAAAAAGTTCATAGAACTCTGGTGTCCTATGGTGTAATGGTTGAAGATGACATACATCTAAAACATCGCTGGGTACCATCGTTGGCCCTGGCGTCATAAGAATTTTTCCATTCATTTTCTCACACCCTACATAAATATTTATTTAATATGATAAACTATTAAAGGGAAAAATGCAATAGGAAAATACATTTGTCTACTATTAGTAGACAATATGATTAATATAATCATTTTCTTATATATCAAAAAATATTACCTTGTATAATTCTTTTTTTCAACAGGTTCAATAAATTGAGCTTCTAAAAATTAAAAAGATAGATAAAAAAGCCTTATGTAATGAATTTGAATTACATAAGGCTTAGCTTGAAAGTGCAATATGTTTCGCATCTTACGCTTTTACAGATATTTGTGGCCCAAAGGCCATGCCATCAGTATGATTTATATTCTTCCGAGCTGTTTTAGCATCCTTAAAATCATTGCTGCCGCCATTGCCCTTGTTGATGTACCATCAGGCGACAATGTTTCAGAATCAGTACCTTGGATAAGGCCATTTATAACACCTATTGCCATTGAGTCCTTCGCCCAATCCTGTACTTTCCCATTGTCTCTAAACTTGTTAAGTTCTGCCGCATTTCCTGTTGGTAAGAACTGAGCTACTTTATTGGCTCTTAATGCATTAACTATCATAGCGGTCATTTCCTGTCTTGATATTTCTGCATTTGGCCTAAATGTCCCATCTTCATAACCTGATGTTAATCCGACTTGTTTTGCAGCTTCAACTGCACCATAATACCAGTCACTGGATTTTACATCTTTAAAAGATGGTATATTTGCATTATTTCCATCTATGGCAAGAGCTCTAGTAAGCATTGATATGAATTCTGCTCTTGTAACAGCTTTATCTGGCTTAAATGTATTATCTTCATATCCTGATATTATGTCACGGGATGCAAGTACTTTAATATCATCCTTTGCCCAATTTGATGCAGTATCAGAGAAATTAATATCTTTTGCCATCAAAGCGTATTCTGAGAAATGTGTAAGATTTACAGTCACTGTATTATTTGTAGTATCAACTGTACCACCTACAGATTCCCATCTTCCATCTTTATAAGTAAATACAGATATCAATCTCTCATCTATGCCATTTAAGTTTTTGTCATCATACTTAAATACTGCTTTTACAGGCTTGCTTGGTTGTACACCATTTGTATCTATTTCATAGGCACTTCCTATTAATTTAATATTTGAGGTCTTATTTATATCTTCTACTTTTAATGGTGTTATTTTTAATGTCACTTCACCATTGAATGTGCCGTCAGCAAAAGTCATTGATAAATCTTTTGCAGCTGTTTCAACGGAAGCACCGTCAATAGGAACTTTTACGGTTTTGCTTTCTGTTGAGGTATTATCACCTGTTGTTGGTATTTCCCCTGTGCCACTTGATGGTGGGTTTGTACTTCCGCCGCTTGAAGGTAGTGTCGAACCGCCGCCTCCTCCACCTGGTTGTGATACTTCATTTACCTTTATATTGACAGTTGTTGAAACACTGCCATATGTTATGTCAAGGACTGTTTCACCTTTGCTTAAGCCTTTTACTAGGCCTTTATCAACAGAGGCAATACTTGAATCTTTTACAACGTATGTCGCATCATTTGTAATATCTGTCGTTGTTCCATTAGAATAATTTGCAGTAATTTTTAGCTGAACTGTATCACCTTTATTTAATTCTACTTTTTCATGATCTGAAACTATATTCTTCAGTGTCACACTCTTTGGTAATGCATTTACACTGACGTTTATCCTCGTTAACATATTACCATCTTTGTCGTTTACCACAATTAATCCTGCATAATTTGACGGTGTTTCAGGTATTGTCATCTTCGCATTCATACTGCCTGTTTCATTTTGCTTTATTGTCTCGCTGCCAGTTACAGTCATATCTGACCCTTTAACAGCATCACTTGCAAACAGTGCTTTCTTTGAAAGATTTACAGTCGCTTTACCAGATGGCACTGCAAATGCATTTACATCAAGTATATATGTTCCTGCTGGCAAGGCTTTAAGCTTTATACTTTCATTAGAATCCCCATCTGCGTCCATTGCATATTGTGATAGCGACTTATCATCGTCATTTAACTTAAATAGATACAAGTCAAGGTCATCAGCAGGATTGTCATCGCTAATAGATACTTCATAGACAAAATTAGGATTATCTTTTGTTACTTTAAAAAACTCAATATATCCATGTCCAAAAAGATCTGTGTCACTATCACTATTAACATCTATCACAGGATGTGTAACTTTAGGCGGTGTATTTAAATCAACCAGACCTGTTCCTACATATTTCACGTCTTGATCTGCATCAGTTAAATTTGTAAGACTAAACTGCTTTTCAAGATTTGTACCTACTTCACCTGATTCACTCCAAGTATCAGGTTTTGGAACAAGTCCTGTCAGCATGAATTTCAAATCATACTGTGCAACTGGGACTGATGATGCAAAACTTTCATATACATTTACTTCCCAAACACCTGGAAGTGGATTATATACCGATCTTGTAACAGTTGGCGTATCAGGTGTTGTATATAATATTTCGTTAGGATTATATTCTATGCCATTTGGATCAAATAGTGTTGCTCTGATCCTTCCAACACCTTTTTCTGTTTCAAGTGATGTCAAATCGATCTTAAAACTCTTTACACCGTCAGGTACTCTATAGAAATGCCTTGTATAATGTGATACAGGTACTTCTCCTTTTGTATCGCTTAAATACAATGAATCTTTATCAAGGTTAGTTGGAACAACAATTGTAACGGGTATCGAACCATCTATCAACTTTGTAGCTGGATCATCAAGTGTAATTACACCACTATTTAATCCAGGCTGTAATTTTGATTTATCTATTGATAAAACTACATTACCAATCTGACCCGCTGGTATATTTAATGTAGATTTATCTAATGATATATACCCTATACTATTTGAAATGTTAAGGGTAATATCAGTGCTTCCATCGTTTTTGATATATGCATTAACAGTATCAGGTATATTGCCGTTTCTTACGTATACACCTGTTGTGTTTGTGATTTTTTCCTTGTAATCTGTAGCAACTTCTATGTCGTCCTTAGTAGCACCAAGTTTATTCTTAATATAATCATATGCGGCAACAACATCGGGAAGTCCGCCACCTTCTTCGACAGGTGCATAATCGCCGATATGTCTAGCCGTCTTGATCAAGGCTTCACTTACAAGTTCTGGATCTAACCTGTCATTAGGTCCAATTAGTTTATCTTTTCTGGCTGCTGATAATAGAAGTGCTGATAAACCAGATGTCTGTGGTGCTGCCATACTTGTTCCCTGATATAGATCATATGGTCCTCTGTATTGGCCTCCTGCCCACACATCCCATTCCGGTACACTTGATATAGCAGAACCAGGTGTTATGATAGTAGGCTTTAATCCACCATCTTCTCTTGGACCAACAGATGAGAAATACCAAAGTCCATCACCTGGAACATTATATCCATATTCGAGCCATGTATCGTGTGAAATATATGCGCCAGAGGTAATTGCTTCTGTGCTGTCGCCAGGTGCACCAATTGAATTTATGCCAGGTCCTTCATTACCTGCTGATATAGAAAATATTATATGATATTTTTTTGAAAGTTCATTTGCAAGCTGTGATTCTGGTGATGTTCCATCATTTATATCTGGCGATGAGCCAAGGCTCATATTCACTATGTCTGCGCCATTCTTAGCTGCATACTCCATAGCAGCCATAATGCCTGATGTTGCACCACCGACATTCGTGCCAAGTGCTTTTAATGCCATCACCTTCGCACCTGGAGCTAATCCTCTTAAGCTTCCACTCCCGGTAGATATGCCTGCAACATGTGTACCATGTGAGCCACCTGGAAAACCTAAATTTGCAATGTATACACCATTGTCTCCTTTGAATATGCCTGTTAAGACAAAATTCATCTTTGCTGGTGGCGCACCTTCTGGTACATTTGGATCATTAGGAAATGAAGCTACAAAGGGTGTATTAAGCTTTTCTATTCCATCTTTATATGGTATAAGAGGTGTATCATCAGCAATGTTGTTGTTTTGATTTGTGTCAACAGCTACTATATCGGGTGAACCATTTCCATCGATGTCGATACCTAAGACATAATAATTGTCAGTCTTATCACCATCTCGGTTGAAATCAAAACCTGTATTAGCTCCAGGTCTATATCCAAAATATATTTCATTAGGAAATATATTTTCATGGAGCTCTCCTACATAAACCTTTGCTCCGTCAGGAATGACGTCAGGCATCTTAATATATGTACCTGTATCTGGGATGTATACTTCTTTGTAGACTTCATTGTATACTTCACCATATACAGATTGATTAACAGTATTAATAGTAGTTAGTTTTAAAGCATTTAAAATATCATTGTATGCCTTATTTTCTACATTTGGCTTTATTGTAATTGCTGGGCTACCATAGACATCACTATATACTGATTGAACTGTTGTCTCGATATTTAATGAAACATCTCCCTCTCCAGTGAAGTCCTGCCAATCGATCACCTTTATATCTCCATCTGCATTTTGAAGCATCTCATGGATAGGATCTACGCCAGTATCTATTATGGCAATTGTTACACCTTTCCCGTCATATCCCATTTGGTAGAATTTATCCGCATTTGTATCATCCTCTGTTGATTCAACATCTGGTTTAAACGGAAGTTTATTTACATAATTTATTGGATTTCTTTCTTTTGGATCAACATTATAGATATTATCAAGCGATATGCCTTTGATGCCTGTCACATTCAATAACTTTGATAGGTTATTCTCATTAATATCCAATGTGAATATATTGTCGCCTACCTTTTTGGATGTACCAATTTTATTTAATTGGCTTGTCAAATCTGTTCCATCGGATAGAATAACTAAGTTATATGAATGTGAAGTAGTTAATAGGCCATTCGTCAATGGACCATTTTGTTTTGCATTTTGTGGTAACCTAATTCCATTTAGAGAATTGATAAAATTAGTTACCTCTTGTTTATCATTTGAGAAAAATTTTATTGCATTTTGATTTGTATTAAATATCTCGGCATTGGCATATGAGCCAATTGTCCCAAATACCATAAGAAATGTTAGGATTAACACTAAAAGTTTTTTTCTCATTACCTTAACCCCCTTTTATATTTATTATTTGTAAAAACTATCCTCCCTCCTAATAAAATCTATATCAAGGCATATGCCATGATAGCTGTATAATTATACTTGATTTTTAAGCTGATATTCGAAGTGTTTTATTTAAATATATTAATATTTATTAACCATTTGTTTCCTATTTATGATTTATATTCTATAACATAAACAAATATTATGCAATAGGTATTATTAAAATTTTATTTTTTCGATTTTTCTATTATTTGCATAATAATTTTAACTATAATATATTTTTATTATTACAACTTTTTTATAAATACATGTTTTATTAAGATATTCAATAAAAAACAAGCCGCCCCTAATTCTTTATTAAAAAGGGACGGTTCTTCTTTCAACTCTGTACAAACACTATTAAAGTTCGCATTATATCCTCTATCCTATTTTTTATTAGTTCTTCTGTATTTATCATTGCATCTTTTAGTGTCATGGGTCTATCGACTATACTGAATAAGGATGTAACGCCTATTTTATAGAGGTCTTTATAGTTGCGTCCCAACCCGCCTGACAATATTATTACAGGTTTTTGATATTTCTTTGCAAGTTTCGCTATACCTGCCGGTGCTTTTCCAAAGGCTGTTTGGTAATCTGTATTACCCTCGCCGGTAATTACAATATCTGATGATTTTATTTTCTCCTCCATTTTTGCAACTTCCATTACTATCTCTATGCCAGGCCTTAGGTTTGCATTGAGAAATGCCATGAGTCCGAAGCCAAGTCCACCTGCGGCACCTGCACCGGGGTATTCTGACATATCCTTGCCAATCGCTTTTTCCACAATATCTGCATAGTGCCTTAAATTCTTATCAAGCAGATCTACCATTTCAGGTGTTGCACCTTTTTGCGGTCCATACACATAAGATGCACCTCTTTCACCGCACAATGGATTATCCACATCAGATGCGACTGTGAATTTGCTTTCATAAATTCTTTTATCAATGTTGGTTAAATCTATGCTAACTAATTTGTCAAGATTTCCTCCGCCATATTGTATGTTATTTCCATCTTTGCTGAGAAGTTTAACACCAAGTGCCTGTGCCATTCCGGCACCACCATCATTTGTTGAGCTTCCTCCCACACCTATTATGAAATTGCGGCATCCATTGTCAAGGGCGGCTTTTATCACCTCACCAACACCATATGTAGTTGTAAAAAGAGGATTCCTTTTATCCTCTGGTACAAGGTAAAGACCTGATGATGCAGCCATTTCAATGACAGCTGTTCCATCATTTAGAATCCCGTAATATGCCCTAACTCTTTCTCCAAGTGGCCCTGTTACATCTACGCCAATGATCCTGCCGCCGGCAGAGACAACCATCGCCTCTACAGTGCCTTCGCCGCCATCAGCTATAGGAACTTCTAATATTTCTGCATCAATAGCCCTTTTTATCCCTTCCTTTAAAGCATTACATACATCTTTTGATGATAAACTCCCTTTAAAGGAATCGGGCGCTAATAATATCTTCATAAATTACCGACCGTTCCTTTCCTATGTGCTAGGCATTCTACTTACCATAGCTCAATTACTGCAGCCCTTTTATTTTAATAACTCCAATGCTTTATTTAGCTGGTCATCGTTTTTTAGTGTCAAGTTATAGAAATATGAAACCGCATCTTTCGTGTTTTTGTCAAATACACCTGATGCATTTATTCCGGCTTTTTGCTGAAAACTCATCAATGCGTCATATGTGTCGTTTCCAAAGTATCCATTTGGTTCACCTTTATAATAGCCTAAAAGATTCAGATATGCCTGAAGGAGTTTTACATCGCTTCCCGCATCGCCTTTCTTCAAATCCTTTGTATATATTAAGTCAGGAAGCAAGGCTCTATTATCTTTCACTTCTACATCTGGTTTTAGTCCTGTACCATCAATACATCTTCCGGATGGCAGCAAATATTTTGCAATGGTGAGTTTCATTCCACTACCGTCTTTAAAAGGTATAACCGTCTGAACAGTTCCTTTGCCATATGATTTTTCACCGACCAATATACCTGCCTTTGTATCCTGTATGGCTCCTGCCAATATTTCTGCTGCTGATGCTGTACCGCCATTTATCAAAACAGCGAGTTTATATTTTTGTGTTTTTAGGAATGAATAATATTTTTGATCGTCATTACCCTTAACATCGACTGTTAGGACCAATCCTGCTGGTACAAAAAAGTTTGCCACATTAATAGCCTCTGATAGGAATCCGCCAGGATTATCTCTTAAATCAAGAACAATCTTTTTTACGTTATATTGATCTATATAATCGAGGGCTTTTTTCACATTTTCTGTTGTGTTTTCATTGAATTCACTTATATCTATGTATCCTATGCCATTTATTATCTTATATGACACAGGGTTTATCTTAATTATATCCCTTGTTAATTCATATTCTTTGACCTGTCCGTCGACAAAAAAGCTTATTTTGACCTTTGTACCTTTATCACCCTTTATGAGATTTGTAACAATATTTATATTCATGCCCTTAACATCTTTGCCATCGACAGATACAACGATATAACCGCTTTTAATGCCAGCTTTCTGTGCCGGCGAACCATCTACAGTAGATACAACTACGATATTGCTGTCTCTTTGTTCAACAACCATACCTATTCCGCTGAATACTCCTGATGTTGACTGATTAAATGCGCTCATCTCATCTTTTGTAAAATATGTACTGTATTTATCAAGTGATGATAATATGCCTTTAATTGCTGCGTCTCTCATTTCATCATTTGTCACATTGCCTACATAATTATCCTTTATAAACTGCATAATTGAGCCTATGTCGCTTAAATCTTGATCTATTGTGCTGTCAGTTCCTGCATATGTAGTGACTGGTGCTGCAAATAATAAGCTTATGGTAATTATAAATGCAAGGAAAAAGGATATATATCTCTTCATGAAAAAACCTCCTTAAAATATTATTTAATTTTATTATATCACAGTTATATGTTTTATAATTAATGTAAATAATCATGGATAAAAGATGAGAAAAATAATAAAAAGGGCTCAATGAATGAACCCCTACACTATGCATGCACCAACATTATCACATTTTAAATTATATACTTGAAATGGCAAATTTCTTTCATCATAAACACTTTTAACCGATTCCATGACATCTTCGACTTTTTCATCATTTACAATCGCCATCATCGTCGGTCCTGCCCCACTCAAAAATGCGGCGTATGCACCGCCTTTTAATGCTGCTTCTATTACATAGTACATCTCAGGTATAAATTCTTTGCGGTACACCTGATGGAGCATATCCTGTGAAGCAAATTTCAGCATATCATAATTTTCTGTAAAAAATGCTGCAGTCAATAACGAAGCTCTTCCTACATTAAATACGCCATTTTTGTATTCTATCATCGGTGGAAGTATACCCCTGGCTTTTGACGTCTTCAATTCCCTATTTGGATAAAATGCAATAAATTTTAGATCATCTTTTAAATCTTTTTTAATGTAATAGGCTTTTTTGCCGTCAAATGTCGCTACATTAAAGCCACCATTTAATGCAGGTGCGACATTATCCGCATGGCCTTCCATCATTGACGCCATATCCAGTATTTCATCTTGTCTTAAGGGTTTACCGCATAAAATATTTGCTGCCACCATCCCCCCAATTATTGCAGAAGCACTGCTGCCGAGGCCGCTTCCCATAGGAATTCTATTGACTGTTGTAATCCTCAATCCGTCAACATTTATATTCAATCTGTCAAAAACCTTCTTTGCCGCTTTATAAATTAGATTCTCTTCATTCCGCTCTATATTAAAAACGCCTTCCCCTATAACATCAATAATCAGTCCATCACCAGATAACTCCATGTATATATCATTGTACAGATTTAGTGCGATACCAAGGCAATCAAAGCCCGGACCAAGATTTGCCGTTGATGCCGGTACCCTCACATGGACAGATTTATCCATATATTACACCCTCTAATGCTTTTAAGTCAGCATCAACAGTCTTAACATTGCCTCCGCCAAGCTTTATAGCTGTATCTGGATCTTTTAAGCCATTTCCTGTAAGGATGCATACAACTGTGTCACCTTCTTTAAAAAGCCCTTCATTGTATTTTTTGATTATACCTGCAATCGGTGCACAGGATGCAGGCTCTGCAAAAATGCCTTCACTTTTTGCAAGAAGAGAATATGCATTCAATATTTCTTCATCAGTAACTTTGTCAATAAGACCGCCTGATTCATCTCTTGCAGCAACTGCTTTTTGCCAGCTTGCTGGATTTCCTATCCTTATAGCCGTTGCTATTGTCTCAGGATGTTCAAATATCCTATTTTCAACGATAGGGGCGGCACCCGCTGCCTGAAATCCTATCATCTTCGGAAGCTTATCAATCTTTCCTATTCTATGGTATTCCTTAAATCCCATCCAATATGCCGTAATATTGCCAGCATTTCCAACAGGAAGCGCGAGATAATCTGGTGCCTCTTTTAATAAATCGCATATCTCGAATGAAGAAGATTTTTGTCCTTCGAGCCTATATGGATTTATTGAATTAACGACTGTTATAGGATGTTTCTTGGATATTTCTCTAACCAGCCTCAGTGCATCGTCGAAATTGCCATTTATGGCGATTACCTCTGCACCATATGCTATTGCCTGTGCTAATTTGCCTAAGGCAATCTTTCCACCAGGTATAAGGACGACGCATTTTAGTCCCGCTTTTGCTGCATATGCTGCCGCAGATGCAGATGTGTTTCCTGTCGATGCACAAACAACGGCATGTGATCCTTCCTGCTTTGCCATCGATACTGCGACAGTCATACCTCTGTCTTTAAATGAGCCTGTTGGGTTTAATCCTTCATATTTTAAATATATCTTTAAACCGGGTAACTTCCTCTCAAGGTTAGTTGCTTCTATTAAGGGTGTATTTCCTTCTTTTAATGTTATAATATTTTCATCGTCTATTTTTGGCAAATATTCCCTATAAGATTTTATGATACCGTCCCACTCCATCATTCTTCCCCCTCAACTTTTATGACATTTGCTACTTTATCTATCTCCTCTAACTTTTCGATCTTTTTAAGTGCATTGAATATGCTCCCTGTCACCGCGTTGTGCGTTATTAAAACTATCTCCGCATATTCACCTCTTACTTCTTTTTGTACAACAGATATTAAGCTTATACCTTCTTGGCCCAAGACACCTGTTATTTTGCTCATGACACCCGGCTTATCAAGTGCAGTAAGCCTTATATAATACTTAGATACAGTATCCACAATGTTTTGAACCTTTGCGTCTTCGTATCCATTTTGTCCCGGTATGTGATTTACAACATCGATGACATCAGCAACAACGGCACTTGCTGTCGGCATCATGCCAGCACCTTGCCCATAAAACATGAGCCTTCCTACAGCATTTCCTTCGACTAATATCGCGTTATACACACCATTTACGCCATTTAACGGATTACTTTTTGATATCATTACCGGGTGCACCCATGCTTCTAGCTTTCCGTCATCATCAATTCTGCCAAAGGCTATAAGCTTTATCGTATATCCCAATTCTTCTGCATATTGTATATCCTCTTTTGATATTGTCCTTATACCTTTTGTATAAATATCATCCGGCACGACATATTTATTAAATGAAAGCGTACAAAGTATTGCAAGCTTTCTTGCAGCGTCAAACCCATCAACATCATCTGTTGGATCAAGCTCTGCATAGCCCTTTTGCTGTGCCTCCTTCAATACACCTTCAAAGCTCATGCCTCTTTCTTTCATCTCTGTCAAGATATAATTTGTCGTGCCATTCAATATCCCCTTTATTTCGTATATCTTATTTGCTGCAAGGCACTGCTTAAGCGGCCTTATAATCGGTATGCCGCCACCAACTGACGCCTCATAAAGAAGGCTTACTTTCCTTTCATTTGCAAGCTTTATGAGTTCTTTACCGTGTTTTGAAATTACCTCTTTATTGGCTGTTACAACACTTTTCCCATTTTCAATCGCTCTTTTCATATATTCAAGGGCAGGATGCTCTTTGCCCATTACTTCAACAACAACATCTATCTCAGGATCTTCCAATATATCCTCAGGCACTATCGTGATTTTCCCCTCTACCTGAGGCATCCTCTTTTTTTCAGGATCTTTTACAAGTATCTTTTTAATCTCTATTTTTTGTCCAATCTTTTTTTCAATGGCTTCTCCATTTTGTTCAATAAGGCGTACAACGCCAGAACCAACAGTACCAAGCCCCATAAGACCAATCTTCATGCTATAAATCCTTCCTTTCTCCTATAAACTGCTATATTTTGTGAAATTATCAAATTGAATCATAATCATTTTTTGTTTTTGGATTATTCGCTTTACTCAAAATAAAAAAGTACATAAATAGGTGTAAAATATAATCATGGGTATCCCTCACAGCCTCGGATTTAAGCTGTGCTCTGAATGACATAAGTTAAATTATTCTCCTAATATCTCTATCTTTCTAACCCCATGTTCTGCTTCTATTTTCTTTATAAGTGACTCAATATTAACCTCCATATATTGAGTATCAACGGAAATAGACACACTGGCAACACCAAGTGATGGCATACTTTGGTTTATAGTTATTACATTTCCTCTTAGCGATGCAATGATATCTAGGATCGATGAAAGTATCCCTGGCATGTGCTCTAATAAGAGGGACAGTGTGATAATCTTTCCTTTGCTGAATTTAGAATATGGAAATATATAGTCCCTGTACTTATAGAAAGCACTTCTCGACATGCCGACTTTTTTTACCGCATCATTGACAGTTTTTGCTTCACCTGTTTCGATAAGTTCCTTTACTTTAAGTGTTTTTTTAAGTGCATCAGAAAGTATCTCCTCCCTTATTATATAAAGCTTGCTATCTTCTCCCAATATTATTCCCCTTTCACAAAAGTAATAGATATGTATTTGTATGGTGAACAAATATCCATATATTGTGTACATTTTAACATAGTAAGCTAAAAAAATCAAGGGTACTTCAACGTTTTCTAAAAAAAATTTTTTAAAAACCGAAAAAATGCCTTAGAAAATTAATAAATATGTAACTTTTTTAGACATGTTTTGTTATATAATATACTTAAATACGTTGCAGGGGGAGATGAAGTTTGAAAAAGTTTTTATTGATTTTAGTGATAATAACCACCATTTTATCATCTGCTTGTGCTAAAGGCCCATTTGATGCATATAAGGATGATACAAAATTTCTTTTGAAATATGGCTTTAGTCCAGAAAAAAAAGCACAATATTTTGACGTGAGCATTCCGTCAGACTGGCATATTTCACCAAATGACATGCCTATTGGATTATACTGGAGTGAAGTCAATTTTCTTTCAAAGGATATAGGATATAATATAGAAAAATATAAAGGAAAAGATGTCAAAGCAGTTATATACAGGTTAAATGAAAAGCTTTCTGGAAAGGGCGAAAACAGTAAACATTCATACCCTACAAATGCTGTTATTTTAAGAGACGGTGAAAACATTGTCGGGGCATGGCTTGAATTCAATGCATCAACACCACTTTCGCTGAAAAAGAATTATATTGAGGACCTGACAGAAAAGCCTTGGATAGAATGGGTAAATGCCAACGGCTTTTTGAAGGATTTGTCATCACCTGATGCTGATAAACTAACGCCACAAGAACTTATATATGCATTCTTTAATGGGATTAATAAAGGTGATACTAAAGCGATATATTCTACATTGTCGATTAATATGCTTCACAATATGCTCTATATTAATAGAAAAAATAACACGCTTTACAACACTTCTTTTGACCCTTATAGCATAGAAATGAACACAAAATCTGCAGTTGTCAATAAAATCGAGGAGAATACAAATTGGGTTCCCGGTAAAAATATGGATGTATTTGAAAGCAAGGAATTTTTAGTGAATGTTGATATGAAGTTTAAAAATGAAGTAGGTTTTAAAGATGGGAAAAACGCTCTTTTCATAATAGTTGCAAAAGTGACAAAAGACTCACCATGGAAAATATACGGCATTGGTACAGGGCCATAAAGGCCCTTTTATATTTCAATAACATCACTTTCAGTATATCTTAATGCCATATTTACTTCATAATTAATTCCATTTTCTTTAAGCATTTCTGTAACTGTTCCATATGCTATCTCAGGTCTATTGTTGTTCTGGCTTAAATGTCCGAGATAAACTATACCTATTGATTTCATCTCTATGAGTTTTTTAAGTGCCTCCCCTGCCGCTTTGTTTGACAAATGACCATGATCAGATAGTATCCTCTTCTTCAATGGCCACGGATACGATCCGTTTATAAGCATGTCCAAATCATGGTTCGACTCGAGAAGGACAATGTCAGAATCCATTATATTTGCTGCGACGCCTTTGCTCATATAACCTAAATCTGTAGCAATTGTTGCTTTATTTCTCCCGCAAAAAAAGGAAAAACCTACGGGTTCTGCCGCATCATGGGATTTCTTAAAGGGTCTTATTCTTACATCACCTATGTTAAATACTTCTCCTGTTTTAAAATAACATTTATTATTATAATCGATCTCACCTAATAGATTTTCCATGGCGGACCATGTAGCTTCATTTGCATATATGGGAATGTTGTACCTTCTCGATAAGATACCTGCACCCTTTATATGGTCATTGTGCTCATGTGTAATAAGTATCGCTGTTAGATCTGATGGATTCACGTTGATATTTTCAAGGCATTTTTCTATTGTCCTGCCGCTTAAACCAGCATCTACTAGAATATTTACATCTTTATAACCAATATATGTAGCATTGCCACTGCTTCCAGACCTCAATGAACAAAACTTCATTTGTCAAATACCCGAATTTCGGGTACCCCCTTTCGCAGTTTTATAACTTACCATAAGTTTATGGTAGATATCACATAAGCTCAAACCATCTTTTAAAACCTCTTATAAAATATTATATAACAATATTCAACTATTTACCATATCATCACCAGCAATTATTAAAATATTGTGCGAACTAATGGATTCGTTGGAGTGCTTTCACTTCCCAGCGAATTAATATAAATAAATTATTTTTGATACATGATTATATAACAATTACCCCCAGTTTATGAATATAATAGTATAAAATCGAGGGATATTTTATTAACAGCACCTCTGTGTGCAACTTTTTTCATACAATATACATGCTCGAAACTCGTCTAATTATGGCATATTTAAATTTATTGTGTTTTAACATCGACTTATCCACATATGCACATTTACCTGTGGATAAGTCATGCAACTATCAATATACCTCATTTTGCTTAATTTAAATTTAATTAGGACAAGGAACTTTCCCTGTCCTATTTTATTTGGGTACAAACTCTCTCCTGTCCAACTGTCCTTTTTTAGCTTGCCATTTCATTGTCTTCAAACTGGCTATTATAGAGGCTCGCATAGAAACCGCCTTTTGCAAGGAGATCTTTATGTGTACCTTGTTCAACAATGTCACCATGGTCCATGACAAGTATCAAATCTGCATCCCTTATTGTTGAGAGGCGGTGTGCAATAATGAAACTTGTGCGGTTTTTCATGAGATTATCCATAGCTTTTTGTATAAGCACTTCTGTACGTGTATCGACAGAGCTCGTCGCTTCATCAAGAATTAATATCTTTGGATCTGCCAGTATCGCCCTCGCTATTGTTATAAGCTGTTTTTGACCTTGCGATACGTTTGATGCCTCCTCATTCAAAATCATATTATAACCACCTGGAAGCATATGGACAAAATGGTCTACATGAGCCGCTTTTGCAGCCCATATTACTTCCTTATCTGTCGCGTCAAGTTTTCCGTACCTTATATTATTCATAATCGTATCATTGTATAACCATGTATCCTGAAGAACCATTCCAAACAAAGACCTTAAATCTCTTCTCGTGAATTCTCTTATATCATGTCCATCTATCAATATCCTGCCTTTGTTCACATCATAAAAGCGCATCAAAAGTTTAACAATTGTTGTCTTTCCCGCACCGGTTGGTCCGACTATAGCTACTTTCTGGCCTGGTTTTATAGATGCTGAAAAATCATTTATTATTGTCTTATCTGGGTTATACCCGAAGTGTACATGCTCAAATTCCACATAACCTTCTACATTTTCAAGTTTTACTGGGCTTTCAACCTCTGGCGATTCTTCTTCCTCTTCTAAGAATTCAAATACACGCTCTGCACATGCTGCCGTCTGCTGGAGTATATTAGAAATATTTGCAACCTGTGCTAATGGTTGTGTAAATAGGCGTACGTACTGGATAAATGCCTGAATATCACCGACTTGTATTGTCCCCTTAATTGTAAGCCATCCACCTAATACTGTAACTGCGACATAGCCTAAATTGCTGACTGTATTCATTATAGGCATCATTAATCCCGTTAAAAATTGTGACATCCACGCAACATCATACAATTTGTTGTTATATTTATCAAATTTTTCAATACTTTTTTCTTCATAATTAAAAGCTTTCATTACGGTATGTCCACCGTACATCTCCTCAACATGGCCGTTTACATGTCCTAAATAATCCTGCTGTTCCTTAAAATACTTTTGCGAATATTTCACAATAAACATAATTAAACCCATTGAAAGAGGTATTATTAAGAATGTCACTAATGTCATAGTAATACTTATACTCAGCATCATTCCTAAGGCGCCAACGATCATCGTGACAGACGTAATAATCTGCGTTAAGCTCTGGTTTAATGTCTGGCTTATCGTATCAACATCATTTGTAATACGCGACAATATCTCACCGTGATTTGTTCCATCAAAATATTTTAGTGGCATACGGTTGATTTTCTCCATAATGTCCTTTCTAAAGCGATACGTCACTTTCATGGTAACATTCGTCATAATCCATCCTTGAATATATCCAAATAATGCACTTAGCACATACAATCCTATTAGGATCATGATAATTCTTCCGATATAGTTAAAATCAATTTCACCAGTACCTGCTACTTTATTCATGACACCTTCAAATAATTTTGTCACAGCTTTGCTCAATATCTTCGGTCCTACTATTGTAAATACTGCACTCAAGGCTGCAAATATGAATACTATTATTATAGAAAATCTATATGCACTTAAATAATCTATAAGTTTTTTCATAGTACCTTTGAAGTTTTTGGCTTTTTCGCCGCCAACCATCGGTCCATGTCCCATAGGTCCATGGCCTCTCACACCAGGACGCCTATTGCTGAGTGGCTTTTTCACATCGCTCATGCCAATTCCTCCTTTGAAAGCTGTGAATATGCGATCTCCCTGTATGTCTCACAATTCTCCATAAGCTCATCATGTGTTCCAATTCCGACTATCTCACCATCATTAAGCACGATTATCTGATCAGCATTCATTATGGTCGATATGCGCTGTGCAACTATGATAACCGTACTTTTACCTGTGTATTCTTTAAGTGCTTTTCTCAATGCCCTGTCTGTCTTAAAATCAAGGGCAGAAAAGCTGTCGTCAAAAATGTATATTTCAGGCTTCTTTAGAAGTGCACGGGCAATTGATAGCCTCTGCTTCTGGCCACCAGATATATTTGTGGCATCCTGGGATATCTCGCTATCAAAACCATCTGGCAGCTTTTCTATAAATTCTAAAGCTTGCGCAACCTCTGCAGCCTTTTTTACATCTGATTCTTTAGCATTTTCATCAGCAAATTTAATATTTGAATTTACAGTACCTTTAAATAGTGTGATTTTTTGTGGTACATAACCGATTTTCTGCCTTAACTCTGATTGCTTTACATCTCTTACATCAACACCATCGACTAATACCTGCCCCTCTGTAACATCATAGAATCGTGGAATAAGGCTTATGAGTGTCGTTTTGCCTGAACCAGTTGAACCGATTATGGCAGTTGTTTTACCAGGCACCGCTTTAAAGCTTATATTTTTTAGTGCATCATCCTCTGCGCCGTGATATCTGAAATATACGTTCTTAAATTCTACAACACCTTTTAATTTGCTATCAAATTGTTTTGGCTTTTCTGGATCTACTATAGTAGGCTCTGTCTCTATTACTTCGGCGATACGTGATGCTGACACAGATGCTCTTGGTATCATAATAAACATCATTGACATCATTAAGAAGGCAAAAATAATCTGCATCGCATACTGCATAAATGCCATCATATCTCCAACCTGCATTGAGGAGTTTGCAATCTGATGTGCTCCAACCCAGACAATTAAGAGTGTAACACCATTCATTATAAGCATCATAGCAGGAAACATAGTCACCATAACTCTGTTTACAAATAGATTTGTATTTGTAATATCACGGTTTGCCTCATCAAAGCGATTTTCCTCAAATTCCTGTGTATTGAATGCCCTTATGACCATCATACCCGACAGATTTTCACGAGCAATAAGATTTAGCCTGTCGACAAGTTTTTGTATTAACTTAAACTTCGGCATCGCTACTGAAAATACGACTAATATTATGCCTAAGAGTACCAAAACTGCAAGAGCTATTATCCAAGACATCGATGCACTTTTGCCTATAGCTCTTATTACACCGCCAATGCCTATCATAGGTGCGTAGAATACCATCCTTATCATAATTACAATAAGTATCTGAATCTGTGTAATATCATTTGTAGTCCTCGTGATAAGGGACGCTGTCGAAAATTTATCGAATTCGGTATTTGAAAAGCTCTCGACTCTCGTAAATAATTTCTTTCTCAAGTCTCTCGACAACCCCGCTGCTACCTTCGATGCTAAAAGGCCAACCATTATTGTACATGCAGCACTTAAAAGGGTTATAAGAAGCATAATAAGACCTGTTTTTAGGATGTAGTCACTTTGAATCTTATCAGTATTCATACCAAGTGCTTTGTATTCTGCCTTTACTGCACCAACAGCAGCTTGTGTTATCATAGATGGTCCAAGTGCTGTGAATTTTTTATCCATATCATCTGTAATCTTTGTCCTCTGTTCCTCGGGAAGTTTTGCAAACATCGCAAAGAGATCGACATTTGCAGGAATCTTCATGTTATTAAATGTAATAAATCCGCCTTTTGCATTTGCCTTCATTTTATTAACGCCTGAAACAGCTAAGAAGGCCTTCCCCATGATAGGATTTATCTTATCTATCTCTGATTTATCTATGTTCTTTAAAACATAAATTGGTTCATTTTTTAGTGCCGGATAATCCTTGACATATTTATCATAATCAGGACTGTTTTTATCAATCAAAGTATAATCTTTTAATATGTTGTCTTTATCGCTATTACTCATAAATAGCATAAGTTTATTCATCTGGCTCTGCCTTACAGCCTCAGGTACAGCATTTACTATACCACCTTGCTGTATGCCTTGATTTACTATGTTTGACATGTAATCAGGCAGTGCCAAGTCACTCATAGCTTGAATAAATATAAAAATTATAGCAACAATTGTTATAAAAATATACGGTTTAAAATATTTTCGCAATTTCAACATTATCGCATCCACCTCTTTCAATTTATTATTTGAATTAATAATATAAATTTATTATATGCCTAATTATTAATTTTTCAATGTAGATATCAATAATTTTAATGTCATAATTTATACTTTTAATAAGTGTCAAGTAACTTTTTAAGCGTATTAAGTCCTTTAAGTATAGTTTCCAATTCTTCCTCTGTCGCTTTACTTATTATCACATCAAATCTTTTTTCAATCTCACAGAAATATTTCTCTGCATTCTTTTTAAATTCATCCGTAACCTTGACATAGACTACTCTTCTGTCCTCGCTGCTTCTCATCCTTTCAACCATGCCTTGTCTCTCAAGTCTATCTATGATCCCGGAAACAGTGCTGTTAGAAAGGCCGATCTTTTCACTTAAATCACTTATCTTCATATCACCCTTGTGAATCAAAATGCCTATTATCATTCCCTGCGGGCCTGTTATATTAAGCTCTTTAAATTGATTTTGGACATTTTTGTGTATCAATTTCATAATTTCTTTTAATGTCTTTATTACGCTAATTCTGTTATTGATTTCATCCACCTGTTTCACCTTCTTTCAGCACTATTTCGTTTGCGAATATTTTGTACTAAAATATTTCGTATACGAATCAATTATAAACGTCCTTTTTTTATATGTCAATAGGGTTTATGAAAATTTTACAAAATCATCTATGATTATATTTACCTCAAAAAATAATTTATTTTTATTTTATAGTTACATAATTTTTGGCGATATTAAGCTAATACTCAGTGATAAAAAAAGTGATAATAATGATGTGAAAAAAGAAGGTTATTTTAAATAAAGGTTTTAAGCTGACATGTCGGCACAGCCAGCATGTTCGGAACACTATCAATTATTTCATATTTTTTATCATCAGACCATGTAAGAAAATCTCTATATGTAAATGTCTCTTTATTTTATTTTGCGGAATCGGCATTAATATCACCTTAAATGATAAACAACATACTTCGATTTTATTATATCAATTATCTTAAAATATATAAAATATAATGTGTATGAATTTTAATATTTGTTTAAAATGTTATTTAATTCTCTCCCCGGTCATGTTACATTATTATCCTATTTATCGCATATTCATATATTATAGGCAATATATCAAATGAATATGATATGTTGAGCCGCTCTGTATATTTATGTATGTCTTTACTATATGGTCCTAAAACAATTCCGTAGACATTTAGCTTTTCTAAGCTATTCAGTGGAAATTTATATGTTATACCATAACCTGGCATATTCTTAAATACCTCATTTATATTGGATTCTTTTATGCCCGTATAGCTTAAATCACATATCCCTGTAAAATAATCCTCTTTTTTAAAAAACTCATTTAGATTTTCTGCTGCAAATGTAATGATATCATCTGTTATTTTCAAGGCATTTCTTGCTGCATCCGATTCATCGTCGGGAAATCTATGCGGATAATACGGTGGTACAAAGGATATTATGATCATAGGCTTTTTGTTTGGATATTTTTCATACAATTCTTTTATAATATTAATTGATATTGTCTGCAGATCATGCCCATCATTCTGCCAAGACTTTACCTTCTGATTTAAATAATCATCAAATTTATCGCCATAGATCTTCTTAACATCATTATAAAGCTCTTCATATGTCACAATACATGGAGCAATATCATGCTTCACATTGATGCCTGTATATTTTTCATATGTACTTTTATTTTTCTTTACTATATTAAGTGCATTTCGAAACGCTTCTTCACTTAATCTTTTAAGCTTTTCCATAAGTACATCTATAGTAGTATTAAATGTTATCAAATTGTAATATGATGCAGCATAGAGTGGTGTTGTTACTGAATAAAGCTCCTTTAAATCTGTAAATTTAAGGCATGCAGGCGGCGGTGCGACATTTGTCCCGACAACATCGCAAAAATCAGTATCTAATTCCATAAGCTTATTTAACTCTGACGCAATCAAAATGGGATTTAACCCACTAAAGGGTTCGCCAACATGGGTTTCTTTTCCCGCAAAGAAAAACATAGGCATGATTTTGCCGCAGGTCCCCGTATATATTAATCTTTTATCGGTATCATCATATGGCTCAGGTAAAAATAGCCCTACATATTTTAATCCCATATCATCTTGTAGATCCACAAGGTGCGTAACTGCCGCAAGCATACCTTCGGAATTGCTCTCTTCCCCTGGCACAGCTAAAAATAAGATATTTCCTCTAAAATCTTCTCTTTGTGAAATATCCCTTATAAGCTCTATCAAAAGTGCGAGGCCAAATTTCATGTCTGCAATGCCTCTGCCAAATAGCCAATCACCCGATTCTAAATCCTCTTTTGCATCATCATCGAGATATAATTCACTGACTCTTTTCGTGTATTCAACAGGATTAAATGCATACTCCTTCAAATGTCCGTATTCCTCTATGCCTACAACATCGAAATGTCCCGTTAGTATAATGGTTTTATCAGTATTAAATTTGCTTCTGAAAAGTGCAGATACAAAACATCTTCCATATGGGTCATCAACTAAATCTATCTTCTTTAAATTATCAGGATTTGATTTAAAATACGGTATATCAATCAGAATATCATATATCTTCTGCGCTGCTAAGTTTTCGCTTGGTGTGCCTGAAATACTTGGAACCGCAACAAGGTCAAGTGTTGTTTTCATAAGTAATGATTTATCTATCATCTGTACACCTCTTAAACATACCTTTCATATTTTTTAAACCTATCATGGGAAAAAGCTCTTTTTATAATTATTTTACCATCATCATTGTATTCCTCTGCAATATCCCTCTTTGCAGCTGCATATATAGGTATGCGGCTATTTAATAAACAAAAATCAACCGTGATATAAGTGGCACCGAAGTCCCCTTGCACTAATACATAGTCGTCTTTAACAGAATTTAATAAAATCCAATCAAATATATCTTTCAAATAATCCTTTAGTGATATTGTTTCAGATGGTACTTGCGACCATTTTTGCTGTAAATTAGCCGGCATATATAAAAATCCGCCTATTCCGAGGCTTTTTATTGCATCATCTTTTTGGCCATCTGTCAATTGATGTGAAAAAATCAATAGCATTTTCTTTTTTGTCACAATAGATACCTCGTTTCATGTTTTGTATTAAATCATTATTGTATATGAAGACATCCATAGATGTCATTCTAAGAGAAAAAAAGATCCCCATGCTATAAAAATAACAATATATTTTTTAACTCACAATATTGAATTTATCAATTCTCATCTTATTGTTATTGTCCCTTATATGTAGGTTAAAAAGATATAAAAAATTATAATTTCGCTAAATACATTAAAATCATTATACCATGTAGACCTTTTAGTCAATAACATTTAATTAAGTAAATTAAAAATACTTACTTTATTTAAAAAGCCTAAAGATATCAAAAATGCTAAACGTAGTTTTGCGATATACCCTATTATATGCAGCTTTCTTCGGATTTGTAAGCCAGCCCCATCCTCTTGGTGCTTTAAATCCTAAATTATGACGAATATATCTTTTTAAACTTGTTCTTGCAGCAATGCTCTTTTTAATACTTGGTTTTCTCATACCAAATTTCATATTTATCGCCTTTCTTTTTAAAATATAACTATCGGTATAATAATAGGACTGTTTGATTTCTGATTATTTATAATATATCATAGACTTTTATTGAATCAAAAAATAATCTCTCAAAATCGCCTTGAACTTCAAGAAAATTTTGCGTGCTATTTGGTGGTTCTCCGTGAACAGCACTATTTCTTGCATATTCTAAGTTATTAAATGTAGCCAAAAGCTTAATATCAATATTTTTTAATTTATTTTTTGTCTCTTTTTTTACTCTGGAGTTATAATCATTTCTTTCTTCATTTAATTTTCTCTTAATATTATAAACCCTTGCTGCTTTATCTAATATTGCTTCATATAATAAAGTCATAGCAATCAAATACTGTTTCTTTTCATAAAAAAATTTTGCTCTTTCTAACATCCTTTGATCTAAACATTTTAAATTATTCATTGTATAAAATTCTTTTTCTACACTTAAAGCCGCTTTCTTTATATAGCCGTCATTATCTTCAAGTGACTGAATTTTATTTATCAAATCATTAATCTCTTTTCTGGGACTTCTATTCATCTCAAGTTTAAAATACGTTTTTTCACTATTATCTATACCCATATTTTTGAGTAATGGCGGAAAGTAGCCAGAATTTCTATAAACCTCGTAAGATGTCGTAAGTGAAAATAATTGATTTATAAAATCTATTTTTACAGCTGGTTTTATATACTTATCACCCATTTCAAACGCACCATAATACACATCTATCCCATTAAAATTTTTAAAGCAGCTAACGTACATAAGTGAAAATGCCATTAATGCAGTCATGTGTCTAAATGCATGTGTCATATCAAATACAATCTTAATCTCATCATCCGGCAGCAATTCTAAAAGCTTATTTGCATATATCTTATAATCTAAAGGATCAACCTTTACTAAGCAAATACCTCTAATATATTTGCCGAGGCATTCCTGCCATTCGTTCAATGTCACATCAGAAATTCCATCTCTCTCTTCATAAACTTTCAAATATAAATCTTCAATTTTTTCTTGCAAGGTATAATCTATTGATGCTACTATTTCAGACCATGATGATTGGCCTGTTCCAAATATCAGCCATTTATCAATATCATGTCCTTTTAACCTTAAATATCTAAAAAGAGCAGAACCAAAAAAGGCGGTTTCCTCGCTTATGTATCTTTCATCAAATTTATATTGTGTTTTAATATAACCATTTGCCTTTTCATCTGTAGGGCCTTTTCCTATAAATGATATCAATATTGTTTTCATAAAAATTCCCTTCCTGTACTCTAATCTATTAAATATTTTTCTTCCAAAAATAGAGGTCGTTTGAAATCATCCCATAACCCAATTCATTATAATCGCCAAGACCTCCATTATACGCTAAATTGATTAATTCATCTGAACCATATATTTGGTAAGGTCCTCTATATGCCACAAACCCATCCGAGATAATTTTCTCAGGTGTACCTCTAAAAAAAAATATAAACCTGTCATCCTCTGGCATATTTCCATATATTTTTTGATACTTTTTGATTAATTTTTCTCTTAAAATATAGTTAAAAAACTCAGGTTCCTTCTCATATTCTATATATTTATCATCTTTTGTTGCCATAATTGGAGATAAAACATATCCATTGACAGATACAACAGAATTCAATAAAATAACCTTATTAATTTTTATTTGTCCATATTTAAGCATTATTGATTCTTCAGGTAATTTAGTAGTTTCATAAAATTTATCTTTAATAAATGGTGTATTGAAATATAATGCGCCTTTATTAATACCCCAAAATCCATCATCCGCAACTTTTTTTCTGATAGGAATTAGATCAGAAAAAACGAAATAATCACATTTAAATGCTTTTCTAAAAAAATTTGATATATTTTCTTTATAATTTTTATCAAAATAAACTGCTCTTTCTCTAAATTGAAATTCAAGTCTTAATCTAAACATACCTTAATCCACCCTGGTACCGAATCTGGTCTTCCATTTTTAAAAATAATTTTCCGTGTTTTGGGATACAAGTTTATGTCAGATATATTTAAACCAATGATTTTCAATTTATTAAGATAATCTATTTCCAAATTATTGTTGATAGTTTTTGATAAACTTCCTGTTCCATATCCTATCTGTAATAAAAATTCATTATCTTTTAACTTGATAGATTTTAATCCTTTATAAAATTCGACTATCTTCGTAAGATCGTATTTATCATAAAAATTTATTTCACTATCAATATAATTATTGACTGTATCTCTTATTATTTTAGTAAAATCTTTTAAAATCTCCGTATTAACAATCTTACCTTCTGTTTTTATATCATCATCAAATAATCTTTTATCTAATTCAAAATTTCCTAAAGCAATTGATCCTGGTTTAAGTGCTTCTAAAAATATAGAATTGGCCTTTTCAAAATCTTCCTCATTGCCATTCCTTATATGCCATTTTAACTTGCCATTACAGATATTTAATACTTTTATTTCGTATACATTAATATCACTAAATTGCAGTGCATCACTATCAGATATTTTTAAAAATCTAAATGGTGAATTATTAGGCTTTCCAAATTCCTTTTCTTCTGCTCTATCGTCAATTTTTTTCAAATAATTTTTTTTAGGATTTTTTTCTTTTTGATCTTTAAAAAAATCAATTGATTTTTTATACGACATACCAATTTTATCAAAAGCCCCTTTTGTAAGTGTAGACCTTATTGCACCTTTTATAGATGTACCGGGGATATAAGGCCTTCCTGCTGTTTTTATATATGATAAAATTTCTCCTTTTATATTTACAGTATCTGACTCAACTTTATACAGTATAAAATCATTAATATTAAATCTGTATTGTCTTAATTGTTCATTCCAATTAAAATGCATTTGTTCAAAAGCCAAAATAATATTATCAATTATTGGACTTTTTTCATTAGATTCTAACAATTTTATTATATCTATGATTTTAACAACATTATCTCTGCGATCAAATATATATTCAAATCTTTTATGTTCATTTCCATCACCTATACTTAAAGGTGATAAAACTTCTAATTTGTATTTTTTATATTCCATGTTGTTTCACCTTGCTTTCAATCATATAAAGGATATGTATAAGCAATGCCGTACCTTACAATCTTGTGTTTGTCAAAATTATTTGGTGCAACGTCTATAACTGCCCCATAGGGTTGTTTATCAAACACACTGCCTTCAGATACCATTCTCACTCTTTTTCTTTTTAATTCTGTAGTATAAAGTGAAAAAGCATAACCTCCTCTTTCTATAATTGTAAAATATTTTAGCTTAGATGATATTTTTTCATCATCTTTTGGATATATAAGCGATAATGATAAAAATTTATTTGCATTTATAAATTCTCTATTATCATCAACTATAAAATCTGGCTCAAATAAACCTAAGCCGTATGTCCTTTCGCCTCCGAGTCCCTCATCACCTAGAAGTTTTATAGCTGTAAGAACACTTTTTTCTAAGCCTTTATCAATAATATCCAAATAAAACCACAATCCAGTGCCCTGATTAAAATAACATTCACTCACATAATATATATTACTTGAAGCTGTTACTCTATCAACTAATACTCTCGGCCTTTCTATTATTTCAAATAACTTCCCATTAGCCTCATTAATGAGTAAATGACCCTTAGATAATGAGACAGCATCTTTATCAAGATCTTTTATATAATTTTGTTTTTTCAAAAATGACAGTGGTATATACTTTACTTTCTTTGATTCTTTATAATCATTAAACAAATCATATAAATCAAAATCCAAAGGTTTAGGTATGTAATATTCATCATCTTTGTACAAAAAAGCTGATGATATTTTAAATGGAATTATATTACGTAAAAACATATCAACTACTTCATCTGCTATTTTTTTACCATAAAGAAGTCCAATACAGTTAATAATTCCACTGAATATAGTATCAGAATGAAGGATAAAGTCAGTGCTATTATAAGTGTTTTCTTTATTGCCAAAATGCACAGGTCCTCTGAATTGCAATTTAACTTTGTATGTTTTTATGTCATTACCCATTTTATCAGGCCTCACTTTAATAATTTAAAGACTTCTCTAAGTTTTCAATATTGTCACCTTTACCCCATACAACTTCACCTTCTGAACCCTCATAGTAGCCTTTACTCCTGTATTTAATAACAATATTTTCAAAAGCAATTTTCCCATATCCGCGGCTGCCCTGTCCGCCTAAGTAGTCATCCTCCAGCAATTTCATAGCATTTATCAATCCCTTTAAATAAGTAACACCATCATCTTTTCCGTCAACATTATAGACATTTAAAATAAACTCTCCTTGAAAAACTGCGCCTGCTGGTACTCTTTCAGTCTGTCTCGGATTTGCTGCAGAAGTTATCCTATCAAGATTATTTTCAAATTTTACTTCTGTCCACTCAAGGTCCATGTTCTTTTTCATCTCTTCTGTAATGCTATCTTCTTCTAACATAGCATCTCTTACAATCAGCCTTGTCGGAACTATTGATTCAAATAAATTCAATGGTTCGTCATTTACTAACTTATGATTGCCATGGTTTCTTCCAAAGAGATTGCATACAAGACAATCCTTATTATCGCACATATGTAATCTTATGACTTCGTCCTTTTCATTTTTGCTTTCTTTTGAATAAATTAAATTATCCGGATTAATCAATCCTTTTTCAAACTCCATCAATGACCTCATTTTACCTTTAATGGAACTGCCCGGAATATATGGTATACCTAATGGGTCCTTTATAACGGGATTATCAACACCACCAATTTCCATAACACTATTTGCAGTACCAACATGCAAACCTGTTTTTGCTTTTATATTTGTAGTTATAATATATTTCCCAATAAACTTAATGTCTTTAATTGTCATATTATTTATCCCCTTTCACTTATTTACCACCATATGCTTTATGATATGCTATAACAGCTTCAAAAAAGTTTTTAAATCTCTCTAACTTTTTTTCATCATTTACTTTATCAATAGCAAAAGTAAATACATCCTTAAAATTTTTAAAATCACTAAATTTACCAGCATTATAGGCTAAGTATGCCTTTAATATTTTAAGCCTAAACTTCCAATCGTCTTTATCTACATTTAACTTTCTTGTATAGCTATAAATTTTTCGTATCTGCGAAATTGTAACTTTATCTTTTTCAGCAAACCATTTACCTAATTCTTCTGTTACATGAATTAATTTTTCTCCATCCTTATCTTTATCAGGATCCAATGCTAAAGGCAAATCATCTTTAATTTTGTTATAAATACCAGCTTCATTCTCTTGTCCTTTATAAGATTGTTTATTATTCGGCCTATTATTGTAATTTGGCATTTCTATTCCCCCATTCTATTATCTCTTGTCTCAAATTCTGCCCATCTTGCTGCCCAATACGTATTTTTATATAGTTTATTGCCTTTTACTAAAATTTTATATATAAGTTCATTTATTAATTTTTCTGAATGCCTATGTCTTTCTCTAAGTCTTGATAAATTATAAATAAGCCTCCATGATTTAAATATCTGCGATTTAGCCTGCGAATAGTTCCAATTATCACACACTTCATAAATATATCCTAATAATGATCTTGAAACTCGATTATCTAATGCATTAACTATTATTGATTTTAAACTTTCAAATTCATCGAATTCTTCCCAACCTATAGCCCTTCCTGAAAAACTAAATGCATCTTTCTTTATCCCATTTCTTTCATATTCTTTTGCATCATCTAAATATTCACCAGCGGCATCTGCGACTCTAAAAAGCGGGAACTTTTTATCTGGCGCAATTGCAAATGACATTGATATAGTTATAGAAGGATTATTACAAGTATATCTTGTGAATTCCTGTTTTATAAGTAGCGCCAAATACGGAAGTTTGTCCCACCTACCTACGATAAAAAAGTCATCACCCCCTGCATAAATTACATAGCAATTATCTATTTTATTATTTATTTTTATTATTTTCTCAAGAGATACTCCAAAGAACTGCGATAATTCCTGTGATAAAGTCGATGTTCTGGATATTGAGTTATTATCGCCTAAACCCACTCCAAAAATCTTTCCTAAATTGTCTACATCACCTCTTATAACACCCCATAGTTTTAATCCCTTTGCACTTTGTGAAATCTCATCAAAACTCTTTATTTTGCCTTCATTAATATCCATATTTGACGGTACTTTTAAAGAACCGCAAGTCTTTACATCGAAATTAATATCAGAATTTATAGTATAGCATGGTCCATTTTCGGCACCATTAGTAAACTTAACATCAAGCCCTATTTCATTAAAGACATCTTCCCAGCTCATAACTGCATTTTTAATAGACGGTTTTCCCCATATTTCCGTAAGAAATTTATACCGTATTATTTTTTCGCCTAATTCCTTAAATGAATTACAGTAATCACATTCATCATTTTTAATAATTCTTCCACAATGCGGGCAAGAATTTCCTTCTTCCTCAATAGGTTTAAATATCTCACCCTCATCATTTTCAATAATCATATAAAACTTTTTATTCTTTTTGTCTTGTAATTTATTTGATACTTCAGTAAACTTCTTAGAGAAATTTTTAAAATCACCCGAGCTTACTGAAACGGTATCGATTAATAACGCTAATCTGCCTGAATGCGCCTTATATAATATTTCATCAAATTCTCTCTGATAATACTCGATTTTATTTATAAAATAACCAGGCATAATTAAATAAAAATGCCCTCCGCCTGAATACAATAAATTACACAAAGGAAGCCTTTCTTTCCTTAAAATGTACTTTGAAAATGCATTTAATAAATAGGATATGTAAAAGGACTTACCTCTTAATGCTTTTATTGCACCGTCCATGTCTGTATCATATACAAAATCCTGTATACCTGAAATATCACCTTTTACTAAACAAAATGCATCTTTAATATTCTCTTTTGTTAATTTTTTACATGTATTTATAACGTCATTATCCGACAAATTCTGAAACTGCCTGTATATAGATATAGCTAAAGCAGCAGTAGTCTTTAAATGAGAAAATAATGAAATATCAGGTTTTGAATAATAAAATGCCGAAGGAATATTTGATGTATACTCTTCTAATAAATTATATAGTTTTTCTAATTCACAATCATCTTCAAGTGTCTTTAATTCATCAAATTGTTTTTCGAATTTATTCCATAAATCATTATAGCCTGATTCAATATTTTCCCCAATATCTTTAGATGGATAAGTTAGCATTGAAAATGGCTCTAACTTTTTATAGAATTCGTCAATTTTTTTATTATTATCTAAGCAAATATTTGAAAACACAGATACCATTTGTTTTATTTCATCATTTTCTTCATGTCTTTCCCTTTCACCAGATGACAACCTATCTGCAGTGCTTATTATATATTCCAATTTATTAGATGGTTTATGATGATTCCTAACTATCATAAGCTCCTTTTTAAGATTATGTTTTTCACAAAAATATGCACTCCATTCTTGGTGGCGCGGAGCATAAGCTCCTTCCTCAGAATAAAAAACTCTATAGTTTTCTTTTAAAGTTTTTAAAACTTCCTTATCCTTAGTTCTTTGCCAAAACTTGCCTATATCATGCAGTAGTGAAGACAAAACTAATATATATTCTTCTTCTGAGAGAAGGTTATTTTTCTCTGACATTCTGCTTCCCCCTTTTATTAAGTTTTATATTACAATTTTAAATAAAAAGAGCCTTTTGATATGACTCCTCATTAGGTATGCTAAATAAATTTCTTATTAAAAATAACATTTTAAATAAAACATGATTATTGCACTTATTTATAATGTAGTAATTCGACATATTATTCCAATTTCCTTCTTATTTTTAAAAATATTATTACATTATATATTCATTATATAAACAGATTTTCACCACCCTTTTCTAGGCCCATTATCTCACGCTCTGAATACTTTGTTGTCCTTAAAAGATATAAGATGATAGAATCTTCATCAGTATTTATAATCCCTGAAAGTTCTAATTTGAGTTTTTTTAGATTAGCATCAGAAATTTCACCTTCTAATACCGAATTTTGTACCCAGTTTAAATACTTTCTGCAGGTTTTTAAAACTTTGTTTACTCTTTTTTCATTTACATCATACACAAGTATCAAAAACATCTCATCTTATTAAGGTTTACTTCACCAAAAATCATTATCTCGGAAGTATTCTCAACCGGTATAAACTTCCTTCCATTTTCTCCTTCAAAAAATAATGTATTATCTTTTCTATGCAATTCACCATCTGAAAAAATATATATAGATTTCTTCATGATAAACAAAACTCCCTATATCCACAATTTTTGCAATAAGGTATTTTTGCAAAATCCGGCGCTTTCTCTTTATGAATAATATCGGTAATTTCATTTATCGCTTTAACTATTTCTTTTTCGTAATCTTCAGTGAGCTCCACATCAACTTTTTTCCTTTCTTCTGGAAAGAAAAGCTGACCTTTTGCTACTATACCGCTTTTCTTTAATTTATATAAATAAAAAAGCAACTGCATCCTCGCACTTTTTTCCGCTTTTGAACTTTTCTTGACTTCGCCGATAAGAAGATTATCTTTATCATTTCTAACAAGGTCTATAACAACATTTTCAAAATTAAGTTTTTTCCTATCCCTATCGTATGAAATGTCATCTATTATGCGTCCCATCTCTATATATGGATGTTCTTGATCCGGAATTATTTGGTGTGCCATAAGCCAAACTTGCCTTTTGCAGATACTATAACTTTGCATAAGTGAACCAGTAACTTCTACATCCATATCATCACCCTTTTTATTCATTACGCATTATGATTGGGTATTTCTACCTACAATTATAGTCATAAAATATTCTCCATTTTCATCGTTTCAATTCCTGATAGGCAGGCTAAAAAGAAGAACAAATAGAAATGGTATGCAAAAATATTTATATGTTTCAATTCCTGATAGGCAGGCTAAAAAGCAGGATAATTTTAGTTTGAATCCGTTCAAAGAATTTTGTTTCAATTCCTGATAGGCAGGCTAAAAAGCGTTAAGTATCCGATAAAATGCTCTCTTTACATTCCCTTATTTCTATATTTCTATCAAGCTATTAATTTAATTATAACATACATTCCTGTCAAATCAATGATTCTTCATCACTCTAAAATAAAAAATTAATCGTCGATCTCCTATACTTTTTACATTATTAAGGGTCGACGACAAATTATTATTACCATATACTAATAATGCCCCTTGTTATAAATCCCGTCTCTTTATCATAGTAATCCTTCAGCGATTCATAATTGACATATTTAAATCCTTCTACATCAGCTGGCATATTTTCTATTGTTGACGGTATAGATACAGTATATTTGTAAAAGTCAGCTTTAAACTTATCAAATAAATTTCTGCGCTCGAATAGATTTTTTATCTCTTTAAGTTCTATATACCTACTCCACAATTCCTTTGCTTCTTCATTTATTTCTACAAATGCATCTACTTTATAGTAACCATCTTCTATTAGGGCAAATTTCGATATGCATGGTGTACCATCTTCACAGTCATATTTTAATTTGTATATAGCATCTAATATATCTCTTGCTTTATCTGATGATATACTATTTGAAACCTCATTATAATATTTTTCAATTATATTGAGAAATTCACTCTCTTCTATAGTTTCATATTTTGATAAAATCTCTTTAGTTATATTCAAAAGTACTTTATCATAAATGTGTGATGAATATCTATTTCCTTTCTCATCTGCCAATGAAACTACATAAACCTCTCCTTTGCCGCCCCAATTTCTATTGCATCTTCCTGCCGACTGATTTATGGAATCTAAAGGTGCTAAATCCCTTATAACTACATCAAAGTCAATATCAACACCCGCTTCAACAAGCTGTGTTGTTACTGCAATGCTGCACTTGCCTTCCTTAATCTTTTTTATTCTTTTGAGTCTCTCATATGGCAGTACATGTGTTGACATGTATACTATATCTTCATCAGGCACTTTATCTTTTACCATATCATAAAATTCCTGTGCTGATTTTATAGTGTTTAATATAAATAAATAGCTTCTTCCATCAGTAAGGTCAAACATGTTGCATAAGTCATTTAATGTCATCTCAGATTTTAATACAGGATATATCTTTACTCTATCCATCTTCACAAAATACTTTTGCCTATCGATAAGAGGATATATCTCGTCTTCTTTAAATATCAGCGGCTGTGTTGCCGTAACAAAAATCACATATGAATTAAGCTCATTTGTAATCGCTAATAACAATTCTTTCATAAGCATCCAATATTGAGACGGTATTGATTGTACTTCATCTAATACAATTATAGAATCAGCAAGCCTATGAAATTTTCTTAATGTTTTGTTACTATTGGATATTATCGTATAGAAGAACTGAATAAATGTTGTTACTATTATCTCCGAGTTCCAGCCTTCTATCATTATTTTGACCTGGTCTGTTTCAAACTCTGTATTTTCTTTTGTATATTTCACATCTGATAAATGATGATGTTTTAGCAATAAATCTGAATCAATTTTAACCCCGTTAGCTTTTAATATCTTTTCAAATTCTTGAGCGTTTTGCTCGATTATACTCAAAAATGGCAGTGAATATATAATACGGTATCTGATGCCTTTTTCTTTATATAATTTCTCTCTTAATTTTAATGCAAATGATATTGTGGTAAAGGTCTTTCCAAGTCCTGTAGGCAGATTTATAGATAGTATCCTTTTATTTAAGTCTATTTCTCTGTCATTGACCTCTTTATAAGCTTCTTCTCTCAATGTATTCATCATATTTTCATCAAAAGCAAGTAGTTTTTTATAGTTATCAACAAGATTGCTATTTAGATTAATGTCTCTTCTTACAATATTATCACCTATTACTACTTCACTTTTGTCAGAATCAATGAGAAGTGAAAAAAGATAGTTTAAATATATATATTTTGATATATCTTTATTTTTTGTAATCTTTCTTAATAATTTTTTTATATGCTTTAATTCATCTTTTATGTTATCAATATATTGATATATTACTTCTTTATTTAAATAAGCATTTAGACCTATTTTATTCAGGTTATCATTTAATACCTTGAATTTATCCATATTTATGCTATCAAGTTGTTTTTTCATTACGTCAATCTCGTCATCTTCAAGGACCACCTCATTCATTATATCGTCAAGATTTCCATGATGCTTTTTTACGACAACATAAGAGATGAATGGCAATAATGCTCTTTCATCTTCTTTTAGATCATATTTTTCAACATCATTTTTTGCAATGAAATAACATATTACGGCAGATATCAAGGAGTGATGAGTCTCCTTCATACCCCTCAATCTTTTTCTTTCGCTCTCATTTAGCAAATACGTTTGAAAATAATTTGTTGACTTGCCAAGGTCATGACATAGCGCTGTTATTAAAACTATATTTGACATCAGATCTCTATTTATTAGCTCAATATCATTTTCTTTTTGAAATTCATTTATTATTTTTGAACACCCGGTTAAATGATTCTCAAGGTATTTGCCGGGATGTGAATAAAGGTCAGAAAAATATGATGTGCTCATTATCATTTACCTCCCAGCATTTCTTTACATGGGATTTTATGCTCCTACCATTAACTTCATATATAACATCTTGATAGCTCGACACAATACGTTCATCATTCATATCAACAGGAATCTTCTCTTTGAAATATTTTTTGCCATTTTCAAAGTCTATCTCATCATCTTCTATAAAGTCAACAGGCAATATTGACTCTATATATACTTTACTATCTTCAATTTCTTTTACTTTACATAAATTCACATAACAATAATCTGCTATCATTTCACTTAATCCAAGTGATAATGTATATACATTATTATGGCTTTTTATCTTATCTACTATATCGTAAAATAGATTTCTATCTTCGTGCATAAAATATATCCTGAACATAGGGTCTTTTAAGAATTCTGTTTTTACCTGTGTTCTTGCTTCGTGTTTTCCGCTCTTCATAGGTATCCAAACATTGTCTTTTGTATTTATTAAATTTAAACCCATGCGAATCTTTTTTACAGGATTCATTATTTTTATGCCTATTTTGCATGGTCCAGATTTTAATACATTTAAGTATTCTTTTTTATCTATTCCAGCTATCGCACCTATCATGCCTTTTACTGTCGGCGGCGGTGGAAATGAGAATGTAAGGGGGGACGATGTTGTATAAAATTTTCTAAAATGGCCAAGGTCCCCAAATACATCAAATATCAAAGCATCCATTTTAACATACATTCCTTTCTTTAATGGTTAAGGAATTATTTTGGGTATTCCTAAAAGGTCTGTGCACTCAGAATGGCAATAGAAAACCTTTTTAGAATTTAAACTCTTCTACTGGAAAATCTTTTAATACATCGTCTAATACACATACGTTATTATTGATTGTAAATACTACCCTGTCATCCACAGCGTATCTGATAGTTCTTATTTTATCCTTATGTGCCTTAAGGCTATCTATCAATTCTGTAATGTCGATTTTACCATCTTTTATGTCCCTAATTTCCTCATCTTCTATGTCGTGTACAAATTTCAATCTCCTGTCAAGCTCACCCATCTGGTAATTGCCTTCTTTATATATTATCTGAAGTAAGAACCTCGGCATGTGTCCCATTTTTGAATTTGACATAAGGTTTTTAGTCCCGTTCCACATTGCTTCAAGCATAAGGCCTACATCATCTTCAGTAAGTGGTATATTTTGATTTTTTGCAGCATTTTCGTTTATTATGCCATAAAAAGCGATCAATGAATATGGAAGCAGATATTTTTCAGTAAATGTACCTTGATCTTTTCCAGTCCCTGAAGGCATTACAGTTGAGCCTTTGACATATGTAATATTTACTTTATGGAGTGATCTGCCGTATTTAAATTGAACTGGTCCTGTCCAAGTTATTGAAGTGCCCTTTTGATCTTTTTCTTCATTTTCTTCTCCTTTTTTAGCTTTTTTAGCTTTTAAACCGATTGTTGCTCCAAACAGTCTTAAGTCTATGTATTTTTTAATAAGTTTATCTACATCGCTAACATTATTAATCTTCTCTTCTTCTATTCTTTCTTCTCTTGTTTTCTGTTTCCCATCATCTTTTATTATTTCTTTTACAAAAATTCTATCTTTCATATCTTTATAATTGATTAAATAATCCCTTATGGTCCTTTTAAGTCGAACATCTGTTACAATGTTTTGCCCTGTCTCTTCATCTATCCTCGGTTTATTTTCATCAACAGGATCCCCGTTTGGATTTGCAAAGCTTACATCATATAGAAATAGAACTTCTGACCGATTATTAATATTACTCATTTATTTTTCCTCCTCTTTTTTATAAATGATATTTACAAAATCATCTGTTAAATTTATGCCGCAGGCAAAATAAAAATTAATCTCATCAACCGGCATATGCCAATCATCGCCTGCCAACAAAAGATAATTTGACGCTTCTTTTGCAAGAAGTCTTTTACCCTTGTCAAAGGAATCATATTCTTCAAGCTTGTTTTGGACTTTTGGCAAAAGACCTTTTATGTCTTTTTCAGTCATTTTAAGTCCCTTTAAGTTTTTCATAAATGGCTTCGCTTCTCTGTCTTTGTACTGCTTCCGTAAAAGGAGCTCTGTTAATGCACCAAGGAGAATTAATCCTCTTTTTAGGGGCGTCTTAAAATCTTCACCGTATTTCTCAAATATGCCGTCAAATACTCTTTCTTCCATTTCGCTAACCTCCATTTCGATTAATTCCAGCTTTTCAAGAAAAGTCACTGCCATCATGCCATCTTTAATTGCATTTTTGTAGTACCTATCATTTGCGAATTCCTCCCTCACCCTCTTCATAATAAATCTCAGCAAGAATGAAAAATCTATTGCCTTACCTCTAAATACCCTGTCTGTAATATCAAGAAAATATCCGTCGAGGTCGCTATTCCTTTTGTTTGAATCTGATTTTGAAAGGAAATTGCGTATATTTCTAAATGTAAATCCTTCTCCAAATATTTTATCTACTGCCTCTTTTGCTACAAATATTTCTCTTAAATGTGATGGGAAAACATCCTCTATCAAAAGTAGTATTCTCTCTGCCGAATTTGATTTTTGTATGAATAAGAAATTCAACGTCAATGTGTCATCAGCATCTTTTAGATAATCAAGTATTTCATCTTCATCAGCTATAACTCTTTTCTTTATACTATTTTTTAACGTTACTAATTTGTTCGAATTTATAAATACATCAAGTACATTATCTTTAACATACTCTTCGCCTACTATGAACCTTGGTATCAGCTGATATTTTAATCCATAAAACTTAAATGAAAGATTTGTTTCTGCATATTTTTTGCCTTCTTCAAGGGCAAGCCTACATTCAGGACATACTGGATAATTTTTCCATGATTCCTTTTCATTGAAACCTCCTGTAATATATCCTTTTTTATCTATCGTATAAAATTTATATGTGTCAATTTTCCCAAATACCAAATCTCGCTTTTCACCGCATATAGAGCATACCTTATCCTCCGCATACAATTTCCTGTATTTTTCACTGTCTATCAAAAGAAGAAGGTCTCTAAAAAGTTTATAATCTCCAATATATTTGTATTCACCACTATCTTTAAATTTCAGCATCAGCACGAGGCCTTCTTTTTTGGGATACTCCTTTCTAAACTTCTCAATTTCTTCTATAATTTTATTGCTATTATCTTCAAGATTCTTTTGCACCTTTTCTAAAAATACCCTATCATCATTGCTTAATTTTGCGTTTTTGTCATTCAGAATATTAAACCAGCTTTCAATCTTTGTATTAAAAGTTTTCTTAGGTTCTGTTATTTTGGCTATGGGCATATAACCTGGTCCATTTCCGCCAGCGCTTGTATATAGATATTTGCTTAATTTTGATCTTTCGTACTGCTCTACTTTAACACCATCGAATTGAATATCTCCATTATCTACTATGAAATTTATCGTAACTATGTTGTTATATGTCCCATTTGAATTTGGATCCTCTATAAGTACATCCAAAAGACTTTTATTTTCTGCTTTTATAATCATTTCGCCCAATTCTTTTACCGCATTTATCAATCATATAACCTCCCTTCATAGGATTTCAAAGCAGCCGAACCCTTGTGAATTTTTCGCACCAAGTCCTGTATAATAACCAAGTTTTAGCAAGTCTAAATTGCACTCGATATCATAGATACCCATCCAGCCTTTTACGACTGTATTTTTATACTTTAAGACTTTTTGATACCGCTTATCTTCATCCCCGAGGGGGTAAAGCTTAAAATGCGGGTCTATTAACTTTTCCCCATAAATTATTTCATATTTTTTAAGTAGGTTATTTAAAAGCAGCATTGAAAAATTTTTGTCCCACGGTGAATAATAATACGTATATTTAATCCCTTTTTCCTCAATTGTCGAGTACATAACAACTGGCGATAAAAATTTTATCCTCGCTCTATCTTTGAAAACAGGTGGATTTACAATGTTTAGTGAATTTAATTGAAATCTCTGATTATTAAAAATGCAGTAATCTTTTTTGAACATATTTTTTGAGATATCAAATATAAATTCATCTATTGGTGACGAGATAGTTAGCTTAAAAGGAGGCTTTATTATTATCTTATTTTCTCTTTTTAAAATTCTGAATTCACCCTCAAGCCGAGAAAAAGTAAATAATTTAAAGCGTCTCTTTTCATATTTGAATCCTTCGTCATGCAAAAATTCGCTGAAATCACTGTCTGTCATCTGATTGTAAATAAACCCTTGTACTATATGGTTGTACTGTAATGGCAGGTAAAGATCTTTTTCACCAGTAAATTCTATCGTAACCCGCATTTTAACACCTCTGCATTTTTTATATTAACACATTGACCTTCCATCATATGTCCTTAATAAAATATTTCTTAAAAATTTTTTATTTGCCAATACAGTATAATTCAACATTAATTGACATTTTCCTTCTTAATTTTCAAAAATTGTAAATGGATATTTTTTATTTGATATCCAATTTGCTTCTGTTGCCTCATCTGTCTTAAATATATAAGTACTTTCAATATTAAAGTTCATCTCAAGTAAAATGTCGATAACCTCATATCTAAAATGTTGCTCTCACTTTATTTAAAAGCAAATTCATTATCGTTTTATAATTAGAATTATTATACCATCCAATTATGTAAAATCACGATTATCAGTCCCTGTCAGCAAAAAATAAAGAGCGTTTTTAAATCGCCCGTAATCGCCAATATACTGTTAATATGAAGTTGGATTTTGAAGTAGTACTGCACCATTTAACTTGTTATTCTTGTTAATTTTGAAGTATTTGTCAAGGAAGCTTATAACTATTATGCAAAAAGGGGCTTGATAATTCAAGCCCCTTTAATTGCTTACGGCCGCATAAAATGATATTACTGTGCTGCTACTTTTTCAACAAAGTTCTGTTTACCGTCTTTTAATTCTATGATAACAGCAGATTTAACTGGATTATGCTCACTATTTATTGTTATTGTACCTGTTACACCTTTGAAATCTTTAAGCTTTGACAGTGCTTCAATTATTTTCGCAGGTTCTGCTGAATTCGCATCTTTTATTGCCTGCACTAACATGCCTGCTGTATCATATGCAAGTGCAGCTAATGCATCTGGTTCTATACCATATGCTTCTGTATATTTCTTTTTAAAATCTTGAACAGTCTTATCAGGATCTGTGTTTATAAAGTGATTACTGAAGAATACATTATTAAGTGCGCTCTCTCCTGCTATTTTTACAAGATCGGGTGAATCCCAGCCGTCACCACCAAGAAATGCTGCAGTTATCCCCATATCTCTCGCCTGTTTTGTTATCTTGCCTGTTTCTTGATAATAACCGGGTACAAATATTACATCGGGATTTAAGCCTTTTATCTTTGTGAGTGTCGCCTTAAAGTCTTGGTCGCCTGCTACATATGCTTCTGTATCAATGACTTTTCCGCCGAGTTTTTCAAACTGCTCTTTGAAGCTTTGTGCAAGGCCTTTGCTGTAGTCACTCTTGTCATCAATATATACAACTGCGGTTTTTGCATTTAGTTTCTTTGTTGCAAACTGTGCCATAACACTTCCTTGATATGGGTCTATAAAGCAGGCCCTGAATATCTCTTTTTTAACCTTTTTAGTATTAGGATCAACTGTAACATCTACAGCAGTACCTGAACCTGTTATCAACGGTATATGGTTTTGCATCGCAACAGATGATGCTGCTTTTACATTTGTCGATGTGACAGGTCCTAAGATTGCAATAACTTTATCCTGCTGTATAAGTTTCGTAGCCTGATTTATTGATTCATCAGATTGTGATTTGTTATCTGCCTTCAATAAATCTATTTTTTTACCAAGTACACCACCGCTTTTATTTATTTCGTCCATGTACAATTTCGCACCATTATATGATGATGTTCCAAATGTTGCAACACCACCTGTCAGCTCAAAAAGTGCTCCTACTTTTATGGTATCTGATGATGCAGAAGTTGAACTATTCTTTGTACAACCTGAAAATAAAGCAACAATCATTAATACAATAATAACTGATGTAAATTTAACTGATTTTGACATAATTGACCTCCTTTTTCACAATATTCGATTGCTTTTATACAATGTATGCTATTTTTTACCTATGTCAACGAATTAATAAAGATATTAAATGAAAATCAATTGATGCGCATCAATTTGGTAACAAAAAAATTGATAATAAAAAAACGCCTTAACACATGTTAAAGCGTCTTTGCCTGTTTAATATATTAAACTAAAAAATCAACTTTTGTTTTAATTATACATTAATTTTTTCAATTGTCAATAAAAAAATTTTTGAAAGGTTAAAAATTTCATATAATCTTTTCTAGTGTCTTCCATGCGAGAAGTGCACATTTGACTCTCGCAGGGAAATCAGACACTCCTTGAAGTACTTGTGCATCACCAAGTTCATCAAGATCTACATCTTTTTTATGAATCATGTCGATGAATTCTTTGGTCAGCCTCAATGCTTCTTTTTTGTCTTTTCCTTTTATCAAATCTATCATCATCGATGTAGATGCCTGGCTTATGGCACAGCCGTGACCTGTAAATGATGCATCTTCTATTATATCACCCTTCATTTTGAGCTGTAATGTTATATCATCACCGCAAAGCGGATTATGACCTCTCTCTTTTATTGTAGGATTTTTCATTTCTCTTTTATTTGGTGAGTTTTCGTAGTGTTCCATTATTATCTCTGAATACAGTTGATTAAGATCACTCATTTAAACCACTTCCTAACATTCCTCAGCCCATCGATTAGTGCATCAACTTCACTTATGTCATTATAGACATAGAAACTCGCTCTTACTGTTGCAGGAACACCGAAATACCTCATAAGCGGCTGGCAGCAATGATGACCGCTTCTTACCGCTATACCGTCTTGATCCAATATTGTTGCGACATCGTGTGGATGCACATTTTCAATATTGAAAGATATTATGCCAGTCCTGTTTTCTACATTCATTGGGCCGTACAATTTCACATAATCTATCTCTTTTAACTTATCCAAAGCATATTCTGTAATTTCTTTTTCATGATTGTGAATATTTGAAAGGCCTATTTTTTCAACATATTCGATCGCTTTTATTAATCCATAGGCACCTTCTACATTTGGCGTACCTGCTTCAAATTTAAGTGGTGCAGGTGCAAATGTTGAATGATCCTCGTAAACTTCATCTATCATTTCACCACCTCTTAAAAATGGCGGTATATCATCGAATAAATCATCCTTAATATATAGCACGCCTATTCCCATTGGCCCCATCATCTTATGACCTGAAAATGCATAAAAATCACATCCTATTTTAGCGACGTCAACATTGATATTTGGTATGCTCTGTGCACCATCTATTATAACTTTTGCACCATGTTTATGTGCTACATCAGTTATCTCTTCGACGGGATTTATTATCCCAAGGACATTTGATGCATGTTGCACAGCCACAAGCTTGACATTTTCTGACATAATCCTATAAAACTCATTCATATCGAGCCTTGAATTTTTATCGAGGTGGACGTATTTTAGCCTTGCTCCTTTTGCCTCTGCTACCATTTGCCATGGAAGGACATTGCTGTGGTGCTCCGCCACTGTTAGGACTATAACATCTCCTTCATTTATATACTTCATCCCCCATGTATATGCAATAAAATTTATTGACTCTGTCGTATTTCTCGTAAATACTATTGACTCAGATGTTTTAGCATTTATAAATCTCCTAACATACTCTCTTGCGTTTTCATAGCCTTCTGTCGATAATGTACTTAAATAGTGGGGGCTGCGATATACATTAGCATTGTATTTTTTATAGTAGTCCTCTATTGCATTTATAACCTGCAACGGTTTTTGCGTTGTAGCAGCATTATCAAAATATATTAATTTTTTACCATATGGAGATGTTTTTAATATCGGGAAATCTTCCCTTATCGTATCTATATTTAGGCTCAACCGGCAATCCTCCTTTCAGTGTATTCTTTCACAATTTTTTTAATGTCTTCAACGGGTATCGAATCTATGACAGGATTGAAATTAGCCTCTACCATGAGGAGCTTTGCTTCGTCAATGCTTAAACCTCTGCTCATAATGTAAAATAGCTTGTTCTCGTCGATTTGGCCTGCACTAGCAGCATGGTTTGCTTGAACATCATCTTCTGTACACCACAGTGCAGGTATAGCATCGGATTTAACTGTTTTATCAAGTAGCAATACTACTTCGCTTTCATTTCCTTTTGATTTTTTAGAACCCCGCTTCATGTCAAGGTTTCCTCTAAATACAGCCTTCGCCATATCTTTGAGGGCACCTTTTACATCTACATTGCTTTCTGTCCTTTGTGCTATATGATTAACTCTGTATGACATATCGTGATTCTGTGTCCCTGCACCTAAAAAAATTGAATTCAGATAGAAGGAACTACACACACCTTCTAAGTCTGCTGTCACATCGTGTGCACTCACAGCAGAACCTAATTCTACCTGTGTCCATTTAATAGATGCATCTCTACCTGTTATAACTATATTATTATCAAAATTTGCTGATTCGTCATATAACCTCTGAACTTTTACGATATTTACATTTGCTCCATCTTTTGCGATAACCGCAGTTAGTCCATTATGAAAGCCTTTCATATCAGAATTATAATCAAATACAACGGTTATATTCGAATTATGTTCTGCAATTATAAGGTTTAAATCTATTATAGTATCATTTTCGCCTTTCATGCCAAAATCTATAATAACCGGAGTTTTTATATTTGAATTTGGAAGTGCTCTTATGTTGACACCTGTGTTGTAAAAGGCTAAAACCATATTTTTAAATTTCTCATCGACACCGAAATTATGCTTAAGAGCATTATTCAATGTGAAAAAATCGTCATCCATCAAAGAATCTGTTACAGCATTTGTTAATAGGCCTTCTTGAACATTATTTTTTATAACTGTATCTTTGTATTCTTTATAATATGGTAGATGAAAATTATCAAGCTTAACCCTCTTCCACATTGGCATAGGCACTTTTGAAAATTCTTCATAGCCCTTTTTTCTAAGCTCTTTTTCTTCGCTCTTGCCGCCTCTTACCAATTCCTGTATAGTGTTATAATCGAGTGCTCTTATCATGGTATCATCTCCTTTATCCAATAGTACCTTCAAGCTCTAATTTTATGAGGCGGTTAAGCTCGACAGCGTACTCAAGTGGAAGTGATTTCGCTACAGGCTCAACAAAACCTCTTACAATCATTGACCTTGCCTCGTCTTCGCTGAGTCCCCTTGTCATCAGGTAGAAAATCTGTTCATCACTTATTCTACCTACTTTTGCCTCATGGCCTATGTCGACATTATCATTTGATACTTCTATTATAGGCATCGTATCGGATCTAGAAATTTCATCGAGCATTAGTCCTTCACACTGTACAGAGGATTTTGCGCCTTCTGCATTTGGTCCTACTCTTAAGAGCCCTCTGTAGTTTGTAATACCACCGTCTTTTGATATACTTTTTGCCAAAACTTTCGATGATGTATATGGAGCTAAATGTATCATCTTTGAACCTGTATCGAGGTGCTGTCCCTTTGCAGCAAATGTTACGCCAGTATACTCAGACTTTGCGCCTTTTCCTCTTAAAACAGAGCACGGGTATAGCATAGTCTTATGGCTCCCAAATGAACCGGATATCCACTCGATAATGCCATCTTTGTCAACAATCGCTCTTTTTGTATTGAGATTGTATGTGTTTTTGCTCCAATTTTCTATTGTAGAATATATAAGCCTTGCGCCTTCTTTTACAAAAAGCTCAACACATCCGGCATGCAAATTTGATACAGCATATTGTGGTGCAGAACAACCTTCTATGAAGCGAACTTCGCTGCCTTTATCAGCTATTATAAGCGTGTGCTCAAACTGGCCTGTTCCAGGTGCATTCATCCTGAAATACGCCTGAAGAGGCACTTCTACTTTGACATTCTCCGGAACATATACAAATGTACCGCCGCTCCATATTGCACCGTGAAGTGCTGCAAATTTATGATCTCTCGGTGTTACATTCTTTGTCATAAAATATTCCTTTATTATATCTGGATATTTTTTTAAAGCTGTCTCCATATCTTCAAAGATTACCCCTTGTTTTGCAAGGCTGTCCTTTATATTGTGATATATTACTTCTGAATCATACTGTGCACCAACACCAGATAATGCTTTTTTCTCGGCTTCTGGTATGCCAAGCCTTTCAAATGTATTTCTTATATCATCTGGCACTTCATCCCAGGAATTCTTCATCTTTGTATCTGGACTTATATATGCTACAATTGAGTCTATATCGAGTTGCCTTAAGTCAACTCCCCACATCGGCATCGGCTTACTTAAATATATCTCAAGGGATTTTAAGCGAAATTCCCTCATCCATGCTGGTTCATTTTTTCTCTCGGATATTTCCTCAACGATTCTTTTTGATAATCCTTTTTCAGTCTTGTATGAATACCTTACTTCATTTTTAATATTGTACCTTGAAAAATCTATATCATTTACAATAGTTCTTTTCATTGTATCACCCCTTAATCATCAACGGTGTCAAGAATGCTCTCATATCCTGTCTTTTCAAGCTCTATTGCAAGATTTTTATCCCCATTTTTGACTATCTTGCCGTCCGCCAAAACAGATATAACATCAGGTTCCAAATAGTCAAGTATCCTATTGTAGTGTGTAATTATAAGTATTGACATATCGTCTGTTTTTATCTTTGCAACAGTTTCTGCAACAATTCTCAATGCATCTATATCAAGGCCGGAATCTATCTCATCAAGCATAACAAGCTTTGGATTGAGCATTGCCATCTGCAGTATCTCGTTTTTCTTCTTTTCACCGCCTGAAAAGCCGACATTTAAATACCTTGTCCTATATTCCGGTTTCATTTCAAGCAAATCCATCTTTTCTTTCATCTTCTTGCCAAATTGGAGCACTGATATGTTTTTACCTGTAACTGCATTAACTGATGTCCTTATAAAATTATCTACTGTAATACCAGGTACTTCTTCAGGTGACTGAAATGATAAGAATATACCCTTTTTAGCTCTTTCATTTACTTTTAGGTCAACTATGTTTTCACCTTCAAATAATATCTCACCATCTGTAACCTTATAGTGAGGATTTCCCATAATTACATTGCACAGGGTACTTTTGCCACTGCCATTTGGCCCCATTATAGCATGTATTTCACCTTTTTTAATAGTCAAACTTAAACCCTTCAATATTTCTTTATCGTCAACATCTGCTTTTAAATTTCTTACTTCTAATAATATATCATTCATATCTTCACTCCCTTTATAATTCCTACTATTTTAATGGGATTACTACTATGTTATTATTATACTCTATTATGAAAAAAAATCAAATAAAATATTTAATACTGACATATGTTGACCACTATTTTTGATAATATTTATATGATAAATAATTTGTGGGAGGTTATATAAATGAAAAAAATCATTTTAGTACTATTAGCCATGCTCCTTTTAATCACAATTGCAGGCTGTACTGAGACAATACCGGAAAAACAGACGACAACGCCAACAAATCAAAGTTCCGAGACAAAGACAGGCAATCAAACAAAACAAGAGGCAAAAAAGCCGGAAATATTTAAAATCGGTGATACTGTTAAAATGGATAAACTCAATATCACAGTAAATGGTGTAAGATACTCGAATGGATCAGATTTCTTAAAGCCTGAAGATGGAAAGGTATATGCAATAGTCGATGCAACAATTGAAAATATTGATTCAAAAGCTCAGACGGTAAGTTCTATGCTAATGTTTAAACTTGCTGATAGTGATGGATATAACTACAACTCAACTATAGGTGATACAAAAGCACAACTTGACGGAGAGGTTGGGGCAGGACGCAAGATGCGTGGTGAAGTCGCCTTTGAGATCCCAAAAGACGCCAAGGGACTTGAATTCATATTTGAACCCAATGCATTTGGCACAGGTCAGGCAATATTTAAGCTTGACAAATAATAGGAAATAATCCCGGGAAATTACCCGGGAAATTTTTTTACGTTTATTTCCCAACTATAAAAAGCTTCATTATATCAAGTGCCAAATTTTCTTCTTTAAAGATATTAAAACCGGCCTTTCTCAGGTTTTCTACCGTATCCCTATTTATGTTGGCACCCCATGCTGCAACTGTTATTGGATTTAGTAAATCCATAAGTGTACCTATTATTATCTTTTTACTTCGCACATGTTCTAACATGTATAGTCTTCCATCATCTTTTAATACTCTCTTCAATTCTAAAAGTCCTTTTACTGGGTCTGGTACAGAACAGAATACGCAGCTCGTAACGATAGCATCAAAAGTTTTATCGGGGAATTCAAGATTCTCAATATCCATTATTCTTATATCAACGTCTTTTCCATATTTTTTCGCTTTTTCTTTCGCTATTTCTACCATTTTCGATGCAAAATCTATAGCAAAAATTTTCTTTCCATCCGGATACATTTCTATATTATTTCCCGTTCCGACACCCGCTTCAAGGATTGTATCACCTTTCACTAATGACCAGAGTTTCTTCCTCCATGTTTTCCCGCCGGATGATTCCATTAGGCCTTCCATCAAATCATAATATTTTGCAACTCTGTTATATCGTTTTTTTATAATGTCGTTTTTGTTCATATTTATCACCGATTTCATTTTATCATAAATATCAAAAAATTAATATAAATAAAATATTTCCATATACCGATAGTATAGTATAATGAATCTAAAGAAATACGAAGTGAAAATTTGGTATACTCTAATATATCTATAAGGGATGATTTTATCGCAGGAACACCAGTCTTTATAATTACTGGCGCAAAGCAATGCACTTCTTGAGAAAGGATACAATATTGTGGCATTTGATTTATCAGATGATAATCTCAATAATCTAAATACCCTTCAACCTTAATCAATTTAAAAACGGATGTTTATCTATTTTTATCAAGAATGATACCATACGCAATTGGCAATCCATTTACTAATTTAACCGAAATGTGAGAGCTAAAGTTAAAGCATTGAAAAATCGGGATTTTATCTTAACCCCGATTTTTCCGCATAAAATAATATATTTATTTCCAAGTTTTTACTATCCGTAGATGATATTTAAAAATAAAAACTGTTTCTCCCTTGAAGAAGAAATTGAAATTTAAAAAACTTATTTAAATTTCATCAACATCAACATATTTTGCTATTATATCATCAACAGGAATCAATAAATATTCAATACCGTCTTGTTTTATTTTAGTTCCAGAGAGTTCCTTATATATTACCCTTTCACCGACATTTATCTCATCTGTAGAATTTGCTGCAAGGCCCTCTACAATCCCTTCATTTAGCTTTTCCTGTGCTGTACGTGGAATAATTATACCTCCTACCTTCTTTTCATCATTATTATTTAGCTTAATCAGTGCATGACCGTTTACAGGCTGTATTTTTTGCATAAATATTCTCCTTTCTATTTTATTTATTTCATTATTCTTCTGCAATACCAAGTAGCCTATTAAGTTTTGGTTTGTCAAAACCAACGACAATAGTACCATCTATATCTGTCTGCGGTACACCTCTTTGGCCACTTCTCCTTACGAGCTCTGCTGCGGCATTTTGGTCTTTTGTCACATCGACATCTCTAAATCTTATATTATGTTGCCTCAAATACGCTTTTGTTGCACTGCACCATGGACATGACGGTGATGAATATACCGTAACTCTATGAGATATCATACCTTTTTCAGTAGATGTCCTTATAGGTGCATCATTTAATAGTCTTTTATAATATTCTTCCGTCTGAAGACCATATATAAACTGGTGTGCTTCACCGTTTTTAAATGTTACAACGGTTGGAACTGCGTTTATACCTAATTCACGGTGTATATCACTTACATTTGAAGCATTTACTGCATATACATGTATATCTGGATTTTTATCGCTTAATTTTTTTAATTCATCGAGTGCTTCAAGACTTTTTTGTGAGCTATTTGTGTAAAATAGAACTATAAAAAAGTCGTGCATTTTTTTAGCGCTACTAAATTCATCTTTGTCTTTAATAAAATTAATCATCACATATCACCCTTTCTTTTTCATTGATATATATTTAAATATAATATGTTATAGTGTTAAATGTAGTTAAAGATATAATACCCCCCTGTGGTATTAGGCCTTCTGTTAATATTATATTCAATCGAAATATAAATGTCAACTAGTTATTCACATGTACAAACGGTTATGTTATATGATATATAAGGGATATAATATTTATGAAGGAGCAATGTGAAAGCATTATACTCATTGCACATAAAAGTCTTTCACATATTATGTGTCTAATCATAAAGAAAGGAATGAAAGTTAATATGCTTAATAATTATGAACATTACCCCGTTTATAATGGCTCAGATTTGGGAGTATCATATATAAAAGATAAAAGCGCATTTAGACTCTGGGCACCAACAGCAGATAAAGTTTATTTAAGATTGTACAAAAAGGATAATATTGAAGAATATGAAATGCAAAAATCAACAGGTGGAACATGGTATATAGAATTGTCGGGCGATTTAAAAGGCCTCCAATATACCTACAAAATTTTAAGAAATTCAAATGAAGTAGAATCTGTTGATCCATACGCAAAAGCATTAACAGCAAATGGTGCAAAAAGTGTTATTATTGATTTAAGAGAAACAAATCCAAAAGATTGGGAAAATGATATAAAACCGACATTTAATAGTCCTACGGACGCTATTATATATGAAATACATGTAAGAGATTTTTCTATGCACAATGATTCTGGTATTATCAATAAAGGAAAATATTTAGCTTTTACAGAGGGCGGTACAGTTGGTCCCAATAATGTAAAAACCGGATTGGATCATCTGAAGGAGCTTGGTATAACACATGTGCACATTTTACCTATACAAGATTTTGCAAGTGTCGATGAAATAAAAGGCGGTTATAACTGGGGGTATGACCCTTATCATTACTTCGTACCTGAAGGCTCTTATTCAAAAGATCCTTCTGACCCTTTATCAAGAATAAAAGAAGTAAAAGAAATGGTTATGTCGCTTCACAAAGCAGGAATTAGAGTTATCATGGATGTAGTCTATAATCACACACATACAATTGGTGATTCTATATTTGACAAAATCGAGCCAGGGTATTTTTACCGCCACAATCCTGATGGAAGCTACTCAAATGGTTCTGGCTGCGGCAATGAAACAGCATCTGAAAGACCTATGATGAGAAAACTTATGATAGATTCTCTAAAGTACTGGGTAGAAGAATACCATATAGACGGTTTTCGCTTCGACCTATTGGCACTTCATGATATAGATACAGTGAGAGAAATCGAAAAGGAAATCCACTTAATTGATCCATCAATACTTCTTTATGGTGAACCATGGACAGGTGGTCCATCAGCTCTACCGGTATCAAAACAGATAGTAAAGGGAGCACAGCATGGTCTTAAGGTCTCTGTATTTAACGATAATATTAGAAATGGTATAAAAGGGCTCCCAGACGATGATTCAAAAGGTTTTGCAACAGGGCAGAGCGGACTTATAAATGTTATAAAGCAGGGTATTGTCGGCGGAATCAAGTACAATGACAATATAGGAGATTTTACATTGAATCCCTCTGAATCGATAAACTATGTGTCATGTCATGATAATCTCACATTGTGGGATAAAATAGAGAAAAGCAACCATTATGATGACGAAAATACGCGCATTGCTATGGATAAGCTTTGCAACATGATAGTATTGACATCACAAGGAATACCTTTTATACATGCTGGTGAAGAAATGCTACGGACTAAAAAAGGCTGTCACAACAGCTACAATGCAGGTGATGATATTAATGCCATCGACTGGTCAAGAAAGGCAAAATATCATGATGTTTTTGAATACTACAAAGGACTTATATCTTTAAGAAGAAAGCATCCTGCATTTAGGATGAAAAATGCCGAAGATATAAGGCAAAACCTTTCATTTATAGAAAGTCCTGATGGAACTATCGCGTTTACTTTAGATGGTAGACCTTGTCATGATAGCTTTAATAAGATTATAGTTATATATAATCCATTGAGAAATGATGTAAAGATTAATTTACCTGAAGGAAATTGGCATGTCGTCGTAGATGATATGAAGGCTGGTACTACTTCTATAGATAGTGGAAACTGGAAAATTGAAAATAATACTGTTTCGGTACCGCCAATATGCGGTATGGTACTCTACAGCCCTAACTAAAAAAGTCGGACAGAGGACGGTTCTCTGTCCGGATATTTTTATGACATTAGGCGCTTTTTACCTTCTAATGCTTTTATCGGTGTAATGTCCTGTGTCACAATGTGATCGCCATTTTCATCTCTTACAGCAAAATATTAATTTTAGTTTAACATCTTCAACTGTTTTTCCTCTATGCAGCTCTCTTTTTATTTTTTTTAGCAGTTCTTGCCTGTGTTTTCTGTTATTTATAAGTATCCTTTTTATAAGGTCATGAACAGTTTTATTTAGATCTAATTTTTTAATATCACATTACCTGATTATATTTTATCCTAAAATAAAATAATTTCTGTGATCCTAATCACTATTCCGAGTAATTTTGTATGAATACTTTATCTTTTTCTATGTATTTAATTACTTCACTATATACAAAATTTTTCATATATTCTTCATTTTTATACGTAAATACACCTTCTTTTACTTCTGTATCATAGCAAAATACCGGTGATGACTCCATTATTCTCTCTATCTTTTTTGCCTGTTCCTTCATCATCCTGAATACGCCTATATTTGCATCTTTTATTTTATCCGCCGATAATTCTTTAAATATTTTATTTATAAAATCAACGTAAATATTTTCAAAATCATCAATATACATAATAGGTTCAATAGAAAGTCTAACATTAAGTCCCCTTGATATAGCTTTTTTGATGCTTCTTATTCTCATGTCGAGCGATGGTGTAAGCTTTTCATATCTTTCAATAATTGGCTGTGGCAAAATAGACCATGCAAATATGACATTATCAGGTACTTCCATATCTTTATAAATATCAATATTTGCGCTTTTTGTGCGTATTTCTATCAATAAATTGTCATTATTTGCAGCATATTCTATCCACCTTCTGCCAAATCCGATAAATGGCTCAAATGCCAATAAATCTGTTTCATATGATATACTTAAATAAATTTTTTTATCACTTGTCAACTTGTCGACTTCAGAGAAGAAATCCTCAATATTTACAAATACAACTATGTTTGCAGATGGATACATCCCTTGTAGATAGCAGTAATCGCATGAATAAAGGCAGTTTAATATATTTGATGTGTGATAGAAATTATTATAGCCGAAATTCACACATAATTCAGATCCTTTGTAAATAAAATCATATCTCTTTTTGGCAAGTATAAGGTTTAGTGATTGTTTCTGCATTATGTAGTTTTGCTTAGGTCTGTTGAATACGTCGCCATATCGATCGATTTCTATCACAACGCTATTTTTTAGCTCATTTAATATTTTCACTGTAATAGGATGTTTTAAGATATCTCTTTCAACGTAAATATGTGAGAATTTCTTCAAAGTATTTCGCCCTTTCATTTTTATTATTAACAGTATTAACAACCTTATTGTTCAAAAATAAAATATCTTTTCCTGTCCTCACTTTATAATGAAGACATTCTTTATATAATATTTCCTTTTGACTTTTGGTAAGCTTAAGATTATCCGATATTTTATTAAATAAATCGAGTTCATCTCTCTGAAATATCCCCGATTCTCTTTTAAATGATTTTTGAACTGTTTTTATAAACATATCAATATTGTTGATATTGTTCGCAACTATATTTAAGGCAAGATTTTTATCGACAGTATCAACACCTATCCTGTCAGAAACTATTTTGATTAAAAATATCCTGTGTTGCTCTATATATTTTGCCGACGATAGATAAAAGCCACTTGACTCCATGTCGCATAGAGCTTCTGATAAATTGTTCATATTTTCAACAGGTCTATCAAAGGTTTCGATTGAACTCTCATTTAATTTATGTTCTACCAATATATCTGTATAATAATCCTTACCTGTGCCATGGTCTTTTATCTTATTAATTAGATATGCCGTTCCAATTTCCACATCATTTTTTGCACCACATATACCGATATTTATTATAATGTCATTATCATCAGGAAGATATTTTGAAAGCATATGTGATGTGGCAGTCGCACAGGCAATTTTGCCGACACCGGTTATTATCAGGATTATCCCATCATTTTTAAAAATCTGATAATATCTATCGTCTATATCTCTCTTTAAATCATAATATTCGATAATAGGTTTTGCTTCAACATATAGGGATACAGCGATGTATACCAAAATTCCACCTCTATTCTATATTGCTTTTTACAATTATACCATAAAAGTGAATTATTTATTAAAACAAAAAAAGTGCCTTTAGCACTTTTATTTTATAATCCATGCATATGCATAAGCTCTTTCACATCAGCATTTCTTTCTAAGATATAATCATTTAAAACATCAAATTTATTGTTTATTTTTCTAAAATTTGTTTCATATTTATTTAGTTGACTCGTATGTTTTGACACCTCATCAAATGTCTGCTTTATAATATAATCTATATCATCATGCTGTTTTTCTAATTTGTCCAATCTTGCTTCAGCTTTATCAAGTCTTACTTCTACTTTACTTAATCTTTCTTCTACTTTATCAAGTCTTGTTTCTACCTTACTTAATCTTTCTTCTACTCTATCAAGTCTTGTTTCTACCTTACTTAGTCTTTCTTCTACTCTATCAAGTCTTGTTTCTACTTTACTTAGTCTTTCTTCTACTTTATCAAGTCTTGTTTCTACTTTACTTAATCTTTCTTCTATTTTATCAAGTCTTTCATCTATGTTGTCGAATCTTTTTAAAACGAGAACCATAAATTCCTCATTTGTCAAAATATTTCCCCTCCCCTTGCACTCTTACACATATTGTAACATATAATAATATTATAATCAATAAAAATAAAAACATTTGTTCTGCATAGCACTAATTGTGTTCTGCCAATGTTTATGCTTTAATTAGCCCGACTTCTATCCTTGTCTTTATAATGTTTGTCATGATTCCAAGCATCATCATATCAATTACAAACTGTGTTCTAAATGGCATTATAATGCCTAAAATAGGAACTAATCCTAATGTCATTAATATATTGTATATAAACCGGACTGATATAATCATCTCATTCGTCTCAAAACTCATATCGGATATGGGATATTAAACTTTTTATTAATTTTCCCCAAAGTATAGGCAGTGCAACAGTGAAACATGTAAATTTTTTATATCCTCTTCACCTATAATAATTTATAATACAATATCGCTAGATAAAGCTATATTATAAAACATAAAAAAACGGTTCTTGGTTGAATACAGAATTTTCTGCATTCAGCTCAAGAATCGTCTTTAAGTTGGATTTATCTTAAATTCCCATAAACATCTTTATATCGTCATCTACGTTTGTTATGCCGCCGATACCAAAGTTTTCGACTAAAACTTTGGCTACGTTGGGTGATAAGAATGCTGGTAGTGTAGGTCCTAAGTGTATATTTTTAACGCCTAGGTATAAAAGAGCCAACAATACTATTACAGCTTTCTGTTCATACCATGCAATATTAAATGATATCGGAAGCTCATTTATATCTTCAAGTCCGAATACTTCTTTAAGCTTAAGAGCTATAACTGCTAGTGAGTATGAGTCGTTGCACTGACCTGCATCAAGAATTCTCGGTATGCCGTTTATATCCCCGAGGTTTAGTTTATTGTATTTGTATTTTGCACATCCGGCCGTAAGTATTACCGTGTCCTTTGGAAGCGCTTTTGCAAATTCTGTGTAGTAGTCTCTTGACTTCATCCTACCATCACAGCCTGCCATTACGAAGAATCTCTTTATTGCACCTGTCTTTACGGCATCAACGACTTTATCTGCAAGTGCTAATACTTGGTTGTGTGCAAATCCACCAACAATCTCGCCTTTTTCAATCTCAATTGGTGGCTTGCATCTCTTTGCGTGTTCTATTATCTCTGTAAAGTCCTTCTTTCCATCTGGACCTGCATCAATGTGCTTTACGCCTTCAAATCCTACAACACCAGTCGTGTAAAGTCTATCTTTGTATGAATCCTTTGGCGGTACAAGGCAGTTTGTCGTCATGAGTATCGGGCCATTGAAGCTTTCGAATTCTTTATCCTGAAGCCACCATGCATTACCATAGTTTCCCGCAAAGTGTGAGTATTTCTTAAATGCTGGATAGTAGTGCGCTGGTAACATCTCTCCATGTGTATATACATCAACACCGGTTCCCTCTGTCTGCTCTAATAATTCTTCAAGGTCTTTTAAATCATGTCCGCTAATTAAGATGCCTGGATTATTTCTTACACCGATATTAACTTTTGTTATCTCAGGATTTCCGTATGTCGATGTATTTGCCTTGTCAAGTAGTGCCATAACATCAACACCGAATTTGCCTGCTTCCATTGCAAGTGCGACATAGTCATTTGCACCAAGGCTATCATCAAGTGTCGCTGCTAATGCTTTTTCAATAAACACAGATATCTTTGCATCTTTAAAACCAAGGTTTGCAGCATGGAATGCATATGCTGCCATACCTTTTAATCCGTATGTTATAAGCTCACGAAGTGACCTTATATCTTCATTTTTTGTTGATAGTACACCTACTGATGCAGCCTTTGCGTCAAATTCATCTTCATCTGTATTCCATACCGCCGCATCGTGTAAATTATTTAAATCAACACCATTATCTTTTAGCTGATTCTTAATTATTTCACGAAGTTTAATCCCTTCTTTAATCTTTCCTACAAAATATTCTCTATCAAAGTTTACATTTGTTATTGTTGAGAATAAGCCATTAATAATAAATGTATCTGTGTTTTCATTGTTTAAACCATGCTTTCTTGCCTCTTTATTTAAAATAGCAATTCCCTTTAATGTATATATAAGTAAGTCCTGCATTCTTGCAGTATCGTCTGTCTTACCACAAACACCTCTCAATGTACAACCTGTGCCTTTAGCTGCCTCCTGGCACTGAAAACAAAACATTCCCATAAATTCTTCCTCCTTTTTTATTTTAGAGATGCCAATAATATTACATCCCTTTCCGCATCAATTCTTAACACGTTTATTATTATAAGGCATAGGTTGTATTATTTCTGTGATAAATATCACAAGTAAAACAATAGAAATTAATTTTTTAACATATATTACATTTTTGCTTCTGCATCTTTTAAATTAATCAGTTCTATTGTATCATTTAATTTTTTATTTATTGATGAAAACAGCAATATTTCTGCATAAGTTCATTTTTTGGCGTCTCAAGTTTAGGATTTATTTGGCGCATCATGCAGAACCGTTTTATTGACGTTTAATTTCTCCAAATTTGCAAATTTATCATCACCATTAGTTGTCACACTTATTATTCTTCTATTTATACATTTATTGTTTCAGTATCAATCTTTTCAATATATGCGTCTGTATTGCCTTCGACGAATTCTATAATCTTTTGAATCATTGCTTCCGTAATTTTTGAATCGCTTCCACAGCATGTCAAACCAATTACTATTGATTGATGCACATCCTGATTTTCCACCTCTGCAATAGCTGCATTGAAGCGGTGCTTCATCTTATCTATTATGCTTCTTACTACCATCCTCTTTTCTTTAAGTGAATGTACCCAATTTGCATACAAATGTATTTTGCAATATGTTATAACCATTTTATCACCTTAAAAATTTTAGAATTAATCATATTATTCTCAAATAAATCCTCTATATCAAAAATTGATTTTATTTTTTAAATACATATACAATAATGCAGGTGCTTCTCTCATATAACCATAAATCTCATCATACATATATTGCTTTACAAAGATACCCGAAAAGCTAGCTAAGTTACTTATTTATTTCATACTTATTTCTCAGCATATAAAATTATATTGATTTTTTAACATCTGTTCAAGCAGTTCAGTATCGAAACCTACATCTTCATAACCTTGTTTTATAATATTATAATATCTTTTACTTGGTCTTCCTATATCATTTCCTGGGTTCATTATATATACCATTGCCCTTATTGGCTTACCTTCATATATGGCCTCTACAATTTCTTTTCGGTAGAGGTGGGGGTAATCTTCATATTTATCTAAAGCGTCTTCATCAAATGGTCCTATTTCCCAAAGAACAGCTGGAACCTCGCTATTCTCCGCTGGTTCAATTGTAGCGAATGCACCTTTATCTTTACCTTTAAATACAAGTTTCCAATTTCTTAGAATCGCAGGACCCATTAGCTTTGCTGTTGGACATCTTTTTGACATTTGTTTTAAATTCATATTGCTGCCATATGCTAAATATAAATTTTTCATAAAACTAGCTCCTTCCTATATAATAATAAATTTCAAATGGAAATAAAGAGATCCTATACTCTATCTATATTTTCAAATTCAAATCGGCACCAATAACGCCAATACATAATCCGTCTTTATCAATTAAATGTTTATTTATTTTATCTAAAACTAATCTAATCTCTCGAAAGCTTTCATCAACAATTTTCTTGGATTCAATACCTGTATTGTACATTTGCCCTGTAGTACTTCTAATATTTTCAAGCATTTCAATTAATTCTTTTATTTCTCCAATTGTATTTTTTATATTTTCATAGCAAATTGAGTTATTTGAAGATATCTCCTGTGATTCAGCATATAACTGTTGTGCAAAAGCATTATTCTCTTCCGTAGTAATAGATAATTCTTCTGAAACCGAAAATATACGGCTTGAAGCAACTTGTGTTTCAAAAATATATTTAACGAGCTTTTTCTTAAGTTCCATTATTGAAGTGAATATATCTTTCATTACCCCTTTAAAATAGTGGCTTTTATCTTTGTTGGATAAATTATTATTTGTATTTATAATATTCAATAACTCTGATAACTTTTTATTTTTAAATAGCATTTAAACCACCCCTTTTTTCCTTTGTATTAAATAAAAAAACGTTAATCAGCTATAACTGATCAACGCCCTTGTTGACACATAATTGCAATATATTTTTATATATTATACTATAACCAAATAACATCTACAAGAATTTCTACAACGCTATAATAGAACAAGTGAATAATTATTGCGAAAAATATGACTTGAATTACGCATCTACACAGATTGAAGGTAACTAGCTGTAACTTTAATAATTTTCTATATTGACATATTGGATACAAGTAGTATAATTTATTATAAGTAAATAAAAATTATGAAGCAAAGGTGCTTTAAACATACTTATGTAAGAGCACCTTTTTTAAAGCAAAGCAGCTTTGTATGGTGAAGCTGCTTTTTCTATTTAGGAGGTGTTAACTTATTATTTTTTAAAATTATTTTTTAAAATTATTTTTTAAATTATTTTTAAATTATTTGATTTTTATGGAGGGGTAAAAATGAAAATAGGAGTTCCAAAGGAAATTAAACCAGATGAATCAAGAGTCGCTATTACACCTGCTGGTGTACATGCTTTTGTAAGCAATGGGCATGATGTATTTATTGAGAAAAATGCTGGGGTTGGTAGCGGTATAAGCGATGAAGAATATTTAAGCGCAGGTGCAAAAATACTTGATACCGCAAAAGAAGTCTTCGACATCTCGGATATGATCATAAAAGTAAAAGAACCACAACCATCAGAATATGATTATTTCAAGAAAGGTCAGGTTCTCTTTACTTATCTTCACTTAGCACCAGATAGGGAATTGACGGATGCTTTGTTAAAGAAAGAAATAATCGGTATAGCATATGAAACAGTGCAAAAAGATGATGGATCTCTTCCATTACTTATACCTATGAGTGAAGTAGCGGGTAGAATGTCCGTTACAATCGGTGCATATCTTTTGGAAAATATCAATGAAGGGCTTGGAGTAGTGTTAAGTGGTGTACCGGGTGTTGAACCTGCTGAGGTCGTAATAGTAGGCGGCGGTACAGTCGGAACAAATGCAGCAAAAGCCGCCGTAGGTATTGGTGCACATGTAACGATTCTTGATGTAAATGCTTCAAGGCTTGCATACCTTGACGATATTTTTTCAGGGAGAGTAACTACACTTATGTCAAATCCCTATAACATAGCACAATATGCTAAAAAAGCAGATTTACTGATTGGTGCAGTATTAATCCCTGGTGCTAAAACACCTAAATTAGTCACAGAGGATATGGTCAAAAACATGAAAAAAGGTGCCGTAATTGTCGATGTAGCAATTGATCAAGGTGGCTCTGTTGAAACTATTGACAGAATTACAACACATGAAAATCCTTATTTTGTAAAATACGGCGTTGTACATTATTCCGTTGCAAATATACCTGGTGCTGTACCAAGGACATCGACATTTGCACTTACAAATGTGACTATACCATATGCACTTCAAATCGCAAATAAAGGCTATAAAAAAGCGCTTCTTGAAAACAAAGAACTTTTAAGAGGACTAAATGTTTATTATGGCAAAGTAACATATAAGGCGGTTGCCGATGCACATGGAATCGAATATTTCGATCCTTCAGAAGTATTAACATAGATTATTTAGGGAGGTATTTATATGAAGAGAATTTCAGTCATATTTGCCATTTTGATTTTACTGTCATTGGTTTTATCCGGTTGTAATAAAACAGCATCATCTGATAATGTAATCAAAATAGGGGCTAATTTTGAACTAACCGGTACCATGGCTGCATACGGTGCTTCATCGATGAACGGAATTAATCTTGCAGTTGATGAAATAAATAATAGTGGAGGAGTACTTGGTAAAAAAATTAAGATTGTGTCAGTTGACAATAAATCAGATGTTGGTGAATCTACCAATGTAGCGACAAAGCTTATAAACCAGGATAAGGTAGTTGCAATAATAGGTACAACAGCAACACCTACAAGTCTTGGTATGGTAAATGTAGTAACAGACAGTAAAATACCTATGATTGCAACAACTGCGACGAATCCCAAGGTTACAGTAAATCCTAATACAGGAAAAGTCAGAAAATACGTTTTTAGAGCTTGTTTTATAGATCCATTTCAAGGTAAAGTAAATGCAGACTTTGCATATAACACATTAAAAGCTAAAACAGCAGTCATTTATATCGATGACAAGAGCGACTTTTCCAAAGGCTTGGCAAAAGTATTCGAAGATAATTTCGTAAAATTGGGCGGAAAAATTCTTGATAAGGAAGCATATGTGCAAGGGGACAATGATTTCCGCTCAACCTTGACAAAAATAAAGGGCGTCAACGCGGATATATTATTTCTTCCTGGACATTATGCAGAAGTTGGAAAAATTATAAAGCAAGCAAGAGAAATGGGTATAAATTCACCTATCTTAGGAGGAGATGGGTGGGATTCACCAGACCTTGTAAAGATAGCTGGTTCATCAGCGATGAATAACACATTTATGTCAAATCATTTTATAGCAAGCGATAATGATCCAAAAGTACAAGACTTTGTCAAAAAATACAAGGATAAATATGGAGTTGAGCCGGATTCAAGGGCAGTTCTTGCATATGATGCTACAAATATTTTAGCTGCTGCCATAAAAAATGCTAATTCAACTAAGGCAGATGACATAGTTAAAGCACTTGAAAATCTAAAAGACTTTGTCGGCATAAATGGTCCCATAAAGTTTGATAAAAACCACGACCCTATAAAAAGCGCAGTTATAGTAGAATTCAAAGATGGCAAACAAATCTTTAAAGCTAAAGTAAATCCATAATGCTTTAAAGATAAGACGAAATTCTCTTTGTAATTAAAGAGTTCGATAAATCGAATTTACGCAAAAAATGCTCACATTATGTGAGCATTTTTTAATCGAAAATATTATACCACTATTGTATGGAATTCCGATCTATATAAGGTCGTTATTTCGAGTGTCATTATCACCCCAATTTTGTCTCAACAGCCTTAAATTTTACTATCTTTCTTTCATCATGTTTCTCTAAGCCATACATCATTAAAGTCGCGGTAAACACAAATGCCCCAAGTATCATCCATCCTGCCTTTATATCTATATATTTCAATGCAATTCCCATTACTAAGGGGCCTACCGTATGGCCTGCGCCTAATATCATAGGTATTACTGCATTCATTCGTCCCCTATGAGAGGCAGGTGTACGGTTCGCTATAAATGGCGATGTACTTATAGCCAAGACTATCTCACCAAGTGTAAAAATAAACGTGGATAAGAAGAAAAATGGTAGTATATCTACAAAGCCTAACATACCGAATCCAATTGTATACAAAATACCACCATATACCATTCGCTTTAATTCATTTGCACCTTCAGTAAGCTTTGTGATTAAGGGTGTAAAAAACATTACGACAATTCCATTTAGCCCTGACATCATACCGAAATACTTCGCCCCTGCATCCTTATATGCTTCCATCACTTGCATAGGCAGCATAAAAGACCATTGTGCATATACGAAATTGTATCCAAATAGGATTAATGCTACATAAATAAGTATAGGCCTTTTCAAGATAACTGATATGATAGAGCCTTCTTCACTCTTTTCAAGAACTCTCTCTTTATCTTCGATACCTTTTTCTGTATTGTGTATAGTCTCTTTAACGAAAAAGATTATAAGGAATAACGCTACAAGTGCCGTTCCTGCATCACCTATAAAAACAAGTGGGAGATGGTTCTTAAAAAGCAGACCACCTACAATTGGGCCTACCGCAAAGCCTGTATTCCATCCCATGTACAATAGTGAATATGCACTTTTTCTATTCTTTGGCGTTGTCATATCTGCAACTAATGAATCATGTGCTGGGTTTGCTGCTGTCATACAGGCTTCTGCTAACATTATAAGGTATACCATAGTCATCGATGGTCCTATAAATCCCGTTATAATGTATAAAATAGCCGCAAAACCATCAAAAACTGCAATGACAATTTTTCTACCATACGTGTCTGCAAGCTTTCCTCCTATTATCGATGCTGGTAAAAATATGAATCCAGATATGCTTATATAAAAGCCTGCAGCTTCCTTTGATAGTCCTATCTTATCTGTCAGTATCAGTGTTAATAATGGCATTACAAAGCATCCTAATGCATTTATAACCTTTGAAATAAATATTATGTAGATCTCCTTTGGAAGACCCATATATGGCTTAAATAATCTTTTTAAATACATCACTTTCCCCCCATTAAATTTAAATTTCTCTTTATTTTATATGGTTCTGAAAGCTAATTACGTATAAAAAAGCCATAGCCCCCATAAAGATAGGTACTCTATGGCTTAATTTTTGGACATGGAACCTCATACAACTCATAAATTGCTAAATAAGCTTACTTGTTGCTCAAAACTTACATATCCTGATTCCATTTCACTCTTAATCAATTCGGATCTGATCCTCTGTTTACCGCCTATCGTATTCCTTAAAACTAGGCTATATATGGTATTGAATTTACTGTATATGCCGGTTTCTTTTAATCCAGTAAAGCAGATAAGCTGTGTTCTGCATTTTTGTGCTAAAGCAAATATCACATCTAAAAGGTACTCAGCAGAGGTAGTTCCGAAAGGATTATCAGCCAAAAGTACCAAAGAGCTTTCCCCATATGATTTTTTGCTCCTTATATAAGAAAGCATTGATATATACATAGCGAAAAAGCATGTATATTTTTCACCACCAGAAAAACTTAATACAGCTTCCCAATTCTCATATCTGCTTAAATTTGGGTTATTCTGCGGCTTAAAAACCCTTACAATACTTTTCTCTAAATCAGTTACAACAGATAGAAGCTTAACAGTCGACATCATATTTTTTATCATTGGATAAAGCACATTCCTGTCACCGCCGGACTTTTCGTGCTCCTTTTTTATGTCTTCAATACATGTTTCAATGTATCTTCTTATTCTCTCAAAATTTAATTCGTCTCCACTGCTTTCTAATCTTATTTGTATCATGTTTTTGTTTGTTCCATTAAATTTAATATTAGACTTTGTGTCAATAGAATTAATTTCATTTAAAACCCTGTCAACATGCTGTTTACATGATACCACCAGCTGCTCTTTTTGCTTATCAGCCTCTATCAAATCATGTTCATATACCTTTTTCAATCTTTCTACAGAATCAAAAATTGCCGAAAACACCTCATTAACACTGTCATATGAATATAATCTCTCATCTCTACCATCGCTAATATTGATAGATGATATAAATTTACTTATGGCATCTTCTGTGCAATTAACAAATTTATTATTCAATTGCTTATATGCATCATCAACAGCCTTCCTCTTTTTGTTTATATTATCCTTAATATCATTATAATGTTTATTTAGCTCTATAAATTTATTTGACAAGCTTTCAGCATCTACCTTATCATATTCCTCTTCAATATGCTCTTCTATATCACTTTTTATAGATGGTATATCGATCATATTAACAGCTAAAAATTCATTAGCTTTGTCACATTGTTTTCTGTATAAATCAATGCCTTCACTTACTTTTTCTAACTTCGCCTTATTTTCACTTTCTCTTCTTTTATAATCCTCCATCATACAGCTTATTTTTTCTACAACGCTATCATCATCTGATTTAAAATCGTGAAAGGGCTCTATACCGTACTTTTTAACTATATCTTCTCTTCTCAACTCTATTCTCTGCTCTATCTTGCCTATCTCTTTGTCAAGCTTATTATATTGGCGTTTTTTTTCATCAATTTTATTATTGAAATCAGATATCAAATCATCAATTAATGAAATTGTTTCATCTGAAACCAGTTTAATTCCTTCTAATTTTGCTTCATCAAGATTTAACTTTTTTAACTGCCTTTCTCGTTTTGCAATTTCAGTTTTGCACATGTCCATATTTTTTTGCAATTCCTCGGTATCACCCGTGATGCCCCTTAATTTCTCCTCAATACCCTTTTTTATTCCTTCCAATTCTTCAATTGTTTTTACTGAAGGATATTCACTGTTAAAGTTATTCGGAATATTTATACTATTTATCTTCTTCAACGTATTATCCTTATCGCGATTTAAACCTTCAATCACATACATAATCTTATTATTTTCTTCTCTTATGTTTTGCAGATTCTCCTCTATCTGATTAAGCTTTTCCTGGTTATCCTCGATAAATCTTACACATTCATTTTCCTGTTTATAAGCATCTTCTATTGATTTATTCTCCTTCATATATTCATTTAATTCATCGATATTTCTCTCATAAATGCCGATATTTTTTTCAATTTCGTTGTTTTCCCGCCTTATCACATCAATTATTCCCTTTAAATTAATAACACGGGTTTTTATTTGTGATAAATTGTCCTTTAAGTCCTCAACTTTATTCTCAATCATTTCTTTATCATAAATTAACTTATCATAGTAATCTTTACTATATTTTTGCAGGAACTTATTTACCACATTTAAAGAGCTTTTGATATCATCAGTGCTTTGGTTCATAAGCTTTATTTCATTTTCTAATAAAGCTGTCTTATTGTTTATATTTTCTTTTAAATCATCGTATTCTGCTTTTGATACGTAAAATCTAAGGCCTTTGTTGTTTATACAATAAACTCCATCACTGATGGCAAGCTCTTTACCATATTCTTTGATGTCATTTTCTCTTATACTATCCCTTGCTATAATTGGAACTATGCTGCTCAATTCTATGCCATTAAATATATCATCATCTTCCATCCTTTTAATCCCATCTCTATCCATGACAATACCAAATGGCAATAACGGACATCCAGATATATACCTCTTCTTAAGAACATCATCATGCAAAAGTGATAAATACTCACTTCCCGTTATTGCATCATATTTATTGTCTTTTAGCAAATTATATACCTTTAGTATATCCGCATCAGGTATGTAAAAATCCTCTGAAAGAAGCATTGCTTTTTGCTTAAATTTTAGATATTCATTCTGGCTATCCCATAATTTTTGTTCGTACTCTTTTTGCTTTATGCTTAAATCTCTCACTGCAGTACCATCAAATATGTTATTAGTACTAATCTCGTATTTTACTAAGTTTTTTAACACTTCCTCATAATCAACATTGTATAAATCAATATCCCTTATTTTATCCTGAAGAAGTCTAGTTTCTTCGTTTATCCTCTGTAAAATCCTCTCTTTTTCTATCTCGCTGTCATTTATCTGATTCTCTATGTCTACTAATTTTTTGTTATTTTCATCAAAACGTTTCTTTAATTCCTTCAAGTCATTTGATAAATTATCTATTGTTACTGACAGGTTTAATACAATTTCTCTATAGCCATATTTATCTACCATCATTTCTGTCTTTTGTTTAAATGATTTTATTAATTGCCTTACCTCACCCAGTTTTACCTTTTTATCATCCAGTTCTTTAGTTGTTTGAATTTTCAATCCATCGAATTCTTTGATTTTATTTTTGTTATTATCTATAACTTCCTTATTTGACAAAATTTTGCCTTCAATATCATTTACCAATGCCATGTACAATTTAAGAAGTGAAAAAAGACATCTATTTAAGTCATAAAGGATTTCCTCATTACTTTTGGTTATACTTTCATATTTTACCTCAGCTTCTGATAATTTTCTGGCATAATCCTTCTTTTCATACAATAAAATGGCACCATAATAATATTTTTTCTCTTCTTCCTTTTCTTTTAATTTTTCTTCTAATAAAGTAATATCGCTCTTTATTTTATCTATCTCTTCTTTTAATTGATATAACTTTTGTTCATCAACAAAAAGGTAATAGGAGTCTTTCCTGCAAGAGAGCAATTTTAATTTATCCTGTATTTCTTCTATTTTTTCATTAACAGCCTTATATAAATCATTATAATGATTGTAGCCGTTTCGTGTAAAATCCCTGTATTTTACAATATCAGAGAGTATTCTATCCTGCATCAAAAGTAAATCTGAATATCCTTTAACCTCTTGTAAAATATTTCTCCCCATATCTAAAAAATCATTATAAAGGTCAATACTACTTTTAAAGTAAGGGATTTGTATTAGATTTTCAGAATACTTATCAAAAATTCGCGAAAGGTCCTCGCTGTCATTTTTATCTTTAAATATTATTTCTTCAACATATGGTACAACAATATTTTCAATGAATTTTCTTGATGTCTTGCTTTTTTCAAAGAACTTTCCAATACCGCCTTCTGTTAAATTAATGGTCCTTATTGTCTCCCATTCCTCTGCATATATGCCAAATGATGACAAATAATCTTGATATCTTGCTCTCTCATCTTTTCTAAAAACCTTTATTTTGTAATCCTTGACTTGATCCAAAAGCTTCCTGAATTCATTATAATCTAATATCAACCTGTCTTGCCCGACAACAGGGATATTCTTAATGTCATAAGGATTTTCACGATTGTAATGGTGAACGAATGTATAATATTTTATATCACCATCATCACCGCTACCTTTAGTCGCACATATGCCTGTCAGTACATAATCATCTTTTATATTGTCAAGTCTCCATTCCACCAAAATGTATGAGGTTCTCCGGCTTCCATCGAAGAAGTGCTCAAACTTTCTCTCATTTCCTAAGTCACAATTTGGTAAAATGCATTGGAGTATAAGCTGCAAAAGTACCGTCTTGCCTCCGCCGTTTGAGAGGTTAAAAAGAGTATTTTGATTATTTAATTCAAAAAGATCATTGGCATATGTTTTTGTACCTTTGTCATAAACCACATTGACGACTCTTATTCTATTTATTGTCGGCATTTAAATCATCCTTTTTGATTCCATTTATGAAATCCATTATTTCCTGTTTTCTATCATCAGCTGTGTAATATGATGTAACCATTCTGTCCATTTTCTCAGTTGTCCTCAAAACCTTGTCTTCTTCTATTATAGCAAGGCCTTGGTCCCTTAAAAAAGCACATACCTTCTTTATAAATGCCATTCTGCTGTTTTTCGTTGATTGAACATTAACCTTTCTCTCATCATACACGATCATACTGTTCCATTTCTGCACGACAGTACCAAAATTAATTTGCAATGTCGCTTCAACCTCTTCAGTTTTATTAAAATCTTCAAGAGACTTTATCTTATCATCGGCATATCGGTGAATTTCTTCGATTTCTATAAATTCGCGGCACTTCATATCATAACCTTCACCTGCATAAAAAAGGCACATTATGCAAAGCATTATAAAATAGCATAGATACAGTTCAGAATTGTCGCTAACTTTAAGGAGATTCCTTAGTTCTTCATTGTTATACCCAAAAACTTTATTATCTGTTTTTGCACTGATATATATCCTATCACTTCCCCTTAGTATGATTGTGCCGGTCTCTTCTTCCATCACATTTAACACATCACTGACCTCGCTCTGGTCAATCATATCCATATATTCTCTGTCATCTATTTTATTAATTTCACCTTTTTCAATTAGTTTAAAAAATATTTTTACTGCATTCCTTACATTTTCAATATCTACATTGTACAAATATATCACCTCAAACATATATTACTACTTGAAAGACCTTGCACTTTTTATTATAAAATCACTCATCACAACACCATTGCTTAGCTTAATATCCTTATCCCCTCTATATACCGTAATTGATTTGTAGTTTTGATATGATGGGTTTTCCTCCAAAACCGAAATGATGACAAATTCCACATCAACTTCCTCAGATACCTCGCCAACAGACTCATTTTTATTTCTCATTATATCATCAAAATCAATTTCACCTGCTTGGTGCAGCATTATTAAAAATGTAAAAAAATCAAAGCTATTTATATAATCATGCCTTTTTTCATCATCAAGTCTGTCCAATACAATATGAAGTGATGTCTCTCCCTTTGAATTGAGGTTACTTAATATGCATCTTAGGTATTCCTTGTAATTTGCAATTCTCTTTTTCATTTTCTTCTTCTTGTCTTCTATTGCATTTTCATCTACTTCATCTATTATATCATTTTTAATAGGCACTGTACTTTTTTTCTGCACTTGTTCTTCAGTGCATTTCATTATGTTAAAGTATTTATTTCTCTTTAAACTCAATATAGGTGCGACTATCCTTCTGCAATCATCAATGTCAGAGTTATTTTTTATAATGCCATCAAGGATTTCAGATTCAAAATTTACCCTTACTCTGAAGCCCTGAGCTATTTGATTCTTTATTGCATCTTTGTATATTGCCTGTAAATCGAGTTTATCAATAAATAACTTGTTGTGTTCATTTATAATATCATTTAACCTATCTGATATCATATTAAGAGACCTTAATGCTTTCCAATCTTCATCGCTAATTTTGTCAGGATCTGATAATTCTATCGTTTCTCTTTCGTTTTTAACAATCTCCATTATATTCTTGAATTCTTCCTTTTCTCTATCAAACTGCTCAAATATCTTTGAGTGTATCTTCTCATATTCAGTGAAATCTACATTTAAGACATTTGTCCTTATCCGCCGTATCACTTCACTTATTTGTTCTCTTATCTCTCTTACAAAAAGGCTTAAATCATCTATGGTCTTTAATGCATCATCAAACACATGCTTTTCTATCTGCTGCTTTAGGTAAAGCTGCTTTATAGTTATTCGCAGCTCTTTATATACCTCTTTTGTCATAAATAAAAGTTCAAGGCCTTGCGATGTAAGCTTATATCTCATCTTATCTCCAAACTTTATATAGTCTTGGTCGATAAGTTTAACCATGATTTTCTTTTCCTTTTTATCATCTGGGTTTAAATATTTGAATTCGTAGTTAAAACCGCCATTTTGAAGAAGTTCAAACATAATATAATAGGCCATTTCCTTTGATTCATCTGTTGTAAGCTTTTCTTTGTAATTTTCAAAAACAATATCTTGTAAAAAGCCTGATATACTGTCAATATCTGTAGGTTTATTTAAAAGCATCCCATTGAGAATAAATAGCATCGTTGAAAAAGTTAGCAAAAATGTATCGTATTTATCATACTTCTTTGAATTGTAAATCTTCTCAAATAGGAAAACAATTGGTGAAATATTCTCCATCCTTACATCATAATCTTCCAAAAAGCTAAACATATCTTCCTCCGTTATATGGTACTTTCCTTCTTTGTGTTGTTATGAAAAAACATATATGAAAGAACCTCTTGTGGTACATACCTGCCGCTTTCTAAAATTGAAACTATTTTTTCCCTAGTTGCATCATCGAAAAACTTTATGAAATTTCCAATATCTATTTTTACCTGATGTGTCTTTAATGCCGGTGCTACATCACATTCATCAATCATGCACTTATAAAGATATGTATCCGGTTTTATGTTAAGATCCTTATGCGATTTATTCAGTTCAATAAAAATGCCAAGTCCTACATAATCCATATCTCCAAAATAGTATATATTATTTCTTTTATTTTTACAAGTTTCTATTTCCATAAGGTAATTGATGCTGCTCAGTATTTTCTTCCCTTCACCATATATAAGCATATTATATATGTTATTGCCAATTTTACACCTTTCACCATTGAAAATCTGCTTTAATGTATAGAAAGTATCCTTGTTTTCCACAATAAGTATATTGTTAACATCATCTGTTGGAATATAATAATAGAAGAAAGGCTCAGGAGTATTGTAGTAATTTAACTTATTGCTGTCCAATCCAAGCCGTTTGAGTATTTTTTCACCTTTATTAGAAATAAATTTTTCATCGTGGAATATTTGAAATGACCTTTCATTCATAGAATAAGGAAATTTTAGAGTAGCCACTTTATCTGGATTTAGGAAAAAATCTCTCAACATGTTAACAGCTTTAATATCTTTCTTAAATTGTTCAAGATTTTTTAAATAGTATGTGTTATCAAGTACAGGTGGCAATGTCAAGAGGATTTTTTTCAGTTCTTCTTCATCCTCGATTCCACCTTTTACTATCCAGTATGTATTATATAATGGTGGGACTCTGCCATTTAACCCTGACGCCTTAACTGGCTTCAAGATTCCGCTTTTTACTGAACTTTCCATCAATTTCACAAAATATATATAATCATCAAAATACTTTTGAATATATTTTAACTGTATTTTTTTATTGTCGTAGTTCTTTAATATATCTTCGATTTTCAAGAAAAACCAACCCCATTTTACATTTCCTTATTTTATTTTACACTTTCTATTATAAATATACAATACAGCTTTTACCTTCAATAGCTTTTGAATACAAAAAAGGGGCTGTTGCACAACTGACTGAATAGGTCATAGTGCATCAGTCTCTTTTTATACACAAAAAAGAAATTACAGGTTCCAAAGAACCTGCAATTACTGTATAATTAAGTTATGCAAAAAAGTAAATTATACAATAAGAATTATACACAATTTAATGGATGTTATCAATTAGTTCTTCCATTAAATTGTGAAATGTTAATACCAGAGGATGATTCGGTTCGCCTGCTTAGCCAAATATTGGAGGGATTGAATTACGAAAAGTTGTACAAGGCATATTCTTTCACTGGAAGAAAACCTGCAGTAGAGCCAAAAATCCTGTTTAAGGTATTAACTTATGCTTACATGAATAACATTTATTCCAGCAGAAAGATAGAAAGTGCATGCAAAAGGGATATTAATTTTATGTGGTTGCTTGAAGGAAGCAAAGCACCTGACCACTCTACTATTGCCAGATTCCGCAAGGAATATCTCGCCGATGCAATGGAAGATTTGTTTTATCAGTTGGTACAGCATCTCCATGAAATAGGTGAAGTAAAGTTTGAGCATCTCTTCGTAGACGGTACAAAGATTGAAGCCAATGCTAACCGCTATACATTTGTATGGAAAAAGGCTATTAATAAAAATCAAGCAAAGATGTTTACAAAAATACAATCTTGCATAGAATCAATTAATCTTACGTATATGACTAATTTTACTGTTACTAAAGAAACTTTATTGGATGACATAGAAAAGATAATTGACTATCTTAAAAAGAAAAAAGAAGAAGAGCAGATAGAATTTGTTCATGGTATAGGGAAACGCAAGTCAAAACTCCAAAAATTTAATGAAGAGCTAGAGAAGTTTTACGAACGTCAAAAGAACTATGATACACACAATCAATTATTGGATGGAAGGAATAGTTATTCTAAAACTGATCCAGATGCAACATTTATGCATATGAAAGATGACCACATGAACAACTCTCAATTAAAGCCAGGATACAATGTGCAGATTGGGGTTGAAAGTGAGTATGTCACTGGTGTTGGTATATTTCAGGACAGGTCTGACAACACTACCCTTATTCCATTTCTAAATGATATGGAATCAAATTTAGGAAACAAATATCAAAATATCATAGCGGACTCTGGATATGAGAGTGAAGAAAACTATCTGTATTTGGAAGAAAAAAATCAAAAATACTACATAAAGCCGCAGACATATGAAAAGTGGAAGAAAAAAAGTTTTAAAAATGATATTAGTAAGCGTGAAAACATGGTTTATGATAAAGATAAAGATGAATATACCTGCCACAATAGAAAACAACTTAGACCAATTGGAATCATTTATAGGACTTCAGCAAGTGGCTACCGTTCAGAAATTACTGTATACGAATGTGAAGACTGCAACAATTGTCCATATAAATCAAAATGTACAAAAGCACGAGGCAACCGAAAGATGCAAGTATCAAAAACATTTGTAGAGAAGCGACAAATATCTTATGAGAATATCACATCTGAGGAGGGAATTCTCCTGAGAGTTAATCGTTCAATACAGGTAGAAGGTGCTTTTGGAGTTCTAAAAAATGATTACCAATTTAATAGATTTTTAACACGTGGGAAAAACAGTGTAAAAACGGAGTTTATGCTGTTATGTTTTTCCTACGATGTAAACAAACTGCATGCAAAAATACAGAATGAGAGATGTGAAAAGCACCTTCATGGAATAAAAATAGCCTGAGATTTGAAGAAAAAAATTACAGAAAGCCCAAGGCTTATTTAAGTGCGCCTAAAACTCAACAATCATAGAAAATCAGATGAATTACATATATTTTCATGATTGTTTTTTCATTTTTATACAGCCTTTTTACATTAAAAAGGGGTATTGCAAACTACTTTAAAGTAGTTTTGCAACAGCCCCTTTTCCATCAGTGGATTATCTTCTGAAACCTCTGTTGTTGTTATACTGCTGTTTTCTTGCTTTCCTGCATTCAGGACATCTCTGTGGCTCATTTTGGAAGCCTTTTTCTTTGTAGAAAGCCTGCTCGCCTTCTGTAAAGACAAATTCCTTGCTGCAGTCTTTGCATACTAATGTCTTATCAGCCATCACAACTTTCCTCCTTTTTAAGATTATTAGATTTAAAACAGTTCCACATTTCATCCTAAAAAGGGGAAATGTTGTACATTATTAAATCATTTTCCAATAAGTATAAACTGTTTCTTTATATAGTATATCACGTTTGCAAATTTTATGCAATATTTTTATTTCATTTTCATATCAGTTATTGCTGTAAATTCCCTAGTTTTGCAGCAAATTCTTATATAACGTAACCCGAAACCATTAATTTTACTAATGATTTCGGGTAAATTTATTTTAAAATTTTGTCATTTTTATATGGATTTTTCTGGATTATTGTGTTATAATTAGTATTAAAGGGGGAGCGATGCTACTATGTATCTTAGAAAAGCTACAAATAAAAAAACTGGCCGTACATACTTATCTATTGTTCATAATTATTGGGATAAAAATACCAAAACCACAAGATCTGTAACCATTGAATCTCTTGGTTACCTTGATGAATTGGAAAAAAAGTATGAGAATCCTATTGAATTTTTTACTCACGAAGCGAAAAAGTTAGAGGAACAAAGATTATCTGAAAATGCTCATCTTACGTTTACTATTGCTAAAAATGAGTTGATACCTTCTAACTCTGTTAATCGTAAAAACTTTGGCTATGCAGCTTTTAGTAAAATTTATCATGAGCTTGAAATAGATAAATTTCTAAAAAACAGACAACGTCACTCAAAAGAAGAATATGATGCTAATGCTATCATGAAACTTCTTGTATTCTCACGCTTATTGTATCCTGCTTCAAAGAAAAAGACTTATGAGAATAAAGATATATTCTTTGAGAAATTTGATTTTTCTTTGGATGATGTTTATAGATGTCTTACTTTTTTCAACAAGCATAGTGAAGCTTTACAACTTTGGATTCATGAGCACATTAAATCTTTGTATGATCGTAATACAGATTTGGTTTACTATGATGTTACTAACTATTATTTTGAAATTGATGAGCAGGATGAATTGCGTAAAAAAGGAGTTTCTAAAGAACACAGACCGGATCCGATTGTACAGATGGGATTATTTATGGATACCAATGGTATCCCCATTACATATAAGCTTTTTCCTGGTAATGTGCCTGATAAAACTACTTTGATTCCAGCTTTAAGCAGGATCCAACGAGAATATTCTTTAGGTAGAATAATTATTGTAGCAGATAGAGGATTAACTACTGGTGATAATATCTGGTATATTCTATCAGCTAAGAACGGCTATGTATTAAGTTATTCTATTCGTAGTGCAGACAAAGATTTTCAGGATTATGTTCTTGATGAAAGCGGATATATTAATAAGGGTAATGGCTTTAAAATCAAATCAAGACTTTACCCTAGGGAAATTCAAGTAACTGCAACGAATGGCAAAAAAATAAAAAAGGTAGTAGATGAGAAACAAGTTATTTTCTATAGTCCTGAATATGCAGCTAAAGCCAAGATAGATCATGCAGCTTCAATAGCTAAAGCAATGGATATGATTAAAAATCCTGGGAAGTACAATAAATCTATATCATATGGTGCAGCTAAATATGTAAAGAATCTTGTTTTTGATGCTGATACAGGGGAAATATCCGAGAGTGTGCGTCAGCATTTGGCTTTTGACGAAGAAAAATTACGTGAAGAAGAAAAATTTGATGGCTATTATGCTATAGTGACCAGTGAATACAAAGAGACGCCTGAAAAAATAATTGACATGTATCGTGGGCTTTGGAAGATAGAAGAATCCTTCAAAGTAACGAAAAGTGATTTTGAAAGTAGACCTGTCTATTTGTCGCTAAAAGAGCATATTGATGCTCACTTTTTGATATGCTTTATAGCACTTGTAATTGTAAGGATATTAGAATATAGATTGAAAGGCAAATATTCGGTAACAGAAATACTTGAAAGTCTTGGTAAGGCATGCTGCAGTCATATCAAAGAGAATTATTATTTATTTGATTTTTGTAATAATGCTCTTGAAGATATTGGAAAAGAGTTAAACATTGATTTTAGAAAAAAAATTATGAGTCTTGGGGAAATAAAAAAATCTTTAGCACAGACAAAAAAGTTCTGATCTCACCATGAATCTTTGACAAAAGCAAAAAGCCCAAAACCCTTTATTTTAAAGAGGTTATGGGCATTTTTTGTCCTTTTTTACTGCAAAAGTCAGGGTATATCACGTTTGCAAATTTTATGCAATATTTTTATTTCATTTTCATATCAGTTATTGCTGTAAATTGAACCAATCTTATCAAGTGGCCATATCCTATATAATACTTTCCCTTCTATTTGCTTATAATCGATAAATCCTATTATCCTGCTATCTAAGCTAACTTCACGGTTATCTCCCATTACAAAAACTTTGCCCTTTGGCACCACCAATGGAAATGTTAAATCATTTGGATATGTCCTTCCTTTTACATAGTGCTCGTTTTGCTTCACGCCATTTACATATACATATCCATCCTTTATATCGATTTTATCACCTTGAACCCCTATCACGCGCTTTATTAAAATATTATCATCCTGAAACCCGATAATATTGTTATATGTTTCTTTTAATTCTAAAATTATATTTGATACAATTCCATTACTTTTTTCTTTCTTATTAAAAATAATAATATCTCCTCTTTTTGGTTCTGTGAAGTTATATATTAATCTTATCTCAAATAGCTTTTGTCCATTTAATAAAGTATTTTCCATGGAACTTCCCTTTACCTGAACCATAGCAAAAGCGGTACTTTTAAGTAATATTGATACAGCTAATGCAATAAATAATGTCAAAATCCATTCAAAAGTCTCTCTCTTAAAGGATTTCTTCTCTTCACTTTTTGTAAATTTAAGTTTTCCCATATTTTAAATCCTCCTAACTCCTAATTCAATTTTACATCCTTTCCAGTCTTTTATAATAATTTTTCCTTTATTTATTAATGTTTATATTAAGCGTGCTCCAATTGTAGGTTATAAAATCCAATACTTTTTTTAATAATTATCGATCTGAATAATGTCAAACATAACATACCGCCTCAAATAATTATTTGAATGTTATCCCATCCATATGCTATTTCTTTTAAGTCACGTCCACCTATATTTACGACTCTTTGTTTTACCTTTTTTCCCCCCATAGTTTCATAAAATTGACATGCCGGATTCTTTTCAAGTACCCATAAAAGTATTGTTGAATAGCCTAATTCATTAATTTTATTTAAAATGGTCTTAAAAAGCTTGGTTCCATAACCATTTCTTTGATACTCTTTTAAAAGGTAAATTGCATACAATTCCCCTTTATATAACTCGTCGCCTGACCTTTCTGCACCACATGAAGCAAATCCGATAATTTCATTTTCATCTTCAAGAACATATACATATTCTTTGTTCCCGCTTTCGCCTAATATTTTCTGCCATAACACTTTCCGTTTTTCATAGCTCATTTTCTCCAAGAATTCATCTGGTATAATTCCTTTATATGTTGTGTTCCAAGAACCAACATGAACCTTAGCTACTCCAGACACATCATCTATTTTAGCTTCTCTTATTCTCATAACTTCATCCCCTTGTTAAATTGCCTTTGCCAAATTCCTTATGCAATAATGCAGCAAATGTATTTAGATGGACCCTTCTCTGCATGGCCATCCTTTTCTCTTCTATTAATTAAGATTTCTATCATAATAAATCTTAATATTATTTTATACTTATTTCAATAAGGAATTTAAAATCTGCGCTATTACATTAACATTTTAACTTCAATTTTATATTTTTTTATATCTTATATAAAGTAATTTATAAATGGGTGCATTTGTCAAGTGAAAGATGCGCCAAATTTCAATCGAATTTTCCTCCACTTAGTGTGTAAAAAATTAAGCAATATTCTGACTCTTTATCCATTCCTCCGTTTCTTTAAGTCTATATGAATTTCCATTCATATTTACTAAATAGGCTTTATGTGTTAGTCTATCTACCATCGCTGCTGTCATCACTGGATCTTGAAATATTTCAGCCCACCTTTCAAATGATAAGTTTGTTGTTATTATCGTTGATTTTCTTCCTGCTCTTAATGATAAGTTTGTAAATAAAAGCTCAGATCCCTCTTTGTCAAAAGAGATATAGCCAAGTTCGTCTGCTATTACTAGATCGTATTTCGCAAATTTGTTTTCAAAAGTGTGTAATGTTCTTTCTGATCTACTTTCTTTTAATTGATTTATTAAAGTTGGAATTGTTGTGAATAGTACTCTATATCCTGCCAAACAAGCTTTTATGCCTAGTCCTATTGCTATATGTGTTTTGCCTGTACCTGGATTTCCTGCAAGTATTACATTTTGTCCATTCTTAATAAATTCAAGTGAACTTAATATCTTTAATTTTCTATTCGCATCATCTGGTAGATACTCTACTTTTAGGTCTTCTAGATATTTTTTGTATGGAAAATTAGCTAGTCTTATACGATTTTCTTTCGCATGTTCCTGTCTTAGATCATATTCTTTCTGGAGCAATCCGTATAAGTATTCTTCATAGCTTATATCTCTTGCTGCAGCATCTTTTGTATCTTCTCTAAAATATTTCTTTATCCCTGGTAGTTTTAAGCTTGTTGCAAATTGTTCTATTTCTTTTGATATTTCTTTTTTATTCATTTTAAATGACGGCCTCCTCTTTGAAATTTTCGGCCTCTTTAGGTATTAAATTGCCGAATTCTTTCAGCATTTCTTTTGATTTATCTTCTATTTCATTATTTGTTTTTGTCTTTTCTATATATTCATCAACCTTTCTTTCGCATATTATTTTTATTTTATCTGTTGTAATATCAATTGGATCTATTTTTCTCAATTTCTCAATAGCATCAAGTATTTTTTGCATACCTACTATACCTACATATTGCAAGAGATCTATGAATTCTTTCTCCCTGGTGGTATAATAGGTATGGTAGATATTTTGCAACCTTGGGTCTGCCTGTTTAAGCGCTGTGCTTGAAGGCAGGGCCCCAGGTTTTTTCTTTAGTGTATTCAAGTAGTGCTCTATTTTTATTGACCATTCGTTAAATCCGTATATTCGCTCATGTTCGGCAATTTTTACATTGTCATAATAGCAAAGTATTTTATGCGAATATATTTTTGTAAATATGATTTTACCGACATAAGCATCCGGTACAGAATAATGACATGAGTCTATAACTATTGTTGAATATTTATCTGCCCGCAAGTCTTCACATCTTGCTGCATCAAATGGTGGTAATTGCGGCAGCAAATACGGTCTCTCTTCTTCAAGTATCTCTGCAGGTGACTTATTGTCTTTTAAATGATTTTTTGTATTATTCAGCTTTTTACATACTTCATAAAGATAGTTATTAGCTTCTTCCAATGAGTCAAAGTAGTCTTTATTAGAAAATGCCTTTCTTCTTATAAATTCTACGCTTCTTTCAACGTGTCCTTTTTCATTGCCTCGATATGTATTGCAAAATCTAAATTTAAAGCAGTAATATATTGATAGTTTTAAAAGTCCTTTTGTTGGTTCTTTTTCACTCCTTCCTACAAATTTTTTAACCATAACTTTTGCATTGTCATATACTACAGTATGATAAACGCCTTTTATATCTTCAAAGAATGATACATGTGCTTCTTGAAAGCATGAAGTATCTTGTTTTGGAAAAAGTTTTGCAAATCTGTAATTGCCTTTGGCACTTGTAAATACCGCCATCTGAAATGTTTTTAACTCGCTTTTTATAAATAATTTGACTTCACCCCAGTCGAATTCACACACATCTCCAAGTTGATATTCCGCCTTTATATATGCTTCTTTTTGCTCATTTAATATCTTATTTATTGCTTGGCAAACGGATGTATAACCTATGTCATAGCCTTCTTCTCTTAAGGCATTATATATATCAATTTTCTTTTTTTGTTGTTTGGACTGTCCTAAATACCTTTTTTGCTCATTTTCTCTAAGATAAAATTTTATGCGATTTATCACTTCCTCAGTTAACTTTATCTTATGCCTGTTTTCAATGTTGTACTTAGGTTTTTCAACTATATCATCAATAATCTCTTGAATATCTGTATTTACATCTATTTTCCATTCATTTATCAAGTCCCTTCTCTTTTCTTCATATTTTTTAATATATTTTCTAATAACTTTTCTATCAATACCAGTTTCTCTAGATATCTGTCTTTGAGATTTACCATCTCTTATATATGATAATATTATTTCCTGTTTGTCTTTCAAAGAAATCAACTCCATCACTCCCTCATGTATTTTATTACATGAGAGAAATTTTATCTTAAAGTGGGGGATTTTTCAACTGAAATACTGGGGTACTTTTAGTGTAACATAGACAAATGGGTGAAGTATGCTAAAATACGGGATTCACGCATTTGATGGTGGTATAAGGGGAACTCTTTTCTATCTTTATAATGTCTTGATAACTTAGAATAAATTATAGTTCAAATATAGGCAAATGGAATTAAAATATATTAATATGTTTTACGGTCGGGATCTTAACCCGACCGTAAAAGCTATAATTTGTAAGAAAACTTACTGAGCTGATTGAAAACATGCCGGCCAATTTTCGATTTGTGATTTGATACACTCTATTTCCTGTAATATTTTAAAATTACTCTTGTTATTAAAAATATATTAATTTGTTTTTATATTCTTAAATAATTTTGAATAAAGTTTTATAAGAGAAATTAAAATAAAGTATACAATTAATATAGAAAGTAAAAATAAGTCAATTCTAAAATTTATTTTCGTTATATTATTAAGTGAAAATAGAAAAAGATTGTTTGCTGGTAAAGTATCATTATAAAACACTAGAAATTTTATAGGTAATCCTATAGTATGCGTAAAGTAATTATAATTCGAAAATTTATCAAAGAATATAGTCAAAAATACAATAATTGTAGAAATAATAAATAATTTCGTGTTTAAAACCTTCATAAAAAATCATCTCCTATAAAAAAATTTAAATTTACTACATTATATCATATTATATCATATAATGTTCTAACTTATTAATGTTTAACAATTAACACAATAAAAAATGTTTATGTTAAATCAAAATTTTCAGTAATTCAGTTGAAAAACCCCACACCATAAGATAAAATTTCTCTCATGCAATAAAATACATGAGAGAGTAGTATATGATAATGCAAAAGTCATGGTCAAAAATTTTTATGAGGAAATAAAAAAAAACCGTAAGTGGTTTTTTATGCCAAATGTAGGGGAAAGTTTAATTGAAATTTGGAGTTTTCACTTGACAAATATAAAAAAGTTTTTAAAGAGAATTATTTTTAATAAATTCTCTTTAAAAACTTTACTACATAAATAAACTATTGTATTCTAAGAGAGCAATTCCATTCATCACGAACTTTTGCTCCGATGTCATATACTCCAATTTTAACTCCAAGAAGATAGTAGCCCTGTACTTTAATAAATGCAGTATCATTATAAGTATTTGTTTTTCCAATATTATATGATGCATTGGTTTGATACCAACTAGCTATATTCAGACCTGTACAATAAGAGTTTATATTATATACACCAACAAATTGTGGATAACTATTAACAAATTTATATTTATAATTAAAGGCTACATTATCCCATGACGCTAAACCCATCAATCCTCCAGCATATGGAGACCACCAAGTAATTGTATATGAATCATTATAGATTGTATCATCTAATGGAGTTAATAAATTTTTGTGATTAAATAAATTGTTAGTATTTTTTATCTTAGTAGTTAAATCAATTGTATTCATAATCATGTTGTGCTGAGAATTTTTGATACTTTCTAAAAAGTTTTTTAGCTCATTCACATCCTTAAATTTTAAGGTTTTTAGATTAGAAGTATCCGACTCAAAAAAAGTTACATTATAATCTTTCTCAAGTTCTTTTAAGGAATTCATTATTTTAGCCTTATCTGTAATGGTATCCTTTGTATTTGTAATCACATTATTAGATGCAAAAACTTGAGTACCCATTGTAAACAGCAAAACCATGCTTATTACGACTGCTAATACCTTTTTAAACATTTAAAAACCACTCTCCTAAAATTTTAATTAACAGGAATGGCGCCATTCATCTGTTTGATATAATTATAAACCCAAATCCAACATTTGGGAAGTTCCTAAAAAGTGCCATATTTTTGGTAAAATTAGTAAAACGATGGCACTTTTAGTGACATACAAAACTTTAATAGTTATAAAAATTTTGTAATATCTATAATAATATATTCCCATCAAGGTCTATAATACCAGCTTTTATAGCATTTATGACTATTCCTAAATCATTACTCGCTTTAAATAAAATATTAAGTTTGTTTAAATGTCTCTTTAATGTCCTTTCTGATATATTAATTTCAGGAATTATTAATTTTCTTTCATTATTACGTGCTAATGATGACAAAATTAATTTATCAGTATTATCAAGTTTCGATCCTATAGCTCTTAACACTTCACTTCTATGAGATATAGATTCTTCAATATAGCTTACTATATTTTTTAGTATAATACTTTGTTGCTTAATGTTTGGAATATTTATACGTGACATATCGAGATAAGCTATTATCTTTTCATAATAATAATCAACAATTGGTACTGCAGTACAATACCAGTCCTTAAATAAGTCGCAGTAATGGTCTTTGCCATATAATTCTGCCTGGCTGTTGTATTCCATAGCTACACTAATCGCATTTGTGCCGCAATCTTCAAGTCTTAAACTGTTACCTTCGGTAAAATCCAATTTGTTAAAATAATCTTTCAGTTGATCATTATATATAAGCTTGATTATGTAGCCATTTCTATCGCACAAAATGAAGAAATATCCTTTTTTAAGCAATAAGTTATATTTAAAGTTTTTATTGAAGAGGTTATCGAGCATTGAAATTAAAAAACTATTTTCCTTCTGCCGCTTTGTAAGTTCCTCATTGCAAAGCACTTTATCGAAAGTTCTTTTATTTGGATTGATATTTATAAGCAATGATTCCCCATATAATATAGTTAATTCTGCACATCCTCTCTTGATAACAGTTTCACTGTTCATAAATATCACTCTCCAAATATTAATTTGTTATTTATCTATCATTTCATAATATATTTTCTACAAAAATATAGAAAATCCTTCTATGTTTTATTGTAATAAATATATTTTTCTACTTACACAGCTATACAAACCAATAGTTATCACTGAGGCACAGTCTTTGACACCGCCTATTATAACGTAATTGCTTAACCTTGTATAACAAACAAATAACTATCTTTTTATATTATGTTAAAATTATTATGAACTTATTTCTGTCTCATACGTTATATATATGAAAGGTGGGCAGGCGATGGATGAAATCAAACTTATAAATGATGCCAAGTGCGGCAACAAATCTGCACTGAATGTATTAATAACCGAAAATTATAATATTGTTCTCGGATATTGTATAAAAATGACCGGAAACACATCACTTGCTCAAGATATCGCACAAGAAACAATGCTAAAGGCAGTATTGAATATTAATAAATTTAAACTAGATTTTAAATTTTCTTCATGGCTAGTGAAAATTGCTATAAATACTTACAGAGACTTTTTAAGGAAAAACAAATTAACAGACTCTATTGATGATATAGATTTACCTACTAAAAATAATTTTGAAAATGATGTTATTAATAAAATTGATTATAAACAGGTAATGGAAATATTATTAAGCTTGCCATATGAAAAAAGAGCAATATTTATATTGAAACACTATTATGGATATAAATATGAAGAAATTTCCAAAATAATGAATTGTCCGATTGGCACAGTCAGATCAAGGCTTCATTACTGTATCAAATATATATTAACTGAAATGGAGAGAAGGAAAATGATATGAAAAAAAAGAAAAATGATATAAATCCTGAAAATATAGATGCTTTTTATGGAGAATTGGATAAGAAAATCAATTATAATGATACGATAAATAAACTTAATAAAGTATCACATAAGCTTGACATATTCATCGAGCCTGATGAAAAAATAAATGCGCTTGAGATTATTCAAAAGGCTAATATGATACACAGGAAAAGAAAAGATAAAATTGAGCTTATCCTCTTTTTGTCAGCTGCAATTGCTTTTATCTCTTCATTGATGGCATTAGCTTTATTTAATTTAAAAACGATTATCATCATAGAAAGTCTGATTTATTTGACATTACCTTTGCTTATAATCCCGTTTTTAAGATTCAAACAAGATAAATCGGAGGTGCGATAATGAAATACTACTGGCTTTTATTGTTATTTACATTGCTTTTATCACAGGCAACATGGATTTTCATAGATGCACGAAAAAGAGGTGAAAAATATTACTGGCTTTGGGGCTTATTCGGGCTATTGAATATTCCATCATCATTGATAATCTATCTTTTAGTGACACGTCATGGCGAATCAAAATGTACAAAGTGTGGCTCATCAATAAAAAGCAATTACAATTATTGTCCATTCTGTGGCAATAATTTAAAACCCTCAATATGCACAAAATGTGGCATGGAGATCAAAGATAATTGGATATATTGCCCGAATTGTTCAAAAAAATTGAAGGAGGAATAATTTATGTTTACTGATCTAAGTAAATTTGAAATTTTAATATTATTCAGTTAATACTTATGTTGTTTTCCATTTATAGGCTTATACAACAAAGTTTTAAAACAAATAAGCTTTAATGTTGATACAGGCTCTGTTTATGGTTTTTTAGGTAAGAATGGTGCTGGTAAAACAACTACTATGAATATAATGACAGGTCTTATCAACTTTTCTATTTCCCCATATATATCCCTTTTTTGATATCAGTTGCGGCAACTTCCTCCATTATATCTTCTTGATTCTTTATATTTTTAAACGCTGCCGATAGCATTAACTTTATCCTATTTAACTGATTGACTTCGCTTGCACCGGGGTCATAATCAACAGCCGTAATATTTGCATCTTTGTATCGCTCCCTTATAGCTTTAAGCACACCTTTGCCTGTTATATGATTTGGCAAACATGCAAAAGGCTGTACACATACTATATTCGATACTCCTTCTTCTAAAAGCTCTATCATCTCTGCTGTCAAGTACCATCCCTCACCAGTTATATTGCCAAGTGATACGATAGGTAACGCATAATCTTTTAATTTGCTCAATGATTTTGGCGGACTAAATCTTTTGCTTTTCGCCAAAGCCTTTTTCATTTCATTTCTGTAAAACTCTAAACCTAAAATCCCAGCGTTTTGAAGGACTTGTCTCGTTCTGCTTCCTGACAAATATTTATATTTTTCATTTGCATGGTCTAAAATAAATATTAGAAAATCTATCAAACCGGGAACAGTTACTTCTACCCCTTCTTTTTCTAATACATCGACAATACTATTGTTTGCTGTAGGATGATATTTTACAAGTATTTCACCTACAACACCTACTTTTGGCTTAATAATGTTATTTATCTCGATGTTATCAAAATCCTCAACAATTTGCCTCACATATTTTTTAAAAAGTTTTAAGCTTCCGCATCGCACAGATTCAATACATTTTTTGACCCATTTCTCATATAGATGATTTGAAGAACCTGGTATTTTCTCATAAGGTCTTACCCTAAGCAGAACATTTAGCAGCAAATCGCCATAGACCAAGCCAATAAAGGCTTTATTCAAAAGTCCTCCTTTTATTTTAAACCCCGGGTTTTTCTCCATACCTACAAAATTCAGTGAAATTACCGGTATTTTATCAAATCCTGCGTCTCTCAAAGCCTTACGCAAAAATCCAATATAGTTTGTTGCTCTACAGCCACCACCTGTTTGTGTAATCATTACAGATGTATTATCAAGGTCATATTTCCCTGACTTTAATGCTTCAATTAACTGCCCCACTACGATTATAGAAGGATAACAAGCATCATTATTGACATATTTTAGCCCCTCTTCGACGGCTGCTTTATCAATAGAAGGCAATACTTCTAAGTTATATCCTGATACATTAAAAGCTTCCTCAAGAAACTGGAAATGTATCGGGGACATTTGAGGTGCAAGTATCGTATGCCTTTTACGCATTTCCTCTGTAAAGATAATTCTTTTAAAGGCTTTTGATTTATTATCTATTATAGTTTTATTTCTTTCATTTATTGCAGCTATTAATGAACGAATTCGTATCTTTATAGAGCCTACATTTGTTCCTTCATCTATCTTCAAGATTGTATATATTTTCCCATAGGGGCTTAAAATTTCCTGAACTTGGTCAGATGAAACAGCATCAAGCCCACAGCCAAATGAATTAAGCTGTACTAAATCGAGGTTTTCTCTTTTTGCAACAAAACTTGCCGCAATATAAAGCCTTGTATGATACATCCACTGGTCAACAACTCTTAAAGGTCTTTCGACATTTCCAAGATGCGATATAGAATCTTCCGTAAGAACAGCAATACCAAATGATGTTATTATTTCTGGTATCCCATGATTGATTTCCGGATCTATATGATATGGCCTGCCAGATAGTACTATTCCCCTCTTTCCGGTTTCAGCTAAATATCTTAGGACTTCTTCACCTTTGCGGTGCATATCATCTTTTACTCTTTTATCTTCATCAAATGCTTTATCTAATGCATGTCTTATCTCTCTTTTAGTTATCTTAAATTCCTTCAATTCACTGTATAGCCTATTTGCAAGTCTTTCTTTATTATCAAGGGCCAGAAATGGATTCAAAAATTTCACACCTTTTTCATCAATTATGTCCATATTATTTTTAATGACTTCAGTATATGATGTGACAATCGGGCAGTTATAATGATTATCTGCATCATTAAATAAATTTTGCTCAATTGGGATACATGGGTAAAATATAGTCTTTATTCCTTTATTTATGAGATTCATAATATGCCCGTGTACCAATTTTGCCGGATAACATACGGATTCTGACGGTATTGTGTCCATTCCGGACTCATATAACATTTTGGATGACCTGTCAGATAATATTACCCTAAAACCTAAGTATGTAAAAAATGTAAACCAAAGTGGGTAATTCTCATACATATTTAAAACCCTTGGTATACCTATTGTCCCTCTATATGCCTTATCAGCTTCTAATGGCTTATAATTAAAAATCCTCTTGTATTTGTAGTCATAAAGATTCGGTATGTCATTATGGCATTTTTCCTTTCCTGCACCCCTTTCACAGCGGTTACCTGATATATACTCACGTCCATCATTAAATTGGTTAATTGTAAGAAGGCATCTGTTTGTACATTTATTACATCTTCTATTCGATATATCCGTGTGGAAGTTTTCCAATTTGTCCATAGATATAATAGAACTTTTTGAGCCTTCTGTATATCTCTCCTTTGCAATTAAAGCTGCCCCAAATGCTCCCATCAAACCGGCAATTTGTGGTCTTACAACATGCCTTCCCGTAACTAGTTCAAAGCTTCTAAGTATTGCATCATTTAAAAAAGTACCGCCTTGAACGATTATTTTCTCACCGAGCTCTTTTGGATCCCTGATTTTTATTACTTTATACAGGGCATTTTTTATAACTGAATATGATAAACCTGCAGAAATATCCCCTATTGTTGCACCTTCTTTTTGAGCCTGCTTAACCCTTGAATTCATAAATACGGTGCAGCGGGAACCAAGATCAACAGGTCTCTTTGCAATTAATGCAGCTTTTGAAAATTCTTCAACAGACATATTCAGTGTCGACGCAAATGTCTCAATAAATGAGCCGCAGCCTGATGAGCATGCCTCATTCAGCATTATACTATCAATCACACCATTTTTAATTTTTATACACTTCATATCCTGCCCACCGATATCCAATATAAAGTCTACACCAGGAAGAAAATATTCGGATGCTTTATAATGGGCGATCGTTTCAATTTCACCGATATCTACCATCAATGCAGATTTAATAAGGCTTTCACCATAGCCTGTTACAGCAGAATTAGCTATATACGCTTTGTTTGGCAATTTTTTGTAAATATCTTTTAATGCTTTTATAACAGAATTAAGTGGATTGCCTTCATTACTGCTATAATATGAATAAAGTATTGCACCATCATTATCGATTAATATCAATTTTGTTGTTGTTGAGCCAGCGTCAATGCCCAAAAAACAGCCACCTTTTGCATCATTGATATCTTTTCTAACCACGTTAATTTCTTTATGCCTATTCTTAAATTCATTTAATTCTTTATCATCAAGAAATAAAGGCCTTAATCTTTCTACATCGTTTTTTACATTAATAGGTGATGTTTGTGCTCTATAATAAAGATCCCTCAATGATAAAGAATTCTCATTTCTCGAAGAAAGTGCTGCTCCAATAGCAACGGCCAATTGTGAATTCTCAGGGAAAATAATTTCTTTTTCAGTTAATTTCAATGTTTCAATAAATCTTTTCCTTAATTCTGATAAAAAATATAAAGGTCCACCTAAAAATGCCACAATGCCTCTTATTGGTCTACCGCATGCAAGTCCACTTATTGTCTGATTGACTACAGCTTGAAATATAGATGCGGCAATGTCTTCTTTTGCTGTACCTTCATTTAAAAGTGGCTGTATATCTGTTTTTGCAAATACACCACAGCGGGCTGCTATGGGGTATATCACCTTATAATTTTTAGCAAGTTCGTTTAAACCCTGTGCATCTGTCTTTAAAAGTGTCGCCATTTGGTCTATAAAAGCACCTGTACCTCCTGCACAGCTTCCGTTCATCCTTTGTTCAATATTACCATCAAAATATGTAATCTTAGCATCTTCGCCCCCCAGCTCTATAACAACATCTGCTTCTGGGAAAAACTTCTCAACTGTTTTTGTGCCTGCAATAACCTCCTGTATAAAGGGTATTTTAAGCCATTCTGATACCATCATTCCAGCAGAACCTGTTATCATAGCAGTCAATTTAATATCATGAAATTTATTGTATGTTTCCTTTATTATGTTCATGATTGTTTCTTTTATGTTTGACAGATGCCTTTGATATTTGCTTAATATTATATCATCATTATCGTTCAGAATAACCAATTTTGCTGTCGTTGATCCTACGTCGATACCTAAACTGTATGTACATCCGCCCACTTTAAATTCTCCTTCAATTTCAATTTAAAATAGTATAATATGCTACTCTTTTGATATGAAATAATAGTGAAATATCTTAATATAATTTTACCACACCGATATGTTATATAAAAGAATTAAAATAAATAGTCATAGCTTAAACAATAAAAAGCCCTATAAAATTTTACATAGGGCTTTGTAACTATGATAACTTATTCTGGCATCAAAACATTTTTATTTTCTTTAACAAAATACATAAATACAAAAGATATTAAAATGAAGACTGCTGCTGCGAAATATAACGAATTATATCCGATGTAGTCCATGACAGCGCCAAAAACCGGTGGTGTAACTATTGACGCAAGTGATGAGAAAAGATAATAAAGTCCTGTATATGTTCCTATTTTTTCAGATGACGTATAACCTACGACGAGCGGATATGAATTTATATTAAATAGTGCATTGAAAATTCCGGCAACAGGCATCAAATATTGTATTACAGTGAATTCTCTTACATTCATAAACAGCAAAAATAATATTGCCATTCCAAATGAACCTATCATCATTGTCTTCTTTTTCCCTATTTTAGATGCGATAAATCCCGCAGGTATTGCTGCTAAGATAAATGCACCAGAGTAGAAAAACATGCTAAACGATGATACACTTTCATTTACACCAAGGGCCATCTTCGCATAACGAGTAAAGAATGTCTCAACAGCACCAAAGCCACCAATCATCATAAATATTGATAAAAGTGTAAATAGCAGTGATTTATCTTCCTTTGACATAACATAAAATAACGATTTAAATGTGTTTTGCCTTTCCTCATTTTCACTTTTTGTGAAAGTCTTTGGTTCTTTTATTGAGAGTATCAAAATTATCGGGACTATTAATGATAATATTGAAACTAAAAAGAAAGGATATGCTTTATTTAATTTATAAAGCTGTGATCCAACAACAAATATTATCGATGCCCCAAGGCCACCCATGAAATTAATTATTCCATTCGCTTTGCTTCTATGTTCTTCTTCTACTATATCAGGCATAAGTGCAACAATAGGTGTGCGGTATGTAGCTATTACAAAATTAAATATTAGGTCTAAAATCAATAATGCTACAAGGCTATTTTGCAAAGGTAACATTGCATATAGGATACCTGCTAATGGCATGCCGATAACGATGTATGGCATACGGCGGCCAATTTTAGTATGTGTATTGTCGCTTAACGAACCAAATATAGGTAGCAATATTAAATTAGCAATATTATCCCATACCATAACTGTACCAATTAATGTATTGCTATTTGTAAAATTGCCGAGAAATATAGGCATGTATGCATTATATGCCGCCCAAACCATTGATACTACCATGAAACCAAGGCCAAGATTAAAAACTTTGCCATAGTTTAACCTCGATGACATAATTATCCCCCTCTTAAATCATTTACAATTATATTTTATCATTTATTGTTTCAGAATATATATAATAAATGTTAATTTTATGTTACATAAAAGTTATTTGTGGTGTGTCACACCGTATCAACATTTACCCCAAACACAGTTTTGAATATACAACCTCGGTTTAAACTTTACCTGTTAAAATTTTGTAATAGTTTTGTCCAATATAGGACTATTGGAGATTCTCCAATAACCCTTTCTTGTATTGGCGTGTTTCCAGGCTTTCTCTTTGTTTGCATCTAGTTTTATCAGATTGTCATACCTGGTTTTGATTTTCTTCCATTGTTTCCATTTGCAAGCCCTTAATCTTCTACGAATCCATAGGTCCAGGAATTTCGATTTGCCTCCGGTGTCTACTATCCCGAAGTAGTTTATCTATCCCATGGCTATCTGATTTAATCTTTTAATTCTGTTTTCCATACTGATATTCGTTATTTCTCAATATCTTCTTTATATGGCTTGCTATTAATACAGTTGCACCTCTTTCTTTTTCTTCTAACAATATCTTTCTTACAAGGCTCACACCATCTTCATCGAGGGAATTTGTGGGTTCATCAAGCAAGTTGTGGCTTCTCCATTATAGCCTGCGCTATTCCAAGCCTCTGCTTCATACGAAGGGAGTATTTCTTGTACGGCCTTTTATCATCAGTGTTAAGCCCTACTCTTTCTATAGCGTTTTTAATCTCCTCATCACCAATGACATTTTTTATTGATGCTAAAAATTTTAAATTTTGAAAGCCCGTCCATTGGTTCCAGAATCCCACGTTTTCTATTATCAAGCCGAGGCTTTCTGGAAATGAGGCATCTTTGCCAATTTTCTTGCAAAATGCTATTACATCACCTTGAATAGGTCTTATTAAACCACATATAGCTCTAAAAAGCATTGTCTTTCCTGAGCCATTTCTCCCAATTGTTTATGTTGCACTAAAATTTTTCACTTGACAAATACACCTTTTATTTTCAGGTTTCTCTTTTTGTTTATCATAATAGGTGCTTCTTGGGTATTCTAGTATATTACACATGGTTTCAACATTGTATTTATCAGCATTATCTTTTATTATTGCATATATGGTATCAGGATTTACTTCTTTGCGAATATAGCCATAGCTTTTTTTAATATCTCAACTTTCTCCTTGAGCTTGGCATTTTCTTTTCTTATTCTATTTAATTCCTCAAGAGTAAAAGACTCCCTTTTAATATTCATAGGTTTCTTTTTCTTAATCCAGTTACGTACTGCTGTTTCGCTTAGGCTATATTCGCTGCAATTCTCTTTTACCGGCTTCCATGATAATGATAGTTCAACTATCATTTCTTTAAAAACATTTGTAAATGTCTTTCTCTTTGACATCTTATGGACGCATCCTTCCTTCATCTATTAGTTTATATAAAACCTTATTTTGTGTCGATACTTATATACTAATATACTAACATCAAGTGGATAAAGCAATTTTCTCCTGTACAGGTATCAGATAATGAAAAAATAACTACTAAAGAATATCAGGCAATGAAAGAACGTATTGCTGCTGCCAAAGTGTCCCTCATTAAGGGAAATGCATCTATGTTTCACTGCTACTATATTATAACATTAACAAAGGAATAAGGGCATTAATATAAAGAAAAAAATAAATGATTAAGAGAAAAACAAATCTCTTAATCATTTATCAAAAGCTGTCCTTTTGTACTGTCAAAATTTAAATTAACATTAAGTCCCGTTAATAAAAACCTTGCAGGTACATATGTTGTTCCATCGTCAGAAATAAACGGATCCACATCTGAAGTATAGCTCTGGTTGTTAACTGTAAAAGTGTTGCTTTCAATCGTAAATTTCACAGATATGTTATTGAGCGTTGTAGTTACAGTATTCGTTGCTCCATCCCAGTCTACTTTAGCACCTAGTTTTTCTGCAAGAATACGATAAGGAACAAACACTCTATTTTGGCTTATAAACGGTTTAGTTGAGTCATCAAAAGTCATTTGCTCTCCGTTAACACAAACAGTAACATTGTAGTTTCTGTCAGGATAATCTTCTTTGCATAGGTCTACAATCAGATTGCCATTATTGTCTTTATATGACTTAATTGTTAAATCATAATTTAAGGTATTTCTAAACTTCAAGTCCCAATAAGGCCAGTCAACTGCGGCATCATCACCATTGGGGGCATAGACTACAGGTCCATTATGATGATGTCTTTCTATTATCTGAAGTCCTAAGCTCGCAGCTGCTCTATAAGCAGCAGTGCTTGCTTCGCAAACACCACCACCTAGATCCTTATAGTATCCTAAGCTTGAACCTGATAGACCAATTACAAAACCTCTTTCTGTGGTTCTTCTACCTACTACATTATTGAAAGAAAAAACTTGTCCTGCCTTTATAACATATCCATTCATGTATTCTAAGGCTTTAGTAGCATTGATAATGCTATTATAGAATTTGGGATCTGATGATGGTGTAACTGTACCTACACTTAATATTTGTGCTTTACCTATAATAGGTGCAAGCAAAAAAATAAATACTGATAAAACCAATACTATCTTTTTCATGACAAAAGTTTCCTTTCAATAATTTAAATATAAAATTTTAACATAAAAAAACGTTGTAAAATGCAACGTTCTTACTCTATGTTTATAAAATATTATCAAGCTGGCACATCCATTTTTGGGGATGCACCATTTATAACCATAACATCACTTACAATTTTAAATACAACTGTTTTTGTTGAGGCTGTAATTTTTGTGCTATTTCCTGTATTGCTTCCTGCATTGCTTTCCGTGCTGTTTCCTATAGCGTAAAGATAATTATCATTAGAACCAACATAAATAGTTCCATCGTAACCTATGGTTGGTGAGGGTGGTGAGCCACATATCACATATCCAGTTTGATACTTCCACTTAAGAGAACCGTTATTATTGCTGGTGTCGTACGGTGAACGTCCTGTATGCTGTAGCCGTGGCGAAACATAGACTAGCTTCCTGTTTCAGCCTTTGCTATAGACGGCGAAAAAACATTGTACTAATTACCATGACGAATGTTACAAATACAGGAAGCAATTTTTTAACTAATTTCATTAATATCTTTTCTCCTTTTAGATAAAGAGTATTTTCGGCAACTCTCGTTGCCTGATATATCTGAATTTCAGGAGATATATTTTAAATCTATCCCCCAAAAATTCATATAGTATAGATTGTCTGCTGTGTCTTGACATTCCCATAGGCATTGTCAAATCACACCGTTTTGTCTGATATCTCAACAGTGACTTTCCCACTGCTGTTGATTAAAGTGTAAACTTTCCGTCCTGCAAAATTTCCAGCAAAGTAATTTACACCCGGATTTAAAGATTTTATATCAGAGCCATCAAATGAGTATGACGACAGCTTGTATATATTCCCGTTTTTATATTATGTCGGCATAATTATCGCATTTCTTTACTTTTATTTTTAAAAATTCATTCTTATTTGATGAAATTTCATAATTCAAAAATTAAAAGCAATTTATTAACATAAGAATTGTTTTTATTCGGTATGCGCATACCTTAATTTAATAGTCTTCATGTTCTTGCTGGTTTCGTTTTGTCTTTTCCCATTAATATCAACATTTCTTTTATTTTTTGCATAAAAAAAACGAACTTATTTAAGCCCGTTTGCTAACTTCTTATTGAGTCCCCAGATGGGGAGGCTTCACAAAAGCGGTACATGGTATTCCTGCGGTGATATAAGGCTTGGGCAAGGAAGAGAAAATGGTAAACAGTATTTGAAAGATAATAAAGAAGTTGCTGATAAAATTGAAGGTAAGATCAGAGAAAACATTAATCTAGTTTATGGCAAAATACAACCTGCTGATGATGAAACAGCAAATTGACATTTAGGTATGCGTTTTTTATGCGCATGCCTTCATTTATAATAAAATACAGTCCGACATGATACTTCGGGTTGCTATTATAATATGGGAGGTCAGGGAGAGGTTTTATCTCTCAATCATTATTATATCTTTTATTTATAAAAAAATTATGAATAAATCGTAAAAACTTTATTCTATATTTTCACCATTATAGGTTTTACTTCATAATATTAACATCACATATAATATCGTATATAATATTATCATAAGCATGGATGGGCAAATTTGTATCCAAGAAAGAAAAGTTAATTAAGAAAGTCAAGAACAATCCTAAGATATTTAAGCCAATATTACGCATCTTTTTCGTTCATTCCTATTATATTTATCTCTTCCAAAGCAGGAAATTCATAAATATCCAGCGGTATCTCCTGCAAAAGTTTTATGGTCTCTTTAAAATCACATCGAAAATTAAGGTGATGCTCAGATAATATTCTTTCCAGTGACATGTTTTCCCATTCTGCCCATCTAGCATACCTTGAACGCTCTCCAATATACTTCCGCATAACCTCTTCTTTATCCACATTGCTCATAACCTCATCGCAAATATAAAAATTGCAGACGTAGTTGCGATATACAGGTGGAAGTGTACACCCATATCCGCTCTTGACAAATGGACAGGTTCTAAAGAAAATGGTCTTATCTTTTATACCATCATCTTCTGGACCATTTTTTAAATACTCTAAATAACCTTCCTGGTCAAAATATCCTTTTGCGTGTAAATAATAATTATAAATGACTGTTCCAGGATTATCAACTATTCGCTTCAACACTTGTAAACCATCAGCTGACTTGACCATTCTATGTATGTCTATCAGTTCAAATTTTGGAAAATATGAACAGCACCCTCGCATTTTTATACTACAATAGCTTATTCCCATTTTACTAGTACAGTGATTGCAGGAAGTACAGATATAGCGAGCATAACCTAAATATTCATAGCGTTCCAGATAGATTTTATCCATTGTTTCACCTCTTTACTGTTTTTAACCTAGTACAATCTTCTGATAATAACAAAACAGTAAACTAATATTTATGAATGCGTCATTATGCGCATACCATGAAGTTTATTATATTCATTCATATTAAAATGCAGCCCGATATGATGGTTCGAGCTGCAATTAATAATAAGGGAGGTCAGGGAGAGACTTTCTCTCTCAATCATTATTATATCTTCTATTTGTGAAAAAATCATGAACAAATTGTAAAAACTTTACTCTATCTTTTTACCATTATAGATTTTACTTTATACTGTTGATAGCATATATAATGTTATATATAATATTATTAGACGTACGAAGATGATAATTCGTATCCAAGAGAGAAAAATTAATTGAGAAAATAAAAAACAATCCTAAAACAGTGCGTTTTGAGGAAATTAATAAGATTTTATTAGATATTGGTTTTATCAGGACACAGCCTGCAAAAGATTCGAGTCATTATACATATCATCTTGATAATTTAACCATAACTATACCTTATAAAAGACCTTATATTAAGGTCGCATACATAAAACAGGTAATTAAATTGCTTAATATTTTAGGCTATTGAAAGGAGAAGTGTTATGAAACGTAAATCTTTAGATTATTATTTATCATTAAAATATCCGTTTAAAATTGAAGTATTGTCAGAAGATGATGGCGGTGGTTTTTTTATCACTTATCCTGATTTGCCTGGTTGCATGAGCGATGGCCAGACATTAGAAGAAGCAATTGCTATGGGCGAAGATGCAAAAAAATCATGGATTGAAACAAGATATGAAAATAGCATGGAAATACCTGAACCTTTTTCTTCTGAAGACAGATTCAACGGAAGAATTACTTTAAGAACACCAAAAAGTTTGCATAGAGAATTAGTTAGAGCAGCGGATGAAGAAGGTACTAGTTTAAACCAATATATAATTTATTTATTAAGCAAAGGTCTTAAAGAAAATCGAAAATACATTTAGGTATGCGGTTTTATGCGCATACCTTCTTTATAAGCCTTTTATAAATCTTTCAGGATGCTTCTCAATGTTATTAATTCTTTTATTCAGCATTTTTCTTGCCTTATTTATTTCCTTATTAGAATACCCGAAAAATCTCATTACCCACAGTATATGTGCCGTTATATCTGAATCTTTCATCGTAACTATATCAGATATTTCGTATCCAGCCCATTCCTCAAATAATGAAAGTTCCAATGCGTATTTTTAATCTTTTTCTATGCCATATACATCATAACATGTTTCTTTATCCTGACTGACTAAGTCTATACATATTGTTGTCTTCTCACTGTTAGTAGTAGGTTTACAGCATTTGACATTCTTATACACCTTTTTGTATGTCTTAATATTTTCTTTCTGGTCTGGATACAATTTAATTAAGGCTTTTTCCACGTCTTGCCACAGCGTTTTGAAAAATAATTCTTTTATATTCATTACAATCTCCCATATCCAATAGCAAAACCACACCAATGTTTGGCTTCTTCAGGTTCTTCTATAGGCTCATATTCACAGTTTTTAATGAATCTACAACATTTTTATTACAACCATAGTAGGTTTTTGATACATTTTCTAAAATAAGCATGATATTAATACAACTTCTTATTTACAGGACTTTTAAATTTATTAGGATAACTACTATATCAACAATCATTGCAAGTAGATTCACAAATATAGCATATAAGTCGTTGTAAAGAGTTGCAACTTTCCCTCTTGTTCTAATTTTCATATATATTAAAAGCTATTATTTGTATGATAGGTACTATAAAAACAAATAATAATTTGGATACTGCATTTGAAACTTCTCCACTAATCTCCATTGAATAGCAACTGTCTGAGGCAATGCTTTATAAAAAATGAGATTTATAATAAATATAAGAACAGCAAACAACCAGTTATTTTTGCCAAAAAAATTTATTGCTTGCATAAACTCTTTTCTCTTTTCTATAGATAAGAAAATTCACTTACATAAATTGCCATAATAAATTTGTGTGCAAAAAATTTAATAAAAAAGGGTTATAGTGGTACTGTTACTGACATTGTTACTTTAAGTCTTGCTAATTGCTATAGAACTATATTTGGTAAAATCTTAAGCCAAGGTGTTTGGAATATAGAATATGCTTGGAGAGCTATAAGGCGGGAAGTTATTCGTATTATATTCGAATTATCCCAAACTCATAGAATCCGATATTTATGATTTTTGATGATACTATCGTTGAAAAAACTAAGTCTTCGTTACAGGCTAAACATTCTATTCAGGCAACAGGATTTCATCAATCACATTTAAAGGGAAAGCAAGTTTGGGGACATCGGCTTCTTACTATGATGTTATCCTGTGGCAAAGTAGCATTACCTTACTACATTGAACGCTATGAAAAAGGTAGTAAAAGCAAAGTTGAAAGAATACGTGAAATGGTATCTATGCTTCCAACACCTAAAGGGCCAGCAAATGGACTTTGTGATTCATGGTTCACAAACGAAAAAGTAATTAATGCTCATTTTAAAAGAGGATGCCATCTCATAGGAGCACTAAAAACTAACCGGATTATCTATCCAATAGGCATCAGAGTTCAAATAAAAGATTTTGCACAATATATAGAGAAGAACGAAGTTCACCTCGTTACAGTGAATAGTTCTAGGTACTGGGTATATCGCTATGAAGGAGCCTTAAATGGAATAGATAATGCTGTAGTTCTAATATGCTTAAAGAAAAAGCATTTAACAATCATAAAGCTCTACATGCATTTATTTATACTGATACTGAATTAGATACTGAGACTATTCTAAATTATTATAATCAGAGATGGCCTATAGAGATATTTTTTAGATAGACAAAGAATAATCTCGAATTAAATACGTATCAAGTACGCTCAACAAAATCAATAGATAGATTGTTATGCCTTATATCATTGACATGCCTGTATTTTAAGCTTCAAGCGATAAATATTACAAATTTGGGTTAGGAATAATAATAGCTCGTAAAGAAGTACAAAAGCTGCGTATTCAATGGATTTATGAACAAGCTAAAAACAATATATCTATTAACAAGATTTTAAACAACTAAAATTAGCGTAGGTAAAGTGTATTTATTCAGTGGTAATATTTGCTATTATTTTTCTCATTTATAGTAATTTAAATACTTTTGGCCACATTACTTTATTAACTCTTGCTGTAGCTGCTGATAAAGCTAGATCTTTTGATTGTTTAAAGCGCACAGCTTAATTTTTGCACTTAAATATTTATCACTTTTTACCATTAATCATCTACAGAATTTTTATGCTCTTTTTTAGCCTTTGTCATTTTCTATTAAACATTGTAGTGAATGATTCATGGGAGGGAAAGGTATTTTTTTTATACTCTTCCCTTTTTCTATTTTTACCGCCTACTAAAATTATACACTAAGCAACTATACTTTAAGGATACATAAGCATTCATCCCCATCACAAGTAAGGAAGATGAATGCTAAGCTACAGGTAATTTGTGATTTAGATCTTTCGCCACAACTTCTAATATCCTTTTTAGTTCCAATTCTATCTTTGTTGCACCTCCACTATACTGATGCTTTCTCTTTCAAGATCGATGATATCATTTACAGCTTTCTCTTCATTGGCGTTATAACTTTTCCATCAGTACTATACCGTAATCCGACTCCCCGCATAACCATCCGACTTACTTTTGTTCTAAACTTACAATAGCGAGTCCCATAAAGGATTGACAATACCACCAGAGTTTTCAAACGCTAATATTGTAAAGCATACCAAGTCCTATGATCATGAGGAAACATTATTACTTTTGCCATCACGATTAATAATATTCTATCTTCTGCTGATTCAACAACACGAACTTTCCAAATTAGTTATTTCGGGACTGCAACACCTTCCGGCTTATCATCACTTATACCTTAAGTCATACTCTTCATGTTACCATACATTACTTAAGGCTTAGTATCAGCTGCTGGCTAAACTTTACTGGACATTTGCACTCGCTTTAACGCCAGAACTTTGCTCAGCATACCAAACCATTTCCTCGATTTTTTATATTTCAATTTTGTTCATTCTAATTATAGAAATAATATAAAACATTAAGCCTAACATTAAAGTAGATATTAGTGGTTTTATAATATCTGATGTACTAAAGGTATTTGCTAATACAATAAGCTTATTTGGTATATATGCGGATAATTTTTCAATATTCATTAGTGCTGAAGCCGCAAAATTTATAATCAATAATGCGACAGCCGCAACAATTGATTTCTTGAAAAGACTGCTTAAAAATGTCAGCAATATTACTGTATAGATATAAAAAAGTGATATCAATGTTGCAGAATACATGATTTTACTAAAAGGTATTGTGTTATATTTAAATAAAGTATCTGCATAATAATAGTTAATGGAGAATCCCATAAATATGAATATTATCAATACAATTGAATAATGCAATATCTTTGATGTGACCATTGCAGCAGGATTTAAACCCTTTGAATATGGAAAAAGTAATTTATGTGATGATATCTCATCACTTAATATCCCCATCAATGTCAATATTACAATTATAAAAGATACTTGGCTTAAATCCTTTATATAGTTTTGAATAGCAGTTCTAAAGTCTATTTTTATTAATGCACTGATATCGCCTGGAATCTTATCCTTAAGCATAATTGGTAACACCTTTAACATTATAGGATCTAGAATTGCAAAAAGTATTATACCAATGGCAAGAATGAGGTATCTGTATTGTCTTATTGACTCAATTATTTCCTTCTTAAAATATGCATTAAATGCTGGCATTTTTCTTCACCAACCTTATAAATATATCTTCTAAACTTGCTTCACGTATTTTATACGAGATTACTGGATTATCAAGTTTTGCGATTTCTCTTATCAGTTTTGTCTTTGCTTCATAAATGTCATTTACGTATATACTTGCAGTATTTTTATTTATTCTTATGCTATCAATCCATTTTATTTCATTGAATTTATTGCTAAAGTTACCACATGGATTTTCAAATTCAATGTCATAAATAGGCTGGATATAATTCTTTTTAAGTTCATTTAGATTTTCGGATATGATAATTTCGCCTTTATCAAGTATGCTTATATAATCACATACCCTTTCAACATCATTTAATATGTGTGTTGATAAGAAAACTGTTTTGCCTTGTTTTTTTAATTCGGCTATTATTTCCAATACATCAAGCCTGCCTTGTGGATCAAGTGCAGATGTGGGTTCATCGAGGAATATTATCTCAGGGTCATTCAGCAATGCTACAGCTATGCCAAGTCTCTGCTTCATACCCCTCGAATATTCCCCAATTTTCTTCTTTCTTGCATATTTTAGATTTACACTTTCAAGAATGGTCTCAATACTTTCATCTTTGCTTTTCATATTGCTTAATTCACCTATGAAGCTTAAATATTCTTCTGAGTTCATATAGTTATAAAACACGGGATTTTCAGGCAGATAACCGATTCTTTTTAACAGTCTTCTTTTATTTTCACTGAATTTTAGGCCATCAATATATATGTCACCACTATCATATCTAATAAGACCTGTAAGAATATTCATTGTTGTTGTCTTACCAGCACCATTTTTTCCTAAAAAACCATAAATTGAGCCTCTGTCGATTTTGAAAGATATTTGTTTCAAAACTGTGTTATTTCCATAGCTTTTAGTTAAATTATTTACTTCAATCATATAACAAACATTCCTCTCTAATCAATTTATAACTTCTACATTCATTGTGGTCAAATATTCTTCACCTATTTGCATTGGGAATCAGAATAATATGATAGATAAATAGTCTACTCTTTTTCCCTTCCGATGATGAGAAATATAAGTGGTCCTAAAATTTCTCCAAGCACTATAATTATAAGCCAGGCCCATTTCGGCAAAAATCTGACTTTATCCTTGGTAAGACGATATATTGAGAAAATCATGAGACCTAATTGAATGATTATTAACGGAGCAAAAAGCTTTATTATTTCAGATGTACTTAAATTATCAAACATAATTTATTCCTCCTTCAATTTTTTTGAGCAGTTGGGACAATATAACCATTCATCTTTAATCTCCCTGCCACAATGCGGACATAATGAAGTTTTTAACATATTGCCACAATATGGACAATATTTGTAACTTTTTTTTATTGAAGCACCACATTTTGGGCATTTCGAGACTTCATAGCGCGTCACTAAAATATAGATTATTAATGATGATGGCACATTTAAAAGTCCAAACAAACCCCAGAGCCAATAATATTTTTCACCTTTTTTCCTTGCATCTATAAATATCCATGTTGCCTGTAATACAAGTAATATAAATAATAGAATAAATAATAAATACTTCATTTTTTAACCCCCTCTACTCCTCTCTGAATTTTAATAATGGCACAACAGTCAACGGCAAAGATAAATAAATTATAATTTGACAAATGATTATTAACTTAAAGTCTTTAAATGCAGCTAGAATCAAAAATGCTATAAACGTAATTGAAGCAAGTATGAAGATTACAAGCTCTTTTCTATCTCTTTTTTTATTACGTATTTCATTAGCTTTTTGAATAAATTCAAATGCATTAATTTTTACGTCAGGCTCATTAAAAATATCAAACATATCTGAAATTTTATTGAGCTTATTAAATGCATCATTATCAATGCTTTTATTATCTGACTCATTATAAAAAGAATCTATAAGCTTAGGATCTATATCATTATGACATTTCTTCATATCAATTTCCTTCTTTCCATCTCATCTATAATATACTTAATGCAGTAGTGCAACCTTGAACGTACCGTTCCAATTGGGCAATTCATTATTTTAGAAATTTCTTCGTATTTATATCCATAATAGTGTTTCAATATAAATACCGCCCTTTTTTCATATGGAAGGCTTAACAATATTTTCATAACTTCTTTATAGTGGACCTTATTTATAATATCATCTTCTACACTATTTTCGGAAAATATATCTATATCATCTATAGATTCAGTTATTTTGTTTTTTCTTAAAAAATCTTTGTAAATATTGATGGCAATCCTTATTAACCACGAAGAAAATTTAAAATCCGGTGTAAACTTATTAATATTTAATACTGCTTTTAGCATAGTCTCCTGTGCTATGTCCTGGGCAAGTGATATATTTCCTGTCATTTTGATACAGTACCCGAAAACAATATTATAATTCTCAGTTATAAGCAGATTTAATGCATATTTATCGCCGCTTTTTGCATCATTTATAAGTTTGCTCTCATCCATCACATGCCCACCTTTCATAAATATAACGCATAAATTTCAAATAAGTTCACATTTATTTTACTTTATCACAAAAAGTTTTTATAAATTTACAACTTACATATTTTGATGATTAACTTGTTTAAATTATATTAATTATTGCTATCATCAAATATTAAAAATGTTTTACCTCATAAAAATAAGTGCATTTGTCAAGTGAAAAATTAGTGTAACATAGACAAAAAAAAGGGTCATTATGAGTAATTTTTTATGGATACTTGAATCAACAAAAAGTGATAAATTCCCATACAGGCTTAGCATCAAAAAAGACGATACGACACTTTTATCATTGTTTGTACAGAATAAATGGCCTGGTGCAGGAAGTCAGATATTTTGTCTTAGAGATACAAGCGAGCAATCTAATGAATGGACATTAAGGTTTTTCCAAGCCATTATATCACACGAAAGCGAATCAATACCTGATGTAGTTGCAGAAGAAATATCAAAATATCAAACGAAGAATGATTTTACAGGCGGAATTTATTATGACATTAGAAAAGAAATTCTTGAAAATATTAATGGAGATTTTACAATAAGCGATTTAAGAAATAAATTTAGTAGTGCTAATGACTCAACAATTAGAAAGGTACTAAATGACCTTAAAAAGGAAGGTTTAATAATTAATCATGGCAGGGGAAAAGGCAGCACTTGGACAAAAACAATAAAGTAAAAATATGTTCTTATGTTAATATGAATGCTACAAAAAATATAAGCTTTTTCTTTTGAAGAAATCAGTATGTTACAACCTCATCAAATCGTTCAGTATAGTTTTATATTAACTCATAAAGTTTTTCCTTAACCGCATTGATAATATGCTTCTTTACTGCACCAAACCTGCTTATTACAATACTTTGGGATAAAGTGTATATTTTATCAACCCTTATGCAAGAATCTACTTTTAAGACCCCTTCATCAAGGTCGTCACTGGTCAGCATAAAAATATAATCTTTTACTGCCACGTTCGAAGTAATAGCAGCAACCACTATATCTTCTGTTTTAATGTTATAATCATCATTGGATAAAACAAGAACAGGGCGTTTTTTATTCGAAGTCAAATTACTGAATGGAATGGGAATTAGTAAAATATCTCCTTGTTTAAACATTGTTCCATACCTCATCATCAACATCATTTTCCCAAAAACCTATACTGCTCTCACTGGAAGACAATAAATCTTTGAACTCCTGATTATCCTGTTTGTTTTTCAAAAATAAAATAAAATCTATTACTTCTCGCATTTGACTTTCTGAAATTTCATCAATTAATTTTAATAAAATGCTCTTACTTACATTCATTAATCTCACCTCAAAATTATTATACCACAATTACTTATCAATGTTTACAACTACAGCTTATATTAATATTATCATGATTTTCCCTCATCTTTTTATAATCATAATTTTCGTCAAATTGTATTTTCCCTTTTAAATCCATTAGGTTCTTTCTTTTATGGTTTTCTATTAATTCTTTTAAAGCTATATTGACAATTTCTTTCTTAGTTTTTATCCTAGTTATTTTCAAGGCTTTTTCGATAAGTTTATCATCTATAACAATATTTGTCCGCATCATCATACACCTCCGTATGTGTATTTTAATTCACATATACTTTTATCAATATGAAAGTTTTGAAGAACGGTTCGTAAGCTTAGCACATTTGTATATTTAATTGTCTTGTTATTGTATCATTTTTGACAATCATAACAATGTACGTGATATCTTACCAAATTAATTTATATTCTTTAGCTTTTGAAAAAAATCGCTTTTCTAAATCTTTTATTCTTGGCCTTAAAATATTTTCATCTAAATGTTTTATTTCAGCTATCTCACTAAATGTCATTAAAGGCATGTCTATACCCCAATGCATTTTTAATAATTCTTTTTCTTCTTCGGAAAATTCTTTTGATATCTGATTAAAATTTTCTTTAATAAATTTCAATAATTTTTCAAATTTCACTCTATCCTTTTTAAGTGGTTTTGGTGCTTGTTCATCAGGTATAAAATCACCCATTAGCATATTATCTGATTCATTGTCATTTTCTATTTTTTTAAGTATTACTTTTTTCCTTCTGGTACCCATAATTATACACCGCCTATATTATTTTATGGCCAAATATGTATTTGACTTGAGTACATAGTTCCTATAACATCAGCATGACCTGGAGCTGAAAGTACATAATAATTTCTACTCATATACGATCCTATTGTTTTATCTATCCCGAAAATAAATACCAGTAAAAAAGAAAAAAACACAACCACCTAAACCCCCAGATAAAGTAGTTTTTTAAAACTTTCTCTGAGTTTAGGTTAAAAATTATTTAATGTTTTTTATGCTATGCTTTCCACGGTGATCTTTAACCCTAGTGCTTCTAATTTTTTGATAGTTTGTTTTACAATTGTATTTTTTTTACGTTCTTCGTAATAATTAGCACCCAGTTCAATGTAAGTCTGCTTTCGCTTTAAGATATAATAAATAATTGTTAGAATGCTATGTGCAACGGCAACAGCGGCTCGATTGGATCCCCTGCGTGCAGCAATACACTGGTATTGGGCCGATAAATAGGTATCTTTTGTGCGGGCAACAGCTCTTGCGGCTTCAACTAATACTGAACGTAATTTTTTATTACCTTTACGTGTTTTCCCTGACTTCCTTTTTCCAGCGCTAATTTATTATTTCCCTTTTTTAAACCAACCATGCAAAAAAGAGAACAATTTATATAGAAAATATAATATTATTACAATCAGTGCTAAATTAACTGTAGTAAATATAATAGTCACAATATTCGTTGATGACATTAATATAGCCCTCCTTTAAGGGTTTGTAAAAGTATACTCATGAACTTCGTGTCTTGAGTACAATTTTACGACACCATTTACTAATAAATAATAATTAACAGTTCCTTCTACATGAGCTTTTAAACCTAACCCACTATTGACAATAGAACCATAAGAAAGATTAGAATCTGGAATCCATTCTATCCACATGGTAAAACCTGTTAAGTCCGAAGATACTCCATAAACTTGTGTATAAATATTTTTTCTTAGCGAAGAACTATACTTATAACCATATTTAACTCTTATGTTAAACCATGCATAAGGAGAAAAAATATAAGTAGAATAAACGGCACTTCCAAGATTCATAGATTGTTTATTACCAGAAATACTATCAATATTTAATTTACTTTGCTTTACATTATTTAAATTTGTAGAAGTAGAAAATCGATTTAGAATTTTATCCAATTCAGCAGCATCTTTAATTTCAAGTGGTTTAATATTTTTAGGTATTTCACTAATTGTTACCTCTTTTAAATTATATTTTTTAATAACATCATTAAAATTCATATTCATATTGACAGATTGATTCTGAATAATATTTGTTTTGTCATCTTGTTTATAAAGATCAGCAGCAAAAGCTAAATTTAATGTTGAAATTGTAAAAAATGTCATAGTTAATATAAATAGAAACAAATTTTTTAAAACTTAAAATTTGATTTAACATAATTAACAACTTCCATTTTTACTAAAATAGTTTGTGTAATTCTCCTGTCTAATTGATATATATATGTTAGTAAAACCATTCTAGATAAAAAAACTCTTATCAGATTTGATGTTATTATAAAAAATTATATCATTTTCTGAAATTTCACTCATCTCCTAAAATCCTTAATAAATTATATAAATTTATCTTTGCATTCGAGAACTTACCGGTAATTCTCTTGATTTCATAATATATCCAATTCATAAATATGTTGTTAAACAGCAAGATATCACATCCTGAAAAATTAAGATTAATTAAGCTGACTTATCCTAAAAAGTATAAAGATTAAACAATCACTAAACATTGTTTTTACTCAAAAATTCACATTATACAATCATAAAATATATTATTCTAAAACCATAGTCATACAGTTTTAAGTATATTCATCTTTGGGTTTTACGCTTTTTGGGTAAATGCCATCTTGAATGTACCTTCTCCCCCGGATTGAACCGGGAGAAAGTTGTTTTATGGCACCAACCCTCTCCGAAGTGCTCGGGTTGCACCCCTGCATTTCCCTATCCCCTCCGGAGAAGAAGATACACTCATATATCCAATTATTCTGTAATATTTATATCACTTTGAGCTCTAAATACTAGCTCACCATTTATAGTTTTTTGACTTTCTTTAGCTCCTAATATCATTGACATTTCTGCAAGTAAATTAATTTTTCTTAAATATCCATTTGTGCTTGAATATATTAATTCAATTGCGTCATCAGTAAATATTGTTTCATTGCATCCTGCACATTTTAATCTGGATGTTATATATTCTTTTGTTTCATCTTTGTTTAAACCCTTAAATGAATAATTTAAAACTATTCGCTGCCTTAATGCTTCATGTGCTTGTCTATTCAACTGTATAATTAATTGTGTTTGTCCAGACAATATAAGTAATGCATAATTTTTTGTGTCCATGTCAAAATTAAATATAATACGTAAATCATCAAGGATTGAGTTGCTTATGAACTGGGCCTCATCAACGATGATAACGGGAGTTATGTTCTTTGAATGATAACTTAATATTACATCCTGTATCTGGCGAAACATATCACATTTTCTATGCTTCGGTATTAATCCTAGACCGTCAGATAAATACCTGTAAAAATCCATAACGGTAAGTGTTGATATTGGTATGTACACAACCTTGTACATATTAGGATTTAAAGAAGTTACAAAACATTTTAGTGTATATGACTTACCAGATCCAGGATCTCCTGTTATTAACCCAAATCCTTTTTTATCTTTTAAAAATTCTAATCTGCTCATTGCTTGTATATAATCCTGTGATTTGTAGTGATATTTCACATCACAGTCTTTAGAAAATGGATTAAATGTTAATCCATAATATACATTGAACATTGTTTTTCCTTCTTTCTTCATTTACAAAGAAAAGTCTATTTCTTTTCTTTTTATCTTAGAATTATCAATTTTGTTTACTGGATGTATTGTTTGTAAGAGCTTACCGTCTTCGCTAACTCTTTAATGATTTCATCAGCAACATATGTAGTGCCATGTCCATCGATAAATACTTTTTTTAAAGAAGTTAGAATAACAGATAAAGGATAGATAAAATATGGCACAAGAAAGTCCGGTATTAAAGCATGTGTCTTATGACATACAGGACAAATGACTCTTGCTATGGTAATATCTACGCAATTATTATCGATAAAGACACCCCTGCAGTAATAACCATGCCTGTGCAATTTACCGTTGTAAGTGCAATTAGGACATCCAGATGGTGTATCTATGTACAAATATGATTGATTCATTTTCGATATATTCATGTATATTTTTAACTGGAAAGGCTATAATTATCATTATGATACCTTTCTTGGGGAGGTAATTATTTTACCGCCCCATTATTTTTTTCTATAATTGTAGGCAAGATTAACCAATCTTATACATGAATACGAAAATTAATTAATTTTACATAACGGATAAGGTTAAATTATTTTGCTTTTTATGGTGCTTTTTATAATGAAATAATTTGCTGTATAACAATTTACTGTATGGGGTTCGGGTAGTGTTGGACTTCGTTTTGTTTTGCAAACTCGTCCGCCCCAATTCAGCCTCTTATCTGGTTTTTGTTCATCAGACCGAGATTTTGCCTACCGCTTCCTTCAGATTCCACCTCACGATGGACACCCTTGCTTTTGGCTAGTAGTTCCCGTGACCTCGCCCACAGCGGACTTTCACCGCCAAGTTATCGCCAATGCCGGGCGCACATAAACAAAGGACAGATTAATATCTGCCCTTTATATTTCATGTATTTATGAATTAATTTATACTTTCAATTCCCGGAAAGTACATCAAATCTGCGCCAAATTCTTTGTACAGATTTTTATCTTTTACATTAATTCTAGATACAACTTTCTTATCAGGACCAATTACATCCCACGTATCATCGCTTTTTAGATGTATTGCACCTAATAGCTTATTATTTTTAAACGCGCATATTAAAGGTTCTACATTTGTATCTGTACTTATAGGAAGGCTTAAAATCAATACGTCTTTGTATTTTCCAACAGGCAGTATATCCTTAGAATAGTCCGGCTTAAAGCTTCCTTCTTTTACAATGCTTCGGCATTCTTTCGCAACATCATCAAGTAGAGTTGCCTTTTTGGTCTTAAGATCAACTTCTCCCAAAGTTTTAAAGCATTGGATATAGTATTTAGAACCTACAAGCATTGTGTTATTCGGACAAGGTGTATAAACAACGCCACCACCGGGAAGCCTTACCTCCTCCCAGCTTATCTTGTCAATGTTGTCTACATTGCACTTGGCAATATATATATTGGAATGTGTCTCAAATGGATAATCAAAGATAAATGTTATATTACCTGTTTTGCTGTCATAATCTATAAAGCAGAGATGATTATATTCACCTACTGTAATGTCATTGCCTTTGTCATCCTTTGTTTTATACAGAAATGATACATTCTTTTCGATTACATCGCTGCCATTGTGTAAGTATAATGTATAGTTTTTTACTTTTTTAATTGGTTCAGGATTGTCATCCAAATTCTCTTTAGCTTCAATGTCCTTGCCGTATACCATACCCACATCATTGCCTTTGACAAAATCTACTTTGTCTTTATATTCATCTGTTGGATAAGAAGTCTTTCTCAATACTATCCTGCCATCTCCATTCCAAAATAGAGGTGTGACAAAATTGGGGTCTTCTGAGACATAGACCGTCTTTTCAGTTAAATTTACTTTAGAATTATTCAAATCCCAATAAGCTAACATTGCCGAATGTTTATTATCTGGCTCATTTGTATATATCAAAAAAGGTATTTTTATCTCTCCAATGTCGCTTTTAGGGCTTTCTTTTTCTGTGACTTTAGTATTGTCTACAATATAACAACCTGTAGCAATAAATATAAGTGCAAAGACCATCAAAAAAAATTTTTTCATAAAGAACAAAAACTCCTTTCTAAAAAATTCATACAAAGAAGAAGCTTATGTTGCTTCTTCTTTGTATGAATTAAACACTCTTTAATCCTAATTCCACAGTACATAATATTCATAGGTTGATACATTTGAGTAATTTACCTGATTTCTATCATTTGTATGTCCACTAAATTGCCTTGTTAAGGAGATTTCCAATTGATGATAAAGACAAACGACAAAAACAAAAGATTTAAAACTAATACAACCAAAATGATAGATAACAACCATTTGAAAAATTTATCCAAACCCATTCACCTCAGTTCTTCCAGACATCGCCGTTTCGAGTAACACTTACTCTTAGATCAACATACTCATCTTGTACAACCAAACCATTCCCCTCATACTCTATGCCCCAGTGAAAATTACCTCTTGCATAAGCTCTGCAGTATTCTCCGTTATTTATAACTGTAGTACCAGTTTCCCAGTTTGATACTTGCCAGGCTGAAAGGGTACCTCTTTCATAATAACCCCATAAACCTCCAGCATACCAAGCTTTACTTCCATCATAACCAAAATTTGCTTCAATATGAACGTGAAACAGTAAATTGCCTAATACTGCTCCATAGTAATAACGGTCATTTGAAGCAAATTTGTATTTAGGAGCATATGTTAGGGTTGAATTTTTGGTTTGATCATAAAGAGCAGACGAGAGAACCGGTCCGGACGTTAAAGTCTCCAAAGCAACAGTTCCATCATTATAAAAATATATGCTATTTTGCTTATCGAGATAAACCACTTTTATGAGCGAAGGTTTTTCTACATTTTTGATATTAGAAAGTTTATTTTCACTCAAAAAATTTTCTAATGATGATTTAACATTCTTTGACGAATGACTTTTAAGGTATTCGATCAATTTCTCATTTCTTAAACTTATTTCTTTCTTCATTTGTGCATCACTTATACTGGTTTGTTTATCGGCATTTGGAACTAATTGCACACCAGAATTTTCCTCAACTTTATCGGCAAAAACAGAACTAAAAGTCGAAACCGAAAGAATTGCAACAACAAGAAGCATTACAACTAATTTTTTAGCACTTAGATTCTTTTTCACATTATACACTCCTTCTCAACCTATACATTTTTTAATTTAAAGTAGCAATTCAAGTTTTAAATACCACCTCCATTTTTTATTCGCTCTGACACTTCTGCTGCTTTAAGTTATTCTGAAAAAATTGCCAGTCGATGTTTGATTTCATTATATGTTTCTTCCAAAATTGTGTCAACTGACCAAAAGTACTAATTTTTTTAGTACGAAAGTACTAAAGCATATTATATCAAGTCCATCTTTGCCGCTTTATATATACAGTCTTTTACATTTTTCACGTTTAATATTTCAAAGATCTTATTCTTGTGATATTTTACATTGCTTATTGATCTATTAATCATTTTTGCAATCTCTTCATCTGTCTTTCCTTCCGCTGTCAGTTTCAAAATCTTTAGCTCTACTTCTTCCAATTTTTCCTCTATCATTTCCTTTTTAAGTAATATAAAATTGTATTCTGTATATTTTGCCATCAAAAACGCCGTAATCACACATTCATCAGTAAGTCCATTCATACATGAAATATCGATTACACCTATCAATTGCCTTTTATTGTCAAAGATAGGTACAGCTATGCAGTCTATCTCTCTGAGGCACTTAAGATAATGTTCATTCTTTTTGACAAATGCAATTTCTCTTTCATTTAAAACAATCGATACTGCATTTATTCCTGTAAATTCTTCTTTCAATGGAACACCTATATTTAAATTAGAAAAACTACTTTTGTTAGCACAATCAAATCTATTATTACGCCATTTTCGTCTGTCAATAGACATGTATAACTTTTAAATTCGCCATTAATCTTAGATATTTCATGAATGCTTTTTCTAAAGGCTTTAATTAGCAACTTTTTCTCATCGGAAATATAAAGATCTGATACAAACATAAACGGTTTTGCGTCTTGATGAAGTCCCCTTCTTGTACATCTTCTCCATGCTTCATCAAACAAATGTTTATGAGTATCATATTTTATAACTTCATACTCCATCTCGATCTCCCTTATTACAATAAAGTTAAAATATTAACAACTTTTAAAATGTGCCAAATTTATTTTTGTATTTTTTGTATTTTTTCTATAAATCATATTTCTATAAAAATTTTTAAATTCCTTTTAATGTAACCAAAACTTAACATTTCTTAATAAATTCTTAATGTTTTTAATAAATTTTTTAATTTTTTATCAATAATAAACAAGGGACAGATTTATATCTGCCCTTTAGAAATAAGATTAATTGCAAACCATATCTGATTATTCAATTTTATTCTCAACATTATTAATATAGTTCGCCATAAAAGATACTTTTCTAATTCCTCTTTGAATTATAAAGCCCAATATTAATCCAATAATATTCAATATAACATCATTAACATCAGATGTATGATTGGGATACTTTGTTAAATAATCAATAGTAAATTGAGCAATTTCTATAAATACTGAAACACACAAACCCACTAATAACGTATAATTAAATTTATTCATATTTCTATATATTATCGGTACAAAAAAGCCAAACAGAATAAAAAGTATAATATTCCCAACCACATTTTTTATAACTATATTAATTGGTTGTGATCTCATAAGAATTATTATATCTTTCATAGGAACAATATTTACATTTGGAACATAATTGGGCATAGGTGGATAAAATGTGATCGGGAAAAACACTATACTTATTAGTTCAATTGCGTATATAATAAACCCTGTCATAAATGTGGCTATAACAATATTTTTTGTCGACTTAAATTCTTTTATAATAAGAGGAATGAAAAAAATAAACAAAATAACTTTTAATCCTATCGGAAAATTTATCCCCAAAATAATCCATCTCCTGAATATAACTTAAATAATCTTTAATGTATTATTTGTCAATCCTGGTGCATAGTTCCATAACCGGCGTACTGATTAATTTAAATATGCATTGCCATTTGAACCTGAGTTAAAATCATATTCCATTGATTTTTCATATGCAAATACTTGGCTGCATAATATTAATACTATCAATACTGAAATCAACTCCGAAGCAAACTTTTTATTATTAAAAATATTTATCATAGTACATCTTCTCTCCTTATACATTATTTTTATTCTTAATAATATCTTTACTATTGTACATTAGTATTTTTACATCTTTTAAAGCTCATCAATCCAATTCTTACATCTGAGAACTTACCGGTAATTCTCTTGACTTCATAATATATCCACTTCATAATTATGTCAATTGACCAAAAGTACTAATTTTTTAATACGAAAGTACTAAAACGGTATTTATTGTATGAAAAAAGTTGTAATGACCTTATTATTATAATAAAATTGTTGTGTAATAAGCAATTTTTGTGAAAAAGCTTGTAAAATAATAGTCTTTATCCTCATAAAAAAACACTGTATCAATAAAGAAAAGAGACAAACAAGAATGTACAAACACACACAAATATAAAAAGATTATAGAGGGAGTAAAATACAACGGAAATAAGATGTTAAGAGACATAAAAAGACCAGAGAAGATTAGGAATGCTGCATAAATTGCACCGCAGTGGTGATGATACACCGCAGTCTCTCGTCAGTCAAGGGCAAGAACCACGTCTCAGCTTTGCTGCGTTTCACTTCACAAAGCTGACCCTTGACAGCCTCGCTCCTGCGATGGTTTGGATAATTAAGCGGTGCCAAAAATAAAGTAAATAAAGTCTTAAAACTCAATTTAAAAGATTCGAAGATTGACAAAGAGAGCCGGAATTGTCAGGTTGGTAATTTCACCATAAGGGCTTAAGACCCAGCAAGGGAGCATAACTGACATCCACCTCATGTAAGGCAGAACGAAGGAATTAAGGACAAAGATCCTGTGAGACATGGGAGGGTATGCCACATGAGCTTAAGTGGAATCCATAGGCCAAAATATGGGAAAAACAATAGAAGCTTATTTGGGTCACCTATCACATGTAAAATTAATGAATAAATAGTATTAATATACATGAGGGCTCCTTTGGAGATCATGAAAATCTGAGAATGAGTGAGATATTAAAAGAAAATCAAAGATTATAGAGGGAGATGTTTTTATTTATGAAAATAAGAACTTTTTTAGTATTCGTTTCGATATTATCGATTATTATTGTTTTTGCAGGATGTAATTCGAGCCAAAAAATTACAACAACTAATCCTTTAAAAATTACTCAAAATGATAAAAAAATTATATTAAATTATCTGGATACAAAAACAAATGACATTGCTTATCCAAATAAAGGAAAAATGTATAGTGCATTCGAGCTTTTAGGGACAGACAAAGACAAAATTTACATCTGGTTAGTTAAAGAAGAATATATAAAGACAGGAACTAATCTTGAAAGGGGGCAAGGTGTATCATTACCTGTAGTTCTAAAAATTAAAAAAAGCAGTAAAGGCATTTCAATTATCAGCCATGACTTTCCTAAAGATGGAGTAAACTATAATAAAGATGTAAAAAAATTATTTCCGGCTAATATTAGATTCCCAAATAATGAAGAAATCAAAAATCTTGTAAAAGTTATTGAAACTCGGGCAGAAGAAGATTTAAAAAATAGTCCTATAAAATAGCTGGATATAAGAATATTTTCTTATGTCCGGCTATTTTGGAATATATAACTATATAGTCATTATTTTTAAATACACATATTAGCAGTATACAGATCTGAGGCTTAAGCGTCATCATAGCCTAGAAAAAATTTTTTCACTTGTTTTTTTGCTTGTCACTTTTATACCTTTTCCAATTTATAAAAGTATTTATAGATAAAACTACAAAAAGCAAGAGCAATAGCCAATTTGTTATTGTGAGTGATTTATTTAATTCGTGTAATGCTTTTTAATTATCTCCTAAAACTAAATTACATAAATATGGTAGAATGTTCTCTCTTCTATAGCATTCGAAGAGAAAGTTTAGTTCATTTTTTCTTTTAGGTAAACGTCTATTAAACTCTTCAATAAATTCTTCTTTACTTAAATTATTTTCAGTGCTTTTATTAAATGCCCACTTTAACAATCCCTCAAGTTCTTGTATTTCATAAGCTGTATATTTATTGAGAAGAGCATATGTGCTGAAATTTTTTGCAAGTGGTTCTCCTTTTTCAGAAGCTATGCGAAGCAATGCATCGGTTAATAATCTGTTTTGTGATTCCAATTCCAGCACTCTCTGTTCTAACTCCAGTACTCTCTGTTCTAAGCTATCCATAAAGTTATCCCTCCTAAAGATTAAAAAACTCCCCAATCTATAATATATTTTAGACCAAGCCCTATTCCTTTTGCAATGCTATAAGGTACACCCAATCCATTCAAAAAAACCGTTACTTGATCTTCAATCGCTTGAAGTGCCAAATCTTCCCATGTAGAAAGCTCATCCAATTTATTTGCAATCTTGATAGAATATTTTCTTAGATATTTTGCAGCTTCTTTATTAATATAAGTTTCCATCCATTCAGCTATTTTATCTATTGCACTTGATCTTAACATTCCAGCAATTCTTTTTACAGATAGTTTTAAAGCTTTACCTTTTAAACCTTGTGGTTTAATAGTGCCACTTTCTTCTACACTTGTGTCCTTTTTTTGTGCATATTTTGCAGTCATTGATCCATTCTCGACTTTTTGTTTGTCAATTGGATCATTTTCAATAGTTGTATATACTCTGTTGTCATTAATTGATTTCTTTAAATTTGTATCATTGAACGTTGGATTAGCAGCATAAACTGAACTCAAAGTTGAAATTGAAAGAAGTGCTACAACTAAAAACAATGAAACGAATTTTTTCAAAGTTAAAAACCGTTTTATCATATATTAACATCTCCCTCCCTTCCTTTTAACATAAACTGTTAGATGCTACCAGTAATTCTCTTAGCTTCATAATATATCCACTTCATAAATATGTCAATTGACCAAAAGTACTAATTTTTTTAATACGAAAGTACTAAAACGGTACTTGTCGCATGAAAAAAGTTGTAATAAGCTTCTCATTATAATAAAATAAATGTGTAATAAAATCATATTTAGGAAAGGGTCATTATGAGCGATCTTTTATGGGTACTTGAATCAACAAAAAGCGATAAATTCCCATACAGGCTTAGCATCAAAAAAGGCGATACAACACTTTTATCATTGTTTGTGCAGAATAAATGGCCTGGTGCGGGAAGTCAGATATTTTGCCTTAAAGATACCAATGAACAATCCAATGATTATGAAGTCATTGAGAAAGTACCAATTATATCAATTGATCGATATGGCAAGCGGCTATCTGTGGTCTTAGACCGCGGTGTAAATAAAAGGTGTGAATTTCTCTTCCTGAAAAAGAAATATAAAAATAAAAAAGGGGAATATGAACAGATATTTTGGAGAACACAGCAAGGCTTAAAGGAGCACAAACCTCGTGTCAAGTTGACTGCAAAAGGAAGCAATGATCTTCACATATTGATTGATGCAAATGAAAAATACCCCTGGAAATTTACCAATTGCATTGTTGAGAGAGTACAGTTGCCAGCAGGTGATTACGCATTGTTTTACAATAATGAAATAGAGGCCGTCGTAGAAAGAAAAAGTTTTGAAAACTTTAAAGCCGACATCGCCAATTTGCCAATTTTACATCAGAAGCTGGGTGAATTGGAAAAATATAAGCATTCGGCACTTGTCATTGAAGCCAACTATTCAGATTACTTAAACCCTGACAAATTAAGCATTTATACGCCATCATATATGGCTAAAGTGATAGCTGAGATTTTTGTATTCCATCAAAAATTTCAAATTATCTTTGCTGGCAACAGAAAGTTGGCTAATGAATGGACATTAAGGTTTTTCCAAGCCATTATATCAAACGAAAGCGAATCAATACCTGATGTAGTTGCAGAAGAAATATCAAAATATCAAACAAAGAATGATTTTACAGGCGGAATTTATTATGACATTAGAAAAGAAATTCTTGAAAATATTAATGGAGATTTTACAATAAGCGATTTAAGAAATAGATTTGCTAATACCCCAGACTCTACAATCAGAAAGGTACTGAATGACCTTAAAAAAGATGGTTTAATAATTAGTCAAGGCAGGGGAAAAGGCAGCACTTGGACAAAAGCACCGTGAAAAGTCTATATGTACCTTAAAGTAAGCTTATCAATATTCTTTTAAGTTTTTGTCAACTTCAGCAATATAAGAAAAATCTTTGTCATCATGTAGAAGGTATAAATTATTTTCAATTGCAGTCTCTGCTATAAGCAAGTCAATGGTACTACGTATTGTAATTCCTTTCTTTCTGCAAACAAAATAAAGTTTTGCTGCTGCTTCGTAGGATTTCATACCATTTTTTAAATCATAAAACCTCTGTGTACTTAAATATTCTTTCAATAATTTAAATTCTCTATCTGATTTTGCTCCTTGCAAAACTTCCTGATATATAAAAAAATTTATACCAAACGGCACACCATTTTTTATTACGTCTTCTAATTTTTCTACTTGCTTATTATTTATACCTTTAAAAAAAGCTATCAAAACTGATGTATCAACTAATATCATGATTTTCCCTCATCTTTTTATAATCATAGTTTTCGTCAAATTGTATTTTTCCTTTTAAATCCATTAGATTCTTCCTTTTATGGTTTTCTATTAACTCTTTTAACGCTATATTGACAATTTCTTTCTTTGTCTTTATCCCTGTTATCTTCAAAGCTTCTTTAATAAGTTCGTCATCAATAATGATATTTGTCCGCATAATAATACACCTCCGTATGTGTATTATAATACACATATACTTTTATGTCAATGTGAAAGTTTTGAAGAATAGTTCTTAAGCATAATACATTATAAAGCCAACTGCCCATATTATCACCAATCAATTTCTAATACAAGCTGTAACGATAGCCTAATTCTACGATTTTTCTTAAATAATATGTGCTGCCTGGTATAGACAATACACTGCGGGCTGAACTGTCTAATAAACCAACTGTAAATAATGTAGCTTTCATTTTAATAGTCGTAGTTCCGCTTGTCTCGATCTCTGTTGTAGGAAAGCTTCCTGTCGTTGAAATAGCACTTGCATGTGGATTTTCCAGCTTCCAATCGCCATCGCTTGCTTTTTCCCAGTATGCTTTATCAATGCTTTCTATCTGCCTGAAAGAGCCGTCAGAATAAACAGTTAAAACTGTATAGAGTCTCGTCACTGCAGATCCGTCAATTCGCTCTTTGTAAATGGTCAGCTTTGAAATTTTACTAATATCATTTAACTTATCTAAGATGTCTGATTTAGATACAGGTTCTGCCTTTTCGCCATATGCCTCTATAAACTTGCCAGTATTTTTATCAAAAACCTCTACTCGTGAAAACCCACCTGACTCTGTCCTTGAAATGTTTACTTGAGAAATATCATACGGCACATTCGTATATACGTCTTTCAATTTTATCTTATTTTCATTTGCCGTTTTAACTTCCTTTGCCAAAGTGTTTTCAGTATTGACATCTGTACTATTTTTTTGAGAATTGACATCAACTAAATCATAGGCAATGACAATCAATAGAGCCAAGGCAATAAATATCAAAAAATATATTATCTTTTTCATCTAAAATCTACCCTCACAAAGTTTTAGATTAATTTCATAATATATTTACTTCATAAATATGTCAACTATCCAAAAGTACTAATTTTTTGTAAAATCATGCATGTTTTAGTAAGAAAAAACAGCCTCATAACAAGGCTGTTTTAAATTGCATCTTCATCTTCCATCTACTGTATTTCTGCGATGAACTTTCTTGTTGTAAATACGTAGAATATTCCATATACCAGCGCAAAAACTAATACACTTATTGCTGTTGGCACAACTAAACTATATTTCATCATATCACTTAATACTGAAATAGCAACAGCGCTGTGAATTACTCCTACTATCAATGGCAGTATAAAGAAGATGCCTACTTGCTTTGAAATTGAGCTGTATATTTCAAAATCTGTAGTTCCCAATTTCTTTAATATCTCATACTTATTTTTATCCCTAAAAGATTCACTCAGAATCTTAAAATAGATTATGCTTCCGGTTGCAAATACAAATACTAAAGATAAGAAGGAACCTACAAAATAAATAATCCCTGCAAAATTATAAAATGATGCGCCGGCCATCCAATAGGTATACAACCTGGACTCCCTCGGCAATACTCCTGCAAGCTCATAAGTTAAACCTTTTGTTTCATCCGGATTGTCCAATATAATTCCATTAAACTGCTGCTCATAAAAATGTAATTTCAATTGATCATACTCTTCATCATTGACGACAATGCATGGATATGGCAGTCCATTCCCAAAAAGAGGGACTTTGGTATCTACTTTTATATCGTAGTTTTTCCCATTTAACTTAATACTATCTTCTTTTTTTAAAATACTCATCATTGTAGTAGGTCTCTCTATATAACCTGCCTCATCATCTGATAAATCAAACTTTGATAATATATTTTCTCTATTTTGGACTTTTAAGTCTGATAAAATGGTTTTTAAATCTGTAAGTCTTGCTACTACAAGTTCATCATCAGGTATAAATAAGAAATTCGCTTTCTCTTTAAGTTTTACTTCATGTCCTGAATCCTTGATGATTTTATCAACTTTTGCGATTATATCTTTGTCTTCTGAAATATAAGAAACAGTATAGGGAACTTCTATTTTGTGATTCTTTTCTACATAGTACTTAACAGAGCTTACAGTTCCAAAACAAGTAATACATGTTGTTATCAATATTGCTACTGCCGCCAGTGTTCTATAATTATTTTTTATCCTAAATGCTATATTAGAAAAGCTTACAATGTTTACACCTTTATATAAAAAGCTCTTTCTATTTATATAATGCCTGATTACCATAGAGAAAAAAGAACCGAATAGCCAGTATGTACCCCATGTAATTAAAAGTATTGTTGCCAACAGTGCTTTTCCAAAGCCAAATTTCAAATAATTGTGGGCGATGTAATACCCTATCCCGATTATAATTATTGAAGCTATCCCTTTAAAGTAGTTGACTTTTGGCAGCTCTTCTTCTTTTTTTAGTGAATTCAACAATTCTATGAGGTTAGTTCTGATAACATCAAAATACCCTTTTAAAAATGTAACGGCCAAGATAATCGAATAAGCAATTATTGTTTCAACAATAGCTTTCATTGATATAAAAAACTTAATTGTTATATTTAAAATGGCTACTTTTGCAAGCACCATCATGAACAATTTGCTAAATAGTATTCCGATTATCAGTCCGATAGCTAAAGATAATATTCCCATCAGCAGCCCTTCCGAAGCGAAAATAAAAGCTATCTTATAGTTATCAATACCCATAAACGCATATACGCCTATTTCCCGTTTCCTCTGATTTAAGAAAAAATTGCTTGAATACACTATAAAAAATATCAAGAACATCATCATAAGCGTAGAGGCACTCACGGACGCCCCTCCTATATAACTTGATATATCTTTATATTCTAAAAACTGAGGGTTATACCTCATCGATAAAAAATTATAATAAGCACCTACGGAAAAAGTCATCGCCATAAGGTACAATCCGTAAGTCTTTACATTTCTTTTGAAATTTATGATAGCCATTTTAAAAGAGTTCATCTGTGCCACCTCCCATAGTGCCGAGAAAATCTATTATCCTTTTAAAGAATTCTTTCCTGGATGAATCTTTGTCTATTCTTGCATGTATTTTCCCGTCTTTAATAAATAAAATTCTCTTACAGTAACTTGCTGCAAATGCATCATGAGTAACCATAATAATAGTTGTACTGAATTTTTCATTCATCATTGACAAGCATTGCAAAAGCTCTTGAGAAGACTTTGAATCCAACGCGCCAGTAGGCTCATCTGCAAAAACTATCGAAGGTGATGTAATAAGTGCCCTAGCCGCTGCGGCTCTTTGTTTCTGACCTCCTGACAATTGATACGGATATTTTTTTAATTGCTCATAAAGCCCAAAGAAACTGCTTAATTTCTCAACTTTTTCTTTTATTTCTTTTGCATTTACTTTTGAAAGAGCAAGCGGCAGTGCTATATTGTCCTCAACAGACATACTGTCCAATAGATTGAAGTCTTGAAATATAAACCCTATGTTGTTTCGCCTAAATATAGATAGCTCCTTATTTTTCATATTTAATACACTTTTTCCCTCATAATATATTTCTCCGGAAGTAGGTCTATCAATTGTAGATAACATATTCAAAAGCGTAGTCTTTCCCGCTCCGGACGGACCCATAATGCCTAAAAATTCTCCTTTATATACTTCTAAATCGATATCGTCTATAGCTCTAAAAACCATTCCTTTTGAGCCATATTCTTTTCTTAAATTTTTTGTCTCAAGTACAACATCCATATTATACCCCTCCACATTCTATTAGAAAAATTCTCTCCCAATTAAGGAGAGAACAATTATTAAATACATTTATATTCTATATTTTTTACTGTACCTGTACCATCGCTTATGGTGACAAAATTAATGTTAATATTACATTTTTGTCACATTGAAGTAATCAGCCATTTTATAAAAAATTATCGTAAATTCTGTATACTGTGAGACTTGAGACGATACTTCAAGTTTTATGTTCAACTTATCTGCAATCTTTTTGCATATATAAAGTCCCATACCTGTTGATTTGCTCGTCTTTCTTCCATTATCTCCTGTAAATCCCCTGTCAAAAATTCTTCCTATATCTTTATAAGGTATCCCCATTCCATTGTCTCTTATGAAAAGCCTTGTACATTCATCATTTTCTTTTGCATAAATCTCGATTCTCCCTTGTACATCCACATATTTACAAGCGTTATTGATTATCTGCTCTATTATGTAGAAAATCCATTTGCTATCTGTGAAAACGTTGAAATCCAAATCGTGCATTTCCAATTCTATCTTCTTAGATATAAAAGAATTGACATTGTTTTTTATTACACTTTTAACTATTGAATTAAGATTTACCTCTTCGATTATAAAATCTTCTGAATAGCTTGAAGCCCTGCTGGTATATAGCACTTGACTCACAAGAAAATTTATCCTTTCTAGCTCCTGTCTAAGCTCTCCCGCTATATCAGATAAACCCTCTTCTTCAATTTCATCAGCTATAAGCTCACATACTGATAGTGGTATTTTTATTTCGTGGATCCATTTTGTAACATAGTCATTAATCTCATTCAAATTATCTTTCAATTCTTTTATTTCTTTTAATTTTTCTTCATTTTTTAAATTCACTGTTTCTCTTATAAGCACTTCTTCTAATTTTTCGCCATTTGGTAAAAATCCGTCAATATTTTCTTTGTTATGTAGAGCATTTCTAAAGTCTTTATAAGCATTTATCCATTTTATATAGCCTACGATTAAAAATGCAAAGAAGATAGAAAATATGAGCACATTCATATAAATAATATCTTCTATTGTTTTATTCAAAGCTGTACTGGATATCAAAATCAAATTCACAATCAAGATTATTGCTAGAAAACACAGAATTGTCCAAAATAAATCTTTTAGGTATCTTGAAAAGCTCATGGTATCATATATCCCTGCGACTTCTTAGTTACAATGAAATTTTCTAATCCCGCATCTTCTAGCTTTTTTCTTAGCCTATTTACATTAACCGTTAAAGTATTCTCACTAATAAAATACTCACTTTCCCAAAGTGCCCTCATAATCCTATCCCTTGATATTATTTTGCCTCTATTTCTCATAAGTAATTGAAGTATTTTAAATTCATTTTTAGTCAATTCTAGTCTCATACCATCATATGTCAGTGTTCCATCATTTATATTTAAAATAGCCCCATTACATTCTATTATTAGTCCTTCATTTTCCCCATAAGAATAAGTTCTTCTAATGACAGCTTGTATTTTAGCCAGTAATACATCCATGGAAAATGGTTTTGTAACAAAATCATCTCCCCCCATATTAACTGCCATTATGACATCCATATTGCTATCCCTGGAAGACAAAAATATAATCGGCACTTTAGATATTTCCCTTATTTTCTTACACCAATAAAAACCATCGTAATATGGTAAGTTTATATCTATAATCACCAAATGAGGATTATGATTTGCAAATTCTCCCAATATATTATCAAAGTTTTCTATAGAGACCGTATCATAGCCCCAATTTGAAATGGCCTTTTTTATATTGTCACAAAGCGCCTTATCATCCTCAATTATAAGTATTTTATACATATTTACATCAACCTTTTTTATGGTTTATTTAATTTAGGCTCGGCAACAATTCCTCGTTCTCTACTTCCAAACATAATTCTATTGCTTATTTATTTCTCGTGAGCAATTTCTCATATGTTTTTGCCTTGGCATAATACAATTATCACACCAACATTATTATAGCACAATAAAATCTAATAATGTTCCTATATTTGTATCACTTATGGTACGTCTCGCCGTATCACTCATTACCTCAAACGCAATTATGAGTATACACTCTCGATTTAATTATGCCTCTCCTGTGAGAATTTCATAGGGTTCTTTTTGCAGAAGCCCATAGTTGTATAATATCCGTGCCGCTTCCATGCCGAACTGTTCCAAGTCGTTTCCGCCAAACCTTGCGCAAAGATAATCCCCTGGAAAGCACCGATGTGTTTTTCTTACTATTCTATCATATCCTATACAACTCCTTTTTTTATAAGATGAAGATATTATAAGTATCAGATTTTATAATTAAAAGCATTATTAGCAGCAAAAAGGGAGATCCCGCTTTTAAATAAATCTCCCTCAAAAATACTGTCTTAATTCTCTTACCAGTTCAAACACAGTAGTTGCTGGTTTCATCTTTGCTTTTGAATGCATGTTTCCAATCTCCTCATGCATTTTGAGAAGTTTTTCGCTCCATTTGATTGCTTGGTCAACATTTCCATATTGGGTAAGCAACTCAAAAATATCTTTCATATTCTTTTCATACTTACCTATGCCAAATTGCTTAAAGTACCTTGTAAGCTTCTCACAATACTGCTCTCTGGTTATACCAGCATTCAAATATTCAAAATGCAAAAGAAACCATAATTCTATGGCTTCATTTGACCACCCTGTCTGATAGCCCTTGCTATGAGCTTGTTCGATAGCACTGTTAAACTGGTCGTCGGAAAAACTGTCCTTGTCAAAAATGACCCAGACATGGCCGTATGGCATTACTGACCTGTTGATGATATATTCGGTAAAGCTCACCAAATCATTTGTGTTCCTGCCAGTTCCCTCAATGTCCATTTCTATTTGCTCTTCAACCCTTACACTCTGGCTGTACTGTTCATTGATTTTTCTTTTAATGCCTTCAAAATAATTCGGTTCTGTTTTCTTTCCCTCGCAAACAATCAGGTATCTATTAGGAGCCCTTTTTTTAGCATTTTCCTTTCTTTCCCTCCTATGACGCCTTCTTTTCTTAAACAGTTCCTCACGATCGCTCCCCACTCGTTTGACCCCCCAAAATATCAAATTCCTTTAATAAAGGGACAGCCCCATACCTTCCAGACAGGTAGTCCTTATAATAAGTCGCATCATTCCTGACTTTGCTGTCATCCTCCAACTTATATTCCACCAGAGAATACAAATCGGAAACACCTTCTTCATCCTTTTCTACAAACCAGATTTCATCTCTTCTAAAAACATCCCTCGTAAGAGTGAATGTATCGTGGGTAGTATACACCAACTGTGCATTGTTTTTATTGATGGAGGGATCGTGAAACATTTTAATAATATATCTGACCAAATAGGGATGTAGTTTTGCATTCAGTTCATCAATGAACAAAACGCCCCCGTTTCTCATAACATCCCAAAAGAAATCAAACAGGCAGAACATTTTTTGAGTACCGCTTGACTCCTGATCAAAAGGAATTTCTACATATTCGTTGCTGTTTTTGATTTTATGCCTCGAAAATACCCTGTATCCTTCCAGGTCATCCTCACTTTTATTTCTACCGATTTTTTCTACCCTGATTCCTCTAATGCCTGTATCAATAGCAACCAGGAATTTTTCAATACTGTTTTTATAGACTTCATTCTCTAAAATCTCTGGAGAAATACTCCTCGAAATTAATCTCTCAAAAGTAATATTTCCAAAATCGACCGCCGAGTTATTCAAAAACCACTGAAATACAGTCTTGGAGACTTTAACTTTCGTCTTCGCCGTTAAAGTCAAAAACAGAGTTTTATCCTCAACCGAATCCTTGAATTTTTCTGCTTCATCCATCTTTTTTCCGCATTCGACCTTGTTTCCAGACCGTTCAAACAACGTTTCATATTTTTTGCCACTGGCTCTTTTGCAATAAAGCCATTCTTCGTGGATTTTTTCTTTATCTACCGAAAAGCCATATTGGTATTCTACATCATTATGGATAAAGAACACTTCAAATTCGGAAGGCTTATTCTTGCTAATACTGTCAAAAGCAAACCCTCTTACTGGAATAGTCTTTCTATCATGCTTATTTTCTATGCTCTCCGATCCTAATGAGGTGATAACAAAAAAATGCATAAAGGAAAAGGCTTCAATGACATTAGATTTTCCGCTTGCATTGGCACCATAGATTGCTGCAACCTTCAAATATTTCTCCCCTGACTTTGTTTCAATCAGATTATAGGGGTGTTCTTTGATGGATGTTGCTGTCATATCTAATGTTGCTTCATTTTTAAATGATTTAAAATTTTTAAAATTAAATTGTACTAACATATATTCCACCTTCTCATAATTTAATGTTATTATACACTATATCTTATGAATTATCCATAGATTATGTGAAAATTTCTCATAAATTATTTTATTATAATAATTTATACCCATGTATTTAATAAATTATTCGTGTATTTCTCATTTTTAACATTGATGAAACAAGATGCTTTTGCTATAATAAAACTGCGGAAAGTCTTAAGCTACAAGACTTTATGGGTATAAAGCCATAATACAGTAAACTATAGATAAGGCAGGAGTGGTTAAATAAATTATAGATACAAAAATAATATGGAACATGAATGACTGGCTGCTGCACCTGATAAGGACAAGAAAAGGGCTTATTGATACGATAACTTTTAAATACCCAATGCGTAATGGCTTTAAAGATGTATCCAAACGGATAATTTCCACTTCGAGTGGGCAACACAGAAATTACTGGAAGTTTCTATAGATTAAAACTATGTGAAGTATCGGAATCTGTAGTCCAAAAATCTTTATTTAACCTCTTTGTTATTTCCTTATATCTACTACTAATTGTATCTTTATTATCAGCTTTAAAGTTATCACAAAAATCCTGAAAAATCTGTGAAACACTCATAATATATACCTCCTATATGGCAAAATTACTATTATATATTTAAATTCTCTAAAACATACCAAAATCCTTCTATTATCAACTTTTTATTTGAATTTGATATACTAACTCTTCCATGCAGCATCTATCCCCAAAAGTACACTTTTTAGGACATATTGTTCTTATATCCCTAAATCCTTCTTTTATAATATTTAAACATCCCAAAAATCATCTTGACGTTTTATGATACTTTTCATAGAATCATACTGAAGGTAATGAATATTATGAAAATTGGCTATATTAGGGTAAGTAGCAAAGATCAGAAAGAAGAAGACTTTGAGGATATTGTAGATAAAATGTACATAGATAAAACAAGCAGAAAGGATACCAATAGACCATGTCTTCAGGAAATGCTTTCTTTTATTAGAGAAGGCGATGTATTATATATTGAAAGTATCTCTCGTTCTGCAAGAAATACAAGAGATTTCCTTGAACTTATGGACACATTCAAATCCAAGGGGGTTGGGGTTATTTGTCTTAAAGAGCCAATTGATACTACAACTCCATCTGGAAGAATGATGGCAACAGTATTTGCCAGTATGTATGAGATGGAAAGAGAAAATATAATGCAGCGTCAGCGTGAAGGAATAGACGTTGCAAAGCAAAGAGGAGTAAAATTTGGGCGACCAAAAACAAAAATTCCGAAGGATTTTGAAAAAACTATAAAAAGATAGAGGGATAAGGAAATCACAGCAGTTAAAGCTATGGAATTATTAGGTTTAAAGCGTAACACCTTCTACCGTTTAGCACATGAATATGAAACCAATTAAAAGGCGTAATACCCTTAAATTTTTTGGAGTAAAATTAAATATTCTGCAAAATACATCATTAAATGAAGGGGCTTCACAAAAATGTGAGGTTCCTTTTGTTTTTTGATGTGATATAATATATCTTAATAAACTATAATTCTAAACGGATGCAGCCATGAATGATTTAAAGAAAAAGGAAATCAAAAGAGCATATATCTATACACGTGTTTCAACCGAGGAACAAGCACAGGGTTTCTCTCTCGAAACATAGTCCGATGACATAAAAAATATTGCCAATTTCATAAAATTGATATAGCTGGAGAATACTGCGATACAGGAGTTACTGGAACTTCAGTGAGATAGACTTAATGGAATTCGGTAAGGAAGAGGAAAGGCAAAAATCGTTTGAGGTCACTTATGATACGGCTCACCCTTCATTATCTTAAATGCTCTGTAGATTTGCTCTACCAATATAAGCCTCATAAGCTGATGCGGAAATGTCATCTTTGAAAATGACAGCTTTAAATTTGACATAGATTTTACATCGTCGTTTAATCCAAGGGATCCTCCTATTACAAATGTCATATTAGAATTGCCCTCTGTCATGACATCCTCTATATAGCGGGCAAATTCTACCGAATCCATTTGTCTGCCTTCTATACAAAGGGATATTATGAAACTTCCTTTCCTGATTTTATCCACAATTTTGATACCCTCTTTGTGCATAACATCAAGTTTTTCTTTGTCGCTTAAACCTTCAGGTGCCTTTTCATCGTTTACTTCAATTATGTTTATATTGCAATATGGCTTCAATCTTTTTACATATTCCCGTATTCCATCTTCTATAAACTTCTCCTTTATCTTTCCTACTGCTATTATGTTTATATTCAAAATTCTCCCTCCGTCACACTACAAGGTACTTTGGAATGTCTTCGCAAAAGTCGCACTTATGAGGTGCCAGCCAATCTGTAAATGATACTTCATCAAGCTTATATATATCTGGCGGCTGTTCATATACATCCACAAATTCTTCAATAGCTTCTTCTAAATGTTCTTCACATACAACAAACATAAGTATTTCTCCTCATTTACTAAGTGTTACTGTAGTTGTCCCTATATCACCTGTTAATGTCCTGTATTTGACATTTACTTTATCACCGATATTTCTGCTATATATGACAGTCTTTAATGCTGTCATCGTATCAACCGGCTTGCCGTCAACTTCCAACAATATATAGCCCTTTTTGATACCTGCCTTGTAAGCGGGTCCTGCAGGATCTATATCTGCCACATATATTCCCTCTGCAATGACAATATCCGCATTTATATAACTTGCTATTTCTCTATCATATCCTACAACACCGATGTAAGGTGCCTTAAATGTCCCTGTTGCTATTACTTTCCTTACAATTGGCTTTGTTATGTTTATTGGTATTGCAAAACCAAGTCCTTCTGCTGTTGTTACTTTTGCTGTATTTATTCCGATTGCATTTCCCTTTGAATCTACCAGCGGTCCACCACTATTGCCAGGGTTTATGGAAGCATCTGTCTGGATGAGGTCTTCCATTATCTTTTGCTTACCGCCTTCCTCAATAGGAAGGCTTCTATTTAGAGCACTTATTATGCCTGATGTAACAGTCCTTTCAAACCTCAATCCAAGGGGATTACCTATAGCTATTACTGTTTGCCCGACTATATTTGTATCCGAATCCCCCAGAGGTATCGTCGGAAGATTTTTGGCATTTATCTTGATAACAGATAAATCCAATGTCGAATCAGACCACAGAACTTTTCCAGGTAAAGTGCTCCCATCGCTTAAATAAATAGTCAGCTTTTTGGCAGAGGGACTTGCCACATGGTTATTTGTAAGTATATAACCATTTTTATCGACTATAAATCCAGATCCAACACCTTCTACTTTTCTCTCTAAGAAATAATACTGCCTTTCAAATTCTATTGAGGATATGCCTACAACTGCTGGCGTATCTTTTTTTGCGACTGCTTCAGCTATTGTTGATGGTTCTGCTTTAGGTATTATAACCTCTTTCCTCAAAGGTCCCGTACCTGTGTATGGGAATGGTATTATTTTGCCCCAAAGGAACTTAGGTGCTATGTATGTAAATATCAATGATGTAATAACTGCTATAATTATTACAGTCGCTAAATATGACGGCTTTTTCATCCTATTATCATCATGCTGCATAATATCACCTCTAAAATATCTTGTGTATTATACAGCAATTTATTCTTATTTAATTATATCATAAAAAAATAAGCCCATTTATGGACTTATCTAACTCTTTTAATGTCTGCACCAAGTTGACTTAATTTTTTTTCTATTGCTTCATATCCTCTATCGATATAATGTACATTTGTAACTTCTGTTACACCATGTGCAGCAAGTCCTGCAATAACCATTGCAGCACCAGCTCTTAAGTCAGTCGCCGATAAAGTAGCGCCTGTTATCATTTCAACTCCCTCTATAACGGCCGTTCTTCCTTCCACTTTAGCTTTTACACCCATCTTCTTTAATTCATCAAGGTACTTAAATCTACCTTCATACACATTTTCAGTAATTATGCTAACTCCATCGGCAAGTGCCAAAAGTACGGCAATAAGTTGCTGCATGTCAGTCGGAAAGCCTGGATACGGCTGTGTCTTTATATCAGCTCTTTTAGGCCTACCATTTATTCTTACCCTTAAATCTTCCTCACATTCATCAATTATAACACCAATTTCTGACATCTTTGCCATTATCGATTCAAGATGTTTGGGGATGATACCTTTTATAATTACATCACCGCCAGTTGCTGCAGCTGCTACCATGTATGTCCCGGCTTCAATCTGGTCAGGTATAACAGTATGCCTACAACCGTGCATTTCCTTGACTCCAATTATCTTAATTGTGTCTGTGCCAGCACCCTTGATATTGGCACCCATAGCATTTAGAAAATTGGCAACATCGACAACATGGGGCTCCTTTGCGCAATTTTCCAAAATTGTAGTCCCTTCTGCCTTACAAGCTGCTAACATTAAGTTTATTGTAGCACCGACACTTACAACATCAAAATAAATATGAGTCCCTATTAATTTATCAGCTTTTACTTTAATAATACCATGTTCAATGGATGTCTTTGCGCCAAGTGCTTCAAATCCTTTGATATGCTGGTCTATAGGCCTAACTCCAATGTTACAGCCTCCAGGCATAGCAATCGCGGCTTCTTTAAACCTGCTTAAAAGGGCTCCAATAAGATAATATGATGCCCTCATCTGACTTGCTAGTTCATGCGGCGGGCAAAATGAATTAATACCTGCAGGATCAATCATTACTTCATGTTCTTTTTTAGCAACTCTTCCACCTAAATATTCTATCATTTCTTTAAGTAATTCTATATCATTAATATCTGGCAAATTATCTATTGTGCTTGGGGTATCTGCTAAAAGAGCAGCGGGAAGTATCGCAACAGCCGAATTCTTTGCTCCACTAATCGTGACTGTTCCCTTCAAGGGTATTCCCCCGTTGATTATAAACTTGTCCACAGTTTAACCTTCCCTTCAAGAAAAAGTATAAATACAATATGAATGCACTATATATACTTTAATACAATTGTAGGGATTTTACAAGTGTTTTTCACAAAATAAGGCAACATTGAATGAGGTAATTTTTACCTCTGTTCAATATTGCCTGTATATGCATTTATATAGTAAGTAGAGCTCTCTGTCGTAATTCTCCAGGCAGGTATCGCTTCACCCATGTCGGCATCTTTCCAGCTAAAAAAGTATACCGGTTTAACCTCTTTAACAATGGTAATTTTACTGCCTTCATTTATCTCAAGAAGTTTTAATAATGCATTAACAGGATGTATTATTTCTCTTTTTTCCTTCTCTTCTTCAACAGGAATAAGCCATGTAGACTCGAAGGAAAATGTGCCATTATTTATAACGCCCTTCATATAGCTTACATCGACATTATAACCATTATAAATCTCCGTGTACTCTACCGTATATTTATTTCCATCATATGTTGCATTTGCAACAGAGTATTTCTCGATTAAGTTATTTTCTTTTACAAAGGATTTTATGTAGTCAAATGCCGTATCTTTGTCCATGTTTTTAAATTTATCATCGACAATTTTATAATAAAAATACCCGTTTTTTACCTCTATAGTCTCATTTCCTATGTTATATGTAGTACCACCATTATATGAATTGAATTTACTGTTTTTTATAAAATTACTCATAATAAAATCCTTGTCATAATTTTTAAGTTTAACTCTTAGCATAGGCATTGGCTTATAATTATTCGGAACATTTGTTTGTATTTTTATATTGTTATTATCTAAAATGCGGTACATCTCGTTTATTTCCTTTGCTGTAGGTACTGTATTATTAGTTGCAGCAATTTTCATATTTCCTGTATACAATATAAAATTCAAAATCGTAAATATTAATATAAGTATTGTTTTCGCCCTTGACCAATTCATATTAATACACCATCAACTAATTAATTTCCCTTCTATAGCATTTATAAAATAGTCTTTGTCTTTACATCTAACTTCCCAAGCGGGTGTTAACGTAGCATCGTCAAATATGTATATAAGTCTTATTGAACGCACATCACTTATCTTATGCAAATTTATAGCTTTATTCGGGTCGTATGCTGCTATCTGATAATTTCCTGCATAATACATATCTATGTAATTTACGGTTGCCGACTTTATAGTTCCATTTAAAATTGTTATATTTATCGGTTGTATTTCTTTACCATCTTTTACTAAATACGCAGGATAATCTCCAAGATAATTAAATGAAAAATTATATTCCGGACCATTTTCTTTCATTTCTGCAAGATATATTCTATCTAAACGTACACCTACATCTTTTATAAATGATAATGCTTTATTTAAAGACTCTAATCTATCAAGGTCCAATTTAGATAATGTTGTATCGTAATATTCGATACGATTATTTTTATAAATCCTCAAACCTTTTATACCATCTGTATATATGTATGCGCCGTTATTTTCTCTTATCTCTCTTACAATAGATATGTTGACAAAAATTTTTTCTGTAATGCTCCTGTACAAATTATCATATGTTACGTCTTTATTTATGTATTTCTTTATTATGAGATGCTTAGTTGCTGACATATCAGGATAATATACATCGCCTGCAGTACTTTTTTTATAATCTATTGAATTCTTAAACTCCTTATCTATTAAACCTTTAAAGTACTGTGGATCTTTTAAGGCTATCCTAAAGTATTTATTATGATCCGTAAATATAAGTCCGGCATTTTTTCCAATAGTGATTATTATCTCTTTGATATATGTATCAGAATCAATCCTTTTTAATGAAGATTCATCATCGATATGTAGCGCATTAACAAATATGTCCTTTGATATTCCTCCACCCATTATGATATGTATAGCGTTTTGGCTTGTATTTGTATATTTTGCATCGTTCAAATCGATTCGATTCCCAGATTCTAAATTTTCTTTTATTAATTTTACGACATTTGTCCATATTGTCGTTGTATCATCCTTTGATGTGATGTATTTATATGTACCGCCGGAGTCAATTATTATCGATGAAGGCCTTATTAAATTAAAAAGATCCACACTCGAAAGTGTGGACTTAGTCATAAAAGCACTTTTTTGTGGAAAGGATGTCCACAATGTATAGCTTAAATAAAAACTCGTTAAAACAAGAAATACTAAGGCAAATGTTTTAATACGCTCTTTCATAAACACACCATGCCTTACTTAAAAAGCAGATTAAAGAAATCTTCCAGTGTATTTACCGTTATCTGTATAATACCATCCTTATACTGCAATATAATATGTCCTTTTACAATCTGCTCTTCACCATCTTTCATAGCCTTTAAGGTAACATAGTTATCACCAAGTACTAATGTAATTAATTTTGCGAATAAACCTGAATCCCCGATAACCCATTTATCATTCAAATTATCATTTAATATCAGCTCAACATATGTATCTGGTTGTCCCTTGCCAGAAATCACAAAATATTTATTGTTTGTTCTTACGTTGTTAATATTTGATTTCACTGTGATTAAGTCGCCTGCTGCAAAGCCATATGTCATGAAAAATGACATAAATAACATTACGGCCACACTAAGGATTATAACCTTTTTCAAAGGTACCCACTCCTCGCCTTTTGATTTGTATAAAAGTACAACCAACTATTTTTTATGGCGTCTTCTATAACATTCCCCATACTATTGTTCATATATGTTATTATGGTTAAATTATAGAATATTATTATTACAGAAATGTTACAGTAATATTAAAATATAATTACGAATTTATTAGTATTTAAGTTTTACTGTTACAACTGTACCATTATCGACCTCACTTTCTATTTTTATCTCACCTTTATGTGCTGAGACTATTTCCTTCGCAATTGCAAGTCCAAGGCCTGTCCCACCAAGCTCTCTTGATCTACCTTTGTCAACTCTATAAAACCTTTCGAAAATCCTCGGAAGGTCCTTTTTGGGTATACCAATACCATTATCCGAAACAGATATATATGCAAAATCCTCATCATATTTTGTAAAAACCCTTATATATCCACCTTCATTTGTATACTTTATGGCATTTGTTACAATATTAATTAAAACCTGCTCCATTTTATCTTTGTCAATTTTGACATTCCTTTTTTCCTCGTCAAGGCAAAATGTTAATGTTTGGCTCTTCTTACATGCTTCAATCCTTAATTTTGATAAAGTATCTTCAATAAATTCATTAAGATTAACTTCTTCTAAATTCAATTTTCCATTTGAATCCATTTTAGATAGGAAAAGCAGGTCTTTTACAAGCCTTGCCATCCTGTCTACTTCTTTGTCAATTATATCGAGAAACCTATATTTATACTTTTCATCGACATCGTCATTTATAAGTGTCTCCGTATAACTCTTTATCGTTGTTAGTGGTGTTCTCAATTCATGTGACACATTCGCAACAAATTCCTTTCTCATATTGTCAAGGGTCTGCTGCTCTGTTATATCATGCAGTACAAAAACATTTCCATCTATATTTTTGTCTACCTTTATGGGGGTGGCAAATGACTTTAAAATCCTACCATTGCAGTATATCAGAGTTCCGCTATTTGTTATCTGCCCCTGTGCAATTTTCTCTATAGGCTCATTTATAGACAATTTTTCGCCAATCATCTTTTCCGCTGCCTTATTGAATAGTATTATGCGGTTTGAATCATTTGTAGCAATTACACCATCTGTCATATAGCTTATTATAGCTTCGACTTTGCTCTTTTCATTTTCCATTTCATTTAATGTTGTTTTAAGCCTTCTAGACATAAGATTAAACATGTTTCCAAGTTCGCCTATTTCATCATTGGATTTAATATTAATGTGGACATCGAAGTTTCCCTCTGCCATTTCATGAGCGTATTTTGTAACTTCTTTAATTGGATCTGTTATAGTCTTGGCTAAAATATATCCGAGGATTACAGTAATAATAACAGCAATAAATGTTGCACCTAAAAGAATAAAATTGACATCTGAAAGTGTATCATATATTCCTTTTAGAGATCCACTTATGTAAACAACACCTGATATCTTTCCATCGCTATCTGTAACAGGTGTTGCGACACTCCTGATTTTGCCATTGGAATTGTTGTCGTTAACTGTTTCGATGCTTTCGTCACCAGAAAGTGCTTTTATTACTGCAGGGGTTAACATTTTACCCTTCTCACCCGTTGAACTAGCAAGTATATTACCGCTTTTGTCGAGAATATATACGTATTTTATGTTTGAATTTGGTCCAAGATACATATTTATAATATTATTTAGACTATTTTCTGAGTTTATATTATCTTTTAATGTAAATGCTATTCCGGTTGCTTGTGCTTCTATGTAGTTATCAAAATTTTTCATGTGGTAGTTCTCTAAGGATTTGAAAAGGTATACCCAAATGATCTCCATTGCAACAAGGATTAAAAGTCCATATATAAGAATAATTTTCCACTGTATGCTTTTATAATTCACTTTCTTCGCTAAAATAGTAACCAACCCCTCTTTTAGTGTGAATATATTTTGGGTTTGCAGGGTCATCTTCTATTTTTTCTCTCAATCGCCTAACAGTAACATCAACTGTTCTTACATCACCAAAATATTCATATCCCCATACTTTTTCCAAAAGCATTTCCCTCGAAAATATTAAACCTTTATTTGTAACGAGAAATTTTAAAAGGTCAAATTCCCTTGATGTAAGTTCAATAGGTTTTCCATCTTTATCAACTTTGTATTTTGATAAGTCAATATTTAGGTTGTTTATATGGATCATATTTGACATGCTGTCGCCATTTAAGCTGCTTCTTCTAAGATTTGCCTTTACTCTGGCTATCAATTCCCTCATAGAAAAGGGTTTTGTTATATAGTCATCTGCACCAAGCTCAAGGCCTAATACTTTATCAACCTCTTCTTCTTTCGCCGTCAGCATCAAAATTGGCGTTGTCATAGTCTGCCTTATAATTCGTAAGACCGTAAATCCGTCCATCTTAGGTAGCATAACATCGAGGAGGATAAGGTCAGGATTTTTTTCCTGTGCATATTTTAGACCCTCCTCCCCATCATATGCTTCAAATGTTATAAATCCATTTTTCTCTAGGTTGTATTTTAATATTTCTACGATTGGTTTCTCATCATCTATTATTAGTATCCTGTTACTCAATTTCCTCACTCCTTAACATTGTTGACAAAAATATCTAGCTTCGTATCTGTTTCTTTATAAAAACTATCTTCTATATTCATGCCACTTCCAAGGTCTTTAAGCATTTCCCTTATAGTTTCCATACCATATTTATCGCTAATCGCCTTCGTCACTTGAAAGGCTCTTTTATATGCTAACATTTCATCAAGAGAATTAAAATCATCTTTAAGTTCCTCATATGTGTAAGGTCTACCGCTATAGGTTAAATCTTTGCCCCATTCATAACCATCTTGCCTGTATTCTTCCAGCAGTGCAATGCCTTCTGTAAACCATACTGGATAATTCCCCTTTGCAATATCGTCAACAATAAGATGTGTAAATTCATGAACAACTGGGCCCTCATTTTGGAATACTCGATTTAAATCTTGGTCAGGGGTTATCCATATAGACGGTGATTCAATGCTTATCACACCGTTTAAGTATATCCCCATAGCATTTTCACCTTTTGCCAATGAAAAATCTTTGTTCATCTCATCAGGATTTTTGTACACAATGATGGTGGATTTGTTTTTGGGCATGTATCCCAAATCCTTTGATATATCATAATAATGTTTTTCAGCAGTATTAATAATAAGTCCTACATATTTTTTATCAGCTTCTGTGTATCTTATTATAAAATGCTTGCTTTCAGCTGTTTTATAGTCCTTAATGCTGTTTTCAATCTTATCCCTTCCTACAATTTTATAAACAGGATATGCTTTTGACAAGAGACTGCCGTTTAATATAAATGACAAAATAAACAAAGCAAAAATAACTATTACAATATTTCTATTTCTCATTTTGTATCACCTCACAAATTATTAAGAAAAGCCTTTGACTTCCTATGTATATATTTAAATATATGAGGTAATACAATTACATTATAACCCATCAAACTATTTATTGCAAAGTAATTTTAAGGATAAAAAAAGAGCCTTTCGGCTCATAAATGCTATTTTAAATATAATAGGGGATTTACAGGAACCCCATTTTTTCTAACCTCGAAGTGAAGATGTGGTCCTGTAGTATGGCCAGTGGAACCTATAAGGGCAATTTTTTGCCCTTTATACACTTTATCACCTGCATTAACAAGTAATTTACTTGAGTGGCCATAATATGTCACATACCCATTGCCGTGGTCTATCTTTACGAGATAACCGTATCCACTCTCCCATCCTGAAAATATTACAGTACCACCATCAGCGGCATAGATTGGATCGCCCGTTGATCCTGCTATATCTATACCGGCATGGAGCTTTCCCCATCTTTGGCCATACCTTGACGTGATGTAACCTCTTATTGGATAATCAAATGTTCCTGTTGCGTTTGTCCTTGGTGGAACTTTACTTCCTACCGCGACGATCTCGTCTACAGGCTTTTCTATAACTTCTTCATTGATTACTTTTTTGTTTGCTACATCTCCGTTGTAAAATTCTAAAATTGCCGTGACAAGCTTATATCCTTTTTCACCATTCTTTATCTTTCGAGAACTGTTTATATACATTGTATCGCCCTTTTGCGTAACGGTTTCATACGGTATATCGTCAATATATACGATTTTTTTCTCTGTTACAATGGTTAATTGAGGTTCTGATTTAGACAATATTATCACTTGCCCCGGCATTATATTTTCTGTAAGACCAGGATTTAGCTTATATATGTCATCTATTTTCATTTTATATTTTCTCGAAATCGACCATAGGCTGTCCTTATTCATTACAGTGTATGTTGTAGGTTCTTTTAATGGTTTTTCTAAATCTTTTACTGCTTCATCAACTGTTTCAATATTGAATATTGGTAAATCTTTTTCTACTATTCTTACATCGTTTTTAAAATATGCTTTAGATGAGCCTTTTTTGTATTTGTCCAAAATCATTTGGAGGGCATCTAAAGCATCTTTTTTATTCTTAAGAGTAGCGACGCATCTACCGTCAACTGTAATGACCGATGGTTTTTCAATGCGCAAATAATTTGTTATTTTATCATAATTTTCAAATGTTTTTATATACGGATTCAAATTTATGTTCTTTATATAATCGAATGTTGAATGATCATTTGTCTCAGCGGCTTCTTTACTTCCATCGTCAAAAAAGTATGCACTTTTGTCATTGTAATTAAAATTTAATGCTATGGCAAATAGTATTGCTAAAGCGACAACAAATAAGTAATACCTTTTAATCATTTTTAAAGCTTTAAAAAAGCCATGACTAAAAGGGTTTGATTTGCCTTCGTTATCCATTATCTTCTCCTTTCATTTGCGCATAGTTTTATTTTCTTAAAGTTTTTTCTAACAAAAATGCTTTTATATTATTTGTGTTTTTTATAATTTTTATACAAGATTATACTAAACAAATTTAAAAATTTGTCGTAATTTATATTATATTCTTTTACGTTGAAGGTTATGACACATCATGTTATAATTATTTTTGAGGTGGTGTACATGAGCATATGTAAGTTTTCTAATGATTTCGACGATATGGGAAGCACCCCTGTTAGCAATTATTTTATTAATCATTTTATGCTTGAAGCACCAGGAGAATATGTAAAAGTATATCTATTGGGGTTGAAATACTCATACTACAATCAAAACTTCTCTATTGAAGAAATGGCTGAAAAGCTCTTTATGTCTGAATTAGATATCGATAAAGCGCTAAAATTCTGGGAAAAGTCTGGTGTTATAAGGCTTAAATATTCTGATAATGAGTACTTTATTGAATATCTTCCGTTAATTGGCAAAATAGATGAAAAGCATACATTGTCGATTGATGATACAGAAGTAAGGCAGATGTTTGAGACTGTAGAGCAGATGATAGGTAGACCCCTATCGCCAAATGAGATGGATACATATTTAGGATGGGTCGATGAATACGGATTTTCTTTAGAGCTCATAACAATGCTTATCAGTTATTGTGCCACAAAAAAGAAGACATCACTAAAATATATGGAAAAGGTCGCAATAGCTTGGCACGATGCCGGACTCAAAAATGCCCTTGATGTTGAGGCATACCTTAAAGCTGAAAGTGAAAAATGGATTAAATACAAAAAAATCCTTCGTGCATTAGGCCTTAATGATGATGATATCATGGAAGCCCACAAAGCTATGATGGATAGATGGATGGATGACTTAGGTTTCGATTTGGATGTCATAATAAAGGCGTGCAATGAATGTGTGCTTAAGATAAATGAGCCAAGCTTTCCTTACATAAATCAGATATTGATTAACTGGTATAACGAAGGCATAAGGAAAATTAATGATTTTGATAAGACTAAAAAGAAGCAGTATACTAAAAAGACGTCTTCAAACTATAAGGTACCTAAAAATTATTTCAACGGATATCAGCAAAGGACATATGATATAGATGAACTTGAAAAGAGACTTTTAGCACATTCGAGAGGTGAAATCGGTGAATAACTCAATTCAAGCAGTATTAAGGGAATATGAGATGTTGCGCGATCGATCATTAAAAGAAGCACTTTTAAGGCGTGACGAAATTTATAGAAAATTGCCTGAGGTATCAAAGATAGATAATGAAATAAAAAGTATAGGTGTGGAAATTTCAAAATCTATTTTTCTAAAACCGCAAGAATCTAAAAAGCTCTTATATGAGCTTAAAAGTAAGCTTTCAATATTGAAAAAGAAAAAAGCCGATTTGCTTAAATCGAATGGTTACCCTGAAACATATCTTGAACAGAAATTTGAATGCAATATCTGTAAAGATACAGGATATGTAAATAACAAAAGATGCCGGTGTTTTGAGCAAAAGCTTATTAATATTTATTACAGACAGTCAAGTATAGAAAATATTACGAAAAAAGAGAATTTTTCTAATTTTAATTTTTATTATTATTCAGATCAAGCAATAGGCGACAAGCTTTCGCCAAGGGAAAATATAAAAAATATAGTTGAAAGTTCTAAAAACTTTATAAAAAATTTTGATACAGAAAGGGAAAGTCTTTTTTTCTATGGCGATTCTGGCCTCGGCAAGACTTTCCTCTCTAATTGCATCGCTAAAGAGCTCCTAGACAAAGGCAAAGTAGTCTTATACAGAACAGCACCTGATTTAATCGAGGGGTTAAGAATCAACAAATTGAATTCTGACAGCAATTCCTATTTCGAATATTTAGAGCTTTTAAGGGATTGCGACTTGTTGATAATAGATGACCTGGGAACCGAACCTATAACACCTTTCAGCCTCCAGGAGATCTTTAATATTGTCAACACAAGATTGCTTTTGAATAAAAAATTTATAATATCAACAAATCTTCCGCTTTCAGAGATAGTTAACATATATCCCGAAAGATTATGTTCCAGGATTTTTGGCAACTTCAAAATGTTAAATTTTTACGGAGAAGACATAAGGCTAAAAAGAAAGATAATAATTTAGTTTAGCCATTCAGCAAAAAATCCTCCTGTGTCCTTTCCTGTTACACTATCCACTACGTCTATAAGGTTCTGCGTAGTGGCATTTTTATATTTATATTCGCTGTAGTATTTGTCTAAAGCTTCTTTAAATTTCTCATCGCCAATTAAGCTCCTTAATTCACTAAATATCATAGCGCCTTTATTATATACAATATTCGTATAATCTCTCCAATCTTTAAACTGACCAAGGGTCTTTACCATTGCATCATCTTTATTTGTTTTAATATATTTATTGAATTCTCCTGAAATGATGGATTTAAAGACTGTATCTGCTGTCGCTTTGCCATAGTATTTTTCAATGTACATTATTGTCATGTACTCTGTCAGCCCTTCATCAAGCCAGGCCTCCTTCACTTCATTATTTCCAACAACACCGTACCACCATTGATGTGCCGTTTCATGTGCAATCACATATTCCAAATTAAATATATTATTCTTAGAATACAAATCCTTTGAAATCATAACTAAATTCGGATATTCCATACCACCCATATAGAAGTCTGACTCTACAACACTATACTGCTTATATGGATATTTACCGATGTAGCTGTTATAGAACTTCACTGCATCTTTTGCATATTTTAATGCCCTTGTACCTACGTCTTCGTCAAAATAATATGACATTACTTTTATTCCATCAACGTCTTCTTCAGCCACTTTGAATTTTGGACTCAGCACAAAAGCAAAATCCCTAACATTTGATGCATTTATTGACATTACATCATTATTGCCTTTATGCCTATCTGATTTTATTAATCCTGTTGATGCAACTACAATGTTTTTTGGCACTGTCAGTGTTACGTTGTAATTTGATACATCACTATAAAATGGGTCCCCAAGTGCATAATATGGATCATTGTTCCACCCATTTTTATCATAGACTGATACAATCGGGTAAAAATTCGCTATCTGAACAGTATTTTTGCCGTAGCCGAATCTTCCTGCCGATGGCGACAGTTGTACTTTGAAATTTATAGTGAATTTTATTCTGCCATTTTTATTAAGCTTCTTTGGAAGAAGTATTTTCATAACCTGCCCGGTATTTTCATCAATGCTGTATGTAGCTGGCACTTTGCCATTAAATGACACATTGCTTATTTCTATATATCCTGGCTTAAATCCATCAGGATATGCTAAGCCTATCTCTTCCTTTGTAAATGGCGCTTTATCCTTTTCTTTAAAAGCGTTGGGGTATAAATGGAGGTATATTTCGCTTAATTGAACATCATCAGTATTTAAAAAATCTATCGTTTCTGAACCCGATATTATCTTATTTGCATCATCATATTTTAAATCCATTGTGTATGATGTAAGGTTGCTCTTTCCAAACGGTGCAAAGTGGATCAAAAGAGCAATGATAAAAATCAAGACTACCGCCCATATAAATTTTTTACTTCTCATACCACCAGCTCCTCCATATTTTTGTTCACTATATATTAGTACAAATAATCAAATATTAGAACAAAATTTAAATAAATATGGAAAAGCAAAAAGCACTATGATGTACATAGTGCCTTTTGGATAATTATTAAATTATTTTACGAACATGAGCATGTTTGTATTTGAATCATATTTATAGCTGAAACCAAATAATGTCTTTAAATCATCTGCTGATATCCATGTTAAACCTTTATCTAATACTATTTGATCTGATATTGTCAAATCTTTGCCATTTAATTTTGCAGCAGTGCTATTTATAGCAATGTCTGCTTTTATTTTCCCATATGTTAGATTTATTGTACCATTGTCGTTCCAGTCTACATTGCTGCCAAGGTATTGCATAAATGCTCTTGCAGGTACATACCATTTGCCATTTATCTGTTTTGGATTTGCTGGTATAATCGGCTGTTGAAGCATATTGCCATATATAGTCAGCATAGTTGCATTGAATTTTGTTGGTACAATTGTTTTTGGTGAATCTGTCTCTGTTCCATCAGAGTTCTTTGTTATTGAATATGTGTCAATAAGTGTTCCATCCTGTTTTACAGCCTTTATTGTAAGTGTATTCCCATTGACATCTGCAACAATGTAGTTTGGCTGATCTTGCGGGTCATAGAAGAAAGCATCCCATACTTTCTGTGAAAGGTCTGGATAGTATTTATTACCGCTTCTTCCTGTAACTACATACACTGTTCCTTTTGCAGGACTATTTACATATTGATCATTATTAATTGGATATGTCCTTGAGTAACCGTGGTCATGTCCATTGAAAACTATGTCAACATGATATTTGTCAAATATAGGTTGGAATGCTGCTTTTATCTGTTCATTTGATCTTGTCGCTTTATTGTAATATGGTGTCTTGTGGAAGAAAACTATTTTCCATGTCTTATTTGTGCTACTTAAATCTTTATCAAGCCATACTTTCTGTGCTTCTAATATATCACCTGCAACAGGCTCTTCCTCATCTTCTTGGCTGTCAAGCATTACTATATGTGCATTGCCATAGTCAAATGAATATGTCTGACCTTTTAAACTATCAGGCCCATTTTGTGGTACTACAAATTGATTCACAAAATCTTTTGGTTTAGCTGAATCATAATTTTTCGATTGATATGTCTCGTGATTACCTTGCACTGGCATTTCTGGTATTGTGTCAATTACACCTTTTGCTGCATCAAACCAATTGTTCCAATGTGCGTACATCTGTCCAATTTCAACTAGGTCCCCAACATTAACAAAGAATTTTGCATCTGGATTTGCTTTAAATGAATTTTGGATTGTTGTTTTCCATGGACCGTATTGCGGATCTGTTGCAACTCCGCTCTGGCTATCACCAAATATTAAAAACTTAAATGAATTTGTATCTTTTGCTTCCGTTGTGAAAGTATGTATATCACTCCAGTTTGTACCATCTCCGACTTTGTAATAATATTTTGTTCCAGGTTCTAATTCTGTTAAAGTTACTGAGTGAATATTCATATCGCCGAGGTCTGATGTGAATTTTCGTGCTTTTTCATCAACTGTCTTTGCATCTTTTAATGCTGAATCTTTTCCATACTGAACCTTTCCTGAATTAACTGTTGTATCAGTTCTCCATGTAATTGTTTGTGTTGTCATAGGGTCCTGTGTCCATGTAAGTGTAATATGGTCCGGCATAACTTTCGCACCTGGAGTATTTGTATCAGCAAATATAGCCGTAGGTGCTGCAAAAATAGATACTGCCATAACTAATGCAACTAATAACGATAAAAACTTCTTCATAATCAAAACACCTCTTTTGAATTTTTATGTACAAGTACATAATAATACTTTCTTGTTAAATCAATGTTACGAAGATGTAAAAATTGTTAAAAGCATGTTATGTAATTGTTAAATATAAAAAACATGGACGCAACACATATTTGTTTTTCAATCATATAATGTCAATGTACGTAATAAGTATCACAAAGGGGGAAGCCTAAAATGCATTTCTTATATACAATTTTTATAGCACTCGCAAACAATCTTGATAATATTAGTGTTAGGATAGCATATAGTATACGAGGTATAAAAATTCCTATAATGAAAAATTTATGGATATCTCTCATTACTTTTATTATTTCTACTATTGCAGCCTTATCAGGTAGTATAATATCAAATTTCCTAAGTAGACATATCACATCCTTATTAAGTATGTTATTACTTACCGCTATAGGATTATGGATAATGCTTGAACCGTATTTCAAAAAGAACTATAATTCAAATGAAGAACTAAATAATAGTGAAGAAGATAAAAGCATATATGCGATAATTAGAAAACCCGAAAAAGCAGATGTTGACAATTCTAAGGATATTGATTATAAGGAAGCGACATTTCTCGGTATAGCACTTTCAATAAACAATATTGGTGGAGGGTTTAGTGCTGGCATGATAGGCCTTAATTCATTTTTTATCGGACTTTTTTCAGCCTTAATAAGCTTTTTAGCACTTTGGATAGGAAACTATATTACAGATTTCTTCAATAGATGGAACCTAAACAAAAAAGCAACCATAATTGCGGGTATTTTACTTATATTAATAGGTCTAAAACAAATTATGTAAAGGAACTTATTAATCCCCCTGTCTTTAAGATTTTCTTTTAAATCTTTAAACAGTTATTTAAAAGCTTTTTCAATAATTCCTCTTTTATATACAATACCTGACAATATCTCTGCCTTGAATGCTATATCTTTCTTTTTGTTTATATCTGCAGGGATGTCTTTAATTGCTTCAACACATCTTTCTAAATATTTTTCCCTTCTTCTTTTCTTCTATTTTTGTCCATCAGAGGCAACTTCCATTTCTTTTCATCTTATATTTATTATATCATATGTAAACAAAAAGCCAGGTTGTTTTCATTTCTTAAATTGCAATAAATAAATGCAAAAAACAATATTTCAAAACTTCGTAGGATTTATTATATCAACCTCAAATGGTTTCTTTCCTTCATGTGTGATCCAGTATTATAAATTTTTAAAGGATTTTCTATATTTTTATAAAAAATGTATATAAAATTAAATAGATAACAAAATTTTACTAAAAATATGGAATTATAGATCTCGGCGGGAATATATTATAAAATTTTTATAACTGTTAAAATTTTGATGTGCCAAAAAACGGAACTATTTTCACAAATACTAATAAAAAATATAACGAATTTAGGAACTTCCCAAATGTTAGATGAAGACATATAATAACATCAAAAATAAGATATGGAATAAAATAAAACATTATAGAGGAGTTGATATTTATGGTAAAAAAGATTAATTTATTATTTGCTTCTCTGTTGATAATAACATCTATATTTGTAATGCCATTAGCTTATGGAAAAACAATTAATAATGCTAACACAAAAAATATCAATAAAATAAATATAACAAATCCCAAAGATGAAATAGTAGAGCCTATGCAGTTTGGTATGGCTATTGTTACTGCTCCATCAGGTTTAAATGTAAAGACAGGACCTGGAACAAATTATCCTATAAAGGGAGCATATTCATATCATACTATACTTGATATCACCAGTTTTGCAGAAGAAGATAATAACGGAACTTTGTGGTATCCTGTAGAAAATATGGACAAGTCTCTATCTGGCTGGGTAGATGGAGATTATATAGAAATGATAGGTGATTAACCATATGTAAATTTCCATATCCTATCTTTTTTATAAAATATATTATACAATTTTAATTTAGTTTAAAATACGCATCCATTATATCTCTTGCAACATATGCAGTATATGCACCAGAACCACCTTGATATATCAATGCTGTAACTAAAATCTGAGGCTTATCATACGGCGCAAAGCCCACATACCATGCATAATTCTGCATAACTTTTGTGCCATGGGATCCTACTTCAGCAGTACCGGTCTTACCACCAACAGGTATTGGATAATTGGTAAATGCAGCACTTGCAGTACCGTTTTCTTCTGTAACGCGCTTCATACCTAACTTTATAGCATCAAGATACTCCTGTGGTATGCTGATCTTATCTAACACTTCTGGCTTCTTTTCTTCAACTATTTTACCGTCAGGCGAAACTACCTTATCCACCAAATGCAATCTATATCTTGTTCCACCGTTTAATAGCGTCGATAAATAACTTGCAATTTCTATCGGCGTAAATTGATTACTTCCCTGTCCTATAGATGTATTCGTCGTATCTACTAAAGTCCATTTAGTCGCATCCATCAACTGCCATATGGTCATCTGCAGCTTTGAATCGGTTATACCCATCTTTTTTAGCTCCAAAAACGTAGAATAGTCGCTAAAATTACCTTTATCAATCAAGCCGACTATTTTATCATACTGTTCTTGAGTTATTTTGCCTTCTGGATTTGATTCAGACTTGACCATGGACTTTAGTATTGACAAATTATAGTTTCTCTTGAACTGCTTGCTGGATATTGTTCCTGTTGTCTCATATAACTCTATTCCTGTCTTTTGATCAAGACCTAACATATGGGCGTATTCATATATTTTGTCAATACCCATTCTTCTTCCCATCTCGTAAAAGTAGGTATCCGTTGAGTATTGTATTGCATCCGACACATTTACAGCACCCTGCGTCATTCCATATTCTCCATACAGCCAGTTTTCCTGTCCTGTAGGAGCATATATTCCAGGGTCTACATATCTCTCATTTATTGTCGTGACTCCAGATTCTAAAGCTGCCAATGCAGTTACCATCTTAAATGTAGAACCAGGTGGTGCAGCACCTTGTGTTACATAATTGAAGATTGGGCTTGGATCAATCGTTGCATTTCTTGATCTAAATAGCTCATTTACGATGATGTTTGAGGGATTGCCTGAAGCAAATATATTTGGATCATAACCAGGAACACTTGCAAGCGCTAATATTTCGCCGGTATTTATATCAGTGACAACAACAGCGCCAATGTTTGCCGGCAAGTATTCCCCATGAGGACCTTTCTTAGTCTTTCGAATGTTTTCCATAGTCCTTTGAAGAGATTCCTCTGCTACTTGCTGCAGTTTTCCATCTATAGTTAAATATACAGTGCCCCCTGGTTTTGGCTTTACTTCATCTAGTTTTTTTATTAGTCTTCCATAGTTATCTACTTCAACTTGCTGCTTTCCATCAGTTCCTCTTAAATATTTTTCAAGGTAGCTTTCTAGACCGTAGTGTCCCACTAGATCAGATATTTGATAACCTTCCTTGCTGTACTTTTTCCACTCTTCTTGAGTCATACGTCCAATATATCCTAATGTCTGTGACAGTAGCGTCTTAAATGGGTAAAGCCTTATTGGTTTGACATCAATTATCACACCTGGCAGATCTAAATGATTTTCTTCTATCTGAGCAACTGTCTGCTGATTCGCATCTGTCGCTATTTCAACAGGCTTGTACTGGGAATATCCTTGTTCAAGCATCAATTGTTGAATTGCCATTACGCCTCTTATTTCTTGAGGAGCTAATTTTTTTGAGATTTTAAATTTGTTTATCAATATTTCCCACGCTTCACTGGCGGTGGCATTTTGTGGAATATTATTGTTTTTCTTCCACTGTTTTTCTCTCTGATTTAACACTGATTGATCGACATTGTTCTCATCTGGATTCTGAAAATTGAAGTACGGTTTATTGTTGCTGTCTAAAAATATAGGCAAATCATCTTTATACTTAATTCCGTTGTTATTAAGGGTATTTAACAATCTTAATATGACATCATTCAAATTGACATTCTTTGCATCGCTTCGCAGCAATTCGATGGAATAGCTTGGCCTATTCGTCGCAAGCTTTACACCATTTCTGTCTACTATATCACCTCTAGGAGCTGTAATCGTAATGGATCTTATAGTGTTTCCCAGAGATTGCTCTTTATAGTAATCCCCTTTTATAAGCTGCAAGTATACTAGTCTACCAATAAGAGAAATCAGCATTATGGCTATTGCCCATCCAAAAATGCGAAATCTTGTTTTTGTATCATCATCCAAAATATTCACCTCCAAAATTAAACCAATTACACTTGCACATGTTTAAGTTCATTATTGTTAATAATTGAAATTGTGAATAGTTGATTCATCAGATTCTTAAAAGATAAGTCTTCCAAAATTTTAATAATAAAAGAAGTATATATCACCTTAATTCGTATTTAATAAACTCATTGTAGAGAACAACTTTATTAATATTTTAATACGCCTAAGCATTGAAATAAATTTCTTTAATTTACTAAAACATAATATTATTATTCACATAAAAATTACAATGTAATCGTAAAAATATTAGCAATAATCTATACCTAATTTGTATTTAATATAAAAACATAAGAATAAAATAATATATTCTTATAATATTTTTTAAAACTTTACAACTACACAATGTATATTATATTCTATACTACAAATAATGGCAAGAATTATTACAATTTAATTTTAACGATAAAAATTTATTATAATATACCCTTCATCATATAATATTTTTTATATTATTTTGCATAAAAGATTGTTGGAACCATTCTCTCACCAAGAGGATTTATTGGATTATTTATTACTTTTCCTTTATAATAAAGTGTTGTTGAAGAACCACCATCAAGGTTTGCGGCATTAACTGCCCCATAATCTAGCATTATATTCTGAACATCTTTTAAAGTTGCACCAGTTAAACCTCTAATAAACGTTCCATCAATAACTAAGAATATTACTGTACCATCTTTTCTCTGTCCTATAGCTGTTCTTGATGTTGAACCCCACCCGCCATCACCTTTTTTTATCATAGGTTCTCCATTAATAATAAGTGCAGGTCTAAAACTAACAGCCTCTTTTATTGCAACGTTTTTTAGCTCATCTAAAGTGTATTTACCAACAAGCAGTTTACCATCATTGGTAAAGCCTACAAGATCTATTTTACCATCTGTGCTATATGCATTATTATATAAAATCTTCCCATTGTGAATAATGATACCACCTGGTGTTCCACCACTGCCTGTCCATGCTCCATTTACAAACCCGATAAAGCCGCCTGCATTAATAGCAGCTACAGCGTTGTTATCTTTTGCAATCGTACTTACTGTCTCACCTTCTTTAGGCAGTTTACTTGATATGCCAACTTGTATTCTTGTTGGATCATGTATTAATATTACTTTACCTTTAAATCTATTGCTTGATATGTCATATACTTCAATTGTGTTATTATGAATGTTTTTGAAATTTAATATATTTTTATCGCTACTTCCTGTAGCAATATTATTCGAATTTTTCATAATTTCATCTATCTTACTCTGGGGCAAGAATAATGTTACTATATATTTATGACTAAAAGTTGTCATTGCAGATGTAACTAAAGTATTTCTTATATTTGCGAATGGTCCATAAAATATCAGCGCAGGAATAACAATAATTGCTAATATGAATTCAAAAACTAAATATACAATTGCCTTTTTTGCCAAAATCCTCATAATCAATAATTCTCATCCCTTTTATTTCGTTCATACAACAAGAGGCTCATTTTTACTTTAAATTTTAGCTTACATACATGATTACAAAACAGCACGCAATAATGCTTCTCAATAAAACAATATTAATTATTATCTTCAATAAAACGCTTTATTTCACTTTCAGATTGACATTTTTCAAATACATATAATGGAAAATTACTAGAAAGAGTATGGTATTACTTCAAATAAACAAAATATTTCTCACTCACGAAGATATAATGAAAAACGGGCATAACATTTGATTTTTACAAATTGTTATGCTCATTACTTATTTTTTAATTTATCAATTTTTTTATTTCTTCCTTCATTAATTCTGTAATCTTCGCTATCTTATCAATATCCATGCCTTCTTCTAATAGTTTGTTTGCAATCTTTATACTTTTTTCCTTCTTTCCTTTTTCAATTATCATCTTATATGTTTCCGATCCTTCAATTCTAAACATTCTTACCACATCCATAAAAGCTTTTTCAATAAATAAAAATAAAATTTATTAATTATTAATAATAACTTGGGGTGGATTGATTCCTGAAATAAATAGATTGGTTTTAATCTCTGGAAGAAACATTACCATTTTCAATGCGATATCAAATGTGGTATAACCACCCATACTATGTCCAAACAATACTATTTCGTCTGCATAAATCTTAGAATACACCTGTGAAAAGCAATCATTTGAATATTCTGTAAACTCATACAGCAAACCTCCTCTTGATCTGCTACCATGACCTCTTGCTTCTATGCACAAAACATCAAAAAACTGTTTAATATCATCAAAATAATTTTTATAATAATTTGCATTTCCTCCCGCAAATGGAAATACCATTAATTGCTTTTTCTTCATTTTTTCTCTCCACTGTTAACTTTTCATTCTGTTCTGTGATATTCTGCATTATTGCCAAATTCCCAATAGCCACCCTCTGCACCCAATTCAAAATGTAACTTTGCAATTCCCATATCAATAGGGCCGTAAGGGGATTTATCAGAAACCCGTGCCCTCACAGTACCTGATTGATAAATAAATTTAACTGGTTGCTGGTTCAGTGCAGAAGGTGCTTTTTGAACTGCATAAATACCGTTCTTAAACCAATTAGGTAATTCAGTAGTATCCGCTTCGACTATTTCATTAAACGACTTTGTTTTTCTATGCATAGCTTTTGATATTATCTTCTCTTTTAACGAAAATTTATCTGCAACCTGTCCTAATACAATTAAACAATATATTTCCTCATCCTGATTTACAAAACAAACGCAACTCTTCTTATCAAAACACGTTCCCACCCAACAGGTTCCCAAATTAAGACAGGTAGCCTCTAACACTAATTTTTCTCCATAATATCCAGCTCTTTCTTTAGAAAAATCATCTGTTTTACCGACAACAGCAATATAATTATTTACACCAGAAAACATTCCATAACTCCTCTTTAGTCCTGCAAAAGCTTTTCCATTATTCAAAATCAGTTGCATATTCAAATCAGCTTCCTTATTATATCTATTTATTAATTCTTCCATTTTTTGTACTTTGTTTTGTGGAATTGGAGTATTCAGATACTTTCTGTTTGAACATCTTACATTAATTGCTTCTTTAAGCGTCATATAAGCACCTCCTTTATTTTCTAGTTAGTATCAAGTTTGACACTTTGGCAGTCAGTTTTCTCTTTTTCTGACTATCAATTCCATAGCATGTTTGTATTTGAAAACTATGTCAACATGATATTTGTCAAATATAGGTTGGAATGCTGCTTTTATCTGTTCATTTGATCTTGTCGCTTTATTGTAATATGGTGTCTTGTGGAAGAAAACTATTTTCCATGTCTTATTTGTGCTACTTAAATCTTTATCAAGCCATACTTTCTGTGCTTCTAAATATATCACCTGCAACAGGCTCTTCCTCATCTTCTTGGCTGTCAAGCATTACTATATGTGCATTGCCATAGTCAAATGAATATGTCTGACCTTTTAAACTATCAGGCCCATTTTGTGGTACTACAAATTGATTCACAAAATCTTTTGGTTTAGCTGAATCATAATTTTTCGATTGATATGTCTCGTGATTACCTTGCACTGGCATTTCTGGTATTGTGTCAATTACACCTTTTGCTGCATCAAACCAATTGTTCCAATGTGCGTACATCTGTCCAATTTCAACTAGGTCCCCAACATTAACAAAGAATTTTGCATCTGGATTTGCTTTAAATGAATTTTGGATTGTTGTTTTCCATGGACCGTATTGCGGATCTGTTGCAACTCCGCTCTGGCTATCACCAAATATTAAAAACTTAAATGAATTCGTATCTTTTGCTTCCGTTGTGAAGGTATGTATATCACTCCAGTTTGTACCATCTCTGACTTTGTAATAATATTTTTGCTTTAAAGGTTAAATCTTTGCATCAGAAAACTCGCTATATATTGTCAACACTTTTAGTTCTTAATAACTTATTTTTATTTTGTTTCTATCGTCTCTTGTTTTAAATCTGATATTTTCTTCATTAAGTCCTCTCTTGCAAAATTAATTAACTCCTGCTCATCTTTGCCGTTATCAGAATATGTAGCTACACCAAAATACCACTTGCCAGGCAATTTATCTTTTATCTTTTTTATTACAATAGCTACACCAGCAGCTCCTGTTATAGGAAGAATTAAAGCTAAATTGCTATCGTCAATTTCAAATACTGTGTCTATATCACGAATTTTATGCCTTACTTGTTCTGCAATTTTTGAAATTCCAGCACTGATTTTTCCTTCGCATTGTGCCAGAACTAGAGAGAGATTTACATTGCTCCTTTTGGCTCGGTTTATTTCGCTCTTTAATAATTTTTTAAGTTCTGGATAACGATCTTTTTTTGTAGTGTACCCTATTAGTTTTACAACACGTTTTACAAGTTCAACTGCTTTAAATGGCTTAATGAGATATTCTACTGCACCAATCTCTATTGCTTGCGTAATTGAAGAGGCCGTAGCATCTCCACTCAGTATCATCACAGGGATGTTTTTGTATTCTGAATGTGATTTTAATTTCTGTATAAATTCAAAGCCATTTTGATTCGGCAGATTAATATCTACAATTACCAAATCGAATAATTCCTTTTTACTACTTTTTATTTTTAATATTGCCTCTTCAGCAGTAGCTGCTGTTTCAACATCATAACCTTCTGCCCCTAATATATCTTTAACCATAAGTCGTATTAATGCAGTGTCATCTACTATTAAAATGCTTTTACTGTCTCTTCTTTCTTCCATAGCTCTTTTATTGAGACTAATTTGTAGCCTCTCTACTATCCTCCTTATATGTTAATTTTAGTAAGCAATTTTTACTTGCTTTTTACACAGTTCCTTCCTGCACCTTTTGCTTCATACAGAGTATTGTCTGCTCGTAAAAGAATGGTATCAATGGTGTCTGATGACCTGTAACTGGTTACACCAAAGCTTGCAGTCACATACCCCACTTCTGGTAGGTTCATCATACTAACATGCTTTCTGAGCTCTTCAGCTAGATCAGCTGCATCGCTTATAAAAGTTTCCGGCAATAGAATTATAAACTCTTCTCCTCCCCAACGTGCAAAACAATCTGTCTTGCGTATCCTTCCTTTTACCGTATCGGCAACATTCTTAAGAACCATATCCCCCGCAGCATGACCGAAACGGTCATTTACGCTCTTGAAGTGATCTAAATCAAACATAATAAGCGAAAAAGGCTTTCTATTTCGTTTTGTTCGTTCTATTTCTTGCTCTAGCATCTGCATGAAAAAACGCCGGTTATAAATATTTGTAAGGTGATCTGTAATAGATTGACGGTAAAGCAATTCCTCAAATCTTTTGCGTTCGCTTATGTCGCGAACAATTCCCACTGCATGCCAAGCATCTTTAATCCTAACAGCAGAAAGTGAAAGTTCTACATCAATTTCATGACCATTTTTATGCCTTGCTTTTAATTCAATCGTTCTACCCACAGTATTCCCTTTGCCGCTCATTCGGAATTTTTTAAATGCCTCTTTATATGCTTCGTACAATCGTTCGTCTTGTATCATAAATGTGTGTAAGTCTTTACCTATTATTTCTTCTCTTGAATAGCCAAATATGCGTTCCACTGCAGGATTCCAAAAAGTTACGTTTCCTTTATCGTCAATCATGATGATAGCATCTCCTGCAGATTCCATTATAGTGCTTAAAATCTCATTCTTTTCCTGCAGTTCTTTTTCCATTTTTCTACGCTCTGTCATATCAATTACAAGTTCTGCATATACTTTTTCTTTCCCAAATTCTACAAATTCCAAGTGAATCTCTGCTGGATAGAGAGAACCATCTTTTCTGCGGTGTACAGTGTTAAAGATAATTTGCTGTTGTTCTCCTTTAGTCAGAGGAGCAAGAAGTTCTTTAAAGCTTTGCAGATTAAACTCTGGTTTTAAGTCAAGAGGTGTCATTTCTTTGAGCTCTTCCTCACTGTAGCCTAAATTCTCCTTTGCTCCGCGGTTTACTACAAAGAATTTTAATGTTTCTGGGTGAAATATGTAAATCTCGTTCAATGAGTTTTCAAAAAGGTATTTGTAAAATTTGAGTTCTTTTTCAGCTTTCCATCGCTCGGTAATATCAAAAATAATTAAATACAATAGTGTTTTTCCTTGACAATTTATAGTAGATGAATAGACCTCTGCCAACCTCTCTTCTCCGTTAGCCAATCGTTGGATGCAAATGCATGAACTGCAGCACTTTCTTAAAGCTTCTAAACACTTTTGGTCACCACTTATGGTAGAAATACCAACATCCATCTGCAGCATGGTCTCTCTGGAATAACCGTAGAAGTGACAGGCAGCTTTGTTAGCATCGATAATGCGTCCATATTGCTGGTCAATAAGCAGCATTATTGCATCATGATTTTCAAACATACTGCGGAACAAAGCCTCATTCTGTTTTAACCGTATCTTCGCTTCGTGGAACTTAAAAACCATTTCTATTTGAGATATAAGTACATATTCGTCAACACCCTTGAGCACATAGCCGTAACCTGTAACCGATCGGATTTTTTCCATTATTTCTTTACTGGTATTAGCAGTCAAAAATAAAACCGGAATATCTTTATGCTGCTGAATTATTCGCGCTGCATCTATCCCGTCGATTGTTCCTCCAAGTTCTATGTCCATAAGAATTAAATCTATACTTTGATCACTACGTACCCTTTCTACAGCTTTCTCTCCTGTTAAGACTATTTCTGTTTTGTATCCATATTTACTTAAAATATCTGCTGTTATTTGTGCGTTAAGTTTGCTATCTTCTACAATCAGGATTTTCTTTGGAAAAGCAGCATTCATCAGTTAATGCCTCCAATTAACTCTATTTTAGCAGTTTCAAGAATGTAATTTCTATCGTTCTAGAAGTGCTCGTGCGCTCTCGAAATATTATTATACTATTTTTACATAAAAACACAATAAAAATTTTCCTGTCATAATATTATCCTCTATGATATTTTTCTGTCAAAAAGCTCACAACCCTATATTGCTCTATATAGTCGGTTCGTCGTATAATCACAAAGTTATGACAATAAGTAATGCAAAAACCACTTTGTTTCATTGGAAGAAGCCAATAATTATCTTTATGAAGTAAGTAAAAAATTAAATAATACAAAGAATCCTTTAAAAAACAATAAGACACCCGCAGAGATATTTGAAGAAGAAAGGCCATATTTATTACCGAAATTAAGCATTTTGATGCAGCAAGATGCGAAGACCACCATGCATACAAATATTTCAACAATAGTTATAGGCTCATGTAATTACTAATTATTTATAACCAATTTGAAACTATCTGGAATAAAAAATGCTTATGAGATGACGCGTAAGATGTTGCAATAAGTGATATAAGCTATGATAAAATATTTCAAGATCCAGTTAAGCATAAATAGGTTCTCCAAAGTACTCTGTATTTGATACATCCTTTGTTTTCTTTATAGATAAGTCTCGCTTATTCATCCATATCCACCCCAATTCCCGTTTATCCAAATCCGAATTACGTGATCTTTTATAAAAATTTTTTATCATAGATGTCCAACATTTAGAAATTTAAAAGCAATAGTTTAAATAGTAACGTTATATACAATTTTAGCAATAGTTTAAGCCCTTTTTGTATACGTCACAAATATTTATGCAATTCGTATTCTTTATATCATCTTACATACACTATTTGTATATCTCTCTAACTGCTTCATTTCCGTAATTATCCATAATATCACATCTGTAATAGTATATTAGCATAGATAATAGCAAGTATCAATTAAAATTTAAAAAATTTTCAAAAATCTATTGACATTACAAATAGATTAGGAGTGCTATTTGAAGTGCTTTTAACATCAGATATGAGACTTGGGAAAGCATTAGGCCTTAAATGGGGAGATGTGGACTTTAAAAATAGCTGTATTCATGTTAAAAGGACATTGTCAAGAACAAATGAGGGATGGAAACTAGAAGAGCCAAAAACATCAAGAAGCAGAAGAACCATACCGCTACCGAAAGAGATAATGATTAATGAACATAAGAAAATCAAGCAGAGGAAAAGCTTAAAGCAAAGGAAACCTTAAATTATGATAAAGGTAAAGATAAGTTTAAGCCGGAAGAATGGCAAGAGAAGTTTAAAGGACCCCAAAGTATTTGTAGATTAGGGTTTGTATTTGCGGCTCAAAAATGCTGTTTTAATTTCGCAATCAAAAAGGATATCGACATTTCATCGATACCCTCTAATATGCTTTATGTATGGAGCTGGCGATAGGACTTGAACCTACAACCCGCTGATTACAAATCAGCTGCTCTGCCGATTGAGCCACGCCAGCACTTTATTGGCTTATCGCCCTGACAGTTATATATTATACCGGGTTAGCTCCATTATGTCAACACTTTTTTTATCTATTTTTTGAGGAAATTGATGGACTAACTCATCAATTCCTCCCTTACTATAGTCTCTTCTCTTCCGGGTCCTACAGATATTATTGATGCATTAATACCTGTCAATTCTTCAATTCTTTTTACATACTTTTGCGCATTCAATGGTAAATCTTGAAATTTTCTTATATTGCTGATATTTTCATTCCAACCGTCAAATTCTTCATAAATAGGTTCGCACATAGCAAGGTCTTCTAAGCTTGCGGGGAAATCCTTTATAATCTCACCATTGAATCTGTATCCTGTACAAATTTTTATTTTATCAAGCCCTGTCAATGTATCAAGTTTTGTAAGTGCAAATGTCCTTATTCCAGATACTTTTACAGAAAAACTAAGTATTACCGCATCAAGCCAACCACATCTTCTTGGCCTTCCTGTTGTCGTTCCATATTCATGTCCCTTTTCTCTTAAGAAGTTGCCATAGTCATCAAAGAGCTCTGTTGGAAAAGGTCCTTTCCCGACTCTTGTAGTATATGCTTTAACTACACCTATGACATCATTTATCATCGTTGGACCAACACCTGCACCAACTGTAACACCTCCTGATATTGGATGCGATGCCGTTACATATGGATATGTCCCAAGGTCAATATCAAGAAGTGTACCTTGTGCACCTTCAAAAAGCACTTTTTTCCCATCTTTTATAAGGTCATATAAAAGCGATGTAGTATCAACGACATATGATTTTATTATAGAAGCATAGCGTGAATATTTTTCATAAATTTCTTCAAAGTTCAATTCTCCTGCATCATAAACTTCTCTAAATATTTTATTCTTTTTCTCAACATTTAGCTTAAGCTTATTCTTAAAAACTTCAGGTTTTAAGAGGTCACATACTCTTATACCGATTCTCTCTGATTTATCCATGTAGCAAGGACCTATACCTCTTTTTGTTGTACCTATATCATTTTTACCTTTTGCAACTTCCTCAAGTTCATCGAGCTTTATATGATATGGCAATACAATATGCGCTCTATCGCTTATTTTTAAGTTTTCCACACTTACGCCCTGCTCTTTTAACGTGTTTATTTCATCGATAAGTGAACCAGGATCTAATACAACACCATTTCCAATTATACATATTTTTTCTGGATACAAAATGCCAGATGGAACAAGATGCAGTTTATACTGCGTTCCATCTTTTTCTACGGTGTGTCCTGCATTATTTCCGCCTTGGTACCTTACAACGACTTCGGCTTTCTCTGCTAAATAATCAGTAATCTTTCCTTTACCTTCATCGCCCCATTGTGATCCTACAATTACAAGCGTTGGCATAGCTTTACCCCTTTCTTATTTTATCCTCTTCAATATTTCCCTTGCAACAACGACGCCTGATACAGATGCCTGAGCGAGACCCCTTGTGATACCTGCACCATCACCTGCTGCAAAGAGATTTTCAACCTGTGTTTCAAAGTTGTTTGTAAGCTTTACCCTTGATGAATAAAATTTAACTTCAACACCATATAAAAGTGTATGTTTAGAATATACACCAGGCGAAACTTTATCAAGAGCCTGTAGCATTTCGATTATTGATTGCAAAAACCTGTATGGCAATACAAGGCTTAAATCTCCAGGTGTAGCATCTTTCAATGTTGGCTCTAAAAGTCCTCTCTTTAATCTTTCAGGTGTTGATCTTCTTCCTGATAAAAGGTCACCGAGCCTCTGCACAATTACACCATCCCCAAGCATGTTTGCAAGTGATGCAATGTATCTGCCATATGCTATAGGTTCTTTAAAAGGTTCTGTAAATTCTTTACTTACAAGCAATGCAAAATTGGTATTGTCTGTCTTTATATCTTTATAACTGTGCCCATTTACTGTTTTAAGGCCATCGTTATTTTCAACAACAACTTTTCCATATGGATTCATGCAGAAGGTTCTTACCTTATCATCAAAGGATTTTGAATGATAAATGAATTTTGATTCATATATGACATTTGTTATATCTTCCATAACGACTGCAGGTATCTCAACTCTTACACCGACATCAACAGCGTTATTTTGTGTATCAAGTGACAGCCTGTCGGATTCCTTCTTAAACCACCCTGCACCTTCTCTGCCTGGCACGACAACAATATATTCTCCTCTGTATTCTTCGCCATCTTCTGTTACTACACCATATGCTTTATTATTTTCAGTAAGTATTTTTGAAACTGGTGTTTTTGTCTTAATTTCAATTTTATCCCTTAGAAAATCTTCCATATTCTTGATTATATCGTAGCACTTCTCCGTGCCAAGGTGCTTTATTATGGCTGGGATAAGCTTTAAATCGGCTGCTGCAGCTCTTCTTTCAATATCTCTTATCTTATCTTTATCAGTACCATGTACTTCCTTAGTCCCGCCGAATTTTACATATATACTATCGACATAATTTATAAGCTCATTTAATTCCGACTTTGGCAGGTATTCATCAAGGACGCCGCCGTATTCAGATGTTAATGTAAGTTTTCCATCACTAAAGGCACCAGCACCTCCGATTCCACATGTAATTGAACATGGCTTACAATTTATGCACTTCGAACCATATTGGTTAATAGGGCATATCCTGCCGCGGATATCTCTTCCTTTTTCAAGCATTAATATTTTTAATCCGCTATTTTCTTTTATAAGTTCTAGGGATGTAAAAAGCCCTGCCGGACCGCCGCCGACAATTATAACATCATATGCTTTCATGGAAAACACTCCTTTTATTTATTTAAGGTCACAAACATCCCCTACAGTATCTTAACAGATATTTATGATTTAATCAACTAAAATTACGAATAATTAATTATAAATAAACAATAAAGTTCGTCTTTTCTCAATATATATTGCAGATGATATTTTTACAACTTTAATGATCGCAAAAGAATTTAATGTTTATATAATACTTAATATTTCAATAAGGCCGTCTTACTATAGAACCTGTGTTATTTATATCTAATTAATAAAAAACATAAGAACCTAGTCTGATACTCTTTTCACCATCTACTTTGTATTATTATACCCTCAAAATTTGCTTAAATTATTATTGCTGTTTTTTTGGAAATGCAAATGATATATAATATAATTTGAGTTTTAATCGTTTTGAAAGGAATGTAAACAAAAGTGAACTATGATGATCTATTGAAATTTGCAGTGCTTGCAGGTCAAACTATACTGGAAAATGGCGGAGAAACCTATAGAAGTGAGGATACTATAACAAGGATGTTAGAAAATAAAGTTGAGAGAGTTGAAACTTTTGTAACCCCAACAGGAATATTTGCTTCTGTCGAAAATGGTGGTAAGATTCAGACAACAGTGAATAGAGTTAAATTTAGAGGGATTGATTTGAACAAAGTTGCCCTTGTAAATGACCTATCACGGAGATTTTGTAGAGAAAATATTCAAACGCTTAATTTAAGTAAGTATATAGAAGAGCTTAATAATATAAGATCAAGAAAGAAATACAATTATTTCTTAAGGATTTTCTTCGCAGGAATTGCTGCTGCATCATCAGGTATGCTTGTCGGAAGCACTTTAAGAGACTTCTTGCCTACTTTAATAACTGCTATGCTTCTTCAAGTATTTGTCACATATTTTGAAAGGCTGAGATTATCGACATTTATAATAAATATCCTAGGCGGTGGGTTTGCAACTATATTCGGTATCACATTTTCACATTTTCATATGGGTACACTTGATGGCATCATAATAGGCTCCATAATGACACTTTTACCAGGTGTCGCCATAACGAACGCTGTAAGAGATGCCATATGGGGCGACCTTGTATCAGCTGTATCAAGAGGTGTTGAAGCATTAGTTTCTGCTATCAGCATTGCTGCAGGTGTTGGAGCTCTTTTGAATATTTGGTTTGTTATAGGAGGTAGACTATGATATTGCAGATTTTGTACGGATTCTTTGCAACAGCTGGCTTTGCCTTTCTTTTTAATGTTCCATTAAACTCAATAATAATATCTGGAATATCGGGTGCCATAAGTTGGGCTGGATATCTTTTGGTCATAAAAATATATCCATCCGTTATAGCCGCAACATTTATTGCATCATTATTCATTGGGATCATGGGTGAAATCTTCGCACGAAAGATGAAAAATCCTTCAACAATTTTTGTCATACCTGGAATCATACCATTGGTACCAGGAGCATACTCATATAGAACAATACTTGCCATAATTCAGGGAAATAACAAGCAGGCCTTTGGACTTGGCCTGCAAACGATCGGTATAGCCTTAGCTATTGCCGCCGGTTTAATGTTTGTTATCTCATTTGCTCGAATCAAGAAATGGTAACCTTAGACAAAGCATTGTCGAGAACTTTAACTGAATTCATTAGATTATCAACATTATCTTTAAGTTCTTGAATAAATTTGGACTGCTCTTCTGCCGACGCAGATACTTCTTCTGTTGATGCGGCCGTTTCTTCAGATACCGCAGAGATATTTTCTATAGATGAAATAATCTCATTTTTATACTTAGTAAGTCCTATAACAGCATCATTTAACACATGAGTATTTTCTGTAATCGTGTCAATAGACGTCTTTATCTCGTTAAATGCTTGTGACATCGTCTCAACATGGCTCGACTGTTCATCTGCTATCTGCTTTACAGTATTGGCTTTTTCAACCGTCGTATCTGTCTTTTGCTTTATATTGCCTACTATCTTAGCAATTTCTGATGCAGCTTCTCTTGATTGCTCTGCAAGATTCCTTACTTCTTCTGCGACAACCGCAAATCCCTTTCCAGCTTCCCCTGCTCTTGCCGCTTCAATTGCCGCATTTAATGCCAAAAGGTTTGTCTGATCTGATATTCCTGTTATAACCTCTATTATCTTCTCTATCTGTCTAGAATTTGACTGCAATTCATTTATCTCTGTAACTACTTCATCAATGGAATCTTTTGTTTCAGCAGTCTTATCTTTAAGTGAGTTTATTGTTTCAATACCATTCTGACTCAATTTATCTGCATTTATTGTAGATTCTTCAACAGCTTTGAAATATTTAGCAGATTCATCGATACTTTGTCCCATCTTTTGTGCCATCTCGGCGGCATTTGATGCATCTTTTGCCTGTTCTGATGAACCTTGGGCTATTTCTTCAACTGCTTTTGTTATCTGGTCAAATGTAGTATTAGCCTGTTCTATAGAGCTTGAAAAGTTATTTACTGTGTATTCTGTACTTTTTGCAAAGTCTGAAACATTTTTTATGATTTCCCTGACATTCTCAACCATTTTATTGTAGGTATCTATCAATGAGCCAAGTTCATCGCGGCGACTCTCCTTAATATGTACCATAAAGTCCCCATCAGCAAGCTTCTTCATGCCCTCTTTCAACCTCGAAATAGGCTTTTTTATGCTTAAAGCCATGTATATAGAGAATAAAATTGATAATACTAATGAAACTGCAGCGACAATTATAAATATGCTTAAGGTCTTTTGGTCAACTAAAAACTGATAAATTCCTGCTAAAGGTACTATTATTACGATTAAAAATGAAATAATTAGCCTCCAAAATATACTTCTCATAAATTTTGCCCCCTTGTATTTAGATTTTAATGATAGTTTACCCCATTCATATAAAGGACTAATTACTTTACTTACCTATCAGTTTCATTATATACTGAAATATCTGACCGCCTAAATATATACCTACAATGCCAGCTATACCTGGTAGTACATTTGGTGCAGGTAATGGAAGCTTTAAAAATGAAAATATAAGCCCGACCAAAAGTCCTGTTAATAAAGCAAATAATGTAGCCTGCAAAATAACACCTCTTTTATTTCTATCGTCATTATATAATTAAACTTTAGAACTTTTATATTATATCACATAAATTATTTTTTAAAAATTTAAATGGAAAACTATTTTTTTAGTTTTATTGAAAAGCATATCCCATTATCTAAGTTTAATGCTCTTATACTCCCTTCATGACTTTCTACAATAGCTTTTGTTATTGCAAGCCCAAGCCCAGTTTCACCTTTATCACCTTTATAAAACCTTTCGAACATGTTTTTCATTTCATCATTCGTAAACTTTCTTCCATCATTTTCAAAGTTTATTTCAACAAAGTCCTTATTATCTGTAGCTTTTATATTGATAGTTGTTTTAGCATACCTTATCGCATTTCCTAATATATTCATAAAAGCTTGTACAAGCTTTTTTCTATCACAATTTATCATAATGTCGTTAACGTTTATATTAAGCAATATATTATTCTTATTTAGTTGTGGCAGTAGTTTATCACTGCATTCTTGAATAATATCTTTAAGATTTTCAATGCGTATATTAAGTTTTTCCTGATGTGTTTCAAGTTTCGAAAGATACATAAGGTCATTTACGATGTCTCTAAGTCTCATACTTTCATCTATTATTATGTCAAGAGACTTTGATATATCATCACCTTCAATAACGCCATCTTTAATCCCTTCAGCATAACCTTGTATAGACATAAGTGGCGTCTTTAACTCATGTGAAGCATTCTGCAAAAAACGCTTTTGTGAAATATAGTAATTATTTAATTCAATTGACATATCATTAAAAGCGTCGGCCAAAACTCTTATCTCTCCATCCGCTTTTATATCTACCTTTTCTCCAAACTTTTTGTTTTTAATTTTATCAACCACTTCGGTAAGTTTTCTAATAGGTGCCGAAATAGATTTTGAAAGCACATAGCCAATTATAAATGATATGATTCCAGATACCAAAAATCCTTTCAATAAAACGCCAAGTATACGCTGTGAAGCAATCTTAATACCCTTAACAAGTGTGTACATTACAATAGAACCTATTATTCTGCCATTTTCACTTCTTATCGGAAATACGGCAGCGACCACATCTAAGTTTCCAATTTTTATACTGTTATAGGATCCCTCTCTCATTATCTTGTCAAGTATGGCGTATTCGATTTTATTCCCGCCGCCGAGAGGATTCTCCCTTGATGAATATACAATATCGCCATATAAATCGACGACTAACAAATCCCCATCAAGAATTCTCTCACCAATTTTGAATTTAGGTCTGTATTTTATGTTTTGTAATGCTTCGGGTGTTTTTATCCTGCCATTATACAATTTTTGTATCGCAGTACCCTGTCTTACAAGATTTTGCCTTGCATCATTTATTAAAAAATCTTTTATCATTATATTAAACAGAGAACTGATTATAGCAAATGAAACCAAAATTAAGAGGATATATGAAAATATAATTTTTAACCTTATTGACATTATGATTCCACCTTATAGCCATAGCCCCAAATAGTTGTTATATTAAATTTGCACCCATAACCCATTAATTTTTTTCTTATCCTTTTAACCATATCATCAACAGCCCTAGTTTCAACAAAGGAATCATATCTCCATACCCTTTCTAAAAGCTGCTCTCTCGTAAATGCCTTATTAACATTTTGAGATAAAAAAAGCACAAGTTCGAACTCCATAGACGTGAAGTCTATTTCCTGCCCATTATACAATGCTTTTCTCTCATCAGGAACGATTATAATATCCTTTATCCTTATTTCATTATTTCTTTGTGGTGCCTTAACTCTTCTAAAAATAGACTTCATCCTTGCAATAAGCTCCCTTGGTGAAAAAGGCTTTGCAATGTAGTCATCTGATCCAAGCTCTAATCCCAATACTTTATCAAGGTCCTCATCCCTTGCGGATACTATTATTATTGGGACATCACTTGTCTTCCTTATCTCCTTGCAAAGCTCATAGCCATCCATACCTGGCATCATAATGTCAAGAATTAACATGTCAGGTTTGTCTATATTAAAGTTTTTAAGAACATCCTCCGCATTATCAAAGGCTTTTACGGAATATCCTTCTTTTTCAATGTATTTGACAATCAAATCTCTAATATTTTTATCATCATCAATAATATATATTAACTCAGCCACAAAACCACCTCACCTTTAATTTAGCACTATTTAATATTTAAAACAATATTTTAATAAAAATTATATAAATAAATTTTTTACTGTTTATGAAATTTCTGTGGCAGAGAAAATATAATTAAATAATCTTTCAAACCTTGTCGAAACTTCTACCGACCATAAGTCTACAAAAGTAGATAATAACAAAGGAGCATATGACCATTAAAATTGAAAGACTCAAAGCGGAATTTAAATCCCCTTGCATTGCAGTATATATTGCAAGTGACATTGTCCTTGTCTTGCCTGCCAAATTACCAGCAAAAATAATAGTCGCGCCGAATTCCCCCATGGCTCTTGCCCATGTACTGATTAACCCTGCCATGAGAAATTTCTTTGTTATAGGAATGTAAACAACCAACATAAGTCTAAAATCATCAACACCAATTAACTGAGATTCTTCCCATATGGTCTTATCAACAGACAAAAATGACGAATATGCGGCTTTAATATAATATGTCGACGATATGAATATCTGTGCCATTATTACAGCGACCATTGTAAATGATATTTGTATACCGAAAGCATCGAGCAACTTACCAATTAAACCTTGCCTCCCAAATGCCATTAAAAGTGCAATGCCTGCAACTGCAGGAGGTAAAACCGCAGGGATATCCACAAGATATTCAGCAAATGTTGATATCTTTCCTTTTTTAAAAGCAATATAGTATGCAAGAGGTGTTCCAAATATAAATGCAATAATGACAGTTACAACAGATGATATTATGCTGAGCAACAATGCATCAATAGCAGAACCCGATAAAAGTCCCGCCATTATTATATTTAAAGGAGTTTTTACTATTAGTGAAACAAAGGGTATTAATAAGAAAAAAAATAGAATTGATGCAATAGAATAAATATATAGCATTTGAAACACCCCTAATTAATTATTTTTCCATTATAAATCCGTAATCTTTTAATGTCTTTTTTCCATCGCCATTTAATATAAAGTCTACGAATTTCTTAGATAAAGTCTTGTCTTTAGTACCTCTGACAATAGCAACAGGATATGTTGCGATGACATTGTATTTATCAGGTATGTCAATAACTTTTACTTTATCTAAAAAGGGTTTAGCGTCAGTCACATAGACGATGCCAGCATCTGCTTCACCCATTGCAACCTTTTGTGCAACATCTGTAACAGTTACTTCTTTTGTAATGATATTTTTTAGTGCTGCATCTTTAAATCCTTTATTATCTGCATCGATTTTTGATAATATATCAAATGCATATTTACCAGCTGGGACGGATTCATCTGCAAGTGCTAATTTTAAACCTGTATTTTTTATATCCATAAAATTACTGATATTGCTGTCTTTATATGCGATAACAATGAGCTTATTATATAATAATATTTTAGGCGCCTCAACAAGGCCTTTATCTTGAAGTGGTTTCATATTTCTTTCATCAGCAGACACAAATATATCGGCATATGCTCCTTGTTCTATTTGTGTTCGCAATGTTTGGCTTCCTGCGGGATTAAGGATTATTTTAACGCCTGGGTTTAATTTTTCAAACTGCTTAACAATTGTATTCATAGAGTCTTTTAGGCTTGCTGCTATAAAAACCGTCAAAGATTTATTATCATTTCCACCAACATTTGTATTACATCCTGTTAACATTATAATAATCGAAAAAAGAGCTATAATAAGCCACATTATTTTTAGATACCTCATCACTCGTCACCTCCTTATAAAATTTTCTAAATATTCTTTAAGCACATCCTCTATAAAGCCGGGATTCACATATGCTTTTATGCCTTTTTCTTTAAGCCTCATTATAGCAGAGCTTCCTATTCTACATACAGCAACTGCTTCACAGTCCTTGATTTTATCTATTACTGTGTTCATCCTGTCATTAACATCATCACTACCGCAAGCATTTATACATTCTCTCACATCACTTACAAAATAACTTCCCTCATCGCTTAAGTCAACAATGATAAATCTCTTTGCATGGCCAAAATGCTCATTGACCATCTTGCCATCCGATGTCGCAATAGCAATTCTGTGTATCATATGTCCTCACCTAAAAGTCCAACTGCATCTGCTCTACACTGTCTGCAATGGTACATTTGATTTACAATTTTTGAGTTTTCCATCCTCACTTTTTCCAGTTCCTTGCACTCAGGTACTTTTATATGTGAAAGCTCCGCCTGTGAAATAAGCGGCATTATATTCATGATGTCTATTCCAAGTTCTTTTACTTTTTGGGCTATTTCTTTTATATGTCCATCATTTATACCTGGTATTAAGACAGTATTAATCTTAACAAGTATACCATTATCACAAGCAGCTTCTATTCCCTCTAACTGTTTTTCTATAAGCAATTTTGCTGCATCTATTCCTTTGTACACAATATTTTTATATACTGCATAATCATATATTTCTTTACCTATATATGGATCTATAGCATTTATCGTTACTGTAAGTGTACTGATGCCACAATCTATAAGAAGAGGTAATTTATCACTTAAAAGTAGCCCATTTGTACTTAAGCATTTAATCATATCTTTAAATTCAAGGGAAATTAATTTAAAAGTCATAAATGTCTCCTCATTGTAAAGCGGATCACCGGGACCTGCTATTCCTACAACAGAAATGCAAGACTCTTTTTCTAATATATCTTTCGTATAGCATAATGCTTCATATGGATTCATTACCTTAGTTGTTACGCCGGGTCTATTTTCATTTATACAGCCTGTCTTTCTATCACAGTATTTGCATTTTATATTGCACTTAGGTGCTACAGGTAGATGTATTCTGCCGTGATATTTAGTCACATCAGGATTAAAACACGGATGTCCGAAATCTACAATATTAAATTCTTTATTCATTCTCGTCCTCTCCTTTTAAAAAATTAAAGGCCTTTAATCAAATGATTAAAGACCTCAATGCCTTTAAAAAAAGTCCTTAACCATGCGGTTAAAGACTTCTTCGCCTTTTTATTATGAAAATTATTGAAAATATATTATCATAATAGATTTTCAATGTCAATACTTTATTTTTTGTGCTTTTCTAATAAGGAAAAGAACTTTTTTGTTTTGACAATGAAATCATGGATTAACCATAACATAGCTTTATTTTTTAAGGAGGTGATACCTTTTGTCACTATCATAATTAATTTTTTTTATTAATTAAATATTAAAATTTCAAGGAGAATTCAATAATAAGGCAAGTAGCTATTTATGGTAAAGGTGGTATTGGTAAATCAACAAAAACACAGAATACAGTTGCGGCATTTAACAGAGATGGGCAAAAAGTAATGGTAGTTGGATATGCAGGCCGCGGTATCATTACATCGATAAATGTGCTCGAAAACCTTGGCGTTTATGATGACGACCTCGACTATGTTTTTTATGACGTCCTTGGTGATGTTGTATGCGGTGGTTTCGCAATGTCTATTTATAAAGGTAAAGCAAAAGAAATATATATCGTAGCTAGCGGTGAAATGATGGCATTGTATGCAATAAACAATATCTATAAAGGTATTAGAAAATATGCAAATCAAGGCGTTATAAGATTAGGTGGTATTATTTGCAACTCAAGAAAAGCCGATAATAAAGAAGAGCTTCTGAAAGGTTTTTGCGAAAAACTTAGAACACATGCCAACAGATGAGCTTGAAAAACTCCTCATAGAATACGAACTTATGGACTAGTTGAAAGGAGGCTTATATATTAAATATTTAAACCAAAAGTTGTAGGCATATATGCTACATGTCCTGTCTACCTTATTGGTGATGACATTAAAGCTGTCGCAAAAAAAAGCTGAAGAAGAACTCGGGATAAAAGTCATAACTGTAAGCTGTGAAGGTTATTCTTTGACGACTCAATGATATACCAATACTGAAAAAATTATTAAAGAAGAGATGGAAAAAGATAAAACCTAAGCTTGATTATTACAGAGAAAGACTTAAAAGAAAAAGAGCAATACTTTTTGTACGCGGTTTCTCGCGCACACCATTATAATAAATATCTACTAAAAGATCTTGAAATGGAGGCAATTATTGCCAGTTATGAGTTCGCACACCGTGACGATTATGAAGGGCATAAAATAATACCTGAGATAAAAGAAGCACCACATCATAAGATACTCGACACATATCACTTTGAAAGGGTAATAGAAAAGATGTCAAAGTTTTTACAGCCAGCACATCGAGTTAAATCGGTTCACATGTGACAGTTTTTTCTAATATGGTAAAATCTGCTATAGATACATTTGCCAAAAAAAGCTCACCGAATGGAAAAACAAACATTATTCCGGGGTTTATGATCCCCGGTGATTTGCGCGAAATCAAAAGAATATTGAAGCTAATGGGAATAGGTGCAATCATTCTTCCAGATATCTCTGATGTGCTTGATGCACCGATGACAGGTGAGATACACCTCTATCAGAAGGGCGGAACGACCATATCTTTGAAATAGAAGATATGGGTAATTCAATAGAAGCACTTGTCCTTGGAAGAGAAGCAGGAATTGGTCCTGCCGAATTATGTATTCAGCTATATTAACAAATCAGACCTTAATTACCTTCAATACAGCAAAATCGAATATGACGACAAGTACAATAGATTTTTTATAAGTGTGCCACACAATCTTAATGCACTTCGCTCAAGCTGTTCGAAATATAACGATTGTAATTATATTAATTGAAAGGGAATAAACAATATCTGAAGGTAATACGTGTTATAATAATGCCCGAAAAAGAAAGGCAAGTTGTTGAAGTTCTTGATAAAAACGGGTACAGCTCAATGACAAAAATGCACATATTTGGCAGTGGAAAACAAAAGGGATTACAAGTAGGACCTATTGTCTATGATGAACTACCTAAAATCATGCTTATGCTAGTCGTAAAAGATAATGATGCATCAAAAGTAGTAGAATTAATAGAAAATAATGCTCGTACAGGAAACATAGGTGATGGCAAAATATTCATAAGTGAAGTCGATGAAGCATACACGATTAGAACTGGTAATAAAGAATTATGAGGAGGGTTATTTATGAAAGAGATTGTAGCAATCATCAGGAGGCAGAAACTTCATGAAACAAAGACAGCCCTCGATGGACTTGGTTTTTCACATTGCCTGTAATTACCTCTTAGAACATTACAATTTTTAGCTGAAACTGATTTTAGCGAAATATTAAAAATATCAAAAGAAAGGAAGTTCCATCTGATGGAAAATACCTTACCGAAAAAGGCGATATACCACTTATACGCATAGGATTCCCTATACTCGATAGAGTCTGTGGCCAGAGAATCTCCTATCTGTAGATTACACTGGAACTTTAAATTTACTTGATAGAATTACAAATACGCTACTAGAAAATAAATATAAGACATATAGGAAAGATATGTATGAAAAATATTATAACGCCATATAAAAAAGCAATTCAAATAAAGGGGCAATATTTGCCCCTTTCAATATAAATTAATAATATCACATCATTCTTGTCCCATGTGGCCCATAGTACATATATTCTACAAATTCCTCCAGCATGTGCTCTAAAGATTGCATAGCATAATATTTGAAAAATGGGTCTTTCATTGCCATATGAACTACCATGAAAGGATCCATACCATAACCATGCATCATACCTGCACCATACATATGCATAGGTTTTGCATATGGATACATTCCATCCATCCATCTATAATCCATCACATATACCTCCATATATTTTTTTATTACAATAATAATATATGAAGATATATATAATTTGCTACCAAATTGACGTAATAACAAGCATAATATTTAATATTATTAAGATAATTATTGTTATCCATGATACAAAATTTAATATTTTTTTATTAGCATAATTACCCATAATTCTTTTATTGCTTGCTAAAAGTATTACAAATATCAATGTTATAGGCAATAGCACACCTTGTACTACTTGTGTCATCAATATTATACTTATAAGGTTTATTCCAGGAATTAAAATTGTTATTGACCCTATCAGTATAAGCGCAGTATATAAAGTATAAAAAACAGGGGCATCTTTAAACTTATGATCAAGACCGCTTTCCCATCCAAATGCTTCACATATTGCATATGATGTAGTCAATGGCAAAACACCTGCAGCAAGTGCCGATGCTCCGAACAAACCTAAGCCAAACAAAATAAAAGCATACTGCCCTGCTAGTGGCTTTAGGGCCAATGCTGCTTGTGCTGCAGTCGTGATTTTGATGCCTTTTGGGTTTAATATCGTTGCTGTCGATACGATTATAAAAAATTGCACAATAACGCCAAATATGGCACCAAAAACAACATCAAGCTTCTCATAATCATAATGTTTTATAGATATGCCTTTATCAACAATTGATGCCTGTAGATAAAATTGCATGTACGGTGATATTGTTGTACCGATCATAGCAATAAATGTCATAATAAATCCGCTGTTATACTCAATATAAGGTGTAATAGTTTGTGCCGTTACAATACCCCAATGAGGCTTTGCCATAAATGCAGATATTATATAACCAAAAAAGCCAAAAGAAAAAAATATAAACACTTTTTCAACTACACTATATGAACCCCTTGTAACCAAATACCATATGACAACCGCCATTATCGGTACTGATATATACTTGCTTATGCCAAACAGCTCCATTGCAGCAGCAATACCAGCAAATTCTGATATAGTAATACCTATATTAGTTATTAACAATGTCATCATAGCAAGAAATGTAAGCTTTATTCCAAATCTTTCTCTTATTAGGTCAGAAAGGCCCTTACCAGTGACAGCACCCATTCTAGCACACATTTCTTGTATTATTATTAAGCTTATTGTAATTAAAATAAGACCCCATATCATCCTATAACCATAGGATGCTCCAACTGTTGCATATGTCGTAATACCACCAGCATCATTACCTGCATTTGCAGTAATGATGCCGGGACCCAATATAGCAAGAAACATAAATATATTTGAAAATCTATTTTTCTTCGTCATGCTATCCCCCCTTAGCTTACCTTTCTTAAATGCTTACGCCATCTCGGGAGGAATACCTCATCAACTATATCATTGAGTAGAGCCATTCCAATAATATGATATTCTTTGTCAACAACAGGCAACGCTAATAAATTATATTTTGAAATAAGCTCAATAAGGCTTTCGATGCTTTCATTATCTCCAATTGATATTACATCATCTTCCATTACATCTTTCAATAATGCATCATCATGCAAAAATATAAATTTTCTTAATGAGATTATCCCCTTTAATATATTATTATCATCAACAACATATAGATAATATGGTATATCTTCATTTTCATAATTGCTCTTTAAGTATTCTTTCGCTTCTATAACGGTCATCTTTTCATTTAATGTTACATATTCCGATGTCATTATACTTCCTACAGACATGTCTTCATATTTCATTAGTTTTCTTATAGCATCTGCATCATCTTTCTTCATACCTGACAATATACTTTCTGCGAATTCATCCTCAAGTTCTTCCAGTATATCTGCAGCCTCATCCGCATCCATTGTACTTAAAATTCTCGATGCCCTACCATTCATCATATTCTCAAGCAAATTTACCTGTATATCTGGTTCTATTTCTTCTAACGCGTTTGCAGCCACTTCATCATCAAGGGCTTGAAAGACTTCTGCTCTTTCCTTTCCGTCAAGGTCTTCTATTATATCCGCTAAATCTGCAGGATGTAGATTGTATAATTTTTCATATGGTACAGATAATTTAAGTTTGTCAATGCCTTTATAGAGTGTCTCAATGCTGTCCCATGAAATCAAATATTCGGGAATATTGAATTTAAAAATCTTCTCAAAGCTATTTACTATACCCATTACGCCAAGTCTTCTTAAAATACCCAAAACACCAACATCGACAGCCAACACGATAATATCGCCGTGTATATAAACGAGTTTTATATCATTTACTCTAACTACTTTTCTTCCATTGAGGTCTACAACTTGTTTATCCATTATATCTCTATCAAGATTTAGGTAGCTTTCTTCAATAAATGTCTCTATTACTCTTTTGCATTGAAGGATTATTCTCTCATTTTCTTCTTTTAACTCAATATTTTTTATATCAACTTTAATTGGTTTTTTCCTTGCCTTTATTTTTACTGCAAGTACTTTTGGATGACCCGCTTCAAGTGATACAACTAGGTCAACGATCTTCCCTATAGGCCTATTTCTAATGTCAACTAAATTATGACCCAATATATCGCTTAAATAAAATCTTGTTACATTCATTTAAACCTCCTCCTTCAGGGGGAGGAGCCGGTTTAATGATAGACTCCTCTCCCATATTTTTTTGTTTAATTAAAAAAATTATTCGCTTATAATAAGGGCCAGAGTCCATCATTACCACCTGCCTTTAAAATATTAAAGCCTTTTACATATGTAAAAGGCTCATTACTCAACATACTCGTTGGGTTTTAGCACTATACGGCATAGGATTTACCGGCTGCATTAGATTAAACCTTATTACGGTAGAATCTGTTGACCCATTGGCATCTCTCGATGTTTCCGGGCATCAGCATGTATCCGCATAGGAGCCTCACTTAACGATAATTATTTTTTTGTAAGTAAATTATAACACATAATATTTCTTTATACAATAAAATTATGCCATATTTTTTAATCTATCCATGTCCTTTATTATTATTTTATGTCTTTCTAATTTTATTACATCTTCTTTGTCAAGTTGGCTTAAAATCCTTATAACATTTTCCCTCGATGTTCCGACCATGTTTGCAAGGTCTTGCCTGCTTAGATTTAATTCTATTGAAATGCCTTCTTTATTTTTAATGCCTTTTTCCCTTGCAATTGTCAGTAATATAGAAACAGTTCTTCCTAAAGAATCCTTCAGTGCTAAATTTTCAATTATTACTGCCACATTTTGAAGTCTTTTTGCCATAAGCTTTATTATTCCAAGTGCTATCTCATTGTTTTTTAAAATCAAGTTCTCAATATCTTTATTTTTTAATACTATTACAACCGAATCTTCTATCGCCTCAGCAGTTGCAGGATACACGCCACCGATAAAAAGCAGTGATTCTGCAAAAATATTTCCCTCTTCCATTATCTTTATTATATGCTCTTTCCCTTGTTGTGATATCTTAGATATCTTCACTTTACCTGATTTTACGAAATATATTGCATCGCCCGTATCCCCTTCAAAGAATATGGTGCTTCCTTTTTCGTATTCTTTTATTATGGCTATACTATTTAATTCTTTAAGAGAATTTTCATTAAGTGTATTAAAATAAGGTATCTTTCTTAAATACTCATAATCACTCATATTAGATACATACCTTTCTGACTACTCTGTCCTGTATTTATCAACACTTACGAATTTCGTATATTGTCCCATCCATAAAAGCTCAATTGTCCCTGTCGGTCCATTTCTATGTTTTGCTATTATTAGTTCTGCTATATTTTTCTTTTCAGAATCCTTATTATAATAATCATCTCTATAAAGAAACATCACAATGTCAGCATCCTGCTCAATCGCACCAGATTCTCTTAAATCACTTAAAATAGGCCTATGGTCTGATCTTGCTTCAGGTGCACGGGATAACTGTGATAGTGTTATTATCGGTACCTGCAGCTCCCTAGCAAGCCCCTTTAAAGACCTCGATATCTCTGATACTTCCTGCTGACGGCTTTCAGGATTACCTTTGCCTTGCATAAGCTGCAAATAATCAATCAAAACCATGCATAGACCTTTCTCTAATTTTAATCTTCTGCATTTTGCCCTTATGTCCATAACAGATATACCTGGTGTATCATCTATATAAATTGGTGCCGCTGATAGTGGCGCCATAGCAGCTGCAAGTTTTGGCCAATCATCGTCATCAAGATTTCCTGTTCTCAATTTTTGGCTGTCAATATTTGCTGTAGAGCATATGAGCCTATTGACAAGCTGTTCTTTTGACATTTCAAGGCTAAAAATGGCAACAGGCTTTTTCTCAGATAATGCGGCGTTCTCCGCTATATTCAAGGCAAAAGAGGTTTTACCCATAGATGGCCTTGCAGCCAAAAGGATGAAATCAGATGGTTGAAATCCAGATGTTTTTAAATCAAGGTCCGGAAATCCTGAAGGTACACCAGTAAGATGACCCTTGTTTTTATAAAGGTTCTCTATGTTGTAAAATGTATCCATCAAAACATCTTTTATAGGGTAAAAATTCTCTGTATTTCTACCTTGTGCAATGTCAAATATCTTTTGCTCTGCAATATCAAGGACTTCGTGTATATCACTTCCGCCATATCCTAATTCCATTATCTCAGAAGATGCCTGAATAAGCCTTCTCAACGTGGCTTTTTCCTGTATCATCTTGGCGTAGTATGACACGTTTGCTGTTGTTATTATACTGGAGGACAAATTCGTTATATAATCTATTCCACCTATTGCTTCTAAAAGATTTTGACGCCTCAATTCGTCGACAACGGTAACTAAATCAACCGGAATGTTTTTTTCAAACATATCCATTATGATACTAAAAAGCTTTTTATTTGCCTCTTTATAAAAGTCATCAGCTTTTACTATCTCTGATGCATCTATGATTGCATCTCTTGATAAAAGCATTGAACCTAAAACAGCTTGTTCCGCTTCTAAGTTTTGAGGAGGGATTTTATTCCACTCCATTTTTAAACCCCCTTGAGCCTCAGCTATTCACTTACAATGTCAATTTTTATCTTTCCTTGAACACCAGGATACAACTTTACATCAGCATAAAATGTACCGGTCGTCTTTATCGGCTCAACTAAATTAATCTTCTTCTTATCAATGTCATAGCCTCTTTTATTTAATTCATCCTGTATATCTTTAGATGTTATTGATCCAAATAATTTCCCATTTTCTCCTGTCTTTACTTTTAATTGAATTGCCTCTTGCGATAATTTTTTTGCTATCTCTTGCGCATTTTCTACTTCTTTTTGCCTTTTCTTTTCTTCAGCTTTTTTCTTTTCATTTAAAATATTTATGTTTGATTGTGTAGCATCTATAGCAAAACCACGGGGTAATAAATAGTTTCTCCCATATCCATCACTTACATTTACTACATCACCTGCTTTACCAATTCCCTTTACATCCTTTTTCAATATAACTTTCATTATGCTTCACCTTCCTTAAAGTAATCATTTATAGCTTTTTTTAAATCCTCTACAACTTCATTAAGTGGCTTTTTTAATTGCGCCCCTGCTACTGTCAAATGTCCACCACCGCCAAGTTTTTCAAGGATTACCTGTACATTTATATCGCCGAGGGACCTTCCGCTTATTGCAACATCATCTTTCCTTTCAAATATAACAAATGATGCCTGTACTCCCTTTATATTTAAAAGCTCATCTGCCGCCTGTGCAACAATAACATTATTCGCTTCATTAGGACTTATCGCAATTGCGATTCCTTCTTTACTAATCTCGGCATTTTTAACTATTGTAGATTTTATTATATACGATTTTAAATCATTTTGAAATAGCATCTTGACAGAAGTTGTATCAGCTCCTTTTCGTCTCAAATACGAGGCTGCTTCAAATGTCCTTACACCAGTTCTAAATGTAAAATTCTTTGTATCTACTGTTATACCTGCTAGAAGGGCTTCCGCTTCTATTGGTTTTAAATCTACTTTATCTTTTATATACTGTGTTATTTCTGTCACAAGCTCACAAGTTGATGAGGCATATGGTTCAAGATATACAAGCAATGCTTTGTCAATAAATTCCTTGCCCCTTCTGTGGTGGTCTATGACGATTATCCTCTCAGTCATCTTCACTATGTCCGGATATGTCAGATAACTGGGTCTATGAGCATCTACAACGATCAGGAGCGTCTTTGGATTAACAAGGCTCTTCACATCACCCACATCTATAAAAGGATTTTCATATTCTTCAGTCTTTTCAATCCTTTCAAGAAGGGTTTCTATAGCTGGGTTTGATTTATCAAGAATTATTTTTGTATCTTTGCCAAGTGATACAGCACACCTGTACATCCCCATTGCCGCACCAAGTGAGTCGAAATCCATAAAATTGTGTCCCATTACAAAAACATTTGATGAATCATCGATCAGCTCTCTAATAGCGTGTGACACTACTCTTGCTTTGACTCTTGTCCTTTTTTCAACAGCTTGTGCCCTCCCACCGTATATTAATATTTTCTCACCTTTTTTGACAACAGCTTGGTCTCCTCCTCTTCCTAATGCTAAATCCATTGCAGATGATGCATATTCATTAAGTTTCATATATTCTAAAGATTCTGCACCAACACCAATGCTCAATGTAACGGGAATTTTATTGCCAACATTTATGTCTCTTATAAAGTCAAGTATTTCAAATCGATTTTTCTCTAAATTATCTAAATCGCTATTTTGTGTTATAAAAACATATCTGTCATTCGCATATTTTTTAATATATGCGTTCATAGATTGTGCCCATATGTTGAGCCTTCTTTCAATTTCAGCAGCAACAACCGGCCTTTTAAGGTCCTCTGCCGACTGCAAAGCCTCTTCGTAATTATCGACAAGTATATATCCTAAAACAGGCTTAGAACTATTGAACTTAGAGGACATTTCCACATATTCTGTTTCGTCAAATATAAAAATATTGTAATATGTGTGGTTATCTTTTGACTTTCTCTTTTTAGTAGGTGATAAAATGCTCAATATATAATAATATTTGTCGCCAATTTTAATATGGTATTTATCGTTCCGCTTACTTTTGGCATACTTCACAATTGCATCATTAATATCCTTTTTATCTTCAAAAGTCTGTGCAAAATTAGAATTGTACCAGATAATATTACCTTCTTCGTTTATCATCGCTGCAGGTATCGGCATCAATGCGACAATATTTCCAGATGCCCTATCTACACTAAAAAACAGCCTTTCTATATACCTGTCAAATTCTGAACGCTTCTTTTTTGCACCTCTGTATTCACTGAAGAGTATATATATAAGTATTAAAAGTGAAATAGAACCTATATATAAATTATAATAAAAAAGAATTATTGTCAAAATCGCAGATAATAATATATTAAGAACGCTTGTAGAGGATATTAAATTATAGAACTTTTTATCAAACATATTTACATCCCCTTAAAATCGTCATATACCCATAAGCATTATCAAATAGATTATGTCTTTATTTATCTTCTATGTGAATCTCCTTAAATTCATTCCTGTATCAATAACGCCTAATAGTGTCATTAAGGAAAATGTTACAGGAAACATAAACAAAAGTATCAAAACAATATTGCTTATAGCAGGTTTCACATGAAATTTTCTCGTCATATAATATTTAACATATGCAAGTCCGCTTATTGTAAAACCAGTTGATAAGAGCAACATCAAATTTATTGATACAATGTTTGTTGGTGCAAAATATTGATACAGAAGTGTACCAATAAATATCCATCCTGTTGTATATGGCATCCTCCACAGCATAAAAGGAGGCAATTTTTGTACACTTATATCTTTGCCAATCAATATTCTTGTGACCATCATATAGTTTATTACTACCATAAATGCTATCATTATAATGAACATCGAAGGTATAGTGATCTTTATTGTATCAACCATCGATGTCAACATACTCCTAACTAAAGCCTCATTTGGGGCATTTTTGTAAAGTGTTATAAATTCATTGCTAACTTTTGTATATACACTTAATAAATCATTTATAACATTGATGCCAAATAACTTTAGTATGTATAAGATAGCTACAAGCCCTAAAAGGGATATAACACCTGTATCCTTTACAACTTCTTGTGAAGGTTGCTTTTTTGATATGAGATAGCCCATCACAACTCCCATAAGGCTTATAACAGCAACAGTCGCTGCTATTATTATATCTGTAAAAATAAATGATGCAATAAAAAGAACTATAATTGCTAAAATGGCATATGATATATTGCTTCTCACACATATTATGCTAATAGGCACAGGTATGAAAAATAGTATGAAAAAAAGCGGTGGTATGTATACACCGGCTATTACCATTATAACTGCTATTGCAGCCATAATAGCAGCATTTGTAAGGTTTTTATTACCCATTATTACTCCTCCACGCTTTTAAACTTTATCTTTTCCTTAGATATGTAATAAGCTCTTTGTAATTTAATGTATCCTCTTCTTTAATTTCAGCAGGAATCAACCTTATTCTTTTTTCAATTTCTTCATCTAATTCTTTATAATCATAGCCTAATTTATTGCCAAGTAAATATCCTGTAATTATAATATGGCATATATCATCTATTAATTCCAATGACATATCGTCTTGATTAAAAGCATTAAATAGTGATGCAGTGCGGTTTAATAGCTCAATCTTTAAATTTTCTATAATTTTAATATTTTTTGCTATATCAAAATTATTCTCCATATTATCCCACCTTAAACATACAAAGAGAAAAACAAGAGAGGGCAATGCCCTCTCTATTATAACACTATTCAGCTGTATATGGTAGTAGTGCAATCTGTCTTGCTCTTTTTATTGCGACAGTAAGCTGTCTTTGATGTATTGCACAGTTTCCAGTTATCCTTCTCGGAAGTATCTTGCCTCTTTCAGTTATATACTTGCGAAGCTTTCCGACCTCTTTATAATCTATCTGTTCAACTTTATCGGCGCAAAAAGCACATACACGCTTTTTTGCTTTTCTATTTTTTCTTCTCTGTGCAGAATTTTCTTTACTACTACTATTATTATTATTGTTATTTGCCATTTTCAACCCTCCTTAGAATGGAAGATCATCTTCTGATTCTACCGGAGCAAATCCATCAAAGTCAACGTTCATAGTATCAATATCTACATCATGATTCTCTTTATTAGCATCATTGTTTCCATTTTTATTTGAATCAAGAAATTTCACTTCATCTGCAACAACTTCTGTTGCCCAATGACGATTGCCGCTATTATCATCCCATGAACGCGTCTGGATACTCCCAGCAACAGCTACTAACCTTCCTTTTTTTAGATTACTTCCACAAATTTCCGCAAGCTTTCTCCATGTCACGATGGGTATAAAATCCGCCGGTCTTTCTCCATTTTGTGATGTATAGTTCCTGTTTACAGCAATTGTGAATGTTGTAACAGGTGTCATATTTGACGATGCATATTTAAGAACAGGATCTTTTGTAAGTCGGCCTATCAATACAACTTTATTTAACATAATTAAACCCACCAATCATCATTTATTTATCAAGTTTAACAATAAGATATCTCATTACACCATCTGTTATCTTATAAACTCTCTCAAGCTCATGGGGAACTTCCACATCGCCGTTAAAATTCATGAGAACATAATAGCCCTCATTCTTTTTATCGATTTCATATGCTAGCTTTCTCTTTCCCCATTCATCAACGTTTGTGACTTCTCCACCTTTTTCTGCTATAAGGTTTTTAAACTTTTCAATATAAGATGGTCTTGCCTCATCATTTATCTCCGGTGAGAGAATAAAAATAGTTTCATACGATCTCATTATTTCACCTCCTTTTGGACTATGCGGCCCTTTCGGGCAAGGCGGCAATCCACATTGATATTCTATCATTGTTCATCAAGTTTTTCAACAGTTTTTATAATTTTTTTGATTCCCTTTTCAAATTTTGGCCTCGGTAGCAATACCATTCTCCCGCATTTTAAGCATTTAATCCTTATGTCCATCCCGACTCTTAATATTTCCCATTCATCACAGCCACATGGATGGACTTTTTTCATTTTGACTATATCTCCAACATTAAGCTCTTTCGGCATCTTTCTCACCTTTTTTAATATTTTCTTTTAATAAGATATCCATATGAGGATATGGAAATTCTATTTTCATATCGTCAAATACTTGCTTTATCCTGTACCTTAAATCTCTTTCAACAGCCCACTGCTGCATAGGCTTTGTTTTTGCTACTACTGTTACCTCAACAGATGAATCATTAAAACCTGTTATACCAAGGACAGATGGACCTTCTAAGATATCATCTCTATCGTTTTTAATTTCATCACATATTTTAGTTAAAACATTTGTTACTTTATCAACATCTTCTTCATATGAGATACCTATATTCACAAGGGCCCTCATACCACCTCTTGTATGATTTGTCACAACTTTAATCTCCCCATTTGGAATTATGTGCAAATCACCTGAAAAATCTCGAACTTTCGTAATCCTTAAGCCAATTTCTTCAACGATACCTGAAAAATTATTCGTAGTAATATAATCCCCGACCCCAAACTGGTCCTCAAATATGACAAAGAAACCTGTTATGACGTCTTTCACAAGGCTTTGAGCGCCAAAGCCCACAGCAAGGCTTCCAACACCTGCGACAGCCAAAATTGATCCCATTCTAAATCCTAATATTTCTAAAATTGAATAGACTGCAACAAAATATATTACATATCTTAAAATGTTTTTCATAAGTGATGAAAGTGTCTTCATCTTTCTTTCAGGAAACTGAATTTTAGACCTATCCTGCATTATGTAAAACCTATCGATCAAAAAATACCCGATTCTTTTAGAGATATACGCTATTATTACAATTTTCAATATATCAAATATCGTCTTAAAGAACTTAATGTCGTACAGGTTCAAAAATTGTTTATAAAAGCTAAGTAAGTTTTCCAAAATACCACCCTCTCATATTAACGTTAATGCCCTTTATGCTTATCTATGAAAGAATCAGATGTAAAGCATATCATGCTTTTATATTATTCTCAGAGCAAAAAGATTTTATAAATATAACCGCTATTTAAAAATATTCTTGCAAACTGTGATTTATCTATATAAATCCAATATTGGAAGGGTATAATATTGCTGATTGTTTTAAATAATCCAAAAGCAATGTAAAGTATTATCACGGCTTCAAATATACCAAGTACACCACCGCCAATCCTATTAAAAATCTTTATAAACGAGTAATTTGCTACAATGTTAAGAAGTACTGCGCATATCCTTAGTAAAATCATAAAAAATACAAAAGTAAAAATTATGCTTATAAGATTAACAAACGGCCTTAATGTAGCGACATTAAAGAGCATCCCTCTAAATGAACCAGCTAATCTTGAAACAAAATTTAACAAATACTTATTTTCCATGATATAGTTTGATACATATGGATAAAATTTTATGGTAAAAAACCATGATATAACAAAATTTGCAATTCCATAAAGTGTCATAATAAAGCCTCTTAAGTAACCAGTATACATGAAGGATATAATTATTATTACAATTATTAAGTCTATGATATTCATAAAAACCACCTTAATACCTTTATTATTATAATACACATTTATTGATTCATTTTCAACCATTTCAATTTGCCAGTTTGTGTCAAGTAGTTGTTGGCAAATTTTTTTCTTCAAATTTTATCCGCATAATGTTTAATGTATTGTGAATTTTCGTGCAATTGTTATTACTCCATTCTTATCTTCATATTGCGCCTTTTATATGACTTTTAATTCACTTAAACATTTGTATCTGAGTATTTCTCTTATTGCTTTTCGACTGTTTGTCATTGCACAACCTTCAAACGGCATACCGCCTCTTTGTATGCGATATGTTTTTGCTTTTTTCTGCTTTTTGTTTACATCCGCTGCTGATAGTTTTATTTCTTCTTTTATCTCTGTTAATTTTTCTTTTGATATTATAACATTGAAGTATGTTTCTACTACACTATAAAGTTTTCCACTTGTCTTTAAGGCTAATATCTTTGCTAAATTGTTTGCACCTTTTTCTGTCCAACTCATTTTTCCTGCATTCATTCTGCTTGCTAATGTGTCAAATATATTGTTTTCCATTGTTCCTAAATGTTTGTATTCTATTCCTTCTGGGGCTTCTGGTATTTTTATTTCTTCTCTCTTTTGGTATGGTTTTATCCCTTCTTTATTGGCTACTAAATAGTTATATAGTTTTTCTAATTTCTTCATTTGCTTTTCATCATCTTTTTGCTCTATCATTAATTTTGCTATGTATTCTAGGCTTTCTTCTGCTTTTCCTTCATCTAGCATTTTCATTAATTTGCGGGCATCTTTTTTGTTCTCTACATTCCTTATTACTGCTTGGCTTTTATGAAATGGATCTAATTGAAAATATACTCCTTCTTCTCCCAAGCTTTCTTTAATCCAACTTGCTCCATCCCCATTTATTATCTTTATTTCTATTTCGTCTATGTTGTATTCTTTTGCTATCGTTGCATCTACTAATTCTTTAAATTCTTTGCTGCTTGCAAATCCTGCACATGCTATTTTATTATGTGTTATATATTCATTACTTCCTGGGCTTCTTTTTACCCATCCGTCGTATGCTACTGCTAATTTTATTTCTTTCTTCCCTCTGCTTTTTTTGCCTTTTGGTCTATCTTTGCCTTGCATAGATAACCATAATCCATCCATTTCTTGAAATAACATTTTTGTTTCTTTTTCTCCTCTTAATTTGTTTTCTTTGAATAGTTTTATATCTTGTTTTTCTAATTCCGCTATTTTCTCTCCAATCTTTTGTATTATATTCCATGCAGTTGTATGGCTTATGCTTTGATTTGTTAATGATTCTATATTTTTCGCTGCTTCTCTATATGATATTTCTGTTACATTTTCTACAACTTTTTCAATAAGATTTGTTGATATATGCCCTATTGTATCCATTTTTAAATACTCATCTAAAAGATAAACATATTCCTTTTTACCTTCACTATTTATATGTCCATAAATTCTTTTATCAAATTCAACAGTGCCCATAATTGTCTTTACGTTTGTATGCTTTTTACCTTTACACCTATATTCTTTTTTGTCCCTTTTTTCTAGTAGCATATCATCTATTTTCATAAGGATTTGAGCCATTATTTTACAAGCTTCTTCGCAGACTAATTTGTAAATTTCTACTTCTAAATCCTTGAAATTTATTTCATTTTCGTTTAAACTTATTTCTAGCATGTAATCACCTCTATAACGCTTTTTTGTTTTTTCTATTTAAACATTATAGCGGATGATTCATGTGAATGGAAGGTATCTTTTGGATGCCTTCCTTTTTCTATTTTTTACCGCCTACTAAAATTATACACTAAGAATTTGCCAATATTTTAAAAAGCGTATTAAGTACTCAAATGTTGTAAAAAATATTAATAATAATATGCTAAAAGGAGATGGCTTATGAATTTTATCAATATCAACAATAAAACTTGCTACAGGGATTTTTATTTAACATTCTCAAAATACTTAAATACACTATTTAATTTTAGAGATGATATTGTAGTTGTCTGTATTGGAACAGATAGGTCAACGGGTGACAGTTTGGGTCCGATTGTCGGATACAAGCTTAAACCTTTCTTTTCTAATAAAATTGGTATATATGGAACACTAAGTGAACCTGTACATGCTAAAAATCTGAATGAAACATTGAATATGATAAACAAAACATATAAAAATCCTTTTATAATTGCAATTGATGCCTGCCTCGGATCTTTAAACCATGTAGGATATATTTCAATTGGCGAAGGACCGATAAAACCTGGTGCTGGTGTTTTGAAGGACCTGCCAGCCATAGGAAATATGTATGTAACAGGGATAGTAAATATATCAGGGTTTATGGAGTTCATGGTGTTACAGAATACAAGACTTAATATTGTGATGAAGATGGCAGACATAATTACATATGGCATAACAAAGTCAATAATTGGACTTAAAATATACAACGAAGAAAGGGCCTAAAACAATTAAGCCCTTTCTATATTAACAACATTATCATATGCCCTTGTTTTTATAAAACTATTGATGGTTTCTACAATAGGTGAAAATTTCTCGTAAAATACTATAATAAGATCACCGGGTTGTGCACTATGCATAGCAGCTTTAAGTGCATCTGTCTCTTTTAATATTACTTTTATATTATCCTTATTTAAGCCACCTTTTAGTACTCCTATTTCAAGTAACTTTGCTATCTCGCCCGGCTTTCGTCCTCTTAAGTCCAAATCTTCTTTAATGTATACCATATCAAATCCGTTTCCGCAGATCTCTCCAACTTTTAATGAACTGGAATCGCTTCTATCACCTGGTACACCAATAACACCGATTAATCTATTTGGATTAAGCTTTTGTGCCGATTCTATGACATTTTTTATGCCTGCAATATTGTGTCCATAATCTACGAGAACTCTGAAATTTCCGACATTGAAGATGTTAAATCTACCAGGGTTATGATTTTCATCACAGTAAAATGCTTTTATTCCCTTTGATATAATATTTATAGGAACTTTGACACCATATGATGCTGCAATTGCTGCCATAGCGTTTTCTACATTATATAGAACTTTTCCATTCAATGTAGCAGGGATTTCATCTACTTTTACTATAGGCACTATCTCACCATTTGCTATTACTATAGTATCATCTTTGACATATACAGCGACACCACCATTTTCAATATGCCTTTTTATTGTTAAGTTGTTATCGTGCATTGAAAAATATATTATCTTTCCTCTCGCTCTTTCAAAAAGGTATGGTGTCATGGGATCGTCTGCATTTAATACAGAGTAACCGTCTTTTTTCACAGCTTCTATTACTAAAGATTTTACAAAAGCTAAATCTTCCAAGGTTTCTATGCCATCTATGCCAAGGTGGTCTTCAGATATATTTGTAATAACGCCTACATCTGCAAGGTCATATCCAAGTCCTTCTCTTATAATACCTCCTCTTGCTGTTTCCAAAACTGCTGCATCAATATTTTTATCTGCAAGGCATGTTCTAGCACTTCTTGGTCCTGAATTATCTCCTTTATATATGCACATATCATCTACATATATCCCGTCTGTTGAGGTCATTCCAACCGTATATCCATATATTCTCAATATTTGAGCTATCATTCTAACTGTAGTTGTTTTGCCATTTGTGCCTGTAACGGATATAATGGGTATTGTCGCTTTGCTTCCTTTAGGATATAACATATTGACAATTGCTTTTGCAACATTGCGCGGTTTACCCCTTGTTGGATAATGATGCATCCTTATTCCAGGTGCCGCATTAACTTCTATAATTGCACCTGTCTTCAAATTAAGTGGTAGAGCGATATTTTCCATCGTAATATCAATACCTGCTATATCAAGCCCAATAGCTTTAGCGGCGCGAATAGCTATCTCTATATTATCAGGATGTATTTCATTAGTCCTATCTACGGCGGTACCACCTGAGCTTAAATTAGCACTTTCACGGAAATATACATAGGTATTTTTTGGTGGTATGTCATCTATATCATAACCTTGTTTTTTTAAGACAAACTTTGATATTGTGTCAATATTTATCTTTGTCAATGGTTTCTCGTGGCCTTCACCTCTTAAGGGGTTCTGATTTTCGATATCCACAAGTTCTTTAATTGAATGCACACCATCGCAGAGAATCCTCGTAGGAATTCTCTCAGAAACTGCTACAACTCTATCACCTACGACAAGAACCCTGTAGTTTTTCCCTTTTATATGTTTTTCGACTATTACTAAATCACTAATGTTTTTTGCATTTCTGTATGCTATAATCAAATCTTCCCTATTTGTGAGATTTAAAAATACACCTTTGCCTTGATTTCCATTAAAAGGTTTTACAACAACAGGATATCCGATTTCTTCAGCTATTGCAATTGCATCATTTTCATTGTATGCAACATCACCTTCTGGAACTGGTAATCCGTACTCTTTTATAATTTTTTTAGTTAAAATCTTGTCACAAGCAATATCAACAGCAATACAATTTGTATTTTGCGTTATAGTACCCTCAATCATTTTTTGATATTTTCCATATCCAAGCCGCAATATGCTTCCATTTCCTACCCTTGTAACAGGTATAGATGCCTCTTCTGCGGCTTTTTTTATTGCCATTGTACTTGGGCCAAGTTCTGTCTCAATAACTACCTTGTTTATTTCCTCAAGCTTTTTTTCAATGTCAAAATCTTCACCTTTAACAAATTTATTAACCATTTCGACAGCTAATTTAGCTGACCTTACAGCACATTCTTCAAGGCCATATTCAAATATAACATTATAAATATATTCTTCAATAATCCTGGCTTTTCCGAATTTCACATCGTAGCCAAGCATATTTTGAAGTTCCAATATGATATGTTCTGTTACATGTGGTAAATATGTTCCCTCATAAAGCCTCTTTACAAATCCTCCTTCATATCCATATGAACAACAATGTTTATACAAACCAGGCATATGCTTTAAAAGCTTTTCGTTAAATCCTGGTATATTTTTTGTAGGTATATCTTCATTACCTGTATCAACAATCATTTTTATAACAGGCCTATGGCAATAAATATTTCTGCCGCGATATACCCTTATGTCTTTAATAACCATTATATATCCTCCTTGTTATATTTAAAAGGCTCTCTTGCCTTTATATCAAAACCATATCCAGACGGCAGTATATGAAGTGTCACATGTGTAAGTGCCAATATCTCATCAGGACTTGACTCAGATACATTGGTATTAATAAGTGTTCTTCCATCAACAATTGTTACGGCATTTGAGCCTATAACTCTAAATTCACTGCCATCCACAATAATTGCTGTATCCTCATCAATTCCCACACCGAGATTTTCTGGATTCTCTGCAATTGCAGTTAAAAGTCTACCTATTCTCCCCCTTTGTGCAAAATGCTGGTCTATTACAACTTCATTAAGAAGTCCTAAACCAGGTGCCATATTTATTGTACATTTTCTTGGTGCTTCTTCGTCATTTCCCCCTATTATCATTGTTCTTGACATGACAGATGCGCCAGCACTTGTACCGACAATCAAAATTCCCTTTTGATTTAATTCATTTAATAGTTTATCAATACCGCTTCCACCAAGAATGCTTGTTATTCTCAGCTGGTCACCACCTGTAAAAAAGACACAGGTGCTATTTTTTAGCCTTTGTTGTACAATTTTATCGTTTGCATCCTTTCTAGAATTTATATTTACAGTTTCCACATTTCCTGCACCTAATTTTTTAAAGATATTTATATAATTTTTGCCTACCTCTTCAGGTTTTTCTGTCGCGGTCGTCATAACCACTATTCTGCTGTTTTCACCACCAGATTGTTTTATCACTTCCCTCAATATTACGCACTTATCTTTTTTGTCTTCGGCACCACCTATAATAAGAAGTTTTCCTTTCGTAATTTCCTCCATTTATACGCCTCCACAAAAGAATTTTTTATGTGTGGCATAAAACTATTCTAAAATTTTATATAAAAATACCTTCAGACATATATATTATGGCTGAAGGTATCAAACAATATACTTTAATATTTAATTTGTACACAATTTTACAGCACTTTTTTTGACATTTAATTCTATATGTGATGATGGTAGAACCTCACCGTCAACACATATAGCGACTTCCTTTTCCATATTTACTCGAATATTTTTTGCTTTATATGTTTCAACACATTTTAATAAAGTATGTTTACCAATAATCGCCATAGGAAGTAAAAAAAGCAGTTTTAATTTATTAATCTTATTTACTATGATAATGTCGATAAATCCGTCTTTAGGATTAGCATCTGGGAGAATTTTAAACCCGCCGCCGTAAAAGCTACAATTTCCAAATGCGGCCAACATTATTTTTCTTTTTATCTTTTTACCATCTATGTCAATATTTATATCATATGGCTTATACTTTATAAGCACATTGAAAAGACCTATTAAATACGCAAAAATTCCTCTTAAAAACTTTTTAAATTTGGCAACTTCTAAAGCAACATCTGCGTCTATCCCAATATTCGCTATGTTGTTACACGTTATATACTTATTTATAATAGCACTATCAATGATATTTACTTTCCCATTTATCAAAATTTCTAATGCTTTTTTAATGTTTTTTGGAATGTTGAAAAACCTTGCAAAATCATTTCCTGTTCCAAGCGGTATTATGCCGAGTACAGCATTAGTATCTTTTAACCCATTTATCACCTCGTGAACAGTACCATCACCGCCAACTGCAGCTACAATATCATAACCGCTATTTGATGCTTCCTTAGCAAGTCTTGTGCCTTCTCCAGCAAATTTAGTTATAAATATTTTATAATCCTGTGCTTTCTCTTTCATTATTTTTTCTATCTTAGGTATCATTTTAATAGCTTTCCCGTTACCAGCTACAGGATTAACAATAAAGGCAATCAAATTATCCTCCTCCTTATTGGCCCTTTCTAGCCTTATCAATCGCTTGAATTTCCTCTGCTGATAAAGGATAATTTGATTGTGCTTTCATTATAGGTTTTGCGAAGGTAGCCGTTTCATTTCTCCCATATATGCCTGATATGACGACTCCATTATCATTGCTATCCAAAAGCGCAATAGAAAAACTCAAATCTGATCCAACATCGTTAAAAGCGTTGTATCTTACAATACCGACCTTTTTTATAGATGTCTTCATCTCATTGTCAATAAAACTAAGCTCTTTTCTAAATTTATCAAGTTTTTCATTGAATTCTTCGTTCTTCATTATATCCTTAGATAGGATATCTAAAATGTCACCTGTTTCAAGTTCCTTCATAACCCTTTTATACTGCTTTTTTAGCTTTGTATATTTTGAATTTATAATTGTTACAACTATCAAATCAAATAAACCAAGTGCAATTGCAAATAATATAAATAATCCTATGTTTTTTTCTAAAAGAGTCATAAGTTGTTGCATAATTTCTCCTCCGAATTTTAAAATTAGTTTATTTTCAATTTTCTTTTCGTAATATGAGAAACAAAAATGTTTCTTCTTTTATACCAAGAGGTGTTTAATCAATCGACTTTTTCATAATGTTTGTTTTGCTATTGTATATAGTGCTTTTGTAGCAATATCAATTTCATCTTTCGTATTAAAATAACCTATTCCAAACCTAACTGTGCCTCTTTTTAATGTCCCTAAGGTTTTGTGAGCTAATGAGGAACAATGAAGTCCTGACCTTGTTGCAATATCGTAGACTTTATCAAGAATATAGCTAACTTCCCCTGAATCTATATCTTTTATATTTACTGATACAACGCCTACTTGTTTTTCAGGATCTTTATTGCCATACAAAATAATATTTGGTATTTCTTCTACACCTTCTATAAACCTTTCTGTCAGTTCTTTTTCATGTTGCCTTATATTTTCTATTCCTACATTTCTTATGAATTTTACGCCTTCTTTGAGTCCAGCGATACCCGGTGTATTAGGTGTTCCACTTTCTAACATGTCAGGCATCATACCAGGTTGATAAATCTTTTCAGAATTGCTTCCTGTACCACCTTCTTTTATCGTCTTTAATTTTATCGTATCTCTAATATAAAGTCCACCAGTTCCCTGTGGTCCAAAAAGAGATTTGTGTCCAGGAAATGCTAACATATCAATATTATCTTTTTCAACATCAATTGGATAATTTCCCGCGGTTTGGGCAGCATCAACAAGGAAATATATACCCATTTCCCGGGCAATACGTCCTATTTCCCTAATGGGCAATAATGTTCCTGTGACATTTGATGCGTGTATCATCGCAATCAATTTTGTGTTAGACTTAATTGCTTTTCTAATATCCTCTATATCAATATTTCCCATAGGATCACAGTCTACTATTGTTAGATCGACCCCTTGATTATCTTTTAATGCCATCAAAGGCCTTATCATCGAATTATGCTCCATGCTTGATGTTATAACATGGTCACCACTTTTTAAAAAACCCTTTAAAGCAATATTCAATGAATCTGTGGTATTAAGCGTAAAAATTACTCTCATTGGATTTTTTATATTAAAAAGCTGGCATATTTCCTGCCTCGCATCCAATATATATTTTCCTGATTCAATTGCCATCTTATGGCTGCCTCTGCCTGGATTTCCACAACTTCTCATCACTCTATCTATTTCATCATATACTACATCAGGTTTTGGGTATGATGTTGCTGCATTGTCAAAATAAATCAATCTTAACCCCCCTATCTTTACACTAATTCAGTAGTTTTAAAAATTCCTTATTAATATATGGAGGCATCTTTCTTTCCGCCTTTATTACAGCCCTATATGCGGTATCAATATCTACCATGTTTTTATTGCTGTATATTCTGTATCTGTTTCTATATTTCTCAGGAGTAGATATAAGCATGATAGTATTTGCACCTGACATCAAAGCTTTTACCTGTGCATCTTTATCGACTGTGGCTAAAGCGGTTGTTGCAGGGATAAATACATTCTTTAAGACAAGCCTTGTTGCTGCTACAGTTTTTAGTGTCATCTCAACATCTCCATGAGGCAGTGATTCAAATGGAGTACCCTTAGCAGGAACAAAGGGGCCAATGCCTACCATATGAATTCCCATTTCTTTAAAAAATATTATATCCTTTGCTATATCTCTCGCTGTCTGGCCGGGCAATCCAATGATATTGCCGTTACCATTTATATATCCGTATTTTCTCAACCATTCAGAGCATTTTACCCGATAATCAAAATCATCATCCGGATGTATATTTTTAAATATTTCCCTATTAGTAGTTTCTATTTTTAATAGAAAATTATTTGCACCAGCTTCCTTATAATGTCTGTATTCTTCTTCATTTCTTTCCCCAATACTTAAGGTTATCCTCATTTTTGTTTCTTTTTTAATCCTCTTTATTATTTCTATTATCTTTTCTTCGGTATACCACAAATCCTCACCAGATTGAAGTATCACGGTTTTTATACCTATCTTTTTAAGTTCTTTTGCGGTATCAACTATTTCATCGATGCTCATTCTATACCGTTCAACTAACATGTTGTCCCGCCTTAAACCGCAGTAAAAACAATTTTTTCTACAAATATTTGAGAATTCTATAGCAGCCCTTATATCGACGACATCTCCAACAATCGCTTTTCTCATTTCATCTGCAGCATTATATATAGAACTGAGGTTCTCATCTCCGTTTGCACTGAGTATTGTTACTATATCATCTTCATCTAACTCTATTCCCATCTCTACTTTTTTCAGAACATCTTTTATGTCACTATCCAAACCTTTATTAAGGCGATTAATAAGCCCATCAAGTTTTCTTATTTTATACGGATATATTCCTTTTACAGAAATAGAATTACCATAAAGCAATTCCTTTGCCATATCAATATTATATGCATTAATTTTAATTGCGGTACTGCATACGGAACCATACTCTGCTGGCGCAGGGACCAATTCTGTTTTAATCCCATTCTGTTTTAATATTTTATCAGCATTAAGCATATGCTGTGTTGAATTGCAAATTATTATATAGTGTTCCATATATTCGCTCCTAAGAGTTTTAGTATTTTATATATTATATTTTATATTTATTTAACCATAGTTACAATAGAAAAAATGCATTTGTCTTAACAAATGCATTTATGATTTATTTATAATAAGTTCAGTTAGTCTTGAAAGGTCATCTTCGCCATAATATTCAATCATTATTTTGCCTTTATTTCTTCCAGGCAATATCTTTACCTTCGTCCCGAAAAATCTACAAAAATTATCTTCAATTTCTTTTATATACACATCATCATATGTCTTCTTCTTTTTCTTTACATTTGAAACTTGTTTTATTAAGTTTTCAGTTTCTCTGACATTTAGATTTTTATCAATTATTTTGTTGGCTATAAAATTCTGCTTGTCCAAATCTTGGATAGCTAATATCACTTTTGCATGGCCTATGGATATTTTGCCCTCAATTAACATTTCCTGCACTTTATCATTTAAGTTTAATAGCCTTATACTATTAGCAATGGCAGATCTGCTTTTGCCAACTCTTTTAGATATTTCTTCTTGTGTTAAATTAAATTGCTCAATAAGGGATTTATATGCTTTAGCTTCGTCAATAGGGTTTAAATCCTCTCTTTGAAGATTTTCTATCAAGGCTATTTCCATTACCTTCTGGTCGTCAAATTCTTTTACTAATGCGGGTATTTCTTTAAGACCAGCTAATTTTGCAGCTCTCCACCTTCTTTCACCAGCTACTATCTGGTATCCATAATCAATCTTTCGAACTATGATAGGTTGTATAACTCCATTTTCCTTAATTGATTCAGATAGTTCTTGCAATGATTCATCATTAAAATGTCTCCTAGGTTGATATTGATTTGGTTCTATATCGGATATTTTAATATATTCAACTCCTCTAGAATTTTCATCATCGAATTCTGGTATAAGAGCTTGTAGACCCCTTCCAAGCCCTCTTTTACTATTCAACTGCCTCACCGTCCCTTTCAATCATTTCTAGCGCGAGTTCATCGTATGCTTCAGCACCTTTTGAATGTGGATCATATATAGAAATAGGCTTACCAAAACTTGGTGCCTCACCTAATCTTATATTTCTCGGTATTATCGTTCCATATACTTTACCCTTAAAATATTTCTTAACCTCATCAACTACCTGAATGGATAAATTTGTTCTAGCATTAAACATAGTAAGTACAACACCTTCTATGTCTAATTCATGATTTATATTTTTCTTTATGAGATTTATTGTATTCATAAGCTGTGTAAGCCCTTCTAATGCATAATATTCACATTGAATCGGTACTAATACAGAATCTGATGCTGTAAGTGCATTAACAGTAAGTAAACCCAATGATGGAGGACAATCAATCAGGATATAGTCATAATCATCTTTTACATCTTTAAGTGAATTTTTTAGTCTGTACTCTCTAGATAACATTGGAACTAATTCTATTTCTGCGCCTGCTAATTGAATACTCGATGGAACAATCGTAACATTCTCTATGTCCCTAGGCTTTACAAAAGCTTCCTTTATATCCGTACCTTCAATCAAAACATTATATGTAGTATATTTTAGCTGTGTATTATCTATGCCAAAACCACTTGTCATATTACTTTGCGGATCCATATCAACACATAATATTCTTTTCTTATTAGTTGATAATGAATACCCTAAGTTTATCGTTGTCGTTGTTTTGCCTACTCCACCCTTTTGATTTGCTATGGCTATTACTTTTCCCAAGTTATCACCCCACAAACAAATTAAAACACATTTTAATTATAACATTGTTCCATGTGGAACAAAAGATAAATATATCATGGGTGATAATATATTATTTTTTTGGTATTTTTATTTTAAATTCAATATAATCATCTTCATTCTGTTCAATATATTCGGCATCAACACCTGATTTCTTCATTATCGTTATTGCTTGTTTAATTGTATTTACAAAAATTCTTATATCTTTATAAAACTTCATCATTTTTTTCTTTTCTTGTTTCTTATCCTCATCCATTGTTATTTTATTTATCATATCCTGAACAATTTTTTCTGTTTCTTTCACATTACACTTCTTTTTAATAATTGTATCAATTGCTTTCTTTTGTAATTCTTCATCAGGTAACCTTAAAAGAGCTCTTGCATGTCTTTCAGTTAAATTGTTTTCTATAAGCTTGCTTTTTATATAATCATTTAATTTTAGAAGCCTTAATTTGTTTGCTATTGTTGACTGGCTTTTGCCAAGCATCTCTGCAAGCTTTTCTTGTGTTAAATGATGGTCATTTATTAAATTATTATATCCTTCGGCCTCTTCTAAGAAATTTAAATCTCTCCTTTGAAGATTCTCAATTAATGCAATTATAGCTGAATCTTCATCATATGCATCTATTATTATAGCTGGTATAGTTTTTAAACCTGCGAGCTTTGATGCCCTCAATCTTCTTTCACCTGCAATAAGTTCATATGAATTTCCATTTACAACTCTGACACTTATAGGCTGAATAACTCCATAAGCTTTTATTGATTCGCATAATTCCTGTAAGTTTCCTGTATCAAATATTCTACGAGGCTGATATGGATTCGGTCTGATTTCATCTATAGGTAAGTTTTTTATCTCTTGCTGCTTTATTGAAACCATTAATAACACCTCTTAATAAAAATAATCTTATTATTAATTATAAATATATATTCGACATATATCTCTAAATTCCTCCTTATCTTCCATTAAAATCCTGTTAAATTTTTTTAAAATGTAACAAACATTATTATCTATATAATTAGATTAGTTATTTTTTCAAAGGTATAGTGGATTCTAAAATTAATATTGTAAAACCTAATAAGCACCATTTAAATATAATATATTAAATAAAGCTACAATGCTTATGCATATTACCTTATTCGAATTTACGCAATGCAATTTTTTATTTTTGATCTTTTGAATATATTGTAAAATATAATGAAATTTATTGTGTATGACAAAGTACCAGCTAATATATTAATCCAAATCATAGTAATAATACACACCTTTCTACTATTACAAATATTATGGTTCTTGAATGAGTGAGAATCAAGTGATATTATGAAGAAAAGTTTTTATTATATGAATTATGAATTTAATACATTTAAATATACATCTGGAACATTAATATAATTATTATTAAATCCTTCATAAATAAGCTTAGCAAGGTTCTCTGGATAAACTTCATAATTATTTAATTTACATATATCAATCCATTTAACATCTTTTATTATTTGTTTATCTTTGGATATATCTGGATCACTTCCGATAATAAGATTACCGCCAATTATTGTGCTATTAAAATATGTAACATAATACATGTCAAATTCTTGTAAATAACAAACACCATTAACTTTTATATCATAACCAGTTTCTTCTTTACACTCTCTAATGGCAGCATCTACTGTTGTCTCATTCTCTTCAACTCTTCCGCCAGGGAAGATCCAAGCACTATCATCACCAATTTGATGTTTTACAAGCAATACTTTATCATTTTCTATTATAACTACTCTTGATACCAGTAAACATGCTCTAAATTTATTCATATTAAAATTATCCCTTCTTAAAAAATAATGTTTAATATTCATATTTCATAGATTTCTCTTTATTTTTATTCATAATGATATATATTATAATCTCTTTATAATGGTTTTGTTTCTATGGCTTTTGGTTTCCTCGGATATTTTATATCAACCAAATCATATTTTTTAATTACTATTAGTTTATGTAATATATCTGTATATGGTAAATTTATATCTATTATGTCTTCTATTTCGCTATTTAAGATTTTTAAAGCGTTATAAGATGCATATATTTCTTCTTCTACATTTGGTCCTTTTAATGCAATAAAATAGCCATTTTTCTTTACAAATGGAAGACAATATTCACATATCACATTTAAACTAGCAACAGCCCTTGCTAAAGCTATATCATAATTTTCTCTCAGTAAACTATCTCTACCTAGGTCTTCAGCTCGTCCATGTAAAATATCTACATCTTTTAACTTTAGATATGATTTCAACTCATTAAGGAATATTGTTCTTTTTTTTAATGAATCAATAATTGTCAGTTTAAAATTCTGAAAGACAATTTTTACTGGTATTGATGGAAAACCAGCACCAGCTCCTATATCTATGATTTTTTCATCTTTCTTTATTTTCCCGCTTTTAAATACAGATAGACTATCTAAGAAATGCTTTATCACAACATCATGCTCTTCTGTGATAGCCGTTAAATTCATCTTATTATTCCATTCTATTAGCAAATTATAATATCTATCAAATTGTTCCACATGGAACATATCCATGTGGATTCCTAATAATTCTGCACCTTTTAATAAGATATCTTTATTTTTTCCTTCCATATACTATCTCCTTGCTTGTTGAAGATATATAAGAATAACCGATATATCCGCAGGTGAAACACCAGAAATTCTCGATGCCTGTCCAACAGATGTTGGCATTATAGCTTTTAGTTTTTGCCTTGCTTCTATGCTTATACCTTTTATATCATCATAATTTATCCAGGAAGGTATTCTTTTATTCTCTAAGGATTTAAATCTCTCTACTTGCTGCAATTGCTTTTTTATATATCCCTCGTATTTTATATTGATATCAATTTGTTCCGCAACATCTTCCATTATATTATCTGGTCTTCCATTATCTATTATCTTTGATGAATGATAATCGATATCCGGCCTTTTTAATAAATCATATAATGTAATACCCGTTACAATTAATGAACTACCTTTTGACTTTAAATATTCATTAACTTCCTGACAAGGTGTAATCATCAAATTTTTTAATCTTTTCATTTCATTCTCTAATTGTGTCTTTTTTTCCAAATATCTATTATATCTAATATCATCTACAAGTCCTACTTTCCTTCCTTTTTCAGTCAATCTTAAATCTGCGTTATCTTGTCTTAATAATAACCTATATTCTGCTCTTGATGTAAGCATCCTATATGGTTCATTTGTTCCTTTAGTCACAAGGTCATCAATAAGTACACCTATATATGCTTCAGACCTGTCAAGTATCAATGGTTCCTTATTCATTAGCTTCATTGCTGCATTTATACCAGCTATAAGTCCTTGTGCTGCTGCTTCTTCATAGCCCGATGTTCCATTAACTTGACCTGCAAAAAATAATCCAGATATTGTTTTTAGTTCGAGGTTTTGCCTTAACTGTGTTGGATCAATACAATCATATTCAATTGCATACCCTGTCCTCATAACTTTGACATTCTCAAGACCTTTTATTGTCCTTAAAAATTGAATTTGCACATCTTCCGGCATACTTGATGACATACCTTGTACATACATTTCATTTGTATATAATCCTTCTGGTTCAATAAATAGCTGGTGTCTTTCTTTTTCAGGGAATTTAATAACTTTGTCCTCTATTGAAGGGCAATACCTTGGACCCACACCTTTTATCATGCCGCTATATAATGGTGATCTATTTATATTTTTTCTTATTATTTCATGAGTTTTTTCATTTGTATATGTAAGCCAACAAGGAACCTGTTCTATATTTATCTCATCGTGCATAAATGAAAATGGTTTTATCACATCATCACCTGGCTGTATCTCCATTTCATCAAAATTTAGAGATTTTTTATCAACTCTTGCAGGAGTTCCTGTTTTAAACCTCATTAACTTAATATTAAGCCTCTCGAGAGATTTTGATAGCTCATTTGCAGGAAATAATCCATTCGGCCCACCGCTGTAACTTACATCTCCTATAATAATCCTTCCTCTAAGATATGTTCCTGTCGTTACAATACATGCCTTACATAAATATTTTGCACCAGTTTTTGTTATAACGCTCTTTACCTCATCATTTTCTACTTCAATGTCAACTACTTCTGCTTGCTTTATATCTAAGTTCACTTGTTTTTCTAATGTATATTTCATATTAAATTGATATCTCTTTTTATCTGATTGAGCTCTTAATGCTCTTACAGCCGGTCCTTTGCTTGTATTTAATGTCCTTTCCTGTATCAATGTTTCATCTGTATTAATCCCCATTTGTCCTCCAAGAGCATCTATTTCCCTAACAAGATTTGACTTTGCTGGACCTCCTATAGCTGGATTACACGGCATTAGAGCAATTGAATCCAAATTAATCGCAAAAGCAACTGTCTTAAGACCTAGCCTTGCTGTTGCAAGTGCCGCTTCACAACCTGCATGTCCGAGTCCAATTATTGCGACATCATAACAACCTGCATCGTATACCATATAAACACCTACTTTCCTACACAAAATTTTGAAAACACTTCATTTATCAGATCTTCATTGGCTGTTTCCCCTGTAATAAGACCAAGATTATCTATCGCCGAATTTAAATCTATCGAAACAAAATCTTCTGTAAGGCCTTTATTTATTGTATCAAGGCATGATAATAAATTCTCCCTTGCTTTATATAACGCGTCTCTATGCCTCATATTCGTCAACAAAAACTCGTCATTTGATAATCCATTTTCAAATACCATGTTGTATACTGTATTTTCTAATATATCTAGTCCTTCGTTTGTTTTAGATGATATTTTTATATATTTACTATTTGATATTTTACGTATTTCTTCTATATTTATATAAGAAGGTAAATCTATTTTATTCACTACATATATCACATTTTTGTTTTCAATAATATTTAAAATATCATAATCTTCCTTCTCTAATGGCCTTGAATTATCAAATACAAGAATTATAAGGTCTGCATTATTGATTGCTTCTTTGCTTCTTTCAACACCTATTTTTTCAACAACCTCTTTAGTCTCTCTTATTCCAGCCGTATCAATTAGCTTAATTGGTATTCCTCTAATATTAAGATACTCTTCAATTATATCCCTTGTTGTACCAGGTATATCTGTAACTATAGCTCTATTTTCATTTAATAAAGCGTTAAGCAATGATGATTTGCCCGCATTTGGCTTTCCTATAATTGCTGTATTAAGACCTTCCCGAATTATTCGACCTTTTTCCGATGACTCTATAATTTTATCAATTTTAAATATAGATTCTTTTATTCCATTTACTAATTCGTCATCCTTAAATAACTCTACATCTTCATCAGGAAAATCCATAAGTGCAAAAATATGTGCTATAAGCTTAACAAGGTCATTTTTTATCTCTTCTATGCGGTTTTTTATACTTCCTTTTAATTGCATCATAGCATATTTATTTGAAAGAGATGTTTTAGACCTAATTATATCAATTACTGCTTCTGCTTGTGACATGTCAATTCTACCATTTAAAAAAGCTCGTTTTGTAAATTCCCCTGGTTCAGCAAGCCTTGCACCATTTTTTAATACGAGTTCAAGAATTCTTTTTGCTGGTATATATCCACCATGACAGTTTATCTCAACTACATCTTCTTTTGTATATGTGTTGGGACTTCTCATGACATTTACAAGCACTTCATCATATATTTCACCATTATCTTTTTCATATATAAACCCATAATGTACTGTATGACTTTTCACATTTTTTAAATCAATATTTCTTTTTGATTTAAAAATATTTGATATGATTTGTATTGCATTTTTTCCGCTAATTCTAACGATGCTTATTCCTGCCTCACCAACTGCTGTCGATATTGCAGCGATTGTATCATCTATCATATAACCACCAAACTTTCTAACTTAAATATGATAATATATCACAATAAAATTATTTTCAATAGAAAAAGAAAAAATACCCACTTACGGGTATTTATTTCAGTGAAATTGTAACTCTTCTATTGGGCTCTTCACCTTCGCTGAAGGTTTCTATATCCGGATCATCCTGAAGTGCTAAATGAATTATCCTTCTCTCATTGGCATTCATCGGTTCCAATGTTATGCTTTTGTTTTCTTCTTTTACCCTTCGTGCAATTTTGTTTGCCAAATTAATCAATATTTTCTCTCTTTTTTCACGGTAATTTTCTGCATCTATCAGTACTCTCTTATGAATTCCCTCGTTATTTTTTTTATTTACTACAAGTGATGTTAAATACTGAAGGGAATCCAAAGTCTCGCCCCTATAGCCAATTAATAAACCAACGCTTTTACCCTTTAGATTTATCAGTATATTGTTGCCCCTTTCTTCCACATCATACTTTACATCGATATCCATTAAATTTATTATTCCATCTAAAAACTTTTTTGCACTTTCCTTTAATATATCTTTAACAATTATTTTAACAATTGCCTGTTTTCCAAGTAAACCAAGAAATCCTTTACTGCCCTCATCAATTACCTCAATATCCACCATGTCCCTAGTAATATTCAATTCGCTTAAAGCCGCACCAATAGCATCATCAACTGTTTTTCCCGTTTTTATTATTTCCCTCATTCAAAGACTCTCCCTTCATAGATACGGTAGGTCTTAAGAAGAAATATTGCTGCAATATCTGAAATATGTTGCTTGTAACCCAATATATTCCTACACCTGCCGGTAGCGAAACAGTAATCCAAATCATAAAAGCCGACATAATTAAATTCATAGACTTTTGATTACTGTCTGTCTGTATCATTGCAGACGAAATATATGTCGTCACACCTGATAAAATCGGCAATATATAATATGGATCTCTGCTTGAAAGACTTTTTAGCCATAAAAAAGATGCAGTATTAAAATCAGGATAAGTTCTCAACATAGTAAATAATGGCCACAAAATAATTAGTGGTAGTAACATTGGAAGACATCCACTCATAGGATTTACATTTTTTTCTTTGTATAATTTCATCATTTCTTGATTTAATTTTTGTGGATCTTTTGAATATTTTTTCTTTAACTCCTCTATAAGTGGATTTATTTCTTTCATCTTTCTCATCGTTCCCATTTGCTGAACATAAAATGGCAAAAGAACAAATCTAATTAAAATTGTAAATATAATTATAGCAATCCCATAATTTCCGACAAAACCATATATAAACTTCAATAGCTGGCCAAGGTACATACCAATAGTTGCCATTTCAAACCTCCTAAACTATTTTACTGGATCATATCCACCAGGATTAAATGGATTACACCTTATTATCCTCCAGATAGCCATTAATCCACCCTTAAAAATACCATATTTTTTTATAGCATCTATAGCATATTGGGAACAAGTAGGATAAAACCTGCAAGATTTTGGCTTCAATGGGGATAAAAATTTTTGATAAAATTTTATTAAATATATAAAAATATACCTCATTATTTATTCACCTTCACAAGAGGTGTCTTTTTAATCAGTCTTTTCATTGCATTTCTTAATATATAATAGTCTGCCTCAACAATTTTATTCCTTGCAATAAAAATAATATCATAACCTTTAACTAAATCAGCATCTATTTGTCTAAAATTTTCGAATAATAATCTTTTATAGCGATTTCTAACAACACTTTTTCCTATCTTTTTACTTACGGAAAAACCAACTCTATTTATATTCATATTATTCGAAATGTAGTACATTACAATGTATTGATTTGCAAGAGATTTACCGTTATTATATATATTTTTAAAATCTCTTCTTCTTTTAATTTTTATCATATCTATACAATATAAACCTCCGATTGCAAAAAAGGCCTAATAAAGGCCTTCCTTATGCTGTCAACTTATGTCTACCTTTTCTCCTTCTTCTTCTTAAAACATTACGACCGTTTTTTGTAGACATCCTTTTTCTAAAACCATGTTCCATTTTTCTATGCCTAACTTTTGGCTGATGTGTACGTAACACGACAACACCTCCTAATACCTTCAAAATGCTAATAAGATTATATCGTTTATTTATAAACATGTCAATAAATTAATCTATCATTGTTGTTATTAACAACTTAAGAAGATTTATTCATATGTTGTTGATAAATTTAATTTTTTTATTGATAATATGTTAATAATTTGATATCATATAATCGATATTGTTAATAAGACAGATTTTTTATGCCCAAAAATATTCAGTTATTCACAGATTGTGTATAAATCTGTGAATAACTTGTTATTATTTCAATATGTTTCTATTTTTAATTCTATATTTAAGGTTTTATAAGCCTTTTTAGATATATATTTTTAATAAAATTTTATACACAGCATATTAATAACTAATAAAAATGCGTAGTATAAAAATTTTTATTTGATTATTTAACAAGATATATTAACATGTTAAATATATCAACAATAATTACTTTCACTTAATTAACAACTTGTTCATATTGTGTAGGAGGTCAAAAAATGTATGATGATTGTTTCGCACTCTGGGACGCTATATTTGAAAAACTTAAAAGTGAACTAACATCAACTAGCTATACAACATGGCTTGTTCATTTAAAACCCGTAGCACTTATAGATGATATATTAATACTTTCAACAGTAAATGTATTTACAAAAAATATTATAAATGGAAGATATTTAAATGTAATATATGAAGCTGCTAAAGCCATAACAAATAAAAACATCGAAATTAAGATCGTTTCAGAAGATGAGGAAGAATACAAGAAAATAAAAGAAACTATACAAGATAAAAATGAAAAAGAAAAAGCCGTTTCAAATATGTTAAACCCTAAATATACTTTTGATACTTTTGTTGTTGGTAACAGTAATAAATTGGCACATGCCGCATGCTTAGCTGTAGCACAATCACCCGCAAGAGCATACAATCCACTATTTATATACGGCGGCGTTGGTCTCGGTAAAACACATCTAATGCATGCAATCGGTCATTTTGTGTTAGAACACAATAGCAATACAAAAATAATGTATGTTACATCAGAGACATTTACAAATGAATTAGTTAATTCAATAAAAGATGATAAAAATGAAGAATTTAGAAGTAAATACAGGAATATGGATATACTCTTAATTGATGATATACAATTTATAGCAAAAAAAGAAAGGACACAAGAAGAATTCTTCCATACATTCAATACGCTTTATGAGGCTAATAAACAGATTATCGTATCCAGTGATCGGCCACCAAAGGAAATACCAACATTAGAAGACAGACTTAGATCACGATTTGAATGGGGTTTAATAGCTGATATTCAGCCACCTGATTTTGAAACAAGAATAGCTATATTAAAGAAAAAAGCTCAAAATGAAAATTTAAATATACCAGATGATGTCCTTACATATATTGCTGAAAAAATTCCTTCAAATATAAGAGAATTAGAAGGTGCATTGATAAGAATTGTTGCATTTTCATCTCTTACAAAAGCAAATATAGATTTAGATCTTGCTAAAGATGCATTAAAGGACATAATATCAAACAAAGTTAGAAAAATAACTGTAAAACTCATTCAGGAAGAGGTTTGCAAATATTACAATATTAAATATGAAGATTTTATTTCAAAAAAACGGACAAAAACAATTGCATTTCCAAGACAGATCGCTATGTATCTTGCAAGGGAAATGACTGATTTATCATTGCCTAAAATAGGTGAAGAATTTGGCAAAGACCATACAACAGTTATACATGCTTATGATAAAATATCAACCGATATAAAAGATGATGAATCGCTTAAAAATCAGATAGAAGAGTTAAAAAAGAGAATTAAAGGTTTTTAACATATCCACGTTGATATGTTGTTGATAACATTAATGTTTTAGAACTTGTTAATATTGTTGATAAAATTTTATAATAGTATATAAGTTATTCACAGCTTATAGTAAGCTTTTATCTTTATTTAAGGGCATTTTTGCACAAATTAACAGGTTCTAATACTACTACTATTATTATCTATTATATTCTTTTTTATAATAAAATATGCTTAAAAGGAGCGAAAATTTTTTATGAAATTTTCTTGTGATAAAAATTCATTATTAGATGCCGTAAATAAAGTTATAAAAGGGGTTACCCCCCGTACTACCCTCCCTATATTGCAAGGTATACTAATAAAATCCTTTGATGATAAAATATTGATGTATTCTACAGATATGGAGATCGGTATAGAATGTAAACTTAATGCCAAAATTGAGGAAAGTGGAAGTATTGTTGTATCATCGAAAGTCTTCTCAGAACTTGTAAGGAAACTTCCAGATGACATTGTTTATTTTAATTCAGATGAAAATAGCATAGTAAATATTAAATGTGGCTTATCGGACTTTACTATATCAGGTAATTCTTCAGATGAGTTCCCCGAAATTCCTGAGATAATAAAGGAAATGACTATTAAGATTAATCAGAACATTTTAAAAGACATGATAAGACAGACGTCTTTTTGTGTTGCACAAGAAATGACAAGACCTATATTGACAGGAATACTTTTGGAAATAAACAAAAATCAAATCAATATGGTGGCACTTGATGGATACCGCATGGCATTAAAAAAATATACATCAGATGATGTATTATTAAAAGACTATGACAATTTTAGTGTTGTTATACCGGGTACTACGGTAAATGAGCTTATAAGAATCATGAGCGATGATGATAGTATTGTTGAAATTTCTTTTACAAATAACCAAGTATTATTTGAAATGGATGATACTAAAGTTATATCAAAGCTTTTAGAAGGGAACTATATGAATTATAAAGCGGTATTGCCGAGGGATTTTAAATTAATTGTGAATGTTGGTAAAGATGATTTGTTAGGTGCAATAGAGAGGGCATCATTACTTGCATCAGGAAAAAATAATTTGATTAAATTTACTTTTAATGAAAAAGAGCTTGTTATATCATCAAATTCTGATAAGGGTAAGATGTTTGAAAAAGTAAATGTTGATATAGAAGGAAATTTAATAGAAATTGCATTTAACTCGAGATACCTATTGGAGGCTTTAAGGGTTATTGATTCAGATAAAATAAAAATGAATTTAATAAATAGCATTAATCCAATGATAATAACACCTGAAAAAAATGAAGATTATATATATATGGTATTGCCAGTCAAATTAAATGGTTGATAATTGAAAGGATTGTATAAAATGGAAGAGATTAAAATTAACACTGATTATATAACACTCGATCAATTTCTAAAATATGTCGGAATTGTTGAAACAGGTGGTCAAGGAAAACAAATGATATTAGATGGACTTATAAAAGTAAATGGCAATATAGAACTTAAAAGGGGTAAAAAACTTCGTAAAAATGATATAGTAAATGCTATGGGGAAAGAATACATCATAAAGTAAGCATTTCTAAATTTCTTTATATAAGTCTTTTGCTTTTTACATTTAATTAAGCGAAAGGATAAGGAATAAGTGTATTTAAAAGAACTTATTATAGATAATTTTAAAAATTTAAGACATCAAAAGGTGAAATTTTCAAAAGGTATAAATGTTATATATGGTAAAAATGCCCAAGGAAAAAGTAATTTATTGGAGTGTATAAGGATTTTAAGCATTGGTAAATCGTTTAGAAATAGCAAAAATAAAGATATGATAAATTTTAATAGTGATTATTACTATATAAAAGGTATATTTGATGTTGATACAGAAGATATGGTAATAGAGATGGGTTATAAAATGAATCAAAATAAGATAATTAAGCTTAATAATAATAAAGTAAAAAATATTTCTGAACTTGTTGGAAGTACTTTAACGACGGTCTTTTCACCAGAAGATTTAAATATAATAAAAAATAGCCCATCTATAAGGAGACGCTATATAGATACTTCAATATCAATGATAAAAAGAAATTATTTATTCGACCTCTTACAGTACAATAAAGTCCTTAATAACAGAAATAAAGTTTTAAAAGACATAAAATTTAAAAATAATAATTTAAAGCTTCTTGATATAATGGATGAACAGCTTTCAATATATGGTTCTAAGATAATATTGTATAGAATGCAGTATATAAAAAACCTTAATATTATTGTTAAAAAAATATTACATGATATATCAAAGGAAGATGTTGATCTTAAATATTCAAATAATGTAATTGAAGCTACAGAAGAATTAAATGACATAAAAAAAGCTATTAATAATAAACTTAAATTTAGTAGAGAGATTGATTTAAAATATGGTGATACGAAGTATGGACCACAAAGAGACGATATAAAGATATATATTAATGGCCATGATTCGAGAATTTATGCATCACAAGGTCAACAAAGAACTATTGCATTATGTCTTAAACTTGCGGAACAGGAGATAATAAAGATGGAAACCCATGAAAATCCAATACTTCTCCTTGATGATGTTATGTCTGAATTGGATTCTAGTAGAAGAAGCTATATTTTAAATAGAATTAATGGAAGTCAAACCTTTATAACACATACAGAAAAGGACGATATAAAAGGAGATAAATACTTTTTAATTTCTGATGGAAGCATAATTTCGGAATAAGGAGGTAAATATGTACGTTCATTTAGGAGGTAATATAGTAGTACCTGATAGTGAGATAATAGCTGTTTTTGATATTAATGTTAAGACAATGTCTAAAGATACAGGTGACTTCTTGCGAATAGCTGATGAAGAGGGATTTATAGTAAAGATATCCGAAGAAAATCCGAAGTCATTTATAGTTACTGAAAGAGATAAAAAAAGCATAATATATCTTTCGCCAATTTCCTCATTTACTATAATAAAAAGAGCCTTAAAATATGAAGAATGAAAAATAGAGGTTTTTAAGCCTCTATTTTTTAACAAATCTTTTTATAATTGCGTTCTGTGTTATGTGTTCAAAAGAATCATCAAGCGGATCAATTTCTTTTTTACCGTATTTTCGGTTTATGGCACTTTGTATAAGGATATCGGCAAATTCCGGGTTTTTCGGTAGAACAGGTCCGTGTAGATACGTTCCATAGGTATTTTTGTACATAGCACCTTCCATATGGTCTTCGCCATTATTTCCATTTCCAGATATTACAATTCCTAAAGGCTTTATATTTTCTAAATACGTCTTTCCAGAATGGTTTTCAAACCCTACCATTTTAAATTTTTTTCCATTTAAATCTGCTTCTATTATTACATTTTCGATCATCCTTCTATTTCCAGCGACGGTATAAGCATCTAATGCACCGATTCCAGGCAATTTATTTCCTGTACCAGTTTTGTAGTATTTCCCGAGCAATTGATAACCACCACAAATGCTTAAAACTGTGAGGTAATCATTTATGGCAGCTTTTAAATTCTTTGCTCTTTTTAATGTTAGGTCGTCGCTTACAATTTTTTGTTCTCTGTCAGATCCACCGCCGAGAAATAGTATATCCACATCTGTAAAATTAGTCTTCGTATCAACCATTATTGGTTTTACTTCAACATCAATACCTCTCCATTCACATCTTCTTTTTAATGTTAATATGTTGCCCCTGTCACCATAAAGGTTTAAAAGGTCTGGGTACATGTGTCCGATTACTAATTTCATTTTTTAACACCTCTTGACCTCATATAACTATTTACTTCATGCAACGATGTATAATTCGGAAGGATTGCAATAAGCTCATCTTTTGTGACTAATGGTATATAATCGAGGGCTTTTTCAATGGAATTTATTATCTTTATTTTTTTTGGGTCAACTCCGGCATATTTAAGTCTTAAAGCCATATCCTCTGCCCTCAAGCCTGATGTTACAACATTGTTTATAGTTGTATGTGATACAAAATTTTCAATATCAACATCCCAGAGCCATGAAACATCTCTTCCATCTGCGTAATTATCATTTATCGCAATTAAGAGGTTTAATGGTTTATTTATTTCCCTCAACATGTTTAAAGTGCTATCAAAGCCTATTGGATTTTTAATGAGGTTTATAATAACCTTCTTATCGTTTAAGTATGTTGTCTGTAACCTCCCTGCAATTGGCTTATAGTTTAATAGGCCCTTTTCTATGTCATTTAAAGGTACATCAAGTAATAGATTTACTGCAACAGCTGCCATTACATTATAAACATTATAAGCACCTGTGAGATGACTTTTTATCTTAATAAAATTATTTTTATATTTTATCTTAAATGATATGCCATCTTCGCTAAAATCAATATCCAATGCACCAAAGTCAAGGTCTGGTCTTGTTTTACCACAGGAAGGACAGTAATAATCCCCCAATTGTCCGTAGAAAACCTCTCTATATATGTATTTTTTACCACAAACGGGGCAGTATTTCTGTTCAAAAGCAGGCGATAATTTGTAACCCCTGTTTAGATGATCATATATGCCGTAATACATTACTTTTAAATTTAAACTGTCACCTATAGCTGCTGTAAATGGTTCATCGGCATTCAATAGCAATATTGTATCATTTGGCAACTTATTTAAAGATTCTTTTACTTTTTTTATCGTTGTATCAAGCTCACCATATCTATCAAGCTGATCTCTAAAAAAATTCGTTATAACGACAATCTTAGGCTTTATATCATTAAGTATTAAAGGCATATTCGCTTCATCGATTTCGAAAACTCCCATATCTGCATCAACTTTACCCAAAGTACTGCTATCCTTTATGAGTACTGTAGCAATACCACTTAACATATTAGCACCTTCTCTTTAGCACCTTCTCTGTTGTGAACAACTTTTTTCTTCGATGCTTTTAAAATACTTGCAATAAGTCCAGATGTAGTTGTTTTTCCATTTGTACCTGTTATTGCTACTTTCTCGTTTTTAATACCGTTAATCAGATCTTTTATTATATTAGGACATAATTTTAGAGTAAGTTTTCCTGGAAGTGACGTTCCACCCTTGCCTGTTATTTTACAAGCTAATAATACTATTTTACCAAACGTAACACCTAATAAATCCAAAATAACACCACCTTAACGATAAACCCTATAATATATTAAAATTATTCCCATTTGACATAAGTAAACTTTTATTTTAAGTATATTATATAACAATGCAAATTTAAAATGAAAAAATTTACCTTAAATTTTATTATATTATTTCAATATTTATTCAAAATCGTATTTTCTTGTATAAAAAATAAAAAAATGATACAATAAAATTATTGGATAAAAGTACGGAGGTATGAATATGGCAAAAGATGAAACATATGGTGCAAGTCAGATTCAGATACTTGAGGGCCTTGAAGCAGTCAGGAAACGTCCGGGAATGTATATAGGCAGTACAGGCAGCAGAGGACTACACCATCTTGTATATGAGATCGTCGACAATAGTATTGATGAGGCATTAGCAGGTTATTGTAAAAATATTCTTGTTATTATTCATAAAGATAATTCTATAACAGTAAAAGATGATGGAAGAGGTATACCAACAGGGATACACCCTAAGGTTGGTAAATCAGCTGTTGAAGTTGCACTCACAATGCTCCATGCTGGTGGTAAATTTAATAATGATGCATATAAGGTTTCAGGGGGGCTCCATGGTGTTGGTGTTTCGGTTGTTAATGCCCTTTCAGAAAAGCTTGAAGTAATTGTAAAGCAAAATGGCAAAATTTACAAACAAAAATATGAAAGGGGTATCCCAAAATCTGAATTGGAGGTCATTGGCGATACTGATGAAACCGGTACAACAATAACTTTTAAGCCAGATAAAGAAATTTTTGAAACATTGGAATATGATTATGATATACTGTCACAAAGGTTAAGAGAGCTATCGTTTTTAAATAAAGGCATAAAGATCAAGTTGAATGATGAAAGAGACGGAAAAGAAGAAGTTTTTCACTATGAAGGTGGAATAATTGAATTTGTAAAATATTTAAATAGAAATAAAGAGGTACTGCATCCAGAACCTATATACATGGAGAGCAAAGATGATACCTATGAAGTAGAGGTTGCTATGCAGTATAACGACACATACGCTGAAAATATATTTAGTTTTGCAAATAATATAGACACAAGAGAAGGCGGAACCCATTTGGTAGGGTTTAAATCTGCTCTAACAAAGGTTATAAATGATTATGCTAGAAAATTCAATATTATTAAGGACAGTGAGAAAAATCTTCAAGGTGAAGATGTAAGAGAAGGATTGACAGCTATAGTAAGCGTTAAGCTGATGGAACCGCAATTTGAGGGACAGACAAAGACCAAGCTGGGCAATACTGAGATGAGGTCTATAGTTGATTCTGTTGTTACTGAAAAGCTAACAACCTTTATGGAAGAAAATCCATCAGTTGCAAAGGTAATACTTGAGAAAGCTACATCAGCAGCTAGAGCCAGAGAAGCAGCAAGGAAAGCCAGAGAGCTTACGAGGAGGAAGTCTGCACTTGAAACAACATCACTTCCAGGCAAGTTAGCAGATTGTTCTGAAAAGGATGCATCGAAGTGTGAACTATACCTTGTTGAGGGTGATTCTGCAGGTGGTTCTGCAAAGATGGGGAGAAATAGTAAGTATCAGGCTATACTTCCACTGAGAGGTAAAATTTTAAATGTTGAAAAAGCAAGACTAGATAAGATATTGTCAAATGAGGAAATTAGAGCCATGATAACGGCACTGGGGACTGGTATCGGGGATGATTTTGATATTTCAAAACTGAGATACCATAAGATCGTCATAATGACAGATGCCGATGTGGACGGAAGCCATATTAGAACATTGCTTCTTACATTTTTCTATAGATTCATGAGACCTTTAATAGAAAATGGCAATGTCTATATAGCACAACCACCTCTTTATAAAGTGGAAAAGAACAAAAAGGTTTATTATTCTTATTCTGATAAGGAACTTGATAATCTTTTGAAAGAAATCGGCAGGGAAAATTACAATGTACAAAGGTACAAAGGTCTTGGTGAAATGAATGCAGAACAGCTTTGGGATACTACAATGGACCCCGAAAAAAGGACTATGTTAAAAGTAAATCTCGATGATGCAATTGCAGCAGATGAGATTTTTACGATTCTTATGGGTGATAAAGTAGATCCAAGAAGAGAGTTTATCGAAAAATACGCTAAAACAGTAAGAAATCTCGATATATAAAGAGAGGTGAAATAGATGAGTGAAAATAAAAACGATGATGTAAATAAAGTCATTCCAGTAGACCTTGAAGATGAGATGAAGAAATCTTTTATAGATTATGCCATGAGTGTTATTGTAAGTAGGGCACTACCAGATGTAAGAGATGGATTAAAACCAGTTCATAGAAGAATACTGTATGCCATGAGTGGTCTTGGGCTTACACCGGACAAGGCCTATAAAAAAAGTGTTGCTGTTGTCGGTGAAGTCCTTGGAAAATATCATCCACATGGTGATGTTGCTGTATATGATGCTATGGTTAGAATGGCACAAGATTTCTCTATGAGGGAAACCCTCATTGACGGCCATGGAAATTTCGGTAGCATTGACGGAGATCCTCCTGCAGCTATGAGATATACAGAGGCAAGGCTATCAAAGATTTCCCTTGAAATGCTTACAGATATAAATAAAGAAACTGTTGATTTTGTTCCAAACTTTGATGAAACATTAAAAGAACCAGTTGTACTTCCATCGAGGTTTCCAAATCTTTTAGTAAATGGATCTCAAGGTATTGCGGTAGGTATGGCAACGAACATACCACCACATAATCTTGCAGAAGTAATTAACGGTGTTATAAATTATATAGATAATCCATATATAACGACAGATGAACTTATGAAATATATCAAAGGACCTGATTTTCCAACTGGTGCACTTATAGTTGGAAAAGATGGTATAAGACAGACATATGAGACAGGAAGGGGCAAAATAATAGTAAGGGCAAAAGCCGAAATAGAAGAGCACAATGGCAGGAATAGAATTATTGTAACAGAGATACCGTATATGGTAGTAAAGGCAAAGCTTGTTGAAAAGATTGCAGAACTTGCAAGAGAGAAGCATATTGAGGGCATATCTGATTTAAGGGATGAATCAGATAGAAATGGGATGAAAATTGTCATAGATTTAAAGAGAGATGCAAATCCAAAGGTAATCTTAAATAAACTATATATGCATACACAGATGCAGCAGACATTTGGAGCAATAATGTTAGCCTTAGTCGATGGAACACCAAAAATACTTACATTAAAACAAATTATCGAAAAATATGTCGACCATCAGGCAGACGTTATAACAAGAAGGACAAAATATGATCTTAAAAAAACGGAAGAGAGAGCTCATATATTAGAAGGTTTAAAAATCGCTTTAGATCACATAGATGAAGTTATAAACATCATTCGAAGTTCAAAGACCGAACCTATTGCGAAGAAAAGCTTAATGGATAGATTCGGCTTTAGCGATAGACAAGCACAGGCTATAGTTGATATGAGACTTGGCCGCTTGACTGGTCTTGAAAGACAAAAGGTAGAAGATGAATTAAATGAACTATATAGAAAGATAGAGGAATTAAAAGGCATTCTTGCAGATGAAAGAAAGGTCCTCGACATAATTAGAAATGAACTTACGGAAATAAAAAATAAATTTTCATCTCCAAGAAAAACTCATATAGTTGCAAAAGAAGACGAAATGGACATTGAAGATTTAGTACAGCTTGAAGATGCGGTTGTAACAATGACGCATTTTGGCTATATCAAAAGAATGCCTCTTGATGCATATAAGTCACAAAAGCGTGGTGGAAAAGGTATATCAGGGATATCAACGAGAGAAGATGACTTTGTTGAAAATGTGTTTATAACAACTACACACGATAGACTTCTTTTCTTTACAAATAAAGGTAAAGTCTACAGTTTAAGGACAATCGATGTACCTGAATCGGGAAGACAAGCTAAGGGTACTGCTATAATCAATTTGATACAGATTGAGCAAGATGAAAAAGTTAATGCCGTAATACCAATAAAAAAATCAGTAAAGGCTAAATATGTAGTAATGTGTACTAAAAATGGCATCATTAAAAAGACAAAAATCGATGATTTCCCAACAATAAAGAAAAGCGGTAATACGGCGATTAAACTTGATGATGGTGACGAACTTATCAATGTTAAATTAACCGATGGCGACAGGGAAATAATCATAGGTACATCTAATGGTTATTGTATAAGGTTCCACGAGGACAATTTAAGGCCTATTGGAAGACAAGCAAGAGGTGTTATAGCGATATCGTTAAGAGACGATGATTATGTTGTTGAAATGGACCTTGTAAATAAAGACAGTGAGATATTGGTTGTTACAGAAAATGGATTTGGAAAAAGGTCTGACCTTGAAGAATATAGGACTCAGACAAGAGCTGGTAAAGGCATAATAGCTACAAAAATAACGAAAAAAACTGGTAAATTAGTCGCTATAATGTCTGTTAAAGCAGAGGATGAACTTATGATAATATCAGCAAACGGAATATTGATTAGGACGAATATATCTGATATATCTAAGATGCACAGAGATACAACAGGTGTAACATTAATGAAACTTGACGAAGGTGATAGGGTGGTATCGACAACAAGGATAAATAACGTAGACAGTGATGAATAATATTAACAAAAGAAGGATTTTTAAATATAATGACATATGTATATAGTTGTCAAAAAAATTTCTGAAGGAGAGGTCTTCATGAGAAAAGCATTAGCTATAGGGATTGCTACTACATTAGTTGTGGTTAGTTTAGCAGGCTGTGCTTCAAAGACAGCTTCCGGTGCTTTCAAAGATGGTACATACAAAGCTGAACAACCATTATTTGATTCATATGGCTGGAAGGGTCAAATCGAAATAACAATAAATGACGGCAAGATTTCAAATGTCGTATACAATGAAGTTGACAAAAATGGCAAATTTAAAAGAGATGACAAACAATATGCTAACAAAATGAAAGCTGAAAACAACGTTACACCAAAGGAAGCTGATGAAAAATTGCAGAAATCTTTAATTGATAAACAGGATACTTCAAAGGTTGATACTGTTGCTGGTGCAACAGAGACATCAAAGACATTTAAAGAGTTAGCAGACCAGGCTCTAAAGGATGCAAAGAAGTAAGAAAAAGCCCTTAAAAGAGGGCTTTTTCTTTTATGGATCAACCTTTAGGATTCCAAGAGCTTTTTCAAGGTCTATAATATGGTTTTCTTCTTCCAATGCTATATTTCTTATTTTTTGCCCAACATCGTATAATCCAATTTGTTCGGATTGTGCTATTCTCTGATTATAACTATTTAAAGCATCATATTCATATGTTAGATCCTGGTACAGCATTTCACGGTTATCGAGAGATGTTTGTCTTGGATAGACTTCGACTGTAGGGATACCTCCAAGGTATTGTATTAGATCTGTCAATATTACAGCATGTTCATGTTCATCTTTAGCGTGCTCTAATATTTTATCAATAACTTCGACATATTCAGGTCCATGTAACATGCTGGCATGTTGTATATACTGTATCATAGCTGCATATTCTTTCGTAAGGTCCAAATTTAAATTAATTATTAATTCTTTTTTATTCATTAAGCATTCACCTCTAATTTAATCATATGTTGTAAAAAATGTGTATGTTACATATTAAAATTGAAAAATATATTTTTTAATTTGATGAAAATGTAATCATTTTAATAAAAAAGTATTTTTTTACTTTTGTATTTAAAATTTTTTAATAAGTGTAAACGATAAATTATTTAAAATTTATAAAAAATTTATTTGACTAATTTATTATAAGCTGTTAAAATAACACTTAATTTCATCTTTAGTTTTACACTTTAATAATAAAAAGCAATGATGGAGAGGGGTATATGTATGAGCTTAAGAGAGCCGGTGGTGGCTGCGAACCGGTGCTACAGCATATATTAGATCGCTCCGGAGTAGTTAATCTGAACCAAGTAGGATTAACCGTATATCTGCGTTAAAGATTTAGTATTTTTACTTACTGAGGCATTTGTCGTGAGGCAAATGTAAAGTCAGGTGGTACCGCGAGGAAAAATCCCCGCCCTGAAATATGGGCTGGGATTTTTAATTAGAAGGAGGTGATATTATCAGGCATGTTATATCAGTATTAGTAAATAATCATTCTGGGGTACTGTCAAGGGTTGTTGGCCTTTTTTCAAGAAGGGGCTACAACATAGAAAGCCTTGCAGTCGGTACTACCGAGCAGAACGACCTATCTCGGATTACTTTAACAGTCGAAGGCGACGATTATGTAATAACCCAGATCATAAGACAGCTTAGCAAATTGTATGATGTCAAAAAAGTTCAGGACGTCGGGGCATATGAAAATGTGTCGAGAGAACTTTTATTAGTAAAAGTAGAAATGAATTCCAATAACCGAGATGACATCATGCAGATAGTTGAAACCTTCAGGGGGAAAGTCATTGACATTTCGTTAAACTCGCTTATCATCGAAATCACTGGTGATAGTGAAAAGGTAAATGCATTTATCAAACTTATTAAGCAATTTCAAGTCAGAGAACTTACAAGAACAGGTCTTATTTCGCTCGAAAGAGGCAATAAAATTTTAAAAGAATATGAGGAGGAAATTTAAAATGGCAAAAATGTATTATGAAGAGGATGCGGATTTAAATCTACTGAAAGGTAAGAAAATTGCGGTAATTGGCTTTGGTAGCCAAGGTCATGCTCACGCATTAAATCTTAAAGACTCTGGATTGGATGTAGTTGTAGGGCTTTACAAAGGAAGTAAATCTGCAGAAAGAGCAAAAGAAGCAGGTCTTACAGTATTAAGTGTTGATGATGCATGTGAGGCTGCAGATGTAATTATGGTTCTTATACCAGATGAGAAACAATCAAAAGTATACAAAGAAAATATAGAAAAACATTTAAAACCAGGCAATGCCTTGGCATTTGCACATGGATTTAACATCCATTTCCATCAGATCGTACCACCAGAATTTGTAGATGTATTTATGGTAGCACCAAAAGGGCCAGGACACCTTGTAAGAAGAGTATTTCAGGAAGGCCAAGGTGTTCCAGACTTAGTTGCAGTATATCAAAATTATACTGGAAAAGCTTTTGAACTTTCATTGGCATACGCTAAGGGAATCGGTGGAACGAGAGCAGGCGTTATAGAGACGACTTTTAAGGAAGAAACGGAAACAGACCTCTTTGGTGAGCAGGCAGTTTTATGTGGTGGTATAACAGAGCTTATGAAGGCTGGTTTTGAAACACTTGTAGATGCTGGATATCAGCCACAAATAGCTTATTTTGAATGTATCCATGAGATGAAGCTTATAGTTGACCTCATCTATGAAGGCGGTTTTGGAAAAATGAGATATTCTATTTCAGATACAGCTGAATATGGGGATTATATGACGGGAAAGAGACTCATAACAGAAGATACAAGGAAAGAAATGAAAAAAGTACTTAATGAGATCCAGAATGGAGAATTTGCAAAGAAGTGGCTATTAGAAAATCAAATTGGCAGACCACAATTTAATGCCATGAGAGAAAAAGAAGCAAATCAAAAACTTGAGAAAGTCGGCAAAGAGCTCCGCGAAATGATGTCATGGCTTAAAAAGAACTAAAAAGGGGGCCTGTATATGGGGGATAAGAAGGTCATTGTATTTGATACCACATTAAGAGATGGCGAACAGACACCGGGTGTCAGTTTTAATAAAGATGATAAATATAGGATAGCAAAGCAGCTTGTCGCTCTCGGCGTTGATGTAATTGAAGCAGGTTTTCCTGCCGCATCAAATGGCGATTTTGAAGCAGTCAAGAATATATCCGACAATATAGAAGGTGTAACAGTAGCGGGTTTATCCCGCTGCGTTAAAGATGATATAAATAAGACATATAATGCGATAAAAGGTGCAAAAAGATCGAGGATACACCTATTTATAGCAACGTCTGACATTCACCTTAAATACAAGCTGAAAATATCGAGAGATGAAGCATTAAAGATGGCATCCGAATGCGTAAAATATGCAAAGGGAAAATTTGATGAGATACAATTTTCTGCGGAGGATGCATCTAGAACTGACTGGGATTTCCTCGTTAAAATATTTAGCGAAGTGATTGATTCAGGCGCTACCATCATTAATATACCTGATACAGTAGGATATGCGGTTCCAAAAGAATTTGGCAGCTTAGTAAACTATGTTAAAAACAATGTACCAAATATTGATAATGTGATAATAAGCGCACATTGCCATAATGACCTTGGAATGGCTGTAGTTAACTCCCTTGCGGCATTAGAAAACGGTGCTACTCAGGTTGAGGTTACTGTATGTGGAATAGGTGAAAGGGCTGGAAATGCATCTTTGGAAGAGGTAATAATGGCAATAAACACGAGAAAAGATTATTTTGATTTGTACCACAGTATAAACACTAAAGAGATATACAAAACATGTAAACTTGTCAGTGAGCTATCTGGCATTGCAATTCAGCCAAATAAAGCTATTGTGGGTGCTAATGCTTTTAGACATGAAGCTGGAATACATCAACATGGTGTAATAAATAATAAAGCGACGTACGAGATTATGAAGCCTGAAGATATAGGTATTTTAACAGATCATATAGCTATGGGAAAATTATCAGGGAGAAATGCTTTTGAACTTAAATTGGAAGAGATGGGTTATCATCTATCACATGAGGAGATTAACGAAGCTTTTCATAAATTCAAAGACTATGCGGATAATAAAAAAATTATAAATGACGAAGATATTAAATCGATTGTTGACGATGTTATCTTAAATTATAGAAATCTCAAGGAGGGAGAGTTTTGGGCTTAACACTCACACAGAAAATACTTTCAAATAAGGCAGGATATGAAGTTAGAGCTGGTGAACTCATTGAGATAGATGTAGACATGGTTCTTGGGAACGATGTTACATCGCCTGTTGCTATAAATGAGTTTTTAAAAATCGGTGCTAAGAGGGTCTTTGATAAAAATAAGATCGCACTTGTACCAGATCATTTTGTCCCAAATAAAGACATAAAATCAGCTGAGCAGGTTAATACTGTACGCAAATTTGCGAGAGAATATGGCATTGTAAATTTCTTTGAAGTAGGGAAAATGGGGATTGAGCATGCACTTTTACCTGAAAAAGGTTTGGTTTTGCCTGGTGATGTCGTCATAGGTGCAGATTCACATACATGTACCTATGGCGCAATTTCCTGTTTTTCAACAGGCGTAGGAAGCACCGATATGGCTTGTGCAATGGCGACTGGAAAAGCATGGTTTAAAGTACCGGAAGCTATTAAGTTCAATTTAAAAGGCAAATTAGATAAATGGGTAAGCGGAAAAGACGTAATTTTGTATATTATTGGTATGATAGGCGTTGATGGTGCGCTTTACAAATCGATGGAGTTTACAGGTGATATAAGTTCTTTATCGATAGATGACAGATTTACAATTGCAAATATGGCGATTGAAGCAGGGGCAAAAAACGGTATTTTTGATTATGACGAAATTACCGAAGAATATGTTAAAGGGAGAGCATTAAGAGAATATAAAATATTTAAGGCAGATGAGAATGCAGAATATAGCATGGTTTATGATATTGATTTATCAAAGATAGAACCGCAAGTGGCATTTCCGCATCTTCCTGAAAATACAAAACCGATTGATGAAGTTAAAGATATAAAAATAGATCAAGTTGTAATAGGTTCATGTACAAATGGTCGCATGAAGGATATGGAGATAACATATGAAATTTTAAAGGGGAAAAAGGTGCATCCGGATGTAAGGTTAATTATTTTCCCTGCAACGCAGGATATATACCTTGAATGCATAAAAAGAGGTTATATAGAAGAATTTATTAAAGCCGGTGCAGCCGTATCTACACCAACATGTGGGCCATGTCTTGGCGGCCATATGGGAATACTTGCAAAAGGTGAAAGAGCATTATCTACGACAAATAGAAACTTTGTTGGCAGAATGGGCCATACAGAGAGCGAAGTATACCTTGCAAGTCCTGCAGTTGCTGCGGCATCTGCAATTAAAGGGTATATAGTTAGCCCTAAGGAGGTAGTGTAATGGAAGGCAAAGCAATAAAATATGGTGATAATGTTGATACAGATGTAATAATACCTGCGAGGTTTTTAAATACTTCCGATCCAAAAGAACTCGCATCTCATTGCATGGAGGATATTGACAAGGACTTTAAGAATAAAGTTAAATCCGGAGATATAATGATTGTGGGTTATAATTTTGGCTGTGGTTCTTCAAGGGAACATGCACCGATATCGATAAAAGAATCCGGAATATCTTGTGTAATAGCTAAATCCTTTGCAAGAATATTTTACAGAAACGCTATAAATATTGGGCTGCCTATTTTAGAATGTCCAGATGCTGCATCAGTAATAGATGAAGGTGACATTGTTTCAGTTAACACAGAAACAGGTATAATAAAAGATATAACAAAAGGTATCGAATTTAAATCACAGCCATTTCCGCAATTTATAAAAAAGATTATTGAATGTGGCGGGCTTATTAATTATGTCAAAGAAAAGGTGACATAGAAAGGAAGGTAGAAATGTATAGGATAACTGTATTACCAGGTGATGGAATAGGTCCTGAAGTTATAGATGAAGCATTAAAAGTATTAAATGTAATATCAAATAAATATAATGTTAAATTCGATACTAAAAAATATCTTTTTGGTGGTATTGCAATAGATAAATATAATACACCATATCCTAAGGAAACTGAAGAGGCATGTTTGAATAGTGATGCAGTATTACTTGGGGCTGTTGGAGGGCCTAAATGGGATATGTTGGACGGCGATAAAAGACCTGAAGCGGGTTTATTGGCATTAAGAAAAAGCCTTGGAGTATATGCAAATCTAAGGCCTGCCACGCTTTTTAGTCCCTTGAGGGGTTCTTCACCTTTAAAAGATGAATTATTAAAAGATGGACTTGATGTACTTGTAGTAAGAGAATTGACGGGCGGTATATATTTTGGACCGAGAGGTACAGAGAAAACAGAATATGGTTACAAAGCATATGATACAGAGGTATATGATACAAAGGAAATAGAGAGGATAGCATATATCGCTTTTGAGATAGCTAAGAAGAGAAAGAAAAAGGTAACATCTGTTGATAAGGCAAATATATTGGATTCATCGAGGCTTTGGAGGAAGGTAGTAAATAATGTAAGCCAAAAGTATCCAGATATAGAATTAAATCATCTCTATATAGACAATTGTTCGATGCAGCTTATAAAAGACCCTTCACAATTTGACGTGATACTTACATCAAATATGTTTGGAGATATATTAAGTGATGAAGCATCACAGCTTACAGGATCCATAGGTATGCTACCATCTGCAAGTCTAAGAGGCGATAAAGTCGGATTATATGAACCTGTACACGGTTCTGCACCAGATATAGCAGGGACAAAAAAAGCTAATCCCCTTGCGACTATTTTGTCATTGGCGATGATGCTTGAATATTCTTTTGATATGGTAGATGCTGCAAAAGACATTAGGCAGGCAGTAAATAATATTTTGGAGGATGGGTATAGAACGGCGGACCTTGGTAAGGGAAAGATACTTAATACACAAGAGATGGGTGATATTGTTGTTAAATACTTAAAGGAGTGATTTATATGCTAAGTGATAACATTAAAAAGGGACCTGAAAAAGCACCACATAGGTCATTATTATATGCACTCGGTTTTACAGATGAAGAAATAGAAAGGCCTATTATCGGTATTGCCAACTCAAAAAGCGAAATCATTCCAGGCCATATGAATCTTGACAAAATAGCAGAAGCCGTAAAGGCGGGTGTAAGAATGGCTGGTGGTACACCTGTAGAGTTTTCTACAATTGGTGTTTGTGACGGTATTGCTATGAATCATAAGGGAATGAAGTATTCACTTGCATCAAGAGAGTTAATAGCAGACAGCGTAGAAACAATGGCAATGGCACACGGTTTTGATGGCCTCGTTCTCATACCAAACTGCGATAAAATTGTTCCTGGTATGCTTATGGCTGCTGCAAGGCTTAATATACCATCAATAATTATTAGCGGGGGGTCAATGCTTGCTGGTACATACAAAGGAAATCCATATGATTTAAGTTCAATGTTTGAAGCAGTTGGTTCCTTAAAAGCTGGGAAAATAACCGAAGAGGAATTGCACGACATGGAGATGGCGGCATGTCCAACATGTGGCTCATGTTCCGGAATGTATACTGCAAATACAATGAATTGCCTTTCAGAAGTCTTAGGGCTTGGTTTACCTGGAAATGGAACAATACCTGCGGTATATTCTGAGAGAATTAGGCTTGCAAAATATGCCGGTATCAAGGTCATGGATCTTTTAAAAAAAGATATTAAGCCGAAAGATATATTGACAAAAGATGCTTTTATAAATGCATTTTGTGCAGATATGGCACTTGGAGGTTCTACAAATACGGTTTTGCACTTAAAAGCGATAGCACATGAAGCAGGTGTTGAGATTCCGTTGGAAGAGATAAATGTTATTAGTTCAAAAGTTCCGAATCTTTGCAAATTGAGTCCGGCTGGTAAATATCATATTGAAGACCTGTACCATGCTGGTGGTATATCAGCTCTGTTAAATGAATTGTCAAAATTAAGTATCCTAAATACAGAGTGCATAACAGTTACTGGAAAAACTCTCGGCGAAAATATAAAAAATGCCGTTATTAAAAACTATGATGTTATACATTCCATTGAAAATCCTTATAGCAAAACGGGTGGTCTTGCAATATTATATGGTAATATCGCTAAAGATGGCTCTGTTGTAAAAGCATCAGCAGTATCAAACGAGATGCTCCAACATTCTGGTCCTGCAAGAGTTTTTGACTCTGAGGATGAGGCGATTAAAGCGATATATGAGGGAAAAATAGAAAAAGGCGATGTCGTCGTTATAAGATATGAAGGGCCAAAAGGCGGTCCTGGGATGAGAGAGATGCTAAGCCCTACATCGGCACTTGCTGGCATGGGCCTTGATAAAGATGTAGCATTAATAACAGACGGAAGATTCTCCGGTGCGACAAGAGGTGCCTGCATTGGTCATGTATCACCGGAAGCTATGGAAGGTGGAGAAATAGCCCTTATAAAAGATGGGGACATCATAGACATTGATATACCTGGAAGAAAGCTAAATTTAAGAATAAGTGACGATGAACTTAAAGAAAGGTTGAAAAATTTCAAAAAACCGGAGCCAAAGATAAAAACAGGTTATATGGCGAGATATGCCAATGAAGTCACGTCGGCAAGTACAGGTGCAGTTTTTGCGGAAGTTAAATAGATTTATTTACTGTTACATTGGAAAGGAGGCATGTTGATGATTTTAAAAGGTGCACAGGTTATCATTGAAGTATTAAAAGAGCAAGGTGTCGATACACTGTTCGGTATTCCCGGTGGCTCAGTTATTCCACTTTACGATGCATTATATGATTCAGACTTAAATCATATCCTTGCTACACATGAGCAAATGGCTGCACACATGGCAGATGGATATGCAAGAGTAACGGGAAGAGTCGGTGTGTGTATAGCTACATCAGGACCTGGAGCAACAAACTTAGTCACTGGTATTGCAAATGCTTATATGGATTCAATTCCTATTGTTGCAATAACAGGTCAGGTTGCAACAAATCTAATAGGGAAGGATTCCTTCCAGGAAGTTGACATTGCCGGTATTACGATGCCTGTGACAAAGCATAATTTTATAGTAAAATCTCCAGATAAATTAGCTGACACATTAAGAGAAGCATTTTACATTGCACAAGAAGGAAGGCCAGGACCTGTTTTAGTTGATATACCAAAGGATATCCAGACAGCAAATATCAATTATATCAAGCGAAAAGATTTTTATGTAGAGGAAAAAAAGCATAGTGTTAATGAAGAGGATTTAAATAAAGCGATTGAACTAATTAAATTGAGCAAAAGGCCTGTAATATTTGCGGGTGGCGGTGTAATATGGAGTGAGGCATCAAAAAGCCTTTATGATTTTGCTAAAAAAGCTATGATTCCGGTTGCCAGTTCCCTTATGGGACTCGGATGTTTTCCTGAAGATGACGAACTTTCACTTGGACTTATAGGGATGCATGGAAGCCGTTATGCAAATATGGCGGTTTATAAATCAGACCTTATTATAGCAATAGGTTCGAGATTCAGTGATAGAGTTGCTGGAAAAGCAGGAGGTTTAGCACCTGATGCAAAAGTTATTCATATTGATATAGATCCAGCTGAGATAGGAAAAAACATCGATGTTGATGTTCCACTTGTTGGTGATACAAAAGAAGTATTAGTACTTATTAATGATAGGATCGAAAATATAAACCATAATGAATGGATGCAAGAACTTTTGACTATAAAAGAAAAAAATGTATTTAGATATAAGGATGACGGTAAATTAAAGCCTCAATGGATTATTGAGAAGATACAAGAAATCGGAAAAGATAATCTTATAATGGCGACAGAAGTTGGTCAGAATCAGATGTGGACAGCACAATATTTCAAATTTAAAGAGCCAAGGACATTTGTGACATCGGGCGGACTTGGCACGATGGGATTTGGACTTCCGGCTGCAATAGGTGCACAAGTAGGAAATCCTAAGAAGCGCGTTGTCAATATTGCTGGCGATGGCAGCATCAGAATGAATATTCACGCTTTTGAGACTGCGGCTATATACAATATACCAGTGATTACAATTATTCTTAATAATCAGACACTAGGAATGGTAAGACAATGGCAAAAACTCCTTTTTAATAAAAGATATTCAGAGACAGATTTGAATCCAAATCTTGATTTTTCAAAAGTAGCTGAAGCATTAGGAGTAGCCGCAAAAAGAATTTCTACAAAAGAAGAGTTTGAAGGTGCTTTTGCAGAAGCTATAACATATAATAGACCATATGTTTTAGAATGTATGATAGACAAAGATGAGATGGTGCTGCCGTTTATTCCAGCTGGTGGTACAGTTGAAGATACGATAGGGTAGTATTTAAATTTAGTTTATGATATAATATATAAAATCGAATAACCTTCAGGGATTGGTGCAATTCCATACCGGCGGTAAAGCCCGCGAGCCTATGGCTGATCTGGTCAAATTCCAGAGCCGACAGTATAGTCTGGATGAGAGAAGGTAGTTATACGCATTTAATTTTAAGAAAAGCCCTGAAGCTATGATTTCAGGGCTTAATTTTTATGGGGTGTTAATTTTGGAACAATACATGAAAAGAGCTCTTGAGCTTGCTAAATTAGGATGGGGATATACAAATCCTAATCCACTTGTTGGAGCGGTAATCGTAAAAGACAGTAGAATAATCGGTGAGGGTTATCATGAGTATTTTGGCGGGCCACATGCAGAAATAAATGCAATAAAAAATGCAAAAGAAGATGTTAAAGGTGCTCAATTATATGTAACATTAGAGCCTTGTTGTCATCATGGGAAAACGCCACCGTGTGTCGATGCAATTATAAAATCAGGGATTCAAGATGTCTATATAGCTATGGAGGATCCTAATAGCTTTGTTTCTGGGAAAGGGATAAAGTATCTTAAAGAGGCAGGCTTAAATGTATATACAGGAATTTTAAAAAACGAAGCGCAAAAATTAAATGAAATCTTTATAAAGTATATCACAACTAAAATTCCTTATGTGATTTTAAAATCTGCAATGACTGTTGATGGCAAGATTGCAACAACTATTGGTGATTCTAAATGGATAACAAACGAAAAATCAAGAGAGCATGTCCATATGTTAAGAGGACGTGTCATGGCAATAATGGTCGGTGTTAATACGGTAATCAAAGATAATCCATACCTTACCGCGAGAATAAGAGGGTTAAAAAGTCCTACAAGGATTATAATCGATAGCCAAGGAAGAATTCCATTGGATTCAAATGTTTTATGCGATAGATCGGCAAAGACTATAATTGCAACAACTAAAAAAATGCCTGTGGATAAAATAAATAAATTAAGGAATTTGGCTATCGACATTATAATTGTCGATAGCATAGATGGAAAAGTGAATTTAAAAGAATTAATAAAAGTACTTGGAACTATGGGCATAGACAGTGTACTTATCGAAGGAGGAGGAACATTAAATTACTCGGCTTTAAAAGAAGGAATAGTCGACAAAGTCATGTTTTATATAGCACCAAAGATTATAGGTGGTAGTAATGCGTTAACACCCGTAGAAGGAAATGGAATTGATTATATAAAGGATGCGATAAAGCTTAATGATATAGAGATAACAAAGTTTGATGATGACATACTTATAACCGGATATATTGAAAAGTGGGTGTGAATTATGTTTACAGGAATAATAGAAGAGGTTGGCAAAGTCAAAAGATTACAACATGGTGATTTCACTAAATTAATAATAGAATGTGAAAAAGTCATAGATGGTACAAAAGTTGGAGATAGCATAGCTGTAAATGGAGTATGTCTTACAGTTACAAATATAGATAAAAACTTAATTACTGCGGATGTAATGCCGGAAACATTAAAGTCAAGCAATTTAGGAAGCTTAAAAAATGGAAGTATTGTTAACCTTGAAAGAGCGTTAAGTCTAACAGGGAGGCTTGGAGGTCATATTGTAACAGGTCATATAGATACAACAGGTACTATAATCAATAAAATTTTGGACATGAATGCACATATATTTAAAATAAGCATTGATGAAAGATACTCAAAGTATGTGGTAAGTAAAGGAAGCATAGCTGTTGATGGTATTAGCTTGACTGTTGTTGAAGCATCTATGAATTATTTTACAGTATCAATAATACCTCATACAGAGTCTTATACAACACTTAAACATAAAGGCGTAGGAGACAGTGTCAATATAGAAGTGGATATATTAGCAAAATATATAGAAAAAATTATTCCAAAAAGGAGTATTGAAGATTTGCTTAAAGATAATGGATTTGTGTAATTTTTATTGTATTTATTTTTAAAATATTATATAATTAATTAAGATAACTTAATAGAGTATGCCTTCAGGGATTGGTGTAATTCCATACCGGCGGTATAGCCCGCGAGCCTATGGCTGATCTGGTTAAATTCCAGAGCCGACAGTACAGTCTGGATGAAAGAAGGAGTTAATGAAAACATAGGATTTAATTTATTATAATATAGAATTTAATGTTTCAAAGCCCTGAGGTATAAATACTTCAGGGCTTTATTATATTTTTGAAGGTATATTCTTTTATAGAATTAGAAGGAGCTGATAAATTTGCTTGATGTGATTGAAGATGTTGTAAATGATATTAAAGATGGTAAAATGGTTATTGTTGTTGATGATGAAAACAGGGAAAATGAGGGCGACTTAGTCATGGCTGCAGAAAAGGTTACAGGAGAGCACATTAATTTTATGATAAAGTACGGCCGTGGTCTTGTATGTGCTCCAATGACGGAAAAGAGACTTAATGAGCTTGGAATTTACCAGATGGTTGAAAATAATACTGATCATAAAGAAACTGCTTTTACTGTATCTGTGGATTATAAGGATTGTAAAACAGGGATTTCCGCATATGAGAGAGCATTAACCATAAAAATGCTTATTGATGATAATGCTAAACCGGAGGATTTTACAAAGCCTGGACATGTATTTCCATTAAGAGCAAAAGATGGCGGTGTATTAAAAAGAGCAGGACATACAGAAGCTGCCTTTGACCTTGCAAAGCTTGCTGGCCTTAAAAGTGCCGGTGTAATATGTGAGATAATAAAAGATGATGGTACAATGGCGAGGCTTCCTGACCTTTTAGAGTTTTCTAAGAAATTTAATCTTAAAATAGTATCTATTGCGGACTTAATAGAATACAGAAGGAAAAACGAAACACTTGTAAAAAGAGTAGCTGAAGCACAGTTACCTACAAAATATGGGGATTTCAAAATAATAGGATATGAAGAAATTCTAACGGGGAAAGAACATGTGGCACTTATAAAAGGAGAGTTAACTGAAGAACCTACACTTGTGAGAGTACATTCAGAATGCTTAACAGGCGAAATAATGGGATCTTTAAGATGTGATTGTGGTGACCAGCTACATGCCGCACTAACAAAGATTGGACAGGAAGGTGGCGTTCTCCTATACCTAAGACAGGAGGGTAGAGGAATTGGCCTTATAAACAAGATAAAAGCATATCACCTTCAAGACGGTGGTCTTGATACTGTAGATGCAAATCTAAAGCTTGGATTTCCGGCGGATATGAGAGAATACGGTATAGGAGCACAGATCTTAAAAGATTTGGGCTTAAAAAAGCTTAGAATAATGACTAATAATCCTAAAAAATTAGCCGGTATATCAGGTTATGGACTTGAAATAGTAGAAAGGGTCCCTATAGAGATATGTCCAAATGATCATAATGAAAAATACCTTGAAACAAAAAAGGAAAGGATGGGCCACATCCTTCACGCTGTATGAAATCCGGACATGGGACAGTTTTCTTTCTGATTTTGTAAATGGAGACTATGATAATTTTATATATAAATTATTTGTGAGGAGAGATTAACTTGAAAATATATGAAGGCAAACTCATTGGTGAAGGTTTAAAAATAGGAATAGTTATAAGCAGGTTCAATGAATTCATAACAAATAAGCTTTTAGACGGTGCTCTAGATGCACTTAAGAGGCATGGTGTAAAAGATGACGATATAGAAATCGCCTGGACTCCCGGTGCATTTGAATTGCCTCTTATAGCGAAAAAAATGGTAATGAAAAAAAAATATGACGCCATTATTTCACTTGGTGCAGTAATAAGAGGAGATACGCCACATTTTGATTATGTTGCAAATGAAGTATCAAAGGGAATTGCAAAAGTTTCGATTGATTTTGATACACCTGTTATATTTGGCGTACTTACGACAGATACGATTGAACAGGCGATTGTAAGGTCTGGTACAAAAGCTGGTAATAAAGGTTTTGATGCTGCAGTTTCGGCGATAGAGATGGCAAATTTATTAAAAGAATATAATACTACCGTACTATGAACTTTCTATTTGATATGATATTTACAGAATATCAGATGTAGGTTTTATAAAAATGGATAAAAAGTATGTTACAGTTGTAGGGAGTAATCAAATTTTGGGCCACACATATTTAATGCTGGCCAGATGCTAAAATTAACAAAAAATGTAAATAATGAATATGATGATGAAAGCAAACAAATTTAAACCTCCTATTAGGAGGTTTTTCATTTTAAATTATTTTTATTTCCAAGATGGCACGATTCCGGCTTTTTGAAGTGTTTTAAATAAAACCACGAACACGGGCCCCATTATAAGGCCTAAACCGCCAAAAAGCTTTGCACCAATAAACATAGAGAGAAGCGTTACAAGTGGGTGGAGACCTATGCTTTTTCCTACAATTTTTGGCTCTATGATTTGCCTTACAACTGTTACGAAACCTAAGAGTATTAATAAATATATTCCTATCATATAGTTTTTAGTAAGTATGTTATATAAAGCCCATGGCACTAGAACTGAACCAGAACCCAAAACAGGTAGTATATCGACGAAACTAACTATCAAGCCTAATAAAAATGCATAATCAAATCCAATGATAGTCAGGCCTATTGAAACTTCCATAAATGTTATAAACATTATGATTATTTCAGCCCTTAAAAAACCAATAAGTGTTTGAAATAGTTCGATTTTTATGTAATTTGCGTGTTTAGTCCAGACGGATGGGAATTGTCTTTTAAAAAAATTGATTATCATCCATTTATCCTTGCTTAAGAAGTATGTTGAAACAATTGTTATAAGCGTCATAAAGAATAAATTTGGTAACTTTGCAGCTAAACTTAAAAGCCATGAAGCTATGTTTTTTGCAATGATAGATATATTATTCAGAATTGACTGAAGGTTATTCTCAAAAAATGTTGTAATGTTTGGTGGCAATGTAATGTAATATCTTCTGATCCTATCTATCGTATCAGGTATAATCAAATCGAAATTTTTTGTATACTTTGGTGCGTATTCTGCAAGCGTATTGAGCTCAAAAATCAGTTGTGTTATCAAAAGTGTAATTAAAAGGCCTATTATTGCAATCAACATAAATATCAGTAAGATAGAAGAAATTCCTCGCGGTATTCTTAATTTCTTTTCAAAAAATTCGACGGCTGGATCAATAAGAATAGCTAAAAATAATGCAATTGCGAAGGGCATCAAAAAAGGAATTAATTTAAATGCCAACAGGTAAAAAGCAATTACTACAACCAAAATAGTTAACATGTCCTTTAAATTACTGCCATATTTTGAGATAAATTCTTTCACCTCGATCCCTCCTTACAATAATTATAATATGACAAAAAGCTTATGTCTACTATTAATAAATAAAATCCGGTATTTCCGGATTTTATTGGGCGGTTTTTATTTTTATTTCGTATGATTTTTTTGCTATTTCGGACTGTGATATAACACCCTTTTCAATTAGAAGCTCAATTAGAGATGTAATTGCAAGTGTGTTTTTATACTCTGTATCTTTTATATTGGCAAGTTCTAAAATATATTTAATTTCGTTCATGCAATACCCCCCTTAACTATTAGATATTTTAATTATTGACATATTTTATTAGAATATACATATTAATATTTATTGGTTTTTAATTTTTGAATTAGTATTTGGTACTTCAATGTGATATAATATTTTTGTATATTTCGATAAGGGGATTGAACAATGAAAAGTAATGCTCGAAAGGAATTAATAAGCTGGATTATAACGATTGGCCTTGCATTCATTATAGCTTTGTTTATTAGGACTTATATTTTCGAACTTGTAGATGTACCGACTGGTTCGATGCTAAATACGATACAGTTAAATGATAAATTTATAGAGAACAAATTTATATACAGATTTGAGCCAATTAAAAGAGGAGATATAGTCGTTTTTAGGTATCCTGATGATCCATCAGTAAATTTTGTAAAAAGAGTAATAGGTATTGGCGGGGATACAATTGAAATAAAGAATGGCATCCTATATAGAAATGGTGTTGCAATAAAGGAACCTTATCTTAAAGAACCCATGGATAAAAATGGTGTATTTGGCCCATATAAAGTTCCACCAAATCATTATTTTATGATGGGGGACAATAGAAATCAATCACTTGATTCGAGATTTTGGCAGCACAGATATGTATCAAAAGACGCAATTCTTGGCAAAATAGTATTTAGAATATGGCCAATAAATAATATAGGTTCTATGGCAGGAAAATAATTATTGAAATTATACGTTTTGTGTAGTATAATACAAAATAAGTAAAAATGAAGCTGTGAAGGGCAAATAGTATGTATTATATTAGAAGAGAGCCGGTGGCAGGTGTGAACCGGTATAAAATACATATGAATCCGGCCTGGAGCTATGGTTAATAACCAACGGGCGACCGTTAAATCAGTGATGAGGGCGTAAAGCCGAATCAGGGTGGCAACACGGAATTCCCGTCCCTACTATTTAGGGATGGGATTAATTTTTTCTTGGAGGTGTTATTATGCTTGATATCAAAAGGATTAGAAATAATCCAGAAGAAGTAAAAAGAGCTATAGAATTAAAAAAAGAAAATTCAAATATCGATGAATTTCTTGAGGTAGACGAAAAAAGAAGAGAGCTTTTAAAAGAATTAGAATCACTCAAAAATACGAGAAACAAAGAATCGGAAAACATAGCAAAGTTAAAAAGAGAAGGAAAAGATGCAGATGATTTAATAAAAGAAATGAAAGAGATATCTGATAGAATCAAAAGCATGGAAAGCGATGTCAAAACATATGACGAAAAGCTTGATGAATTACTTTGGACAATACCAAATATCCCTCACGAGAGTGTGCCAATAGGTGATAGTGATGCAGATAATGTCGAAGTGAGAAGGTGGGGTGATGTTAGAAAATTTGATTTTGAGATAAAACCTCATTGGGATTTGGGTGTTGACCTTGGTATTTTAGATTTTGAGACTGCGTCAAAGGTTACGGGTTCAAGATTTACATTTTATAAAGGTTTAGGTTCAAGACTTGAGAGGTCATTGATTAGCTTTATGATAGACCTTCACACCGAAAAACATGGATATACAGAAGTTTTTCCACCATTCATGGTTCACAGAAAGAGCATGTATGGTACAGGGCAGCTTCCAAAATTCGAAGAAGATGCATTTAAAGTTGCTGGAACAGATTATTTTCTAATTCCTACTGCCGAGGTTCCTGTTACAAATATGTATCGAGAAACTATAATAGATGGCGGAAAACTTCCGATTTACCATTGTGCATACAGTGCATGTTTCAGGCAAGAAGCAGGATCTGCCGGTAGAGATACAAGGGGACTCATAAGACAGCATCAGTTTAATAAAGTTGAGCTTGTGAAATTTACCGAGCCTGACAAATCCTATGATGAGCTTGAAAAAATGGTAAATGATGCTGAGGATGTTTTAAAAACACTTGGGATACCATATAGAGTAGTATCAATATGCACAGGAGACCTTGGATTTACAGCAACAAAGAAATATGACCTTGAGGTATGGATGCCAAGCTACGGAAGATATGTTGAGATATCATCGTGTAGCAACTGTGAAGATTTCCAGGCGAGAAGGGCAAATATCAAGTATAGACCTGTTGGCGGTGGAAAAGCCCAATATGTTCATACATTGAATGGGTCTGGTGTTGCAGTAGGAAGAACATTTGCAGCGATTTTAGAAAATTATCAGCAGGAAGACGGTTCTGTGATCATTCCAGAAGCATTAAGACCGTATATGAAATGCGATGTATTGAGGAAATAAGAGGTTAAAATAGAAGTAAATTATCATATAGAATTATTGACAACTGTGCCGGTATATGATATACTTTATATCGTTCCGGCTTGGAGAGGTGTCCGAGGGGTTTAAGGAGCTGGTCTTGAAAACCAGTGTCTCTTCACGGAGCCGTGGGTTCGAATCCCACCCTCTCCGCCATTAAATTTATATGATATGTGGGCAACATAGATATGATTACTGACGCAGTAATTAGAAGCATATTATAGTTTTGAGCTGACATGGAGAAGTACCCAAGTTGGTGAAGGGGCGGTCCTGCTAAGACTGTAGGTCGGGGATAACCCGGCGCGAGGGTTCAAGTCCCTCCTTCTCCGCCATACATAATATTTTTTATAAGAAATTGTACTGAATACAAACGTGTTTTTGAACAATTAAAGAAAACGATCAACATTTAAATATATTTTCATTATAATCTATGAATTAATATAATTTAGAATTAATTCTTTTAACATAAAAAAGGCGGTTTTCCGCCTTAAAAAACATCAGATGGATATGTCCTCTGTTCTGTTTTTGAATTACCAAGATAATGAAGATGTGCTGTTATATTTACCATATGTGAGCTATTATTATGATGTATCTTTACATCCGATGGTCTGCCATCATCTTGATGGTAGCTTAAATACATCTCAAGTATTTTCTTTGCATTATCTTCGTTAAAATCTTCAAATGTATATTCTTTATCAGGCAGTTCAAGTGTTATACTGTGAAGCCCATCTTTGACAGAACGGGTTTCTCTTATGGCGTTTAGCATTTTATATCACCTCAATAGGTATTTTCCCAAACAAATTTATTTTTTATCCTCACCTATTACAACTGTAACATCTATATTTGAATTATTATTTTTATCATTTTCGACATAATTTATAGACAATGCTTTTGCTACTTTATTAGCTTTTTCTGCATCATTTCTTATATAAACTCTTGAATCAGTATAATCAATGCCACTTATATTGCCTATTTTTATAACGTTAAATCCTAACTTCTTTAATTCATCAGCATACTTTGTAGCAAGGCCTGATATTTTTGTCCCGTTTAATACTTCGACTTTAATTGCGTTATTTGATATTGAATATGTCATTTGTGATACAGTCTGTGATGCTTCACCATTTGTATATTCTCCAAACATACTTGATGCAATTTCCATAGCTTTTTTGGAATCGACGTAATAATAGCTAACATTATCTTGATAACGACCTTCACCAGGTATAATTGCAGTATCTATTTTTTCAGGCTTATTTTTTGCAAAAGCGATAGCATATTTAGTAATATCTGATAAGGATAAATCAGTCTTTAAATTTCTGCTAAGTGTTACTGCAAGAGAAGGAATCCTTGGAAGTATAGATGGTGTTGTTACCTTTTTTATAAAGGCTTTTATAAATTCCTGCTGAGCGTTTATTCGTCCTATATCGCCTTCTGTATAACCGTGTCTGTAGCGCACATATTGTAATGCTTTTTCTCCATCTAATACTTGTAATCCCTTTTTTAAATTTATATGGAGAGGAGGCTTAGCAACGGTATCGTCATATTTCATGTTGAATGGTACATTTATCTCTACGCCACCAATCGTATCAATTATATCCTTAAAACCTTTATAGCTTAAAATTACGTAATTATCAATCCTTATTCCTAATAAATCCTCTACAGATTTTTTTAAACCATCAATTTTTTGCTCAGAGTATGCGGCATTGATTTTTTTCTCTCCTGGATTATTGTAACCAGGCCTGGGATAATAAGTATCGCGTGGAATCGATAACATTTTAACTTCTTTTTTATTTGAATCAAAGCTTGCAACAAATATAGTATCTGATAGACCATCTGCATCACCGACAAATAAAATGTTTTTCTTATCTATATTTTCTTCCTTTTCTGTCGGTGTATTTTTATTCTCACTGATGTTTTTTGTGTCATTTGAAACATTCATATTTTTATAAAACATAAGAGTACCTGTACCTATAGAAATTACAACGCCAAGAATTATAAAAATAAAAATTTTTAATGTCTTATTCATTTAACCCCACATCCAATCATGATATTTATCTGTTTATTATTAATATACATGATAGCTATGTTATAATCAATAAATTAAATGTTATAAATTATTAAATATGTATTAGAATATAATATAATTAAGAAGAATTATCAAAAGAAAACAATTAGGAGAGTGATAAAATGGCAGTGTGGGTATGCTCTAAATGCGGATATGAAAAAGAAAGCCGCTGCAAACCAGGCAAATGTCCTGAGTGCGGTGCGCCTAAAGAATCTTTTACTAAAAAAGATGCCGAGAAGAAATAAAGGGGCTTATCCCCTTTATTTTGTTGTCATATATATTATAAATATATTATAATATTATTTGAAATATATTTATCGGATGGTGATAATTTTGAAAAAAAGAAATATTGTAGTGATTACATCTGTAATTGCGATATTTATAATAATTGGTGTACTTATAAGCTTTGCTAACCTAATTGTTGATATACAATGGTTTCTAAGTATGAACTATTTAAATGTATTCTTTAAGAAGTTTTTAACACAAATTATGATTGGGATACCATCGTTTATCATTTTATTTATATTATCTTACTTCTATCTAAATAGAATGGTTAAAGATTATGCAAAATTCGCGCAGGATATAGTCGTTAAAAAAGGCTATAGGCGATTTAGAAACATTGTAATTGCTGTATCTTTTATAGTAAGCTTCGTTATTTCACTATTTATTTCTTCAAATTGGTGGAATGATTATCTGTTTTATGTTAATTCAGCAAATTTTGGTGTAAGAGATCCTATATTTAATGAAGATATAAGTCTTTACATGTTCAGACTGCCTTTTTTATTTGATATTTATGAATTGCTTATAGTAATAATACCAATACTGATAGTTGCTACGATTATAGTATATGGCCTCATGTATCTTTCGGATAAAACACGGTTTTACGAGATATCCGATAGAGGCGGTAATCTTTTTAAAGCTATATACAATAAAGACATTCTCATGATTGCTTTTAGGCAAATAGCAATATTAGGATTTGTTTTTTTTATCGTGCTTGCACTTGGATTTTATTTAAAGTCATATGGAATCCTTTATTCAAGACGAGGTGTTGCATTTGGAGCAAGTTTTACAGATGTACATGTTACACTTATATTTTACAGGATATTAATTTTTGCATCTATCTTATCAGGCGTTCTATTCATGTTAGGTGCATTTAAACAAAAACTTAAATATATAGTTGCGTCACCCATAATAATTATCGCAATATTAATTTTATCGACAATATCACAAGCTGTTGTTCAGAGCTTCGTTGTTGCGCCAAATGAACTTGATAAAGAGAAAACATATTTAAAGTACAATATAGAATACACGAAGAGAGCATTTGGCCTTATTAATGTAGCTGAAAAGAACTATTACCTCAAAAAAGATATTGATAAACAGGTTCTCAACGAAAATAAGGATACTGTAAATAATATAAGAATTAATGATTATAGACCTGTTAATCAAATATATAATCAGCTTCAAGGTATAAGGCTTTACTACAAATTTAATGACATAGATATTGATAGATACACGATAGACGGAAATTACAAGCAGGTTTTTATTTCTGCGAGGGAGATGAACCTTGATAATTTAAACAGTCAGGCAAAAAATTGGATAAATATGCACCTCAAATATACACATGGATATGGTGTCGTTATATCTACGGTTAATGATGTTACGGCGACTGGCCAACCTGATTTGCTTGTTAAAAATATCCCTCCTACAACGGATACGAATATAAAAATAATAAGGCCTGAAATTTATTTTGGTGAACTTACGAACAGCTATGCAATAGTCAATACAAAGACAGGGGAGTTCGATTACCCATCAGGCGATACAAATAAAGAGACATTTTATAAGGGTAAATCCGGTATACCTATGACATTTTTAAATAAGATTTTTTTTACAGCTTATACGGGGGATTTTAAAATACTTTTGTCGACTGATATTACATCAGATAGCAAGATGCTGATATACAGGAATATTAAAGACAGAGTTGAAAAGATTGCACCCTTCCTTATATATGATGATGATCCCTATATCGTTGTAGACAATGGAAAACTCTACTGGATTATCGATGCATATACATATTCTGGTAATTATCCATATTCAGAGCCATATGCACAAACAGGAATAAACTATATAAGAAATTCTGTTAAGGTGGTTGTTGATGCATATACAGGTGATGTAAACTACTATATATCAGATAAAAATGATCCGGTAATAAGGGTATATGATGGGATATTCCCCGGACTTTTTAAGGGCATCGACAAAATGCCGGAAGGCTTAAAAGCCCATATAAGATACCCACAGTATCTATTTGATATACAATCAAATGTGTATAAAAATTATCACATGAGTGATCCACAAGTGTTTTACAATAAAGAGGATTCATGGGATATTGCAAAGGAGAAATTCTCTGGTAAAGTACAGCCGCAGGAGTCACAATATGTAATAATGAAGCTACCTGATGGAAGTAAAGCAGAGTATATCTTAATGGTTCCATATACACCAGCTACAAAGGACAACATGGTGGCGTGGTTAGCTGCAAGGATGGACGGCGACAATTATGGAAAGCTTGTTGTGTACAAATTCCCAAAGAGCAGTATAATTTATGGACCTATGCAGGTAGAAAACATGATAGACCAGGATCCCACAATTTCAAAGGAATTAAGCCTGTGGGATCAAAAGGGTTCTAGTGTAATAAGGGGAAATCTCTTGACATTACCAATAGATGATGCAATGCTGTATGTCGAACCCCTTTATATACAGTCATCAAATGATAATGCTCTACCTGAAGTTAAACGGGTTATACTGGCATACAGAGATAAAATAGTGATGGAAGATACACTGCAAAATGCTTTAAATAAATTATTTAATTTAAAGCCTCAGACCGTGCCTGGATTGCCGCAACAAGCACCTACGAATTTAAATCAGACACAGCAAGAGCTTATAAAGAAGGCAAATGATATTTATAATAATGCCATAAATGCTACGAAAAACGGAAACTGGACAGATTTCGGTAAATATATGGATGAGCTTAAAAATATATTAAATGATTTAAATAATAGTTTGAAATAAAGAGGTCATAGAAGACCTCTTTTTTTAATTGAAATTTGAAAATTTTTAAATCAAAATTGGAAATAATAAAAACAGGTGGTGATTGCTATGGAAATAATGCAAACTACAATTAAAATAGATAGCATAATTAAGGATATTGAACATTTTCATGACAAATTTAATGAAATAAATAATTCAATAGAAATAAACTTAGGTGAGATTGAAGAAAATGTTAATAAGTTATTTCAAGACATAGATAAACACTTAAAAGGCGATGAAATAAAAGAATATAGAGAAGAGAGGAAATACTTAGTTAGCTATTTTAGAAAATCAAAAGCAGTAAAAACAGAGGCAGAAGAAAATTTAAAATTTAATAAGGACGATAAAATAGAACATATTTTAGGGGTGATAAAAAATATAAAAGAACTTAATAACGATTGTAAAAAAAATAATTATAAAATAGTGAATTTAAAAAATGATTTAAATTCACTAAAATCAATCGTTGAAAAGGACATATTGCTGAACATGGAATTAAATAGGCAACTACCTGTTGAAAAAGTTGAATATGTTTATGATATGCCGCCACAACTTATTGATAGCTTGAACAAAGCCTTTGAAAATGTATGTATTGCAAAAGATGGCATTGAGAGAATTAAAGTATACGAGGACATAATAAATAATCTTAATCAATTACAATAGAAAAATTTTCATTAGTAATTCTACTTATTAAGGGAATATTATATAGCGGGGAAATATTTTAAAGGAGGGTTAACATTGAATAGAAGAGAATTTGAGGATTACATGGGAGAAAAGATCAACAGCGAAGTATCAGAGGAATTAAGTGCAAGATTTGGTAAGCCAAGTACACAGGCACAGCAAAAGGCACAGCAACAGGCTCAACAACAAGCGCAACAGCAAGCACAGCAGTTTCAGCAACAACTGCAAAGCATGGGTATAAATGTTACACCTCAGCAATTTCAGCAATTATTAAATCAGGTTAAAACACAAGCACAGCAACAGCAGCAGCAAACAGATATGCAGGTACAGCAGGCTTTGCAACAGGCCATGGCTGCGCTTCAGCAGGCACAACAAAGCATTCAAGCAAATCAAGTTTTTGCTCAAATGAGCAAAATATTAGATTCATCGAATCAGCAGCTACAGCAGTTAACACCGCAATTAGGAACGCAAGCACAACAGCCTATGGGTGCGCAAGCACAGCAGCCACAGGCCGGCTTTTTGAATCAACAGCAAGCAAATCAACAAACGCCTGGACAGGCAGGAATGCAGTAATAAAAGAAGTTTAAAATAGGGGTTATAGGTTACAATACTTATAACCCTTTTATTTATTGAAATCAATTTCGATATTGAAACTTAGTGTATAATTTTAGTAGGCGGTAAAAAATAGAAAAAGGAAGGCATCCAAAAGATACCTTCCATTCACATGAATCATCCGCTATAATGTTTAAATAGAAAAAACAAAAAAGCGTTATAGAGGTGATTACATGCTAGAAATAAATTTAAACGAAAATGAAATAAATTTCAAGGATTTAGAAGTAGAAATTTACAAATTAGTCTGCGAAGAAGCTTGTAAAATAATGGCTCAAATCCTTATGAAAATAGATGATATGCTACTAGAAAAAAGGGACAAAAAAGAATATAGGTGTAAAGGTAAAAAGCATACAAACGTAAAGACAATTATGGGCACTGTTGAATTTGATAAAAGAATTTATGGACATATAAATAGTGAAGGTAAAAAGGAATATGTTTATCTTTTAGATGAGTATTTAAAAATGGATACAATAGGGCATATATCAACAAATCTTATTGAAAAAGTTGTAGAAAATGTAACAGAAATATCATATAGAGAAGCAGCGAAAAATATAGAATCATTAACAAATCAAAGCATAAGCCATACAACTGCATGGAATATAATACAAAAGATTGGAGAGAAAATAGCGGAATTAGAAAAACAAGATATAAAACTATTCAAAGAAAACAAATTAAGAGGAGAAAAAGAAACAAAAATATTATTTCAAGAAATGGATGGATTATGGTTATCTATGCAAGGCAAAGATAGACCAAAAGGCAAAAAAAGCAGAGGGAAGAAAGAAATAAAATTAGCAGTAGCATACGACGGATGGGTAAAAAGAAGCCCAGGAAGTAATGAATATATAACACATAATAAAATAGCATGTGCAGGATTTGCAAGCAGCAAAGAATTTAAAGAATTAGTAGATGCAACGATAGCAAAAGAATACAACATAGACGAAATAGAAATAAAGATAATAAATGGGGATGGAGCAAGTTGGATTAAAGAAAGCTTGGGAGAAGAAGGAGTATATTTTCAATTAGATCCATTTCATAAAAGCCAAGCAGTAATAAGGAATGTAGAGAACAAAAAAGATGCCCGCAAATTAATGAAAATGCTAGATGAAGGAAAAGCAGAAGAAAGCCTAGAATACATAGCAAAATTAATGATAGAGCAAAAAGATGATGAAAAGCAAATGAAGAAATTAGAAAAACTATATAACTATTTAGTAGCCAATAAAGAAGGGATAAAACCATACCAAAAGAGAGAAGAAATAAAAATACCAGAAGCCCCAGAAGGAATAGAATACAAACATTTAGGAACAATGGAAAACAATATATTTGACACATTAGCAAGCAGAATGAATGCAGGAAAAATGAGTTGGACAGAAAAAGGTGCAAACAATTTAGCAAAGATATTAGCCTTAAAGACAAGTGGAAAACTTTATAGTGTAGTAGAAACATACTTCAATGTTATAATATCAAAAGAAAAATTAACAGAGATAAAAGAAGAAATAAAACTATCAGCAGCGGATGTAAACAAAAAGCAGAAAAAAGCAAAAACATATCGCATACAAAGAGGCGGTATGCCGTTTGAAGGTTGTGCAATGACAAACAGTCGAAAAGCAATAAGAGAAATACTCAGATACAAATGTTTAAGTGAATTAAAAGTCATATAAAAGGCGCAATATGAAGATAAGAATGGAGTAAAAACAATTGCACGAAAATTCACAATACATTAAACATTATGCGGATAAAATTTGAAGAAAAAAATTTGCCAACAACTACTTGACACAAACATATTGAAATAAGTATTTGCAATTTATAAAAAAATATGTTATCATACAGTATGTAAATATGCGCCCGTAGCTCAGTTGGATAGAGCGTTTGACTACGAATCAAAAGGCCACGGGTTCGAATCCTGTCGGGCGCACCAGTAAAATAGCATATTTGAGGGTATGTGTCGTAAGATGCATACCCTTTTTGATTGCGAGTTGATTGCGAGTTGAAATTGGAATTATGGTGTTCCTTGATTTATTAGCAGTATCTTCAGCAAACGTTGGTGTCATTTTGTCGTCAACGTTATATCCTGATGCTTTGTTCATTCCATAAGCGCATTTTATACCTGCTTTTGTTTCTGGATACTTTGCTTCATACAGATCTTTCATTCTTTTTAAATGTTCAGTATGTTACAAGACTGTCTATTCTGTCATTATTAAGTTTTTGTCAATTTCAGCCAATTCTTTGTCAATATTATTGTAGCTCATTGTTATGCATTCTATTTCATTTAAATCTAGCACTTTTGCTGCTTTTAATTTATGCAGCCCTGAAATAAATTCGTTTTTTGTTATAACAATTGGCTCCAATACTTATTTCCTTCATGTTTCAAGATGATTTAAATATTATATAATAATTCGACAAAAGTAGAGGAAATCATTTAAAAATATAAGCGGAATTCCACTTTTATAGAGCATTATGAGGTTTTGCAAATACCTAAAAAACATCTCTTTCTTTATTAAGGAGGATTTTTTGCTATTTTATAGAATTAATTAATGATTAATGCTATTTTAAAAATAATGGAGGTATCTAAATTGTTTGAAGTCATTACTGTAACAAAAGAATCAAGAGAGTATGTAGAATTATATCTTAAACTAAGTAGATTAAATTTAAATTTTATAGACGGGAAATTTAAAAAAAGTATTGAAGCTGAAGAATTTAAGCATAGAAAAGAACGTAAAAATGATATTATTACAGTACTTGATAATATTATAAATACAGACTTTTTGTATATGAGAATGATTGATGAAGGCTATTTTTTTATTTTATGTGATGAAGATGGCTATATCATTAGATTAATATATAACAATAAATTAGAAAATTATTTTAAAGAAATAAATTTGGCAGAAGGAGTCAGTTTAAAGCTAGAAAGCAGTGGAATAAATGCAGTCAGTTTAGCAATGGAATATAAACAACAGTATCAAATATGTGGTAATGATCATCAGTGGGACATATTAGAAAATTGGTATTGTACGGCAATACCTGTAATTGATTATGCAAATGCTTTAATAATTGCTTATCTTGATTTGTCATGTGTAAATTGTCAAAAAATAGATTATCAAAGTTTTATCTTAAGAAATATAGTTAAATGTGTAGAAAAAGCTTTAACATATAAAAATAAATTGTATACAATTGAGTCGGAATTAACTTCAATTGATACAGCAATAATATATTGGTTAGCGCATGGGATGGAGAGAAAAGATATATGTAAAGTAATGCATATTGCAGAAAATACTCTTAAAAATCATATAAAAAAACTTCGAATTTTATTAAAAGCAAACACGGATGCAGAATTAGTTTTCAGGGCAACAAAAGTTGGTATCATAGATCTTTATTAAAAAAGTAATAAATATAACAATTTTTTAATAGCCTACTAGTACAATAGTTACGATAAAATTCGACTTATATTGACAAAATAATTTGTACCAACAAGCTATTTTCAAAATTCAATAACAGTATTATTATTAAATTAATCGAAAAAAAGTTAACTTTAAAATTTAATTAAGTAATTGGATAAATGAAATTTATTAATGTGGATAGAATTTTTTAAAAACAATAAATTCATTATAGGAATTAGTTTAGATGGACCTAAATTTATCCATGACAAACATAGATTAAATAGGAAGGGATATTCATCATTTGAAGATACAATAAATGGAATATTATTACTCAAACAATGTAATATATCAATTAATATTATATCTGTAATTAATAACGATTATGTAAATTATGGAGGCCAGATATTGGAATACTTTGTTGATTTAGGAATAAATGTTGTAGACTTTATTCCATGTTATTTTTATAATGATAGATATACATTATCAGTTGAAAATTATAAGAACTTTATGATTAACATATTCGATATTTGGATGAAAAAATATAAAAATGTTATAAAAATTAGATTTTTAAATGACATTTTCCAAAACATTTTGCGTAAATATGATAAAAATATTAGAGTAAATGTAGGTTGTGAGTTGGGTGAAGTATGTGGACGTAATTATAGTATTTCTGTAAATGGTGATATATTTCCATGTGAATGCTTGACCCCTATTGATTATATGAAATTGGGAAATATAAAAGAAGAAGATTTCATAAGTATATTAAAAAAACGAGAATTTAATGAATTTAAAGAATTATATAACAACGTAAGTAAAGACTGTTTAAGATGTGATATTTTAGATATTTGTCATGCTGGTTGTTTAAATAGGAGATTACCTCAATATACTTATAATTTAAAAGATTATTATTGTGAGGCAAGAAAGGGAATTATTTACCATATTCTAAATAATTTAGATTTATATTTTCCGAAAAGAAAAATATAAATTTAAATTAATATAAGTCTTTAAATATTATTGAAAGAAGGGTTACAAATGCTTTTTGATTATGAATATAAAATTAAACAAGTCTTTATCAAACCATCTGAACATTGTAATATGAAATGCGATTATTGTTATTGTAAAAGGGGGAATACCAATAATATTTTTGATAGTCTTGGTAATATGGATGCTAGTACTTTTGAAAATATCCTACAGAATTATATAAATTTTATTGAAAGTAATAAACAAGAATTAATTTTAAATATTGTATGGCATGGTGGCGAACCACTAGTAGCTGGATTGGATTATTATAAAAAGATGATGGAGATAGAGAACAGATATAGTGAACTTAATAAAGATGCTAACATTAAGATATTTAATTATTTACAAACTAATGCTACATTAATTGATAATGAGTGGATAAATTTTTTTAAAGATAACAAATTTAGTTTAGGAATTAGCCTTGATGGTCCAAAATATATACATAATAAATATCGTAAGTTTATAGATGATAATGGTACTTTTGATGTAATAATAGAGAATATTAGAAAACTTCAGGAAGAACATGTACCAATAGGTATATTATCTGTTATTACTAAATTTTCTTCGAATTTTCCAGAAGATATTTTTAATTTTTTTGTTGATAAACTTAAAATAAAATTAATTGATTTTATACCTTGTTTTTACAATAATGATGAGCTAAGCCCTTCATCAGATGATTTATCAAGATTTTTAATTAAAATTTTTGATTTATGGTATAGCATTAATTTTTCGTGTATTAACATAATTACATTAAGTGATATAATTGATAAGACAATAAATTGGCATTATAATATTGAACAGCCAGATAAATATATATGTGAATTTTCTGGTAACTGTGGACGAAATCTTGCTATATTATCAAATGGAGACATCTATCCATGTGAATGTTTAGTAAATGTTGGTTCTCTAAAATTAGGAAATATTAATCAAAATAATTTTATTGATATCATTTGTGGAGATCAGTTCAGCAGATTTAAAAATTTATGTAGTGATATTAGTGTTGAATGTATGAAATGCGTATATTTTTCGATATGTAAGGGTGGGTGTTTTCATAGAAGAATAAACGGATGGACAATTAATGAAAAAAGAGAACATTATTGTAATGCACGAAAAGAGATTATAAATCATATAATTAATACGCTATTTAAAGGGAGCATTCCTGTAATGGACAAAATTGAAGGTTGATAAAAAGGCATATCATGGTAGAATACGTGGTAATGAATTTACCCATTTCTAAATAAATTAAAACTATCATTGGAGGTACCTAAAATGAATTATAACCAAAATAAAAATAATGCAGATAAATGAACAAACATTAATTTTTGTAGTTAATATTGCGAAAGAAAAACATGTAGCAAGAGCAGAGGACTTTAGAGGAATTAAGCATGGTAAAACTCTTAGCTTTACCAACAAATAAAATAGGCTTTGTTGAATTCTATAAATAATTTACTAAAATAAGCAAAGAATATGCTAAAGATAACGTTATAGCATGGAACCCACAGGATACTATGAGTTTTAGTAAAGTTTCTTAGATATAAAGGAATTAAAATAGTTATTATCAATCATATGCATGTCAAGAAAAGTAAAGAACTTTGATGATAATTTCCCGACCAAAAATGGCCGAAAATATGCGAGAGTAATCGTTCATAACACTGTGCTGTAAGCTTATAAGAGTTCTTTACGCAATAGGAACAAAATGTGTTGAAATGGCATTAAAATCCAGAAATTGCATGTAATGCTGCTTAATAAACAGTAGCAAATATTTTTAGTTTAAGATAATTACTCACAAAATCTTAGAAAATGATCTTTGACAATATGAGGCTTAGAGTAGTCGGTTGTATAAATCACAGTTAGAGGGGACGATGACTCTACAAAGAAGCATAACCTACATCCTCTAATTCCAATATTTTTTATTAATATAAATTTAATTCAAAGGTTTTATTTTGTTAATTTCAAAATACTAAGAATAGGTGAGTAAATTAAAGAAAATTAAAGATTGTAGAAAGAAGTGATGACATGATAAATGATTTTGGGAAAAGAAATAGAGTATTGCTATCAAATAGTAATTTTATGCTTTATATTATTGGTTATGTAATATCAGGTATTGGCACAAGACTTACGACGATAGCTATCTCAAGCAAAATATTGTATCTTACAAATAGTGGACTGTCTTTAAGTGCAACACTAATGCTTGAAGGGATACCGAGTTTTTTGCTAGGTTTGTTTGCTGGGAATGTAGTCGATAAGATGAGAAAAAAGAACATATTGATGATTTTATATATATTATTTGCTTTTACGTCTTTTGGATTGATATTTGCAAATGACATGAGCCTAATATACATAATTAGTTTTATAAACGGTATATTAACATCATTTGAATATCCCGCTAGAAGTTCGATTGTCCCGCTTTTGGTTGATAAAGACCATCTTTTAGAGGCAAATAGCATAAGAAGCAGTTTATCAAGTATAAATATGATAGTGGGGTATTCTATAGGTGGTATAATTGTTTCGATATTTGGGAATGATATATCTTTTTTAATAGATAGTCTTACATTTATCATAATTGCGATTTTAATTGCCTTTATTAGAATAGATGAAAAGGCTCAAGAAGATAAAAGTGAGAATATATTTGATGATGTTTCAAAAACAATCAGCAATATGGCAAATGAAGTAAAGCAAGGAATAGGATTTATCAAAGGCAGCATGGTAATAAGACAGGTGATAAATCTTAATCTATTGAGTACGCTTATAATAAGTATGCAAACGCCACTTGTGTATATTTTTGTTAAGAACTACCTAGGTGGGGAGAAATTGCTTGCAGCAAGAAGTGGTATGCTTTTTTCGTTAGCAGGTGTTGGAGGGGTTATTGGAGGTATATTGATAAATTCAATAGGAAAGAAATTTAATAATATTTCAATTATGACGACTGTACTGCTTTTTGATGGAATTACTCTTATTGCATTTTCCAACAGCAAAATATTTTTATTATCATCAATACTTTTTACCTTCTTAGGCGTAATATTTGTAGTGTTTGAAACACTTACAGATACGATAATACAAGAAAATACTAATGACGATAATAGAGGCAAGGTTTATGGATTTTTAGGTTCATTAGTCGATCCTTTATCGATAATATCCTTAGGAATAGGTGGCGCTTTAACAAGTGTATTTAGCGCAAAGGTAATTTTTATACTATGTGGAATTGCAGAGATTACTGTAGCGCTTATATATAAAACATATAATAGGGTTAAATCAATTAATTAATTTTATATAAATTTTATTGATTTTTATACTTAGAACATTTTAATTAAAAATTGCCACAAAAATTGTAATTATTTATAATAGGTTAGCTATTCTTATAGTAGATAGTCATTTTATAAATATACTTAATATGATAAGTTATACATGCAAGTATGCTCCGCTTTTAGTCTCGCAGAAAGGAGAACTATACCAGTAGTATAAGCTATTAAAATATTAAAAAGGAATGTGCCTTTTAAGGATGTAAGTAGTTTTATCACCTATTTTAACCTTTTTAGAATAGGACATAGCCATTTAATCCTGGCAGCTCTGCCTTTCTCCCTAGTTATACCATCATACTTCATTTTAAGAGAAGGGTCATAAGGGCAAGTAGGGATTCCATCAGAAGCAACATCAGGTTGAGGCAGATTTTTTGAATTACGGTAATTTAGAGGGATAATAGGAATTATGCCATGTTCCTTAAAAAGATATCTATAATTATCAGAAGCATCAAAATCCGAATCACCCAAAAAATATTTAAGAGAGAAACCAGGATGAAGAGAAAAGAAATTATCAATGACAGGGATAAGACTTTTAGTATCATATTGATCCTTAGATTCGTGAGCAGATTTTGCCGTATCAGGATTTAAAGAATTATCATCATAAAAATCGACATGACAAACAACACCTAAAGCATTAGTAACAATAGCAGTTTTGTGAGCATAACAATAGTGACCGTTAATATAAGAGAATTTAGCATCAGGATTAGAAGAAGCGAATTTAGGCCAAATTTCAATTTTTAAAAATCAAAATATAACTTACGTTTTTCGTTGATGAAAAAGCGAAAGTAAAAGATGAGATTGCAAAAGAAATTAATGAGGTTATAAAAGAAGAATCTATGACAAAAACTAAATGAGAGAAAAAAACGTGTGGTAGAAAGTATGTCTAGATTTAAATTTATGAATAAACAGACGATTAAGCCTAATTTTTGCGCTCATTTTAAATGATTTTATTCTAATTGTGTAAGAAGGATTTTTTGTAACTTTTTATAATTAAGAAAATCTACTTACATAAATTGATATAATAAATTTGCGGGCAACAATTTTATAATTAGATAATTAATCTTATTTAAATAATTCTAAAGATTAGGATGTGTTATATCAACGTTAGATTCACATTAAATTTATATTACTATTTCTGGCTTTAAGGTTCAAAAATAAGCTTTTAACTAGCAGAACGGATTTTTTATTTTTGCTCTGTTCAAATCAAACAAATTTATGATGTACATCTGCTCATATTTCGCAGACGTGCTAAACTTTTAGAAGCTTAAATTAACTTTTAAATGGTAATTAATCATATTAAGAGATTAGTAAAAATATTTTTAATATTCTATTGACATTTTTATTATTATGTGTCATAATATGATTGAAGGTAGAATTAAAAAAATAAAAAGTGGATTAGCTTTTAAAAATTAAAAGGTGAGTACCTATAACAAAAGAAATGGGTGGATAAGTTTCTACCAAAGAAATAAAGGTGGCGTGATCAACCACCCTTATTTTTATGACAAATAATGTGATACTGTTACATTTTCACGGCTGTGACTTAAGTTTCTGCTTACTTCTCTTACTGCTTCTCTAGTTAATTTTTTTATCATCAGGTCTTTCAAGTCTTGATCTTGTTATATCTTTTACCTTTCTTTCAGGTATTTCGATATTATTTGTGAGGCTATTATTCTTATATGCTTTTCTAAGAGCTGCTCTTGCAACTTTTATAGACCATGCTGATTTACCCAGTGAGATTTTTTCGCTTAAATAGTCTGATACCATATCCTTTGTTTTGTCAAAGTCTTTGTTTTTCACACCTTTGGATTTACACCAATCAGCAAATTTTTTAACTTCATTGCGATAAGTCGCATAAGTTTGTACAGAGAAGATACCTGCATTAAAAACTGCATCATTCATAGCATTAAATACATCCTGACCATGAAGTCAACTCTTTATTGCCTCTTCTCTAGCTTTCTTCTTAACAGCATATTTACTTTTTCAAAATGACTGCTGTTCTTTTAAATTATTGAGGAGTCTATAAAAAATACTTCCTTTTCTGCTCATAATAAAAGCCTCCTAAAAACATAGTACAGGGAATATAACCAGCTTCGCCGTTTATATTCCCTTATTATCGCTGCGTGAGTGAGTTTTATATCTTAAATTAAGTTTAGTCTTTGTTAAAACATCATTACCAGTTAAGATTGTGTCGCTGATAAAGCCGGTAAGCCGCTTTATCTTCTTTAAAGACATTATCCGCATAGCATGATAGAATTTTCTTCTGCAGTGATTTTTGCGATGCAGCTGCTTATTGCTGTATGTATTTTTTTATCATGCTGGATAACTGATGCCTTAAAATTCCGTCTGCTCTTTTCCAAGCCTATGAGCATGGGGCTTTACCGCTGGTGCAAATACATGAGGTCTACTGCGTATTTAAATACTTTCAAGAAAATCAAGCAACCTTCCATTGCCATTCTCTTTTATGAAATATTCGGATACATGCAAAGGAATTAACTTTAGCGGCAGAAAGTTAATCCTTTGATACTTGCAAAATGCTTTCTGAAGGCCCGGATATTTCAACCGTAAAGGAAAGAGAATGATGCATAGCGCATTTTATTTTTATGCTTGTCTTCTTTTTAATTCGACATTATTATATAACAAATATTCAGAAAATTCAATATAAACTAAAAAAGATGCCTTGCTTTCTTAAATACAAAGCATCTTTTTAGGTTGGTTAATTTTTCATTTTAAATTTTATTAACTCTAGTACTTTTAAAAAATGCAGGTTTGCCAGATATAAGACTATATGATTTAAGACATACATCAGTGACATTATTAATGAAGGCAGGTGAAAATCCAAAAGTAGTAAGTGAAAGATTAGGACATGCTAATATCGGAATAACATTAGATATTTATTCGCATGTATTGCCAGATATGCAAGAAGAAGCGACAAAGAAACTTAAGGATATGTTATTTTAAATTGATTTTTTGATTGCGAGCTGATTGCGAACTGAAAAAACTTGATTAATTTCAACACATATTGTATAATGAAATAAGTAAAAGAAACGTTGAAATGGTGCGCATTAGAGGGACTTAAGAAGAATAGACAATATTCGATAAAAGTGGCTTATAAGGGACTACGAATCAAAAGGCCACGGGTTCGAATCCTGTCGGGCGCACCATGATATTGACAAAAATTAATTTTTATATATAATATAAATCATGCGCCCGTAGCTCAGCAGGATAGAGCAACGGTTTCCTAAACCGTGTGCCGGAGGTTCGAGTCCTCTCGGGCGCACCATTTATGTGTGATTAAGATGTACAATAAATACATGCAGAGTGCTATTGATGAAGCTATGCTAAGCTTTAAACTTAATGAGATGCCGGTTGGTGCAGTTGTTGTTAAAGACGGCACTATCATCGGAAAAGGTCATAATTTAAAAGAAAGTGAAAAAGATGCAACGCAGCACGCTGAAATCAATGCGATAAAAGATGCTTGCAAAAACATGGGAGATTGGAGACTCAATGGTGCATCGCTGTATGTTACATTAGAGCCATGTCCTATGTGTGCAGGTGCGATAATTGAATCTAGGATAAAAAGAGTCTATATAGGCGTAGAGAGCCGCGATAGCGGTGCTGCTGGTACTGTATATGATTTTTTGAATAAGAAAATTGAAGTCTATTTTGGTATAATGGAAGATGAGTGTAAAAAACTAATAAGTGATTTCTTTAGTAGACTTAGGTAAATCCGGAGAGATGGCTGAGTGGTCGAAAGCGCTCGCCTCGAAAGCGAGTGGGCGGATTCCCGCCTCGTGAGTTCGAATCTCACTCTCTCCGCCATGAAATACCATGGAGAGATGGCTGAGCTGGTCTAAGGCGCACGACTGGAAATCGTGTGTACCCACAAAATGGGTACCGAGGGTTCGAATCCCTCTCTCTCCGCCATGAAAATATGTCCCATCTTAATCCATAACTTCCATTAAAAATCTAGATCACAGTGTTGATTTTTACATATAAAACATGTATAATAACATTTGCATAACGCAAAATAATAACGTAAGCCAATTAAATATGACTTACATGGCCGTACTAGATGGGGAGGTAGCGGTGCCCTGTAACCTGCAATCCGCTATAGCAGGGTCGAATTCCCGAGCTGAGGCATGATTACTGTAAGGCTGGCAAAGGTAAGTGATTATGATATTCAAGTCCTTCGCAATGGAAATTTGTGAATCCCGCCAGGTCTGGAAGGAAGCAACGGTAAGCAAATACTTTCATGTGCCGGAGGAGCGCTTGAATGGAGTTAACTGCCTGTGTAACGCTTATGGTAACATGACAAAGTCGGGTGTGCGGCCTTTATTATTAACCATATTTACAAAAATATTTTAATAAATCAAAAATAAATGTAACATTCAATAAATATTCAAAAATTTTCATTATTACTATAAAGTTTTCACTTTGAATGTCGAAATATGTTTTAGATATTTTATCTTCTCGGGAGGTATTTATGTTTAAAAATTATCGGAACCGCTTATTTGCAATTATATTTGGTGTATCTATATTTATCTACTTTATATCCTTTATACATATTGTTAAGGGAATAGCGAATGGTGTTTTAATATCTATTATAATATTGCTTATATCAATTATTATTTCAATGAGGGAATCAAAGATTTTGTTAGAACCTATAGTGAGGTTAAATGATGGTGTTAAAAGAATTTCAAAAGGTGATTTTGATTATAAGATTGATATAGATGTAACGGGTGAATTTAAAGAGTTGGCCAAAAACTTTGATGAAATGTCGATGAAGCTAAAAAAAACGTACGAGGATTTAAAAAATGAATCAGTTGAGCTTATTAAAAAGAATAATGAGCTGCAGGATTTCAATATGGAACTGGAGGCATCCTATGAACAACTTGAGGCATTAACAGGTGAACTCGAAATATCAGAATCAAAATACAGGACACTTGTAGATAACATGTCAGATATTTTATGGTTTGTTGATAAGGATTTTAACATAGAATTTATAAACATAAGATCAATGAGGTATTTAAGCTATTTGCCTGATGAAATTATAGGGAGAAATATTCTTGAATTTGTTGATGAAGATGATAAAAGGGTATTGAAAAACATGATGATAGGAAAAATTAACATGGCTGAAGTGAAATTTATAAGAAAAGATGGCTATAAACTTATAACGGAAACTCGAACAAGGATAATAAAGAATAACTTTGATGAAGTTATCGGCCTTCAAGGTATATCTCGTGATATAACAGATTATTACAGCGCAAGAAACGAAATACTTGAAAGGAATAGGCAGATACTTACAATTAGTGATGTAACACAACTACTAACAAAAGACTTAGACTCTCAAGATATACTTTATTCTATTGCACATAAGGTTGCTACTGTATTAGAATCGCCACTATGCACAATTAGGACTATAAATAAAGACACAGGAAAGCTTGCATTAATGGTGAGTGCTGGTGAATTAATGGAAGAGCCTGTGATAAAAGAAATATCTATGTCAAACGATGCAAATACGAAAATATTCATATCAAAAGAGATAACTTTGATAGATGTAGACAAATTTCCTTTTGACGAAGCTATAAAACCAAAGCTTAAGGAACTAAATATTCAAAACGTGATATCTGTTCCATTAATTTCAAAAGATGAGACGATGGGTGTTTTAAATATTCTAACAAAATCAAAGCTTGGGAAGAATTTAAGCTTATTGAGGTCAGTCGCTGGTAGTGTTTCAATTGCTATCGAAAATGCAAGACTTTATGATAATTTGAGAAAATGGTATATGAAAACTATTCAAGCGTTGGCATATGCAGTTGAAGCAAAAGACAGATATACAAAAGGACATTCTTTACGGGTTTCAAGATATGCTGTATTAATTGGCGAAAGCATGGGATTATCAAAGGATGAAATTGAAAAGCTAAAAATAGCTGGTATTCTTCATGATATAGGCAAAATAGGCATATCCGATAAAATACTTACGAAACCTGGAAAACTAACTGATTCAGAATATGATATAATTAAGCAGCATCCAAAAATATCAAAAAAGATATTAGAGCCCATTGGTTTATCAAAGGATATAATAGATGGTATCGAAAAGCATCATGAAAGATACGATGGCAAAGGATATCCATTTGGCCTTGATGATGATAAGATACCACTTGTAGCAGCAATTTTATGTGTTGCGGATTCCATCGATGCCATGACATCTGATAGGGCATATAGAAAGGGAATGCCCTTTGAGGATGCAATAAATGAGCTATTAGAGTATAAAGGGACGCAATTTAATCCATATGTTGTTGACAGTGTTATATCAATATACATGAAAGATAAAGGAAAGATTGAAAGAGTAAAAAAGGAAAATGAGCTCATAAATTAGCTTAAAGGATATAGAAATATATCCTTTTTTTTGTTACAATTAAATAAATGAGGTGTTTTTATGTATCAGTCATTATACAGAAGATATAGGCCGCGCAAATTTAGTGAAGTTTTGGGGCAGGATCATATTGTCAGGACTCTGAAAAATCAAATAAAAACGGAAAGAATAGGTCATGCATATCTTTTTTGTGGTACTAGAGGCACAGGTAAAACAAGTATTGCCAAGATTTTTGCAAAAGCCGTAAATTGCCGTAATGCAAAAGATGGAGAGCCATGCAATAATTGCGATATATGTACATCTGCAAATAATAACTCACTAATGGATATTATAGAAATAGATGCTGCATCAAATAATAGTGTTGATGATATAAGAGACTTAAGAGATACTATCATATATGCTCCATCAATATGCAGGTACAAAGTATATATAATTGATGAAGTTCATATGCTATCAAGTAGTGCTTTTAATGCGCTTTTAAAGACTCTTGAAGAACCACCGTCACATGCTATATTTATATTGGCAACAACGGAACCAAACAAGATACCTGCTACGATTCTTTCAAGGTGCCAAAGATTTGACTTTAAGAGGATATCGTCGAAGGTCATAGCACAAAATATAAAGAGGATCTGTAGCGATAGCAAAATAAATGCAGAGGATAAGGCTATATCGACAATTGCACAATATGGAAATGGTTCAATGAGAGATGCTATAAGCATTCTCGAACAGTGTGCATCATATAGCGATGTATTAACATATGATGTTGCATGTGATATCCTTGGCACAGTAAATGATGATACTATATACGACCTTATAAAAAGTATAAATGATAAAGATGCGAAAGAATCAATGAAAAAAATTGACAAATTGATGCTTTATGGTATAGATATAAGCAATTTAATTAAATCAATATTAAACTTCCTAAGAGATGTGCTTATATATAAAACCTGCGGTGAGGAATCTAAAGATATACTTGATGTCGATATAAGCGGTAAAAAGCTTTTGGCGGCTGAATTTGATACTACATTTTTGTCAAATGCCATTGATAAATTAATGGAGCTACAAGGTACAATTAGATACTCTGCATCACCAAGGATACTGCTTGAAATAACCATCTTAAAACTCGTATGTCCTGAAATTTCACCGGATATGTCCAGTATTCTGAATAGGATTGAAAATCTTGAAAATAAATTAAATAATATAAAGAATCTAAATAATGAAATAGCACTTACTAAAGAAAAAAAAGTCAAAAATATAAAAAGCTCTAATGAAGAGAACAGGCTTGAAGATTTAAAAAGAGAGGAAGAAAGGGAAAATAATACAAAAGATGAAGAAACTAAGAAAGAAGATGTCACCAATATAGACATTAATGATATATGGAACAAGGCATTAAGAATGATAAAAAAAGATAGGCCAATGATTTATTCTTTTATGAACTTTGGAAAACCATATTTAAAAGATGATAAATTTATGGTAGAATATCCTGAGGAACAAGAATTATACGTAAATGAACTAAATAGGGTAGAAAATAAAGACTATATTAAAGATGTTATCAAGAAAATATCGGGAAATGAATATATTTTAGATTTTGTCACTGTAAAAAATGATGACGATAAATTACTAGAACAGGTTAAAAATTATTTTGGCGATGTAGAAATTATAGATTAAATATATTCACTACTAAGTCAAAATCAGCATATAAATAAGATAGAGCATTAAATATAAAATAGGAGGTATGCCTAATGGCAAAAGGAGGATTTCCAGGCGGTTTTAACATGAACAACATGATTAAACAGGCCCAGCAGATGCAGGAACAGATGAAAAAGGTACAGGAGGAGCTTGAAAGCAAGACAGTTGAAGAGACCGCAGGAGGCGGAGCTATTAAGGTTGTTGCGAATGGAAGAAAAGAGTTAATAAGCATTAAGATTGATCCTGCTGTTGTTGACAAAGATGATGTAGAAATGTTAGAGGACCTTGTATTGGCAGCAGTAAATCAGGCATTAAGAAGTGCTGAGCAGATGATTGCCCAGGAGATGGGAAAAGTAACGGGTGGCTTAAATATACCAGGTCTATTTTGAGGTGAATTAATTAATGAATTTTTATTCGAGGTCATTATCTAAGTTAATTGATGAATTGTCAAGGCTTCCTGGTATAGGAAGAAAGACGGCCCAGAGACTTGCCTTTTATATAATTGATATGCCGAAAGAAGATGTATCAAACTTGTCAAATGCTATTTTGGAGGCAAAGGAAAATTTGAGATATTGTACAGTCTGTTATAATTTTACCGACGGCGATTTATGCAATGTTTGCAGCGATAAGACAAGAGATCCTTCAACGATTTGCGTTGTATCTGATCCGAGGGATGTCGTTGCGATGGAAAAGACAAGGGAATATCATGGGCTATACCATGTACTGCATGGTGTGATATCACCGATGGATGGAGTTGGTCCTGAAGACATAAAAATCAAAGAACTTCTTGAAAGGATTAAAAATAATGATATAAAAGAAATTATTTTGGCAACAAATCCTGATATAGAAGGCGAAGCAACAGCTATGTATATAGCAAAATTAATTAAGCCCTTCGGCATAAAAGTTACAAGAATTGCACATGGTGTACCTGTTGGCGGTGACCTCGAATATACGGATGTAGTAACATTATCAAGGGCATTGGAAGGCAGAAGGGAAATGTAATCTTTACAAACAATATTGTACATCATAAAATGAAAATGGTGATGGAGCTCACCTATAATTGCTTTGAAAGCTAATGGCTCCTATTAGGTATCATAACCTAATAGGAGCCGTTTTAATTTACTAATTTTGTTATTTTTGATGAAATAATGGAGGGTGATTTTAATGGAGTATATATACATAGGTATTGGTGGATTTTTTGGGGCTATCATGAGGTACTTGGTTTCAAATTATTACCAAAATATTTGTCATACTGTTTTTCCTTTTGAGACATTTTTTATAAATGTATTTGGATCATTTTTACTAAGCTACATATCAAACTTAGCTCTTGAAGAGTACAATGTTGATTCAAATATACGATTGGCTATTACAACAGGATTCATAGGTGCTTTTACGACATTTTCTACTTTTACTAAAGAAACAATAGACTTATTAAGAGGAGGAAAAGTTTTAATTGCACTAACTTATGTTTTCCTTTCGATATTAAGTGGATTTATAATGTCATTTATGGGATTTGAATTCAGCGATAGGACAGTAAAATTTATAAGAGGACGTGAAAATAAATGATATCGAATATCTTGTATGTTGGACTCGGCGGTATTTTTGGTGCTATATTGCGCTATGAAATATCAAGGCATATTAAAGAAAATAGAGATTTTATTGTACCTGTAGAAACATTTTTGATAAATACGATGGGAGCATTTTTGCTTAATATTTTATCAAATCCTAAGGTGTTCTACATAATGAATAATGATATAAGATTATTTTTATTGACTGGCTTTATAGGTGCTTTTACGACGTATTCGACTTTTTCACATGAAACGATAAGTCTTTTGCGGCAAAAACATTATTTACATGCTTTTTTATACAGTGCAATGACAGTTATTATAGGACTTTTAGGGGCATTTTTTGGTTATTATGTTGGAAATATTTTTTAAATAGTGTATTATAATATGTATACATACAAATGAGGGGGGAAGACTTTGATTTTAAATTATTTTAGATTATTATCAGCATTATCACTATCACTTGACATTCTCGAGAGAAGAAATTTTGGTCATGCACGCAAAGTTGCATACATAGCTATACGTTTATCAAAGAATTTGTACCTTAACGAAAATGATGAACATATGATATTCTATTCTGCTTTTCTCCATGATATAGGCAAAAATGACACATATGAAGATTTTACATCGACCGAAACATGGAAGCACTCTCTAAGAGGTAGTGAAATAGTAAAAGACATCCCACACGGGTTAGAGTTTTCAGAATTTATAAAGTATCATCATGAAAATTGGGACGGAAGCGGACATTTTCATCTTAATGGTACTTCTATACCTATTGAATCACAAGTAATATATTTAGCAGATCAATTCGATATAAAATACAATACGGTTTCTAAAGAATCAAATGAATATGATACAAGAAAGTACATAAAAAAATGGTTAGTAAATGAGTCTGGCAAAGCATTTAATCCCTTGATTGTAGACGTTATGTTAGACCTTATAAACCAAGAAAAATTTTGGCTTGATTATGAGTTTTATGATACATTTAGTATCTTAGAACCATATGTTAAAAATGAACTCATAACTATAGATATAAATGGCCTTAATAAAGTTGCACTGGCTTTCTCAAAAATAATAGATAATAAAAGCCATTTCACACACACACATTCAAAAGGTGTTTCTGAGCTTGCATATAAAACAGCAAAAATTTCAGGCTACAACGATTTATTGATTAAAAAAATAAAAATTGCTGGACTTTTGCATGACCTTGGAAAGCTATCTATTCCGAATGACATACTTGATAAACCGGGCAAATTAAACGAAGAAGAGTATATGAAAATGAGATCACATACATATTATACAAAAAAGATATTGAGAGAAATTGGTGGCATTGACGATATTGCAGAATGGGCAGCAAATCATCATGAAAAATTAGATGGATCAGGTTACCCAGAGGGTCTTAAGGATAAAGACCTTGATAGTGTTTCAAAGCTTATGGCGGTATGCGATATGTACCAAGCACTGACAGAGGATAGACCATACAGAAGAGGTATGTCGTCTAAGGACGCAATAGATATCATATATAAGTCTGTAAAATTAAAAAAACTTGATGGTGAAGCACTTGATAAATTAAAAGAAGCAATTATATAAAGTATACTCAGCCGTATTAGTGACAATAATATGGTTGAGGAGGTATTTTATGGGCTCGCTATACAATTTTTTTAAAGAAATTTCTGCTACAAAAGAAAATATTGGTGATGAAAATACTGCTTTAATCAATGAAGTTAAAAATACCATGAGGCAGTTAAAAGACGCGGAAATGTATTTTCAAAATGTGACAGACCCTGATTTAGTAGATCAAGCCATATACAATCTTGAATCACTAAGAAAGAAATACATATACTTAATAAAAAAAGCAAAAGAGAATGGTATTAATTTTAATAATTTCAGTTCATTGATATCATAATTTGTCCCCCTCTTAATATAATAATCATAGGATGTATTAAGGGGGGAATTTTTTTATGAATTTAAGCATTGAATATAATATAATTATCGCATATGTTATCGGACTTTTTTTACTTTACATACTTGGCTGGTTATTAGTCGTGCCGAGGAAGTTTTTGCTAAGGTTAATATTAAATGGCATAATTGGTGCTTTGGTTTTATTTTTTATAAATATGGCTGGCAAATCTTTTGGAATATATGTGGCCATCAATCCGATAACTGCACTTGTGGTCGGCTTTCTTGGAATACCAGGAATAATCCTCCTTGTAATTTTGCAATATATTGTATGACAGAAATTTCAAATCACATTAAGGTTATTTTACCTCCTAAAATGAAATAATAAGAATGTAATCAATTTAAGGAGGTAATTAATATGACAGTAAAAAGTGATATTGAAAAAGCTGTAGCCGCTGCACAATCAGCACTTGGCACATATGCACAGTTTGCAAGTTCTACGGATGATCCATCAGCAAAACAGATGTTTCAGCAGATGCAACAAGATATGCAAAGACATGTAAATATGCTTAACAATAGATTAAACTATGTCAATTCAAATAACAAGCTTAATCAACAGCAACAGGCAACACAGCAGGTTCAAAATATACTATCAAATAAAAAATAAGAATATTTTAAGGGGCATTATTAATGCCTCTTAAATTTTACACAAATTTAACATAAGAATGAGAAAATACAAGCAATAAAAAGATAATGTAACATAAAATAGATTATTGACGAATAACCGCGATCAATCATGTTGTACTATGCAAAAAAATATGATATATTTATATACACCGCAAGAGCGGGACAATCGGTTGATGCAATTCTGAGCCGAATGAACTGAGGCGAAGGATCTTAGGATCCGAAAGAAGTAGTCCAAAGAAATATGACAGCAAAAAAATAGTTGACATAAAAAATGAAATATGATAATATAGACAATGTCGCCAATGCGACAGGTTGAACCTTGAAAACCGAACAGTGAGAAAAAAGCCAGAGAATAAAAAAGAGGTAAGGATTTAAACATGAGAGTTTGATCCTGGCTCAGGACGAACGCTGGCGGCGTGCCTAACACATGCAAGTCGAGCGGAGTAAATACTATACGGTATTTACTTAGCGGCGGACGGGTGAGTAACACGTGGACAATCTACCCTATAGACCGGGATAACACACCGAAAGGGGTGCTAATACCGGATAATGTCACGAGGTGGCATCATCTTGTGAAGAAAGGAGAAATCCGCTAAAGGAAGAGTCCGCGGCCCATTAGCTAGTTGGTGAGGTAAAGGCCCACCAAGGCAACGATGGGTAGCCGGCCTGAGAGGGTGAACGGCCACACTGGAACTGAGAGACGGTCCAGACTCCTACGGGAGGCAGCAGTGGGGAATATTGCGCAATGGGGGGAACCCTGACGCAGCAACGCCGCGTGAGCGAAGAAGGCCTTCGGGTCGTAAAGCTCAATAGTATGGGAAGAAAGAAATGACGGTACCATACGAAAGCCCCGGCTAACTACGTGCCAGCAGCCGCGGTAATACGTAGGGGGCGAGCGTTGTCCGGAATTACTGGGCGTAAAGAGCACGTAGGCGGCTATATAAGTCAGATGTAAAAAACCTGGGCTTAACCGAGGGGATGCAACTGAAACTATATAGCTTGAGTCAAGGAGAGGAGAGCGGAATTCCTGGTGTAGCGGTGAAATGCGTAGAGATCAGGAAGAATACCAGTGGCGAAAGCGGCTCTCTGGACTTGAACTGACGCTGAGGTGCGAAAGCGTGGGGAGCAAACAGGATTAGATACCCTGGTAGTCCACGCCGTAAACGATGGATACTAGGTGTGGGTGAGGAATCATCCGTGCCGGAGTTAACGCAATAAGTATCCCGCCTGGGGAGTACGGCCGCAAGGCTGAAACTCAAAGGAATTGACGGGGGCCCGCACAAGCAGCGGAGCATGTGGTTTAATTCGAAGCAACGCGAAGAACCTTACCAGGGCTTGACATCCACAGAATCGAGTAGAAATACTCGAGTGCCTCGTAAGAGGAGCTGTGAGACAGGTGGTGCATGGTTGTCGTCAGCTCGTGTCGTGAGATGTTGGGTTAAGTCCCGCAACGAGCGCAACCCCTGTTGGTAGTTGCCAGCGTAAAGACGGGCACTCTACCGAGACTGCCGTGGACAACACGGAGGAAGGTGGGGATGACGTCAAATCATCATGCCCTTTATGCCCTGGGCTACACACGTGCTACAATGGCCTGAACAAAGGGGAGCGAAGGAGCGATCCGGAGCGAATCCCAAAAAACAGGTCCCAGTTCAGATTGCAGGCTGCAACCCGCCTGCATGAAGACGGAGTTGCTAGTAATCGCAGATCAGCATGCTGCGGTGAATACGTTCCCGGGCCTTGTACACACCGCCCGTCACACCACGAGAGTTTACAACACCCGAAGTCAGTGAGCTAACCGAAAGGAGGCAGCTGCCGAAGGTGGGGTAAATGATTGGGGTGAAGTCGTAACAAGGTAGCCGTATCGGAAGGTGCGGCTGGATCACCTCCTTTCTAAGGAGAAAATCCTACAAAAAGTATTAAAAGGCGAATTGTAATTATTAAGAGAGAGACGATTAATTGCGCTTTCGTAATATACTAGGCGAGTGAAGCGCAGTGAGGCATATGAGCGAAAGCGAAAGCCGTCACAACGCATAGACGGCGTTAGCCGAACAAGCGTAAGGAGCCTAAAGTATATAGAAAGCACAATTTGTCGAACGATAATAATTACAATGAGCATATCTCACTGTTCAGTTTTGAGGGTTAAACCCTCAAAGTGAACCTTGAAAACTGCACAATGCAAAAAAAGGGTAACGAGAAAAACGAGTTACAATGAGAACCGATATACATTGTCCGGAAAATATTATTAAAAGCGAACGATTAATGAAGCTTTCGTAATATATCACGATGAACGTAGCGCAGTTTGGCGTATGAGCGAAAGCGAAAGCCGTCACAACGCATAGACGGCGTTAGCCAAACAAGCGAAGAGAATCGATGATATATTAGATAAGCGGAATTTGTGAGCGTTAATAATAATTTTCCAAAGAAAAGCGATGTATAAAAAAGAGAAGGTCAAGTTACAAAGGGCGTATGGTGGATGCCCAGGCACTTAGAGCCGAAGAAGGACGCAGCGAGCGGCGAAACGCTCCGGGGAGCCGCAAGCAGGCAGAGATCCGGAGATATCCGAATGGGGAAACCCGCTTAAGGTAATACTTAAGCATCCCATGGTGAACACATAGCCATGAGGAAGGGAGACCGCGCGAACTGAAACATCTAAGTAGCGCGAGGAAAAGAAAGAAAAATCGATTTCCCAAGTAGCGGCGAGCGAACAGGAAAGAGCCCAAACCATCACCTATGGTGATGGGGTTTAGGACCACGCAAAAGGAGTATCAGACGAAGCCGAACAGACCTGGAAAGGCGGGCCAAAGACGGTGAAAGCCCGGTAGGCGAAAGGAAGATACCCAAGTGGGATCCAGAGTACCACAGGATAGGCAACCCGGTGGGAAGACGGGAGGACCATCTCCCAAGGCTAAATACTACTAAGTGACCGATAGCGCAAAGTACCGTGAGGGAAAGGTGAAAAGAACCCCGGGAGGGGAGTGAAAAAGAACCTGAAACCATATGTCCACAAGCAGTGGAAGTCTGGCACTCAACTGAACATGTTAGGGAGGAGAAAAAAGAACTAGCGTGTCCGGTTGAGTGCCAGACGACCACGTACTTTTTGTAGAACGGACCGGCGAGTTATAGATATGCAGCAAGGTTAAGCGAAAGCGGAGCCGAAGCGAAAGCGAGTCTAAAAAGGGCGGAAGTTGCATATCATAGACCCGAAACCGTGCGACCTACCCATGATCAGGGTGAAGCCGGAGTAAGATCTGGTGGAGGCCCGAACCACGTTGACGTTGAAAAGTCATGGGATGAATTGTGGGTAGAGGAGAAATTCCAATCGAGCTCGGAGATAGCTGGTTCTCCCCGAAATAGCTTTAGGGCTAGCCTCAGGGAGTAAATATGGAGGTAGAGCACTGAATGGGCTAGGGGCCAAAAAGGCTACCGAACCCTATCAAACTCCGAATGCCATATTGATACCTGGGAGTCAGACTACGAGTGATAAGATCCGTGGTCAAAAGGGAAAGAGCCCAGACCGACAGCTAAGGTCCCAAAGAGCATGTTAAGTGGGAAAGGAAGTAGGACTTCCAAGACAACCAGGATGTTGGCTTAGAAGCAGCCATACATTCAAAGAGTGCGTAATAGCTCACTGGTCGAGAAATCCTGCGCCGAAAATAAACGGGGCTAAAACATGACACCGAAGCTTCGGATGAAAAATGGTAGGGGAGCGTACTGTATAGGGGGAAGGATAAGCGGAAGCGAATCTGGACAATACAGTAGAGAGAATGCCGGTATAAGTAACGAGAGTAAGGCGAGAAACCTTACCGTCGAAAGCCTAAGGATTCCTGGGGAAGGATAATCCGCCCAGGGTAAGTCGGGACCTAAGCCGAGGCGAAAGCGTAGGCGATGGACAACCGGTAATGAGTCCGGTACCACCAATATCCGATAAAAGAGAAGCAAGGACGCAGCGAGATAAGAAAAGCGTGCGGTTGGTAGAGCACGTCCAAGCAGCGACGAAAAGGGATGTGAGTGAAGTACCACATACCATAAGAGCTGTAACGGGGAGCCGAAAGGCGAAGTTTCAAAGGGGCTGCCGAGAAAAATTGCTATCGAGGATAAAGGTGCCCGTACCGCAAACCGACACAGGTAGGCGAGGAGAGAATCCAAAGACGAGCGGGAGAACCCTCATTAAGGAACTCGGCAAAAAGACTCCGTAACTTCGGGAGAAGGAGTGCCGAAAGGCCGCAGAGAAGAGGCCCAAGCGACTGTTTACCAAAAACACAGGTTTCTGCTAAGTCGAAAGACGAAGTATAGGAGCTGACGCCTGCCCGGTGCTGGAAGGTTAAGGGGAAATGTTATCCGGCACTCAACTATACCTATTAGGAGTGAAAAAGATGTATTATGTCTATGTAATAAAGAATGAAAAAGGAGGCATATATACAGGCTATTCAGAGAATCTACGAAAAAGAGTAGAGGCACATAATAAAGGATTAAACAAGTACACAAAAGAGCATAAATGGGAAATAATTTATTATGAAGCATACAAAGCGAAAGAAGATGCAATAAAAAGAGAAAAACAATTAAAAGAATCTCATAACGCAAGAAGATGGTTAAAAGAAAGAATAGCCAAAAGTAAAAACTCTTAGTAGATAGAGTTGAGTGCCGGAGAAGCATAGAACTTAAGCCCCAGTAAACGGCGGCCGTAACTATAACGGTCCTAAGGTAGCGAAATTCCTTGTCGGGTAAGTTCCGACCTGCACGAAAGGCGTAACGACTTGGGCGCTGTCTAGATGGGGGACCCGGTGAAATTGTAGTACTCGTGAAGATGCGAGTTACCCGCGACAGGACAGAAAGACCCCATGGAGCTTTACTGCAGCTTGTCACTGGATTTTAGTAATCCCTGTACAGGATAGGTGGGAGGCAGAGAAAGATGGGCGCAAGCCTATCTGGAGCCGACGTTGGGATACCACCCTGAGATTACCGAAATTCTAACATAGGAGCCGTAAGCCGGCATATGGACACTGACAGGCGGGCAGTTTGACTGGGGCGGTCGCCTCCAAAAAAGTAACGGAGGCGTCCAAAGGTTACCTCAGCGCGGAAGGAAATCGCGCGTAAGAGTGCAAAGGCAGAAGGTAGCCTAACTGTGAGAAAAACAATTCGAGCAGGGACGAAAGTCGGGCTTAGTGATCCGGCGGTAGAGAATGGGATTGCCGTCGCTCAACGGATAAAAGCTACCCTGGGGATAACAGGCTGATCTCCCCCAAGAGTCCACATCGACGGGGAGGTTTGGCACCTCGATGTCGGCTCATCGCATCCTGGGGCTGAAGTAGGTCCCAAGGGTTGGGCTGTTCGCCCATTAAAGCGGTACGCGAGCTGGGTTCAGAACGTCGTGAGACAGTTCGGTCCCTATCCGTCGCGGGCGTAGGAAATTTGAGAGGGGCTGCCCTTAGTACGAGAGGACCGGGGTGGACGAACCGATGGTGTACCAGTTGCGTAGCCGTACGCACAGCTGGGTAGCCAAGTTCGGAAGGGATAAACGCTGAAAGCATCTAAGCGTGAAACCCACCTCAAGATAAGATTTCCCAAACCGAAAGGGAGTAAGACACCTTGAAGAAGACGAGGTAGATAGGCCGGAGGTGTAAGAGTAGAAATACTTTGAGCTGACCGGTACTAATAAGTCGAGGACTTGACCAAAGAAGCATTGTGCAGTATTCAAAGTTCATTTAGAAAAAGCATATATGTGAAGAATCCAAAGAAGAAAATATTATTGGAGAGAGCGATTAATTGCGTTTTCGTAATATACTCGGCGAACGAAGTGCAGTGAGGCGTCAAAAGACGTCACAACGCATAGACGGCTTTAGCCGAACAAACGAAGTGAGCCGAAAGTATATAGAAAACACAATTTGCGAACGGAAATAATATTTTCTAAGAGAAGAATCAACATATATGCAAAGAAATGAACAGAAGATATCCGGTGGCAATAGCGGAGGTTAAAAACCCGTTCCCATACCGAACACGGAAGTGAAGCCCTCCAGCGCCGATGGTACTGCTATTGCGGGAGAGTAGGTCGCTGCCGGATTTAAAATAGTCCTCAGTAGCTCAATGGTGGAGCAACCGGCTGTTAACCGGTAGGCTGTAGGTTCGAGCCCTACCTGAGGAGCCATTTTATTATATAAAAGAATATTTGCGGATGTGGCTCAGTGGTAGAGCATCGGCTTCCCAAGCCGAGGACCGCGGGTTCGAATCCCGTCATCCGCTCCATATAGAGATAAAGGTTTCGAGCAATCGAAATCTTTTTTAATATAAAGCAGTATTTTTGATTAATTAGTAGGATTTATACATAGAAAAGCAGATGTCGAATATATGTGGAAAGCACTCGATGGAACAAGTTTGCTGTCTATGCAAGATACAATATTGAGGAATTATGGCAGTCTCATTATTGGTCCTTCAACAATGAAGAATGAATTCGTAAAAGTAACAGTTAACCCAAATGGAATTGTTGATATCATAATCAGACTTTTTGTAGAAGTGGTTAAGCAAATTGGCCTACAAAAAAAAATATTCGGCACTAATATCAAATATTTTTGGGATCGCCCTTTGCATTTTATATATGTCACCTGGCGAAATATTAAAGGGTATTCTACTATGTACAGAGTTAGGCCTTGGTGCATCTGGATTATACAGTACGACAAAAAATACCGTTGAGGCAGTTAAAAAATGATTTTATTTGTTGGTTTGGTTATTTTCCATGCCATATTTTTTATATACCCTTGAAATTTTTCTTTATGTTTATATAATCAATTTATAGATAATAAATATAAAAAAGACTTATGTTTATTATAATTTCGCCATAATATATTTTTGACGGTATATTTTTGAAAGGATGTTATTATGCTTAATGGCAAAGTTATAGTTGTAACAGGCGGATCTGGTGGGATAGGAAGTGCAATATGTAAAGAATTAGCAAAATTAGGTGGATGTATTGCAATCCATTATAAAAGTGATTATAAAAGCGCAAATGACTTAAAAAATTATATAAAAGAGAATTATGGCTACGCAGACATATTTAAAGCAGATATAAAGGACAGAAAACAAGTAGATCAAATGATGGAAACTATATACAATAGTTTTGGCCGTATCGATTATTTAGTTAATAATGCTGGTATTGCACAGATCAAGCCTTTTATGGACATAACTGTAGACGACTGGGACGCTATGATAGATACAAACCTAAAAGGTTTATTTAATTGTACACAAAGTGCGTTAAAATATATGCTATCAAAAAAATCCGGCGTTATCGTAAATATTTCATCAATTTGGGGAATACGTGGAGCATCATGTGAAGTACATTATTCCGCGGCAAAAGGTGGCATAATATCTTTTACAAAAGCACTTGCAAAAGAATTAGGACCTTCTAATATTCGGATTAACTGTATAGCACCAGGTGTCGTTGACACTGATATGAATAAATATTTATCATCGGATGTAAAAGAAGATTTAGTATCAAAGACATCACTTGGAAGACTCGGCACTCCTATTGAAATAGCAAAAGCTGTATCATTTTTACTGTCGGATGAGGCTTCATTTATAACAGGACAGGTTCTTACAATTGATGGTGGTTTTATATAGGTATTTATATAATTTAACTTAAATTACTTTAATTATAAATATAAAATCTTCAACTATCATTTAGGAAAAAAATTTAATAAATGATGAAGAAATAAAAAGCCAATAAAGTTATTGCATTTTGGCTATAGAAAGGAATATTATTTATGATTAAGCGAATAAACGGTAAATATGTTTTGCTTCATAGAAGAATACTAGAATGTAATATCTAGCTGTAGCGCAATTGAAGTAAATGAAAAATATTATGTATATTATGGTGGTGACGATACTCATATTGGAGTTGCAGTAATAGAAAAAGATAAAATATCGTTTTAAGGAGCGGATATTTTGATAAAGCTAAAAAGATTGAGCGATCAACCTATACTGAAACCAATAAAGGAGCATGAATGGGAAAGAAAAGCAGTATTCAATTGCTCTGCAATATATGATAATGGATTATTTCATCTTATCTACAGGGCTACAGATTTAGGGCCACACATGAAGTATGGAAGATATATTTCAAGGCTTGGTTATGCTGTCAGCAAAGATGGTATCAATTTTATGAGGCTTGATAAACCGGTTTTAAGCAATGACGTTGAACAAGAATTGAGAGGATGCGAAGACCCAAGAATTGTAAAGATAGACGATACCTACTATATGATGTATACGGGTTTTGGCGATAGGACAAAAGACGATTATAGGATATGCTTAGCTACATCAAAAAATTTAATTAATTGGGAAAGGAAAGGTGTTGTCCTCGATGAGCCAAATAAAGATGCAACACTATTTCCTGAGAAGATTCATGGTAATTATGTAATGTTTCATAGAAGATATCCTGATATTTGGATAGCCTTTTCTAATGATTTAAAAAACTGGTATGGTCACAAACCTGTTATTAAGCCTATTAAAGGCACATGGGAAAGCGCGAGAGTTGGTGTAGCAGGGCCGCCGATAAAGGTAAAAGATGGTTGGTTTTTAATCTACCACGCTGCAGACGACAATAATGTTTATAGGCTAGGAGCGGCATTACTCGATACGAATGATCCTTCTAAAGTCTTAGCGAGGCAGAAAGAGCCGATTTTAGAGCCTGAATTAGAATGGGAAAAGAATGGCTATATATCAAATGTTGTATTTAGTTGCGGCAATGCCATAAAAGACGATAATATATATGTTTACTATGGTGGTGCAGATACTGTAATAGGTGTTGCAGTGTTGAATATAAATGATATTAAGTTTGATTAATTTTAAAACCAATAGATCATATAATGGTCTATTTATTATCTTTTTTCTACTTATTAATAAAACATTTTCATAAAAATAATACTTCTTGACATAAGGAATAATATGGATTATAATAAGAGTGTTAGCAGCCATTAACATAGAGTGCTAATATCAGCGGAAAATGCAATACTATCATATTTTTCACATGGTTTAACATTCTACAATAAACTAACAATATACTAACGACAAATTTTTTAATAAAATAAAAAACTTAATAAAGGAGGAGTTCGAATGAAAGCTTTATTGCTAGCAGGGGGATTAGGTACCAGGCTAAGGCCATTAACGAATCATCTTCCAAAACCTATGGTACCCATAATGGGGAGACCTCTATTAGAGTCTACAATTTTGAATCTAAAACGTCATGGAATATGCGAGGTCGTAATAAGCACGTGCTACAAATCAAATTATATTAAAAATTATTTCGGCAATGGTGAAAATCTTGGCATAAAAATAGACTATATAGAAGAAGATATACCGCTTGGTACAGGTGGTGCAATAAAAAATGCCGAAAGATTTTTTGACGACACTTTCGTTGTCCTTAATTCAGATATTGTAAGCGACTTAAATATAAAAGAGCTCGTAAATTATCATAAGGCAAAAAAGGCTTTAGCAACTATTGCTATGACAGAAGTAAAAGATCCATCACAATATGGGGTTATTGAGTTTGATGACGATGGATATATAAAGGCATTTAAAGAGAAACCTAAGCCATATGAAACAACATCTAAATGGATAAATGCTGGAATTTATGTGTTTGAGCCAAAGCTATTAGATGAAATACCCAAAGATTCGGTTGTATCAATTGAGAGGGAAACATATCCTAAAATACTATCTAAAGGTTATTATATGGCAGCATATAAGTATGATGGATACTGGATAGATATAGGAACTATTGAAAAATATAAAAAGGTTCACAATGATATCTTTAAAGGTAATTGTAAATTTGTAAACCCGAAAATAGATTTTATTAAAAACAAAAATATAAATATCAATCCTTCTGTTAAGATAATTGGGCCTGTTTACATAGGCCGTAACGTTAAAATAGGAACAAAGGCACAAATAGGACCATATTCTGTTATCGGAGACAATTCACAAATAGGTTGCAACAGCATAATTAGACATAGTGTGTTGTGGGATAATGTAAAAATAAATAAAGGTGTTAATTTGATAAATGCAGTTGTGGCTTCAAATAGCATAATTGAAAGTATGCGGAAAATTGTAGATACAGTTTATACAAATAATATTGATGACTATGCTGTAAGTTGATAGGAGTGATAAATATGAAAACAAATAAAAAAATAAATATTGCATTTTTAAGCACATATCCACCAAGAGAATGTGGAATTGCTACATTTACACAGGATCTAATAAATGAGCTTAAGAAAATTAAAATTATCAATGCACCACACGTGATTGCTATAAGTGATCAAGAATACAAATATGATAATGATGTAATATTTGAACTTCAACAAAATGATAGGGATAGTTATATAAAATTGGCAGATAAATTAAATAAATCAAATATAGATTTGCTTGTTATAGAACATGAATACGGAATATATGGTGGTGAATGGGGTGAATATATTTTAGATTTAATAAAATATTTAAAAATCCCATATGTAGTTACACTTCACACGGTATTGTCGAATCCCTTAGATAAGCAAAAGTACATCTTGAAGGAATTATGTCAGAGAAGCCTTAGAATTATAACAATGGCGAAAAATACAATTCCACTATTAAATGAAATATATAATGTAGATGATAAAAAAATAGATGTTTTACCACATGGCGTTCCTAATATACCAGTAATTTCAAAAGAAAGTCTGAAAAGAAAATACGGATATGATGGGAAATATATAATAAGTACATTTGGACTTATTAGTCCAGGAAAGGGATTAGAATACGCTATAGAAGCAATTGCGAAAGTAAAGAATGAATATCCTAATATATTGTATTTAATACTTGGTCAGACACATCCAAATATCATAAAGCTCCATGGTGAAGAATATAGAAATAAACTCATAAGTATTATAAATAGGCTTAATTTAAGCGACAATGTAAAATTTATAAATAAATATTTAACAAAAAGGGAGATTGTAGAATATTTAAAGCTATCTGATATATATATGACTCCGTATCTTGGCAAAGAACAAGCTGTAAGTGGTACATTAGCATATGCTGCAGGCCTCGGAAAACTCATAATATCAACACCATATAAATATGCAGAAGAAGTTCTAAGCGATGGCAAAGGGCTATTGGCAGAATTTCGTGATTCTGATTCACTTGCAAAATGCATAGAATTTGTAATAAATAATCCTGATAAGAAGAGGATAATGGAGGAAAAGATAAAGATTTATGGTGAAACAATGATGTGGAATAATGTTGCACTTGAATATGTAGAAATGTTCTTTAGAACTTTAGAAGAAGTAAATTCGGACGAAAGGGCGGTATAACATATTCATTTATGTCAGGGGGAATCATATGGCAACTAATAAGCTTTTTCAATATATTTTTACTCTTACAGATGATACTGGTATAATGCAGCACTCAATTGGTTCTATACCTGATCCAAACCATGGATATACAACAGATGATAATTCAAGAGCTATAATTGCAGCGACAATGTTGTATGAGAAGTATAAAGATGAGAAATATTTAAAACTTATAATAAAATATGTATCGTTTCTCTTATATGCACAATCTAATAATGGATATTTTAGAAATTTTATGAACTATAATAGAACATTCAAAGACGAATCAATTTCCGAGGACTGCTTTGGAAGATGCTTATGGGCAGCAAGCTATTTATTAAAAGCTGCGATACCGGATAACATAAAAACTGCAGCAATATTGATGATCGATAGAGCATTAAAGAATATTAATGATTTGTGTTACATAAGGGGAAAAGCATATACCCTTATTGGCCTATATTATATTTATAAATATGGTACAATATGGAATAAGGAACAAGTATTAAAGTATATTAATAAATTGGTTAACGATATTTTAAATGAGTATGAAATTCATTCAAGCAGCGATTGGAAATGGTATGAAGATATTATTTCATATGATAATGGAATCATTCCATTATCATTATTAAAATCTTATTCTATTATAGAAAATAGAAAAATACTTGATGTTGCTATTGAAAGTTTGGACTTTTTAGATTCCATATGTTTTAGGCATGGATATTTTAAAGCTATAGGCTGTAATGGATGGTATAAAAAAGGCCATGAAGTCGCAGAATATGATGAGCAACCTGTAGAGGCATATGGTATGGCTTTAATGTATTTAGAAGCGTACAAAATAATAAATAACGAAAAATACAAAAAAAGAGCGATAGATTGTAATGAATGGTATTACGGTAAAAATTCCAAAGGGATTAGCTTGTATGACGACATAAGTGGTGGATGCTATGATGCAATAACAAAAAATGGTGTAAATTTAAATCAAGGTGCCGAAAGCATCACCTCAATAATAATTTCACATTGTGTGACAATATGAGAGAATTCAAGACGCATTAATAAACAATTTTTTTCAATAAATCTATTTCATCATCATTTAATTCTCTCCATTCACCAGTTTTTAAATTTTTATCGAGATAAAGGCTGCCCATAGAAAGTCTTTTTAGATATATAACTTTATCTCCTAATGTTTCAAACATTCTCTTCACCTGATGATATTTACCTTCTTTTATATATACATAAACTTTCGATGTACCACCAGATGATAGTATTTCAAGTTTTGCGGGAAGTGTTTTATAGCCATCATCGAGGACTATACCTTCATTAAATGTCTGCATGTCATCTTCATCTACATAACCAGATACTTCAGCATAATATTTTTTAAAAACATCCTTTTTGGGTGATAATAATCTATGTGCGAGTTGCCCATCGTTAGTAAGAAGGAGAAGTCCTTCAGTATCCTTATCAAGCCTTCCGACGGGGAAAACTTTACGAGCTTTTAATTCTTCTGATAATAAATCAATGACTGTCTTTTCAACCGGGTCATATGTAGCGCTTACAACACCCTTTGGCTTGTTCAACATTATATAAATGTACTCTTTATAAACGATCGGTTTATCTTCAAATAAAATTTTATCAATATCAGTATCAACAATTAATCCAGAATCATTTATTATATTGCCGTTTACTGATACAAGATTATTCTTTATTAAATTTTTGACTTCCTTCCTAGTGCCAATACCAATATTTGATAAGAGTTTATCTATCCTCATTTTTGACATATAAAATTTACTCCTTTATAGTTTATTTTACGTAATTTATAAAATAAATTTTCTACTAAACCATTATAACTCAGATAACAGCGAATACAAGGTATAAGAATGACTCTTTAATCCTGTATATAAATATTAAATTAATGTATTTTATATATTAAGGATCCTTTTAACAGAATAAAAAAATATTTATTATTTTAATAAGATATTAATAAGAAAACGTAAAATTTTGAAAACTTATGGTCTGTTAACGATTTTATAATTGCAGATAAATCAAATGTACATGACAGATTTTTAAAATCTATTGAAGACTACTTGTAGACAATAAATATAAGTTTTAAAATATTTTAATATTCTGAACTGTATACAGTATATTGACTACAAAGAACATAGTGGTTATAATTTAATCATAGTATAAATTATAGGAGGAGTTCTATATGAATAAAGCTTGGAACGGATTTAAAGAAGGCAACTGGCAAAAAAACATAGATGTCCGCGATTTTATACAAAAGAATTATACGTTATATGAAGGCGATGAAAGTTTTTTAGAAGGACCAACAGAAAAGACAATGAAGCTATGGAATAAAGTTCTTAATTTAATGAAGGAAGAGCTAAATAAAGGTGTACTTGATGTTGATACAAAGATAGTATCTTCTATAACATCTCATAAAGCAGGATATATTGATAGGGAACTTGAAGAGATCGTGGGTCTTCAGACAGATGCACCGCTTAAAAGAGCAATTATGCCGTACGGCGGTATAAGGATGGTCAAAAGCTCTTGTGAAGCATACGGATATAAGGTAGATCCAGAAGTAGACGAAATATTTACGAACTATAGAAAGACACACAATGAAGGTGTTTTTGATGCATATACACCTGAAATAAGGGCTGCAAGGCATGCAGGCATAATAACAGGACTTCCAGATGCATATGGACGTGGAAGAATTATAGGAGACTACAGAAGAGTTGCTTTATACGGCATAGATAGACTTATTGAAGAAAAAGAGAAAGAGAAGCTTGAACTAGATTATGATGAATTTGATGAGGCGACGATTAAGCTAAGAGAAGAGCTATCAGAGCAGATTAAGGCTTTAAATGAAATGAAAGAAATGGCGAAGATGTATGGCTATGATATATCAAAGCCTGCAGAAAACGCAAAAGAGGCTATACAATGGACATATTTCGGTTATCTTGCTGCAGTTAAAGAACAAAATGGTGCGGCTATGTCACTTGGTAGAGTATCAACATTCCTTGACATATATATTGAAAGAGACTTGCAGGAGGGTAAATTAACAGAAAAAGAAGCACAGGAATTAATGGATCATTTTGTTATGAAATTGAGAATGGTGAGATTTTTAAGGACACCAGAATATAATGAGCTATTTAGTGGTGACCCTGTATGGGTTACTGAGTCAATAGGCGGCATCGGTGTTGATGGAAGACCATTAGTAACGAAAAACTCTTTTAGGATACTCAATACACTATATAACCTCGGACCTGCACCAGAGCCAAATCTGACAGTTTTGTGGTCAGAGAATCTACCTGAAAACTTTAAAAAGTTCTGTGCTAAAGTGTCAATAGATACTAGTTCCATACAATATGAAAGTGACGATCTCATGAGACCAATATATGGCGATGATTATAGCATTGCATGCTGTGTATCTGCAATGAAGACCGGTAAACAAATGCAGTTCTTTGGTGCTCGTGCAAATCTTGCAAAGGCATTATTATACGCTATAAATGGAGGGATTGATGAAAGATATAAAACACAAGTCGCACCCAAATTTAAGCCTGTCACATCAGAATATCTTGATTACGATGAGGTAATGGCAGCATATGATAATATGCTTGAATGGCTTGCAAAAGTATATGTAAAGACGATGAATATCATCCATTATATGCATGACAAATACGCATATGAAAGGTCTCTCATGGCATTACATGACAGAGACATTGTAAGGACAATGGCATTTGGAATAGCTGGTTTATCAGTTGCGGCAGATTCACTAAGTGCAATAAAGTATGCTAAAGTTAGAACCATAAGAGATGAAAATGGCATTGCAGTTGATTATGAAGTAGAAGGAGATTTCCCGAAGTATGGGAATGATGATGATAGAGTTGATTCGATAGCAGTGGATATTGTAGAAAGGTTTATGAATAAACTTAGGAAGCATAAGACATATAGAAATTCAATACCGACTTTATCAGTACTAACAATTACATCAAATGTCGTGTATGGCAAAAAGACAGGTTCCACACCAGACGGAAGGAAAGCTGGTGAGCCATTTGCACCGGGTGCGAATCCAATGCATGGAAGAGATACCAAAGGTGCTATAGCTTCAATGAATTCCGTTGCAAAGATACCATATGACAGTTCTCTTGACGGAATATCATATACATTTTCGATTGTTCCAAATGCTCTTGGTAAAGAAGATGACGATAAAGTTAATAATCTTGTAGGGCTCCTTGATGGATATGTGTTTAAAACGGGACATCATATAAATGTCAATGTTTTAAATAGAGATACTTTACTTGATGCGATAGAACATCCTGAAAAATACCCTCAGCTTACAATTAGAGTATCAGGTTATGCGGTAAACTTTAATAAATTAACAAAAGAACAGCAGTTGGAAGTTATTTCACGAACATTCCACGAAAAAATGTAGTCTTCAGACAAAATGTTATTCTACAGATTTAAAAAGGAGATGGTGTCATGGTTAAAGGTAGAATTCATTCAATTGAAACATGTGGCACAGTAGATGGGCCAGGTATAAGGTACGTAATATTCATGCAAGGCTGCCAATTAAGATGTGCATACTGCCATAACCCTGACACCTGGGATCTACACGGCGGAAAGACTATTTCAGTTGACGAAATAGTTGAGGATATTAAGAGAAATATACCATATATGAAGGCATCACATGGTGGTGTTACTGTAACGGGTGGAGAACCAACACTACAGACAGAATTCTGCACAGAATTATTTAAAAAACTTAAAATGATGGAGATTCACACTGCACTTGATACATCGGGTTTTGTTGATTTAGACAAAGTAGAAAAGCTCATGCAATATATAGACCTTGTTTTGCTTGACATTAAACATATTGATGATAATGAGCATATGAAATTGACAGGTGTATCAAATAAAAAAACATTAAATTTTGCAGAATATCTTTCAGAAAAAAATAAACCGGTATGGATAAGACATGTAATAGTACAGGGAATAACAGATGATATAGACGAAATAGAGAAGCTTGCAGAATATGTTTCAACGCTTAAAAATGTCGAAAAAGTAGAAATACTCCCATATCATAAAATGGGTGTGTATAAATATGATGCACTTGGGATACCATATAAATTGAAAGGAATAAATCCTCCTGATACAAAAAAAATAGAAGAAATTAAAGAAGTATTTAGAAAAAGAAATTTGAAGGTAGTTTAGAAAAACCTCATGGTAATCCATGGGGGTTTTTTAATAAGTTTGAATATGGAATTAGCAGAAAATGTAATGTTTTGATTTAAATAAAGAAGGGGTGTAAAATATACTGAGGATAAGATAATAAATATTCTGGAGGAATTTTTATGGTGCTTAATAAGATTAACCGCAATACCTATTATATAGATAACTCAACAAATATTGGTGTATATACATTTAAAAACAAAAACTGCCTATTGATTGATACAGGTATTAATAATGGTCAAGCTCGAAGAGCTGACAATGTATTATCAGAAAATGGCTTGCATCCAAAATATATAATTAATACGCATAATCATCTCGATCATTGTGGCGGAAATATATATTTTCAGACAACTTATCCTGGCATTGAAGTATATGCGTCAAAAAAGGAGCGCATTTATATCGAGAATCCGGAGTTAAGAGATATCATATTGTTTTCGGCATATCCTATAAAAGAACTTGGCACATGCAAAAAGACTTTTACAGTTGATTTTATACCTGATTATGGCATAAACAAGATAGGTGACGAAAAGATTGAGATAGTTCCATTGCCAGGGCATTCTATAGAACAAATTGGTGTAGTGACACCTGATAGAGTTTGCTTTTTGGGTGATAGCATTTTCAGTGAAAATATAATTGGGAAATACTCTTTACCATATTTATTTAATATAGAAAAGAGCATTGAGACGCTTAATAATTTAAAAGAAATTGATGCGGATTATTTTTTGATTAGCCATATTGATAGAGTAATAAATAAAGATGAGCTTATAAAACTTGTTGATTTAAATATTTCAAATATAAATAAAAATATAGAGATGATACTTGAAATATTGGGTGAGCCTCAGACAAAAGAGAGCTTGCTTCAAAGCATAATTATACTTAATGACCTGCCACTTAATTTTAATCAGTATTATATTTATTTTTCATCTGTTTCTGCTTTTATTTCATATTTGAGTGATAAAAATCAAATTGCTCATTCCATTGAAAATGGTGAAGTCTATTATTATTGCAAATGACGGTTTTTTTGGTGCATTACATATGATGCCGATTCAAAATTATATATTGACATTAATTGTAATGCATATTATAATATTTGCAGAGAAATCGATTGCGCAAAAAATTGCGCAAAATTGCAAGTTTAATTTTAGTTATTCTTTTTAAATTATTTTTTTAAGTTATGATAAAACGGTTGCGCAAAGGTGGTGATAAAATAACAATTTGAAATAATAGTTTAATCTTTAATAATTATTTTAAAACGAGGGGGTATAGATTTTGTTTAAGAAGAAGTACTTAAGCTTTTTACTAGCATTTTTTTTGATATTTACAACGGTATTTAGTTCAATACCAGCACAATATGTAAAAGCACAGGAGCCAACAACTGTAGTAGCAAATATCGTTGGTAATTTTCAGAAGCAACTTGGTGATACAGATGATTGGAAAGTTGACAGCACAATAACAGTAATGATAGACAAAGGCAATGGATTATACGAATATACAACACAATCGCCTTTAAAAGCAGGCGATTATGAGTACAAAGTTGCACTAAACCACTCATGGGATGGCGGAGGAATACCTGCGCAGGGCAATTTAAAATTTCACCTTGATAAAGATACAGCTGTAACATTTTGGTTTAATTATAAGACATCAAGTGTTACGGATTCAACAAAGTATACACAGATACCACAGGATAAACTTCCAAGGCTTGCTGGCACGATTCAATCAGCAATTGGTGCAGGAAAGGATTGGGATCCTGCTTCATCTACTGCAATAATGACAGATGACAATTTTGATAACGTTTATGAATATACTGCACATGTGCCGAAGGGATATTATGAATATAAGGTTATTTTAGGTAATGATTGGAACAATAATAACGGAATATATGGTGATCCAAAATACGGGATTTCTAATGATAATATACCATTAAATGTTGCATATGATACAGACATAACATTCTATTACAACTCAACGACACATGCGATAACTACAAACTACAATCCGGCGCTTACAGGATCTGACAACAACATATATTATGATAGTTTAAAACATGATACACATGATCCATTCTTTAGATGCCCTTTTGGAGCTATAAAGGAAGGGCAAACGGTTACCTTAAGATTACAGGCCAAAAATCATGATTTAGAGTCAGCAAAAATCTCCTATTGGGATGAAATAGATAAGACAAGAACCGAAGTACCTATGACGAAGATTGGCGAGAGTCCAGATGGTCAATATGAATATTGGGAAGTAAAATTAAGTTTTGATCATCCAACACGTATATGGTATTACTTTATCCTTAAAGATGGAACAAAAACAGCATATTATGGTGATAATGATGAACAGCTTGGTGGTGTAGGTAAAGCCACAGATACAGTCAATAAAGACTTTGAATTAACAGTGTATGACAAGAATTTTGATACTCCAGATTGGATGAAAGGTGCGGTGATGTATCAGATATTCCCAGATAGGTTTTTCAATGGTGATACATCAAATGATCAAGCGAAAACATTGAGCCGTGGTAACGACCCTATAGAGCTTCATAGTAATTGGAATGACCTGCCTGACAATCCTAATGACAAAGGCAAACCTGGCTATAAAGGTGACGGAATATGGTCAAATGACTTCTTCGGCGGAGATCTGAAAGGAATAGATGATAAACTCGATTACTTAAAGAATTTGGGAGTCAATGTAATATACTTAAATCCAATATTTGATTCCCCATCTAACCATAAATATGACACAACAGACTATTCAAAGATAGATCCAATGTTTGGCACAGCTGCTGATTTCGAGAAGCTTATGGAGGATGCCCATTCAAAAGGAATGAAAGTTATACTTGATGGTGTATTTAACCATACAAGTGATGACAGCATATACTTTGACAGGTATGGGAAATATTCTGAACTTGGTGCATATGAAGCATGGAAACAAGGCGATCAGTCAAAATCATCCTATGGCAATTGGTATAAAATAAATCCAGACGGGACATATGAAGGATGGTGGGGTTACGATAGCTTGCCGGTTATACAAGCATTAAATGGAAGTGAATATAATGTAGCTGGCTGGGCTAATTACATTATAAATGACAAAAGTGCTATTTCCAAGTATTGGTTAAATCCAGATGGAAATACAAACGATGGTGCGGATGGTTGGAGGCTTGATGTTGAAAATGAGGTCGCACATGATTTTTGGACACATTTTAGGGACGCAATAAATTCGGTTAAACCAGAAGCACCGATGGTTGCGGAAAACTGGGGCGATGCATCTTTAGATTTGCTTGGTGATTCATTCAACTCAGTAATGAATTATCAATTTAGGAATGCTGTAATTGATTTCTTGATTGGTAAACAATTTGACGATGGCAACGGTATGCACAACCCGATAGATGCATCGAAACTTGATCAGAGATTAACGAGTATATATGAGAGATATCCACTTCCGGCGTTTTATTCTACAATGAATCTTTTAGGATCCCACGATACGATGAGGATTTTAACTGTATTTGGTTACAACAGTGCTGATCCAAATGCTAATTCTACAGATGAAAAGAATCTTGCTGAAAGTAAGCTAAAACTTGCAGCGATATTCCAGATGGGATATCCTGGTATGGCGGATATATATTATGGCGATGAAGCTGGCGTTTCTGGTGCAAAAGATCCTGATGATAGAAGGACATTCCCATGGGGCAATGAAGACACCTCTTTGCAAGATTTCTTTAAGACGATTGCAAATATTAGGGATAATAATCAGGTTCTTAAGACAGGTGACCTTGAAACACTCTATGCGCAAGATGATGTATATGCAATTGGTAGAAGAATAATAAATGGAAAAGATGCCTTTGACAAAGCATATCCTGACAGTGCTGCTATAGTTGCTATAAATAGAAGCAATACAGATAAGCAAATAGCAATAGATACATCAAAATTCTTAAGAGATGGCGTAACATTTAAAGATTTACTTAACGATAGCAAAGCCTATACAAATATTGATGGACAGATAGTAGTGGATATACCAGCGATGAGCGGTGTAATGCTTATTTCTGACAGCGGTCAAGACTTAACAGCACCGGCTGTTGTTACTGGACTTACTGCTACACCCGGCAATGGAAAAGTTGATTTATCATGGACTGCATCAGATGGTGCATCAGGATACAATATTTACCGTTCAACTGTTGATGGTGGACTATATGAAAAAATAGCATCAAATATAAAGGCAACAACATATAGTGATACAACTGTTACAAATGGTTTGAAATATGTTTATGCAATTACAGCAAAAGATGATGTTGGAAATGAGAGCGATAAAAGCAGTGATACTATTGCATATCCGGCATATCCGATCGGATGGGTTGGTAACCTTACGGATGTGGCAAGTAACCATATGATAGGTGTTAACAATCCAACAGAAGACATATATGCGGAAGTATGGGCAGATGGGCTCACAAATAAGCAAGGACAGGGACAGAATATGATTGCACAGCTGGGATATAAGTATGATAGTGTAAGTGATTCTGTATATGGAAGCGTATATAATAGTGTATATGGTGTTGCCGATAGCAGCGGTTTTATCTGGGTTAATGCAGAATATGTAGGAGATTCTGGTAATAATGACAAATATAAAGCAAGCTTTTTACCTGATAAAATAGGTACATGGGAATATAAGATGAGATTCTCAGATGATCAGGGGCAAAATTGGAAGGAGACAGATGTAAAATTTTTCACAGTAGTTCCTTCAGATGATTTAGAGAAACCGACAGTACCGGTACTACAACAGCCAGGTATAGAGTCATCGAGGGTTTCACTGAGTTGGAGTCCAGCAAACGATAATGTAGGGATCTATAAATATGAGATATATAGAAGTAGTGGCGGCTTTTACGAAAAAATAGCAACAGTCGCAAATGACGTATATAATTTTATAGATACAAGTGTTGTCAATGGAACAATATATACTTACAAAGTTGTTGCGGCTGATCTATCATTTAATAGGTCTGAGTCAAATGCAGTAACTATCACTCCAAAGATAGTGCCGATTCAAGCTACTTTCAATGTAAAAGTGCCTGATTATACCCCTGATGGTGTAAATCTTGTTGGAAGCTTCCCTGATGTGCAATGGAATCCAAGTGCACAGGCAATGACAAAGGTAGGAGATAATACTTACAGTATAACATTGACACTTAACGAGGGAACGCAATTAGAGTACAAATATGCAAGAGGCAGCTGGGACAAAGTTGAAAAAGACGAATATGGAAACGAGCTTGCAAACAATAGAAAGGTTACTATTGTAAATCAAGGCGACAATAAAATGGTAATAAATGATACCGTTGCAAGATGGAGAGACATACCTTTATACATTTATTCACCATCAGATAATAGTACTGTTAGCTCTGATACAACTTCAATAGAAATTAAAGGTAATACATATAAAGGTGCTAAGATAACCATAAATGGTGAAAGCTTTGTTCAAGCTGATAATGGAAAATTCACGAAGAATGTTTCACTTGATTACGGTTTAAATAAGATAGCAATACATTTTGAACCAAATGATGAATCTGTTTATGGCAATGACAAAGGCCGGATATCAGAGCTTACAAAGGATTTGGTGCTTAATGTAACGAGGGAATCATTAAGTGGCAATAACCATCCATCTGGTGACAACAACGGCGGTAATCCTTCATCAATTGAAAATAACTCATTATCAAATAATAATGGCAGTACAACAAATGACCTCGGTACAGTTTCGGCATCAGGCAATACAACGACACTCTCACTTGATGCATCAAAGACATTAGCTGCCATAAATAATACACAAGGAAGCCAAGTTACAATAGACCTTACATCGGTAGGCACAACAAAGGAAAAGGCCGCTAAAATTCCTAAAGAAGTAATAAATGCCGCAAAAGACAGTGGAAAAGATATAGTCATAAAATCTGATAATACCCAATTAGTATTATCAAAAGACTCCTTTGACCTTAATAATGTAGGCGATAACATAACCGTATCCATTAAAGATAATGGAAAAGCAAATGTAGAAAAATACATGGTGCTTTCTAATACAGTAGACATAAGCATAAAATCTGGTGATAATAATGTAACATTTACAAAACCCGTTAAAGTAACATTAAATATACAAAAAGCAAATGATGTAAGGAAAGTCGCAGTATATTACTACAATGAAACAACAGGAAAATGGGAGTATGTAGGAGGAAAGGCAGATAAAGATAAAAATACAATAACATTTAATGCGAAGCATTTTTCACAATATGCAGTATTTGAATATGACAAGAAATTCAATGACATAAAGACACACTGGGCAAAAGACGTAATAGAAGTATTAGCGTCAAGGCAAATAGTAGAAGGAATAAACGAAAATAACTTCGTACCAGATAAGACAATAACAAGAGCAGAATATGCAGCAATGATGACAAGACTGCTTGGGATACCAGAAGAAACCTATAAAGGCGAATTCAGCGACGTAAAGACTGGTGACTGGTATGCAAATGCCATAGAAGCTGCATATAAAGCAGGCATAATACTTGGCGATGGAAGTAACATGAGACCAAACGATAATATAACACGCGAAGAAATGGCAGCAATAGCGATGAGAGTATATGGAAAACTTACGACATACAATGAAGAGCAGATAAATAAGACGACATTTAATGATGACAATATGATAAGCGATTGGGCAAAGAATGTCGTTGCAAATGCCTCAAAGATTGGAATTCTTGAAGGTGAACCAAATAATCTCTTTGTGCCAAAGAGCAATGCCACAAGGGCAGAAGCAGCGGCAGTAATATATAGATTGCTTGACAAAAGTGGTAATATCTGAAAATCGGGGCGAAAAGCCCCTGATTTTTTTATTTTATCAACTTTTTTACATTAATAAGCAAAGTTTAACGTAATGTTAACAAAATAAAGAAAAATGTAATGTATAATAGAAATATAGATGTAAAAATGTTTTTGCTTTTTTTTTGGGAGGAGAAAATATGTATAAGCTTTTAAAAGCTGACCTGCATCTCCATACATTGTACTCTGATAATATCGATAAACTTGATTCAGATGATTATGCAAAGCTTGGAGATAAATATGGATATGATGTACTTGCACTTACCGATCATCATTATTGTTTAAAAAATGGTAACTGGGATAAATTATATAAAAAAATTGATGATGATAAAAGAATTATAAAGGGATATGAACTTACTTTTTTAAATGGGCATATGCTTGTCATTGGTAAAGAAAATTATGATGTTGGAAAAACACATGAAGCTATAAAAGAAATGTACAACAGTGAAAATATACGTATTTTAGCCCATCCAGATTATAATATATGGTCATGGAAGAGAAACATGGTTCCAGAGATAAATGGAATTGAAGTTATAAATGATATGGTGTACTGGAAACAACCTGGGAAATATACTGGTATAAAATCATATAGGAAATATCTTTTAATGAAACAAAAGGTGTCTCCTTTTGCAAATACAGACTGCCATAGAAAAGTAGATTTCGGTCGTGTATGGACAGGTATATATGTAAAAGATAATGAAAATGCTTTAGATGCGATCAAGAGAAACCGCACTTTTGCTACAACAGGAAGAATAAGCCTTGAATTTCAAAGCGATGATGGATACATCATGGGTGATACTATATTAGGCAACGAAAATAAATTATATTGGACAGCAAAAGATGCTGAAGAAGTTATGATATATAATGGAGATATGATAATTGAAAAAAGCCATAAAAACTGTGGTTACATTACACCAACAGTGAATGGTCCATATTGGATTGTAGCTAGAAAAGGTTGCGAGATGGCAATGTCATCACCTATATGGGTTGAAGGAATTGAAACTAAATCAGATGAAGTTTTTAATTTGATAAGAAAAAATTCATTTCTTTGCAAATTAAACAAAAGGTTAAATTGCATGTTAGAATTATTATTTGAATTTCAGGTACATGATAATGTTTGGAAAGATTATTATAGCTGGCTAAAAAAGTTTTCCTTAGAAAGACTTGAAATTGAAGACTTGGCCGGTAAATCCTATGATATCGCATATAATGAAACAAAAAGAAGACTCTTAACTGCTATAAGAGTAGCTAAGGGATTTATGATATATATAATAAACCATTATATTGAAAACAAAACATTATTGACAAAGCTCTTATCGTATATTATGCCGCAACATACATTTGAAAATATTATGGACTAATAAAGCACACAAAATGGCTGCAATAGTTATTTCAGTTATACCGCTGATATTAGTTTATATTTTTTATACAAAAGTATTTTATGACAGGAATAATGCTTGGAGCAGTATAAGAATAAGCGAATAGGATGGGGGACATAATGGCTAAAAAATATATGCTTATAAAGGGAGATTTTCACTTACATACACTATATTCAGACAATATGGATAAAATGGATGTTAGTGATTATGATAAACTCGCAAAAAAATACGGACTCGATGTATTATGCATAACAGATCATCATCATAACCTTACACAGAATACATGGGAAGAATTATCGTTAAAAATAAAAAATCATGTCGGGTTACCTTTGATTATGCAAGGTTACGAGATAACATTTGCAAAAGGTCATATAGTTTTATTAAATAAAAGTATTTTTGACAGTGAATACATTAAAGACGCAATAAAAAATTTATATAATGATAATAATTTACGAATTATGGCACATCCCGATAATAATAACTGTAAATGGCAAATTAATTTAGTACCTGGTATTGATGGCATAGAAATTTTAAATAGCGGTCATGATGCATTAAGTTATAAAGAAGACAGCATATGTAATGGTATAAAAACTTATAAGGCTTACCTTTTATTAAGGCATAAACTTGCAGCATTCGCAAACACAGACTGCCATTATTCATTTACATTTGGAAAAGCGTGGACAGGAGTTTTTATACCTCAAAATAAGGAATTAAACACTGAAACGGCAATTAATGCAATAAAGTCCGGGCATACATATTCTTGTGCTGGAGACCTTTTGATAGAACTTTATTCTGAGGATTATATTATGGGAGATACATTGATTTCAAGTGGTGATAAATATATTTATTGGAAATGTCCACAAAATTCAGATGTAATACTGTACTACGGGGACACACCTCTTGATGCATTTAAAGGTAGTGAAGGAAGTTTTAAACCTATGATGAATGGGCCATATTGGATATTTGTTAAAAATGGTAATGCATGGGCGGCTTCTTCTCCGATATGGGTTTCCGGCATAAAAGACAGAATGGGAAATCATGATGTGAGAAATAATTTATTAGAAAATGGATTAATCTATAAGAATAATGAAAGGGTAAAACATTATTTTTCAATTATCGAGAGACTTATTTCTGACTATAAATTTAACGATAATTATATTGATGCCTATATAAAATGGCTTAAACAGTTTATTATAGAAAATATTAATGATGAGGAATTGGCAAATAAATCGACTGACTTTTTGTTTTATGAAAATACAAAAAGGCTTCAGCTGATTGAAAAAATTTTAATGATGCTTATTAATGAATTATTATTAAAAATTGGCAGTGAAGAAATTAGTAAAAATCATTTAACATTATATAATTTTGATAATAAAGAATATGACGGTGTTATACAAACGGAAATTTTAATAAGCCCTGATACAAAAGATTTTTATTTAACAGATGATAATGGTAATAAAATAAATTTTGTTTCTATGGTAATGAAAGATAATACATTCATAAATCAAGAAAGGTCACCTGAGAGAATGAAAGAAGTTGCATTATGGCTTAAAAGAGGCGAAATGCACGAATATAAAGTCATGAATGTCGTATTTGAAGAAAGTGGCGATAAATTAATTGTAAAATATGACCTCTACCCCGAATATTTTTCAAATAAAAATATATCATGGGACAAAGAGGCTCTTTTGCTAAAAGAATATATTGAAAATAAAAAATATAAAAACTATATTTTAAGAGTTCGTAGCATGATAAGTGCTGTTACGCAATTTAAAATTAGATTGAAAGCAAATTCAAAGAAAAACATATTTATCAAAGAAGAAAAAGATAATAAAGATAATATTGGATTACGATATAATGAATTTTTTGATTCTATGTATTCTGATAGCGGTAATGAATATATTTTCACAGTACAAAATTCGAGCTATTAAAAGATGTCCATAAGGACATCTTTTAACTTATGTTTAATAATTTCTTTATTAAGCTTTTATTTTGCGCAAAACCAGTTATAACTTCACCTTTGTAGATAAATGTTGGGACTAATCTTCGCTTATATTTATTCATAAGTTCGCTCCTATAAACATCTTTTGTGCAGTCCCTTTCTTCATAATCTACTTTGTTTTGCGAAAAGAACCTTTTCGCTTCAACACAGTCGGGTCATGTCGGAAGAGTATACATTATTATTTTTTCCATAAATAATCACCTCGAATTTAATTATATAATAACAATATAAAAACACAAAATTTTATTAAAAAAAGTCTATAAATGTAGTATTATTAAATAGTAAGTAGAATTATAATGGGGTGTATATATGAGAAAAATAGATGCGAAATTGATTTCAGATATAGTTGAAAAATTATGTATCGATGCAAACTATAATTTACCGGAGGATATTTTTGATAATTTAAAGGAAAGGGAGAAAAAAGAGGAAAGTAAGCTTGGTGTTTCTATACTTAAAAATATAATAGAAAATGCAGAAGTGGCGAAAAAAAGAGAAATTCCTATATGCCAGGATACAGGTATTGCAGTGGTTTTTGTTGAAATAGGACAAGATGTCCATATTGTAAACGGCAGTCTGAAAGAAGCCATTAATGAGGGTGTAAGGAATGGATACAATAAAGGATTTTTAAGAAAATCTATGGTCGGTGATCCGATCATTAGAATGAATACAAATGATAATACTCCAGCTATTATACACTATAATATTGTTGGTGGAGATAAATTGTCTATTACAGTTGCACCTAAGGGTGCTGGAAGCGAAAACATGAGTGCATTAAAAATGCTTAAACCCTCTGATGGTATTGAAGGTGTAAAGAAATTTATCCTGGATACTGTTGAAGCAGCTGGACCTAATGCATGCCCACCTCTAATCGTCGGTGTTGGTATTGGTGGCAATTTTGAATATGCTCCATTATTAGCTAAAAAAGCGCTTTTAAGACCAATCGGCGTAAATAACGATGATGAAGATATTAAAAGCTTAGAAATTGAGCTACTTGAAAAAATTAACAAGCTTGGAATAGGCCCACAAGGACTAGGAGGAACTACAACGGCACTTGCGGTTAACATAGAAAAGTATCCAACGCATATTGCGTGTCTTCCTGTTGCGGTTAATATCGGATGCCATGTAACAAGGCACGCAAGTGCGACATTATAATAAATGTTTTTAAAATGTTAATTAATAAAATATGCTGGAAATATAGCAACATAGCTTATGATATTAAAAATTCGCTGATTTATGATATTTATATTTGTATAAGCGGTAGAATGGAGGTTAAGATGCATAAAAAAATTAATACGCCATTAACAGATGATATATTAAAAGATTTAAAAGCAGGTGATTTTGTTCTTATAACGGGAAAAATTTTAACGGCGAGAGATGCGGCACACAAAAGAATGATAGATGCAATAAATAAAGGTGAGAAACTTCCTGTTGTTATAAATAACCAAATAATATACTATGTTGGTCCATGTCCGGCAAAACCAAGTCAGGTTGTTGGCAGTTGTGGACCTACGACAAGTGGCAGGATGGATGCATACACACCAAAGCTTTTAGAACTCGGTCTTAAAGGCATGATAGGGAAAGGATATAGAAGCAAAGAGGTAATTGAGGCTATGAAGAAATATCATGCTGTCTATTTTACAGCTATAGGCGGTGCCGGTGCACTTCTATCAGAAAGAGTTAAAAAAGCAAAAGTTTTGGCATATGAAGACCTTGGCCCTGAAGCAATACATGAATTTACTATAGATGACTTTCCAGTTATTGTTACAATAGATATGTATGGAAATAATTTATATGAAAGCGAACGCGAGAAATATAGAAAGAATACATAATTTATTTTTAGATTAATAGAGTAGTTGTGAATATAAAGAATTCAAATTATAGATATTAGCAATCTTTACCATGAAGTAAATTATTATATTATTATAAAAGGTGGTTTCAATGTCATTATTATCATTAAAAGAATTGTGGCAGGAATGTATGAAATGCACAAAATGTCCTTTAAGCAATGTAAGAAATAATGTAGTTTTTGGAGAAGGAAATTTAAGGTCGAATATAATGTTTATCGGTGAAGGCCCTGGACATGACGAGGATATTCAGGGGCGCCCATTTGTGGGTAAAGCAGGTCAACTTTTAAACAAGATGATTGAAGCGATTGGATTAAAAAGAGAAGATGTGTACATTGCAAATATTGTTAAGTGCAGACCTCCAAATAATAGGGTGCCACTTCAAAATGAAATAGATGCGTGTTTGCCGTATCTGAGAAATCAGGTGGCTATAATAGCACCTAAAATAATAGTATGTTTAGGCGCAACAGCAGCGAAAGCGATAATAGATAAAGATTTCAGAATAACAATAATGAGAGGACAATGGATAGAAAGGAAAGGTGTTAAGATCATTGCTACATATCATCCAGCAGCACTTTTAAGAGATCCCGAAAAGAAGCATCCCGCATGGGAAGATTTTAAGGCTATAAAAAAAGAGCTAGAAAAAATAAAAGAAAAGTAAATTTTATTATTCAAATTTGAATATAATAAAAAATTCACGCAAAAAGGAGAATAATAGGGCATACTTAATATATAATAAAATAATGAGTATAAATGACGATAAAACAATATTGCGTAAAGAAAAAATTCATGATATATTAATACCTGTCGCTGTGAGAGCGGGACAATCGGTTGATGCAATTCTGAGCCGAATGAACTGAGGCGAAGGATCTTAGGATCCGAAAGAAGTAGTCCAAAGAAATATGACAGCAAAAAAATAGTTGACATAAAAAATGAAATATGATAATATAGACAATGTCGCCAATGCGACAGGTTGAACCTTGAAAACCGAACAGTGAGAAAAAAGCCAGAGAATAAAAAAGAGGTAAGGATTTAAACATGAGAGTTTGATCCTGGCTCAGGACGAACGCTGGCGGCGTGCCTAACACATGCAAGTCGAGCGGAGTAAATACTACGGTATTTACTTAGCGGCGGACGGGTGAGTAACACGTGGACAATCTACCCTATAGACCGGGATAACACACCGAAAGGGGTGCTAATACCGGATAATGTCACGAGGTGGCATCATCTTGTGAAGAAAGGAGAAATCCGCTAAAGGAAGAGTCCGCGGCCCATTAGCTAGTTGGTGAGGTAAAGGCCCACCAAGGCAACGATGGGTAGCCGGCCTGAGAGGGTGAACGGCCACACTGGAACTGAGAGACGGTCCAGACTCCTACGGGAGGCAGCAGTGGGGAATATTGCGCAATGGGGGGAACCCTGACGCAGCAACGCCGCGTGAGCGAAGAAGGCCTTCGGGTCGTAAAGCTCAATAGTATGGGAAGAAAGAAATGACGGTACCATACGAAAGCCCCGGCTAACTACGTGCCAGCAGCCGCGGTAATACGTAGGGGGCGAGCGTTGTCCGGAATTACTGGGCGTAAAGAGCACGTAGGCGGCTATATAAGTCAGATGTAAAAAACCTGGGCTTAACCGAGGGGATGCAACTGAAACTATATAGCTTGAGTCAAGGAGAGGAGAGCGGAATTCCTGGTGTAGCGGTGAAATGCGTAGAGATCAGGAAGAATACCAGTGGCGAAAGCGGCTCTCTGGACTTGAACTGACGCTGAGGTGCGAAAGCGTGGGGAGCAAACAGGATTAGATACCCTGGTAGTCCACGCCGTAAACGATGGATACTAGGTGTGGGTGAGGAATCATCCGTGCCGGAGTTAACGCAATAAGTATCCCGCCTGGGGAGTACGGCCGCAAGGCTGAAACTCAAAGGAATTGACGGGGGCCCGCACAAGCAGCGGAGCATGTGGTTTAATTCGAAGCAACGCGAAGAACCTTACCAGGGCTTGACATCCACAGAATCGAGTAGAAATACTCGAGTGCCTCGTAAGAGGAGCTGTGAGACAGGTGGTGCATGGTTGTCGTCAGCTCGTGTCGTGAGATGTTGGGTTAAGTCCCGCAACGAGCGCAACCCCTGTTGGTAGTTGCCAGCGTAAAGACGGGCACTCTACCGAGACTGCCGTGGACAACACGGAGGAAGGTGGGGATGACGTCAAATCATCATGCCCTTTATGCCCTGGGCTACACACGTGCTACAATGGCCTGAACAAAGGGGAGCGAAGGAGCGATCCGGAGCGAATCCCAAAAAACAGGTCCCAGTTCAGATTGCAGGCTGCAACCCGCCTGCATGAAGACGGAGTTGCTAGTAATCGCAGATCAGCATGCTGCGGTGAATACGTTCCCGGGCCTTGTACACACCGCCCGTCACACCACGAGAGTTTACAACACCCGAAGTCAGTGAGCTAACCGAGAGGAGGCAGCTGCCGAAGGTGGGGTAAATGATTGGGGTGAAGTCGTAACAAGGTAGCCGTATCGGAAGGTGCGGCTGGATCACCTCCTTTCTAAGGAGAAAATCCTACAAAAAGTATTAAAAGGCGAATTGTAATTATTAAGAGATGACGATTAATTGCGCTTTCGTAATATACTAGGCGAGTGAAGCGCAGTGAGGCGTATGAGCGAAAGCGAAAGCCGTCACAACGCATAGACGGCGTTAGCCGAACAAGCGTAAGGAGCCTAAAGTATATAGAAAGCACAATTTGTCGAACGATAATAATTACAATGAGCATATCTCACTGTTCAGTTTTGAGGGTTAAACCCTCAAAGTGAACCTTGAAAACTGCACAATGCAAAAAAAGGGTAACGAGAAAAACGAGTTACAATGAGAACCGATATACATTGTCCGGAAAATATTATTAAAAGCGAACGATTAATGAAGCTTTCGTAATATATCACGATGAACGTAGCGCAGTTTGGCGTATGAGCGAAAGCGAAAGCCGTCACAACGCATAGACGGCGTTAGCCAAACAAGCGAAGAGAATCGATGATATATTAGATAAGCGGAATTTGTGAGCGTTAATAATAATTTTCCAAAGAAAAGCGATGTATAAAAAAGAGAAGGTCAAGTTACAAAGGGCGTATGGTGGATGCCCAGGCACTTAGAGCCGAAGAAGGACGCAGCGAGCGGCGAAACGCTCCGGGGAGCCGCAAGCAGGCAGAGATCCGGAGATATCCGAATGGGGAAACCCGCTTAAGGTAATACTTAAGCATCCCATGGTGAACACATAGCCATGAGGAAGGGAGACCGCGCGAACTGAAACATCTAAGTAGCGCGAGGAAAAGAAAGAAAAATCGATTTCCCAAGTAGCGGCGAGCGAACAGGAAAGAGCCCAAACCATCACCTATGGTGATGGGGTTTAGGACCACGCAAAAGGAGTATCGGACGAAGCCGAACGGACCTGGAAAGGCCGGCCAAAGACGGTGAAAGCCCAGTAGGCGAAAGAAAGATACCAAGGTGGGATCCAGAGTACCACAGGATAGGCAACCCGGTGGGAAGACGGGAGGACCATCTCCCAAGGCTAAATACTCCTAAGTGACCGATAGCGCAAAGTACCGTGAGGGAAAGGTGAAAAGAACCCCGGGAGGGGAGTGAAAAAGAACCTGAAACCATATGTCCACAAGCAGTGGAAGTCTGGCACTCAACTGAACATGTTAGGGAGGAGAAAAAAGAACTAGCGTGTCCGGTTGAGTGCCAGACGACCACGTACTTTTTGTAGAACGGACCGGCGAGTTATAGATATGCAGCAAGGTTAAGCGAAAGCGGAGCCGAAGCGAAAGCGAGTCTAAAAAGGGCGGAAGTTGCATATCATAGACCCGAAACCGTGCGACCTACCCATGATCAGGGTGAAGCCGGAGTAAGATCTGGTGGAGGCCCGAACCACGTTGACGTTGAAAAGTCATGGGATGAATTGTGGGTAGAGGAGAAATTCCAATCGAGCTCGGAGATAGCTGGTTCTCCCCGAAATAGCTTTAGGGCTAGCCTCAGGGAGTAAATATGGAGGTAGAGCACTGAATGGGCTAGGGGCCAAAAAGGCTACCGAACCCTATCAAACTCCGAATGCCATATTGATACCTGGGAGTCAGACTACGAGTGATAAGATCCGTGGTCAAAAGGGAAAGAGCCCAGACCGACAGCTAAGGTCCCAAAGAGCATGTTAAGTGGGAAAGGAAGTAGGACTTCCAAGACAACCAGGATGTTGGCTTAGAAGCAGCCATACATTCAAAGAGTGCGTAATAGCTCACTGGTCGAGAAATCCTGCGCCGAAAATAAACGGGGCTAAAACATGACACCGAAGCTTCGGATGAAAAATGGTAGGGGAGCGTACTGTATAGGGGGAAGGATAAGCGGAAGCGAATCTGGACAATACAGTAGAGAGAATGCCGGTATAAGTAACGAGAGTAAGGCGAGAAACCTTACCGTCGAAAGCCTAAGGATTCCTGGGGAAGGATAATCCGCCCAGGGTAAGTCGGGACCTAAGCCGAGGCGAAAGCGTAGGCGATGGACAACCGGTAATGAGTCCGGTACCACCAATATCCGATAAAAGAGAAGCAAGGACGCAGCGAGATAAGAAAAGCGTGCGGTTGGTAGAGCACGTCCAAGCAGCGACGAAAAGGGATGTGAGTGAAGTACCACATACCATAAGAGCTGTAACGGGGAGCCGAAAGGCGAAGTTTCAAAGGGGCTGCCGAGAAAAATTGCTATCGAGGATAAAGGTGCCCGTACCGCAAACCGACACAGGTAGGCGAGGAGAGAATCCAAAGACGAGCGGGAGAACCCTCATTAAGGAACTCGGCAAAAAGACTCCGTAACTTCGGGAGAAGGAGTGCCGAAAGGCCGCAGAGAAGAGGCCCAAGCGACTGTTTACCAAAAACACAGGTTTCTGCTAAGTCGAAAGACGAAGTATAGGAGCTGACGCCTGCCCGGTGCTGGAAGGTTAAGGGGAAATGTTATCCGGCACTCAACTATACCTATTAGGAGTGAAAAAGATGTATTATGTCTATGTAATAAAGAATGAAAAAGGAGGCATATATACAGGCTATTCAGAGAATCTACGAAAAAGAGTAGAGGCACATAATAAAGGATTAAACAAGTACACAAAAGAGCATAAATGGGAAATAATTTATTATGAAGCATACAAAGCGAAAGAAGATGCAATAAAAAGAGAAAAACAATCAAAAGAATCTCATAACGCAAGAAGATGGTTAAAAGAAAGAATAGCCAAAAGTAAAAACTCTTAGTAGATAGAGTTGAGTGCCGGAGAAGCATAGAACTTAAGCCCCAGTAAACGGCGGCCGTAACTATAACGGTCCTAAGGTAGCGAAATTCCTTGTCGGGTAAGTTCCGACCTGCACGAAAGGCGTAACGACTTGGGCGCTGTCTAGATGGGGGACCCGGTGAAATTGTAGTACTCGTGAAGATGCGAGTTACCCGCGACAGGACAGAAAGACCCCATGGAGCTTTACTGCAGCTTGTCACTGGATTTTAGTAATCCCTGTACAGGATAGGTGGGAGGCAGAGAAAGATGGGCGCAAGCCTATCTGGAGCCGACGTTGGGATACCACCCTGAGATTACCGAAATTCTAACATAGGAGCCGTAAGCCGGCATATGGACACTGACAGGCGGGCAGTTTGACTGGGGCGGTCGCCTCCAAAAAAGTAACGGAGGCGTCCAAAGGTTACCTCAGCGCGGAAGGAAATCGCGCGTAAGAGTGCAAAGGCAGAAGGTAGCCTAACTGTGAGAAAAACAATTCGAGCAGGGACGAAAGTCGGGCTTAGTGATCCGGCGGTAGAGAATGGGATTGCCGTCGCTCAACGGATAAAAGCTACCCTGGGGATAACAGGCTGATCTCCCCCAAGAGTCCACATCGACGGGGAGGTTTGGCACCTCGATGTCGGCTCATCGCATCCTGGGGCTGAAGTAGGTCCCAAGGGTTGGGCTGTTCGCCCATTAAAGCGGTACGCGAGCTGGGTTCAGAACGTCGTGAGACAGTTCGGTCCCTATCCGTCGCGGGCGTAGGAAATTTGAGAGGGGCTGCCCTTAGTACGAGAGGACCGGGGTGGACGAACCGATGGTGTACCAGTTGCGTAGCCGTACGCACAGCTGGGTAGCCAAGTTCGGAAGGGATAAACGCTGAAAGCATCTAAGCGTGAAACCCACCTCAAGATAAGATTTCCCAAACCGAAAGGGAGTAAGACACCTTGAAGAAGACGAGGTAGATAGGCCGGAGGTGTAAGAGTAGAAATACTTTGAGCTGACCGGTACTAATAAGTCGAGGACTTGACCAAAGAAGCATTGTGCAGTATTCAAAGTTCATTTAGAAAAAGCATATATGTGAAGAATCCAAAGAAGAAAATATTATTGGAGAGAGCGATTAATTGCGTTTTCGTAATATACTCGGCGAACGAAGTGCAGTGAGGCGTCAAAAGACGTCACAACGCATAGACGGCTTTAGCCGAACAAACGAAGTGAGCCGAAAGTATATAGAAAACACAATTTGCGAACGGAAATAATATTTTCTAAGAGAAGAATCAACATATATGCAAAGAAATGAACAAAAGATATCCGGTGGCAATAGCGGAGGTTAAAAACCCGTTCCCATACCGAACACGGAAGTGAAGCCCTCCAGCGCCGATGGTACTGCTATTGCGGGAGAGTAGGTCGCTGCCGGTGAAAATTTCATATATTAGCCCCCTAAGTAAAACTCCTTATTAGGAGTTTTTTATATTACATATAATTTGTTAATTTCCGCAAATGTGTTATAAAAACGATTTTGCTACATTTCTCAAGGAATTTTAATTTAGATATTTTTATTTTTTAGGTATTGACAAATCAACTATCTTGTAACAATATATTAATGTATAATTAATCGATAAGTATAAATAATGGTATATGATGTCATTGATTTATTTTAATTTTGCATAGGGAAGTATAAATATTCAATAGAAATAAAATAGTTTCAAAATATCATATAAAGTGGATTTTTATATCAATATATGTAATCCTTATACTATATAATTATTAATTTTAAGTAAGATAATTTAGAATAAATAAGTTGGAGGAGATATTGATGAGCAAGTTAGTGTGTGGCATTGACCTTGGTGGTACAAAGATAAATACAGGAATAGTAGATGACAATGGGAAAATATTGTATAGCGTAAAAGTACCAACCGAAGCTAAGAATGGTCCGGATCATGTTATAAATAGAATAAAAGAAAGTATTAATGATGTTCTTAAAAAGTCAAGTTTAAAAATAGATCAAATATCAGGAATAGGAATAGGTTCACCTGGTCCACTTGATTCTGAAAAGGGTATTGTTGAGTATCCACCAAATTTGCCAGGATGGGTTAACATTCCTTTAGTTGATATTCTCCATAAAGAATTTGATACAAATATAAAGCTAAATAATGATGCAAATGTTGCAGCACTTGCAGAGTATCTATTTGGAGCAGGAAAGGGCATAGATGATATGGTTTATATCACTGTAAGTACTGGTATCGGCGGTGGGGCTATAATAGGTGGTAAATTATATAACGGAGCAAATTCTAATGCGGCGGAAATAGGTCATCATTCAATAAATTTTGATGGGCCGAGATGGTGCAATTGTGGGAATCCGGGATGCTTGGAATCATATGCGTCTGGTACATCTCTTGTCAAGTTTGCAAAAAAAGCGATAGAATCCGGGAGGGATACTATTCTTAAAAATATTCCCATGGATGAAATAAAAGCAGAAAATATATTTGAAGCTGCAAAATCTGGTGATAAATTATCAATAGAACTAATTGACGCTGAAGCTTTTTATCTTGGTATAGGAATTGTAAACATAATGGCGTTTTACAATCCAAAGAGGATAATAATAGGTGGAGGCTTATCAAGCCAATGGGATGTATTATATGATAAAATGATGAAAACAGTCGAAGAGAGAGCATTAAAACCAAACAGAGAAATATGTGATGTTGTGAAAGCAGAGCTTGGAGGAAATGTCGGTCTAATGGGAGCAGCTGCACTTGTTTTATAAAGGGTGTGTGCAATGGAGAGATGTCCATGGTGTTTAAATGACGAATTATATATAAAATATCATGATACAGAATGGGGCGTTCCTGTACATGATGATAGATTACACTTCGAATTTTTAGTACTTGAATCTGCACAAGCAGGTTTAAGTTGGATTACCATACTTAAAAAAAGAGAGAATTACAGGATGTCTTATGATAATTTTGATCCTTATAAGGTTTCATTGTATGATGAAGAAAAGATAAGCGAGCTTTTAAATAATGCAGGCATAATAAGAAATAGGAGAAAAATAGAAGCATCAATAAACAATGCTAAGAGATTTTTGGAGATTCAAAAGGAATTCGGAAGTTTTGACAATTATATATGGGGATTTGTAGATGGAAAGCCTATTAATAATAATTGGAATAATGTAAAGGAAGTACCTGCTAAAACTTCTTTGTCAGACGAAATAAGTAAAGACCTTATAAAAAGGGGCTTTAAATTTATCGGATCAACAATAATATATTCACATATGCAAGCGACAGGATTAGTCAATGACCACATATTATCCTGCTTTAGATATAAAGAGATTATGTATAGAAAAGATGAATAATTATATATGTTTCAGAAACTATGCATAATAAATCTATAAATGGAGATAATACTTCCAAGAGTGGAGGTGTTATTTTGAAAAAGCTTATAAGTTATTTGTTAATTTTCACAATACTGCTTATCCCCGTGTCATACCTTGCTGCACCGACAGTAACGACAAATGTCGCTAAAGGTGTAATATCAAAAATTTCTATGTCAAAGGATATGGTTATAGAACTTCAGCAAAAATTAAAAGATCTAAAATTATACAAAGATACAGTTGATGGAATCTACGGGAAAAATACAGAAAATGCTGTAATAAAATTCCAAAAAGAGAATAAATTGATTGTTGATGGTGTTGCTGGTCCTATAACAATGAAAGCTTTGCAAGATAAAACAAAAAATATGGCAAATCAAATTGGTAAAAACGATACAATTAAAAGCATCCAAAAAGCATTGCAAAAGGTAGGGTTATATAAGGGTGAAATAGACGGAATCTACGGATCTATGACAAAAGAAGCGGTGATGGCATTCCAAAAGGAAAATGACTTAACTGTTGATGGACTACCAGGACCTGCAACATTAGCAAAATTGGAACAGCCAAATAAAGATACAAATAAAGAACTTGCAACAGAAGTTGTTATGGCAGTTCAGAGGGTATTACAAAAATTAGGGCTTTACAAAGGTTCTGTAGATGGAATATATGGAAATAAGACAAAAGAAGCTTTAGCCCAATATAAGAAAACATACGATGCAAATTTTGATGACATAATGAATATTTTTCATTAAATAAATACATGCAGGGCTTGGTGCAAAATGCATTGAGACCCGCCTTTTTTTATTATTAAAATAATATAATGTTATTAAGGAAACACGTATATGTAATGGCTTTTATGGAAATAATTATACATAGAAATATTATGAAAGATGGTGTAGCATATGGAAAGCATGGTAAGGACGAAAAGGTGCTTTATATGCAATCATGAAACGGGGGACGGAATAGAAGTATTAGGAGAATTTCTATGTAATGATTGCCAGAAAATAATTGTAGATATATCGCCTGGTGATTTTGGCTACGATTTTTACAGAAAGAAAATGATAGATATCTGGCAGAATTATATGAAAGGCATTGAATATGAGGACCAAATATAGTATGGGCCCTTATATTTTTATTTAATAGTCATGAAAAGCTTTCTGTGATATTATATATGTATATAATAATTTGTAGCAGGGGGGGTAAAAATGACAGCACCTTTATATGAAGCATTAATGAAATATGTAAAAGATGGAACTATTCCATACCATATGCCTGGGCATAAAGAAGGCAGGAGTATTTCCCGGAAATATATTGAGAACCTCGCAAAGATAGACCTTACGGAAGTACCAGGGACAGATAATCTCCATGATCCAAAAGGACCAATATTGGAGGCTGAAGAGCTTGCAGCAAAAGCATTTGGATCAAAGATGTCTTTCTTTCTTGTAAATGGAACAACATCAGGAATATATGCTGCAATGTGTACAGTACTTAATAATGATGATAAGATATTAATTCAAAGGAATTCACATAAATCTGTTTACAACGGCTTGGTTATTACAGGTGCTATACCATGCTATCTTAATCCATTGATAGATTACGATGATGGTATAGCTATGGGCATATCAATAGATGAGTTAGAAACGATGCTTAGGTCAGATAACGATATAAAAGCGGTATTGATAACATATCCTAATTATTATGGATTTTGCGTCGATATAAAAAAGATCGCAGAAGTTGTGCACAAATATGATAAGATTTTAATTGTTGATGAAGCACATGGAGCCCATTTTGCATTTTCTGAGAAATTACCTATTACAGCATCAAAGGCTGGTGCAGACATAGTAGTTGAAAGCATACACAAGACATTACCTGCATTTACTCAAAGCTCTATTTTACATGTTAATACAGATAAGATTAATATTGAAAAATTACGCTTTTATTTAAGCCTTTTTCAAACAACATCACCATCATATATTCTAATGTCATCAATTGATTTAGCCAGAGAATTTATGGAAGGAGAAGGTAAGAAAAAGCTTAATAACTGTATAGACTTATCCATAAAAACAAGAGACATATTAAATCAGTTTGATAGTATAAACTGTCTTGGCAAAGATGTTATCGGTAGATATGGAATATATGATTTTGATCCTACTAAGTTTACAATCGATGTAAAAGGTCTCAACCTCACAGGGAATGATGCGGAAAAAATATTAAAGAGTGATTTTAATATTCAGGTAGAAATGTCAGATTTATATAACATACTTGCAATTATGACCGTTGTGGATACTGAAAAGGAGTTTAATATACTAATTGATGCTATAAAAAAGCTTAGAAATTATAAAAAAAATATAAATAAAAAATTCATTGATTATTATCCTAAAATACCTCAAATGGCATTTAAGCCATCAATTGCCGTCAAAAAATCTTTTAAGTCTGTAGATCTAAAAGATTCAATTGATAAAATATCATGTGATTATGTAATACCGTATCCACCAGGAATTCCATTAATATGCCCTGGTGAAATAGTAAAAAAAGATATGGTACAATATATAAATTTACTATATAATATAGGTATAAAGATTGTAGGTATTGATAATTTGAGTATACGGGTGTGTGAATAATGTACAATGGAAAACTCATTACATTTGAAGGCATTGATGGAAGCGGCAAGACTACACAAATAAATTTACTAAAGGAATATCTTTTGAAATTAGGTTACAATATTATAGTATTAAGGGAACCTGGTGGTACTCATGTAGGAGAAAAAATAAGAGATATACTCCTTGATGAGGAAAATAAAATAGTACCTGTTTCGGAAGCTCTCCTTTATGCGGCATCAAGAGCAGAATTAGTGTCAGAGATAATTATACCTTCACTAAAGATAGGAAAAATAGTCATACTTGACAGATTTGTAGATAGCTCTATCGTATATCAAGGTTATGCTAGGGGAATAGGTATAAAGGCTGTTGAGGAAATAAATAACATAGCTATTTCAGGTTTAAAACCTGATTTAACGATATATCTTGATATAAAACCGGAAGAAGCTTTAAAGAGAATTAATCAAAGGCATGATAGAGATCGTCTTGAAATGGAGGACATAGACTTTCACAAAAAAGTATACGAAGGATATAAAAATTTAATATTGTCAAACCCAGAGAGGTTTGCAGTAATAGATGCAACATGTGATGTCAATGTAATACAAAAAAATATCATAAATGAAATTAAAAAAATTATTTAAGGAGGGATCTATAATGAAGTTAATATTCGCAATAGTTCAAGACGAAGATGTGAGAAGACTGATGGATGGATTGACAGAAAAAGGCTTCAGTTTTACAAGAGTAGCTTCTACTGGCGGTTTCTTAAGGTCCGGCAATACTACATTGATGATCGGTGTTGAAGACAACAAACTCGATGATGCAATTGAAATCATTGAGAAAAAATGTAAGACAAGAGATAGGATAATAACATCACCGACGCAGATGGGTGGTGCAACAGATATATTCATTCCGCAGCCTGTTGAAGTTTCTATTGGAGGCGCTACTGTATTTGTTATGGATGTTGAGAAATTTTTCAGAATATAGGTGTTATATATGAGGATACAAGAGATAAACACGAGAAAAGTTACATCTGATTTTGTTGTGGATGATAAGAAAAATAAAATGTCTACAATGAAGTTTGAAGATGCAATTGAAAGCGAAATAAGCAAAGTGCAGGACAATATTTTAAATGAAATGCTCGCTGACATAGATAATACAGCACAAAAGTTAAAAGAAAATTTAAATATAGAGAATTTACTTTCATACAAGAAGAAAGTCAAACAGTTTTTGCAGAATGCCATAAATGGAATGTTTCGCAGGAATAAGAGAGAGTCTATTGATATAAGAGGACGGAAAAAAATTTATACAATTATTGATAAGATAAATGATAAACTTGAGAAACTAACCATGGATTTCTTAAATAACAATAGCAAAAATATTGATCTTTTAAATACAATTGAAGAAATAAGAGGTCTATTAGTAGACATTTACTCGTAGGTGATTTGATGTTAAATCTATACGGCCATGAAAATATTTTAAATTTATTTAATAGAATCTTAACTGTGGGCAATATTGCAAATGCATATTTGTTTGTTGGCGAAAATGGACTAGGGAAAATATTTATGGCGAAGTATTTTGCCATGATGGTAAATTGTACTCATAAAGGTAAAAGGCCATGTTTAAGTTGCCCGTCTTGTCTTCAAATATTATCAGGAAATCATCCTGATATTTTCTTTGTAGAACCGGAAGGCAATTCGATAAAGGCTGATACTATTAGGAATAATGTAATAGATAATATATATGTTAAGCCTTATAATTCATTGAAAAAAGTATTTATAATAAAAGAAGCAGAAAAGATGACCGAACAGGCACAGAATAGTATTTTAAAAACCTTAGAAGAACCGCCGCTATATGGCCTTTTTATCCTAACCGCTTCAAAGATGGAAGGGCTTTTACCTACGGTTGTTTCAAGATGTGAGATAGTTAGATTTACACGTGAAAATGACTCTGTTATAGAAAATTATCTTCGAAATGAAAAAAATATCGATTCTATAAAAGCTAAAGAGATCGCATCAATTGCTTTCGGCAATTATGGCAAGGCTGACTTATTGATAGATCCTGAGTTTTCTGAGATGAGATATAGCTTAGGAAAAATTTTATTTGATTCTATTAATGATGAAAAAGCTATAAGGCTTGACAATTATAAATTCTTTGATGAAAACAAAGACAGCATAGATGATATTATAAATATAATGCTTTCATACTTTAGAGATACATTGGTATACAAAATGACAGGCGATGATGCATTTATTATTAATAAAGATATGATAGATGATATAAAAATACTTTCGGGCAATTTGACAGGATTTAAGCTAAATAATATAATTAAAAAGATAGAAGATCTTAATTTTAATCTCAAATCCAATGTTAATTACCAATTAGCGATAGAAGATTTTCTCTTAAATATTTAGGAGGTATTTATTTTGTATACAGTCGTAGGAATTCGGTTTAAAAAAGCCGGTAAAATATATTATTTCGACCCAGGAGAATTGCCCGTAAGTATAGGTGATAACGTAATTGTAGAAACGGCAAGGGGAATAGAATTTGGAGAAGTTGTCGTTGGCAAAAGGGAAGTTCCAGATGAAGATATAATAGCACCCCTTAAAATGGTATTGAGGATTGCAACAGATGAAGATATAGAGCATTATAATGAAAACAGATCCTGTGAAGCCGAAGCTTTTGGTGTTTGTATGAATATGATAAAAGAACATAACCTTGATATGAAATTAATCGATGCAGAATATACATTTGATAATAATAAGATAATATTTTATTTTATTGCAGATGGAAGGATAGATTTCCGCGATTTAGTTAAAGACCTTGCGGCAATATTTAAGACGAGGATAGAGCTTAGACAAATTGGTGTAAGAGACGAATCTAAAATAGTCGGTGGTCTTGGCCCATGCGGAAGACCCCTTTGTTGTGCGACGTTTCTCGGGGATTTTGAACCTGTTTCTATCAAAATGGCGAAAGACCAGAATTTGTCTCTTAACCCAACTAAAATATCGGGTTTGTGTGGCAGACTCATGTGTTGCCTAAAATATGAGCAGGATACTTATGAAAAAGTAAGGTCTGAAATGCCGGCAGTAGGCAGTTTAATAAAAGTTGATGATAAAGAGATGAGAGTTGCGGAAATCGACGTCGTAAGGAGAAAACTTAAAGTAAAAATGAAAAATGCTGAAGGAATAGAGATAACTAAGGAATATGATCCGAATGATGTTATCGTGATAGAAGACAAGAAGGACGAATTTGCTGAAATATATGATGAAATACTTGGTGATGACTTTGATGAAGAATAAAAGAGGGCCAAAACCCTCTTTTTTTATGCTACCCAACTTTACCACCAAGGCTCAAAAGGGATCCGAATGTCCTTGCTATTATTGATATGGACAGGCTCTCTAATGGCATTATTATCACATAATTAACGTTTTAAAATGATTTACCATTTCTCATTTCTCTTTCTAGCAATATAAGAATTGGTGGTATTGCATAAATACACATTGTAGATGCTGCTACAATGCCGGCATCATTGAATGCTAAAGCAAAAAGCATACCGATGACGCTGCCAAAAAAGCCATAGTAGATGTATTTATTTTTTCTAAATATACTCTTTAATATTCCTGTAGGCTTATATGATAGAATAAACAAAATTATGATTGATATGATTAAAACCCATGACCATATGGTATATCGTATAAGTGTAAGTTCCATATCTAATTTTCTTGCAAATATCTTATACAGTGCTAAAATACCCTCATTTTTGACGATAAGAGCAGTTTGTACCATATGTGTTGCAGTACCTATAAACATTGAACCTACAAACATAAATACCAAAAGTGCCACCATTGAAATAAATAAAATTATAAGGTTTTTATAATTTATCTTGATTCCGGATAAAAGTAAAAGTGTTACACCGAATGCCATAAATCCCGTTATGAATCCTCCTATTTTTGCGCCGTATCCCGGAAGAACCATAAGGAGGAAAACTATGGCGAAAAATAAGACACCGGCTAATTTTACGAAGCTATTTTTATATTTTTGAATAAGTGCCATTACACCCATAATCGCAGAACCTATTAAAACACCCATGTACTCATTTCCAATGCCATAAAATCTAGCGCCTGCGATAACATCGTAGCCTAATATAGAGCTTTTCATAAGATGTGCACCTGTAAAAATATCCAATGCTATTGCAAAAGCGGTTATGAGGCTAATAACCATTAAAATGTCATATTCATCTTTTACAAATAATTTTAATATAGCTAATAATATAAATGTAATGATTATAATCGCTATAATACTTAAGTATATTGGCAATGGCCCAAATATGGAAAGCATTAAAAGCGTTAATGGCACTGCCATTACACCCAATATTATAGGCTTTAAATATTTAAGATATTCTATTTTTAGAAACAGCGTTATAAGGTACAGCATTAATATAATAATTAGAAAAATTACATAGCTTTTTAATACAATTGGCCTTGCTGTATAAATAGAGACGACCATCTTATTTAAATTATCAAGATAATTTACCTTGTTTGTAGATTTAATATTTGTTATAGGATGCCCCAACATCTCGACTGGAATTTTGATATTGAAATATTTGAGAATGGTTGGCGCGATATCAATGTTTGTTATGATGCCATTTCTTTTCGTTGTCATGGATGATGCCAGTCCATTGTAACCAGGTCCGGAAATAATGAGGGGTGTCAGGAGATTATCTGTTCTTAAGGCACTTTTGGATGGATATGGTGTTGCAATTATTAAAAGATCCCTAGATGTGTCAATACTATCCATTAATTCACCTACGAAGTTATCGATATTTTTTATAGCATATTTTTTATACATTGATGTCATTGTACTTGATACATTCTGTGAATATTCATCAATCCTTGTTGTATCACCAGCATCTATTACAAAAAGCCCGCCGGTTTTTTCATATTTTGTATAATAATTGTAAATTTTATCATAATCTGTTTTTAAAAAATATGGACTATTTTTATCATATTTTAAAATATCGCTATTGACATACCCGAATGCAGTACCTTTTTCATCCATTGCTATTAAAACACCATATCTTTTATAAGATGTTTGATTATCTATCTTTGTATCGGAGTTTCCAAAAACATATGTTTTAATATTATTATCTTTTAGAAGTTGACCTAAAAGACCAGGCGTAATTTTATAATCAGCTTTTTTGGCACCTTCTAAAAGACTTGTTATACCTAAATTTACTATATTGCTATTTCCGTAGTCAAGCCCTGTATTTAGCATATAAATATCTCCGGCTTTTCCAAAGGTATAATATTCATCAATATTAAGACATGTTGCACCTAAACCACCTGCAGTTGCCCTTGTACCAGTGCCGAATGTGAAATATCCTGATGCATCAGTGTATTCATTAGCACTTCTTGTGTTCATAAGCCCTATTGTACCGCTGCTTATCAATTTTTGAATATTTTTTGCGTCGTATTTTATGTAGTCATCAAGGCTTACTCTATCAATTATCACTAATACGACCTTTTTATTTTCATCATGTGTCGATGCAAAAGCATTCTGCGGTATGAATGATAAAGACATAAGAAAAAGCAACACTGCTATTATTATTTTCTTCAAATAACACACATCCTTCACATTAATATAAACTATTATACCAATTAAATGTTAATAAATTGTTAAAACAAAAGAGGGTTTTATCCCTCTTAATCTCTTACGATAGGCATACTCATACATCTGGGACCACCTCTTCCTCTTGACAATTCGGAACCCTCTATTTCGATTACTTTTATGCCTTCTTTTTCCATAATCTTATTTGATGCTTCATTGCGTGAATATGTTACTACAACACCTGGGGCTATTGCAAGGGTATTCGTACTATCACTCCATTGCTCTCTTGCCGATGTTATAGCATTTAATCCACCGGTAGGAATTATCTCTATATTATTTAAATTGAGGGAAGTCTTTAATGCACACATTAGGTCTTTTTCTTTTTTGATTGAAAAGCCCTTTTCTTCCTTTATAATGCTGAATACTCTCAAATCTTTTTTTATTCCTGGATAAAAAACAAACCTTTCTTTATCAACCATTGTAAAAACTGTGTCAAGGTGCATATAAGACCTATTAACAGGTATTTGAACGATGATAATTCGCTCTACTGTCGAACCACCTACAAAAAGGTTGTGTGCCAATTGCTCTATTGCCTGCGGCGTTGTCCTCTCTCCGCAACCGACTGCAATAACTTTATCGCTCAATATAAGAACATCACCGCCTTCTAAAGAATGAAAGTATGTATTGTCATACCAGCAAGGTATATTATTCTTTTTAAATAAATCGTGGTTCTGATAGATATATTTAAGTATTAATGTCTCTGGCTTTCTTGCAGCTGTTTTCATAGAGCTTATCATCAAACCACCATCAATCATGGTACCGGGGTCTCTTGTAAAATACATATTTGGAACAGGTTTAATATAAAAATAGTGATCTTCGTATATGTATTCCGCAAGACCAATTGGCATGTTATTACAATTGATATCACCTTTTTCAAGTCCACTTATTGCTATTTCAGCAACATTATCAGATGGCATATTTAAAAGCAAGTCCTTTAAATAATTTTTTATCTCATATGATGTAATGCCATTGATCATTAGCAGATCATTTATAAACTGCCCTTTTATGTTTTCGCTTCTTAAAACATCCTTAAGAAGATCTTTAATATACAATACAGTTATACCATTATCTCTTAATACTTTTGCAAATTTGTCATGTTCTTCTTGTATCTTCTTAACCCATGGTATGTCATCAAAAAGAAGCTCGGTGAGATTTTGAGGCGTAAGACGCTCTAATTCTTTTCCTGGTCTGTGCAAAATAACTGCATTAAGATTTCCGATTTCTGACGATACATGGGGAATTAATAATGGCTGTGTCACCGGCACATTCCTCCTACGCATAAACTCTTTATATAGTATACTTTTCTTATACTTATTTTTCAATACAATTTATATTAATTTATTATTATGGTAAAATTATTTATAAATGAGGTGGATATATGCTAAAAAATGGTGAAAGAATAGATGACTTAAATTTAAATGGACTTAAAATAATCCAGCATGAAAGCAAATTTAAATTTGGAATGGATGCCGTTTTGCTTTCTAATTTCGTATATACAAAAAAAGGTGATAAAATTGTCGATTTAGGCTGCGGTACTGGAATTATACCAATTTTAATTGCAGGAAAATCAAATGATACACATATAATCGGGGTAGAAATTCAGAAGGAAGTTTCTGATATGGCTTATAGAAGTGTGATGCTGAATAATCTTACAGATAGAATAACAATAATAAATGACGATATACGAAAAATTGTGGATAAATTAGGAATAGAGAAGTATGATATTGTTACAACAAATCCGCCATATATGCCATGCGAAACCGGTTTTGATAAAAACAATGAAAGTGAAAATATTTCAAGATATGAATTAAACGGTAATCTTGAGGATTTTATAAAGGTTACATGGAGATTGCTTAAATTCGGTGGAAAATTTTTCTTGGTACATAGAGCGGATAGACTTGTGGATATTGTTTATAATTTAAGGAAATATAATCTTGAACCGAAGAAAATTAGATTTGTGCAACCGTATATTGACGAAAAACCAAACTTGGTTTTAGTAGAAGCAAAAAAAGGTGCAAAAATGGGACTTAATATAATAAAGCCACTGTATGTATACAGAGATAATGGTAAATATACAGATGAGCTTATTGAGATATATGGAAAGACCAGCATTGAGGAGGGGTAATAGTGATAGGAAATTTATATTTGTGCCCGACACCCATCGGGAACCTTGAAGACATAACCTTGAGGGTTTTGAGGATATTAAAAGAAGTTGATTTTATTGCTGCCGAAGACACGAGGCAGACCGTGAGGCTTCTAAATCATTATGAAATTAAAAAGCCTCTTATAAGTTATCACGAGCATAACAAAGTTTCAAGCGGAATTAAGATAGTCAATGAATTAAAATTAGGCAAAAATGTAGCATTGGTGACAGACGCTGGTACGCCTGGGATATCTGATCCAGGTAAGGACCTTGTTAAGTTATGTATAGATGAGAATATAAATGTTATACCACTCCCAGGACCAACAGCTATAACAACGGCTTTAATAGGGTCTGGACTTGATACAAATGAATTTACGTTTATGGGATTTTTACCCACAAAGAAAAAAGACCGTGAAGAGGTTATTAATAATATATTTCATGAAAAGAGAACGGTTATCATTTATGAAGCACCTCATAGAATTATCGATACATTAAACGAATTTAAGCCATATGCCGGTGATAGAAAAATTGTGATCGCGAGGGAACTAACAAAGATACATGAAGAATTTATAAGAGGAACAATTGATGAAGTTTTAAGTAAAATCGGTAATGAGGTTAAGGGCGAACTAGTTGTGCTTGTAGAAGGATTTAAAGAAGTTATAAACCTAAGTCCTGAGGAATTAATTAAAAAATATATAGATAGCGGTATTGATAAAAAGGAAGCAGTAAAATTAACTGCTAAAAAATTAGGCATACCCAAAAGTGAAGTTTATAAACTTACGTTAAATGATAAATAAAGTATACGATTTTGTTTCTCAATATCAATTGATAATGAAAATCAATAACTGCAATTAAAAAATATTTTGCTTTTATATTGCATATTTTTATGTTTAAGCATATAATATGTAGTATACTTAACATTATCAATTGATTTTTATAAGGTGGTCTTAAAATGGACACATTTAAAAAAATAAAAGAAGTTTTGATAATAATATTAGTCTTAAATATAATAGTCGCATTGGCTAAAATATTATATGGCTTGTATATAAAGAGTGCAAGTATGATGGCTGACGGATATCATTCACTTTCTGACAGCTCAGGCAATATAGTTGGCCTTGTGGGGATTTATCTTGCATCGAAACCTGAAGATAAAGAACATCCCTATGGGCATAAGAAGTTTGAAACATTTTCTTCTATTTTTATATCAGTTATGCTATTCTTTGTAAGCTTTAATATATTAAAAGAAGCTTATAGCAGATTTATTACACCAGTTATTCCTAAAATAACAATTGATAGTTTTATAATAATGATCGCAACACTCATAGTAAATATATTTGTATTTACTTACGAATATAATCAGGGCATTAAGCTAAAAAGTGACATACTTGTCTCAGATTCGCTACACACAAAAAGCGATATATTTGTTTCTGTATCTGTGCTTGTAACACTTATAGCTTTAAAATTTAAAGTAACACCTTATATTGACCCTATAATGTCTGTAATAATTGCTGTATTTATAATTAAGGCAGGTATCGAGATAATAAAGCACAGTTCGGATATTTTATGTGACAGAATTGTAGTAGACTCTAAAAAGATACATGATATTGCTGTTAGTATTAAAGGTGTTTTGTCATGCCATCAAATAAGAAGTAGAGGACGGGAAGATGATATAAACATAGACCTTCATATAATGGTTGATCCAAATGAAAATATCCGCGATGCCCATGATATAGCGAGTGAACTTGAAGAAAAACTAAAAAAAGAGATACCTGGTGTTACGGAAGTCATCGTTCATATAGAACCATATGATAAAACCGAAGCTCAAAATTAGAAAGGCAAAAAAATAATAGAAGATTAACTTCTATTATTTTTTTTCGATTATTCGCTTTTTTTGAGATCTTCAAGACATTCTTTGCAGATATTTTTGCCCTTATAATTAACTACGTTTTCTGCGTTGCCACAGAAAATACAAGCAGGTTCGTATTTTTTAAGTACTATCTGCTCGCCGTCTACATAAATTTCAAGAGCATCTCTTTCTGCTATATTTAATGTCCTTCTAAGCTCAATAGGAATTACGACCCTTCCCAACTCGTCTACCTTTCGAACTATTCCAGTAGATTTCAACATAATTCTTCCCTCCTGAAGTAACAAAATTCGACAATTTCTTCTCATATGTAATAATACCAAGTTTTGCAAAATAAGTCAATACTTTTTTGACATTTTTTAAAAAAAATAACATAAATTTTTATAGAATGGAGGGGATATTTTTGATAAACTATATATGGTTTTTTATGATAGCGATAGGGATTATCGTAGGAATGATAAGTGGAAGGATGGGTGAAGTATCAAAAGCTATAATAGATTCTTCTGAATCGGCCGTTACAATATCTATAGGATTGATTGGTATCATGTCCTTATGGCTTGGCATTATGGAGATTGCCGAAAAATCAGGTTTAATGGATATATTATCTCGAATATTAAAGCCATTAATTATTAAACTCTTTCCGGAGGTGCCAAAAGATCACCCTGCAATAGGTGCAATGATTATGAATATATCTGCAAATATGTTAGGGTTGGGCAATGCAGCAACACCCTTTGGTATAAAGGCGATGGAATACCTTCAGGAACTAAATATGCGTGATATTGCATCAAATTCTATGTGTACGTTCCTTGTCATTAATACTGCATCTGTGCAATTAATACCGGCAGTAATGATAGGGATAAGAGCGTCATTGGGAGCTAAAAACCCTGCGGATTTTGTTATTGCTGGGCTCTTATCAAGTGTTACAGCGATTATAGCTGGTGTTACAACTGTAAAAATTTTAGAGAAATCACCACTTTTTAAGGAGTGATCTTATGTTAAAGCTTATTTCTGAATGGATTATACCAGTTATATTAATGTTAATTCCTCTTTACGGATTGCTAAAACATGTTAAAGTATATGAAGTATTTGTCGATGGTGCGAAAGACGGCATAAATACGATCATCAAGATATTTCCGGCACTTTTAGTAATGCTTGTGGCTATTGGTGTATTAAGAGCATCCGGCACCCTAGATTTATTGGCAAAGCTACTTACACCTTTGACGACAAAGATAGGTATGCCTTCAGAAGCTGTTCCATTAGCACTTATAAGGCCTCTTTCAGGAAGCGGTGCTCTTGGGGTTGCAACGGAACTGATTAAGTCTCATGGGCCTGATTCATTTATCTCAAAACTCGCCTCTGTCATGTATGGCTCAACTGAAACAACATTTTATGTATTAGCGGTATATTTTGGATCTGTAGGAATTAAAAAAATGAGGCATTCAGTTTTAGCTGGCATTTTCGCAGACATAGTTGCTATACTTGCATCTGTTTTTTATAGTAGACTCTTTTTTTGACTTGTTTACATTTTAAAATTTGATATACTATAAATGATAAAATGTATTATAAATTACTGAAGGGAATGCATGACATTATGTCTTTGATTAATAAAATAAAACGAATACTTGGTGATTATGCTGAGAAAATATATGTTGTTGGTGGGACCGTTAGGGATAGAATACTAAATAGAGAAATTAATGATTATGATTTTGCAGTTTTGGGTGATGTTTCATCGATATCGAAGCTAGTGGCAGAAAAGCTTGGGGGATCATACGTACCGTATGCAGAGGAAAGAGGGACATACAGGGTTGTATTTGAAGGGACAATCATGGATTTTACAGATATGAAAGGAAAAGACATATATGAAGACTTATTACACAGAGATTTTACTATAAATGCAATGGCTATGAAACTAACTGATTTTTTTGACATGGATTTTATTATAGATCCAATGGGCGGGTTAAATGATTTGAGAAATAAGAAGATCAAATATGTAAGCGAAAATTCTTTTGATGATGACCCATTAAGGATGCTTCGTGCAGTAAGGTTTGCTTCAATGTACAAATTTAATATAGAAGAAAAAACTAAACATCTAATAAAGGAAAAAGCAAATTTAATAAAAAACATATCATCTGAAAGAATAATGTATGAAATCTACATAATATTAAAGTCAAAAGAATCATTTAAATATATTAGATTAATGGACGAGCTTGGATTAATGGATGCCATTTTTCCAGAGGTTTACAAGATGAAAGATATAGGTAAATGTTATTATCATGTTCTTGATGCATGGCATCATTCTATAAAGACGGTTGAAGAATATGAAAATATTATAGAAGATTTAAGATTCCCTGTTGATATTTCAAAAATGATATGTGAATATCTTGATAAAGACCTTTCGTCTGGAAAGAAAATAAGAGATATTTTGAAACTTGCGGCATTATTTCATGATATAGGTAAACCGGAATCAATTTACATTGATGCTGAAAATCACATACATTTTTACAATCATGATATAAAAGGTGAAAAAGTTTTGTCAGGTATTACTAGAAGGATGAAAATGGGGAAAAAGGAATCTTCATTGATAAAAAAGATGGTCCTATATCATATGAACCCTTTATCTATCTATGTTAATGGTATATCGAATAAGCCGCTTTTTAAACTTTTCTCTGACCTTGAGGATGATTCAATTGGGTGTTTATTATTGTCCCAGGCTGATGTTGTTTCAACAAGGGTTGCAGCAGATAGGTTAAGCGATGCTGAGCATTATAGGGATTTCATATTGAGAATGTTTAGAAGATATGTCGACTATAATAATACAAAAACTCCGCTTTTGACACCACTCGATATAATAGTAAACTTTGACCTTAAAAATTATAAACTGCTTAATCAAATATTATATGAGATAAGAAAAAATCAGTTTTACGGAGATATTGAAGATAGAAATGATGCAATAAAATTCGTTGAGGAAAGAATGAAAATGAAGAAAATTTAGTTGACATTGCACTTAAGTTAAAGTATATTAAATATAACAATGTAAATAATATTAAAAAAGGCAATGATGGGAAGAGTAGAAAGGAAATTCTCTTAAAGAGAGCCGGGGTAGGTGAAAGCCGGCAGAGAATGAACTTTTGAATATGGCCCCAGAGCTTCAAAGCTGAAACTAAGTAGGCTTTGGCGGGATTTCCCGTTACAGAGTAAGAGTGTGATGGCACTTATTGAGGCATATTGCCGTGAGGCGTATGTGAAAAAGGGTGGTAACGCGAATAACTCGCCCCTAATTGGGTGGCGGGTTTTTTTACGTCTGGATTTTCAAGTATTAAATAAATTTGAAGTAAGTAACCACGATTAAAAATAATTAAAATGAGGAGGATTTTTATGGCAAAGACGTTTTACATTACAACACCAATCTATTATCCCAGTGATAAGCTTCACATAGGGCATTCTTATACGACTGTTGCTGCAGATGCGATGGCGCGGTTTAAAAGGCTTACAGGGTACGATGTGAGATTTTTGACAGGTACAGATGAGCATGGTCAGAAGATACAGAGAAAGGCTAAGGAAAAAGGCGTTACGCCAAAGCAGTATGTTGATGAGATTGTGGCGTGGATCAAAGATTTGTGGAAGACAATGGACATAAGCAATGACCAGTTTATAAGGACAACAGACAAGCAGCATGAAGAGATTGTTCAAAAGATATTTACGAAACTTTATGAAAAGGGCGACATATATAAAAGCGAATATGAAGGATGGTATTGCACACCTTGTGAGACGTTTTGGACTGAGAAGCAGCTTGTTGATGGAAACTGTCCTGACTGCGGCAGACCTGTAGAGCTTGTGAAGGAGGAAAGTTACTTCTTTAAGCTGTCAAATTACGCAGATAGGCTTCTTAAGTACTATGAAGAACATCCGGACTTTATACAACCTGAATCAAGGTTGAATGAGATGGTTAGTTTCATAAAATCTGGTCTTGAGGACTTGTGTGTATCCAGAACGTCATTTGATTGGGGAGTAAAAGTTCCATTTGACCCTAAGCATGTGGTGTATGTTTGGATTGACGCGTTGTCTAATTATATAACTGCGCTGGGGTATTCTACGGATTACGATGAAGATTTTAAAAAGTACTGGCCGGCAGATGTGCACCTTGTTGGAAAGGAAATCGTAAGATTCCACACCATAATATGGCCTGCAATGCTTATGGCGCTGGATTTGCCTTTACCTAAGAAGGTATTTGGCCATGGCTGGCTTATACTGGATGGTGGAAAGATGTCAAAGTCAAAAGGAAACGTGGTTGATCCAAAAGAGCTTGTGTCAAAGTACGGTGTAGATGCTATAAGGTATTTCCTCTTAAGAGAGGTTCCGTTTGGAGCAGATGGTGTATTTTCAAATGAAGCGCTGATTTCCAGGATAAATTCGGACCTTGCAAATGACTTTGGCAATCTTCTAAGCAGAACTGTAACAATGGTGGAAAAATACTTTGGTGGGTCAGTGCCTGAAGCTGGGGAAAAAGAAGAAATCGATGACGATTTGATATCTATAGCCAACGTTCTGCCAAAAGTTGTTGAAAGCTATATGGATAAGCTGCAGTTTTCTAATGCCCTTACAGAAATCTGGAAGCTTATAGGTCGTGCAAACAAGTACATCGATGAGACGATGCCATGGGTTTTAGCGAAGGATGAAAATAAAAAGGGAAGGCTTAAGACGGTTCTTTACAACCTTGTTGAATCATTGAGGTTTGTTGCAGTTTTAATAACGCCGTTTATGCCAAATACGCCTATCAAGATATATGAACAGCTTGGGATTAGCGATGATTTAAGAACATGGGATAGCCTTAAATTCGGCTTACTGAAATCAGGCACAAAAGTTAAAAGAGGGGAGAATATTTTCCCAAGGATCGATGTAGAAAAGGAGCTTAAAGAAGCTGAAAAAGAATCGCCTAAAAAAGTAGAGCTAAAAGAAGAGACAAATTACATCAAAATAGACGATTTTGCAAAAATCGATTTGAGAGTTGCAGAAGTATTGGAAGCGGAAAAAGTAGAAGGCGCTGATAAATTATTAAAGCTTAAGCTTAAAGTCGGTGATGAAGTAAGGCAAGTTGTATCAGGACTTGCACTACATTACAAACCAGAGGAGCTGGTAGGCAAAAAACTTGTCCTCGTTGCTAACTTGGAGCCTAAAAAATTAAGAGGCATAGAATCGTACGGAATGATTTTGGCGGCATCAAACGAAGGCAAATTGACTGTCGTAACTTTAGATAAAGACATAGAAAGCGGTGCGAAGGTAAAATAAAAAAGTATGGCGGGCATTACCCGCCATTATTTTATCTAAAGTTTGTTTAACTTGTATCTTAGTTATTTGTTTTTAGTTTCTATCATTCAGAAAGGGTGATAAATTGTGTTATACCTTTATTATTTTCTAATTTAGTCCATGTCAATACGTTACCCATTATGCTAGAAAAATTATTTGTTTTTACAGGGAAGTCTTGCAATTTACCTGACTTAATGTTATATAATTCTAATATTCCCATATTATCATACCACGTAATATATGTATCGTTTAATGATGGAAGCCATCTTTCTACTGCATCGCCTTTTACAATCTCTACAGTATTTTTAGTTTTGAGATTGTAGAGAGTTATATGGCTTTTATCAGATACCCATACAATATTTTCACCGTAAATATTTGGTGTGAATCCATTATCGCTTATTTTTGTAATTTTGCTATTTGAAATATTGTATAGGTAGACCTTGCCAACTTCGCTTTGTTTTTCGATTTTACCTTCATGCCATACGATGTAATTGTCAAATATTTTTGGATGTCCAATATAACTATTTCCCAATCCATCGATGCTTTTCACTACTTGTTTTTTGTCATTTGCTAAATCATATAAAACCAAAGAACACAGGATTTTATTGTTTTCCATCTCATAGGTAGACCATACAAGTTTTGAGTCATCCAATGATAGGTTTGGCTGTTGATTAAAGGATACTTTTGAAGCAGATTTTTCATTTAATTTTCCGTAGTCTATCTTTTTAATGGTTCCGGTTTTTATATTATAAGCATATATTGTCCAGTCATTTCCGTATGAATTGTCAGATACTTCTACCCAAGCAACATATTTTCCGTCTGTAACAGCATTTATTATATTTTTATCAGGATTAACTGGCTTTATCACTGGTTTAACTACACTTGTATTTAAATCGTAGAAGCCCAGTTCTGTTTTTTTCTTGTTTTTGCTTTCTATTGCCAACAATATTCTTTTTTGATATTTGTCAAATCCAAGAGGAATTGTGTTTTGCGGAATGATTGAAGCATTATCTATATTAAGGCTTTTATGTATTTGATTATTAGTTTTTGCATGACAAGATGTTAACAAAATGGACAATAAAATGATGGACAAAATTATTACACTTTTTTTCATTACATTGCCTCCCGATTTATTATATCTATTAAATTAAAGTAAGTATACTATAAGAAGAGAAATCATCTTCTTATAGTATACTTTTTATAACATCAATAAAACATTTGTTAGTTATTGCTAGTAAATAATCCCTCTTTCACTTACAGCGGCTTGCATAGTACTCACATTAACCGTATGTAAACCGTAAGCACCATTGCGAAATTTGTTTGGATCAAAATATGCAATATAATGTGTAGTATTATTATAACCGCTATAGCCTACTCCAGTAACATAATGCCATACGTTAACATTAGGGTCATTTTCGTAACCTGGTAATATGGCAGTGCTAGAGGAAATGTGTGTATCTAATATCAATGGATACCCACTTACAATGTCTCCTACAAAAGCTATCCACAAATTTTCAGTAGATGGATTCCACATTCCTACATACCAACTACTACTACCTATATGACTGTTTAAGACATTTGACCATTTGTTTGTATCAAAAGATGTACCTGATTGTGTGGTTCCTAATTCTTGGCTTAATGTGTCTATTGAAACATTTTTCCCCAGAGTGATTAATAAGTTATGTGCCGATGTAGGACCACATGTATATCCATTAGGTTGATTTGTATAGCCACTTGTGCTTAATTGTTTTGAAGGTGGTATCGTTGGATCAGATTGTATTATTAACATATTACCTTCTTTTTCATTTGCTATATTCAATTTTTCCATAAATGCTTCTATTTTTTCATTTGATTTTTTTTGCATTTCTAGATCTGGCTTTACATATTGTTCATTAATTTTTACTTTGTTATTTTCAGCAAAAGCGATTTGAGTAAAAAACAAACAAGCGATTATAAAAGTTATACACATCTTTGCTATGCTCTTCATGTTGATTGTTCCTCATTTACATTAATTAGTTAGTAATACTATTTTGGTACCAAAACAGTATACTAACTACATTTTTTATTAAACATCGAATGGCCATTCATTTGTTTGACTACATTATAACTCTAACTCCAACATTTGGGAAGTTCCGAAATTCGGCACATTTTTTATGAAGTAGGTGCCGATTTTCGGCATCTCAATTTCTGCTTGACTAAGTTTGCCTAACTTGTGTATATACAAGACAAGCTTCAAGTTATTCAATGAGAGCTTAGGATGCTGATCAAATTGTATAATAATCATTATAATAAATGATTAAAATAAATAGACAAACGCTCAAAAATGCCTTTCTGCTTGAATTCTAACGGAGGAAGTCCATATAGAGCTTCATTGCTGCCTATTGTTTTATAATTTCCTTGTTTTGCTTTTTCTTGAATATTATGCACTTTGTTCACAAAAGATTTTTTAATAATATCGCTGTTTACAAGTGTTTTTTCCTTTAGACCAGCATTTTGATCAGAATAATACGGTGAAAAGGCCATCTCTTCTCCATTTTTATTAACAATCACAAATATATCACCGCCAAAATTCAGTAAAAAGCAGTCGTCCGGATTAAAGTTGTTTTCATTTGCTAATTTATAAATATTTTTGGTTAATGCTCCGCCAAAATCTACAACATGCCATTCTTCATCCTTTAATATGATTGAAAAATCGGTTATTACATTGTTTCCAGCTATTACTGGGTATGTGTAAAATGGTTCACGAGTGACTTGATCACTTATTTTTATTGAAGGATCATATTTATTAATATCAATAGTGGCCCATTGAATTGGATTTCCCAACTTTGCCTTTGATACTTCATCTTTTGTTGTAAAATAAAAATCGCGGTATTCTGTATTAATGCTTTTAAGCAATGTTTTAAAGTTGTCTTGTGCGGCAATATTGGCTTGCACTTGAGGAGAGACAGCATAACTAATGGTACCAATAGAAAATATGATGAGCATGCACAATGTCGCAATCATAATTAATTTTCGTTTCATTTATTTTTCCTCCCTTGTTTTATTTTTGGAGATATACAAACATTGTATTGACCTATATAGATGATATAGATTAAAAAAATAAAATCTTAAATAATATTATTTAATGCTTATATCAAATATACTACCATCCCATTCATAAGCATAACCGTCCCAGTGCACACCAGATGAATAATCATTAAAGTTTTGGGCATGGTAAAGGCCATCATAAGGGTCTTCAAAATATAACATATTTGTTGACGTATCGTATCCTCTAATTGTATTAGCATGGGAATACAATAATCCACCACCATTTTCTATCCTGGCAAAGATAGGATGATTATTATTAATTTGTGATACTACACCGTTAAAGCTAAGTCCATTGTCTTGTAATGAGGATTTAAGACCATATCTTCCTAATGACTCTTTTGCTTGTTCAAGAGTTGCACCTTGATTTAAACTTCGGTTACCAAACTCATCATAGACTATATCACTTTGTGATTTAGAAGATCCCTTAATAAATTGAATTATGCACTTGTTCGAAGCAGCCCAACACCACATCGAGCCATCTGGTTGTTTATAATCAGGTCCTTGTGGAATGCTTAATTTTACAGAGCTCGCAAACGCAATAGTTGTCGAAAAAACTAATGCCAGACACAATAGAAGCGAAATTAAGTACTTTTTCATTCTTAAATCTCTCCTTTACATTAGTTATTAAGAATAGTAAATTACTATCTATTTACTATTCTTAATTTTTAGTATAATATAAGAAAACTAAAAATGCAACTAATTTTCAAACAAAATTAGTTGCATTTTCTTTTACATTACATTTTTTGTTATTACTACATTAAGTCCGATTGATGGAGGATCTTCGTATGTCTTAATTTTGATAACTAATGTTGATAATGATATAAAAATCAATACAAATCCTATGGCTTTTAAAATATTTTTCTTCATCAAATTTGCACCTCCCATTATTAATATTTAATTTTTATACTGCAATAATTACATTTTATGGTATGTACAGGTATATTGTACCATTATAAAGGGAAGCATGCAATTAAAATGTATTTGTTTTAATTGCATGTTCGTTTTGGTTTATTTTTTCAATTATTTTATTAAGATAGTCTTTGCATTCTTTAGCATTTCCTTGTTCAAGATTCATAAGGGACAAATTTGCAAAGATTTTTATGATTTCACGTTCATTATTTACATTTTCTAATACATCTATTATTTTCATGTAAGTATTATTAAGATTTTTATTATCGTCTAAATGTTTATAAATGTCAGTTAGCATATAGTTTCCTCTCAATATATATTCAATATCGTTATTTCTATATGATAGATTTATGCCCTCTTCAAGTAATTTTAAAGCTTCGTTGTAGTTTTCGTTTTTTATATAAACATTTGCTTTATCAATCAATGTATGATGCAAATTTGTCATATCGTTATCTCGTCTAATTTTTTCTGCGATGTTAAAGCATTCTAATGATTTATCGAAATTACTTTGTTCAAGATATATCTCTGCGAGGTTAGAATATATATATCCAACCAATGTAATGTCGGTATCGTTAACTTCTTTAATTAAGTCTTGATATAAATTAATAGCTTTTTCATATTCTTTTTTATCTTTATAACAATTTGCCTTTAGAATATTTATATATACATAATGCGTAAATTCCTCATTTTTATCAATTAACGATAGATATTCATCTATATATTTAAATGCTGTATCAAATTTGTTAAGCTTTTTATAACATAAAGCGATGTTATAAATTGCATTTTTCTTAGTTTTTAAGTCATTGATTTGAAGCGAATAATACAATGTTTTATTGAAATATGTTAATGCTTCAATATAATCTCCCTCATTTATTTTACATCTTCCAAGTTTGTTATAAAGGAATGCTTGTAGTGATTTATCTCCTGTATTAATCAATATGTCAAGTGCTTCGTGATAATCTAAAAAAGCTTTTTTATATTTATGATTTTCAAATTCCAAATCTGCCCTTTTTATATAAGCTTTAATTTTTATTTCAGTTAATACGTATTTTTCGGAAATTTCGATTATTTCATCAATATCTTTTATATGTTGATATTCTATATTATTATTTAATTTTTCAAGGCAATATTTTTCTGCTTCCTGTTTGGGAGTTAAAAGAAGATATTCTTCATTTATGTTTAAATGTATACCAAGTTCTTTTGCCCTTTTATTAAATTTTTCTACGATTGCTTTTGCAGTATCAATGCTCATTCCGCTTCTGTTGCTTTCAATCATGCTTATAAAACCTCTTGTTATGTTTTCATCCTGTAGTTCTCTCTGCTTAATCTTAAGCATCTTTCTTATTTTTTTAACTTTTTCACCAGGAGTTAAAAATTCCATACAATCTACCATCCTTTTAATATGTCATTTTATATTATTAAGTTTATTTTATCATAAATGTAAGGTAAAGAGTGATTATAGCTTATTTGTGTAAATAGATTTTTCACTTGCATCTCAAAAAATATACTATATACTTCATATTGATAAAATATGTTAAAATAAAAAAGATGTTGCAAATTATATCATTGATGATAATAAACTTTAGGAGATGATTTTATGCTTATAGATTCACATGCGCATTTAGAAGATGAAAAATACGATGATGACAGAGATGATGTGATTAGAAGGTGCAAAGATGAGCTTACATTAGTGATAAATGTTGGATCAAATATTGAGACTTCAAAAAAATCGATTGAGCTTGCTAAGAGCAATGAATTTATATATGCTGCTATTGGCATTCACCCTGAGCATTCACAAAAGGAGATAAATGACATTGAGACTATCGAGAAATTGTTATCTCAAGAAAAAGTTGTTGCTATAGGAGAGATTGGCCTTGACTATTATTATGGCGATCCACCAGTGGAATATCAGAAACAATGTTTTATAGAACAGATAAGGCTTGCAAAAAAGTATAATTTACCAATTGTAATTCATGATAGGGATGCACATGGAGATGTTCTGGATATCGTGAAGAATGAGTGGACAAGCAGCTTAAGAGGAGTTTTTCACAGCTATTCAGGCAGCAGCGAGATGGCATTTCAATTAATTGAAATGAATTTTTATATTTCTCTTGGTGGACCTGTCACATTTAAAAACGCCAAGAAAGCTTTGGATGTTGCGTCAAAAATACCTATAGAAAAATTATTGATAGAGACTGATAGCCCATATTTGACACCTGTACCATATAGGGGAAAGCGAAATGAACCAGTTAATGTGAAATATGTTGCAAAAAAAATAGCTGAGATAAAAAATATAGATTATGAAGAAGTATGTAATATTACTGCTAATAATTCGGCAAGTTTATTTAGTATAAATTTGTGATAATTTATAGCAAATGATAAGGTGGAACATATACTGGTATTGAAATGCGATATTTTTATTGATATAAAGGGGGATACAATTCAATGTATAGAGAAGATGCAAATGTCAATATGCCGAATGTTCCACCAATGCTAGGACCAATACCCGGACCGTGTCCAGGTCCGATGCCAGGTCCTATGCCGGGACCAATGCCAGGTCCTATGCCGGGACCAATGCCTTGTCCGCCCGGACATATGGAGATGTTCATGAGGGCATACCACCATGTTTCTATGGCATATATGATAATGACACAAATGATGCAAATGATGCAAAGATAAATAATCGCCCTACATGGGCGGTTTTTTATTACCTTGTATATTTTGATATTATACGACATAAATCGATTATTCATATTTTATTGATGTATAGAATATAATAAATAGTAGATAATATAAATATTAGCTTAATATGGAAAGGAAGATAAAAATATGAAAAACGTTTGACAAAAATATCATGTTATATTAAAATAATTAAAAGACTCCCCAATAAATATTAGGAGGTTATGTAATGGAAACAGGCAACCGAAGAATGTGGCCGGCTAAATTTAATGATTACATTAAAAAACCGGTTGTAATTCTGATATTGGCTGCGATAGTAATTTCAATAATAAGTATAAGTGTATACGTTACCTTGAAAAAACAGGTTACAATTACAGATAACGGCAAATCAACTGTTGTTATAACATTTAAACATACACTAAAAGAGCTTTTCACTGAAAAAAATATCAAACTGAGAAAAGAAGATGTTGTTACACCTTCATTGGATTCCAAAATAAAAGAGGGAATGAAGGTAAGTATCAAAAGAGCATATCCTGTAACAGTACATGTTGATGGGAAAGACACGACAATATATACAGTTAAGCCGATATTAAAAGATGCTTTGACACAAGGCAATATTGTACTGAGCCCTTACGATAAAATCAGCGTTCCCGTTGATAGCAACACATATAACGGGATGAGTGTTACTATAGTTCGTGTAAATGAGAAGACTATAACACAAGAAGAAGATATACCCTTTGCAACGCAAACGGTAAATAACGATGATATGGTAAGGGGCCAGACTAAAGTTGTACAAGAAGGCCAAATTGGAAAACGTCAAAAAACGATAAAAATTACATATGAAGATGGAAAAGAAGTATCGCGACAGATTATAGATGATAAGCTTGTTCAAAACCCTATAAATAAAATCGTGCAAATTGGTACACTTGGTTTGCTCACGACATCCAGGGGAGAAAGTTTTAGATATCGTGAGATGAAAGTCATGGATGCAACTGGATATGATGCACCACCTGGATCCCTTACGTATTCAGGGGCGACTGTTAGAAGAGGGATTATTGCAGTTGATCCGCGTGTAATACCTCTTGGTACAAGATTATATGTAGAAGGATATGGACCAGGTATTGCAGCTGATACAGGTGAAGCTATAAAAGGTAATATCATTGATTTGTTTTTTACTTCATATCAAGAAGCATGCAATTGGGGAAGACGTACTGTACGAGTTTATATATTAAAATAGACAGGTTTTTACCTGTCTTGTTTTTTAAACCAATATATCAAGAGGAATGATTGCTTTGAAAATTAATGGATTTAATACTAAAAAGAGACTTGGACAGAATTTCATATTTGATAGAAATATTTTATCAAAAATAGCAGATTGCGCTGAAATAACTGGGGATGATTATGTAATAGAAATAGGTGCAGGACTTGGAACCTTGACAAAGGAGCTTGCAGAAAGGGCAAAAAAGGTTGTAGCTTTTGAGATTGACGGAGAAGCTATAGAAAAACTTAAAGAAAACTTAAAAGAGTATCAAAATGTGGTTATATTAAACGATGATATAATGAAAGTGAATTTAGAAGAAATTGTAGATAAATATTTTGATGGTGAGGTGTGCAAGGTAGTTGCAAATCTGCCGTATTATATAACGTCTCCTATTATAATGCTGCTGTTAAAATCACATTTGATTAGGGAAATTACGATTTTAATACAAAAAGAAGTAGCTGAAAGAATATGTGCAGGACCCGGTAGCAAAGAATATGGCGTACTGACAATTGCTGTTAATTATTATTCAAAACCTGAAATGTTATTACAATTGCCACCAGATGTTTTTTTCCCGAAACCAAAAGTGAGTTCTACATTGATAAAGCTTCATGTTTATGACAAACCTTCCATTGAGGTAAAAGATGAGAAACTATTTTTCAGAATTGTAAAGGCGTCCTTTGGACAGAGGAGAAAAGTGATAACAAATTCATTAAAATCAGTTGGCATAGAAAAGTCTATTATACTAAATGCTCTTTTAAAGTGTGGGATAGATGAAAAACAACGGGGTGAAACCTTATCAATACAAAAATTTGCTGAGCTTTCAAATATTATTAGTGAGATGAAAATGTAATATTAAATACCCTTATTTCATAATATATATTGCGAAAAGTATATTTGAAATAAGGGGGATAATAAAATGCCTTTAAGAAAGGATACCTATAAGCGGATGTATATAATGCTTGAACAGGATGAAATAGGCTCAGCACTATTAAAAGACAAAGAAATAACAGGATATTTGAAGGTTGAGACAAGGAGCGGTAGAGGAAGAATTACAGCATCATTACAAAACCTTGATCCTAACTTTTCGTACAATGTAAAATTCTTAAAGAGTGGTGAAAATCCTCAAATAATTGAATTCGGTGCTGTTAGAGTAGATGACAAAGGCAGGGGCGGTGCCGAATGGACTTTTGATACAGATAATGTGATGGGTTCTGGCTCAAAATTCGATGATTTATCGGTGGCATTTGTTGAAGCTGATAATGGCAATAAATTAGTAACCTTATCGAGCATTATGGATAAAACGAGATTTAACTGGAAGTCTATTTATAAAAAATTAATGAAAAGCAGTGATATAAAAAATGCCGAAAATAAAAATGAGATTACGCAAGAAGAGAAACCTTACCTTAATGAAATCCCAAAAGGTGAACCTCAAAATTATGCTGTGCCGGAATTTGAAAATACAAAAACCGGAGAGCCTGAAATTGAAATTCAGCTTGATACAGAGACCGAAATCAATGAAATTCAAAACATTAATATTCCTGAAGAGAAAACTGAGTTCGATACAAATGCTGAGATCAAAAAAGAGGCTGATAAAGATGATAAATCAAAGGACAAGGAAAGTAAAGGTTATGAGATTAATAGTAACGAAAAAAATAACGGATATGTAAAATACCTAAGAGAATATGTAAATAATATAGTTAATTATCTCGACGAAGTATACCCATTTGAAAAGGGCTTAGAAGGCTACAGATGGTGGAGGATTAAAACGGGTAATAAAGATAGCTATTATGACCACTATCTCGTAGGTTTTGTAAATGACGAAAAAGGTAAGCTTAAATATATAGTTTATGGTATGCCGGGTTTATTTACACTATCAGATCAACCATTTGGAGGGATGACAGGATTTGTATATTGGAATCCTGTAAAAGAGAATATGAGGAGTGCTGGTGATGCGGGGTACTGGCTAATGCACATTGATGCATCAACAGGTCAGATAGCAATACCAAAAGGACCTACACCGCCTCCAATAATATAAAAGCGTAGAAATCTACGCTTTTATATTATTGATCATATGATATATGCTTGATTTAGTTATTCTTAGGCGAGATATTCTTTCAAGTCGTTAGTAAATTTTGACAATGTATCCTCATCTGTCACATGTGGCACTACTGTAAGTACGTTTTCAAGATTCAGGCTGAATATTCCCATAATGGATTTCGCATCTATTACATACCGGCCTGAAACAACATCAATTTCAAAAGGGTATTTTGCCATTTTTTCTACGAAGTTTTTAACCTTGTCTATTGAATTAAGGCTTACTTTAAATTCCTTCATTTTTGTTTCCCCCTTATTGTATTATACCTTTATCATATATTATAAACTTAATTTAATCAATCATCTGATTTAACAAAAATAAGTATTATATTTTGGTAATTGTTTTCAATAAAAAGTTGAATAAATTAAATATTCTTCGGTAAAATTGATGATACTTTTTTTTCGCAATTTCTATGCGAAATAAATAGGCCCTTTAAAGGGCCTATGGAGAGATGAAGATTTAATTTAAGGATTTAGGTAATCAATTTTTGTAATATCTGGTCCTACTTTTGTTTTAATGACTACTTTTGTAATTTTGCCGTCATATTTGAAACTTCTTATGTCATATGGATATGTTATTACTTGAGTGACCATAGAGTCTTTAGATGGATTTACATATGACACATTTACTTCCAGCGTCAATTCATTATTATCTTTGGTTAATTTAGCGCTATCAATGTTTATTGAATATCCCCCAGTCCGCATTTCACCCCTTGTTGCTATGATGTAATATATACCGTTATCGTTTATAAGGGAATATTCTTGACGATTTAACAGTTTATTTAGCACATCTACTACCTTTTTCGGTGGATCAGCAACTTTGTTAAGTTCTATCGGAATCACTTCCTCATCATTTATATCTTTTATTTCTATAAATATAATATTACTATTATCATTAAGAATTAACCTAACTTTATCACCATTTTTGATAGTTGAAATATTAATTAAATTGTCGCCGTTGTAGACAGGAATATTATCATTTAAAAATTTATATGTCAATATATTACTATCTACTTTTAACGACAAACTATTGTCATTAATAGCATATACAGTACCTGCAATGTCCCTCTTATCTATTTCATTATTATCATCTTCTATTCTATTATCAAGTCTTTCAAGAAATGCTGCCATTTCTGCTCTTGTAACAGGGATATTAGGATAGATGTTTTTGCCATCTCCATTTAATAATCCTTTTTCTACAGCAACGTAGATATATCCCTTTGCATCTTTCGGGATTGCATTCCAATCATTGAAATTCATAACTTTATCCATGCTGCTTTTTGCAAGATCATCTAAGCCGAGTGAACGTACCAGGTATTTTGCAATTTCATACCTTTTGCTACTTTCCATTGGATTAAATGCTTTTAGTTCGTCAGCCGTGATAAATCCTTTTTCATACGCTAATGTAATAAAGCCCATACCCCATGAAGGTTTATTTCCTTTATAGAAAGGTGGAAGTTCTTTAATTTTGTCACCTTCATTTTCAAGGCCCATTGTTCTTAGTATCATTACAATAGCTTCTAAGTGGGTAACAGGCTTCATTGGTGCAAACTCACCATTTCCTATTCCTTTTATAAGCCCTTTTGCATACATTAAGTCGATAGCTTTATAAGCCCATACCGAATTTGATCCATTGAGGTCAACGAAGAAATGATTCTGCTTATGTACTTTATTATTAGGCTTAGCAAATGCAATAGAAAATAGCATTGTGAAAGCTAAAACAAAGCACATGACCTTTAATAATTTTTTTGACATAGGTTGATACCTCCTAAATGTGTATTTATTATATAATTCGCTTTTTACTTCGATTTTTTGGGGCCACTTTTATTCGCATTAATATTTTTTTTATCATCAATCCCATTTTTTACCTTTTCATTATTTGATTTTTCTTCAGATTCTTTTACATCAGTTGAATGCATAACGGGCTCTTTTTCTTTATATTCCGTATTTTGCGATTCATTTTTGATAGATGGTTTTTCGTTGACTGTATTACTTTCCTTCTTCTCATTATAAATATTTTTACTATTGTTATTATCGAAGTTATACGAATTATTTTGGGCTCTTTCTATATGTTTATTCGCATTCTTATCTACATTATTAATATTTTTGCTATCATCAGCAGCTTTTATATTTTTATTTAGCTTTGCGTATTTTTCCTCTATTTCCGAAAAGAAGTTTTCGCTATTTATCATATTTTTTGGTATACTTATCCCATCTTTTTCCGCTTTTTCCCATATTACTAGCCTTCCGGCAGAAATTTTTAATTTTTCGGCATATTTTCTGTGATTTTCATCTGTTGTTTGTACTATAAAGTTAATATTTTGATTATCCTTTTTAAAATCTTGTTCTACTAAATGAATTTTCTCATTTATTTTATTAAAAGCATTATTATTACTTGGCACTGTAGTTATAGCGATAGTTTCATTATCTCTTTTTATAAATCCTAAACTATATGCTCTATCTATAGCAGTTTTTATAAATATTCCTATGTCTATACCTTTAAATTTAATACCTTTAATAAGTTTATCACCATCAGTATTAAAAGAACTTACCGTTATGACTTTAGCATTTCTGTCTATTGATGCTACAATACTGGGATTGATATCTAAATATACATATGCATAAACATCATGAGGTATAAAATTAATTATACTTATATATAATGAAATTATTATTAATGCCGCAACAGCAAATTTTATAAAATAATTTCTAATTGATTTGCTTTCTATTTCTATTGAATTTCCAATCATGTATTCTGATTTATCCTTGATTTTTTTAAATTGACCATTTTGTGTCATAACATATGCTGATCCATTTTCTTTATCTATTATTACAGCTTTCATACTTGTGGCACCTCACTTTCTATATTTAAATATTGTTTTAAAATAGGCAGGTCTTCGCTAATAATAATTACTAATGCGATTATGTATTTTCTATGCCTCTCAATGGTCTTTTTATTTATGTTTAGGATTTTAACGATTTCTTTAATAGGAATTACTTTTTTAATTTTTAAATATTTAAGTAGTTTCTCGCTGTTACAAATCGTTTGTGCTATTTTCAATGCGATTTCTCTTGTGTCTTTATGTTTTGGTGACTCTTTTACGAGGTCTTTTATTGTAATATTATAAAGACTCAATAAACTTTTGAATGATATCATTTCAAGCATACGATTTTCACTTTCGTAGTCATCCTTATTTTCGCAGTACATCTCAATGGGGATGGTATTTTCGGAATAATTCTTTCTTAAATAATCTATTACACGTCTTTTTATAAGCATCGTTGAAAAATTTAAAAAAGATCCTTTTCCATAATCATAAAACTCTATAGCTTCATTGAACGCCATAAGGCCAATACTTAATTCATCGCTGTTTTTATCATCGATGTACTTATTTAAAAAATTTGATAATTGCTTTATAATAAAAGGCGTATATTCTCTTATGAGATTTTCTCTTTCATTTAAATCAAATTTTGCTGTTTCAACCCTTTCATTTATGTTCATAACATCAACCCCAATATATAATTCGTACTTAAAAATCATTTTAAGGGTATTCTATTTACTATGATTATATATTATAATATAAATATCAACAATAAAATACCATGAGGGGGTATATTAATTGGTAACAAAAGAGAGAATTATAAATGCACTTAAAGACGTATATGATCCGGAAATAGGGAGAAGCATTGTAGAACTCAATATGGTCGATAAGATCGATATAAATGAGGGTAAGGTTACGATAGATATAAAACTTACTATAAAAGGATGTCCATTACAAAATAATATTAAAGAAGATGTTATAAAAAAAGTAAGTGCAATCGAAGGCGTTGACGAAGTCAGTGTAAATATGGGTGCAATGACAGATGAAGAAAGGCAAAAGCTTGCTGAAAATATGAATAGACAGAAAAAACCGATATTTGAGAAAACTCGAGTTATAGTTGTTGGCAGCGGCAAAGGCGGTGTCGGCAAATCTACTGTTTCTGCAAATCTTGCTGTTGCACTGGGTAAGCTTGGCTATAAAGTAGGGCTTATTGATGCAGATGTTCTTGGTTTTAGTATACCTCGCCTTTTAGGCATAGTTGGCGAGAGGCCATATGCCTTAGATGAAAATACAATATTACCTATTGAAAAATATGGTATTAAGGTAATATCTATGGGAAATTTTGCAGACGAGGATACACCATTAATATGGAGAGGACCACTGCTTGGCGGCGTCCTTGAACAGTTTATGAATGATGTTTACTGGGGAGAGCTTGACTACATGATACTTGATTTGCCACCAGGAACGGGTGATATTCCACTTACAATAATGCAGAAAATCCCTGAACAGAAGTTTTTGCTTGTTACAACACCGCAGGCATCTGCCTCACATGTAGCGGGTAGAATTGCATACATGGCACAGAAAGTAAATATAGATGTAATAGGAATAACAGAGAATATGTCATATTTCGAATGCCCTGATTGCCATAAAAGATACAATATTTTTGGCGAAGGTGAGACAGAAAAACTTGCGAAAGAGCTTAAAACAGAGATACTTGTAAAGATTCCTATAGATATAAAAATAAGAGAGAAAAGCGATATAGGATTGCCTATAGCATTTATAAATGGACCTGAAGCGGAATACTATATAGAACTTGCAAAAAAGGTAGCAGAAAAAGTAAAACCGATACGGTGATAAAACTATTTAGATAATAGCATTAAATTGGTGTGCTGGGCTTAATTTATAGAATCCTAATGCATTATATAAAATAACTATTGATAATTTATCTAGGAAGTGATAAAAGTGATGATAATGCCTTTATGTTATGAACAACAGGTTCAATATAATATTGAAAATGCTAAATATGATAAAAGACAAGAAATTTCCAATACATTTGTGTTAAGAAATAATGATAAATCAAATAATTGTTCTGATGTCTGGGAGAAATTATCAGAGAAATTTAATATTAGCAATGCTTCTTTTAATGATATTAAATATGTTTCTTCTGAGTTATATAAAGCAGGACAGATATCATTATTGGATCACGGAATTCTAACTTTTGACCCAAGTGAATCGCCTCAAAGAATAAAACCAAATATTTTCCTGACACAGTCCGATAGTAATGCTAGAATGGATTGGATTGCTGAATATGAGGCAAGAGCAAATAAAGATTTAAATATAGGAAATACAACTGGTTATTTAAATAATAAACGCATACTAAATATTTTAAAACAGCTTTTATGAAGACTGTCTTATAATTATTATTAAGTAAAAGTAAGGCAGCAAAGGAGGGGAAACTTTGCTGCCCTTTCTAGTTATATAAATATTGATAAGGGTTTTGTTATTTTCAGAAAAATAACATCCAAAAATATCTCTCTATCTTTAAAATTTATTTTTATTATGTTACTATTATTGTAGATTTTTATGAAAGAGTGATTTATATGAATTATGAATCAACAGAAACGAGAGAAAAGATATTAAATGCAACTATTGATATAGTAGGCGTGAAGGGTGAAGTAACCATAAGGGAAATAACTGAAAAAGCTGGGGTTAATGTAGCTTCGATAAATTATTATTTTGGAAACAAAAACAATTTGCTTAAAGAAGTAGAAAATTATTATGCGGAGAAACTATTTAAATCAGGATATGATATTCTTACAGATGATAATTTAGATTTGGAAGATAAATTATTTGAATGGTCTATCAATTTAATAGAATATATGTTCAAATATCCTGCGCTTATTGCCCTTATAGTAAAATTGACAACTGAAGACAAGAGCTATAATCCTGTAATAATAAAAAAGGTATATTTAAACAATGAAACACAAAGATTAATAGAAAATATAATTGGAAAAATCACTAATATACAAGACAGTAAAATCTTAAATTTTAAATACATACAATTATTTTCAGGAATATTAGGTACTGTTATAAATCGTGTTGTTATAAATATGTATGGCGACAAAAAAAGTTTTTTGAATATAGATAATCCAGAAGAACTGAGACAATATATGAAACTTCTTATAACTAGCATACTAAAATGAAAAATACTTTTAAAGGTTTTATCTTTTATGCGGAATAAGCACACTTTTTATATTACAACTCATGCATGAAGCATAAAAGTTAAGCCAAAAATAATATTTGATTATATTGACTGAAAAATTTTATTGTGCTAAAATTAAAACAAATATTTTAAACAAGTGTTTATCATTTGCTTGATTAAATTTCATAATTGAGGTTAGATATGATGGGAAACTTTGTAGAAGTAAAAAATATTGTAAAAAGATATAAGATGGGTGAAATCATTATAAATGCACTTTCGGGAGTAAGCTTCAATATAGAAAAAGGTGAATTTGCTGTAATAGTAGGTGAAAGTGGAGCTGGCAAAACGACTATTTTAAATATATTGGGTGGCATGGACATATGTGATGAAGGTCAAATAGTTGTCGACGGCAAAGAAATAAATAAATATAATCCTCGACAGCTAATAGAATATAGAAGAAAAGACATAGGCTTTGTTTTTCAATTTTACAATTTAGTTCCGAATCTTACAGCTTTAGAAAATGTAGAGCTTGCATCAGAAATTTGCAATGATCCGTTGGATCCTGTAGCAGTTCTTAAAGATGTAGGGCTTTTTGAGAGGCTTAACAATTTCCCTTCACAATTATCCGGTGGTGAACAGCAAAGGGTAGCAATAGCAAGAGCCCTTGCAAAAAATCCTAAACTTCTTTTATGTGATGAACCAACAGGCGCATTAGATTATAAAACGGGAAGATCGATTCTAAAACTATTACATAACACATGCAAGCGAATGAAAATGACAATAATCATAATAACGCACAATAAAGCAATAACCCCTATGGCAGATAAAGTTATCAATCTTAAAAATGGCAAAATTGAAAATATAGTTATTAATGACTGCCCAGTTCCTATAGAAAGGATAGAATGGTAAATGGGAAAATCTCTATTAAAGGATATATTCAGAGAAATTGTTCATACGAAAAAGAGATTTTTATCTTTGTTTTTTATTGTTTTAATGGGTGTCGGAGTTTTTGGCGGTATAAAAGCGACGAGCCGCGATATGAAACTAACTGCTGATAAATATGCAGATGATTATAATCTCATGGATATACAAATTATATCAACAATGGGACTTACGCAAAGTGATGCTGATAGTATAAGTAAAATAAAAGGTGTTAAAGCTGTTGATCCTACTTATTCAATAGACGCAGTTGTGAATAAAGGCAATAATGGATTTGTAATTAAAGTTCATGGACTCGACCTTGATAAAGTAAAAAATGATAACTCATATATAAATAAACCTAAGCTTATAGAAGGTAGGTTTCCTGAAAATAATTCCGAATGTGTAGTAGAAGCGAAATTTCTCAAAGATCTTGGATATTCTATTAATGATATTGTAACGTTGAATTTCGGAACACAAAATCAAAAAAACCTCAAGAATAATAAATTTAAAATCGTCGGTGTAGTTGAAACGCCCTATTATATATCGAGAGATAGAGGGGCAAGTACTATTGGAAATGGTCAGATCCAAGCTTTTATGATGGTGCCTGAAACTGCTTTTTCAATGGATTCGTATACTGAAATAGATGTTTTAGTAAATGATGCAAAAAAGCTTTTTAGTTATTCAGATGAGTACTATAATTTGATACAGCCAGTAAAAGATGACTTAGTTGAACTAGGCAAAAAGCGCAGCGAAATAAGATACAACGATATAAAAAACAAAGTGCAAAGAGAGATTGATGACGCAAAAAAGGTTCTTGCATCAAAAGAAAGCGAATATAACAAAGAGCTATCCGAAGCAAAAACCAATAAACAAATAAGTCAAGCTAAGAACAAAATAGCACAGTCCGAAAAGAAACTTAATGAAATAAAAAAACCTGTATGGTATGTATTGGACCGGAAATCAAATATAGGCTTTGTTGAGTTCGGCGATGAAGCAGATAGAATAAAAGCAATAGGTAATGTATTTCCCACAATCTTTTTCCTTGTTGCCGCACTTGTGAGTCTTACAACGATGACAAGAATGGTAGAAGAACAACGTACTCAAATGGGAATATTGAAGGCTCTTGGTTACAGTAAATTTGCTATTATGCTCAAGTTTGTTATATATTCAGTTATCGCAACAATTTCGGGTGGTATTATAGGATTATTTCTTGGCTTCAGTATATTACCGAGGGTAATTTTTGGAGCATATAGTACAATGTACACATTGCCGGCAGTTATAACTGAATTTAATGGTTATTATGCAGTTTTAGGAATAATAACTGCTATGATATCAACTACATTTGTTACTATTTTTGTATGTTTTAGCAACTTAAAAGAAACTCCTGCGGCTTTAATGAGATTGAAAGCACCAGTTGCTGGAAGAAGGGTTTTATTAGAAAAAATAAATTTTATTTGGTCCCGCTTAGGTTTTATTCAAAAAGTAACTGCAAGAAACTTATTTAGGTATAAAAAAAGATTTTTTATGACTGTTTTTGGCATAGGAGGTTGTACAGCACTGCTGCTTACAGGATTCGGAATCAGAGATTCGATAAACACTATTGTAACCAAACAATATAATGAAATTTTTAAATATCAGATGGTTACAACTTTTGCGAATGATGTTTCTCCAAACGATATAACAAAACTTATGGCAATTATAAAGAATGATAAGAGAATAAAAGAAAGCATGTTGCTTAGTCAGTCAAATATAGAAGTAAGAAATAACAAAGTCAAAAAAAGCGTATTTCTTGTCGTCCCTGATAACAGAGACAAATTTAAAGATTTCATATTATTAAGAAATAGAAATTACGGCACACCAATTTCCTTGATAGATAACGGTGTTGTTATTACTGAAAAACTTTCAAACGTGCTTGATGTCAAAACAGGTGAATGTATTTATATAAAAAATGGAAACAACAAAGAAGTAAAAGTGAAAGTTACCGGTATAACTGAAAATTATGTACAGCATTATGTTTATATGAGTTCTGTGCTTTATAGAAGGTTATTTAACGAAAGTCCGGTTTCAAATGAAATAATTTCAAAAATTATAGGAAGTTCTAAGTCATTAGAAGACGATTTATCCCAAAAAATGTTGAAATCACCTGCAGCTATGACAGTAAATTTTACTACATCAGTAAAAAAGACATTTCAAAACGTTATAAATAATTTACTGTCTGTTGTTTTAGTTCTGATTGTTTCTGCTGGTTCTCTGGCTTTTGTTGTATTATACAATCTCACCAACATAAATATAACTGAGAGGATTAGAGAACTTGCAACTATGAAAGTATTAGGATTTTATGATTTTGAAGTATCTATGTATGTCATAAGGGAGAATGCAATACTTACTATAATCGGTATTTTATTAGGCTTCATTATGGGAATTTTTTTGCATAGATTTGTCATGACGACATCGGAAGTCGAAATACTTATGTTTGGACGTAATATAAAACCCATAAGCTTTTTATGTTCTGCGCTAATGACAATTGGATTTTCAGCGCTTGTAAGTATTGTAGTACATTTCCAGCTTCAAAAAGTAGATATGGTTCAATCTCTTAAAAGTCCTGATATTGATTAAAATTAACGAATGTAAAATTCCCACTTAAATAAGTTGGAATTTTCTTTTGGCATAAGGTATGCTACTAATAATACTTGGTATTTTTGAATTTCTAAATTAGCATTTTGTATTTAGAGAACTTAATAATAATTTAAGAAGCAAACTACGAAAAAGTAGCAGTAAAGATAGCTTTGGAATTGAACCTGTGATTATTATTAGGGTTATTGGGAGATAATGGAGCTGGTAAGACAACAACAATGAAAATGCTTGCAACACTATATAATCCTGATAAAGGCACTATAGAAATAAACGGTATGAATGTTTGCACAAAAAGCGGAAACGTTTTTTATGAACCTAGGCTTTATGAACAGCTAACTGGTGAGGAAAATATATTGTATTTTGCTTTATTGGCAAGTTTGAGTAAGAGTAAGTACAGAATGGATATAATATTTTTAATAATTGCAGCTGTATTAGGCATTATCATTGGACTAATTATAAAGATGTTTAGAAATTAAGAGATAATAGTAGAGCAGGTCATTCAAAAGATCTGCTCTATTTTGCCACATTTTATTTTCTTTTAAAAAGTTCATCTTCTGGTATTTCCGACGCTATGTAATTCAGGTATGTTGATAAATTTTCTATTACATTTTCGTATGGCAAGCTTTCTTCAAGTCTTATAAATCTAATTCCATTTTTTTTTGCCTTACCATATGACATATCACAGAAAGCCTCTGGAACTGTTATGACTATATCCACCTTTTTATCAATGAATAAATCTACAACTGCATTCCTCCTGCCATCCTTCAATGGAAAACCAGGGTTATCATATTTTTCGGCGTCTTTTTTATCTGTATCGAATATTACAATGTATGGGCCTTCTGGAAGTTCGGTGATAAAACCTTCTTTTGTTATTGTTGCAGCTATCCTCATAATAATCACTCCTCATATATTTTAAACTATTATAATATTATGTGAGCCCTTAATCAAATATGTGTTGTCCTAATATATATTATGTGATATAATATGATATATCATGCCGCTATGGAGGGGGGATATTATGTTTAAAGGATTGAAATGGCAGATAGTAATTGTTACGGTTGCAGTTATGTTAGGATTACTTATAGGGGGATTTAATTTATATCAAAATCGTATTTTACCAGGCAAAATCGCAAAAGATATATCGACTGTTAAATATGTAAAGTCTACTACTATTGATATTGGAGATAATGGATATGTTGCGAATATAAAGTTAGCAAGAACCAATAATATCATGGAAACATACAGGAGTATAGAAAAGAAAATTAATAAATATCCTGTAAAAATAGAGATAAAAATATTTGACAATTCGAATGCAAAACTTAATAATATTTACTATGAGGACCAATTTGCAATATATCAAGCTATTCAAAATGGCGATTATATAAAAATGAATGAAATAGTAAATAAAAACGGAAATAATCAAAGTGTTAAGTCACATATTTATATTGATGAAAATAATATATATTTGATCATTGAAGATGGTCCAAATTATTTGTATAAGATAATACCACGCAGTTTGACAAAGGGGGAAAAACCGAATGGTTAAAGAAATACTAATAGGTGTTTCAATTGCACTTATGATTTTCGCCGCTATTTTGGGTATAAACATTACACCGATTTTATTAATAGGTGCGATGTTCTTTGCCTTAAGTTTTATACTTGAAAATAAGGGATTAATAAGTGCGACAGGAAAAGTTGTTAATCCTGACACAAATATCTCATTTGAAGATATTGGTGGGCAAAATACAGCAATTTCAGAGTTAAAAGAAGCATTAGATTTCGTGATTAATAGAGACAAGATTAAAAAGATGGGAATAAGGCCTATAAAAGGAATACTTTTAAGTGGACCACCTGGCACAGGGAAGACACTTCTAGCAAAAGCTGCAGCAAAATATACTGACTCCAGCTATGTAGCGACATCTGGCAGTGAATTTATAGAGATGTATGCAGGTGTTGGTGCACAGAGAGTCAGGAAATTATTTGATTCGGCAAAGGCATTAGCAAAAAAAGAGGAGAAAGGAAGCGCTATAATATTTATTGATGAGATAGATATTCTTGGTGCAAAAAGGGGCACTAATGAAAGCCATCACGAATATGACCAGACGTTGAATCAGCTTCTTGTTGAGATGGATGGTATCAAAAGTGATAATGATATAAGTGTTTTAGTTATCGCAGCAACAAATAGGCCTGATATGTTAGATCCGGCATTATTGCGTCCTGGTAGATTTGATAGACAGGTTAGTGTAGACCTTCCAGACAAAAGTGGAAGACTTCAAATATTGAAAATTCATACGAAGAATAAACCGCTTGATGAAAATGTAAATCTTGAGGCAATTGCAGAAGATACCTTTGGTTTTTCAGGAGCACACCTCGAGAGTCTTTGCAATGAAGCAGCTATATTAGCTATGAGAGATGGCTCAGAGAAAATAATGCAGAAACATTTACAGGAAGCCGTCGACAAAGTTATACTTGGTGAGAAAACCGACAGAAAACCGACAGAAGAGGAGATATTGAGAGTATCAATCCATGAAGCTGGTCATGCTATAGTTGGTGAAACTGTAAATCCTAATTCAGTTGCGACTGTTACAATAGTTCCGAGAGGCAAGGCACTTGGATTTGTGAGACAGACTGAAAAAGATGATACACTTATATATACAAAAGAACAGCTTGAACATGAGATAATGGTTTCACTTGGTGGAACTGTTGCTGAACTTTTAATTTTAAATAGCAGAAGCACAGGATCTGCCAACGATTTTGAGCAGGCAGTAAATATAGCCAAGAAGATTGTTTACACCGGACTTTCATCGCTTGGCATAATTAGTAAAGATGATATTTCTGGTGATAAAGTAAATGAAGAAGTAAATAGGATAATCGAAGAGCAGGAAAAGAAAGTTAAAGAGATATTAAAGGAAAAAATTAATGAGTTAAATGTGATATCTGGCATTTTAGTAAAAGAAGAAACAATATCTGGAGATAATTTAAGAAAAATATTAAAAGGTAAAGAAATAGCAAAAGCATGTTAATTAAAAAGGCAGAGAATTAGTATAAATTCTGCCTTTTTAATTTATTTGATATTGGAAAACAACAATCCTATGTCAATATGTATTATTTGTTTGCAGCAATTTTATAGAGTGTAATGGCAGTTAAATTTGAATCACCGGAAGTCGCCATTACCATATATTTTTCATATGAGATATATCCATGAGAATGCTTAATGTCTTTTCATCCGGATCGCCATTTATACTGCTTTTATCTGGCTCATAATTTTGATACTTGCTATAAAAATTTACAATATTACTGTTTTTTGCATCTATTTTACATAAATATACCATTTATATATCATATAAAAGTTACAGAATCATAAATTTTTTATTAAATCTTATTTAAGAAATAGTGTTTAGAAATTATTAAATAAAAATTATTAAATTTTATTGACTTATGTATGCATTGGATTTATAATCAAGTTGAATGTTAGATAATGTATACAATATATAATATGTAATTTATGGTACTTAGTAAAGACCAGCTAGTAAAAGTCAATAGGTTTTAGAAAGAAATTTAAACTTTTTTACGTTGCAAAAAAGGGTATAGCAAACAAACTCAATTAAGAGCCGAACTTTGAAAACTTAATAGAGTTAATAGTTATTTCCAAGCATAATGCAGAAGTTTAAGCAGCTTTATGAATGTTCTGATATTGTAGTTTGTGTTCATCAGGTGTCTTTAATACAAAAGGCTTATTATCCCTTAGAACAGCAAATACAATGTCTGAAATCTTGTGCATAATTGCTCCAAGAGCTACTTTTTTAGGTTTGGATTCCTTCTTTTTCTGGTAATAATCATAAAGTACAGGATTTATTGCTATGTCATTTCTTTTTACTCTTACAGAAGCTAAAGCAATGGCATAAAGAACACGCCTAGCAATTTTAGAACCTCTTTTGGACATTTTATTGTCAGTACCTTTAAAATGTCCAGATTCATTAACAGAAGGATCTACACCAAAATATGCAAAAAGCTGCTTGGGTTTGCTAAATGCTGAAAAATCGCCTATCTCACACATAAGAGTAACCGCTGAAAGAAAACCAACACCAGGTATAGAATCGAGGTAATAAATTTGTTGTACAAATTTCTCAGACTTATTTTTATCCACAAATGCCTTGATTGCAGATAATATCAGGTTAATCTTTTTATCAAATTCTTCTATGAAATAAATATACATTTTTAGTACATCATAGACAGAAGACAAATTATACCTGAAATTTAAGGCGTTTTTAGCAGATTTAAATAACTTATCATACTTAGCTTTAGCGTAATTTAAGCCTTTTCTTGATAACAATGAGATAAGTTCAATAATTTCATCAGGTTGAGCATTTATAACATCTTCTGGTGTTGGGAATCTTTTTAACACAGAAATAGCTGTAATTCCAGTAATATCAGAGAAAACCTTGCAGAAGCCAGGAAAAACAATATGCAATTGAGCTTTAAGTTTATTCACATAAGAAGTACGATTATCGGCAAGGCTATAGTACTCTCTGCATAAACATCTAAGATTTAAAATTAATTCAGTAGGCATAACAGAAAGCTTAGTGTCAGGCGAATAACCAATAGCAGCAATACGTTTTGCATCAAATCTATCATTTTTCACTTTTCTTATACCAATATTTTTGTTAGAATTAGTAATGAGAGGATTAATAACAAAAACCTCAAATCCTAATTCTTTTAGGTGGCAGAAGAGTGGGAAATGGTAGATTCCCGTAGACTCCAGAAATATCTTAGATTTCATGGAGAATTGCTCTTCTGCCTTTTTAATTGTCAGAACAGCGTTCTTTAGAGAATCAGCATTATCGTGTTCAACCTTAAATGGCTTTTTAAACTCCTTTCCATCAGGTGTCAAGATGCAAAACCAGCTAAAATCAGCTGCAACATCAATACCAACACTAATATAATTAGGCAAAAAATTCATTAAACAACAACTCCTTTAAGTAAAAGTGAATAAGAGTATCCATTCTATTTAGTGAGTAAACAACCTAGCATGTGACGCGGGTATCCCGAAAAGCCGGTCCCAACCAGCCAAAACATTAATCCTCACTAAATGGAAAAATTAGCTTAATCACAGGTATAGACCATAAAGATGATCTCCCAGGGGGTGGTACATCTATCCTCTATTCAGAGAAGATTGTACACAAAGTTAAAGCTTAAGTCTATACCGGCTTAAAGGATATCCCAAATTATTTATTTAAAAGCAGCTTAAATGACTTTTAAGATGTGACATATAAAGTCATTTAAGACAAGATATGCATAATATGGGAGTTAAGTATTAGAATAAATCCGAACATAGAAAGGCTATGTTAAATTATTGTTCGGTGTATTAACTCCCGATTTGATATAAATCATGTAACTTTGTTACAAATATATTATACTAGGGAGTGGTTTTATGTCTGGTGATTTAATACTATTAAGTATTATAATTCCGATTTTAATGGGGATGATAACATTTACAATCGACAAAGCACTTGCGAGAAAAACAATGGTTTTAGCTACATTGTTGGCGATATTTTTAAGCGCATTATCGATATTAAAAGTAGTCAATGTGCCTACTGTTATTAGTACAACATATTATGGTACGTTAGACAAGTTCATTAAAGTTGGGGATTTTTTGTTATTATTTTATACATTATATATATCCTTCAAAGTTAAGGAACCAAAGATAGCAGTATTTTCATTACTTCAGATATTACCTCTTACATTTTTTGAACTATTTATGTTAAATGAGAAAGAGATAAGCACTTTTTACGTTGATGATTTATCTATTATAATGAATCTGATAGTATCAGTTATAGGGCCGATAATAGCTATATATGCTTTTGGCTATATGAATCATCATGAAAGGGAAAAGAAGCTTACAAGGTCAAGGCAACCAAGGTTTTTTGCGATAATACTTGTATTTATAGGTGCTATGAACGGAATCATATTTTCAAATAATTTGATGTGGGTGTATTTCTTCTGGGAGATTACGTCGCTTTCTTCATTCCTTTTAATTTCCCACGATAAGACCGAAGAGGCTATAAAAAATGCTTCAAGGGCATTATGGATAAATATGATGGGTGGCTTTTCTCTATTAGTTGGCATTATGGTGCTTTACAAATGCACTGGCATAATAACACTTAATGCTTTATTAAAGACAAATAGCTCTTATATATTATTAATACCGGTATTCTTTATGGTATTGGCGGCATTTACAAAGTCTGCACAGATGCCTTTCCAAAGCTGGCTTTTAGGTGCGATGGTGGCACCAACACCTGTATCTGCACTTTTACATTCAAGTACTATGGTAAAGGCTGGTATATACCTTGTGCTGAGATTAGCACCTACATTTAGAGGAAGCACCTTGAGTAGCTTTATTGCTCTATATGGTGCATTTACATTTGTCGCAACGGCGGTCCTTGCATTGAGCCAGAGCAATGCTAAGAAAATATTGGCGTATTCAACTATTTCAAATCTCGGACTTATGATAGCAAGTATTGGCATAAATACATCAAGTGCTATAGCTGCAGCAATTTTACTCCTGATATTTCATGCAGTTTCTAAAGCACTTTTATTCCTTTGTGTTGGAACGATTGAGCAAAATATCGGTAGCCGGGATATAGAGGATATGAAAGGTCTTATAGCAAAGATGCCCGTTACGACGGCAATCACATTCCTCGGTATATTGTCGTTGATGATTGCTCCTTTTGGAATGCTCTTAAGTAAGTGGCTTGCAATAGAAGCTGCATCTAAAGAAATTGCCGTAGCATTATTGCTGATAGTCGGCAGTGCAGTAACTGTCATGTATTATACTAGATGGATAGGTAATCTGCTATCAGAAGGACACAATAGCAAATGGTTTGTTGAAAAGCAGCCTGTAAGTATTAGGTTCTCTTTGTATACATTGATGGCGATTGCATTAGGATTAAGTTTTGAGGTTACACAGCTTTTTAACAAAGTAGTTAACCCTGAAATAAATATGCTGAGAATGGAAGTATCAATAAAAGCTGCAAAAGGCTTTATAGGAAGCAGCATGGGCGGTTTTACTATATATCCAATATTTATGGCAATTGGCCTTGCAATACTTTTATCGGTATTGACGATAAAAAAGACTACAAATATGGTGCAGACAACACCATATGAATGTGGATTAAATTATGTTGATACAAATAAGGGGTATGATGTTAAGAATTATTATCTATCAAATATAATTAATGAAAGTGTAATGACGAAATATATGGATTATATTTCTATAGCTTTAATTGTCGTGCTTTTTGGAGGGATTTTGCTATGACATGGCAAATTATTGCAGCAGTAGTTTTGACACCATTAATAGGTGGGCTTATTAATGGTTTTGATAGGAAGATTACTGCATTAATGCAAGGAAGGTATGGCCCACCTATATTACAACCTTTTTATGATGTTACAAAGCTTTTGTTTAAAGAGAAGATGATTGTAAATGACTTCCAGGTGTTTTCTGCATATATTTATCTGCTTTCAGCTATCTTAAGTATAGGCTTTCTTGCCTTAAAGGCAGATCTCCTCATGATAATATTTATTATGTCAATAGGTATTATATTTTACATCATAGGTGCTCTTGCAACAAGGTCTCCTTATAGCGAAGTTGGTGCTCAAAGAGAGTTAATGCAAATGTTAGCGTACGAGCCTCTTTTGATATTCGTTCTGATTGGTTTGCATTATGATACGGGCAGTTTTAGCCTTGGTGACATTATGTCATATGGAAGACTAATTCTCGATTTACCACTTTTGTTTTTAGTATTATGCCTTGTACTTGATATAAAGATAAAAAAGTCGCCATTTGATTTTTCTACATCGGAGCATGCACACCAAGAGCTTGTGAGAGGTATTCTGACAGATTATTCTGGACCATATCTTGCACTTATTGAGATAGCTGACTGGTATGAGCTTGTTTTGATACTTGCTATGATTGCAATCTTTTGGTCGGAGAATCTCATAATTGGAGCTATTATATCACTTTTAGTGCTTTTTATTGATATAATAATAGATAATGTATCAGCGAGAATGACACTCAAATGGATGCTTGGTTTTAGTTGGATTACGGGTATCTTATTCACGATATCAAATATTGCGTATTTGTATTTTAGGAAGTAAATGATGTATTGAGGTGATGTTATCATGGGATTAAAAGAATTTGTAAAAAAGTCATTTGCAAAATCTCCATGGGTTATTCACTATGACTGTGGCAGTTGCAATGGCTGTGATATAGAGGTACTTGCATGTATGACACCTATATATGATATGGAAAGGTTCGGTATGGTGAATGTGGGCAATCCTAAGCATGCGGATATTCTTATAGTTACAGGTACGGTAAATGAGAAGAATAAGGATGTATTAAAAAATGTATATGATATGATGCCGAATCCTAAGGTAGTTGTTGCAGCCGGCATATGTGCATCAAGCGGTGGTATATTTAGGGAATGTTACAATGTTATCGGTGGCATTGATAAGATTGTTCCAGTAGATGTTTATGTGCCTGGTTGCCCAGCTAAGCCGGAGGCCTTGATAGATGGTTTATACAAGGCAGCACAGATATTAAAGGATAAGTATGGAAAGAAAGAAGTAACAGTTGCGGTTAGAAGCTTAGGTTAGGAGTGAATGTGATGATTGTAAAAAGCAAGGAAGTAACAACAGATAATTTACTTGATATGGTTAAAGAATATCATGATTGCGGATATAGATTTGTCACAGAAACCTGTGTAAATATCGATAATGGTTTCAAACTGCTTTATAGTTTTGCCAAAGGCTATGACATCGAGAATATACACCTTATTACAGATGGATCTGATGTGCCAAGTATATCAAAGATCTATTTGTGCGCATTGCTAGTCGAAAATGAGATAAAAGAGCTATTTGGCATAAATTTCAGCAATTTAGCTGTTGATTTTGGAGGAAATCTGATGCTTGGGGAAAGCTCTCCTATAAGCCCGCAGGCGAATATTGAAATAATTAAAAGAGCAAAGGGTGGTAAAGATGAGTGAAAAAGGTACTATACCGTTTGGACCACAGCACCCTGTTTTACCTGAACCAATACATTTAAAGCTTGTTGTAGAAGATGAGAAAGTAATTGAAGCATATCCCGCATTGGGATTTGTTCATAGAGGCCTTGAAACCCTTGCAAAAAAGAAGGATATAAACCAGATGGTTTATGTTGTTGAGCGCGTATGCGGTATCTGCAGTTGCATGCATGCACAAGCGTATTGTCAAGGTCTAGAAGAATTAATGGATATCAAAATTCCTGAAAGAGCTGAATATTTAAGGACTATATGGGCAGAGCTTCACAGAATACACAGCCATCTACTATGGTTGGGGCTTTTTGCAGATGCATTTGGCTTCGAGAATTTGTTTATGCAGACATGGAAAATACGTGAAAAGGTCATGGATATTCTCGAAGCTACATCAGGTAATAGGGTTATAATATCTGTAAATATTGTTGGCGGTGTAAGAAAAGATATAAATAGTGAACAGGCCAAATGGATTTTGCAAGAACTGGATGAAATCGAAAGAGAATTAAAAAGCATAAATGATGTTGTGGTAAATAATTATTCAGTTAAAGAAAGAACAGTTGGTGTTGGTGTACTGTCAAAAGATGAAGCGTATGAACTTGGTGTAACAGGTCCTATGGCAAAGGGGAGCGGTATCGACCTTGATTTAAGGACTACAGGTTATGCGGCATATAAATATCTTGATTTTGAACCTATTGTTGAAAAAGATGGTGACAGCTATGCCAGAAATCTCGTTAGGATGAGAGAGATATTTCAATCTATTGACATCGTTAGGCAAGCTTTAAGCAAGATGCCAGAGGGTGAGATAAATGTTATGGTAAAGGGCAATCCACCGGAGGGTGAAGTGATATCAAGGGTTGAGCAGTCAAGAGGTGAAGTTTACTACTATCTTAAATCAAATGGAAGCAAATTCTTAGACAGACTCCGCATAAGAACCCCTACATTTGCAAATATACCGGCACTATTAAAGATGCTTCCAGGATCACAGTTACAGGATGTTCCTGTGCTAATATTGACGATTGATCCATGCATTAGCTGTACCGAAAGATAGTATGAAAGAAGGGAGTGGTTTTGATGTTTGATATGCTTAAAAATGTCATTGGCAATTTGACAAAAAGACCAGTTACACGATTATATCCATTTGTTGCAAGAAAGCCATTTGATATAGATAGAGGGCACATTGAAAATGACATTGATCAATGCATATTATGCGGTATGTGTCAAAGAGTATGTCCATCTGGTTGCATAACAGTCGATAGGAAGAAGGGTACATGGACATACGAACCTTTTAAATGCGTAATATGTGGTGTTTGCGTTGATAAATGCCCGAAAAAGTCTTTAAACCTTAATGAACATTATAGAAGCTGTACAGACAAAAAATATGAGGTGTGCCTTGAAAAGCCAAAAGTTTCAGAGAAAGTTGGTGCGTAGATGCACGAGCTTTCTGTAACTGAGAGCATTGTTAATATGGTCTTGAATGAGACTAAAAAACGAGATATAAAGAAAGTCACTAAAATTAATCTCGTTTTAGGAGAATTAACGGGTTTTGAAGAGGACAGCATCAAATTTTATTTTGATATATTGAGTGAAAATACACCACTATATGGTGCAGTACTAAATTTTAAAAAGATAAAAGCAGAGTTTAAATGCCGCAAATGCGGCATGATTTATAATAGGAGCAATTTTACTTTTAAATGCCCTAACTGCGGTGAAAGCGGTGTCCTTATAGAGAAAGGGAAAGAGCTTTATATAGATAGTATTGATGTAGAATGATTAAAAAGCCTTTTAAAGGAGTGTATTTAAAAAATGGAGATAAAGATTATAAAGGATGTCCTTGAGGCGAATAACAATATTGCAGAAGAAAACAAAAATATTAAAGATGAAAGAAATATATTAATGGTTAACATTATTGGTTCACCCGGCACCGGTAAAACCAGCTTTATATTAAAACTTATTGATAATATTGACATTCCATGTGGTGTAATAGAAGGTGATATAGCATCAGATATTGACGCACGCAAAATGGCAGAAAGAAATATACCTGTCATACAGATAAACACAGGCGGGGAATGTCATTTAAATGCCAATTCAATAAATAAAGCTCTTATGAACTTTGACTTTCATGATGGTATTTTGTTTATAGAAAACGTAGGGAATCTCGTTTGTCCTTCAGAATTTGAAATCGGTGAGGATTTTAAACTTGCATTGTCAAATGTTGCGGAAGGTGATGACAAGCCGTATAAATATCCATTACTTTTTGCAAAAGCTAAAGCGGTCGTAATAAATAAGATTGACCTTATACCGTATTTTGATTTTAATAAAAAATATTTTTATGATGGCGTTAAGACATTGAATGACAATGCAGAGATTTTTGAAGTATCATCAAAAACGGGTGAAGGCTTTGAGGTGTTATCAAAATGGCTGAAAGATCGCTACAAAGAATATATGCAAAAGCGATAGATGTAAAAGGTATTGTACAGGGCGTTGGTTTTCGCCCTTTTATATTTAAGCTTGCATCTAAATATGACTTAAATGGCATTGTGTACAATACATCATCTGGCTTACACATAGATATAGAAGGTGACGAGGGAAACTTAGACTCATTTATAGATGAGCTTAAATCAAATCCGCCAAAGCTTTCTAAAATAGATGATGTAGTTATTAATGAAAGTGAGATAAAGGGATATAGGGATTTTAGCATAAAATTAAGCAAAGAAGATAATGGTTTTGTCCTGGTTTCGCCTGATATGGGAGTGTGTGATGACTGCATAAGGGAGATGATGGACAAAAGCGATCGGAGGTATAGATATCCATTTATAAATTGTACAAACTGTGGTCCAAGGTTTTCCATAATAGAAGATATACCATATGATAGGCCCAAAACATCGATGAAGAAATTCCCCATGTGCAGACTATGTGAGAAAGAATACACAGATCCGCGTAATAGGAGATTTCATGCACAACCTGTAGCATGCTATGACTGTGGTCCATCGCTTCGGTACATAGGTGAAAATGATGACAAAAATCCGATTAAGTCAGCGTCAGAGGATTTAAAAAGAGGAAAGATTGTCGCCATTAAAGGAATTGGCGGTTATCACCTCGCTGTTAATGCTCTTATGTATGATGCTGTTTTAAGACTAAGAGAAAGAAAATTTAGATATGGCAAACCATTAGCTTTAATGATGAAAGATATTAATCAAGTTGAAAAGTATTGTTATTTAAATAATGGTGAAAAAGAGCTTCTTTTAAGCCAGAGGAGGCCTATTGTACTTTTAAAGAAAAAATACGATTTCAAATGGATCAGTGATGGACTTGATAGCGTAGGCGTTATGCTTCCATATACGCCGATACATTATCTTCTATTTGATATAATAGATTTTCCACTTGTCATGACGAGCGGAAATATAAGTGACGAACCACTTTGTAAGGATAATGGAGAGGCCTTATCAAGGCTTAAAGATATTGCAGATAGTTTTCTTTTAAACAACCGCGACATAGTAAATAGGATTGATGATACTGTTACAAGCTATAAAGCGGGAAAAGAGAGGATAATAAGGCGTGCAAGAGGATATGCGCCACAGCCTATCATATTAAAGGATAATGTTAAATCAATACTTGCGGTTGGAGGATTTTACAAAAATGCCTTTTGCCTTACAAAAGATGATTATGCTTTTATGAGCCATCATATAGGAGACCTTGACAACAGCAAAACATATGATTATTTTAAAAATGAAATACAGAAATATATGAAATTATTTCGAGTAACACCAGAATTTGTAGCATGTGACATGCATCCAGGATACTTGTCGACACAATATGCAAAATCTTGTGGACTACCAGTAATTTCTACACAGCACCACCATGCACATATAGTCAGCTGCATGGCAGAATATGGCATAGAGGATAGAATCATTGGCATTGCTTACGATGGCACGGGATATGGTGTTGACGGCAACATTTGGGGAGCGGAATTTTTAATTGCTGATCTAAAAGACTTTACAAGAGCTGGCCATCTTAAATACAATCCACTACCAGGTGGTGAACTTGCAATTAAGAAAATATATAGGACCGCAATAGGTTTCATAAATGATGATTTAAATTATTATGACAAGTTTTTACGAGGGTTTAATATGAAAGAATTAGATATTATAAAAAAGCAGATAGATAAGAAAATTAATGCACCGTTGGTTTCCAGTATGGGAAGACTTTTTGATGCGGCTGCATCACTTATTGGTATAACCTATGAAGTACAATATGAAGGTCAGGCCGCGATGGAACTTGAAAGTATTATTAAAAATGATTCTTCATCATATGATTATGTTATAACAAGAGATGATGGATATATTATTGATACCGCGGATATTTTAAAGCAGGTTTATGCTGATTATTTAGATGATATCGACAAGGGGATAATATCATCAAGATTTCATAATACAATAGTGAATTTTACGATTGATATGGCGATAAAATTGAGAGATGATTATGGCATAAATAAGATTGTTTTAAGCGGTGGAAGCTTTCAGAATAAATATCTACTTGAGAATATCATATATAAACTCGAGAATAAAGGCTTTTTAGTGTATTCCAATAGCACTGTCCCATGTAATGACGGTGGAATATGTTTAGGACAGGCGGTAATAGCAAATAGTAAAATGGAGGGGTAATATGTGTATTGCAGTTTCACAGAAAGTTGTAAAAATTGATGGTAAGGTTGCTGAAACAGATTTAAATGGATTAAAAAGAAGAGTTTCGATAGAAATGGTGCCAGGCGTTAAAATTGGTGATTATGTTATGGTTCATGCAGGTGTTGCCATAAGCATAGTCGATGAAAAAGAGGCAGAAGAAGAGAGAAAGCTAATGCAGGAATTGGAAGAGGCATTGAATGAGAGTCAATTTAAAAAATCATAGATAGTTTTACAAATACTATGGAGGAATTGAGAGTGAGCTCTAATAAATTTGTAAAAAAAGCAAAAGAGCTAATTGATGCATATAATCCGGGTAGCCCTATAAAAATCATGGAAGTATGTGGTTCACATACAATGGCAATATCTAGATTCGGGTTAAGGCAGATTATGCCTAAAAATATCAAGCTTATATCAGGACCTGGATGTCCCGTTTGTGTAACGGCTCAAAACGAAATTGATTCTATTGTTTCATTGGCCGAAAAAGATGTGACAATTGCCACATTTGGTGACCTTATAAGAGTACCAGGCAATAAATCATCGCTTCAGAGAGAAAGAGCAAATGGAAGAGATATAAAAGTATTTTATTCACCATTGGAAGCCTTAAAATACGCTATCGATAATCCTTCAAAAGAAGTGATTTTTATAGGCATAGGTTTTGAAACAACGATTCCTTCTGTTGCATTGACAATAAAAGAAGCTTCTGATAGAAGGTTAAATAATTACAGTGTATATTGTTTGCACAAGACAATGCCTGAAGTTCTGAAGGCTCTTATTGAAAACGGTGCAGATATACAAGGATTTTTGCTTCCTGGGCATGTGAGTACGATAACTGGGAGTAGAATTTACGATTTTTTAGTTAATGATTATGGTATAGGTGGTGTGATTTCCGGTTTTGAAGCAGAGGATATAATGATGAGTATAATAATGATGCTTAAATCTTTGAGTAATCCTAAAATAGAAATAGAATATAAAAGAGTCGTAAGGGAAGAAGGAAACATCGAGGCACAAAAACTTATAGAAGAGGTTTTTGAAATCAGCGATAGTACATGGAGAGGCCTTGGCATGATAAAGAATTCGGGACTTAGAATTAAGGACAAGTATAGTGGATTTGATGCAGAAAAGAAATATAATATAAAAAGAATGAACGGTGAAGTAGAAATAAGAGGCTGTAAATGTGGTGATGTATTAAAAGGCTTCATATCACCAAAAGAGTGCCCATTATTTGATAAAGTATGTACACCAATTAATCCTGTAGGACCATGTATGGTTTCATCAGAAGGGTCTTGCGCAGCATATTTTAAATATGGATCTTAATGTATTTCTCTGAATTCTGAGGCATTGAAAAATCACATGATTTTTTGATTCTGTTATGATTTAGTAACTTCCCATAAAGTGTGTCTTATGACTTTATCATTTAATAAGGAAAGGGGTGTTTAGAAAATGGACAAAATAATGTTGTCACATGGTGGTGGAGGTTCAATGATGCAGAGCCTCATTGAGGATGTTTTTATTGATAAATTTGATAATGAATATCTTAAAATGATGGAAGATGCTGCAATACTTCCAGGGAATATCGTATTTACGACAGATAGTTTCGTTGTAAAACCACTGTTTTTCCCCGGTGGTGATATTGGAAAGCTATCTATATGTGGGACAGTTAATGACCTTTCCATGAGAGGTGCTAAGCCTATTTATTTAAGCACATCTTTTATAATAGAAGAAGGCTTTCCTATAGAAGATTTAAAAAGAATAGTTGATTCAATGGTTAAAACTGCGAAAGAAGCTGGTGTGCAAATTGTAACTGGTGATACGAAAGTTGTAGAAAAGAATAGTGCAGACGGATTATTTATTAATACGACCGGAATTGGAATGTTACAGAGAGGCATTGATATTTCAATAAAAAATGCGAAACCAGGTGATATAGTCATTATTTCCGGTACGATTGGCGACCACGGAATGGCTGTATTAAGTGCAAGGGAAGGACTTAATTTTGATCCACCTTTAGCATCAGATGTATCACCTCTTAATAAACTTGTAGAAGATTTATCATTACTTGGAAGAGTTGTAAAAGCTTTAAGAGACCCGACAAGAGGCGGCGTAGCAGAAATTCTTTATGAGATTGCGAAAATGAGCAAAGTCGGAATAAAGATATATGAAGATAAACTTCCAGTAAAAGAAAGTGTGAAATCAGCATGTGATATGTTAGGCCTTGATTTTTTGCATCTTGCAAATGAAGGGAAGCTTGTATGTGTTGTTGATAAGGATTATGCTAATTATGCTATAAATATAATGAAAAAGAATAAATATGGCAAAGATGCCACAATAATAGGTGAAATAAATGATTCAAATCTTGTGACTGTAGAAACCAAATATGGAACCTCAAGGATAGTTGACAGACCTGTAGGTGAGCTATTACCGAGAATATGCTAGCAAATATTCGGACAGGGATATGTGAAGATAAAATGATTTATGATAGAGCTACAGGTTTAAGGCAAGAGATAAAAATATCTGGTTGAGAATCGACTATTTCTTTGTATCAGATAATATGATCGAAAGTGTAAAGGGCGTTGACATATTGAATGCTGTTTATGGTTTATGATCATTGTTCTGTTGTACTTTATCTGAAGTTTTTGGTTGAATGTAATTTAATAAAGTGATAATATAATGTTAATTATATGTCATCATACTTTTGGGAGGTAATATTATGGAGTATTTGTGCCCAAAATGAAGTACAAAGATGACAGAATGTCGCGCATCAAGTTTTATGGGAAAATTTAGTGCTATAAAGTTTCCGATAAAGTATTTAACTGCTAAGGAAAGCAGTGAACTAATACCATATGTGTGCTCAAACTGTGGACATGTTGAATGGTATGTTGAAAAGCCAGAGAATTTCAAATAAATTTTTGGAGGGCTAAACATGCTCATTAGAAAAGCTACGATTCATGATGTGAAAAGTATAAATTATATTTACAATCAGGCCGTACTAAATACGACAGCAACAATTGATACAGAGCCAAGGCCTATTGAATATCAATTGGATTGGTTTAAAAAGCATGATGATAGATTTGCAATTTATGTTGCAGAAGAAAACAATAGTGTAATAGGTTGGGCATCTTTGTCACTTTGGTCTGATAAATGTGGCTATAAAGGCGTTGCAGAAGACTCTATATATATCGATGAAAAATATAGAGATCGCGGTGCGGGGAAAAAACTATTAAATGCAATAATTGACCATGCAAAATCAAATGAATTTCACACAATAATAGCAAGAATATCCGACGGAAATGATGTAAGTGTACATCTTCATGAAAGATACGGATTTAAATTGATAGGAACATTAAAAGAACTCGGCTATAAATTTGATAAATATATAGATATACATATATTTCAACTAATATTATAACAAAAGGAGATGATAATGATGCTTTTAAAAAACAATGATATTGTATTATTTCAAGGTGATAGTGTAACAGATGCAGGACGCATAAAAGAAAAACCTGATGACCTTGGTATGGGATATCCATATTTTGTAGCATCATGGTTTGCTGCATTACATCCCGAATTGAAAGTAAAATTTATTAATAGGGGTGTAAGCGGTGATAGAGTAAGGGACCTTAAAAAACGTTGGGTTGAAGATTGCCTTAATTTAAAACCAACGGTTTTAAGTATTCTTATTGGTATAAATGACACATGGAGAAGGTATGATAGCAATGATCCAACATCACCAGAGAAATTTGAAGAAGATTATAGATACATATTGCAACAAGTTAAAGAAAATCTTGATGCTAAGATCATTTTATGCGAGCCATTTGTAATGTCTGAGCCACCTGATCGCAGAGAATGGAGAGTAGACTTGGATCCTAAAATACATGTTGTAAGAAAACTCGCAAAAGAATTTGGTACATATTATATTCCATTTGATGGAATAATGGCACAGGCGGCTATATTACGTGATCCACTTTTCTGGACGCAGGATGGTGTACACCCGACAGGTGAAGGCCATGCCTTAATGGCTAAGGAATGGATTAAGACTGTCGAAGCTTTATAATATCTTACGAAAAAACATTTATTTTGTATGGATATCGGAAAAAAGATCTTCTCATAAAATAAAGGAGATCTTTCATTTTTATAAAGAAAATAGAAAAATTATTATAAAGTGATATATAATGGAAATGATATTCACTGGAAATTACACACAAAGATATTCACAATATAAATAAATGAACAATAAAAGGTCGTGAAATTTAGGAAAGCCGAGATGTTTGAATGTTAATGCTAGATGGGGAGGCTTCACGAAGTACTGTAGCTATATAGTCGATAGCGTAAAGAGTCATATAGTGGGGAAAGTGGTGGTTTTATAATATGATTAGAAAAGGATGTTTGGATGATCAATTATTTATTATGGGGATAATACATAATGCAATTATTGATATGGAAGCAAAAGGTATTTATCAGTGGGATAGCATTTATCCGAATGATGAGGTGATCAATAATGATTTAAGCAATGAAACACTTTATGTATATGAAGATGGTGGTATAATCAAAGGCATTATTGTCTTGAATGAATATCAAGATAAGGAATATGAAGATATGAAATGGGAATTTAATTCAGGAAAACACTTAATTATACATCGTTTATGTATTGATCCAAAGTATCAAGGACAAGGGATTGCAAGATTGTTAGTGGATTATGCAGAACAACAAGGAAAAGCTTTGGGGTATGAATCCATTCGGCTGGATGCTTTTGTGAATAATGAGCGTGCATGTAATCTTTATAAAAAGCTTGGATATAAGGCAGTAGGAATTGTGGAGTTTAGGAAAGGGAAGTTTTATTGTTTCGAGAAAGGGTTGTAACATAAGTATTACCCACTACGCTATATTTAGCCTTGGTGAAGAAAATATGCCACAGGATGTTGAATCATATGTATATAGTGAAACTGCGAATGTTAGTAAAGATGATATTGGCGATATAGAGATATACGATAAATTTGCTTTTATTGATGCTAAAGAAAAGGTTTCTAAATCCATATTAAAGAATTCCTCAGGCAGAAGTTTTGGTGGTAGAAAAATTAAGATAGAAGTATCAAAACCTAAAAATTAAATAAGAAACCATAAAAAGGCTATAAATAAATTAATATTTATAGCCTGAGATACAAATTTATTCAATTATCCCATTTTTCTGGGATGCTGCAACATATTCATTTATCAACGTTTTAATCAGTTCTTTTACAGAAATAATTTTGTCTATTCTAAATGCATTTGCACCGGCGAAAGCAAAGCCATTTTTCAAAAAACCCTTTTGTGCATTGATAAGTGCTCGTGCTATACAGTATGGACTTTTTTTATAATCACAGGGGGTTATACAGTGATATAAGCACTTATATGGTTTTTTCTCACCAGCTTTTACACTTTCAAGGAACTGATTTATAATTGCTCTTCCCGGCATACCGACGGGACTTTTTATTATGTCAATATCATCTTTTTCACAATTAATATAGGCATTTTTAAATTCTGTTGATGCATCACATTCATCTGTTGCAACAAAACGTGTTGCCATCTGTACACCCGATGCGCCTAAGCTTAGAAATCTGTAGATATCTTCACCCGTATATATACCTCCAGCAGCAATAACAGGTATAGCCTTTCCTGATGCATCTTCGTATGATTTCATTTCATCAATTACATTTTTAACTATCTTTTCCAATGAATAAGTCGGGTTTGAAACTTCATCAGGTGAATACCCAAGATGACCTCCAGCCATCGGACCTTCAACAACTACTGCATCTGGTGCATAATTATATTTTTGAAACCATTTTTTTGCAATAAGGTTTGCAGCTCTTCCCGATGAAACTATAGGAACAATTTTGGTATTCGTTGTTCCATTTAAAAACTTAGGAAGACTTAATGGGAGCCCAGCTCCGGAGAAAATTATATCTATACCTTCATCTATGGCGGTTTTAACCATATCAGTGAAATTCGAAAGTGCAACCATAATGTTGACACCGATAATTCCCTTTGTTTTTTCGCGAGCTTTTTTTATCTCTTTCTTTAATGCTCTTATATTTGCTTCAATATAATTTACTGCAAAATCTGGCTCATTAAAACCGATACCAGCGGCTGATATCACACCGATACCACCTTCATTTGCAACGGCTGATGCAAGATTATTTAAAGAAACTCCTATCCCCATACCACCTTGAATTATAGGTAATCTTGCAGTCAAGTTTCCTATTTTTAAACTTTTCATATAAAAATTTTTCATGTGAACCTCCTTATATTCTATACCATTTAACTTTAACACTTATACATATGAATTGTCAATGAAAATTATAGGTTTGCTAATAATACCAAATAATAAATGAGATTTTATTTAATAAAAGGATTCCTGATTTATCTGCTGATAATCTATATAACGAAAAAGAAAAAAATTTTTTGTTAAATTTATGTAAATTAGAAGGATTGATGTGTGCTATATCGAATATTATAAATTGAACAAATTAAATATGTAAAGGAGTCTATTATGGGATCATATAGAATTTTAAAAATATTATCCAGCATAGTTGCCTTATTAGCGCTGATAGCATCATCTGTTGGTCTTTTTTGGATTAACAGCGGAACGCCCTTTTATGTCAATAATATATATGGAAACAGTGTTCAAATGTACGGAAATGGTTTGTACGCAAATGATACATATTTTAAAGCGCCCATACAAAGAGGAACAGATTTAGTAACACTATTTTTGGCAATACCATTGCTTGTATATTTGATTCTATATAATAAGCAAAATATGATCAAATGCAGGTTAATGCTTGTTAGTGTGCTTTCATATTTTTTATATTATTCGGCATCATTAGCTTTCGGGGTATCATACAATATATTGTTTCTTGTTTATATCATGCTTTTTTCTTCAAGCCTTTTCGCCTTCATGGTTGGTATAACAGGTATTGAATCAAAAAGTATATCAGATAAAATATCTGATAAAATGCTTCGCCGCAGTATTGCAATCTATATGGTTTTTGCAGGATCATCGGTTTTTGTGTGGCTATTTGAAATTATTGGCGCTTTATCTACAGGAAAACCACCAATAAGCTTAGGTATTTATACAACAGAACCAACATATGTTTTAGATCTGGGCATCATTGCACCCTCTGCCTTTACATGTGCTATTTTACTTTTTCGCAAAAAATCGTTGGGCTACATTTATGCAGCAATCTTACTCGTTTTAAATGCATTTGTTGGAGTTGTAGTCATTTCACAAACAATGTTTCAAAAGATCGCAGGAATTAATATAAGTGTACAAGAATTCATTACATTTGTAGGTGTTTTTATAATAATGAGCTTTATTGCGGCATTTCTTAATGCAAGGTTGTTGAAAAATATAAGCGATTAAGTATAAAATGTATCTGTCCTTTCATAGTGCATCTAATATTGATTAATAAATAATAATTGCATGCTGAAGCAGTTTATAGTTTTTCATAAGAGCCTTAAGAGGTATGAATCGGACAAAGAGCATGTGAAGTAACATGTATTGATTTAGCTATGCATATTGTTGCCGAAAAACCATTAGGCGTACCTCAAAATAGTCGTGATGCTATAGCAATGGGATTAAGTATAAGTAAGTGTTTCATTATAAGCCTGTTTTAAATATTATAAATAAAAAATATAAGATGGCAACGAATGTCGTTATAAGTTATTACAATACTTCCAAAGTCTATAGATTCTTGAAGTATTATATTTCAAGTAAAATATTTAGTTAGTGCCCAAATAAGGAAGAATAACTTTTATAAATTTTATTATCAAATCTAATTCTTTCGGAGAACATTTTTCTAATAAACTATTAATCTCAGCATTTTTACTGGAATTTAAAGTACTATAATTGCTAACTGAATCGTGCACATAGTATTCATTATTTGGGGATTTACCAAAAATAAGGTAGTCTAAAGATACATGCAAACAATTTGCCACATTGATTAGTACTGGCAAACTCATTTGCCTCTCTCCTCTTTCCAGTTGCCCAACATAGTAATCCGAAAGATCTATAATTTCCGCAAATTCTTCTCTTGTAAGGTTGAGTTTTTCTCTCTCTTCCCGTATTCTTTGACCAATAGACTTTGTATCTACATTAATATTTTTTGCCATTTATAACACTCCTATATAAAACTACTTTACCTAATTTTCATTATCATATGAATATGCGATATGCATAATTATAATATTTGCAAATAGCATATATTTGATGTAGAATTATAAAGTAATGCTATAAAAGGAGTGAACTTTGTGAACGTCAAAGATAGAATTGAAACTGCAAGGCGGATTCTCAATAATGCAGTTGAAATGAATATGCGCCAAGAAATTATAATGAAATTAAGTAAGATAATAGACAGATATATTATTGAATATTATCAAACCAGATTAGAACAAGAATGTGATAAGAAATAAAAAATATTTGCATATAGGTTAAGGTTAAATAAACTTATATTTAGTATTGTTTTTTTTTTTTTTTTTTTTGAAAAATATTTTTACTTAGGATTACAAATTTCAATTTTATAACCTTAATTTAAATTAAAAATATAATAAATTAATCAATGAATGGTTATGTATTCGTTTAATAACGAAAATATAATGTAAATAAATGAAAATTTTAATTTAATATTGACATTTTATAATAGTTACATTATACTTAAATTAAGTTAAAAATAAAACATAAAATAAACGGAAATGGTGATAAATATGGAGAAAGTAACCTTACAAGATATTGCAGATGTAATCGGTGTATCAAAAAATACGGTATCAAAGGCTTTGCGTGGCTCTGACGGAGTAAGTGCGGAAGTAAAAAATAAAATATTGGATACAGCAATTAGAATGGGATATAAAAAAATAAAAGACTTACCCAATAAAATTATTAATGTAACAGTATTGTGCCGTGAAGACTTTCTTGTGGAATCAACTTTTTGGTCAAATGTTTTATTTGGTATCGAAAATTCAACTAGAAACAATAATTTAAAATTAAGTATTACTGCTATTGACGTTGAGGGTGAAGAAAATTTAAATATACCTCAAACTATTACCAAAGAAACAACAAACGGAATAATAATTGTAGGAACTTTGAACGACAAATTTATAAAAAAGGTAGAAGCAACAAAGATCCCATTTGTTATAGTAGATCATTATAGTGAAGAAATTGAATGCGACTATATAAATTCTGCTAATGAGAATGGCATATATAAAGCACTAAAATATTTTTATGAAAATGGGCATAAAAAAATAGGTTTTATTGGAAATAACGAATGGGCATATAGTTTTAAACAAAGATATTACTCGTATGTGAGATATATGAAAGAATTTAATTTAAGCATAGATAGTGAATATGTATGGCTTGATATAAACCTCAAGGGAACTGACTTTTTTAAAGATGTTGAATATTTTAAAAGAAAAATTTCTCTGACTGATGACTTCCCAACGGCATGGATATGTGCAAATGATAAAATAGCATTGGTTTTCATCAGAAGTTTAGTAGAAATGGATATAAATGTACCTGATAGGGTTTCAGTAATAGGATTTGATAATATCGAAATTGGCGCTCTTTCTTATCCTGCATTAACTACAGTAAATATCCCCAAACAGGCCCTTGGTGAAAAAGCTGTTCAGCAATTAATATATAGAATGAATGATCCTGAGAGACCATATGAAGACATCAGATTAAGTACAAACCTTGTTATTCGTGATTCTGTTAAAAAGGTGATTTAAACCTTTTTATAAATCTTTATTAAAAAGGAGATGGGATTAGCATTAATGAAAACATTTATATTTAATTACTTAAAAATAAATATAAAAATTAATTTTGCGTGGGAGGAGCAGTTATGAAAGTTAAAAAATTAATTTCACTTCTAGTAACTACAACAGTAATTTCCACTTCACTTGCTGGCTGTGCTAAAACGAACGATAGTAACAACAATAAAACGAGCAGTACAAACGGACAGCTAAAAGGTTCGATTACAGTATTGACACACAGGACAGATATGACGGATGTTTTTAATAAATACGCAGAAGAATTCCAAAAGTTACATCCTGGAACAATTGTTAAATTTGAGAATTTAAATGATTATCAAAATGCGATTTCAACAAGAATGTCCACTGGGAACTATGGCGATGTTTTGATGCTTCCTGCTAATATCACAAAAGATAAATATAAAGACTTTTTTGCGCCGCTAGGGACAAGAAAAGAACTTTCAAAAACTTATAATTATCTTGATAATTTTGATGTCAATGGTACAATTTATGGTATCCCTACAGGTGCAAATGCAACAGGTTTTGTATACAATGAAAAGGTTCTAAAAGAAGCAGGTGTAACTAGCCTTCCAACAACTCCAGAGGAATATATAAATATGCTTAAAGCGATTAAGGAAAAGACAGATGCTATTCCTTATTACACGAACTATACATCTGATTGGGCGCTAACAAACTTTTCTAATGCGTTGCAAATAGGAATTTCCGGTGATATAGATTACATGAACAAGATGATCTACAATCCAAACGAATTTATAAAAGGTTCTGCCACATATACTTCATTAGATTTTCTTTATGAAGCTGTTAAAAATAAATTAGTAGAACAGGATCCAATGACTTCTGATTGGGAACGGTCAAAACAAGAAATGGCTGATGGCAAGATTGGCGTGATGTGTTTAGGTTCTTGGGCTATAGGCCAGATTCAAGCGAAGTCAAAAACACCAGAGGACATAAAGTTCATGCCAGTTCCAGTACGCCATGACGGAAAAGCAGTAGTTCAGGTAGGTCCTGACTATGGTATGGGTGTAAACGTCCATAGTAAGAATATCGAATTAGCAAAAGAGTTTTTAAAATTTTTCATCACAAAATATCCAAAGGATTCTAACATGTTTTCTCCTATTGTAGGTGCAAGTTTACCTGACTATTTAAGCGGCGCAAGTGACATTAAATTAGTTGAAGCCAAGCCAGGGACAACTCAACAGGCTAAAGACTTAGATACAGTTCAAAAAGTATCATTGATAAATTTAAACGATGGTACATGGATAAAGAAAATCATTGAAATTGGTTTAGGAGTTAGTAATGAAACTTTTGACCAATACATGTCTGAGTTAAATTCTAAATGGGCTAAAGGAGTTAAAGCTGTAGGGAAATAATTTTAATATGAAAGCGTGATAAATTTATATTCTTTAAAGTGATAATAATTTAGGTTTAGCTTTTATGCTTCATGTTCACGTTGCGGTATAAAGAGTGTGTGCATGGAGCATAAACTAAACCTATTAAATTATGTAAGCTGAATGTTTATATGATAAAGGAAACAAAAAATAGTATAATGTCATAATTGGTACTAGTCACGTTATCATAAATTCGAAAGGATGATTATATGGAAGCCTGTATTAAAAAGAAAAAGTTCAGTTTTTCTTCTTTAACATATAAAAAACAAAAGATAATAATCTCTATAACATTTTTATTTGTTCCACTATTATTGCTTATTTTATTTACCTATATTCCATCGATTTTTATGTTTGGATACAGCTTTACTGATTGGGATGGCATTAGTCCAACCAAAAATTTTGTAGGATTATATAATTATAAAATAATATTTAGTAGTGTAGATTATTTTAGACCGTTATTTGTCAGCTTATATTATATTGTGGCTGCTTTTATTCAAATTATACTGGCTGTTTGTATTTCTTACTTAATAAGTTTCAGATGTAAGTTTGCTAATTTATTTAAAGGTGTATATTTTTTTCCTTCACTGATTAACAGTGTTGCAATTAGCTTTATATTTATTTTCTTTTTCCAACCAGGTTCTACACTGGATACCGTTATGAAATTAGTTGGACTTGGAAAATTTATAAAGTTTTGGCTGCAGGATCCTAAGCTTATAAATATTTCGTTAGCATTTGTCTCTGTCTGGAGATATATAGGCTATGATATTGTTATGTTTTCTGCTGCTATGCAGTCAATACCTACGGATATTATAGAAGCTGCAGAAGTAGATGGCGCAAATAGGTTTCAACAATTTATTCATATTATAATTCCAGGTATATCAACAATTCTAAAATTGTTAATCTTTCTTTCCGTTACAGGTTCGCTAGCTGCTTTTGAAATACCATATATTATGACGGGCGGCGGCAATGGCAGTATGACATTTGTTATTCAAACAGTTAATTATGCGTTCCAAAACTATAGAGTTGGTTTAGCATCTGCTCTTGCTGTAATTCTGCTTTTGATCAGTATTTCAATATTCGTTATTCAAAGAGTTGTTTTAAAGGCGAGAGGTGCATAAGATTATGGTTAAAAAAATGAATTTCAAGGATATATTTTTTAGTACTCTTAAATATGCCATACTTATATTTTTGCTTTTTGTATTTGTTATACCTGTTTTAGTTATTTTCTTTGCAGCATTTAAAACTAATAAAGAATATGCAACAACTAGCGTTTTGACTTTACCGACAAGCTTTTTCGACTTTAAAAACTTTATTACTGCATTTGTAGATGGTCACATGCTAACCGGTTTTAAAAATACAATCATTATAATGATTTTTTCACTAGCTGGTTCTGTGCTTACAGGGTCGATGTCTGCTTTTATATTTAGTCGGTTTAAATCTCAAATAAGTAAAATCGCAAATTTTCTGTTTTTAGTTGCGACGATGATCCCTATGATTTCTACACAAGTTGCGACTTTCCAGATTATTAATGCTTTAGGCTTGTTCAATACGAGGCTGGCTCCAATAATATTGTATTGTGGTACTGATATTGTATCTATTTATATTTTTCTACAATTCATGGAAAATATTTCTGTTTCATTAGATGAATCAGCTATCATAGATGGGGCGAATTATTTTCAAGTATTTTTTAAAATTATTTTTCCGCTGATTAGGCCAGCAATTGCAACGGTATTAATTACAAAAGGTGTAGCTATTTACAACGACTTTTACATTCCATTTCTATATACACCTGATCAAAGCTTATTAACTGTATCAACAGCTTTATTTGCATTTAAGGGACCGTATGGTGCACATTGGGAGATAATATCTGCAGGCATAATTCTTATTATGATACCGACTTTGATTACTTTTATAGCCTTACAAAAACAAATTTATAATGGTTTAGTTGTAGGTTCTGTTAAGGAATAAATAAAAAGGAGATGTTATTATGAGCAAAATCATTGGTAGCAGTTTGAAAAACATACCATGGCAGGATAAGCCAGAAGGATTCGATGGGCCAATTTGGCGGTATACAGAAAATCCAATAATTGAGCGCAATCCAATGAAAGGAGTAACGCGTATTTTTAACAGTGCAGTTGTACCGTATGAAGGTTCTTTTATTGGGGTATTTCGCGGTGAAACTATCAATGGTAGACCGCATATATATTTAGGAAGAAGCAAAGATGGTTTGCATTGGGACTTCGATGAAGAAAAAATACAGTTTGTTGATGAAGATGGCAAACCATATCAACCACTTTACGCATATGATCCTAGGCTCGTTAAAGTAGAAGATGCCTATTACATCATTTGGTGTGGCGACTTTGATGGAGCTTCTATTGGCCTTGCAAGAACAACTGATTTCAAAACATTTACGCGTTTAGAAAATCCATTTTTACCATTTAATAGAAATGCTGTTTTATTTCCGCGTAGGATAAATGGCAAATACATCATGTTGTCTCGTCCAAGTGATAACGGGCACACTCAATTTGGTGATATTATGTTAAGCCAAAGCCCTGATTTGAAATACTGGGGAGAACATAGGCTTGTTATGCAAAAGGGTGGAAATGGATGGTGGCAGTCTGTTAAAATTGGATGCGGACCGGCACCGATTGAATTAGATGAAGGATGGCTGATTTTCTATCATGGAGTAACAGGTACATGTAATGGATTGGTTTACTCCATGAGCGCAGCTATATTAGATAAGGGCAATCCAGCTAAAGTTTTGTATCGTGCTGGAAGTTTTATGATGACGCCAGAAGAATGGTATGAAGAAAAGGGATTTGTTCCAAATGTGGTATTTCCATGTGCTGCATTATGCGATGCCGATACTGGAAGAATTGCACTATACTATGGTGCTGCTGATTCGTATGTTGCAGTAGCTTATACAACCGTAGATGAAACTTTAAACTTCATTAAAGAGCATAACGAACTTTTAGGCTTTGATAAAACAGACGGAAGAATATAGAGGAAGATTTTATATGGATAAGTTATATGAATGTCAAATAGAACATCTGAAAAACTACAAAGGAATTGGAGATGCACCAGCAGATTATGATGAGTATTGGGAAAGAGCAAAAAAGGATTTGGAAAATGCTTCTTTAAACTATGAGTTGATACGAAGCGATTTTGTAACTCGAAGTTGTGATGCATATGATTTGTATTTTACAGGTGTAGGGGGAGCCAGAATCCACTGCCAGTTTTTAAAGCCTAAAAATATAGTGGGAAAAATTCCAGCCATTGTAATGTTTCATGGATATTGGAGCAACTGTGGTGAGTGGAGTGGGAAACTGCAGTATATTGCAGAAGGCTTCTGCGTTTTAGCTATGGATGTTAGAGGGCAGGGCGGTACAAGCATTGATAATGGCATATATAAAGGGAACACTCAAAGTGGACATATTATACGTGGATTAGAAAGCAATAGTCCGGATGATTTATTCTATAGGAATGTATTTTTAGATGCTGCACAATGCGTAAGGATTCTCCAAAGCATGGATTTTGTAGATGAAAAGAATGTATTTGCTACCGGAGCATCCCAAGGTGGAGCACTAACAATCGCATGTGCATCGCTGGTAGATGACTTAAAAGGAGCAGCAGCAATATATCCGTTCCTTTGCGATTTCCGGGGCATTTACCAAAATAATTTTAAATGTCCAAGCTACGAAGAAATCACATGGTACTTTAGACAGAAGGATCCAAATCATTTAATGGAAGATTTTTTCTTTGAACGTCTTGGATATATAGATTTGAAAAATCGTGCGAAAGATGTCAAGTGTAATGTATTATGGATGACAGCTTTGATGGATACTGTATGTCCGCCATTTTCACAAATGGCAGCATACAACAATATTACATCAGAAAAGCAGATTATATTTTTCCCGGAATATCAACATGAGTATCTGCTATATTCAGGGGATATAATTCTCAAATATTTTATTGAACTTTTAGAACCATGATCAAAAGCGCATCATTGTGTGCGCTTTTTTAGAGTTAAGATAGGAGGTTTGCATGTTGACATTTGATTTGTTATATAAGGAAACTAAAAAAGAATTATTAAACCATATTATGCCCTTTTGGAATAAATTAAAAGATGACCGCGGAGGGTTTTATGGATATATGGATTATGATTTGAATGTGGATAAAAATGCGGTAAAGGGTGTTATATTAAATAGCCGTATTTTGTGGTTTTATTCCAATGTTTATTTAACTTGTAAAATTAAAGAAGCTTTAAACTATGCAAAACATGCATTTGAATTTTTAAAAAACTACTGCATAGATAAAGAAAATGGTGGTGTATACTGGTCATTAAATTATGATGGTACTCCTTTTGATGATGTGAAGTATACCTATAATCAGGCATTTGCCGTTTATGGATTATCTTCTTATTATGACGCTACTAAAGATGAAAATGCACTTAAGCTAGCTTACGAACTTTTTAACATTATGGAAACTAAATGTGTAGATCAGTATGGATATACAGAAGCTTTTGATAGAACTTGGAACTTAATCGATAATGAGCAGCTTTCAGAGGATGGATTTCGTGCGGACAAGACTATGAATACATTATTACACATTCTGGAAGCATACACAGAACTTTATCGTGTAGATAGAAATGAAAAAGTAGGAAGAAAATTAAAGGATATACTTCTTGCCTTTAAAGATATAGTTTATAATGCAGATACTCATATCTTAAGAGTGTTTTTTGACAGTAAGATGAACTCCATTGCAGATATATATTCCTACGGACACGATATTGAAGCAAGCTGGCTTATAGACAGAGCTTGTGAGGTTCTTGGTGATGCAGAGCTTACAAAAGAAATTGCACCAATGACATCAGGGATTGTTGACATGGTGCTAAAGACTGCTTATGAAAATGGTGCACTTAATAATCAAAATTGTGCAGGGAGAATTGATAAAACAAGAGTATGGTGGGTACAGGCAGAAAGCGTTGTAGGTTTTTTAAATGCATATGAGAAAACGAAGGATAAGAAATACCTGGTCGCAGCTTTGGAAATTTGGGACTATATTAAAAAGCATATCATTGATAAAAGGGTAGGTTCGGAGTGGTTTTGGGATGTTGATTTTGAAGGTAAGCCTTCCAGCAGAAAACCAATTGTAGAACCCTGGAAATGTCCTTATCATAATGGGAGAATGTGTATGGAGGTAATTAAAAGATATAAAAAGTTTTAATAAATTAGTAAAACAAGAACAGAAAAAATACGAGCTTTATTTACAGGAAAAAATTAAGTAGATGAGCGCTTCTACAATGGAATTTACGAAAGATATAAATATCTTGTTTTAACTCGTGATCATACACCATTATTTTGGAAATATGACTTCAATCTAGAGATAAATCCATATTTTATGGAAAGATTAGGGTTTAATGCTATAATGAATTTTGGCGCTACTGAACTAAATGGCAAGTTTTATTTAATATGATATTAGCAAAAGCATTTTTGAATGCAAAAGAATTTTACTGGAATAAATAATAGACTTTCTTTTAGAGAAAAAATGGAGGATTATTATGCCTATTCATTATTATGAAAAATCAAAGTCCTTTAAGCTTGATGCAAAAGATACAAGCTATGTAATAGCAATTGTTGATGAAGAGCAATTTTTAGGACATGTTTATTTTGGTGAGAAAATTCCAGATGAAAATGTAAATTATTTAATGCGCCTAGAGGAGCCACCATTTATACCTTCAAAAAACAATAGGGATAGAATGTCCTTTTTAGATAGCTTTCCAACTGAATATTCTACAGGAGGGTTAGGAGATTTTAGGGAATCGTGCTTACAGGTTATGACAAAGTCAGGCATATCTGCTTGTGGTATTTTCTATAATTCACACAAAATTTATGAAGGCAAGCCTAAATTAAAAGGCTTACCGGCTACATTTGGGGGAGAAAAAGACTGTACAACTTTAGAAATAACTTGCATGGATAAGAATTTGAATTTAGAAGTAGTTTTAATTTATACCGTTTTTGAAAACCTGGATGTTATAACAAGAAGTGTAAGGGTAAAGAATTGTTCAAATGAAGATATCATATTAACAAGAGTTTTATCCGCTTGTGTGGATTTTGACAGAATTGACATGGACATGATCACTTTGCATGGTTCATGGGCAAGAGAATGCCATATATGCAGAAGAAGTGTTAACTTAGGAAAGCAGGGTATTTCTTCTGCAAGAGGTGAATCAAGCCATCAAGTTAATCCATTTCTGGCAGTGATGGATAAAAGTGCTACTGAAGATTCTGGCGAAGTGTATGGATTTAATTTTGTATATTCCGGAAATTTTTTTGCTCAGGCAGAAGGATGCCAATTTGACACAACCCGTGTTATAATGGGTATTAATCCTTTTGATTTTGCCTGGAAGCTGGAACCACAAGAGGAGTTTGTAGCTCCTGAAGTTGTTATGGTTTATTCAAATAGCGGTATAGGGAAAATGTCTAGAACTTTTCATGACTTATACCGGAATCACCTTATTCGTGGAGAATACAAGGACAAAAAGCGTCCTATTTTAATTAATAATTGGGAAGCTACTTACTTTGATTTTGATACAGAAAAACTATTAAGTATAGCAAGAGAAGCATCTAAGCTTGGTATTGAAATGCTGGTTATGGATGATGGTTGGTTTGGGAAAAGAAACAGTGACAATTGTTCTTTAGGTGATTGGGTAGTTAACGAATATAAAATAAAAGGCGGGCTTAAATATTTAGTAGATGAAGTTAACAAGCTTGGAATGAAGTTTGGAATTTGGTTTGAACCTGAAATGATTTCACCAGATTCTGATTTATATAGAGCACATCAAGACTGGTGCATTCATATTGAAGGAAGAGTAGGTACGCTTTGTCGCAGCCAATACGTATTAGATTTGTCTAGAAGAGAAGTTAGAGATTATGTTTATGAAAGCTTAAGAAATATTTTACTTAGTGCAAATATTGAATATGTAAAATGGGATATGAACCGGCAGCTTAGTGATGTTGGAAATAGTATTCTTCCACCTGAGCGCCAGAGAGAAATCTGGCATAGATATGTGCTAGGGGTTTATGAGTTAATGGACAGGTTAACTACAGAATTCCCACATATACTTCTAGAAAATTGCTCAGGAGGTGGTGCTAGGTTAGATCCTGGTATGTTATACTACAGTCCTCAAATTTGGATTTCAGATGATACAGATGCTATTGAAAGGTTAAAAATTCAGCATGGTGCTTCTTATGTTTATCCTGTATCAGCTATGGGTACCCACGTAAGTGATTGCCCAAATCATATTGTTGGAAGAATAACTCCTTTTGAAACTAGAGGATTAGTTGCTCTTTCTGGAACTTTTGGATACGAGCTGGATATTACTAAAATTTCGCAGGAAGATAGAAATATGATACCAAAACAAATAGCCATGTATAATAAATATAATGATTTGATACGTGGAGTACACCGTATTGGGAATTCATTTGAAAATCCGGAGTTTTACTGTGTGAAGTATGTTGCAAAAGATAAAAGCGAAGCCTTGGTGGTTTATGTTCAAGTTTTAAATCGGCCAAATTATCACAGCAGAAGAATTCGTTTAAAGGGGCTACGAAAGAATGCCTTCTACCGCAACGAAGAGACAAATGAAGTGTATTCAGGAAGTACACTTATGAATGGTGGCTTTCTCATAAAAGGTTTATGGGGAGACTTTAAATGTATATTGTTGTATTTTATATGTGAGCAAAATTAATACAAGAGCTTTTTAAATATAACGGCAGAATATTGAGGAATAAAATAAAAATAATGGGACGTATACAAAGTGCATCCCATTATTTTTATTTTATTCAACTACCATTTCAAGGTTAACTTCTTTTTCATTCTCAACATCAACAAAATATAGTACAATTGCACCTAATATGATAAAAAAGATAAGTGAGAATATACCAAAACGGCTGTTTCCTGTAAATAAGCTGGCAAAACCGAAAATCATTGGTCCCATCCAATCCGATAGTTTATTGAATATACTATAAAAACCGAAAAACTCTGCTGTTCTCTCCTTAGGAACGAGATTTGAGAAAAGCGAACGGCTTAGAGCTTGACTGCCGCCTTGCACCATTGATACAGCAAAAGCTAAAATCCAGAAATGCAAAGCATTCTTCATAAAAAAACCGCCTATACATATAAGACCATATATGAAAAGGCATATGTATATACTATTCTTTGTGCCCCATCTATTAGCATATTTTCCGAAAATCATTGTAAATGGGAATCCAGCAAATTGTGTCAACAATAATGCGCCCATAAGCGATACTTGATTTATACCGATATCTCTTCCATATGTTGTTGCCATTGCTATGATAGTTCCTATTGCATCATTATATAACCAGAAAGCTATTAGAAATTTAAATAACTCCTTATATTTCATTATATTTAAGAATGTATTTCCAAGTCTATTAAAACTTCCAATTATTAATTTACTAAAATGGTGTTTCTCAATTTTTGCAGGTTTACGCTCTTTTAGATTAATAAATATCGGCAATGAAAAGATAAACCACCATATGCTTACAGATAAAAATGAAAGTTTAGTTGCTTCTAATGTATCATGTATGAAAAAGAATTTTGGGAATTGTATCATTAATATATTTATTGCTAGAAGAAGTCCACCACCGAGATATCCAAATGCAAAACCTTTTGATGAAACATAATTTCTTTCTTCTTCGTCAACTATGTCGGGTAAAAATGAATCATAAAAGACATTTCCACCGGCAAAACCTATTACAGCAATTATATATATTGCTGATGCTAATAAATATTGTCCTTTATTTACCATCATAAAAAAACCAGTAGATATTATTCCAAGCAATGCTAGTGTGATAAGATATTTCTTTTTAGAATAAGAATAATCTGCGAGTGTACCAATAATCGGTGATAAAATTATAAGGACAAGCATTGAAATTCCTGCAGTAAAGCCCCAATAGGCAGATGCTACCGACCCAGGCAAGTTTCCTGCTGCTACATCATGATAAAAAATTGGGAATACTGCGGCACAAATTGTCGTTGCAAATGCCGAATTTGCCCAGTCATACATAACCCATGAAAATACTTCTTTTTTGTTAGAATCCATAAGTTATTCATCCTTTCTTTTAATCTCAAGGATATTATAACATTGTATATTAGTGACTTATGTTAAATTTAGGTTAAAAGATAAGGGGGAGAAATTAAGTACATATGATAAATTTGTTATAAGTATATAATATTTAATTGTAGTGGTTTGATTTATCAAATCTTTTTTGGGCCTTTAAGAATAATGACAATTCAATTAATCTAACATATATATGTCAAAGATAGGATTTTAATAAGTTTAATTTTATTGCAAATGATTAAGTATAAGAATAACAAAAAAGGATTAATATGGATTATAATAATCTATAAGATCTTGTGAACTATTATTATTAACTTAATACAAGAGTATTACTATAATGTTATTAGGACGTATGTCCTAATTATAAGTCTTCAAAGAAAGACGGCTGTCTAACATAAGGTGTGAAAGAATTGCCGATTAATAAATTTAAGTCAGCGAAATATTAATATAATCAATCTGGATGGTTATGATTTAGAAAGAGGTTATGCTTTATGGAAGAAAAAACTCAGGCACAAAAAATTTTAGATGCAGCGTATAATTGTATTTCATCAAAGGGATATGCAAATGTATCTTTAAGAGAAATAGCTGATGAAGCGGGTGTAGTACTAAGCCAACTTAATTATTATTTCGGGAATAAGGAAGGGCTTTTTGCTGAAGTAATAAAAATTATGATTAACAAATACATGAAAGAAATAGTTAAGGCATTAAGAAAAGGTGAATCAGCTAAAGAAAAGTTGTTATCAATAATTAATTTTTTTAGGGAAATGCTTAAAAACAATCCGGAATTATTTCGGATGTTATATGATTTGACTGGATTATCCATTTGGTCAACTTCATTTAATGATTTATTGAAAGAGTTATTTAATGGAATATCAGAATTGATCGAAGAAAATATATTGTCAAAAACAACTTTAAATGGAAGTCTAAAAGGATATTCATCAAAATCAATAGCGCGAATGATACTTGGCGCGATGTTTGGTACAGCCATACCAGATAGTATTGGAACCTGATCAAAAAGAAATATCAGATGCATTGGATGCTGTTCAGATAATATTTGAATAATGTAGGTGAAACATGTAGGTGAAACAGGTACAAAAACAATTAATTCGATGACAACGGCTAATTGATTTGAGAATACCACGAAAGGGTCTTATAAGGGGTGACGAAATAGAGGCATATTTATCAAATTATATTAAGGAAGACTTTAAAGATTTAAATATACCGCTATATGTAATAGATACAGATATAAATAAAGGTAAAGAAGTAATATTTTCAGAGGGGTCTTTATTAAAAGCTGTATGAGCAAGTATATTTATACCAGTAATACTATTACACAGAAAAACAAATGAAAAGAATGAGGTATATGGAGATATAAAAGTTTATATGATAAGGCCTGGAGTTGAAAAATTAAGTGGTTTAGGTTCGATTGTGCAGAGGATTGTATAAAAAAAGGATTAGAAGCTGTTGAACCCATTATTATGGAAATAAAGGGTCAAGATTTTGATATTATTAAATATTCAAAGAGTATGTGAAGCCTCATTTATTGTTTCACAAAAATTTTTAGGCATCCCGCAAAATAGTCGAGATGCTTTTGAACTGCATAAAAACGAAAATATGCAGGTAATGAGTAAATCAGTTATATTAGCATTACTTATATATACATTTTCTTATTTTCTTTCTGCTAAATTTTATAAAAGTCGCGAATTTTAATTAACTTTGAATTATAGCTGCTTCAAAAAATCAATTGAAAACATATGTAAAAACTAATATACTATATATGGAGTAAATATTTTATATAGGAGTGTTGTGAGTGTTTGAAGCAGCGATTTTTGATATGGATGGTGTGTTGATTGACAGTGAACCACTGCATCTTAAACTTGAAGAGGAATTTTATAAGATACTGGGTGTCGATGTTTCACTGGAAGAGCATCTTACATATGTAGGTACAACATCACATTTTATGTGGAGTAATATCATCAATAAATATAAGCTTCCATATACTGTTGAGGAACTCGTAGAAAAAGATAGGAAGAGATATCTTGACTATATAACAGATAATAAAGAAGATGGAATTATCCCTATAGAAGGTGTAAAAGACCTTATAGAAGATTTATATAAAAGAGGAACGAAACTTGCAGTTGCATCATCTTCTCCATTTAACGTAATTGAAATTGTAGTAGAGAAGTTGGGTATTTCAAAGTATTTTGATGAACTTGTTACAGGGGACTTTGTTGAAAAAAGCAAACCTGAACCGGATATATTTTTATATGCTGCAAACAAACTAAAAAAGGATCCCAAAAACTGTGCTGTTATTGAAGATTCACATAATGGGGTTTTGGCAGCGAAGAAGGCTGGTATGAAAGTTATTGGATTTCAAAATCCTAATTCGGGCAATCAAGATTTGAAAGTGGCAGATATTATAGTGAATTCTTTTCATGAATTAAATTATGATAAAATAAAAGCCTTATTTTAGGTTTATATTATTAATTAATATACAAATTGCTTTTATATTATCTATAAAATGTGGAAAGAGAGTGGAAAACAATAAAATCACAATGGAACAATTATATTGATGAATAATAGAAGGATATATGAATAATTTGTAGAAATATATATATAGTTATTTTTGCTAATAGAGAGAAGTCATAAAGAGGTCCATTGTGAAAGGAATGAATGCTTAGATGGAACAATACGATGTCTTACTAATAAACCCACCTTCGAGAAATATGAAGGAAAAATATGAGCACCTTGGTTTAATGTATATAGCCGCAGTTTTAAGGAAGAATGGAATACGAGTTAAAATTGATGATATACCATTATATGATTTAGATCCAAATATCGTTGTTAGTGATATAAAGATTGAGAAGCCGAAAATAATAGGTGTAAGTGTACCATTTCAAGATAGTGCCAAAGAAGCATTTGAATTTATTGAAAATATAAGAAAATCTGGATTTTTAGAGCATATTTCTATAGGCGGTATTTATCCGACTTTTTCTTATGAAGAAATAATGAATTTATATCCTTCAATTGATTCGGTGGTTATTGGCGAAGGCGAACTTACATTTTTGGAGCTTACAAAGAAAATTTTAAATGATGAAAATTGGAAAGATGTGATAGGTATTGCATATCATGAAGGAAATGGTATCAAATTAAATGAAAAGAGACCTTTAATTGAGGACATTGATAGTTTTCCGTTTCCTGAAAGGGATACACTGCCAATTGTATTACTTAAATCAGGTTTTGCGTCAATTCTTACATCAAGGGGTTGCTATGGTAGATGTAGCTTTTGCAGTGTTGGGCCTTTCTTTTCACAGTTCGGCCCCAAATATAGACTTAGAAGTACGGAAAATGTCTTGGAGGAAATTGATCTTTTGTATAATAAATACAATGTGAGGAATCTATTTTTCAATGATGCGGAATTTATAGGTGGCAAGGGAAGAGGGTATGAAAGGGCGTGGAAACTGGCTGAAGAGCTAATTGCGAGAAATTATGATTTGCATTTTAGCATACAGTGTAGGGTAAATGATGTCGATGAAGAACTTTTTACACTTCTTAAAAATGCAGGCTTAAGAAGGGTGTTCCTTGGTGTTGAATCAGGTTCACAGACTATACTTGACCGCTTTAACAAAGATGCTACTGTAGAAGAAAATATTAAGGCTTTAAAGATATTGAATAAACTTGAGTTATATATTTCGATGGGATTTATAATGTTTGATCCACATATAAATTATAAGGAACTTAGCGATAATATTGCATTTATAAACAATGCTAGTAAACTAATAGGCAAAGATAGACTTAATTATTATCCGATAAGTAAGCTTTTGCCGCTTGCTGGGACACAAGTTGAGAGTGAAATGAAAAAATCAGGAAGATATAAAGGGAATACACTTAATTATAGTTACGATTTTGATGATCATACTATAGGTATGATTTACAATGTTGCTGATGGCCTATATAAACTTTTCAGCAATATTAAGAAATCATTTGGACATAGAAATAACGATAATAAGTGGATGGAAAGATAAAACCCCTTTACTAAATTGCAAAGGGGGCTTTTTCTAACAACATTATTCTATTTTATCATGAAATTATGAGTTGCATATTTAATGAAAATATCTTTAGCTAATAGTATATCTGCTTAGTTGTACAATTATTATAGGTATGATAATGATTTTTATCATATGATGTCTTACCATCCATTCTGTGGACATGACCATTCTTAGTTCTTATACCAGGACCTGTGTATTCGCAAATATAGTGTTTATGGCCACTTTCAACTGTTGTATATCCTGAATAATAATGAATATGGCTCAAGCCATAATTTATTGCATAGCTTGTGGCGCCACAATAATTATGACAATGTTCGAGTACGGTACTTGTAGTTCCGGAATAATCGTGATAGTGTTTATCTCCATCTGGCATATATATACCTCCAAATATATATATTTAAATATAGAATATAATATGCCATTTCTTATATTATGTTAATATATATTTAAGTTTCAAAATAATATAAGATATTTATTTACTATAAAATAATTAAATGTATATTAAAAAAATGGGACAAGGAAACGATCCCTGTTCCACTATTGTATGTCTATTCTTCTACCTTTTTGCTTTTCAGGATGAAGTTTTGGCATTACAATTGTAAGTATGCCATTTTCAAATTTTGCTGTTGTCCTCTCTGAATCTACTTCAGATGGAAGTCCTACTCTTCTTTCAAATGAACCATAATACCTTTCATTTAGGTAATAATTTTGGTTTTTCTTCTCAGCCACTTTTGAAGTTTGCCCTTTAATCTCAAGTACGTTGTCATGTACATTTATTTCAATATCTTTTTTATCGACACCTGGCAGTTCTGCAGTTGCAGTTACTTCTGTATCTGATTCTGTTATATCAATTTTTGGCCTTACAAACATGTTTGAAAATGCCGGTAAATTAAAATCGAAGTTAAAATCGGGCCATAATTCATTACAATGCCATTTGATTAAACTCATTTAAGACACCTCCAAAATTTTTTTTCAATAATATTTTGTGAGAAATATATTTTTTTATTCTTACATTTTTATTATATGTATGGTAAAATCAAATGTAGACAATTTTAAAAAAGAGGAGTTTTATTATGAGACCATCAGAAAAAGATGCAAATAAAGTATATCTCTTAGTTTTAATACTCTTTATATTTGTTGGGTCTTATGTTCAAAGGAAATCGTTGTATTCGGGCCTTGTTATAACGGAATTTGGCATTGTTCTTTTGCCAGTTATACTTTTTTTGGCTTTAAAGAGATTTGACATAAAATACGTATTGAGATTCAATCGACTTAAAGTTGGTCATGCATTATTGATCATTGCTATAATGATATGTGGATTATTTGTATCAAGTTTTTTAGGTGTTTTAACAAACTATTTTTTGAGCAAAATAGGGAGAGTACCGCTTCCACCTATTACTGCTGCAAGCGATTTTAAAGGATTAATTATACAGATTCTAATTGTTTCCGGAACTGCGGCACTATGTGAAGAAATTCTCATGAGAGGATTAATCATGAGGAGCTACGAGATGAGAGGGTCGATTAAAGCTGTTGTGATATCCGGTATAATGTTTGCAGCTCTTCATTTGAATATACAAAACTTTTTAAGCATAATTTTTTTGGGCTGCCTTCTCGGATATGTGGTACATAGGACAGATTCCATATTTGCTGGTATGTTAGGACATTTTACAAATAATACTTTGGCACTAATGACTCAATATATCACATTTAATTTTGCAAAGGTTCAAAAATTGCAACCAAATTCTATGATAAAAGTGGATATATCGTTTATTTCAGTCATTGCGTATAGCATTGTAGCTATTATATTTGGCTTTATCCTTTATCTATTGTTAAAATTATTAGTGAATACGACAAACCCATATATAATATATAGTCCTACAAAAATCAAAGATGATTTTAAGATATTGTTGCACTGGCCTTTATCTATATCGGTATTTATTTTTATTGCTATGATTATACTAGAGGTTTTGAAGATATCTGGTTCATCATTTAGCTTTTTTAAAATGTTGACATAAGTTATAAATTGCGATAAAATATAGTTAGATGCAATCGGTTTCACTAAGGCGGTGATATTAATGAACGTAACAATAAAAGATGTAGCACGGCGTGCAAATGTTGCACCTTCAACTGTATCAAGGGTTATAGCAGACAACCCGAGGATAAGCAAGGAGACAAAAGATAGAGTCTGGAAGGTGATGGAGGAATTGGGATACTATCCAAATGCAATAGCTAGAAGCCTTGCTAGCAAGATGACATATACAATCGGACTAATTATGCCTCGTTCTGCGGAGGATGCCTTTTCAAACCCATTCTTTCCAGAAGTGATGAGAGGTATTAGCGTTGTAGCACACAATGAAAAATACGACTTGTTAATTTCTACATCAGGAAATGAAGAAGAGGAAAAAGATGCTGTTATAAATATGGTAAAGGGTAGAAAAGTCGATGGAATCGTACTTCTGTGTTCCAGGACTACAGATAAACTTATACCATGGCTTAGAAAAGAGAGGTTTCCTTTTACAGTTATCGGCAAGCCACTTGATTCAAAGGATGTCTGCTGGGTTGATAATGATAATATCGGTGCATCAAGACTTGCTACAAATTATTTAATAAAGCATGGCCATAGGAAGATCGCTTTTATTAGTGGTTCACTCGAGTTCGTCGTAAGTTTGGATAGGCTTGATGGATATAAATTGGCCCTTGAAGAAAATCATATTCCTTTTGACAGAGATTTGGCACAACAGGATGAGTTTTCAGAAGATGGCGGATATAATGCAATGATGAGGATTTTAAAGCATAAAAAACCGACAGCCGTCGTTGTTACAGATGATATAATGTCATTTGGGGTAATAAGGGCAGCAATTGATTCGGGCTTTAAAGTACCACAAGATATATCCCTAATCGGTTTTAATAATATACCACTTTCTGAGTTTGCAAATCCGCCACTTACAACAATTGATATTTCAACATTTGAATTGGGCGTTAAATCTGCAGAACTTTTAATTCACAATCTTAAAAACAAGGATGCCAAAGCAAATCATATTATAGTTCCTGTAAAGCTTATAGAAAGAAAATCATGCATAATAAAAAATAAATAGGCCCTTAAAAGGCCTATTTATTATGCACCTACAGCGGCTTTCTTATTGTAGTTTAAAAGTAATTCTCCAATTTTGTAGATATCGCCGGCACCTATTGTTATAACCAAATCACCGCTCTTTAATATGCTTTTTAGATATTCTGCTATGTCGGTAAACTCTTTTATATAATATGTTTCATTTCCTCTTTCTTTGATCAAATTGGCAAGATCTCTTGCATGTATAATGCCAGAATCTTTTTCTCTAGCAGCATAAATATCCGTAATTATCGTTATGTCCGAGTTATCAAAAGAACTTGCAAAATCGCACAATAAGGATTTTGTTCTTGAATACGTGTGGGGCTGAAACACGCAAATTATACGCTTATGAGGATAATTTAATGCAGATAACAAAGTCGCTTTAATTTCTGTCGGATGGTGTGCGTAATCGTCAATTATAATAGCACCATCGATTGCTCCTTTAACTTCAAATCTCCTATGGGTTCCTTTAAATTTTTTCATCCATGTTGCAGCTTTTTTTACATCAACCCCCAATAAGCTACAAACTGCTAATGTGGCAAGGGCATTATAGACATTATGCCTACCTACAATAGATAATTCATAGTTACCAACATATTTACCATTGTAATATGCATCAAAAGAGGGACAACCCTTTTCATCAAATTTTATTTTTTTGGCATTCCAGTTACACTTATTATCTATTCCAAATGTTATTATATTGCGGTCGACATTTTTAAGGACACTCATGGTGTTTGCATCGTCACCACATGCGACTACAAATCCATCACTTGGCACGAGGTTTGCAAATTGTGTGAAGGATTGCTTTATATTGTCAATGTTTTTAAAATAGTCGAGGTGGTCTGAATCAACATTTAGGATGACAGCTATATATGGATAAAATTTAAGAAAGCTGTCAGTGTATTCGCATGCCTCAGTAACAAAATAATCTGAGTTTCCCACTCTTACATTTCCACCTATAACGTCGACTTCTCCTCCAACAAGGACTGTTGGGTCATAACTCATTTCTTCAAGGAGTACAGATATTAATGATGTTGTTGTTGTCTTACCATGACTTCCTGCAATACCTACTCCATATTTGTATTTTTTCATTATTTTTCCGAGCAATGTTGCTCTATCTATAACTGGTATATTAAGCTCCTTAGCTCTTACCATTTCAGGGTTATCCTGTTTTACAGCTGCAGTGTAGACAACTAAATCTGACCCTTCAACAGACTTTGCATCATGAGGAATATTTATGATTGCGCCTTCATTTCTTAATCTTTGTATAATATGTGAATCCTTAAGGTCAGAGCCTGTTACAATATGACCGGCATTAAGCATTATATGCGCAAGCCCGCTCATGCTTATTCCGCCAATTCCAATAAAATGTACTCTATTAAAATTTTCTATATTTATATCCATTAAAATTACACCTCTTTCAGGTTTTGCTATTATTATTACCATAAATTAGCTAAATTATTAATGACAAAATACTATACAAAAAGATTATATCATATATTGCAAATTTATGAACTTTAAAATATAATTTAAAGTAAAAGTTTGTCTTTGGAGGTTTTTCGATGAATATTTATAAAAGGTACGAGAGAATTAGTGTAATACTAAAAATCCTGTCCGAAAACCCCAATACATTATTTAATTTGAATTATTTTATGGATCTATTTAAGACGGCAAAGTCAACTGCATCTGAGGATATAGAAATACTTAAAAGTACCTTAAAAAAGTTCGGCTTTGGTGAAATAAAAACGGTAGCAGGTGCTGGTGGTGGAATAAAATATATTCCTATCAATAGTATAGATAGTTATCACGAATTTATGATAGATATATGCAAAAAGCTTGAAGACCCGAAAAGAATAATACCGGGGGGGTTTTTGTATACTGCAGACATAATTTATTCGCCATCTGCAGCAAATAAAATAGGGGAGATTCTTTCGCATCCGTTTCAGGAGAAAGAAGTAGATGCTGTTGTAACTGTGGAAACGAAGGGGATACCTATAGCCTTAATGTGTGCAAGATCACTAAATGTTCCACTTGTTATTATAAGGCAGGACAACAGAGTAACTGAGGGTTCATCTGTTTCAATAAATTATGTATCTGGGTCTAAGATGCAAATAAGAGCGATGTCACTTTCAAGAAGGTCACTTGAGCGAAATTCAAAAGTCGTCCTTATTGATGATTTTATGAAGGCGGGTGGCACAATAAAAGGAATGATGGAGCTTATGAATGAATTCGACGCAGAAGTCTTAGGTGCTGGTGTTATGATTGCTACGAAAGAGCCAGAAGTTAAAGTTGTTAAAAATTATTTTTCACTTTTTACCCTGGTTGAAATGGATGAAGAGAAAAACTTAATAGAGATGGAAATAAGTGACTGGCTTAAATAGATGTATAAGGCGAAAAATTATGGAAATAATAGACAAGATGGCATAAAATGAAATTTTTTATCAAAATTTTTCTGAATTTTAAATTTTGATGGAGGAAATTTAGAATTGATGGCGAATAATAATAAGGTAAAGAAATTTTATTTAGTAATTTTCAAATAATCACCCATTATGGGCTTATTTTGCAGGAAGGTGGTGAGCTTATGGAAATTACAGACGTCAGGGTGAGAAAGATAAACGAGGAAGGCAAAATGAGAGCTGTGGTTTCTGTAACCTTCGATAATGAATTTGTTGTTCATGATATTAAGGTTATTGAGGGACAGAATGGCTTGTTTATTGCAATGCCAAGTCGTAAAACTCCCGAAGGAGAGTTTAAAGATATTGCACACCCGATAAATTCTGAGACAAGGGCGAAAATACAGGACGCAATACTTAATGAATACGAGAAAGCGAAAGAACAGGACAAGCCACAGGATCAGGAATAAAAAGGAGTTATCTCCTTTTTATTTTTTGTTGAAGTTTAATTAAAATATAGTTAAAATAATATAGTAAAGAATTGAAAAAATAAAAGAAAAGTAGTAGAAGGTGTCAAAATGAAGAAATTATATACACTCATACTTGCAGCCGGTCTTGGCAAGAGAATGAAGTCAAGACATCCTAAGGTTGCACATAAGGTTTGTGGTAGACCAATGGTAGAATGGGTTGTTAGAAGTGCAAAAGCGGCAGGTTCTGATGATGTTATAGTTGTCGTTGGGCATGGGGCAGATGAAGTAAAGAGCATATTAAGTGATGATGTAAAATTTGCATATCAGGAAAAGCAACTTGGTACTGGACATGCAGTCATGATGGCAAAGGATATGCTACCTGATGAGGGTGATATAATGATTTTGACTGGTGATACACCTCTTATCACATCGGGAACTTTAAAAGAATTTTATGATTTTCATTTGAATGAGGGGAATTCTATAACTATATTATCTTCTATATTTGATGATCCGCAGGGCTACGGAAGAATTGTGAGGGGTTCTGATGGCGGTGTTTTAAAAATTGTAGAGGATAAAGATGCAGATGAAAAGATAAAAGGCATCCATGAGATAAATTCTGCCATGTACATTTTTAAATTGGATTATTTAAAGAAATCTCTTGAGCATATTAATAACAATAATGCACAGAGTGAATATTATCTGACGGATGCTATCGAAATTGTAAAAAACATGGGCGGCAAGATAGGAGCATACAAGGTTCATAGCGAAGAGATCATGGGTGTTAATTCGAGAGTCCAACTTGCTGAGGCAGAGAAAGTCATGAGGAAAAGAATAAATGAAAGACATATGTTAGAAGGTGTAACAATTATAGATCCTGATAATACCTATATAGGTCCGGATGTAAATATTGGTATAGATACAATAATTTATCCAGGGACCATAATTGAGGGTAATTCTACAATCGGCAAGGATTGCGAAATAGGACCAAATTCTCGTATAATCGATTCGGAGATTGGCAATGGATGTAAAATTATATTCTCAATGATTACTGAATCAAAACTCTGCAATAATATTAAACTTGGACCATTTGCGCAGATTAGACCGGATAGTGTAATACATGATAATGCAAAGCTTGGTAATTTTATTGAAATCAAAAAATCTATTATTGGGGAAGGTACAAAAGTACCACATCTCACTTATATAGGTGATGCAGAAGTTGGGAAGCGCGTCAATATGGGCTGTGGCTCAATAGTTGTAAATTACGATGGTAAGAGGAAGCACAAGACTACGATAGGTGATGATGTTTTTGTTGGATGCAATGTAAACCTCGTATCACCTGTTAAAGTAAATAATAATGCATTTATAGCAGCCGGTTCGACAATAACAGATGAGGTACCGGACGGTGCACTTGCTATTGCAAGATGTCGTCAGACAAACAAAGAAGGTTGGGTAGAAGGAAGAAGAAAAAAAGGAGGACTATAAGAAGTGGTGAGACACGGAGGATCAATAAAGATTTTTACAGGTAATTCCAATCCGGAATTGGCAAAGGAGATTGCCGAAAATTTGGGACTTACACTTGGTGATTCAGAAGTTGGAACATTTAGCGATGGAGAGATTAGTGTTAGAATAGGTGAAAGTATAAGAGGTGCAAATGTTTTTGTAGTGCAATCGACATGTGCACCTGTAAATAACAATTTAATGGAACTTTTGATAATGATAGATGCTTTTAAGAGAGCATCTGCAGGTGAGATAACCGCAGTTATACCATACTATGGCTATGCAAGGCAGGATAGAAAAGCAAAGCCAAGAGATCCAATAACAGCAAAATTGGTGGCAGACCTTATAACAGTTGCAGGTGCCGACAGGGTACTTACAATGGATCTGCATGCTGCACAGATACAAGGATATTTTAATATACCTGTTGACCATCTTCTTGGTGGACCAATTCTTGCCAAATATTTTATAGAAAAAGAACTTGGTGGTGATGTTGTAGTTGTTTCACCTGACCACGGAAGTGTAGTAAGAGCGAGAAATTTTGCCGAAAAATTGAATGCACCTATTGCTATAATTGATAAAAGAAGACCAAAGGCCAATGTAGCTGAGATTATGAATCTTATCGGCGATGTAAGAGGCAAAATTGCAATTCTCGTAGATGACTTAATAGACACAGGAGGCACATTACAGCAGGGTGCACAGGCTCTCATAGATAATGGCGCAAAAGAAGTCTATGCGTGTGCAACACATGGAGTCTTGTCAGGCCCTGCTATTGACAGGATTAAAGATTCCCCTATAAAGGAATTAGTGATAACGGATACTATACCATTGCCTGATGAGAAAAAAATAAGCAAAATAAAGATTAGATCTGTTGCACCACTTTTGGCAGAAGCTATAATGCGCATTTATGAAGGTATGTCAGTAAGTAAATTATTTGTATAGGCACTAAGGTGCCTTTTTTTAATGCAAATTTAATTCATATTACTTCATTGCGGTTTAATGATATATTATGTATAATAGTTTTAAGATATAATAAGGGGTGTTTTTATGGGAGAGAATAAAAAGATATATATTGTTGATGATGATAGAAATATATGTGAAATAATTTCTTTGTACCTTGAAAAAGAGGGATTCAGCACTTTGAGAATCGGTGATGGCACAACGGCTCTTAATAAAATAAAAGAAGAAAACCCTATGCTTATTATACTTGACTTAATGCTTCCAGGCATTGATGGTATGACGTTATGCAAGGAAGTGAGAAAATTCACGGATGTTCCGATAATCATGCTTACGGCAAAAGGTGATACTTTTGACAAAGTATTGGGGCTTGAGATAGGTGCAGATGATTATATTGTTAAGCCTTTTGATGGAAAAGAATTAGTTGCGAGAGTTAAAGCTGTTTTAAGAAGATACGAACATAAAGAGGATAATGGTGACTATATAACATATCCAGATTTGTCCATAAGCTTAAGTGAATACAAAGTCATATACAAGGGGAAAAATATTGATTTGACGCCAAAGGAATTAGAGCTTTTTTACTTTTTGTGCACACATCCCAACAAGGTTTTTACAAGGGATCAGCTTTTGGAAAATGTTTGGGGATATGAATACATGGGTGATAGCAGAACTGTAGATGTCCATGTAAAGAGGTTGAGGGAAAAAATGGGAGATGGGCCAAACTGGAAGTTAACAACAGTATGGGGTGTCGGATATAAATTCGAGGTGAAATGATTTGGGTAGAAACAGGCTTTTTAGAAGGCTGCTTTTTACTAATATAGCGATTATTTTTATAACTATGGTAATGCTGTTTATATTATTTTATATAATGTTTCAAAATTACTATTTTCAAGAAAAAGAAAGAATAATGGTTGAAGAAGGAAAGCAGATAAATACTATATTGAATGATTATATAATAGGTGATATAGACCTTGATAGATTAAGTCAGAATTTAAATGTTGTCGATAGATTTATAAATGCATCAATTTGGGTCGTCAGTACGGACGGACGTATATACATTCAATCGAGGAACTTTGAAAAAAACTGGACAGGAGTAAAGTTAAGTCAAGATGATATTAAAAATATTTTACATGGTGAGACTATCGTAAGAAGGGGTTATTTTGGCGGAAGATTTACACAGCCGGTATTGACAGTAGGACTGCCACTTGTACTAAATGGAAAGATTCAAGGTGCAATATTTATGCATGCACCCATTGTTGAGATGCAAAAAACATTGATGGATATATTTTTAATAATGATTATTGCCATATCAGCATCTATATTGGTTGCATTTATATTAATTTCATACACATCTAAAAGAATTTCAGATCCTTTAAAAGAGATGAGCCTTGCTACAAAGAAAATGGCAAAAGGGGATTTTTCGACTAAGATAAATGTCATTGATGATGATGAAATAGGTGATCTTTCAAAATCATTTAATGTCATGTCAAGTGAGCTAGGAAGAATAGACAGTGCGAGAAAGGAATTTGTTGCAAATGTTTCTCATGAACTGCGTTCGCCACTTTCGACAATTCAAGGATATATCGATGGTGTTGTCGATGGTACAATACCTCAGGATAAAGCGAATTTTTACCTTGGGATAGCACAAAAAGAAACGCGGCGCATGGCGAGGCTTATTTCTGAGCTTCTAGATATTACAAAGATGGAATCAGGTGAATTTCCTTTAACCATTTCAGAATTTGATGTCAATGAGTTGATAAGACTAACATTGATCAAGATGGAATCCCGCATAAATGATAAAAAATTAATGGTAAAGGTAGACTTTGATAGTGAAAAAAATATTGTTGAGGCAGATAAGGACAGAATAGAACAGGTTTTAACAAATTTAATTGATAATGCGATTAAATTCTCGGACATAGAAGGTTACATCCATGTATTAACAGAGAAAGCAAAAGATAAACTGTATATAAAGATACAAAACAAAGGCAAGATAATACCAGATGATGAAATACCACATATATGGGATAGATTTTATAAAGCGGATAAGTCAAGAAGCGGCAGCAATGGTGTTGGTTTAGGCTTATATATCGTAAAGAATATAATAAACCAGCATAACGAAGACATTTGGGTAAAAAGCAACAAAGAGGATGGAACGACCTTTACATTCACATTAAAGCTGAAAAAAATTAAATCATAGAATAAAATTTTTACAATTTGTTCATAGTTTATTCATAAATTAAAGATATAATAATAATTGAGAGAGAGAAAAGCCTCTCCTTGACCTCCCTTATTATAGCAGTCCGAGCCACCCCTCGGGCTGCATTTTAATTTATAATTAAAAATAATATAAATTCTTAAAAATTATTTACAAAGTGTTCACAGTTTATTAAAAATTCTCTTCTATAATGTAATTATGAAAGATAATTAAGGAGAGTGAATCATATGGATTTAAATAATAATCAAAATCAAAACATAAACAATGATGATATAAAAAATGATGACGAAATATTTACTTCAAATGAGGACTTTGAAAATTCTATGGACAAGACAGCAGAAATTCCCGCAACATATAATCAAAGTGGGGGAGTATCTGATAGCCATGAGATGCCAAGAGTAGAGTTTAGAAACAACAAAAAGAGCTTGGGAAAGATGGTAAAAAGATTTAGAAGAAGAATGTTTGTTTCTTTTGTTGCTGTCGCTTTAATAGCTGCTTTAGCAGGTGGTGGAACTGTCGCTGGTGTGATGAGGTATTACAATGTAGGTCAACAGCCGCAAATTATAAATAGATACTTACCATTGTCATCTGATAATAATAATTTTAGTCTTATAACAAATATTGCAAAGATAGTAAGCCCTGCCGTTGTCGGTATTGATACAAGCGTATCATATTCAAATGGTTATAGAAGCGCTCTTGTACCTCAAGGTAGTGGGTCTGGTATAATATTTGATTCACAGGGATATATTGTTACAAATAATCATGTAATAAATGGTGCATCGAAAATTACAGTTAACCTTTCCGATGGTAGGAAATTCTCTGCTCAATTGGTTGGCAAAGATGATAAGACAGACCTTGCAGTCTTAAAGATAAACGCGCCAAATTTAACTGTTGCTAAATTCGGTGATTCATCAAAGCTTGAAGTTGGTGAGCTTGCTGTTGCAATAGGAAATCCACTTGGAGAAAGCTTTGCAGGAACTGTTACAGCGGGAATAATAAGTGGCTTAAATAGGAATCTTCAAAGTGATTATGGCCCTGTGAGACTTATACAAACAGATGCGGCTATAAACCCTGGTAACAGCGGTGGACCCCTTGTAAATAGCAAAGGTGAAGTAGTTGGCATAACAAGTGTCAAGTTAACATCGACAGGTGGGTCAGATGTTCAGGATCCATTTGGTATGTTTCAGAGTCAAGGTACACCTGTAGAAGGGATGGGGTTTGCAATTCCAATTGATGAAGCAAAGCCAATAATAGACCAGCTTATAAAACATGGTTATGTTGAAAGACCGATGATGGGTGTTAGCATACAGGAAGTTTCACAACAGGATTCAAAGCAATACAATATACCAGTCGGAGTATATATCGCACAAGTTCAACAAGGAAGTGCTGCAGATAATGCAGGACTTCAAGCAGGTGATATAATAACATCAATAGATGGGACACAGATAAAAACATTTGATGATTTACAGGGAATATTGAACAAGCATAAAGTCGGTGATACGATAAATGTCACCTTCTGGAGAAATGGGAAAACTCTTAGTGCAAAGGTAAAACTTATGAGCAGTGCTAATGCACAATAGTATACAATAATGTACAATTGGTTCTTTACCAGATTCCTCCCGCTGGTAAAGAGCCTTTTTTAATTGTAAAAAATACCTTATCTTTTTTTTAAAATGATTTATGATATAATTAAAAATAGTACGACGGGAGGTTTTTTTATTATGTATATTATTGCAGGGCTTGGAAATCCAGGCAAAGAATACGAAGGAACAAGGCATAATATGGGTTTTAATGTAATAGATAATCTTGCTTCAAAACTTAATATTGATGTACTAAAGCTTAAATTTAAGTCATTAATTGGTGAGGGAATCTTTAAAGGTGAAAAGATTATATTGCAAAAGCCACAAACATTTATGAATTTAAGTGGTGAAGCAATATATGATATAATAAATTTTTATAAGGTACCTCTTTCAAATCTTATCGTTGTATATGATGATAAAGATCTTGATGTTGGTAAAATAAGAATTAGAAAGAAAGGCAGTGCAGGTGGACATAACGGCATGAAATCGATTATATATCTTTTAAATAGTGAAGACTTTCCAAGAGTGCGCGTTGGCATTGGAAAACCTGATGGAGATATGATAAAACATGTCCTTGGAAGATTTAATGATAGCGATATGGAGCTTGTAAATAGTGCTTTATCAAATGCCTCAAATGCTGTACTTGACATTATAGAGAATGGAGTTGAACATGCCATGAATTTATATAATGGCAATGGTACATGTGGGTTATAGGTGGACTAATAAGTACTTTCATGGCTTATTTTTTAAATAAGTTTATAGTAAATAAATATGGCGATAAGGCTATAATATATGGAGTACCTTTCGCAGAGGAGTCTTCAAAAACCATTATTGGGTATTTTTCTGGCAGTATAATAGGTGTACATGCTGTATTCGGTATAACAGAAGCATTGAATGATTTTTTTTCAGCATCTAAAAGAGTAAACTTTCGCGCGGCAATGTTAAGTATAATGAGCCATGTGGTATTTGGTTTAATGACATATTATATAACAACTTATATAAATATATATGTTGCGGTAATTTTTGCATCATTTATACATGGGTACTGGAATAGGATTATGTTGAGGTGATAGTGTTGTTTATAAAACCCATAGAAAATTTAAAAGAGATTATAGATATAAAAGAGGCAATTGAGAAAGATAATGTACCAATTTTAATATATGGTCTTACAGATTCGCAAAAATCTCATGTAGCTCATTATATTATAAAGGAATTTAATAAGAAAGTATTATTTATAACGTACGATGATGTTGAGGCAAGGATGCTTTACGAAGATATGACCTCTTTTTTACATGGTGATGCATATTTATTTCCATCAAGAGACGCTCTTTTTTATAAAGTAGATGCGGCGAGCCTTGACCTAATTGGAAGAAGGCTTAAGACAATAAAAAATATCATTGATGAAAAGCCTGGTGCTTTCGTTGCATCAATAGACGCTGTAATGAATAAAATTATGCCATTAGATATATTTAGAAAATACAGCTTTTCATATAAGATTGGCGATGCTGTAGATTTAGAAGAGATTACTTCATCATTAGTTACTATGGGATATGAAAGAGTGCCAATGGTAGAAGGCAAGGGACAATTCAGCATAAGAGGCGGAATAATAGATTTCTTCTCACCTATGATGGAGGAGGCATACAGGATAGAGCTATTTGATGATGTTATTGATTCAATTAGAAGCTTTGATGTATTCACACAGAGGTCATTAAATAATGCTGATGTGATAGAGATATTTCCTGCAAGAGAATTTATCCTTGAAGATAAAAATATCAAATTGGGTATGAAAAATTTGAGCAGCTGTTTGAATTCATATATATCAAGAATAAAGGAGAGCCATAGCGGTAGAGCAGAAAAACTAAAAAAGAAATTTGATGAGATAATGGAGAATATAGAAGAGACGAAAAACACATCAAATATAGGGGAACTTCTCAATTTTTTTTATGAAAAATTATATTCTATAATTGATTATTTTGATGATGCAATTATTATTCTCGATGAAAATATTAGGGTCAAAGAAAGAGCCACAAATATCCTAACAGAATTTAGCGAAAATTTTAAATCACTTTTAGTATCTGGAGAAGTTTTGCCAGAGCAATCAGGCTTGCTATACGATTATGAGGAATTATTAAAAAAACTTAAACAAAAGCCACTAATTTTGATGAATACCATTATAAAATCTGATAGTAATATAGAACCAAAAAGTATTGTTAATTTTGTGTCAAAGTCAATGCATCCATTTCATGGCAAATTGGAATTGTTAGTTGACGATTTAAAATATTATAAAAGAGCTGGTTACAAGGTTATACTGTTATCCAGCAATATTGAAAGAGGAAAAATACTAAAAAATTCTTTAATGAGCTATGGAATGGAGATTCCAATAATCGATGATGATGATTATGATATTCCGGAAGGAAATATTTTAATATATCCGGGGACGGTAAACAAAGGCTTTGAATATGTTGATGCGAAATTTGCTTTAATAAGTGATGCTGAGATATTTGGGCAGTCAAGAAAACCTCGAAAGACATTTAAAATAAAAAATGGCAATAGAATAAAGAATTTTACTGAACTTACTGTTGGTTCATATATAGTGCATGTAAATTATGGAATTGGTAAATATGAAGGGATAGAGAAAATAACTGTCGATGGTGTGACAAAGGATTATCTTAAAATTATTTATGCAGGTGGTGATAAACTTTTTATTCCTGTTGAGCAGTTAGATCTAATTCAAAAATATATAGGTCCTGAGGACAAACCGCCTAAGCTTAATAAACTTGGTGGTAATGAATGGGCAAGAGCAAAAAGAAAAGCTAAAAAAGCCGTAGAAGAACTTGCAAAGGATCTTATTAAACTATATGCAAAAAGACAGACAATGAAGGGATATGCTTTTTCAAAAGACACGCCATGGCAAAAGGATTTCGAAGAGAGATTTCCATATGAAGAAACAGAAGACCAATTAAGATGTATTCAAGAAATAAAGGAAGATATGGAAAAAGAAAAACCTATGGACAGGCTTCTTTGTGGTGATGTTGGATATGGTAAGACAGAAGTTGCTTTAAGGGCTGCATTTAAAGCCGTAGCAGATGGTAAACAAGTTGCTTTTTTATGTCCTACGACAATATTAGCCGAGCAACATTATACGAATTTTATTCAGCGCTTTAAAGATTTTCCTGTTAAGATCGAGATGCTTTCGAGATTTAGAAGTCACAGAGAACAATCAGAAATAATAAAATCTCTTAACGAAGGAATTATCGACATCCTAGTAGGAACACATAGAATTTTGCAGGATGATGTTAAATTTAAAAATTTAGGGCTTTTGATAATAGATGAAGAGCAGAGATTTGGTGTTGCACACAAAGAGAAGATAAAAAGATTAAAAGAAAATGTGGATGTTCTGTCATTGTCAGCCACACCGATTCCAAGGACGCTACACATGTCACTAATAGGTATAAGGGACATGAGCGTCATTGAAAACCCGCCAGAAGATAGATATCCTGTTCAGACATATGTTGTTGAATTTAATGAAGAATTGATAAGGGATGCAATACTAAGGGAAATGGGCCGCGGTGGTCAAGTGTATTTTGTATACAATAGAATAAGTGGGATTAATAAAATGGCGGCACTTATTAAAGAATTGATACCAGATGCAAAGGTAGTTGTAGCACACGGACAGATGGATGAAAGGCAGCTCGAGGAAATAATGATGGGGTTTTTAAATGGTGATTACGATGTGCTTGTATGTACGACTATTATTGAAACAGGTCTTGATATACCAAATGTCAATACTATTATAGTATGTGATGCTGACAGAATGGGGCTTTCGCAGCTATATCAATTAAGAGGTAGGGTCGGAAGGTCGAACAGATTAGCGTATGCTTATTTCACTTATAGAAAGGACAAGGTCATAACCGAGGTTGCTGAAAAAAGATTAGAAGCCATAAAAGAGTTTACCGAATTCGGTTCAGGTTTTAAAATTGCGATGAGGGACCTTGAAATAAGGGGTGCTGGTAATCTCCTTGGAGCAGAACAACATGGACATATAGATGCTATAGGCTATGACATGTATTTAAAGCTTCTCGACGAGGCTATAAGGAATTTAAAAGGTGAAATAAGTGAAGAAAAGCCAAATACGACGATAGATATTAAGATAAGCGCATATATTGATCAGGAATATATAGAAGATGAAAACCAAAGGCTTGAGATGTATAAAAAGATTTCGTCTATTGAAACGAAAAAGGATGTCGATGATATCATAGATGAGCTTATAGACAGGTTTAAGGAATATCCAAAACCAGTTGAAGCACTTATAGATGTAGCATACCTTAAAGCATTGGCGAGAAGTGTAAATATCACTGAAATTTCGGAAAAAGGCTCATCTATAATACTAAAATTTAAAGATGCTAACTCTATTAATATGGGAATAGTTGATAATTTGATAAAGGAATACAAAGGTAGTCTTATGTTTTCAGGGCAGCTTCCACCATATCTCACATATAAATATATGAAAAAAGAGAGCATTTTGAAAGAATTAATTGGACTTGTGGGGAAAATTAAATGTTTGCAGATTAATTGAATATGATATATAATGAAAGTATATAATATTGATATTATGAGAGGATGAATGTTTTGAAGTTAAAAAAACTTAGCACGATTTTGGTATTGTCATTAGCACTTACCACATTGACATCTTGTGCATCAAGCAAAAATATAGTTGCAAAAGTTGATGGGCAGAATATAACTGTAAAAGAATATCAGGATTCTTTTAATCAGGTAAAAGATCAGATAAAGAGCAATCCTCAATATAATAAAGATGTCTGGAATCAAGATTACAATGGGAAAAAATTCATTGACGCAGTAAAAGAATCTGTTTTGGATAACCTAATAATGGAGAAAGTATTACTTAAAGAGGCACAAAAAGAGAAGTTAACTGTTACAGATAAAGAAATTAATAATGAATATAACAGTGAAAAAACATCAAATAAAAATGTAACAAAAGATATGGCTAAGAACAATTTGCTAATAAATAAGCTTGTTAGTGATTGGACAAAAAATGTAAAAGTTTCTGATAGCGATGCTGAGAAATATTATAATGATAATAAAAGCCAATTTGAAGTTGTTAAAGCAAGTCACATATTAGTGGCGGATGAAAAGACAGCTAATGAAGTTTATGACAAATTACAAAAAGGCGCTAATTTTGCGGATCTCGCCAAACAGTATTCTACAGATACTGGAACAAAGGACAAAGGTGGTGACTTAGGAGAGTTTCCAAGAGGTACTATGGTGTCAGAATTTGACCAAGCTGTTTTTGCATTAAAAGCTGGTGAGATATCAAAACCTGTCAAAACACAGTTTGGGTATCATATAATAAAATCAGAAGGAACATCGATAAAACCATTTAATGACGTAAAAAATAGTATAATATCGTATCTTGAAAACAATAAGAAGAAAGAAGTTTTTGATAATAAGTACAACGAGCTTAAGAAGGTTGCAAAGATTGAAAAATTTCCACAAAATATAAAGGTTACCGTAGACTAAAAAAGACACCATAAAGTGTCTTTTTTTTATGTATAAAATTATGGTAATACATAAATACTAATCATTGAACTTAAAATTTCATGGAATGGAGGTACATATATTGAAAGCAACAGGAATAGTTAGAAGAATAGATGACCTCGGTAGGGTCGTTATTCCAAAAGAAATAAGAAGGACATTAAGGATAAGAGAAGGTGACCCGCTAGAGATATTTACTGACAGGGAAGGCGAGATAATCCTAAAGAAGTACTCTCCTATAAGTGAACTTGGAGATTTTGCACAGGAATATGCTGATAGTATATATCAGTCGACAAAGCAGTCTGTCTGCATTACAGATGGCGACAATGTAATTGCTGTTGCTGGAATGCCAAAAAAAGAGCTGATCGAGAAACCTATTAGTTCCGAGTTGGAGAAATACATGGAAGAGAAAAGAACAGTTGTACTTGGTGAGGGCAAAGAAAAGGGTGCTATAACAATTGCTGATGGTCAAGAATTTATGCCTGTATCACAAGTGATTGTTCCTATAATTTCAAGAGGTGATACAATAGGTTCTGTTATAATATTTACCCGTGAAAGCGGAGTAGTATTGACAGAGGTAGAGGCAAAAATAGCTGAGACAGCAGCTACTTTCTTAGGAAAGCAGATGGAAGAATAAATATATAACATATATATAAAACCCTGCATATTATAGTATATAAGATATGACTATAATGTTGTGGGGGGATATTAATGCCATTTAAGATTAATGATATTGTTGTTAGGAAATCACATGGCTTTGACATACTGTTTAAAGTTATAGATGTTATTGAAAATAGGGGCGTAAAGCATTATCTTCTACATGGTATTACCATGAGGATAGTTGCCGATGCGCCTGAAGATGACCTTATGCCAGCATCGATGTCCAGAATTAATGAATATGATGAACCATATCAAAAAAAGGCAAACTACCTTATAAAAAAAATTGCAGAGTCAAAAGACTTAAAAAGACGGGGGATGATGCGGTCAAACCGAAGTGAGCCATATGGCAAACCCGGAACGGTTCTTCATATTGATGGCGATGAAGGATATTTAAATATTTGCCTTGATGCATATAAAAAGGCGAATATTGAGGCACATGGTGAAATTGTTGATGAGGAAGATCAGCCAGATAAGGTTTTAGACCTTCTTAATAAATATAGACCTGATATACTTGTATTGACAGGACATGATGGCGTAAAAAACAGTAGGAATTATTCAGATTTAAATAATTACAGAAATTCGAAGTATTTTATTGATGCTGTAAAAAATGCCAGAAAATATGAACCTTCACTAGATGATTTGGTTGTTTTTGCGGGCGCCTGTCAATCAAATTATGAAGCGATAATTGCCGCAGGTGCTAACTATGCAAGTTCACCTGAGCGAGTTTTGATACATTGCCTTGATCCAGTTTTGGTATGTGAGAAAGTTGCATACTCCCATATTAATGAAATAGTCAAAATAGAAGACCTCATTGAAAATACTATAACTGGATCTCCTGGGATTGGTGGTCTTCAAACAATGGGTAAATTTAGATATGGAGCGCCGAAAGCAAAATACTAAAAGCGAGTCTTTAAAGGCTCGCCATTTGTTTTTTTCGTAATAATACTTAAAAATCTTACTATGACAAAGTAATTTGCATTTTTACTTGGCAAATATCTTATTGACAAATAACTTTTTCACTGGTATAATATTTTATTTATTTGACAATGAATGAAAAATGTGTTATAATATTTTCAGAATGCTTTAAGGAGTGATGAAGTTGGCCGATAGATTAGCCCTACATGAGATTAAGAAGAAGCTGGATGACCATGTTGGAGCGAGAGTCCGGCTAAAAACCAATGGTGGTAGAAAAAAGACAATAATCCGTGAAGGATTTTTAGAGAAGACATATCCGAGTATTTTTATTATAGTTATAGATGGACAGGGAGCAACCCGCAGGGTCTCTTATAGTTATTCAGACATTTTAACAGATACAGTTGAACTTACTTTGATGAAAGATGAAAAAGAAATACAGTGCATGTGACAAAAGACCGATTATTTATCGGCCTTTTGTTTTTTTAGCATATTTTAACCCTTCCCATTATATTATTATATTAGATATTCATGTCATTAAAAAAGTGGATTTTTAATTCAGTAGAATATCATGAATTTCTAATATAAAGGAGGTTAAAATATGGCTCAAGGTATTTTAACAAATACGATAAGTTATGACAGATTTTTAGGCGGAGAAGACAGCCAGGCGCTTGTTGAAAATGACATTATAGTGCCTGAGGATATGCCTGATGTATTAAATATAACTGCAGTTGATGCCAAAGTCATAGTAAATGGAATAACATCAAGTGATGGGAAAGCCCAGGTTGACGGAGAGTTAAGGCTTAATATCTTATATGCGGCAGATAAAGAAAAAAAGCTTGCGAAAATTGATAAATCTATTGATTTTACACATTTTCTCGAAATTGAAGGGGCAAATCCTAAGTGTATGGCATTTGTTAATGCGAGAGTGGAACATGTTGACTTTTCCTTGATTAATAGCAGAAAAATGAACGTCAAAATAATTTTAAATGTGTCTGGAAGAGCATTTGAAAGAGACAAAAAGGATGTAGTTGTTGGCATTCAAGACAATAATGACATAGAATATCTGAGAAAATCAGTGAAATTTGTAAAGACCGTTGGACAAAATAGTGCTGAGACATTTTTGAAAGAACAGGTGAAAATACCTGATGGAGCACCAAAAATTTCTAAGATATTAAAAACTGATATATTAATTAAACCAGAAGAACCGAAGATTACAGATAATCGCGTTGTTATTCAAGGGAGTGTTCATGCGCATATAGTCTATGAAGGTGAACCAAAAAATGATTTTGGATATGAAGAATGCGATTTGAATTATGCAAATTTCATAGAGATACCGGATGCACTGAGTTATATGAATGCAAAAACATATGAAGAAATAACAGAGCAAAACATAACAATTTCACCTGATGAGAACGGAGAGAATAGGGTTATTGATGTTGAGCTTGTACTTAAAACCGAAGCGGCTGTTACAGAACATGATGAGACTGAAATCCCTGTTGACATATATGGTATATCCAGAAACATAGAACCTGTAAAAGAGGAGATTGAAGCTGTAGACAGTTTAGATAGATATAAATCACAAGCGATATTTAAAGAAAGTGTCGAATTCAAAAATAACGTAAAAAAAATCGTGGACGTTATAGCATATCCGGTTTTGACAGATTACAGTCTAAGTGACGGCAAAGTGCTTTTAGAGGGAATAATCGATTATAATATACTTTATGTAAGTGATGACGATAATGTTATGTCAACAAAAGGTGAATTGCCATTTAAGACTTTTGTAGATGTGACCATAAATAGTGGCGAGCTTTATGTTGATGTAAAAATTACTCATATATCATATGACATTATGGCTATGAAAGAAGCAGAGATTAAATTTGTTGTTGATACAATGGTAGATGTATTTAATGTCGCCAAATTTAATGTAATGATAGATGTAAAGGAAAGCGATGATACAAGGTCTGAGGGAAATAAGCACAGCATAACAATTTATATGGTACAAAAAGATGATGATCTATGGGATATTGCAAAAAGGTATAGGACCTCAAAAGAAGATATTATAAATGTTAATGAACTGAAGGATGAACGAGTGCTGGCAGGTACAAAACTTATAATACCAAATAAAGTTTAAAATGCGCACATAGATGCGCATTTTTTTAATCTATTTTATTTCACTTAAGAAAGTAAAGTATACCATTTTTTTCTTTTTACAAAATGAAAACAAAAAGTTTCTTAAAATTTGTTCCCGGAGGGATTATCTTAATAAACTTTTTAATTGTAGAAGGATTTTCGTGTATAATGTATAATATATAATATAGTGTGAATTTTTTTTGGATGTGAAAAAATTATGGAAAGACTAAAGGCAAAGTCATTTGCAAAGATTAATCTTGCACTTGATGTAAAAGGCAAAAGAGATGATGGATATCATTATGTTGACATGGTTTTACAATCGATAGATTTATGTGATATTCTTGAATTTGAATTGAATGATGAACTTATATTGTTATGTAATAACAAAGAAGTACCATTGGATGAAAACAATTTAATAATTAAAGCTGCAAAATTATTAAAAAAAGAATATGGCGGATGTGGAGCATTGATAAAGCTTACTAAAAATATTCCTATCGCCGCAGGACTTGCAGGTGGAAGCTCTAACGCAGCTGCTACTTTGATAGCACTAAATAAGCTTTGGAATCTTAAAATAGATGTGGATATTCTTAAAAAATTAGCTTTGCTATTAGGAGCTGATGTTCCTTTTTGCATAGATGGTGGAACTAAGGTAGCTGGTGGTATTGGTGATATACTTATGAACATAAAGACGCCATATTTAAAAATACTTCTTGTAAAACCTTCTATATCTGTGCCAACAAAAGATGTATATAGATTGTATGATAAACTTGAATTTATAGGTAACAATTATACAATGAAGATGGTTGATGCAATTAATAGTCATAATATAATAAATATAGCTAATAGGTTAGGTAATGACTTGGAGCGTGTTACAACAAATATGCATCCGATAATTAGAGATATAAAAAAATCGATGATTAAAAGGGGTGCCATTGGCTCTCTTATGAGTGGAAGTGGACCTACAGTATTTGGCATTTTTGATGACGATTTAGCATTGGAAAGGGCATTTAATGCATTTATTAAAGAGGGTTTTTTTACATATATAGCTAATACTATTGATAAGGGGATAGAGTTGTATGAATAATTATCTGCCATTAGAAAATTACAAGCCGCTACGGGACATAGTCTTTGATTATATGAAAAATGCCATAATAACAGGAGAGTTTAAACCAGGTGAAAGGCTTATGGAGGTACAGCTTGCAGAAAAACTTGGAGTAAGCAGGACACCCGTTAGAGAGGCTATAAGAAAACTGGAGCTAGATGGCCTTGTTGTTATGGTGCCGAGAAAAGGCGCATATGTATCAGACTTAAGCACGAAGGACCTTTTAAATGTTTTTGAAATTAGAAAGTCTCTTGAAGGGCTCGCAGCGTCATTAGCTGCAGACAGGATTACTGACGATGAACTTAAGTCATTAAAGGAAATCCTTGCTAAATTTTGTGAAGGCGTTGAAGAAAACAATGCAGATAAAATGGTGAAGTATGATCAGGAGTTTCACGATTGTATTTTTAATGCATCAAGAAATGAAAAATTGGTACAAATAATGAACAATTTACAGGAACATGTTCATAGATTTAGGGTAAAATATATTAATGATTATAAAAAGTCAAAAAAGTTGTATCAGGAGCATAAAAAGATACTTGAGTCATTGGAATCCCGTAGCTCTGAGAATGCGCAAAAGTGGGCTGAAAAGCACATTCAGAACTTTCAGAGCGATTTGATTAAGGATATGAAGTATTTCAGCGATGGAGAGTGAATTATACTATGAATGCTATAATATTAGCCGGAAGTACCGGTGAAGAGAAACTTCCTGATAAGGCACTAATAAAAATTAAAGGAAAATATATGATAACATATGTGATAGATGCATTAAGGCAATCAGGAAAAATAGACAAAATCGCAGTTGTCGGAGATAGGAATAAGCTTAATCACCTTGATGATATAGATTTAATTATAGATCAAGGTTCATCTATAGTAGAAAATGTAATAAAAGGTATTGAGCCATTTAAAAACGATAAAAGAGTATTAATATTGACTTGTGATATACCGATGCTGACAAAAGATGCTGTTATAGATTTTATAGAACAATCTGAATCAAAAGATGCGGACCTATGTTATCCCATCGTAAAAAGAGAGGATAATGAAAGGAAGTTTCCCGGTGCCAAAAGGACTTACGCGAGAATAAGAGAAGGCACATTTACAGGGGGAAACATCTTCTATATAAATCCCGCTATTATCGATTCATGCATAAATGCGGCAAATCAATTTATTTCATACAGAAAAAAGCCATGGAAGTTAGGACGGCTTTTGGGATTAAAGATATTGATACTTTTCGCATTTGGAAGAGTAACAATAGATCAATTAGAGGGTAAGGTTTCGGAGCTTTTTAATATTAAGGCAAAAGCTATTATATCGAGGTATCCCGAGATAGGAAATGACATTGACAAGGATGAGGATGTTGAGATGGCAAATAAATTTATAGCTTAATAAATAGGCGTTAAGCCTATTTTTTTTGTATATAATTTTATATTCTGCAGATAATTAAAAAAGGTGATATTAATGAATTTTATTATTTTAATTAAGCAGGTATTTAAAACATATTTATTTGTAACATTGTTAATTGTTGGAGTTTATGAATCAATATTTGAACCGAATTTTTTAGACAGAAAAGGACTTCAACAGGATTCAAAGATATGTAGAATTATCGGCATTGCATATCTTATAATCGATGCATTAGCATATATTTTCTATAGAATATCTCCTGTTTGATTTTACAATTGTGTTTTATTGGATTTAAATTTTAATAATACTATGCATATTTATGATTCTGAGTTATTTTTGACATAATTTGAAAGGAGTGCTCATTAGTTTGGGACTATTTAATAGATTATTTAATAATAAAGGAAATAAAAATAAAAAGGGTAGTTATGAAAGCACAAATTCAGAAAGTGCTAAAGCTAAGAAGAACATTGATGAAAATATAAAATACATAAAGGATATGCTTAAAGACTGTGATGACGTAATTTACAGAGACATCTGGGTTGGTGACGAATTTCAGTATAAATTGGGGCTTGTTTTTGTCGATGGTCTTGTAGACAAAAGTCTTATTAACGATCATGTTATGCATTCGTTGCTGCTTGGTGCAAGACAAGCAAATCCATCAGTTGAAGAAATAAAAAAGAATATATATGAAGTAATAAAAAAAGCCACGATAACTGGCGGTGATATAAAAGAAATAGATGACCTTGATAAATGTATAACATCTGTGCTATCAGGTGATACGGCTCTCTTTTTTGATGGATATTCCAAGATAGTTATTATATCAAGCAAAGGTTGGCAGATGCGGTCTGTTGCACCACCTGAGACAGAAATGGTTGTTAGAGGCTCTAGAGAAGGTTTTACAGAAACAATAAGGGTTAATACTGCACTTGTCAGGAGGTGGATAAGAGACCCTAAGTTTAAAATAAAACAGATGCAGATAGGTAAAAGGTCAAAAACAGATATAGCTATTTTATACATAGATGACATTGTAAATAAGGACCTTTTAAATGTGATAAAAAAGAGGCTTGAAAATATAGACATTGATGGAGTTTTAGAGAGTGGTTATATAGAGCAGTTAATAGAAGAGGATTGGCATTCGCCATTTCCACAGATGCTTAATACAGAAAGGCCTGATAAAGTTGCAGCATCGGTTTTGGAAGGAAGGATAGCCATTCTCGTAGACAATTCTCCCTTTGCACTTATCATTCCTACAACATTGGCTACACTTTTCCAATCACCAGAAGATTATTTTGAAAGATGGATGATAGCATCACTGCTTAGAATATTAAGATTTACAGCGGCTCTTATTGCACTTACTGCACCTTCTATTTATGTTGCATTTACATCATATCATCCTGGTATGATACCAACAAAATTGGCTCTATACATAGCTGCAACGAGACAGGGAGTTCCATTTCCGGCTTTTATGGAGGCCCTTATTATGGAGGCAACATTTGAATTGTTAAGAGAAGCTGGCATAAGGCTTCCTGTTCCGATAGGACAGACTATCGGCATAGTTGGCGGCCTAATCATAGGCCAAGCGGCAGTAATGGCAGGTATTGTAAGCCCTCTTATGGTTATAGTTGTTGCTGTAACAGCGGTAGCATCATTTTCGATACCGAGTTATAGTGCTGCAATAGCATTTAGAATGCTAAGATTTATTTTCATGATATTAGCAGCAATTTTAGGTCTATATGGTATAATGCTGGGATTTATACTTATGTTGACACATCTTGTGGTATTAAAGAGTTTTGGAGAACCATACCTATCACCATTTGTAGAAGTAAACATAAGCGATTTTGCTGATACATTAATTAGGGCTCCTTTGATGGTATTCAAAAAAAGACCAGCAAGTTTAGAGACACAAGACAAAAAGAAGCTTAAGGATATGAGAGAAGAAAAGATCGAAAGCGTTGAAGAAGACAGGAGAGACAACAATGATAAAAAACAATGATAAAATATCAGAAAATCAAACAACTATACTTATTTTTACGACTATACTCGGTGCTGGTATCTTAAGTTTGCCATCTGATGTCGCAAAAGAAGCAGGTCCTGATAGTCTTATTGTTGTTTTACTTGGTGGGATTCTAGCATTAGTATTTGCGAGAATAATCGGACATATAGCATCAAAATTTCCAACTGAGACTTTTGTAGAATACTCTGCAAAGATACTTACAAAACCATTTTCCATCATCTTAAACATAGGGCTAATCGCATATTTTCTGATATTCTGCAGCTTGAATCTCAGAATTTTTGCAGAGGTATCAAAATCATATCTTTTAAATAACACACCAATTGAAATAATAATGATAACCCTTTTATTTACATCAGGATATATAGTAAGATATGGAATTGAGCCTATAGCAAGGATGTCAGAAATTCTCTTTCCAGTTATGGTTGTACCACTGTTGATAATATTTCTTCCGGCGATAGTAGATTTGGACTTAAGCAATTTTTTGCCGATATTGAGAACATCTCCACTTAAATTGCTTAGAGGAATCTTGTCAACAACATATAGTTATTCAGGGTTTGAAATCTTGTATGTCATTTTCCCTTACATAATGAAAGGCGAAAAATTAAAAAGATGTATAAATGTATCGCTTTTTTCAATAATATTTTTTTATATTTACATTACATTCTATACGATAGGTATATTTGGTTACAAAGAGACAAGAGTACAATTGTGGCCATTGCTGACAGTAATTAAGTCAATTAATTTTCCAGGCTTCTTTATTGAGAACCTTGAAAGTCTAATAATGGGTATATGGACATTTGCCGTTTTTACATCGATATCATCTTTTCATTATACTGCTGCATTGAGCCTTTCAAAGCTAATTAAAGCACGGGAACATACTTATTTAGTAGTGCCATTGATACCAATTATCTATTTAATGTCACTTATACCAGATTCAATCGTCAAAGTATATAGATATGCCACATATGCTGCTGAATTTCTGACATTGTTTTTTATTATACTGCTGCCGATTTTGATGTTTTTAATACTTAAAATAAAAGGCATAGGGGTGAAAGACGATGAAAAAAATTAAGATTATATTTTTGTTAATATTGATAATTTCAATACTTACTGGGTGTTGGGATAAAGTTGAGATAGAAGATAGAGCTTTTGCAATGGCTATAGGGATAGATTCGACGAATAAATCAAAAAATTATCTTGTAACATTTCAATTTCCAAATGTCAAGCAGGCAACAAGTGGTGCTGGAGGCGGAGGTGGCGGTGGAGGCAAACCAAACTTCTCAATTTCCGAAATTGGTGATACAGTATTTTCTGCATCCCGCCATATCAGTACGAGGCTTAATAAACGTTTGTTTCTCGGACACACGAAAGCGATTATATTGGGTAAAGATGTTGTAAGTGATAAGAACAAATTTTTAGAGATACTTGACACCCTTGATAGAAGTTATGAACTAAGCCGAAAGCTTCACATTTTGGTAACTTCTGGGAAAGCACAAGATATATTATTGAAGAATTATAAATTTGATCCTGATGTAGGTGTTTATATAGACAATATCTTCAAGCAATACAATAGGACATCTATATTTCCCAATATCGACTACAATAAAGTTACAAAGTCATTACATGATACGAACGGCAATGCTGTAATTCCTAAAATAACATCAGGAAAAGATGAATTAAAAATAGCGGGTTCCGCAATTATAAAAGATTATAAGCTTGCTGGCTGGCTTTCTGATGAAGAGAATATGGGTTATATGTGGCTTATGAATCTTGTAAAAGGTGGTGATGTAGCTTTTGAAATGCCAACAGATGGCGGAACTGTTAAAGTTCCCTTCAATATAACAAATACAATTATGAGAAGACAAGTTGCTGAGGAAAACGGGAAAATCGTATATAAGATTAAATTTGATGTCGAAGGTGATGTTACCGAATACAGTTTTCTAAAACATGGTGTGATGTTTAATACAAATATTTTAAAAACAATGGAGAATAAAGCAAATAATACTATAGAAGGTATGATAAATAAGGCATTGAGTAGATTTCAAAAAGATTTAAAGGTAGATATGATCGGTGTCGGTGACTATATTGAAAAATATAATCCTGGATTATGGGAAAAGATTGGACCTACCTGGAAAGATAAATTTCCTGAAGTAGAAGTTAGGGCAACGGTTTCTACCCATATCAGAAGAATTGGCCTTTACAAATGATTTTAATTGTATATTTTACTTCTTATTTGTTAATAATTGAGATTGTAAGAGTATACCGGCATAACCGGTATACCGGATTAAAATTAATTGGGGGATATAGTGAATGAAAAAAATAATAGCTATCACACTTATTACTATTTTAGCATTTTTATACATTATTCAAAAGCCACGGGATACATATGCTATGAAAGAGGACATATCAAACAAATTAATAAGATTTCATGTTATTGCAAATAGCGATTCGCCAGATGATCAAAATTTAAAACTAAGAGTTAGAGATGCCGTAATAAAGAAGATGAGCTCAAAATTTATTGGAATAAAAGATTTAAAGCAATCCGAGAAGATTATTAAGGAAAACCTTCATGAGATACAAAAGATTGCACAGGATACCGTTTATTCAAACGGCAAAAGATATGAAGTAAATGCAATATATGGTCGCTTTGACTTTCCAACAAAGTATTATGGAACCATTACTCTTCCAGCAGGTAATTACAATGCTCTTAGAATAGTGATAGGTAATGGCGATGGCAAAAATTGGTGGTGTGTGATGTTTCCGCCTTTGTGCTTCGTCGATATAACACATGGTTTATCAAGTGATGAGACTAAAGAGGAATTAAAGCAATACTTATCAGAGGATGAGTTATCAATGATAGAAACAAGTAAACCACCAGTTAAATTTAAAATTGTTGAAGTATTTGAGAAATATTATAAAGACTTGCGCATGGCATTTAAATAAAAAATGTTTTGCTTCAATATTCAGAAAGGAATGTAAGATATATGACAAAATTAAGCCAAAATAATGCGCCTTTATTTGAGGCGCTTAAAAAATATGTAGATGAAAATGTATATGCATTTCATGTTCCAGGGCATAAACATGGAAAGGGCCTCGAAGAGTTTACCGAATATGTTGGAAAAGCTATTATGAATATAGATGTCAATAGTATGGAGGACCTTGACAATCTGGCAAATCCGATTGGAGTTATAAAAGATGCACATGAACTCGCGGCACAGGCTTTTGATGCAGATTATGCTTATTTTCTCATAAATGGTACTACATCAGGTATACAGGCAATGATAATGGCTGCAACAGAGCCGGGGGATAAAATTATAATGCCAAGGAATGCACACAAGTCAGCTTTTTCGGCACTTATATTAGCAGGAGTCGTACCTGTATATATTTATCCTGAGATAAATGAAGAGCTTGACATAGCACTGGGGATAAAAGCTGAACAGGTAAAAGATGCAATCATAACAAATCCTGATGCAAAAGCTGTTCTTATGTTGAATCCTACATATTACGGTATTACATCAGAGCTTAAGGAAATAATCGAGTTAGCCCATAGCTACAATATGGCTGTCTTATGCGATGAAGCCCATGGCAGCCATTTTTATTTTCATCCCAATATGCCACCGGGAGGTATCAAGCTCGGCGCTGATATATCGGCTATGAGCATACATAAAACAGGGGGCTCACTAACACAAAGCTCACTACTTATATCAAAGGGAAATAGAGTTGAACCGCTTATAATAAAATCAATTTTGAATTTGACGCAATCGACATCTGCCTCATATGTCCTTATGGCATCATTGGATGCAGCAAGGAAACAGCTGGCTACAAAAGGTAAAGAGATGCTTGATAAAGTCATATATCTTTCTAAACATGCAAGAGAAGAAATAAATAAAATAAAAGGTATAAGGGCAATTACTCAAGATGACATAAAAGAACCCTTTTTATTTGATCCTACAAAACTAGTTATAAATATAAGCAGAACAGGTATGACAGGGTATGAGATAATGAGGCTTTTAAGAACCGAATATCATGTTCAATTGGAAATGGCTGATTTAAGCAATATTATGGCTATTATAAGCCTTGGTGATGATATAGAGGCTATTGACTATTTGGTAAAATCTTTAAATGAGCTTTTACAAGAAAAGGAAGGTACTAATGAAATAATAACGGGAAGTATAGTAAGGCCTGAAGTAATTGTAGCACCACGGGATGCCTACTATGGCAGAAATAGGTCTGTTCCATTAGACATGGCAGCTGGTGAAATAAGTGCGGAGATGATAATGGCATATCCACCTGGTATACCTATGGTATGTCCAGGTGAAAAGATAACAAAAGACCTCATCGATAGAGTTAAAATGCTTAAAGAACAACATTGCCAACTACAAGGAACAGAAGACCCCAATATAGACCATATAAAAGTTTTAGGACATATGTATAAAGTTTAATCCTCTACAAAAAATATGTATAAATACTAAATTATAGAGGAGGCATAAAATGAGAAAATATTCTGTTTCGAGGTTAAAGATTATAGCACTGATACTCATTCTATTTATAACATTTACATTAGAGTATTCAGCGCTAAATCTCTCAAAGACAGCTATATCCAATTTATATTGGGGTAATACAGGTAATGATGTGTCGGCTGTACAGACGAGGCTTAGAGATTGGGGTTATTACAATGGACCTATTGATGGATTCTTTGGAGTAAAAATGTGGCTTGCAGTGAGGAGATTTCAAGCCAATAATGGACTTAATGTTACTGGAATCGTAGATGATGCTACAAAAACGGCACTTGGCTTTGACATTGGTGCGGCATCAGCTATATCTGGTACATATCAGGCGACAACATCTACAACGATAAGTGATGATGTGTATCTTCTTGCAATGTTAATAAGTGGTGAAGCAAGGGGTGAGCCTTATATAGGAAAAGTAGCTGTCGGTGCCGTTGTTATGAATAGAATAAGGTCGCCAAAATTTCCACATACAATTCCTGGAGTTATTTTTCAACCCGGTGCATTTTCAGCAGTTGATGACGGACAGATGTGGATACCACCATCGCAAGATAGCATAAGGGCGGCGCAGGACGCTATTTCTGGTTGGGATCCGACGGGTGGCGCATTATATTATTACAACGCAGCAAAAGTACAAAATTTCTGGATTTTTAATAGACCAATTATTACACAGATTGGAAATCATATTTTTGCAAGGTGAGGTGATAGGAATGAAGCGAATATCTACAGTTGTAATGCTGTTACTTCTTTTAGTTGTAGGTGCTTGGGGTTACAACCAATACTTGCAGAAAGTTTCTTATCATAGGTATCTTCAAGCACAATATGATAGGTCTTTTTACCAGCTTGTCAATAATGTTGAGAATATTGAGACATCGACAGGAAAACTAATGGTATCATCTCAGGAAAATACTACAATACCTATATTGAGCGACATATGGAGACAGGCCTTTTCGGGACAGGAGAATTTAGGCCAGCTTCCGATTGGACAGCCTGAGATAGAGAATACATCGAAGTTTTTATCACAGATAGGAGATTACTCGTTTAGCCTTTCAAAAAAAGTTGCAGACGGAAATAAACTATCTGATAAGGACCTTAAAACATTAGCAGAGCTTCACAATTATGCAGTATATTTAGGAAAGAACCTCCAGGACCTAAGGAGAAAGATACAAGGAGGGTATGAACTAGGTAATCTCAGAAAAAAAGGCACACAAAAGATGAGTGAAATAGATAGTAAGATAATGAATGTAAATATGAATACCGTAAATCAGCAGATGTCAAATTATCCGACATTGATATATGATGGGCCTTTTTCAGAAAGTCAGGCAAAATTAACACCAAGAGGCCTAACAGGAAGCGATGTATCATATGATTATGCGGTATCTATAGCAAAAAAATTCGTAGCAAAACCAGTGGATGGGGCAAATAAATACAGCCCTAACAATGGAAAAATAAATTCCTATGGGATAGAGCTAAAAACACCACAAAGAGGACCTTCGATATATATAAATGTCAGCAAAAAAGGTGGGCATGTCCTTTGGTTAATGGACCAAAGAGCAGTAACAAAGGTTAATATATCAGAGACGCAAGCACTCAATTATGCATTAAAATATTTGAAAAACAGGGAGTTTAACAATATGGAAAATACATATTCAATAAAAGCAAATGGAACAGTGCAGTTTAATTTTACTCCGGTACAGGATGGTGTTAGAATATATCCGGATATTGTAAAAGTAAAAGTAGCCCTTGATAATGGCGATATAGTTGGATTTGATGCAACGTCATACTATATGTCACATGTCAATAGAACAATTGAAAAACCAAAACTTACCGAAACTGAAGCACAGAATAAAGTAAGTAAGAATTTGAAAGTCGAAAGTGTCAAGCTTTGCATAATACCACTTGAAGGCGGAAAAGAAGTATTGGCATATGAATTTAAAGGTACCTATAGCGGTGACACATTTTATGTATATATAAATGCACAAAATGGTGTAGAAGAAAAGATCTTAAAAGTAATCAAAACAAATCAAGGCAATCTGACAATGTAAAGTTAAAAAGTTGGAAGAGGAAATGTTCCTATTCCAACTTTTTGTATGAAACTTTAATTAATTAAATTTTTCGGATATATTTAATAAGAAAATAATTAAGAATAATGTAAGTTACGTGTTTCGTAAAAGCCATTATGCATAAAAAATGATATAAAGACGAAAATATAGATGGGCCCAAAAGGAGGAATTAAAATTGAGTAGACGTCATAATAGTCTTATGTCCGACGACTTAAAGATGGAGTTGGCAAAAGAGCTTGGCGTTTACGATACAGTAAAGACTGAAGGTTGGGGAAGTGTATCATCTCGAAATTGTGGCAATCTCGTTAGGCTCGCTATAGAGAAAGCTGAAAAGAGCATGGTGCAAAATAGAAACTTATAAGTCGCCTCATATAAAGCCCAAAAAGGCCGGGGAAGATAAAATCTTCTCTGGCCTTTTAATTTTACAACATAATTTATGACTTGAATACATATTGTCAAAAGGGTAGAATATAATTAATATAAATTAGATAGTACGCATAATCGTATGAAAGGAATGAAAGTTTATATGGTAAAATTAAATGTGGCGGTTTTATTTGGAGGACAATCAGGCGAGCATGAGGTATCGAAAATGTCTGCAAAATCGATTATAAATAATATAAATAAAGATAAGTATGAAATTTATTTGGTTGGAATAACAAAATGCGGAGAATGGTATTTATACAAGGGAGATGTTGAAAAAATTGAAACCGATGAGTGGAAGAAAGAAGCCATACCTGTTGTTATCGGACCATCAACAAAATATAAGGGAATATTAACATTAAAAGACGGCAAATATGAATTTTATCCGATAGATGTCGTATTTCCTGTCCTTCATGGACCGAATGGTGAAGATGGTACAGTTCAAGGGCTTTTGGAGCTACTTGAAGTGCCGTATGTTGGTCCGAATGTACTGTCATCTTCATTGTGTATGGATAAAATATTTTCTAAGAGGCTTTTTAAAGAATCGGGCATACCAACACCTGATTTTACAATAGTTTATAGAAATGAATTAAATGATATAAATAAAAAAGATGAAATATTTAATAGAGTATCAGGGATTGGATATCCTTGTTTTATAAAGCCTGCAAATATGGGTTCCAGCGTTGGCATTACAAAAGTTCATAATGAAAATGAATTATATGATGCCTTGAAATTAGCAGCAAAATATGATAGAAAAATAATTGTAGAGCAGGGAATTGATGCAAGGGAGATAGAATGTGCTGTTCTTGGCAATGAAAATCCTGAAGCATCTATTGCAGGTGAAATATTGCCGGCACACGAATTTTATGATTACGATGCAAAATATTATGATGAAGCATCTAAGTTATTCATTCCTGCACCGATACCAGATGTAAAAATGGAGGAAATAAGAGATTTAGCAGTAAAGGCGTTTGTTGCACTAGACTGTAGGGGTATGGCGCGAGTAGACTTTTTGATGGACAAAAATACAGGTAAAGTATATTTAAACGAGTTAAATACGATACCAGGTTTTACAAAAATAAGTATGTATCCAAAACTATGGGAAGCGACGGGAAAGCCTTATCCTGTTTTGATTGATGAACTTATTGAGCTTGCAATATCTGCTAATAAAGAGAAGTGTACAAATTGGTAAAATAAAGGGGAGCTTAGTTTGAGAAAAGCTGTAATAACAGTAAAAGGAACACAGAAAAATGCACAGAATGAGCTTGATACGATTGAGCTTATTACAGAAGGTGGTTTTTTAAGAAAAGGTGATTATTACTATATAAAATATGACGAGTCGGAAATATCTGGAATGGATGGGACGACTACGACATTAAAAATAAGTGAAGATGTTGTTGTACTCATGAGATTTGGCTCAAATCAATCAAAAATGGTATTTGAAAAGGACAAAAGACACGAGTCGAATTATGTTACACCATATGGCAATGTATTACTCGGCATAAAGCCACATGTTATAGATGTAAAACTTAATGAAAATGGCGGTGAATTGAAATTAAAATATGCTCTTGATTTAAATGAAAATGTAATAAGCGACAATGAATTGCATTTAACAGTTCGGGAGGTTAATTAATGAATAATATTGTACAAAAGGTGAAAGATGAGATAACAAAGATTGTGACAGAATCAATAAATAAGGCAATAAAAGAAGGATTTCTATCAATAGAAAAAATACCGGATATAGAGATAGAAGAGCCAAAAGAAAAGCAACATGGAGATCTTGCTATAAATACAGCTATGATAATGGCTAAGTCAGCCAAGATGCCACCGAGGAAGATAGCAGAGAAAATCAAAGATGGTATTGACTTGAATGGAACGTTTATAAATAAGGTGGATGTCGCGGGGCCGGGATTTATGAATTTCTATTTAAATGAAAATTACCTTATAGAAGCACTAAAGCTTATCATTGAAAAAGGCAGTGAGTATGGCCGAGTAAATATAGGAAATGGGAAGAAAGTACAGGTGGAATTCGTTTCAGCAAATCCGACAGGGCCTATGCATATGGGCAATGCGAGGGGCGGTGCACTCGGCGATGCACTTTCATCAATACTGGATTGCGCTGGATACAATGTAACTAAGGAATTTTACATAAATGATGCAGGTAATCAAATAGAAAAATTTGGTTTATCCCTTGAAGCAAGATATTTAGAACTACTCGGTGAACATGCAGAAATACCTGAAGGAGGATATCATGGCGATGATATTATTGAAAGAGCTAAGGAATTTTTAAACTTATATGGTGATAAATATAAAGATGTTCCAGCAGAAGAAAGAAGGAGAGCACTGACAGAATACGGACTTAATAAGAATATAGAAAAACTTAAAGAGGATTTACATGCATATGGCATAGAATACGACGTATGGTTTTCGGAGAAGTCCTTACATCAAAGTGGTGAAGTGAATTCTATAATAAATGAACTTAAAGAAAAAGGTTATACGTATGAAAAAGATGGAGCTTTATGGTTTAAAGAGACCTTGTTTGGCGCGGAAAAGGATGATGTTTTAGTACGTGCAAATGGGTATCCCACATATCTGGCCTCAGATATTGCATATCATAAAAATAAATTTTTGACGCGTGGCTTTGACTGGGTCATAGATATATGGGGAGCTGACCACCATGGACATGTTGCACCAATGAAAGGCGCTATGGAAGCTCTCGGTATAAATCCGGACAAGCTTGATGTTTTGCTTATGCAGCTTGTAAGGCTTATGAAAAGCGGAGAAGTTGTAAGGATGTCCAAAAGAACAGGTAAAATGGTGACATTAAGGGATTTAATTGACGAAGTCGGCAAAGATGCGGCACGATTTTTCTTCAATATGCGTTCTGCCGACAGTGCAGTTGATTTTGATATGGACTTGGCGGTTGAACAGTCGAATGAAAACCCAGTATTCTACGTACAATATGCCCATGCCAGGATATGCTCTATCATAAGGCAGCTTGAAGAGGATGGTATAGAAATAGAAGATTCCATTAATGCAGACTTAAGTCTACTTAAAGATGAAACAGAAATTGATTTAATCAAAAAGCTTGCATATTTGCCGGAGGAGATTACAATAGCCGCTAAAACAATAGCACCGCATCGAATAACGAGATACATCCTTGATGTAGCGTCACTATTTCATTCTTTTTATAATAGCTGCAGGGTAAGAGGTACTGATGAAAATCTTATGAAGGCAAGGATTGCACTTATAGTCGCAACAAAGACAGTTATAAAAAATGTTCTTGATATGTTAAAAATAACTGCACCGGAAAAAATGTAAAGGCATGTTTCCTACCTTATTTTTGTTAGGAGGAGCCAATATGTTAGGAACTGAAATGATATTGGAAATATTGTATATTGTTTTGATTGGCGGAGGTTTGTTACTAGGCTTTCAAGTAAATCATCTTTATTTCTTGTTGCCAATTGTAGGTATTGCCATAGTTTTAATTATCAACAAAATTAAGAAAGATACTGAACAAGAAAAAGCAAAGAGAGAAATCAAAGAAAAATGGGGCAAAGACCATAAGGAAAAAAGAAATTTTGATTTTATTGAGAAGCTTTATAGAGCTCTTTTAAAGGAAGAGAATTGTGAAAATATCGATGATACCACATGGCGAGACCTCGATATGGATTTTGTATATGAGAAGCTTGACCATACAATGTCAAGTCCCGGTCAACAATATTTATATTATCTTCTAAGACATCTAATTCACGATGAGGTAGAATTAAAAAATAGAAGTACTATGATTGAGGAATTTATGAAGAATAAAGATTATGCTGAGTTACTACAAGTTCATTTAAAAAGGATTGGGAAAGAGCAAAGTGTTGATATAGTAAGATACTTGTTAGAAGGTATGAAAATTGTTAATAATCCTCTTCCATTATATCAGATTTTAACTTTATTAGTTATTCTGTCGCCTGTTATTATTTATTTTGGTCATGGCTTTGGAGTACTTCTATTGATTGCGTTAGTTATGATAAATGGCATGGTTTATTCTAATACTAAATCCAAGATATTTGAGGAAATGATGGTATTTGAGAATATATCGAAATTATTAAGATGTGTAAATGAAATAATAAAAGAGGATGGCGATAACCCTACTTTTGACTTTTCTAAATTAAAAGAACTTTATGATAAAGTAAAAAATATATATAGAAATGTAGGTTCAATTGAATTTTTAGAAAAAGCGGCAGCTGGAGGTGACTCAACCGGAATATTGAGTTTTCTCAACATGTTATTATTAATAGAAGTAAGAAGCTTTTACAAATCAATTGATTTAATGAATAAATATAAAGGGGAATTACTTGATTTATATATTGAACTTGGCAAAATAGATGCGTATATTGCATTAGCATCGTACAAGGATAGCTTAAAGTACTACACAAAACCATCATTGTCGAAAAAGAAGCCATATTTCCTTAGGGCTTTGGACCTATATCATCCACTTCTTAGTGACCCCGTGCCGAATTCCATCGAGGTAAGCGCTAGAGGAATCCTTTTGACAGGTTCAAATGCATCTGGTAAGTCCACATTTTTAAAGACTATTGGTATAAATGCAATTTTCGCCCAAACTTTTAATACTGTACTTGCAAAAGAATATTCATCAAGCTATTTTAATGTGATGACATCTATAGGCACCCTTGACAATATAATTGGCGGTGACAGCTATTTCATGGTTGAAGCAAAATCCCTTAAGAGGATAATAGACACACTCAATGATGATGTCACTGTTTTATGTATACTTGATGAAATTTTCAGAGGAACAAATACAATAGAGAGGATAAGCGCTGCATCAGAAGTTCTTCACTATATGATAAAGAAAAATTGTTTTGTCGTTGCCGCAACACATGATTTAGAGCTTACAAGCCTTGTCGAGGATTACTATGATAATTACCATTTTGAAGAAAATGTTGATGATAATGATGTTAAATTTAATTATCTTTTGCAAAAAGGCCCATCAAGAAGTAGAAACGCCATAAAAATACTTAAATTGCTAGGATATCCGGAAGAAATTTATAAAAACGCTATGGATAGAGCAAATGAAATTTTGTGATATATAATAAAATATTGTCCTATAATATGGAATAGGAGGTGCTATCATGAAAATAAGATATTTCGGACATTCCTGTTTCAAGATAACGACAGACAGCGGTGTTTCTATTGTTACAGATCCGTTTGACAAGACTGTTGGCTATCCTTTGCCTGAGACTGATGCGGATATTGTAATATCTACACATTCACATTATGACCACAATTATTTCAAAGCGATAAAGGGAAACTTTGATATAATAAATACACCTGGTGAACATAATGTAAAAGGGATTCACATAAAGGGTGTAAATACCTTTCATGATGATGAACACGGTGCAAAAAGAGGCAAAAATATTGTCTTTATTATGGATGTAGATGGCATAAAAGTATGCCATGCTGGTGACCTTGGACATTTACTTACAGATGAAATGATATCGGAAATAAAACCTATTGATATATTAATGATACCTGTTGGAGGTTTTTTTACAATCGATGATAGACAGGCTGTAAAAGTTATTGATTCACTAAAACCAAAACTTACAATTGCCATGCATTTTAGGACACTTGCTGTTGATATGCCTATTGAAACTGTTGATAACTTTTTGAAAATGACATGTGGTGAGAAAATCCAATCTAATGAAATTGATGTTAAAAAGAATGATTTAGAGGGAAAACCAAAAGTTATCGCATTGAATTATGAATAATATTTTTAAATAATAATTCAATTTAAAAATATTGACACTTATTTCCTAAAAATTTAAAGAATAATTAAGCCTAAATGGGACAACATAATAACGTAAGGTTCGTAATGGTTGAGCCAAGACCATTTAAGGACGAAAGTTCTTAAATGGTCGGCCAAAGATTGATATCCGATCAAGTGGTCGGATATCAGTCGGAGGGCAGATTATAATATGTCTTGTAAGGCTTGATATTAGTCGAATTGGATTAATATCAGGTTAAAAGAGATGTATTATAGTCGAGCTAAGACTATTATAAGTTCCGAAGGTCAAATGTATGGCATAATGTTGTACTTAAACTGGAGGTCTGATATAGTTGAAAGATTATATCAGGTTTCTAAGGTATTTATAATAGTCGAGCATAGGTCTTAATAAGTTTTGTAATGCTTTTATTAAGTCATATGTTTTGATTTAATAAAGGTATGTAAAGATTTATATAGGCTAAAGCGAAGATCATTACGAGCCTTTTTAAATATAATTTATATTGGAGACGGTACTTATTGAACCGTCTCTTATTTATTATAATAAAATTATGACTTAAGTCATATAAAATGGTGACTTTGTGTACTACAAAGATATCACCATTTTTTTTATTATAATATTGTAAGATTAGATGAAAGGAGATATTGATTATGAAAGCCGTAAGAATTGAAGGATTGACTAAAAGATTTGGAGATCTAGTGGCACTTGACAACATAAACCTAGAGATCGAAGAAGGGGAGATATATGGATTTTTAGGGCCTAACGGCGCAGGTAAAAGCACAGCTATAAATATTATCTGTGGGCTTTTAAAAATAGACAAAGGAAATGTATATGTACTTGAAAAAGAAATAAGGAAAGATCCCGATTTTACAAAGAGAAATATCGGTATAGTTCCACAGGACATAGCAATATATGGAGATTTATCCGCATATGAAAATGTGAGCTTTTTTGCAAGCTTATACGGTTTAAAAGGGAGAGAGCTAAGGGAAAATGTTGAGATGGCATTAAAATTTGTTGGACTCGACGACAAAGCAAAGTGGATTGCAAATAAATTTTCCGGTGGAATGAAAAGAAGGCTTAATATAGCATGTGCAATAGCTCATAGGCCAAAGATTATCATTATGGATGAGCCGACAGTAGGCATAGATCCGCAGTCTAGAAACCATATTTTAGAATCTGTAAGAAGGCTTAACGAGATGGGAAGTACAATAATATACACAAGTCATTACATGGAAGAAGTCGAAGCTATATGTACAAAAATATCGATAATAGATCATGGCAAGATAATTGCAGAAGGCACGAAGGAAGAACTTAAGTCCATTATTACAGATACAAATACAACGATGATTACGGTTGGTTCAGTGACAAATATTGACGAAAACAAGCTTAAAAATATAAGTGGTGTAAGAAGCATTGATATTGATGAAAATGTGGTGAAAATAATAAGTTCAAGAGATGTAAACAACCTGGATAAAATGATTTTATATTTCACATCAAATCATATACCGATTAAAAATGTGGAAACTCAGACACCTGATTTAGAGACAGTATTCCTCACGCTGACAGGTAGGAAATTAAGGGATTAGGGGTGATTATAATGAGAATACTTAAAATTATGTTTAAAGAGATGAAAGGAAATCTGAGGGATAAAAAAGCAATGGCAATGATGGTACTGTTTCCAATAGTGCTTATAACAATATTAGGCTTTGCTTTTTCTAATATATTTAACAGCAATTACACTATAAGCGGTATCAATGTAATTTATACAGATAATGGAAACAAAGAAATATCAACCGGATTCCAAAATTTTATAAAAAACAGCAAGGAAATTGAAATAAAATTTGATGAGATAAAAAATATAGATCAAGGAATAAATGATATAAAAAATGCGAAATATACAGGTTATATTGTTTTAAAAGATAATAATATTACACTCTATAAAAATGATAGAAATTTTTTAGATACTAATATTGTTGAAAGCATTTTAAAAGCTTTTATAGACAGATTTAATGTAATTTCGGTTATTGCCAAAGAAAATCCGGCGATAATTCAAAAAATAGCCACAGATGATAATTATAATTTTACCGACATAGTGTCACTAAATAGGAATAAGCAGCCATCATCAAATGACTATTATTCTGTAACAATGTTAACACTTATTATACTTTATGGTTCTATAAGCGGTGTTTATTCTATAGGTGAAGAGAGAACAAAAAAAACAGGTGATAGGGTACTAATGAGCCCCGTAAGAAAATATGAGATATTAACAGGCAAACTTCTTGGAGTTTCATTTGCCGTACTTTTACAATCAATTCTGGTATTTATATTCAGCAAATACATCCTTGGAGCAAATTGGGGTACAGATATATTTACAATCTTCTTAATAATAATAAGTGAAATAATTTTTTCAATAAGTATCGGGATTTGCTTAGGCTTTTTAATTAAAAATACCAATGCAGCGTCAGGAGTAATCAACGTGGTAATTCCTTTTATAGCATTTCTTGGCGGTGCATATTTTCCTATAAACGAAACAGGAAGCATTGTATTGATGAAGTTAGCTGATATATCTCCTATCAAGTGGACAAATACATCTATATTTCAGGTGATATTTGCTAATAATTACGGCGATGTATCAATTGCATTAATGATTAACATAATATGTGCAGCAGTTTTTATAGCGCTATCAGCCTATTTTTTTAGAAAGGAGGCATTTTAATCATGAGGAATATGCTATTGTTGATAAAGAATACTTTAAAATTGATATTTAGAAAGAAAAGCAATATAATTTTTATTCTTTTGTCAATTACCATTCCACTTATATTCTTATCATTCAGCTTTGCAGATAATGCACAACTTAGAATTGGCATCGTAAATAAGGATAATGGTTCGTTATCTATGGATATGATAAAATCACTTCAGAATTCAGAAAAATACAAGATTATTACATTAACTAAGAGAAACCTAAATAATACCGTTGCAAAAGGTGATGTTGATTGTGCAATAGTTATACCAGAAGAATTTAGCAACAGTATAATCGCTGATAATGTACCTAAGCTACAAATTGTTTCTATAAAAGGTCAGGAAGCGACGTTATTGATACAGAATTATATAAATTTATATATGAAAAATATTAAAGACATATCGAAGGCTTCTAATGGCAATAAAGACATGTTTTATAAAATGTATGATAAATATAGAAAAAGTACTTTTACACTGAATGAATTTAGCATAAAAGATAAAAGCAGAAGTAATAATGCAACAATGCGTAGCATCGGATTTTTTATAATGTTTTTGATGATGGGAACAAGTAGTATATCAGATCTTATGCTACAGGAAAAGAGAGATAAAACATTTTATAGAATATGTGCTGCTCCACTAAAATCTCGTACGTATGTATTTAGCAATTTCATCGTAAACGCAGCAGTAACTTTGTTTCAGATAATATTGATTATGACTTTCTTGATTATATTTTTGAAATTGCCTATAGATAAATCACTTATCGAAATGTTTGTGGTTTTATCCATATTTGGGCTGACATCTATAGGGCTCAGTATGCTTATTACTGCCTTTTCTGATTCGACAATGCAATCTAGCAATTTGTCGACATTAATAATTACGCCTACATGTATGCTTGGAGGTGTGTTTTGGCCTATTGACTTCATGCCTAAAGCACTTCAGAAAATATCAAATTTTGTTCCACAAAAATGGGCGGTCGATGCAATAATGAAAATTGAAGAAAGCTCAAATCCAAATTTATTGATAAACATTGGAATATTAATAGCTTTTACATTGGCATTTCTTCTAATCGCAACATATAAAATAAAAATATCAGAAAAGGTAGCTGATTTTGTATAGCTGGTTATACAAGAAATAGGGGCTTATAATCTAAGCCCTTATTTTTATATTTATTTAATGTAATATAATGACAATACAATTATTTCATGCTAAAATACTATTAGTTTATAAATGGGAGACATTTCATATGGACATTTGGTTTATACTCTGTAAATTTATTATAATCATTTATATATTGATTAAGTACTTTATTAACGAAATGGCGGTTTACCCAGAGAGTTTTGTCTTTTTCATTCTCATTTACATATGCATAAATATGGCATACTACATCATAGACAATAAATTAATCAAAAAGGCGATATTAATTTTATCCATAGCCTTGTCGGCTATTTGCTATTTATATATCAACAAATTATTTGTATTACTCTTACCTATTAATATATATGAACTAAGTTTTAATTTGTTTTCTACAAATTTAAGCTTTATTATATCAATATTTATTTTATTTTTACTTGATAGTTCAACAGTATCGGAATATACTATAATTGCATTAATGTCATATCTAATATGTTTTATTGCCCAAAGGTTATATGAAAAGATAGAAAAATTAAAAAGTCAGAATGATGATTTGCGTGAAAAAATACAGATGTTATACAATAAAATCAATAAAAGCGAAGAATACGAAAAACAGGTTAGATACACGGCTCAATTAGAAGAGCGAAACAAGATATCACAAAAAATTCACGACAATGTCGGCCATACAATATCGGGCAGTTTGATGCAGCTGGAAGCATCAAAATTATTGATTGATAAAAATAAGGATGATGCAAAAAAGCTAATTCAAAATGCTATAGACACATTGAGAAATGGACTTGAGAGCATACGCCTGGCATTAAGAGAAATAAAGCCACCGGTAGAACAAATGGGCATTAATAGGTTAAGACTTATTATAAATGATTTTACTGTAAAAACTCACATCCCTGTGAATTTGGAATACACTGGTATTCTTGATAAAATTACATATTCACAATGGAATGTTATTGTAGAAAATGTAAAAGAAGCATTGACAAATATCATGAAATATTCAAAAGCGACTAAAGTTGTTGTTAGTATTGATGTTCTTAATAAATTTATAAAGACAGAGGTAAAGGACAATGGTGTTGGTGCATATATTATAAAGAAGGGTCTTGGATTAAGTGGCATCGAGGAAAGGTGCGGAAGCATTGGAGGAAAAGTCATAATAGATGGATCAAATGGATTTTCAGTAATTTTTTTGTTGCCGCTGGAGGGGGATTAAATGTCTATTAAAGTACTTATAGCTGATGATGATTCATTGATAAGAGAAAGTCTTAAGATAATACTGGGAATGGATGAAGAATTTGAAGTGGTATCATGTGTTGATGATGGACTTAAGGCAGTTAATTATTGTCTAAAATATAATATAGATGTTGCATTAGTAGATGTAAGAATGCCTGTAATGAACGGAGTACAGGCGGCTAAAGAAATATGCCGAAAGACAGCTACAAAAGTTTTAATCCTTACTACATTTGATGATGATGAATATATTATAGATGTGATAAAAAGCGGCGCAAAGGGGTATCTTCTTAAAAATAATTCGCCGGAAAAGATAAAGAATGCTATAAAGATGGTCTATGAAGGTAATTCCGTTGTGCAAGATGTAGTTCTTGACAAGATAAAGGAAGGCCTCGGTAAAGACAAAAGCGTTAAAATTGATACATCCTTATTTACAAGAAGGGAAATAGAAATCATGGATCTTATATCAAAAGGCCTTTCAAATAAGGAAATAGCTGATAAGCTTTATATTTCAGAAGGAACGGTAAAGAACTATATTACATCTATACTTGATAAAACGGGATTACAACACAGGACGCAGATTGCTATCTATTATCTGAATGGAGGCGAATAAATAGTTTATTTGACATTTATTGATGTTATGAATTGTGGTATACTACATAATGCATTTGATATGAAATAAATATATAGAGGAAAGGTGATATAATGAATAGTTCATACATACCAGAAATTGTTTCGCCGCTAAGGCAGAAGATGATTCGTGTTCCTGAGGTCATACAAAATGCATCAGGAATTAAAGTGTACGGGAAACTTATAAAATCACTAGTTTTTACTACTGATATAGCTATAATAAGAAATATCAATGCAAATGCAGTATTGGCTGTATACCCCTTTACGCCACAGCCTGTAATAACACATGCGCTTATGGTAGCGTCAGACATACCTGTATTTTGTGGTGTTGGTGGAGGACTAACACAAGGGAAGAGGGTTGTTAACCTTGCACTTGATGCAGAATTCGAAGGAGCTATAGGTGTTGTCGTTAACGCGCCTACTGCAAGCGAGATCATAAAGAGGATGAGGCTAACAATAGATATACCGATAGTTGTAACTATAGTTTCCGAAAAAGAAAATATAAAAGAAAGGGTCGATGCCGGCGCTACAATTTTAAACATATCTGGAGCTAAGAGGACTCCCCAAATTGTTAGACATGTTAGAGAATTATGCCCGAATATACCAATTATCGCGACTGGTGGCCCTACAGATGAAAGCATAATGGAAACAATAGAAGCTGGCGCAAATGCAATATCATATACACCACCATCAAATGCAGAAATTTTTTCTGCGATTATGGATAAATACAGAAGCGAGAGAGACTGAAACAGGGAATGGAAAAAGCAAGGACGGTTTTGAACCGTCCTCTGTTTAATTTTTATTCATATCTTAGTGCTTCTATCGGGTCAAGTTTTGCTGCACGGGCCGCAGGATAAAGTCCTGCTGTGACAGTTACAAGTATTGAGAAGGCAAGAGAGCCTAAAACAAGCCACAATGGTATAGAGAATATTTCGGTAGGGGTTCCACCCTTGCTCTTTATAAAGATGTTAAATACAAATCCAAGGATTTTTGTGCCAAACCATCCGAATAAAATCCCCATTATACCTCCGATAAATCCTAGTGAACCGGATTCCACGAGGAAGAGGTTCTTGATATTACTCTTTGACGCACCGACTGCTTTCATTATACCAATAGACCTTGTCCTTTCATATATTGACATTATCATTGTGTTTATGACGCCTATTGCGGCAACGAAAAGCACTATGATGCCGCCGATTGCAAGTATCCCTTGGAATATGGCAAACATGTTCTTTATCTGGTCTAATACTGACTGGTATGTTTGAATGCCATATCCCATTTTCTTTATTTTATCTGCTATGGTTTTTACATCCTGAAAAGACTTTGCATTTACAATAAGCTGATCCGGACCGTTGTTATCAAAGTAATTCGGATCGCCTTTATAATATCCCTGAATTTTTGCTGCCATATCTATAGACATTATTATACTGCCTGCACCGCTGAATTTGTCGCTTATGACACCAGCAATTTTTGCTTTTATAATTAAAGGCTGTACAGGAGCAGTTCCAGGTGATTGTGGTAATGATGCAGCCATTGAAATATCTTTACCAATAACGCTATTATAATCGGTAATTCCCATTTTTTTGAGGTAGTTCTGTCCTATAAGGACAGTATCTTTATCATCCGCATTTAAATCTCTTCCTGCAATAATTGGTTTTATGTTTTTATTCTTTTCTTTAAGTTTAACTGCTTCTATTTCAGAAGGTGAAAATACACCGTATTTTAAATCATATCCTTCAACTGTTGTAGAGCTTCCGCTTTTATCACCTATCTGTGTCTTTGTAATTTGTGCATATAACAAAGATTTGATATCAGATACATTTTCTATTTTTTTTATTTTATCAAGGTTTGCTTGTGTCAGTTTTTTAAAGTTTTTCTTGCGGTTTTCTTCCCATTTTTTCTGGTCCTCTGTTGTCATATTTATCTCAATAGTTCCTATATCTTTATATGGAGATACCATTATCTGCGTAATGGATGCATGCTCTTTAAGCGAATTAATAACTAAGTTTTGTGTACCGACGCCGAGACTCACCATTATGATAATAAGCATTGTACCGATTGCAACTGCAAATGATGTAAGGAAAGTTCTTAGCTTTCGCCTTGATAAATTTCTGAAAGAGGTTTTTATATAATCTTTAAAGTGCATTAACTTCAACCCCCTCGATTTGTCCATCTTTTATTTTTATAATTCTATCTGCTTTTTTTGCATCATCTGTATTGTGTGTTACCATTATGATTGTATATCCTTTTTCTTTTAAATCTTTCAATAAATTAATGATACTTAAACCTGTTTTTGAATCAAGGTTACCTGTCGGCTCATCTGCCAGAAGTATCGACGGATTGTTGACAATAGCCCTTGCTATGCTTACTCTTTGCCTTTCTCCACCGGACAGCTCAGTAGGTCTGTGTTTTGCCCTTTTCTCGAGTCCGACAAGTGTAAGTGCATGAAGTGCCATCTCTTTTCTTTTTTTCTCTCCTATTCCGGCAAACATTAAGGGCATCATGACATTTTCGAGTGAGGTGATTGAGGGTTCAAGGTTAAATGACTGAAATACAAAACCTATGTTTTGATTTCTGTATTTTGAAAGCTCTTTATCTTTTAATTTACTTATATCATGTCCATCTACTACGATGCTGCCACCTGAGGGCTTGTCAAGGCCGCCAATTAAATGCATTAATGTGGATTTCCCTGAGCCTGATGGGCCGACAACTGCCACAAATTCTCCGTCCCTTATTTTAAGGTCAATTCCGTTTAATGCAGCGACTTGTTCTTTTCCCATCTGGTAGAATTTAAAAACTTTGTTTACTTCTATCATACTTTGGCCTCCTTTTTATAAATCTATCTTTTTATCAATAAGATATGATGTTAAAATGAACAGCCCTATATATAAAAGTGTTTGGAAAATAGTGCTTGCTATGTTTATAGGCAATACTGCAAAAGATAAAGCAACGACGCCGCTTCTTTGCGCAATTTCTGAAAATGGACTTATATTAAAATTATATGGGAATAAAGTTACGAGATAGCCGGAGGTTCTACTGATTATATAGGAAATAAGCAAAAATACGACTAATGACAAAATTTTTCCATATTTTTTGTTGTAAAAAGCTATTTTGCTGATTGTAAGGGAAAAATATGACAACACTAATACTGCGATAAAAGTCAATAAAGCAAATATAAATGTGTACAGTACAGAAATTTTATACTGGAGTATTGTATCTATAAGTGCTTTAGCTTCATGCATATATAATAGATTTATAAATGCCATTACTCCAGATAAGGTTATAAATAATGTAAATTCAATGATTGATATAATTAACTTTGAACCAGCTATAGCATAGCCTCTCTGCGGCAGTGTGAACAAAAGGTAGCCTGTATCACCGTACATATCCCTCTGATACAACATCACTCCAGATATTAGTACGGCTACAAAGCAGGCAAATCCAGCCATAAAAGATACAACGAATGGTAAGCCATCTGACCATGTATTATTTTTTGTTATAAGGTATATATTCAATAAAATTAGTGCAATTGAAAATCCAAGATAGTATTTATACCTTCCCGCAAGCTCATACTTTATTAGTTTAAGCATTATGAATACACCTCCCTGAAGATTTCATCAATAGATTTATTTCTTTCTGTCCTTAATTCTTCGGCATTTCCATTTAAAATAATTTCACCATCTGAGATAAATGCGACATCGTCGAAAAGCCTTTCAATATCTCTTACAAGGTGTGTTGATATTATCATTGAGCAATCTTCACGAATATTATCTATAATTGCATCAATAATTTTTTCTCTAGCATTCGGATCAATTCCACCAAGTGGTTCATCGAAAACATATAATTTTGCATTTCTTGATAGCACTAATGCAAGGTGCAATTTCTCTTTCATACCCTTTGAAAGTGAAGTTACTTTATCATTTTCATCAAGTTTCATAAAATCCAGCAATCTTTTTGACTTTTCAAGGTCAAAATCAACATAAAAATCTTTGAAGAAATTTATTGCATCTCTAACCCTCATCCATTTATAAAGGTAGTTTACATCAGGCAGGTACGATACAATTGATTTTGTATAAATGCCCGGCTTCTGACCATCAATTAGTATTTCACCAGATGTTGGTCTTAATATACCTGCTGCAATCTTCATAAATGTAGTTTTGCTGCTGCCGTTAGGACCCAAAAGCCCGAGTATTTTCCCTTTTTCCAGTTCAAGGTTTATTCCTTTTAATGCCTTTTTACTGTAATAATTTTTAGTAAGGTTTGTCGTTTTTAAAATTAGTTCCATCAGTTGACCTCCTTTTTAAGATATTCTTTGATAATTTCGAGTATTTCATTTGAATTGAAACCTAAGCTTCTCATACCTGTTACAAATGACTCAATTATCTCTTTTGCCATTTCTTTTTTTAATGATGCAAGTTTTTCGGTATTCTCAGTTATAAATGTTCCCATGCCTCTCTGTGTATATGTGACATTTTCCCTTTCAAGTTCCTGATAAGCTCTTTGAACAGTATTTGGATTTACCTTAAGGCTTTCGGCCATTTCCCTTACAGAAGGCAATTTATCTCCTCCTTTTAGTTTTTTTGTAACTATATCCCGCTTTATTATATCCATGATCTGGATGTAAATGGGTGTTCTCTCGTCAAACTCAATTTTCATGTTCCACCTCCATACCACTATCATAGTGTACTAATTAAATAGTACACTATGATAGTATAAATGTCAATAGGATTTTTAAAAAATTTGTTGTAAACTATAAATAGAGGTTGATATGTCAGAAATAATATTCTATGGTGTGATTTTATGATTAAGATTAAAAGAATATATGAGTCTAAGGAAAAAAATGACGGTTTAGAATTCAGCATTTACTTATTTTATAAATTTTTGAGCCATGAACACAACGAAAGGAATGGATGTTAATATGAAAGGCAACATTACTGATGATTCAATAATTGATAAAATTGCTCTTTTTGGTAAAGCACTAAGTGATCCAAAAAGAATTGAAATGCTTAAGATGTTTGCGGAAAACAAAAGGTGCTTTGAAAAATCAGACGGCACAAAGGTTGAAAATAAAGAAGAAACACCAGATGGCATTTGTGTATGCCATTTTGTAAATGAATTTGATATGGCACAATCAAAAGTGTCATACCATATAAAAATATTAAAAGACGCAGGAATAATAAAAGAAACTGTTGTCGGCAAATGGAGGTACTATGACATTGATTTTGAAAAATTTAATGAAATATTGGATTTAATCAAAAATGTCTTTACATAATATGATTTTATCAATTAATGTTTACAAAGTACAATAAAGTGTTCTAGAATTATTGGTAGTTATTGGATTCACCTCCTTTCAGTGGAGGTTAATAATATTATATCATTTTTATCTATAAAAGTATGTTATTATTTCCCATATCTTCGTATATAAATTATTTAACCTTATATATCAAATATTTTTGATATAATTATTGACTTTTTATTTTTGAAGTTTTATAATTAACATGATGCATCAAAAATATTTGATATGAGGTGTAATCATGTTAAATTGGATAGCTGATTTTATTGTTTATAAGATGCTTGGTTTAAAAGGACATCTTGGTGATGCACTTCACTTTTTCATATATGATTCTATAAAGATATTTTTGCTTTTACTTATAATTATTTTTGCTGTCACATTTATCAGAAGTTATTTTCCACCTGAAAAGGTCAAAAAATACTTAAGTAAAAAGAATGAATATGTTGGAAATGTCTTAGCAGCGCTTTTAGGCATAGTTACGCCATTTTGTTCATGTTCAGCAGTACCACTATTCATAGGCTTTGTAGAATCAGGCATACCACTTGGCGTTACATTTTCATTTTTAATTTCATCACCGATGGTAAATGAAGTGGCCCTTGTTATGCTATGGGGATTATTTGGATGGAAGATATCGCTTATATACATTTTAACTGGTGTTATAGTTGCTATTATTTCAGGTATTGTGATAGGGAAATTACATCTTGAGCATCTTGTTGAGAGTTTTGTATATGAGATGAAAATGGGTGAAGAAGCATTAATTGCAGAAATAACTCTTAATGATAGAATAAATCAATCATTAAGCTATACAAAAAGCTTGATAAAGAAAATATGGCTTTATGTTCTTATTGGTATAGCACTTGGTGGATTCATACATGGATATGTACCGGCAGATTTCATCATAAAATATGCTGGGCGTGGTAATATATTTGCAGTACCTATAGCAGTATTAATCGGTATACCTATGTATTCAAATGCGGCTGGAACAATCCCGATAATCCAAGCGCTTTTAGGAAAGGGCATACAGATAGGTACAGCATTAGCACTAATGATGTCAATAACAGCATTATCACTGCCGGAATTGATTATTCTTAAGAATGTTTTAAAACCTAAGCTAATTGCTATTTTCGTTGGAATTGTAGGGATATCAATTATTTTTGTAGGTTATTTATTTAATTTTATAATATAGAAAGGATGATTTTAATGGATATCAAAATATTAGGCGGAGGCTGTATCAATTGCCGCAACCTTGAGAAAAACACTAGGGAAGCTTTAAAGGAATTAAACATTGAGGCAAACATAGAAGATGTAACAGACTTTAAAGAGATTGCAAAATACGGGATAATGAGGACCCCGGGGCTTGTTGTTGATGGTAAAGTTTTATCATACGGCAGAGTACCTGACAAAGATGAAATCAAAAATATGCTTTTAAAATGAGAGATGGAGAAATCCATCTCTCATTTACGTATAGAGTGCCTCAATATTTATTAAATTGCTTTATATTCGAGGAAATTGTACAATTTTTTTATTTCATCACTGAAACTTGATAAAAATCTATAGTTTTTCAGTGTCCTCCAATTAATATAGAATTTTTTTAACTGCCGTAGATATGTTTCCTCGTACAAGAACACAAACAAAAAAACAGGGCTTTCCGGCATCTTGACCACCTGTAAGCACTCCTGCCGTAGATGGCAAAACACCGTAAGACCCTGTATTTAAGCCATTTTGCGAGTCTTTAACCGTTTTTTTACATTTTGCATCAAAACCACGCACTCCACATGTGTTTTGATAGAAAGATAATACAGATACGCAGAAATATTGGCTTTGCGTAAAGATGAACCCACTAAAATAGAGGGATGTCGTGGCACTTTATAATTTATAGCTTAACGCAATAATAATCGATTATATTCTGGTTTCAGTTTAAGCCGCCCACAAAACTAATCCTCCGATCTTTTTAGTTCTTTTTCTTTTTCAACTAACAATTGTTCATATACTTCAATTTTATAATCCAGGCGTTCTAAAGTTTTCTTCATATCTTCTATTCTTTTTATTAGATGCTTACGTTGTTCAATTAAGAGTTCTTTTCTAGCCTCAATAGTTTCGTCACCTTGCTCAACCAGCGTAACATATTCAATCAATACTTCAATTGAAAGACCTGCATTTCGCATACATTTAATAAATTCAACCCACTTACAGTCTTCTTCCGTATAGTCCCTGTTTCCGCTTTTATTGCGGTTCACACGAGGAATCAGTCCGATTCGTTCATAATAGCGGAGTGTATCTTGTGATATATCAAATTTTTCACTTACTTCTGCAATCGTCATGCAATTTCACCTCCTGATATCCAATATTATAGCACTTAAAGTTAACTTCGAATCAAGAGTAAACTTATGAAAGTATGAATTATTCCATACTCTTTACTTATTAATTTTTCTACAGCCAAATTCAACGCCCATAAATCCTTGCTTATTTTCCAGTGAAACTTTATCGATACGTAAAAAGCTGAATGATGAGTTGCCCCGCCAGTCATCCAGCTTTTTCTCTTATACGTATATCCTTTTATTTTAAATTTTTATATTCTTCATCAGTTACTGGTTCCAACCAAACGGCGCCTCCCTTTTGGATATTAGTACTTATGGCGATGTGTGTAAACCAGCTATCCTGTAGCACCATGCCAATGTTTCACATACGGACGAATCTTTACTACATCCCCTTTATGAAGCACCTGTACCGGCTTGCCTTCCTCCTGATAATATCCTTTGCCACCGGTAACAAGCAGAATCTGACCACCTGGATGCTTATGCCAATTATTTCTTGCACCTGGTTCAAAAGTTACATTACCTATCGAGCAATTAAAAGTGTCGTCATTAGAAACTAGCATCTCAAGCCATGCTGCCCCTATGAAATAGTCATTCGTAATTTTTTCACCTTTCGGGAAGATTACACTTTCACTTAAATTATTTGATTTATCCATATTTTATCCTCCTTTATATCTTTATATTTATCTATTAAAGTTGTCGCAGCACCACAATTACTTATAAAAAAATATTGTCTAATTGCCAAATAACTTAACTGCCTGCTTCATTTTATTAATAATATCCACACCAAATGGACAGTTTTTCATACATATCCCACATTCTATGCACTCAATTGCATGATGTTCTAATAAGTCATAATGATTCTTTAATGTTTCAGGAACATCTTCTTGAATCAATGCTAAATCTAAATATTTATTTACTGATGCAATATCTATCTTTTTCGAACATGGGGCGCAATGTCCGCAATACATACAGTGTCCGCTAAATGAACTTCTTGGAGCATTTGCAAGAACTTCACTATAATCTTTTTCTTTATTGCTGGAAGTAGCATAGGCGGTTGCTGCAAGTATTTTCTTCCTAAAATTCGCTATTCTATTTTATACACCTCCTCACCTACATTGTGCTTTTATCGAATAAAGTTTGTAGATATATTTTCTTCTCTTTTTGGGAACGGGATTCCTGCTTTGATACCAGCCTCTTTACACTTTAAGAACCATGCCATATTTCTTCCTAATGTACGCATAATCTGCAATCCCTCTAAATCTTTTTTTACGTCCTCAGGCGTGAAGCCGTGTACCATGTTCCAGTATTTTGATGAAATAACCGGCATCTCCATCAATGTGAAATACTTATTAAGCTGGTCAAATGTTGCGGTCGTTCCTGCCCTTCTGGCAGAAACAACGGCGGCTGCCGGTTTTAAGTAAAAGGATCCCTTTCCAGAACATAAATCGGCAAAGAATGCGCGGTCCATAAAAGATGTAATAGCACCTCCTGCAGCCGCGTAATGTACAGGCGAACCAAATACAAAACCGTCAACATCTCCTGCAATTTCAAGAAAATCATTAACTCTGTCATGAAATACACAACGCCCGGTTTTGCGACAGTATCCACAATCAATGCATCCGGCTAACGGCTTGGTTCCAATCTGAAATATTTCGGTTTCAATCCCTTCTGCATTCAGTGTTTTAGCCACTTCTTCCAATGCCGTATAGGTACATCCCTTTTCGTGTGGGCTTCCATTCACTAATAATACTTTCATTTTTTTACCTCCTTGCTTAGTCCTTCTTCATATCTGTTTTCTTCCGTTGTATGTTTCTGACCTTCCACTGGAAGGGAAATGTTTTTTCCTTAAATGCTTCATTTATCTGATAAATGGAATTTAGCGTCTTTGAAAATCCGTGCATAGTCCGGGACGTACTTTTTCAGCTCATGCTCAAACCCTTTCTTAAGTTTTGAAAGAACCCTTGTCCTCGAGTATGTTACCTTGGAGTAGACAGCACCCAGATGAATCTTCTGATTATCTTGTCCCGCCGACATTTCAGCACCTATGCAATGGGCCCGCTGAACTGGAATCATACATGATTGTGTCCATCAGATTTATACCGTGTTACATGCAAAATGATGATGCCTTTGATTTCCTGCGGTGTGGCTTCGTGCATGTTTCCTGAGCCAATGTCGATGGTGCAACTTTTCCACCGTCATCAGGCAGGTCTCTATATTCAGCGTCTAAGTTCATTTTTGCTTTCTCTATAATTATTGATTATTCTTTGATAGGCTATGTTTTTTCCGATTCTGAACAAATTTCAGAACATAGTAAGTCACACAAATATAAATTCCCATGATGGAAAGGTAATCCGTAAAGAAAAACAAGTCTGATTCATCAAAGTTCCAATATGAAAATGATTCGCCATGCTCTTGATTGGGATTTGCCTGTCAATCTTTATTCTGTAATTCCGATTTCACGCAGCCACTCGGATACTTCATCCTGCGCAGTTTCTACATTTGATCCCCTAATTGCAAGACCATCCAGAATAGTTGACTGTGGGCAAAGTTTTTTGATATCCGTAACGCTTTGACCTAAAGCACTTCCCTCGTGTGTGCAAAATGGTACAATAGTTTTTCCAGAAAAATCAAATTCTTCCAAAAAAGTAAATACCGCCATCGGCATGGTTCCCCACCAGTTGGGATAACCAATGAAAATCACATTGTAGGAGTCCATGTTCTTAACCTTTGCTGCAAGTTTCGGTCTATAGTCATTTTTCTGTTCCTGCCTTGCTAGATTGACAACTGCATTATAATTGTTAGGATATGAATCTACGGTCTTAATTTCAAAAATATCACCTCCCACGCTTTCGTGAATTTGATTGGCGATTACTCGAGTATTCCCAGAATGTGAAAAATATGCTACAAGAATATTTTCTGTTTTTGACATTGGTTGTTCATCCTTTCCATTTGTATTATCCGTATTTGGCGGACTAATTTCTTTTATATCAGCGACATTGTTACTATCATTCTCTGTTTCTGTCTGTGTGCTTTCATCCGACACAGCAGACTATTTGGTTCTGCTATATACTATCAGTATCGCTGTTGTTCGTACAACTGTCTCTACAGGCGGTGAAAAAAGTATTAATGCAAGAATCAATACAATATTCTTTTTATCGAGTTTTACTCCTAACTGTTTATTTAATTGTTTGGTTCTAGAATTGATTTTTACTTGTAGGATGCTTCGTAAATAGCAACACAATCTTCAATGCTGAGTTCGCTTCTGTCACACAGGAACAATCCGCCCATCGTATCCTTTGCATTTTTGGCCATTGTTTCAAATTCTTCTGGTTTGATACCATAGTCGGACATTTTGAGGTCTGCAACTCTGCATTCTTCCTGCAATTTTACTAACATTGTGATGAAATCCATCGGCTCTTTCGCATCTTCCATTCCCATAGCTTTTGCCATCTTTATAAATCTATCATTACACACATGCTTGTTAATAAAATGTGTAAAGTAAGCTTTACTCAACATAATTAGTCCAGCTCCATGTGGAAGATCCTGATGAAATGCTGACATTGCGTGTTCTAAGGAATGCTGACTTGTAACAGCCCCAACACACATCACCACACCGGAAAGAGTATTCCCAAATGCCACCTTTTCACGTGCATCGATGTCGTTTCCATCTTTAACTGCTTTTGCAAGATTTCGTGCAATATTTTCAATCGCTGTAATTGCGTACATATCACTCATAAGGTTAGCTCCATTTGAAATATAGCCCTCTACACTATGAAATAACGCATCGAAGCCTTGATACGCAGTATATTTTGGTGGTACAGTAAGCATAAGTTCAGGGTCAACAATTGCCAAAACAGGAAATAGATCGTCAATACCGCCGAATCCTATTTTTTCATGCTTTTCTTCATTGGTCACAACGCCCCATGGGTCAACTTCGGAGCCTGTACCTGCTGTAGTAGTAATTGCGATTATAGGGAGCGGTTTATGTTCTATTGGCATTCCTTTTCCACTTCCACCATGGACATAGTCCCAACAATCACCATCGTTCGTTGCCATAACTGCTATAGCCTTTGCTGCGTCCATACAACTGCCACCGCCTAAAGCAACAATGAAGTCACAATTGTTTTCTCTTGCAAATGCTCCACCTGCCATAACTGTTGATTTCAATGGATTAGGTTCAACTTTATCAAATACCACAAATTCTACTCCTGCTAATCTCAACTGTTCTTCTGTTCTTGCAAGGTATCCGTTTGCTTTTGTAGATTTTCCGTTTGAAATAACAATCATAGCCTTTTTGCCAGGCATTTTTTGTGCATGCAAATTACTTAATTGGCCTGCTCCGAATAAAACTCTTGTAGGTACATACATGTTAAAACTCATATTGAATCCTCCTCATTAAATAATTTTTTTAAAATTGTATTTTTGTAAACCTTTATTTTGTAGTTTATCGTGACAAGGTTTTTTTATCACTTCTTTCTTGACTACAAGTTGTTTACTTATTTCTGCAATAGTCATATTTTACCTCATCGAGATTTATTCTATCACTTTGAGTTAACTCCAAGTCAAGCACTTTTTAGTAGAATTATTATATTGCATCATCAAAGCCTGTATGCTTTAAAACTAATTATTTTTTAGAATACCTTTCTCTAATATCGTCAAGGAAAACTTTAACGTTAGGTAAGTCTGGTTTAACATATAAATATCTTTCTGCTATTTCAAGTCCATCTTTAGTTTTCCAAACAAAGATACTAAAATAATCATTTATGGTTTTTCCACCTGATATTTTAATATCATAACCATTATTCAAATCTAAATAAATGCAATTCTCAAAATCAATTGTTTTTACAGTATAAGGTTTTCCTAAATACTCTAATAATCTTTTCTTTCCTTTTGATATCTTTTTCATTATAAAACCTTCTTTCTTTTAATAATTAAAAATAGAGCTTTTAAGCTCTACGGTTTTAAATCCTGTATTTTATTTAAATTACTAAGCAGAAAAATTTATTACCCTACAGCTATTCTTTCTTGTCTCCCGTTTTTGAATGCTATATCACCTTCAAGTTCTGTAAGTAAATGATACCTTGCTGTTTTAAATTCTTCTCCTATAAGTCCAAGCCTTAAAAGCAATGTTCTAAAGGTATATTTTTCGTTTGTGCTTTTGGTTTTTCTTGAACTTGCACTACTTTTGTCAATACTTGGTTGCTTATTGCAAGACATAATTGTATGTAGGATTTAATCTTTCCTGCATGGGTTGTAATATTAAAACTTCTAAACTCAACTGTATTTCCATTAAAAAAACTGTGCAGGTTAAGTCCATAATATCTACTTCTATGGTAGTGTTTATTTCTATCTTCATCAAAGTAGCCTTCATACCAAAGGTCTGCAAACTTTTCTAAAGTATCTGGCTTTCTTTTATTAAGCTTATCTAAGAAAACTCTGTCTACTTTCTTGCAATATCTGCTTTCCCTTCTGATATCAATCTTTAATGCTTTGTAAATTAAATTCTCCTTGCTCGCTATAATGTTTACCAAGTTTCTAAGTGTCCTTGGTGTAAAAGGTGATTTATCAACATGAATATGAATACCACAATTAGAGTTTACAAAGGCTCATTCTTTTCTTAAAGCTCTTATAATCTCCTGTACTATTTCAATATCTTCGTATTTGCATATTGGAGAAACAATCTCTACTCTGTAAGTATTATCAGCTTCAACTATTTCTTTGTGGATTAAGACTTGAATCATTAATTATCTTCCAAACCCTGCTTTGGAAATCCTCAACCCTCCAAGCATCATAAGCTTCACCAATATGTTTAACATCTGTTCTAAAGTAACTTGCAATGGTCTTTGCTGCTCTTTCTCTTGTAATACCAGTTACCTCTATCTCTATACCTAAACACAAATTTTTCATATCCAAGAACTTCCTATAGGCTATATATGTGTTTTTTGTTTTATGAGGAAATTGCACAATTAAACTTTAACTTTTGAAGCTAAAAAAGACAATAGCAAAGCTAAGCATATCAATGCCTGTGGATAAGTTATGAACTTTGAAAATTTAATTAAGCTGTTTTTGGTAATGATTTAGTAGCATTAACGACAATATACCTGCAATAAGTATAATACAGTTTAATAAAGCAAAGGTTTTAGCTTTTAATATTAATTGTTTAAAGTCTTCCTTAAGAACTTCCGACTCTGATATTAGGTTTAAAAATCTGCTAAAGGTTGATGTGGATGGTACAGAACCCAATACATTAAAAACACAGTTATATTTAAATACAGGGTCTGATTTTAATCTATCCACAAGCTTTACTATATTTTGAATTTTCTCAAGTTGCATAGCAATCAAGGCGTAAAGCAAAGGTAATGGGTCATATCCTTTAGGTCCTCTTTTATATTCAGGCCTTGATAGTGAAAGCAAGACATTTGAGAAATCAAACTGCGACAAAACCATTTCAAGTTTTGTTTCTGATTGAAATTTTATTAATTCGTTAAAGGAAAATAAGCATTCTTGTCGAATATACATAAGTAGGTTCAGCTCTTTTGCTAGAATTGGGTTATTACTTATAATATATTCGACATTTGGGGTGAACTTCCTTTTTTGTTTCTTAAATAGTCAGTAATATCAAGCTATTTAAAATAAGAAATTTGCTCATTCTACTACTATGGTATAATATAGTAGAGAGCATCAAATTAGAATTAAGAGTTCAAGAAGCATTAGGAAATTTATGGTACTTAAGGTGATTTTGGCAAATCATTTGTCTATTTTAAAGATAAGGATAATATAATAATGATGAGTTATATGCTTGATGTCTCTACGGGAGCAGAAGACTATAGAAAAGTATATAAAAGAAGGCAGGAAAGGATGAAACAATCTTAAAAGAAGTGATTAAAATGGATAAAAAGATTATTGTAGATATATTGAATGAAATAGGGCTTTTATTGGAATTAAAGGGAGAGAACCCTTTTAAATCAAGGGCATATTATAATGCTGCCCGAACAATAGAAGTACTTGATGAAGACATTGAAACACTTGTAAAAGAGGACAGATTAAAAGATGTAAAGGGAATCGGTGATGCACTAAATAAGAAGCTAACTGAGCTTATAAATACAGGTAAACTTCAATATTATGAAAACCTGAAAGAGTCAATACCGAAGGGACTCATCGAAATGCTAAAGATTCCAGGGCTTGGTCCTAAAAAAATAAAAGCACTATACGATAAATTGAAGATAACCACAATCGGCGAGCTTGAATATGCCTGTATTGAAAACAGGCTTGTAGAATTACCCGGCTTTGGTGAAAAGACGCAGAAGAAAATCCTTGACGGTATACAGTTTATAAAGCAGTTCAGCGGTCAGCATCTTTTTGTTGAAGCATATGATGATGCTATTAAATTAAAACAGTATTTGTTAGATAGTGGACTTGTAATAAGATGCGAGATTGCAGGAAGTTTAAGGCGTAAAAAAGAGATTGTAAAAGATATTGATATACTTGCAACATCAGATAACCCTGGAAAACTTATGGATATATTTGCATTATATGAAGATGTAAGAGATATCATAGCAAAAGGTGAAACAAAGACCAGTATAACATTAAAATCCGGTATAAATGTAGACCTGAGAGTCGTAAGTGATAGTGAATACCCATATGCACTGCACCATTTTACAGGCAGTAAAGAGCACAATACTGCCATGAGACATAGGGCAAGAAAAATGGGAATAAAGATGAACGAATATGGTCTATTTTACGGTGAGAAATTAATAAAATGCAATAATGAGAAAGAAATTTTCGAAAAACTTAATCTGTCATATATTCCTCCGGAATTAAGAGAAAATATGGGAGAGATAGAAGCTGCGGAAAATGGCTTGATACCTTTATTAATTGAAGAAAATGATATTAAAGGTATTTTTCATGTACATACAACATATAGTGATGGTGCAAATTTACTGAAAGAAGTGGTAGATGCTGCAAGAAAACTCGGATATAAGTATATTGGTATAACAGATCACAGCAAGTCTGCATTTTATGCAAGCGGGTTAAAAGGAGAGGATGTAATAAGACAATCTGATGAAATAGATGAATTAAATAATATTTATGATGATATAGTCATATTGAAAGGTATAGAATCGGATATTCTACCAGATGGTTCACTTGATTATGATGAAGATATATTGAAAAAATTTGATTTTGTAATTGCATCTGTACATTCACATTTTAAAATGACTAAAGATGATATGACAGAAAGGCTTATTAAAGCCATAAAAAATAAATATACAAAAATATTGGGACATCCTACAGGTAGGCTTTTACTTGCAAGGGACAGCTATGAATTAGATCTATATAGGATAATTGATACTGCCGCTGAATATGGCAAAATAATCGAAATAAATGCAAGCCCATATAGACTTGACCTCGATTGGAGATATATAAAATACGCCAAAGATAAAGGCGTAAAATTTGCCATATGTCCTGATGCACATAGCATAGATGGCCTTCACAATGTATTCTTTGGCATCGGCATTGCAAGAAAAGGTTGGCTTGAGGCAAAAGACGTGATAAATACATATGAAGTTGAAGAATTAAATGAGATATTAAGATGAATTAATTAATATAAGAATTGTTCAATAATAAGATAGAATGATAAATAAATAGCTGCATTATAGCAGCTATTTATCTTCTTTTTCCTTTGCTGGTGCAGCTTGATCCTGTGTTTCTTTTACTAGTTCTTCCTTTTCTTTATTACTTTCTTCGATAGATTTTAATATTGCTTCTTTTATCTTTTTGACCCTTTCGCTTTCTTCTTTATTTAAATTCATATCAGTGCTTAATTTGACTCCAAGTTTATCACCAATTAAGAGAGTTAGGAGCATTTCAAAGGCATTTGCAGCAGAATTTCCGCCCTCAGCTCCACCCATGCTTATAACTGTCTTTGGAACAATATCTATTTTTGATGTTTCAATTGCTTTTGTAAATTTGTCCATAATATCCTGTGTTACTTGATACTGTGGACCACCGTATGATTTTACCTGTTCAGATACCGCTATAGCTTTACCTATACCGATTCTCGCTTCTTTCTCTGCTTCTGCTTCTGCAAGTGCTTTGATCTTCGCTGCTTCTTGCAATGACCTCTGGTATTCAGCTTTACCTTTGTTGCCTTCTATCTGAATATTTATTTCTGATTCTGTAAGAAAAGTCTGCTGTGCTGACCTTGCTTCTGCTTCTTTTAATTCCTTAGCCTTTTCAGCGGCTTTTTGCTGTCTTGTAAATGTCTCTATTTGTTCAACAGCTATCTGCCTATCTCTCAATTGTGTAAGTATAAGTTCAATTTTGTTGTCATTTGGTGATGATGAAGGTGTACCAATCAATACTTCTTCAAGTTCAAGGTTGTAGTGCTCGAATTTTTCCTTCATCTCTTTTGAAGCCATATTCTGAATTTCGCTTCTTTGTTGAATAAGATCTATTAATGTCTTTGTCTGACCTATGTTTTTGAAATATGCAGATACCATTGGGTCAAGTGTTTGGTCAACAAGCATTTTTATATCGCCAAATCGTTGTATTACGAGCGGAGCTTTTTTATAATCTATATGCATAACAACCGATAGAGGCAAAGATGGCTCAAAAGCATCTTTAGTTATGAGGCTTACTTCTTTTAAATTTTCGTCATATTTATGTGTACCGCTCTGATTGCTTATCCATTTCAATATGATATTAGTCGTTGGCACCATCAGTATATGACCTGCATATGTGTTAAAAGCATATTTGCCAGGCATGAGAGGATCTCTCCATACTCCCCTAAAACCTTTTTCTACAAGTTCGCCGTGTTTGTAATCTTCACCAGATGAATCAATTCCTTTTGAACCAATATATGATACAACGACACCGACATTACCAACGGGGATTACTATCTTATCTATTAATTCAACTGTAGCAAAAAGCCTATTAATAAAATATGTGCCTTCTACAAGAACTTGATATTGTCTTCCTCTAAAACCGCCAGCTTTTAAGAATTTTTCAGGATCCTGGAAGTTGTTGTGGTATGTCTCGGGATTCGATACATCATCACCGACAGTAGGTGCTATTATATCGTTCTGATTTAGTGATGGGCCATCATGTACGGTAACAATGCCTACTTTATCATCTGTACCCTTTATGACAATTGGTGTAAAGCCGTTTCTGCTTTTTAAAAGTTCAGCCATTTTATTAATTGTGCTTTCCTCTGAACGGTTTCCCATAGGAAGGTAATATGTTTTATCTTCTGTAATTATCATAAATTGTGCTAAGTTAAAAGCATAGGTTCCTTCACGAATTATTCCTCTTTGAGGACCTTTTTGACCACCATTAGTCAAAAAACCTCTTACATTTTGGAAGTTGTCACTTTCTGGTATAATTTTACCAAGTGTTTGCGTTGGTGCCATTGGAATACCGTCACGTGCAAAGACATATCCTATTTGCCCTTGCGGTATAGTTACAAGTGGAGCTATATGAATTTTATACATTAGAGGTGTGCGAAAATGTATACCTCCCCTTAAGACCTCTGGTTGATAACCGGCTTCACCGTGTAATGCAATTATCTGTTCATTGAGTGAGCCCTTCGGTGACCACCATTTTTCAACTATGCCAATTTTGTTATTTGGGATTATCTTTAAGCCGATAATCCAGAGTAATAGGATTATTGCGACAATAATTAATGCGATTTTAATTATTAAAAACATTAAAAAACCTCCCTTTATCATTATATTTATTATATTCGATAAAAAATAAAAATAACCTGCAAACATTGTAAAATATTTTTTAATTAGAGGAATTTTAAAAATAATATAGAATATTAATAAATAATATGATTTTAAGGGAGGTGTAATTATGGCATTGGCATTTCCTATTCTTGTTTTATATATTACATTATTCGGTATTTCGATATATACCCTTTGTTTAATTATAATTTTCTTAAGGAAAGCAATTACAGCATTAGACATCTATATCAATAAAAATGGGCAATATTAAGAGCAATAGTTTTTCCTATTGTTCTTTTATAATGTTTTGCATAACATTTAGAACTTTCTTGATATCGTCTTTTTTTACGTAGTAATGTGTTACAAATCTAACATTAAAATCATCAGCACCATTTACTTTGATGCCGTGTTCTAATAGTTTTGACGATAGTTCGGATCCTTTCATTCTGGTTCCGGATATATCTGACATCACTATGTTAGTCTGAACCGTATCAATATCAACTTTAATACCAGGTATATTATTGAGGCCTTCTGCCAGAAGTCTTGCATTTTCATGGTCTTCATGTAACCTCTTTGTCATTTTTTCAAGTGCGACAATACCCGCAGCTGCTATAATACCAGCTTGTCTCATGCCACCACCCAACATTTTGCGGTATTTTTTCGCTCTTATAATGAATTCCTTCGTGCCTGTTACAATTGATCCTACAGGTGCACATAGTCCCTTTGACAAGCAGAACATTACACTATCGGCATATTTAGCAATTTCTTTTACATCTAGATTTAAATATGTCGCTGCATTAAAAATCCTAGCGCCGTCAAGATGTACAGGTATATTATGTTTTTTAGCTATTTCATAAATTGCACTCATAGTTTCAATCGGCGTTACTGTACCACCTGCTCTATTGTGAGTATTTTCAAGGCATATGAGGCCTGTTACAGGGTAATGGATATCTTCTGTCCTAATGGCCTTTTCTATGTCACTAGGATCCATAATGCCGTTTTCTCCTCTTATCGTTTTAGCTTGTACACCTGAGAGATATCCGATGCCACCTACTTCATATGTAATGATATGGCACCTTTCTTCGAGGATTATCTCATTGCCGTGGTGTGTATGTGTCATAATAGAAACTTGATTTCCTTGTGTGCCGCTTGTCACAAACATGGCATCTTCTTTTCCCATAATATCTGCTGCCATCTCTTCAAGCTTTTTTATTGTCGGATCTTCTCTGTAAACATCATCGCCTACTTTGGCATTATACATGGCATCTCTCATTTCTTGCGTTGGCAATGTCACTGTATCACTTCTTAAATCTATATATCCCAATTATCTTACCTCCAGTACATTAAAGATTAATTTCTATCTAAATAATAGGTTATCATTAATGATATGTTAAAGCAATATTTACACTGTTTATTGTGATGGAAAAATTATCTTTAAATACCATTTAAGTCAATTTACATTGTGTGTAAAGGTAAAATGTTAGGTCGTATACTATTTATTCGATTTAATTAGAAATTTTGTAATATCAAAAGTTGATGTTATAATTTTATTAGCATGTATAAAAAATTGAATATATTGGAGGAGGGGTTTTATGCAGTACAGGAAATTTGGAAGAACGGGTATAGAAGTGTCGGCACTTGGTTTTGGTGCAATGAGACTACCGATTGTTGGCGATGATTATAGTAAAATTGATGAAAATGAAGCAATTAAGATGATAAGATTTGCAATTGACAATGGTGTAAATTACGTTGACACAGCATATGCATACCATGAAGGAAATAGTGAGATTTTAGTCGGCAAAGCATTAAAAGATGGTTACAGGGAAAAGACAAATCTCGCGACGAAGCTTCCGTCATGGCTTATAAAAGAGAAAGCTGATATGGACAAATACTTGAATGAACAGTTAAAAAAACTCGATACAGATCATATCGATTTTTATCTCTTACATGCCCTAGATAAGGAAAGATGGGAGAACTATAAAAAACTTGATGTGTTTAGCTGGATCGATAAAGTTAAAAAAGAAGGCAAAATAAGGTATATCGGTTTTTCATTTCATGATGAATATGATGTATTTAAAGGCATTATTGATGATTATGATAAATGGGACTTTTGCCAGATTCAGTACAATTACATGGATATTAATAATCAAGCGGGTACAAAAGGATTAAAATATGCAGCGTCAAAGGGACTTGGTGTTGTAATAATGGAGCCTATTAGAGGTGGAAAACTTGCGGGGAATCCACCTGATGTTATTAAAGAATTATGGGACAAGTCAAAAGTAAAAAGGACACCCGCCGAATGGGCATTACAATGGGTATGGAATCACCCGGAAGTATCTATTGTTTTAAGTGGTATGAGTACGATGGAGCAAGTTATACAAAATATTGAGAGCGCTTCAAGGTCTGGTGCAAATAGTTTTACTGAAGAAGAGCTAGAGCTTGTCGATCAAGTTAGAAATACTTATAAAAAGCTTTCACCGGTTGCATGTACTGCTTGTAACTATTGTATGCCATGCCCGAATGGCGTTATGATACCAAGGAATTTCGCTATTTATAATGAAGCTTGTATGTACAATAATTACAAAGAGGCTTTGAACAATTATAATAATTTAAAGGATGGCAAAGCAAGTTCATGTATTGAGTGTGGTCAGTGTGAAACTAAATGTCCACAGCATTTAACAATTATTGATTATCTAAAAGATGTGAAAAAGTATTTTAAAGAAGCTATATAAGAAGATGATTTTTCATCTTCTTTTTCAAATATTCAAGCTGAATGTCGTAAGTACGATGATAGAAGAGAGCATAATGCACAGCATCAAAAGTATTATTACAATGGTTAGATAAAATTTTTTATCCATATGTATTCACTCCCTTAAAATTCCCCCTTATATATTAAGACGTAAAATTTATTAATTGTTTCATGTTAATTAAAATTTTTTTAGGGGCTTGTATTAGTAGTAAAATTATGAAATAATAAAACAGTAAGACTATATTAAAAGAAGGGAGTGTTAAGGATGTTCCAACAGCCGAGCATTGTTATGCTAATACTTCAATATTTTGCGGTATTTGCAACACCTATTGTATCAATTGTTTTTGTAGTATTTTATATAATTTATACATTAAGGAAAATGAAAAAAATTGATTCAATAGAAATAAGCCTTGCTAAACTTGCTTCAGTGCAGGGAAATGAATCGAAATTATACATAGATAATGCAGATACAGAAACTGAAGATGACAATGATAGTGGTGATAATGACGATGTATAAAATACCGGAGAAATCCGGTGTTTTTATCATGAGGATGTGGTATTGTGATATGTGATTATTTAGATACAGCAATTGGCAAGCTTACTATATATTCAAATGGAAAGGGTATTTGCAGGATAGATTTTTTTTATGATGAAAATTTTGAATGTTATAGAGGAAAAGATATGTATATCGATGATTGCAAAAAACAGCTTAAACTTTATTTCGAAGGGCAATTAAAAGAATTCAATGTAAAGCTTGATATTAACGGTTCGGATTTTCAAAAATCAGTGTGGAAGGAGCTTATGAAAATTCCCTTCGGCTCTTATGCAACATATGGAGAAATTGCAAAGAGAATTGGAAAACCAAATGCTAAAAGAGCTGTTGGAGGTGCTCTTAATAGAAATCCAGTTCCTATAATAATTCCATGTCACAGAGTTATTGGTGCTGATGGAAGTTTGACAGGCTTTGGCGGAGGGTTACCCATAAAAGAGTTTCTTCTAAGACATGAAGGTATTGCATTTAGGATGTAGCTGACTTATAATATTACTTGAGTAAAAATTTAATAGACTATGTCCGCTGGGGGAGCTTTAAGCTGAGATGGCAAATGCCGAACCCCTCGAACCTGATTAGGCTAATACCTACGAAGGGAATGCGGTTATGAACCGCATATTTCATATGCGGTTTTTTGTTTTTCAGCGGTACATAGCCTCAATAAGAGGAGGTATTTTTAATGTCTTACATTGTAAGTATTTTTTCTGATTTTACAAAATTAAAACCAGCTACGATTTCCATCATTGTAGCAATTTTATTCGCAGTTTTGCTCTTTTACATCTTAAGAAAAAGCGTGAAATTTAATACACAGATGATAGTATATGGTGGTCTTGCAATTGCTATATCGTTTGTACTGTCATACATTAGGTTCTATCATTGGCCACAAGGTGGGTCTATAACACCTGCAAGTATGTTGCCACTATTCATTTTTGCATATTATTATGGCGCAGGGCCTGGAATAGTTGTTGGCATGGCATATGGCATGCTACAACTTATACAGGACCCATTTGTTGTTCACTGGATACAGCTGCTTCTTGATTATCCATTGGCATTTGGTGCACTCGGGCTTGCAGGTTTATTTAAGAAGAATTTAAGCCTCGGTGTTCTTGTAGGCGGTTTTGGAAGGTTTTTCTCTCATTTCTTGTCTGGCGTATTCTTTTTCGCAAGTTATGCACCAAAGGGAATGAATCCAATAGTGTATTCGCTGCTTGTCAATGGAATACTCGTTGGTGTTGAAGTTGGAATTTGTTTTGCAGTATCACTTATACCGCAGGTCAAAAATGTTATTGATAGAGTAAAAGCAAAAGCATTTGTATAAGAAGTTTATAAAAGTCCCTTCTATTTTTTAAGTAGAAGGGACTTTTATTTTATTACGTTTTAACATTTAGATGAACATATTTTTTTTTCAATAAAATCAATTTGATGGTATAATAATAAATAGCAATAGAAAATAAACTATATTGATAGCATTAAAATTTAACACATTTATAATACAAATTTAATGAGGATTTAATATTCAGGTGAGATAATCAATATAGTGATTGAGAGGGTCTTTAAATGGATAAGATAAGGATTTTGATACTTTATGAAGATATAGGAACAGGTCATAAAAGGACGGCTATGGCGCTTAAAAAAGCTTTTGAAAAGAGAGAAAATGTTGAAGCTATTGTAGCAAATCCTTTTGGGGAGAAGTTTCCTGGTCTTGCTAACCTGACAACACAGATTTATTTAAAAACCCTGAAGTTGACACCTGATTTATGGGGATACCTGTATGAGATGGAGAGAGACAAGATAGAAAGGAAGATAAATAAATTAGTCGGCATATCAATATATACATTTATTAAGGATTATGTGCTAAGCTGCAATCCTGATGCTGTAATTTGTACGCATCCTTTTTCATGTTCTATATTGTCACATGTAAAAAGAAATCTTGATATACCTATTTATGCAATATTGACTGATTATGATGTGCATGCATATTGGATACATCACCATATTGACGGGTACTTTGTAGGCTGCAGTGAGATGAAAACCCAAATGGAAAATATGGGGGTACCAGATAGTAAGGTATATGTTACGGGTATACCTATAGATGAAGTGTTTTATGTTAAAAAGGATAAATCAGATATGCGACAAAAGCTTGGATTTTCTATAGATAAACCACTTGTTCTTGTAATGGGTGGTGGGCTTGGCCTTGGAAATATAAAAAAAGCTGTGAAAGTCATTCAGGAATATGATAATATACAGATAGCAGTAATATGTGGATTTAATAAAAACCTCAAAGAAAAACTTGAGGAGATTGCAAAGGAAAATGTCGTAGTATATGGGCATGTTGATAATGTTCATGAATTTATGGAAGCTGCGGACGTATTGATAACTAAAAGTGGCGGGCTTACTGTAACAGAGGCCATATCAAAAGGATTACCTATGGTTGTATTTGACCCGATACCAGGTCAAGAGGAGCGCAATCTCGAATTTTTATTAAAGAAAAAGATAGCAATAAGGATAAAAGATATAGACAAACTTGATAAAAAAATTATAGATTTATTGAATGATAACACAAAATTAAAGGGAATGAAAGAGCGCATGGCGGAATTATCCGTATATGACTCAGCCGACAGAGTTTGTAGTATAGTGATAAATAATATTAAAAATGATGTAATGAAGGTGTAAGGAGGTTTCATTCCGTGTCAGGGGTAAAGAAATTGATAATAACGGAGGATAGGAATGTTTTCTTTCTTTTAAACGAGAAGATAAAGTGCAAAACACTTGACAGAATAATGCCCAAAATTACTCATATTGGAGGGCCTTATTTTACAATTTTATCATGTCTTTTGCTTATTTTAGTTGGGAAAAATAGTGTAAAGGTTTCTGCGCTAGAAGCCTTAACTACATTAACAAGCAGCCATATATTTGTGCAGATACTTAAAAGGTTATGCACAAGGCCGCGCCCATATATGGTTTTACCTGAAGCAAATACGTTTAAATATTTGCTAAGAGATTATTCATTTCCTTCAGGACATGCAACAGCAAGTTTTTCATTAGCAGTCTCATTTTCATTTTTCTTTCCCGGTTTAGCTGTTTTTTTAATCACACTGGCAGTTTTAGTTAGCATATCAAGGATATATATGGGATTGCATTATCCATCAGATGTACTTATCGGCTCAACAATGGGAATAGTATTTTCATATATAACTCATATTTATGGGTTAATGTTGCCTATTTTGTGAAAACAGATAATTATGCTGCAATAAGATGGCAATCAAAGTAAAAACGTATGTCAAAACAGAGCAGAAGTAATTTCATCTAAATCCCTTTGTATAGAATAATGTTTCAATAATTACTAATAATATAATCCACCCGGCTATATAGACCGGGTATTTATTTTTACTCTTCGAGAGGTACTGGATATACAATATACTATATATAGCAGTTAATATAGAAAAACCAATATACCACATAAAATCACCTGATTTTATTTTGCTATATAGATAATAGATTATACATATAATATATTACAATAATTGTTAAGAAAACATTGACCATGCATTTGTGTTAATGTTAAAATTATTTGTAGGTAATAATAATTTTTAAGAGGTGTTATAATGGTAAATGATCTTGATAAGAAATATTTAAATGATCTTGAAGTTGTACAGCTTGCCATTGATATCGAAGATAGAGGCTATGAATTTTATAGACTTGCCGCCGAAAAGTTTGCTGATGATAAGGAAAAGAAAGGGTTTTTTGAAAACTTAGCAAAGGAAGAAACGATACATAAGGCGAAATTTGAAGAGCTTTATTCACACCTCATCGATGAGAAAAAAGGCGATGATAGTGCATACTTTGATATTGAGGCTTCAATATACTTAAGAACATTATTCAGGACATCGGTATTTCCTTCAAAAGATGAAGCACTCAAAAAGTTAGATACCATTAAAACCCCATATGATGCATTGGAACTTGCGATAAGGGCTGAAAAAGATTCAATACTTTTTTATGATGGAATAATAAAGGAAGCAAAATTTGACCAAACTAAAAGAGTTGCGACTACATTGATGAATGAGGAGATAAAGCATTTTATTGATTTAAGCAATGAACTCAAAAAGATGTAAATATTAGTAACATTATGGGCATTTAAGACATAAACATTGTTTTAAATGTCAATTGCATTATGCAAAATTATGAACATTTAGAATATGATAATTATAAATAATTTAACAAAATTTTAATGCTTTTTTATTTAATCTATGATAATATAGTTAATAGCGATTGTTGAGGAGGTGCAAATATTGATCGAGGTTAAAGGTTTGTCTAAAGTTTTTAAAGACATAAAAGCAGTTGATAATCTAAACTTTATTGTGAATGAGAAGGAAGTATACGGACTTCTTGGTGAAAATGGTGCAGGGAAAACAACGACATTAAGAATGCTTGCCACAATGTTAAAACCTACATCAGGCAATGCAATAATGAACGGTATTGACCTTATTAAACAACCTGAGCTTATAAGGAAAGAGATAGGCATTCTTTTCGGTGGCGAAAGTGGACTTTATGATAGGTTGACAGCAAGGGAGAATATTACGTATTTTGCAGAGCTATATGACATGAGTAGAAATGATATAAAGATAAGAATTGATTATCTTGTATCAAAATTTGGCATGGAAGAATTTATTGATAGACCTGCAGGTAAACTTTCAAAGGGAATGAAGCAAAAAGTTGCAATTGCAAGGTCAATTGTTCATGACCCTAAAATAATGCTTTTTGATGAGCCAACTTCCGGTTTAGATGTAACATCCTCAAGAGAAGTTCATGATTTTATAAATCTATGCAGAGATGAAGGAAAATCTATAATATTTTCAAGCCATTCAATGCCGGAAGTTGAGAAACTCTGTGATATGATAGGAATAATACATAAGGGGAAACTTGTCGCGGAAGGAACGATAGATGAGCTTAAAAATAAGTACAATAATGACAATTTGGAGGAAATATTTATGGAATTGGTAGGTGAGAAAAGTGAAGTTTAGACATATTTATATAGTTCTAAAAAAGGAACTTAAAGACATATTTAGAGACAGAAAGACGTGGATATTTACACTTCTATTGCCTATCCTATTTTTGCCTGTTATGATGTATTTTATCGCAGGTGGTGTACAGAGCTTTACATCCGAAAAGGCATCTGATGTAAAAATAGCTGTAAGAGATGAAGGAAATAATGAGCAATTTATTAATTTCCTTAAATCAACGGGCATAACGGTTGAGAAGATAGATGATCCCAAGGTAGCACTTGAAAAGGGAAATATAAGAGCTGTAATTAATATTCCTGCAAATTTTGAGAAGGATTTAAATGAGGGCAAAAATTCTTCTGTAACGATTCAAAATGATGAATCAAATCCAAAGTCATCGACAGCGAAAACAATGCTGGAAAATTATATCAAAGAGTATTCAAATTCTATAGTAAAACAAAGACTTATGGCGAAAGGGATTGATCCTTCAATTTTAGAGCCTATAACATTAAAGTTTGAAAATGTTGCATCTGAGAATAAGATGGCAGGTTCATTTCTATCATTTATTGTGCCAATGCTTTTAGCATTATGGACAGCTACTGGTGGCATGGGTGCTGCAACAGACCTTGCTGCAGGTGAAAAAGAAAGAGGGACATTAGAGCCATTGCTTACAACATCACCATCGAGGCTTTCAATTATGTCTGGTAAATATTTAGCTGTTACAATAATGTCGATATTAAGTGCTGCAGCATCTTTAATCGGTCTCTATGTAGCATTTGCAATGAATCCAAAATTTTTCGGATTAAGCGGCGGATTTAAGATAACTGGTTTTATTATGGGAATAATGATTTTAACATCTATTTTAACAGCTGCAATATTTGCGGCAATTGAGCTTGCATTAAGTACATATGCCAGGTCATTTAAAGAAGGCCAGACGTATCTTACTCCTGTTACATTTATCGCAATGATACCGGCATATATGATTATGTATACAATACCTACAGAGATACCAGTGTATTATTTTGTAATACCGATATTTGGCACTATCTCAATATTTAAAGAGCTTCTTTATGGAATAATAAATATTACCCATATGGGGATGTTTGTAGCGACATCGTTGATATATATTATTGCTGCCATTTATCTCGCATCAACAATGTTTAAGAAAGAATGGGCTTTATTTAGGACTTAAGTATAAATTAATTTTTAAGGCTATTTAAGCCTTTTTTAAGGAGATATAATTTGTAAACTTCATTATTTAAAAAAAATAAATTTTTTGGTATAATAAAATAGTGAAATAAAGATATATTTTGTCATAAAATGGTTAAAATTATGTTATTGATAAAAAATAGGGACGATTGTTATGTTTGATATAAGCGAATCAGAAATTAAAAAGAGATGCTTTGATACTTTTACTTATAAAAGAGGACTTGAATATTATGTAAGCGGAAGAATCCATGACTTAAGCTTAAATAAGGATGGGACAGCATTTCAAGCCATTGTAACTGGAACAAAAGAATACTATGTCAGAGTACAGCAGTATAATGGAGAATTATTTACTAGCTGTACATGCCCTGCAAAAATGAAATATAAAGGTGACTGTAAGCATATCGTTGCAGTATTGACATACATAAAAAATCATAGAGACGATATAATAGATTTTTTAGAAAGTGGCATTTCCAATGAATTATTTGAGGCCTTTGAAGAAAGGGAATATATTCCGGAAAGTGTAAAACAACCTGTAAACATCGAAATTACTCTCGAATGTGGTTTAACCTCATTACCAGCAATAAGTTTGCGCATGGGGATAGATAAGCTTTATGTTGTAAAAAGCATTAAGAAGTTTTTTGAGGATACAGATAATGGTGAAGTAGTGGAATTTGGTAAGAATTTTTCCTTTGATCCAAGGATTAATACTTTTAAAGATGAAGACAAGAAGTTTATTCAGTTTTTAAGAGAGATATATGAGATAGACAAGTTTAATACAGAAGGCTCATACTATAGAATTGATCCTATATTGACAGGTAAGTATGTGAGGCTTACTCCTTCAAATTTGGAAAAATTCTTTGAGATCGTGAAAGATGGTCATTTTAATGTATCTATAGGTGACAAGACATATTACGATGTAAAAGTTGTTGATGGGGATTTGCCTATAAAATTCAAGCTTGAAAAAGGAAATAATGGTAAAGGAATAAATGTAAATGTTGAAGGCATCGAGAATCTAAGTGCACTTAGTGAAAAGGGCAATTTCTTCATGTATGATGGTGTAATATATAAAATATCAAGCAGACAAAGATATTCATTGGTACCATTTTATAATTTATATGTTAATAATCGTGTCAATAAGATAACATTCAAAGAAAAAGATAAGTTTAGGTTTGCATCAACGATACTCCCTGAAATTGATAAGGCCGGAAGTGTTGTCATCGATGAAAATATAAAATCATCTTTTTATAAAGAACCACTTGTAACAAAAATATACCTTGATAAAGAATATGAGAAGGTAACGGCAGACATAAATTTTACTTACGGAATTTACAATATAAACCTGTATAATCCTGATAAAACAAACATAACAAAAGATTGCATCCTTATAAGAGATGAAGCAGGAGAAAAAAGTGTTTTAGAAATATTCGAAAGAGCTGAGTTTAAGATAAAGGACAATAGGGTTTATATTGATAATGAGGAAGCAATATATAATTTTATAGTTAATCTACTGCCTGCATTGCAGAAGAGGGCAGAAGTATATTATTCTGAGTCCTTTAAGGCGATAAAGCTTTATAAAAGGTCGTATAGTGGAAGAATAAGACTTCGTGATGATAATTTGCTGGAGTTTAGTTTTTCAATAGATGATATCGATCAAGACCTTATACCGAAGATATTTGATTCTATAAGAAGAAAGAAAAAATTTTTTAGGCTTCCAGATGGTTCATTCTTACCTATAGAAGATGATGATTTAAGAGATATAGTAAATTTAGCAGATGAACTTGATCTAAATGATAAGGACTTAAAAAAGAATATTATAAATATTCCTAAGTACAAAGCTTTATACCTTGATGAGAGGCTTAAAAAAGACAAGGTGCAAATAGAGAGGGACCTTAAGTTTCGAGAGCTTGTTAAGAATATTAAAGAACCACAGGAAACAACTTATGAAATTCCTAAAGAACTTAGAGGAACACTTAGAAATTATCAAGTTGTTGGTTTTAAATGGTTGAAGACATTGGCTTCATATGGACTTGGTGGCATACTTGCGGATGATATGGGATTAGGTAAGACAATACAGACAATAGCATTTTTGCTATCAGAAAGAGAAAAATATAAAGAACCTGCTATTGTAATCTGTCCGACAACGCTTGTATATAATTGGGAAAGTGAAATAAATAAATTCGCTCCAAGCCTTAAGACAACGGTTATATCAGGAAATAAAAGTGAAAGGAATTATCTTAGAAAAAATATAAAAGAATCAGATATTGTGATAACATCATATCCATTGATAAGAAGGGATATAGACGATTACGATAATATTAAATTTAGCTATTGCATACTCGATGAGGCACAGTACATCAAAAACCCAAATTCACAGAATGCCGAATCAGTCAAAAGGATAAAAGCAAAGGGATATTTCGCTCTTACCGGTACACCTATTGAGAATTCATTGACGGAATTATGGTCGATATTTGACTTTTTAATGCCGGGATATTTACTTTCACATAGAAAATTTGTAGAAAAATATGAAAAACCTATAATAAAGGAAAATAATAAAGAAAAACTAGTTGATTTAAACAGGCATATTAAGCCTTTCGTATTAAGGAGACTTAAAAAAGATGTGCTTAAGGAGCTTCCACAGAAAATCGAGACAACATCAGTTGCAGAACTTACTAAAGAACAGAAAGAGCTGTATATGGCATATCTTGAAAATGCGAAAGGCGAAATAGCCGAAGAGATAAGGAATAAAGGCTTTGAAAGAAGCCAAATTAAAATAATTTCAGCCCTTACAAGATTGAGACAGATTTGCTGCCATCCATCAATGTTCATTGAAAACTATAAAGGCGATAGCGGAAAGATGGAGCTTTTAATGGAGCTATTAAATGAGCTTAAAGATGGTGGACATAGGGTACTCCTCTTCTCACAGTTTACAACAGCATTAAAACTTATTGAGGAAAAGCTTAAAAAAGAGAAGATTTCTTATCTCTATCTTGATGGGCAAACAAAATCAGAGGATAGAGGAGCGCTTGTAAAAGCTTTTAATGAAGGAAAGGCAAATGTATTTTTGATATCATTAAAAGCAGGCGGCACAGGTCTTAATTTAACAGGAGCAGATACGGTAATACATTTTGACCCATGGTGGAATCCTGCCGTTGAAGACCAGGCAACAGATAGAGCGCATAGGATAGGCCAAATAAATACAGTACAAGTAATAAAACTTATTACACAAGGTACTATTGAAGAAAAAATTATAAAATTGCAGGAGAAAAAGAAAGAGATAATAAATTCGGTTATAAATCCAGGAGAAACATTTATAACTAGATTGAGTGAAGAAGAAGTAAAAGAGCTTTTTGCTATGTAATAAAATAGATATTTAAAATTGATTTTACACAAAGATGATTCAGTAAATTAATAAGCTATTTAAAAGCAATTGTCTATTAAAACAATTGCTTTTTTTTGTAAAAAATTTCTCTGCTGATTATGTTACAAGTTTGTAATAAAAAATTAAGGAATTGTTAATAAATTTTATAAATTTTAATTTTATAATAAAAGGTAAGATATGGGAGGCAAGAATATAAAATGAAGCATAATATGCGGAAGTGATAAAAATTATTTTTATATTGCGGAATATTTTTAGAATAATTTAGCTTTTATATATATAGAAGGGGAAACAAAAGACGGAGGTGAAGAAAAAGATTATTCAATGTTCCCAAAAACATATGAGGGAGGGAGATATCTTTTATGAAATATCAAAAAAAATTAACAGCAGTATTACTTATAACCATATTTTTACTGAGTGTAGTGATTACGGGCTTTACTTCAATATCGAAAGCAAGCACAAAAGAATCACTTGGTGTGAGTGATGCAACAAATTTTGATGATCCTATTACAGTAATTTCAGGCATGGTTCAGGCGATTAATGAACAGGATCCTTATGAGTATATGACCTATTTTACCAATTCTAATCGCACAGCTATGACACAGTTTCTTTCAAGTAATAAATCAGAGTCATTCTTTAAAGAGAAGCAAGCAAAGTTGATTCAAATTAAGGAGCTCCCAAAGGACATAGATATAGAAGCAGCAGGCATATCATCTGGAGAAAACTTAAATTTGGATGATACACGTATTTATTATGCTGAAATTAACTTTAAAGTGGATAAAGAAGATAAATGGCTATATAATGGTACAAACTATCGTGTTATTGTTGTTACAAAAGAAGATGGAAACTGGAAAATAGTCAGGCTATCAGTTCCATCTATAGAATACTTAAAAGATACTGGCAATGGATTTAATTCAAAGGATGAAAATATTGCTGTTAAAATTGAAAGTACTCTTGAGAGAAAAGGACAAGTAATGAATATGAAGGGTGCAGTTATTGATAATATTGCTGCAACAGAAGAACAGTTAAAAAATGAAAAATAGTCCTAGCAAAAACAGCAGTTCAAGCTGGAGCTATAGCTGTAAAAATGTATGGCTGGTACCATGTGAATCATCCAAAATGGAACTTTCGTATAATTAGGGGATTATTTGAATGGTATCTGTTGTAAAAATATCAGAAGTAGTAGCCTCTTACAGTTAATATTCCTAAATTATTATGACATTTCTAAAATGTAAAAAGATAACATTTAATAAAAAATTTATTATTATATAAATTTTAACAGTTATTACATAAATAAAAAAGAAGGTGATATATTAAAAACCTACTTTAAATTACATGATATTTTATTTAAATTGGAGGAAAAGGAAAATAATTAATTCAAATAAGGAGAGATCTGAAATGAAAAGAATTTTAGTTACTATTATAATGTGCACTATTTTGGTTTTTTCATCAACTGTTGGCTTTGCAAATGTTGGTGATAATAAACTGAATAGTGTTTCTGCAATTGTGAATAAAAATGATGCGAAAAAGATTGCAGCAAATCATGTCATTAGAGAAAAGCATAATGCTGAATTTAAAGACTGGATTAATGGCGAAGTAGACGATGGAACAGAATTAGTCGATTTTAAATAATAATGTTATTGCTTATCTTTTTAATGTATATGACAAGACTGCATTATTAGGCTATATTATAGTAAGTGCTAATAAAAATATGCCGCCTATTTTAGAATATTCCCGAGCTAGTTCTATAGTATTGGCTTATCCAAGATAAAACAAAATCTTCAAAGAAATGAAACACTTAAAAAAGCGACTTATGTATATTTTTTCCCTAATACATATATGATAAAATTTATTATAAATAGAAACAATTATGATCAAGAGGAAGAATTATTTGATATTAGAAATTATAAAAAAATTATTTATAAAGACATAAATCAAAGTACAATAAATTCCTCAGATATTAACTCTTAGATGTTAATAATGTAAAAACATGGAACAAATTATTTGATTTTAATCCAATGAATAGTGGAACAATAACTACGAAGAAAATAAGTGGTGTTCCAGATTTGACTTGGTATAAAGGCTGTGCTCCTACATCAGCAGCTAACTTGATTTATTATTGGGATGCTCATGGATATCCTAACCTTGTTATTAATGAAACTACTAATCAAGTAATAGAAAAATTGGCAATGAATATGGGAACAGATAGTAATGGTTCTACTAATGTTTTATTTATTATGTCTGGTACTATTCAATATATAAAATCAAAAGGATATACAAATTTTGATGGTTATGATTTAAATCCTCCTAGCTATTATGATATAAGGAATGAAATAAATAATTCAAGACCCCTATTATTATCGGTAATAGGACATCCAACTTATGAAAATCATACAATGGCATGTGTTGGATATGAATACGTAACAGAACTTGGAGAAATAACAGAAGAATATGTAATAGTACATGATACATGGAGTGAAACTCCTACAGATGTGTATATTGCATTTGATGGGACTTTCAAATATGCACATATATTTATTCCATAAAAAGGTGATATTTATGATATCAAAAAAATGGATAATGACCATGCTACTTATTTTGGCTCTCACAGGATGTTCAAATCTAAAAAAACAAGGAGATGTGGTAGGTGGAATATCTGATAATGAAGCTTTGAAGGTAGCTAAAGAAAAAGCGGAAATTACTAAAGTAAAATCAGAAGAGCTTAAAAATTTAGAAGTTGATCTCGACAAATTTTTTGATGATCCAAAACTTATGGAAAAATCTCCTTGCCCCGTTTACTGGATAATAAAAGGTGTTGATAAAGAAGGGAAATCCTTAACTGTATATGTAAATTATAAAAAACCCAGCATTTATTATATTAAAAATGAAAGATAGTCTAATTGTTGAATTTGTCATGGCATTTGCCATGCTTTTTTTATGTTACAAGATTGTAATAGAAAATTAAGGAATAATTAATAAAATTTATAATTTTTAATTTTATAATAGAGGTGAGGTATGGGAGGTTAAGAGTATGGGAGAGAGCGATGTAGAATTTGCATTTATTAAGTTTATTGAAAAATCTATTAATTATGAAGCAGTAAAAGCCATAAAAAAATATAATGACATTAAAAAGAAAGAACTTTTAACATTAGAGTTACCAGATTACAATGGCAATATTGAAAATGATGGGAAAATTATTGACAGTACGGTATACGATAATGTGTTAATTGAAAATGAAATAATAGATAGATTAATGATTTCAAAATGCAAGGAACTGTTGGAAGCGGAAGAATTTAATGTTGTAATGCTAAATATAATGCAAGATATACCACAAAAAGAGGTAGCTAAAATGTTAAATAAATCACAATCATCCATAAGCAAGATTAAGAAAAAAGCCCTTAAGAAAATAAGAAAGTTTATGGAGGGTTCTTGAAAGTATGTGTAAAAATAAAAGCCTTTTTGAAATTATTTTAAAGGCTAAAGAAGGTGATAAAGATGCTATGCAAGAGATAATATTGCGATTTCAGCCTCTTATAAAGAAAAACATGAGAAATGTTGATATGGACATAAAAGATGATATAAGTCAGGATATTGTTGAGGTAATAATAAAAGCAATCAAAAAATTTGATATAAAATGAAGCATAACATTCGGAGATGATAAAAATAATTTTTATGATGTGGAATATTTTTAGAAAAAGTTAGCTTTTATATAAGTAGAAGGAGAAATACGGAAAATGGAGGTGAAAAAAGATTATGAAATATTCCCCTTAAATATGAGGGAGGATTGGATTTAAATGAAAAGGTTAGTATCGCTCATTTTATGCTTATCTTTAGCTTTATCTGTGACAATCGCTTATGCAGATCTTTCTACTAATGAACAATCAATAGGTGAAGTATCAGCTGAGTCAAAAAAACTTTCTGATCAAAAAATAGTTGAAACGGCAAAGCGGTTAGAAGTGTTAAACAAAAAAGTTTCTAATGGACAAGTAAATCCTATGAGTGATCCACAAATACCACCAAGCAAAATATTAAGTACTTCCGGATATATTGCACAACCTGATAATAGTACATGTGGACCTACTTCTGCTCATAATCTGCTCTTAAGCTGGGGTAAAAATATATCTATAGATACACTGAAGAAAGATTTGGGATATAATGGTCAAACTCCTTTTGGAGATGCATGGAAAACGACGCTTAATAATTATACAAATTCAACTTATTATGTAGTTACTTGGAGCCCTAGTCAGACAACAATTTGGAATGCTTTCGTTGGGGACACAATTGATGGACACCCATTTATATTAGATACACATATGTCGTCTGAAAATGGTTATCTTGAAGGTTATTCTGGATCAACATGGTGGCATTATGTAACAGGAATTGGATATAGTGGCTATAATTTAAATTCAGACAATAGTAAATATGGAATATACTTTGATCCGTATGATGGACGTGTGGGTACTTTTGGCCAGCATTCTTTGGAACTGCCCAAATGGGTAAAATTAGTATCAGAAAGAGGAATAGTTTGGTGATTTCATGGTATTCCTTAAGTGTTTTACTTAAGGAATACCATAATCTATATAGATAAAAGTCACTTTGTCTGGGAGGCTATTATGAATAAAGTGAAACTATGTTTATTAATCATCGTAATCTTAATAATTGGTGGCTGTAGTATTAATAGTACAAGTACAGACTTAAGCAATGAGAATATAATTATTGATAAAACAAATGGTAATATACTTGATGAGTTAGAAGCTAAAAAAACCTCATCGATTGAAAATGCACATCCAATAGCTGTGCTTGATGATGGCAGAAAAGTGTTTTTGCAGGTTAATCCTGAAGTAGACAACAGTATTTTTGTCACTTCAATCGATGGCTCAATAGTGCTTAAAATTAATGCTGAAATTTCTAAAAATATTTATGATGCAAAAGTCATGGGGAATTGGATCGTGTATGTTGAATCCAGCAACGATATGACAAAAAGCGATTGGGCTTTGTATGCCAAAAATATAGATGACAATCGTCGCATAGAAATTGATAAGGGAAATGTTGTAAATGCAAAAGTAAAAACGCCTACTTTGTTAGGAGCGTTGATATCTGCATCTAACGACAAAATTGTTTGGACAGCTTTTGAAAAAGATGAGAAATCTGTTAATGCAATTGTCAAATTATACGATATTGAAAACAATACTTATAAAATCGTTGATAAATTAAATGTTGAAGACGGAGAATTTGGGCAGCCAGGGTTGGATGGGGATTGGCTTGTATATGATATTGGAAAAATCGATATGAAAGCACTGGCGAGAAATGGGAAATTGGTCCTTGTAAATCTTAAGAATAACGAGAAAAGAATATTAGATGAAGGATTAAGAGTTAGCGGTGCATCAATTAAATATCCATATGTAGTATGGAATTCAGGCGATTCTATTCTAAAATTATACAATATAAAGACAAAAGAAGAAAAAACTATTGTAAATTGGGGTATGACAGGCGTTTGGAATAGCTCACTTAATGATAAGTTTATTTCATGGAATACAAACGGTGATGGTTTATACATTTACTCTATAGAAAGAGGAGAGATATTGAAGTTAAAAGATTCAGGTATTACAAGCGGTGGTAATATTTCAGGCAATATACTGTGGTGGTACGTCAAAGGAGAAAAGTGCAAATCAGAGTGGATTACTTTAGATTGAATGAAATTACTGAATGCTTTTTAATCATATTGGAGTGAGATTTATGATAAAAATTACTAGTACATGTAAATATATACCTTATAAAATTATGTTTGCGCTTTTTATAATTGTAATGCTATTGTCACATCTATCAAATATAGCATCAGCAAATGAAAGTTTTGTTATTTTAGACATCAGCAAAGGAAGTATTGTCATAACTTCTACAGGTTATTCACAAAATAGCAGCAAAGAAATTCCATATACTATACGAGAATACAGTGGACTTCCGGAGTAGGACACGCTATGGTTATTAAAGGTTATGATACCAGCACGAATTATGTTATTTATAACGATCCTTGGGATGGATACGGGCATGGCGCAACTTACTCATATTATGTAAGTAACAGTAGCTGGTACTGGACAGATTCTCTATTTTGGGAATAGTATGAATGAGGAGGTGAATTATTTTGAAAAAGGTTCTTACTTTTGTTGTGATTGCTATATTGATATTAATATCAACTTTTCCGGCTTTTGCAGCTACTCCAATAAATACTCTGGTTCAACAACAATTAGATCTAGCTAAAGAAAAAGATCAGGTAGAACGTGCAATTAGCGATAGCCAGTCAAATCCTAAAAAATTTTTATTCGATAACAAACATGAGCTGGGACGTAAAGAGTTAATGGATGTAAGTAATCCTGACGATTTAATATACGGGAAAGCATATAAAGTGTATATTGCTAATAAAGAAGTTATTCAAGATCTAATAGAAGGGAAAAATATTTCTAATGTTCTGTTAAATGCACCTTATGAGTGGGAAGTGCCTGTAAAATTTAATAATAAAAGTGTAGCGTCAATTACCGTATCTTTTTTGGACAATAGATGGAATGTTGGTGAAATTGGCGGCTATCTTTCGCCTAATTCTATTGATTTTGTAAGCAATCCTGATGATATAACTTCATATCTTGATAACAATAATTTAAAAGAAGCAAAAACATTTATTCATTTCAGAATACCTTCGTTGCATTCCGATTTTCTTTATATTGAAGCAAATAGTGGAGAATATTTTATCCCTGTTATTCACGGCGAAGGTAAAAGTGAGCTTTATGGTCTTAAAGACAAAAAAATATATACAAAAGACGAGATAATTTCCGCTGTTGGTCATACTCTTAAAGCTGGTTTGAAAGATACGGGAATGACAACAGGCCGCCCGTCGGTTAATGGGAAATATCTTGGCAATCAAGTATACTATTTAATTGTATTGACAATTTTTATTGCCTTTATAACAATTTTTCACTTTATTAGATTGAAACGAAAATACAGTTATAAGTAAATAAGCGAATCTAAGGTGGAATATTAAAATTCTATGTTAGACACCCATCAAAAATAGTTGGTGTCTTTTATTTTTTATTTTGCATAGGCAATCAGGATGTAAGTGTTTATCTGATAAGTTAAGGGACCAATAAAATTTTTCTGCCAATTATGTTACAAGATTGTAATAAAAAATTAAGGAATAATTAATAAAATTTATGATTTGATTCAAGTGTCATAAGAAGCATTTTTTTAAGCTGCTAATGATAACTTTGCTTGATTTTTACCTGATTTTGTAAGAATAAATTTGATTTTGATATTTTTATACAAAGTTGCAGCCATCTCCGCTGCCATTTTCAGTATTTTTTTTGCATTTATGGCTCCTATTTTGAATGAAAACCAGATTTTTGAGCGCACTAATCCCCTTACAGGTATCACATCTACATAATATTTGCGCCTTAGTATTGATGGAATACCCTCCACTCCATTTCTTATCTTTTGAAGTACACTGTATTCTTCTGTTGACATCTTTTTCAAATAGCTTGCTCTTTGTATTGTTTTTGCTGTTATCAGTACATATGCCGATTTCTTTTGTAGCTTCGCTCCACATTTTTCTCTTAGTGGACAATGTTCACATGTTTTTTTATTGAAGGATGCTCTATATAATCCTGTTTTTTCATAGTATCTTGTTTTGTATGGTTTTTCTCCTCTTGGGCATTTGATTATTTCATGGGTCGTTTCATCTAATTCAAATTCGCTTTGTATTTCATCTGGCAATTTCCCTATAAGAGCTGTTGTTATTAGTTCGATATTGTTTTTATCTGCAAGTTCTATGTTTTCAATGCTGCTGTAAGCTCCATCTGCTATTATTGTTATTTCTTTTTCTTGTTTCCCTAGCTTTTCTATTGTTTCTTTGCAAAAGCTGCTATCGCTGTGTGTGTTTACATCATAGTCATAGCTGGTTATTATGGAGCCTTTTTCGTCTATTGTTTCTACTATGTTAGCTACATAGCCTTTATGGTCTTTTCCTGCTTTTTTGCGATATGTTGCATCTGGGTCGCTTGGGTTTTGAAGACTATCAGGGCTTATTTTTTCTTTTTCTACTGGTACTATCTTGCCTTCTTCTGTTATTTCTGTTTGTTCTTTTAGTACACGCTGTAATAGCTGATATTCTGGTAATTCAGCGTATGCTTCTCCTAATTCTTTTATTAGTGTATAGGCATCTTCAATTATTTCTTGAAGTCTTTTTGTTATTTCTTCGTTTTTTCTATGATAGATTGTTTTGTTTCTGTCGTCTTCATCTAGGTAGTGTTCCATGTTTTTGAGGTGTTGATATTCTCCTGTTTTGTATACTGCCTTGACCATATTTGCTACGCATGTGTATAGTATTTCTAATCTGGACATTTTTTTGCAACTGGATGATACCATAATGCTGTCCATTCTTTTTACTGATGGATTTATATTAAAGTATTTTACAAATACGTTTGCCATGGCTTCCATTTCTTCATGAAGAAGGTCTCTTCCTGTTTCTAGATTGTAAAGATATAGCCTTTCACGAAAACGGCTAAAAGTCCTATCACTGAAAGGTTGACTTTTGAAGCTTGTAGTGTGAAGGGCGTATTGGAAACGGACATCACATAGGATGCTTGCTAATAGTTCGTCATCTGTGAGATTAAACATTTCTTTTAGTATTAGGGCTCCAATTATTGCGTTTACAGGACTGTTTGGACGAGAAGCGGGATTGTCACTGTACAATACGGAAAAGCGTTTCTCATTGATTGCTGGAAATATGATTTCAGCAAAGCCTTTTGCCCATGAATTTAAAACAAACGTTTTTGTTCTTTCATCCAAGTTTAAGAATCTATCATCAATTGTGATTTGTTGATATTCGTTTGGTTTGAATGCCATGGCTATGTATCGCTCCTTCTATTTCCTTTTGTTTGTATTTCTATTTTACCATATTTTTAGTTTATCATGAAGGAAAAATACTTTTGACACCTTAATCATGATTTTTAATTTTATAATATTAGGTGAGGCAGGTATGTATAAAGTATAAAATGAAGCATAACATTCGTAAATGATAAAAATAATTTTTATGATGTGGAATATTTTTAGAAAAAATTAGCTTTTATATAAGTAGAAGGGGAAATACGGAAAATGGAGGTGAGGAAAGAGATTATGAAATATTCCCCTAAAATATGAGAGAGGGAAATAAGATTATGAAAAAGATTTTCTCAATTTTTATTTTAATGATACTCTTTATATGTGGGGCAGTTATTAATGTAAATGCATACACAAATAACGAAAATATGAACAGTAAAGAAATCACTAATATAATTACAGAAGCATATCAATATAGGACAAAATCAATAGTTGATCCGTCTTATATAGATAAATTGGAGTTGTTTTATGCAAAATATACAAAAATTTATAATTTCGAAAAGAATAGATATAAAAATTATATTGAGATGGCAGATAGACTGAATATAAAAATATTAAACATTAAATCCAATGTAGAAATTAGTAATATTAAGTTAAAAAACAATGATGAATGTCAAGTTGATTTAAAAGAGATTATAAGTTTTGACTGGATAAATTCAAATGATGATCCAATTAATTCTAAGACTAACAAATCTGATATGGGTATTGATCATAAAGTTACATTAATTAAGAAAGATAATGAATGGAAAATACAAAAAGATGAATATACTGAAGGATATTTAACAAATGTTACTTCTCCGGATTTTGATGTTTCACAATTAAAATCACTGAGTGTACCTGAAATAACGCATGATAATGTAGTTCCATATTCACCACCAGGATCAACTCCTTATAATAGAAATGCAGCTGCTAACTATGCAGAAAATTATTGTTTGAAATATAATCCTAGTTATAAAAGCTATGATTCAGTTGGTGGTGACTGTGCAAATTTTGTTTCTCAGTGCTTATATGCTGGTGGGGCCTATTATATTGGATTTGGGATTAATAGTAGTACAAACTGGTGGTATGATAATAAAAATACTTCTTTAACTACAGATGATGTTGCATCTACTACATGGACATATTGTCCTTCTCAAAGACCTTTTATACTATCAGGGTGGGGTAGTGAAACAACTTCATCAAGTTTATCAAGAGGAGACATTATATATTATGATTGGGCTGGAGATGGTATATGGGATCACGTTGCTATAGTAACAGGCTTTGATAGTTCTGGCGCTCCCCTTGTTAGCTGTCATACTACCGATTATCACAATATAAAATGGAATTATGGTGGAAGTTCTTGCAAATATAGTTGCATACACATTAATAATTATATTTAATATGTTAATGTGTTGCATTGATTTTAACCCTTATAAATATAAGGCAATTTTTATGTACTCTTATATTTAAAATTGAATTCAAATTGTAAATTTATATCTGATTTCTGCATACTCTAAATAACATAGTAAAGAGTATGCAGTGTTTTTTAAACAATTTTCAATGGAGGTGATCGGTAGTGGTATTATTTAAAAAAATTGTTTTGTGTTTTTTGATATTTTTTGCCTTTATTGTGGTCGGATGTTCGGTTCCAAATAACAACATTGCCATTAAAGAAAAGGGAAATAATTCAATAGCACAGAAGTATTTCAATATGCTGACGAAGGAAGATATAATTAGAATTTCAAAGGCGTCTCCGGAAGAAATAATAAACATCTATTATAATAGCATAAATGATAAAAATTATAATCTCGCCGTTGTTTGTGCTTCCAATTTTTTAAATAATGCAGCAAATAAATCATCTGAAGATATTAGTTATGTGTATAATGAACATATAGAGTATTTGAAAAATATAAAAAGTATTGATATCAAATCAATAGAAATATATCCAGATACGATAAAAAAGAATGACAGCGAAAATATAGAAAAACCTTCTAAGCTTTACTGTGTTTATTATATGCAAAAATCGAATGATATTAACAAATTTCCTGAAGAGGGGTACTTCACCAGATTTATTGCAGTTTCTAAGTCACCTTTATATGGTGGTTGGTGTATAAGTTATATTGCTTCATCACCATAAATTTTTTTTAAGAAAAGCTATATAGGGGAGGTAGATAATGTGATTAAATCGTTTAAAACTTTATTAGCTGTTGTATTTTTATTACTTATGTCTGTTGTATTCTCTGGCTGTTCTGACACAGTGAAAAATAATACTGAAGTGCCATTTGTTGTCTTAAATAATGATGATGGAAACTTTAAGGCAGATATATATTACTGGAATATAAAAACTAATAAAATAAAAGAAACAAATGAAAATTTATATAAGATTCCACAAAATATAATAACAAATAAAGAATTATATACGATATTCCCTATGGCTTGGGATGAACAGAATCATGCAGTTTTGCCTTCTTATTTAGAAGTATCAGATAAATTCAAAAACTTTGTTAAAAAAGCGGATTTTTATTTTCAACCAAAGACGATATGGGGGCAAGACGTAAAGTTGGTAAAAAGCGATGAAGAAAATAGATATAAGTTAACATTAATAGATGGCGGTAAGACTGAGGAGAAAGAAATAACAATTCCTCTTCATACTTTTAAAGGTGAAGATGGTAAAGGGTATGAAGCAACAAAATGCGGAACAGTAACATCGGTAGTTAAGACAAGTTATGGTGCAGCAATGCTCTATCCTTGCTTCACATTAGGTGGCGGAAAATTATTCATTGTAAAGTATGATAACGCATCAGAAAGTATCAAATGGCAAGAAGTTGGACCTATTAAAGGTATAGAGTTATCACCTAGCTTTCCGCCATTGGCTAATCATACAGCTACTATCGGAGATAATTTTATCATAAGAACGCAGACTAATCCTATAGAAGTGTATACCGAAAAAGTAGGTTATAAGATTATAAATAACATATATGATCTTCGGAAGAAATACGCACCTGAAACATTAAATAGTGAATTTCCTGAATATATAGATATTTTAGGAAGCTATAATGATATTTTGTTTTTAAGTATACCAGTGCATAAAAATGAAGGGACAGAATTGTATATATTTGCTGTGAAGGATGATAAACTTATAGGGATTATGCACAGAACGATAAATGATATTGAAATAATTGATGCGGCAGGAAATGTTGCATCAAAATATAATATGCCTAAAGCGAAAACTTTAATTGGCGAAAATGATGTCTATTTTCCAAATGTGAACGGCATGGATTGATTAATAGATTAAATGTTGAAGACGGAGAATTCGGACAGCCAGGGTTGGATGGGGATTGGATTGTATATGATATTGGGAATACTTTCATATACACACATATATTTATTCCATAAAAAGGTGATATTTATGATATCAAAAAAATGGATAATGACAATGCTACTTATTTTGGCTCTCGCAGGATGTTCAAATCTAGAAAAACAAGGAGATGTGGTTGGTGGAATATCTGATAATGAAGCTTTGAAAGTGGCTAAAGAAAAAGCAAAAATTACTAAAGTAGAATCAAAAGAGCTTAAAAATTTAGAAGTTGATCTGGACAAATTTTTTGATGATCCAAAACTTATGGGAAAATCTCCTTGCCCCGTTTATTGGATAATAAAAGGTGTTGATAAAGAAGGGAAATCCTTAACTGTATATGTGAATTATAAAAAATCCAGCATTTATTATGTTAAAAATGAAAGATAGTCTAATTGTTGAATTTGTCATGGCATTTGCCATGCTTTTTTTATGTTACAAGATTGTAATAGAAAATTAAGGAATAATTAATAAAATTTATAATTTTTAATTTTATAATAGAGGTGAGGTATGGGAGGTTAAGAGCATAATATGCAAAATGATAAAAATAATTTTTATGATGTGGAATATTTTTAGAATAATTTAGCTTTTATATAAGTAGAAGGGGCAATACAGAAGATGGAGGTGAAAAAAGATTATGAAATATTCCCCAAAAATATTAAGGAGGGAGATCTTTTATGAAACATCTAATAAGATTAACAGCAGTACTGCTTATAACAACATTTTTAATAGGTATAGTGATTACAGGATTTACTTCAATACCGAAAGCAAGCGCAAAAGAATCGGTTAGTCTGAGCAATATAACAAATTTTGATGACCCTATTGCAGTAATTAAAGGGATGATTCAAGCAATTAACGATCAGGATCCTTATGAGTATATGAACTATTTTACCGATTCTAATCGCACAGCCATGACACAATTTCTTTCAACTAATAAGTCAGAATCATTCTTTAAAGAGAAAGAGGCTAAGTTGATTCAAATTAAAGAGCTTCCAAAGGAAGTAGGTGTAGTAGCTGCAGGTATTTCATCTGGAGAAAACTTAAATTTGGATGATACACGTGTTTTTTATGCCGAAATTAACTTTAAAGTGGATAGAGAAGATAAATGGCTATATAATGGTACAAACCATCGTGTTATTGTTGTCACAAAAGAAGATGGAAGCTGGAAAATAGTAAGGCTATCAGTCCCATCTATAGAATACTTAAAAGATACTGGCAATGGATTTAATTCAGATGACGAAAATATTGCTGCTAAAATCGAAAGTACTCTTGATAAAAAAGGACAAATAATGAATATGAAAGGTGCGGTTATTGATAATATTGCTGCAAGTGAAAAACAGCTAAAAGATGAGAAATTAAATCCTAGAGCTATTGAACCTGAAATAGGCATAGATAGCACAGCAGTTGATGAACATACGAGGCCTTCTAATATCAGGGTTTACATGACAAACTCAGTAAATATAAATCATTATGGTTCCGGAACTCACCTTGTTGATTTTGGAGATTATGTGTATAATGTACTGCCAAATGAATGGGGCGACTGGTACAATACGGCTAAAACAGCAGTTCAAGCAGGAGCTATAGCTGTAAAAATGTATGGTTGGTACCATGTGTATCATCCAAAATGGAATTTTAGCCCTTACTATGCTGACGTACAAGATAATATAAATGACCAAGTATATAAATACAATTCAGCGACAACTAATTTTAATAGTGCAGTTAATGATGTTGGAGGGATTGGTGTCGATATACTCAGTGGATCGGCTTATGTTCTATTTGAAGTGCATTACGTAGCAGGAACTGAAGGACCAGGCGGGCAATATAGTGGTACGATGTGGCAATATGGAACGTTATATTGGGCAAAACAAGGTAAAGGCTATACTTACATGTGCCATTATTATTGGGACAGATCGTCAACTCAGCCAATACATTTCTTTTACTATTAGAGATTATTTAATTGAGTAGGAATAATTTATATTTTCCTACTCAATTTTAAAGTTTAGGAGGTATTGTCAATGCGAATAAAAAAATTAACGATATTGGTTTTATTTTTACTTTTACTTTTTTTATATGGATGCCGGTATCATATTTTTGATAAAAATCAAGTCAAAGTAATCAAATATTCTGTTCCGAATTTCGGATATTTCTGTCCGATTTTTTTTCAAGGGAAAGAGGTTGTAGCACAGCAAGGACAAGATACACCAAGGGATTTAACAAATATGACTTTGTATTCTAGTAAAGATTTTAAGAAATACAATAAAATAGCTTTATTTGAAGGTCATTTTGGACAATTTTATGTTTCACCGTATAATTCAAAAGAAATATTTTTTATGTCTACTGAAGGGAAAGAAGGCACAGAGCAAATTGTTTTCAAAAGCAACGATGGCGGAAAAAGTTGGGGGCAAGTTTATTATAATTCAGATGATAGTATGATGCTAGCTGATATGACATTTAGTCCTTCCAATAGAAACGAAATATTTTTAGTTAAAAATGATAAAGAACATGGCATTGAAATAATAGAAAGCCATGATTCAGGGATTCATTGGAGCAAAGCAAATTCTACAAAAGAGATTATTATGTCTACTCATCTTGTGATTGATCCTAATAATTCTAAGCATTTTTTAGTTTCTGCTTCAAATGGTCTTTGGGAGAGCATTGATGGAGGTGTTTCGTGGAAACAAATAACTACCTCAGAGTCTTTGACAGCTATTTTTGCTCTTTCCAAAAATGATAATGTGTACTTCACAACTATGGAATCCATTAATGAAGGATGTATATATGAATTAAATAATGGAAAAATAAAAAAGATTAGCATCCCAAACATGGGAGAGTTAATTTACAACGTTGGAATTGCTTATCAAAGCAGTACAGGAAAAGTTTATGTTATAGTAATACGGCAAAATGAAAGCAATTCTATGTATGATACTACTTTATATTACATTAAAAATGATTCTTTTAACAAAGTAACTAATATTAAGAGTAAATATAGTACTCTTCCAAATCTGATTTTTGATGCTACAAACTCGAACGTTATATATTTTTACAGCTATAAAAATATATACAAAGTTGTCTTATCTTGATCCGGATTAAGAAGGCTGAATTTATTTCAGTCTTTTTTACTGCTATTTTCTCCGGCTTCTTATGACTAAAGCAAGGCCCAATAAGATTATCATTATTGAGATTATCAAGTTTGGATTAAGCCATGCGATGGAGAATTGGTTGTACAAAATTGATACATAGCTTAATATTACAGCAGCCGTTATGACCATGACTAAGCCCATTAGCACAAAATCTCTGCTTATGATGTAAAGCTGAAAAAGACCTATTGCAACAGATAGAATGTATAAAGGCCATGTGTATTCAGAGTAAATCCAGTTTGTAAAGATATCAAAGTAAAAAATTATGCCCATTGATGTAAGTATTCCGCCTGGAACTAATATTTCGGGATTTTTTCTTTGCTTTAAGTAGCTTACTTCCATCATGATCCCTGGTATCAATATAAAAAGAGGCCATACATTAGACATATCTAATGTTATTCCATATCTCGATAAAAAGCCAAGGTTGTCATTAAGATATATAAGCCCAAGCAATATAAGTACAATTCCGATTATTTTCTTTCCCATGATTAAACCTCCTGAAAAGTTTTAGACTTCATTTATATTTTACTATAACTGAACGGAAATTTAACTACATTTTTATGAAAAATACTTGCAAAAATTTTAGAAGATGATATAATAATAAAAACAGTGAATAAATATAATAAAATACTAATTATGCATATTGCTCATTATTTTTTTAATATTTAATGCATAAATATTAATAGAAATTAATATATATAAAACATTGGAGGCGGATCTCAATGGTGAGAGTCGGCATACTTGGGGCAACCGGCTATACTGGTGCAGAGCTTATAAGGATCTTATCTAATCATGAAGATGTTCAGATAAAATATTTATCATCTCAAAATTTTAATGGTAAAAAGATTGAAGATGTATATCCTTCATTAAAAGGGTTTTGCAGCGAGAAGCTTCAGGAATATGACACTGATAAAATTATTGAGAATTGTGATGTGGTATTTACAGCACTTCCATCGGGGTATGCAGTAAATATAGCTGAAAAATTATGCAAAAATGGAGTAAAGCTTATTGACCTCGGCGCAGATTTTAGGTTTGATAATTTTGAAACATACAGAGATTGGTATGGAAGCGATAAAAATGGATATGGCGATATTAAAAGGGCGTATGGGCTTCCGGAACTTCATAGACAAGAGATTAAGGATGCTTTAGCGGTAGGAAATCCCGGATGTTATCCTACTTCTGCAATACTTGGTCTGTCACCTGCTTTAAAAAGCAGAATAATAGAAAATTTTATCATAATCGATTCTAAATCTGGAGTGTCCGGTGCCGGCCACAGCCCAAAACAGGGCAATATGTATGCAGAATGCAATGACAATATAAAGCCTTACAATGTTGCTAAGCACAGACACATACCCGAGATAGAGCAAGAGCTTTCACATGTGAATCGCAAAGAGACAAAAGTTGTTTTCACACCTCATTTAACGCCAATGACTAGAGGAATATTAAGCACCATGTACTGCAGGTTAATAAAAGAAATTTCAGCAGAAGATATATATGAGATATATAATGAATTCTACAAAGATGAGTATTTTGTAAAAATATTAGATATCGGTGAATATCCATCAACAAAAAATGTATACGGCTCAAATTTTTGCCACATAGGATTTGAAATTGATAAACATTCAAAAACACTGATAATCATGTCAGCAATAGACAATTTAGTAAAAGGTGCATCAGGGCAAGCTGTACAAAATATGAATATAATGTTTGGAATTGAAGAGACAAGGGGACTTAATATGATACCAATTTTTCCTTAGAAATATGTTTTAAAGTGTTATTCTGAAAGAAGATAGAGATAAAATGCTTACTAAAATTGAGGAGGACTTGATAATGGGAGATTTTGAGGTTATAGAAGGCAATGTCACATCACCTAAGGGATTTTTAGCTTCAGGTGTTTTTGCCGGCATAAAAAAAGCTAAAAAAGATTTTGCTTTGATATATTCAGAAAAAAAAGCAAATGTAGCAGCGTCATTTACGACAAACAAAGTGAAAGCTGCACCTGTGTTATTAGACATGGAGAAAATAAAAAATGGTGAAGCACAAGCCATAGTCATAAACAGCGGCAATGCCAATGCTTGCACTGGGAAAAGAGGCTACGAAGATGCGTGTGCTACGGCTGATACAGCAGCCAAGCACCTAAATATAGACAGTGATGATGTGCTTGTCTGTTCAACAGGTGTTATAGGTGTAACACTTCCAATGGATAAAGTTGCTAAGGGAATAGAGTTGGCGGTTCAAAGCTTATCAAGAGATGGCGGCAAAGAAGCTGCAAAAGCAATTCTTACTACAGATACATTTTCAAAAGAAGTAGCCGTAAAATTCGCTATAAAAGGTGTGGAAGTTACGATAGGCGGCATTGCTAAAGGTTCTGGAATGATATCGCCAAATATGGCGACTATGCTGTCTTTTATTACTACAGATGCCAATATAACAAAAAATGCTTTAAATAGAGCTTTAAAGGATACTGTAAAGAGATCTTACAACATGATATCTGTCGATGGAGACATGAGCACAAATGATACGGTGATAATACTAGCAAATGGCGAGGCCGGCAATCCTGTTATAGAAGATGGCACAGATGATTATGAAATTTTCTATAAAGCGCTTGAATATGTGAATAAGAATTTAGCAAAGCAGATAGCAAAAGATGGAGAGGGCGCTACAAAGTTCATGGAGGTAAATGTTCTTCATGCATTAACAGAAGATGATGCGATAATTGCGGCAAAGGCTACTGTAAACTCAAGTCTCGTAAAGACTGCAATTTTTGGTGAGGATGCCAATTGGGGAAGGATTATTGCCGCTGTTGGATATTCAGGAGCAGATTTCATACCAGAAAAAACTGATATATATTTAAAAAGTAAAATAGGTGAAATAAAAGTCTGTGAAAATGGTGGATATATACAGTTTGATGAAGATTTTGCAAAAGAGATACTTAAGGAAAAGGATATAAGCGTTATTATCGATTTAAATGCCGGAAAATATAATGCAGTAGCATATGGTTGCGATTTAAGCTATGATTATGTGAAAATAAACGGGAGCTACAGGTCATGATAAAGAGGCAGAAATACGGCGATGAAATCGCAAAGGCAGAGATATTAATAGAAGCTCTCCCATATATAAAGAAATTTTCCGGCGCAACAATTGTTATAAAATACGGCGGCAACGCCATGGTCGACTGTAAAATTAAGAGAATGGTTATGGAAGACATAGTACTATTGAAATTTGTTGGATTAAATCCTGTTATAGTTCATGGCGGTGGACCTGATATAAACAAGATGCTTGAAAAGCTTGATATAGAATCAAAATTTGTAAATGGATTAAGGGTAACCGACGAAAAGACGATGGAAGTTGTTGAGATGGTTTTGACAGGAAAGATAAATAAAGAGATTGTATCTCTCATAAATGATCTAGGTGGCCGTGCAATAGGGATAAGTGGTAAAGATGGAGAACTATTAAAGGCTGAGAAAGAAACAAAAAATGGCGATATAGGATATGTTGGAAAAATAGATAAGGTAAATATTGATGTAATAAAAATGATGCTCGAAAAGGGTTATATACCAGTTATTGCTCCATGTGCTGTTGGGCCAGAGGGGAAAACCTATAATGTAAATGCAGATACAGCAGCAGGAAAGATTGCAGAGGCATTAAAGGCGGAGAAGTTCATATTGCTGACAGATGTAGAAGGCATTCTATCTGATATTAATGACAAGAATAGTGTTATATCAAGAATAAATTTAGATAATGCAAAAGAACTTCTAAGTACTGGGCAAATAACGGGCGGCATGATACCGAAACTCAACTGCTGTGTACAGGCGGTTGAAAATGGTGTTAAAAGAGCCCATATTATAGATGGTAGGCTTACACATTCGCTATTACTCGAAATTTTCACTGATGAAGGTATTGGTACAATGATTGGAAAGGAGTGTTTTGATGATGATAACCTCTGATGATAAAAATTATGTCATGAATACTTATGGCAGGTATCCTTTAACATTAGTTAAAGGAAATGGTACTAAGGCTTGGGATGATAAAGGAAATATATATCTCGATTTCGTTGCTGGCATTGCAGTGAATGCATTTGGGCACTGTTACCCTGCTATTGTTGAGGCAATAAAAAAGCAGGCTGAGACATTGATACATTGCTCAAATCTTTACTGGAATGAAAATCAAATAGAACTTGCGAAAATGATCGCAGAGAATTCCTTTGGTGATAAAGTGTTTTTTGCCAACAGCGGTGCAGAAGCGAATGAAGGTGCAATAAAGCTTGCAAGAAAATATGCTTCACTCAAATATGGTGATAAAAGGTATAAAGTTATATCAGCTAAGAATTCTTTTCATGGTAGAACATTCGGTGCTTTAACTGCAACAGGACAGGAAAAATACCACAAAGGATTTGGACCGCTTCTTGAAGGGTTCAAATATGTGCCATATAACGATGCTGATGCATTATACAGTGCTATTGATGATGAGGTATGCGCGATTATGCTTGAGGTTATACAAGGTGAAGGTGGCATATATGAAGGGAATATAGAGTATTTAAAAACAGCGAGAGAAATATGTGACAAAAATGATATATTGCTCATAATAGATGAAGTGCAGACAGGTATCGGTCGTACAGGGAAACTCTTTGCATATGAACACTATGATATAACACCTGATATTATGACAGTGGCAAAGGCCTTAGGTGGGGGTGTTCCAATAGGTGCAATAGTTGCGAAAGAAGGGGTATCTGTATTTAAACCGGGTGACCATGCATCGACATTTGGCGGAAATCCCTTAGCATGTGCCGCTGGACTTGCAGTTATGAAAGAAATAACAAAAGAAGGTTTTCTCGATGATGTTTTATATAAAGGTGAGTATTTTAAGGACGGTCTCAAAGGCTTAAAAGAAAAATATAGCATTATTAAAGATGTAAGAGGCAAAGGTCTTATGATAGGATGTGAAATAAATCTTGATGACGCTGGTGACATTGTAATGAATGCTATGAATAAGGGACTTCTTATAAATTGCGTAAATCATAATGTACTTAGATTTGTACCACCTTTAATTGTAACAAAAGAAGAGATAGATACTGCTCTTATTATTCTCGATGATGTGTTGCAGGAAATGAGTTTATGAGGTGTTGAATTATTAACCAAACTACATTGATCTTCGATATTTCATTTATGGTTAATAATCCTTTAAATGATACTGCTCATAAGAAAGGAATGATTTAATGATAGGCTATCTGAAACTTGAAGATGGCAGCATTTTTGAAGGTAATATAATTAGCAGCAATATAAAAGGTTTTGGTGAAGTTGTGTTTAATACTGGCATGACAGGGTATCAGGAAATAATAACTGACCCCTCATATGCAGGTCAGATTGTGGTAATGACATATCCTCTTATAGGAAATTATGGTATAAATAAATATGATTTTCAATCACAAAAACCGTATATAAGAGGATATGTCATAAAAGAACACTGTGATATGCCAAGCAATTATCTACATGAAGAAAAACTTATTGAATACCTCGATAGAAATAATATACCTGTATTAACAGGGATAGATACAAGAGAACTTACAAAGAAATTAAGGTCATATGGTACGATGAAAGGCATTATTACAAATAAAAAAGATGATGTAATTTCCGAAAATAAGGAGGACTTACTTAGAGAAGTATCAACAAGGAAAGTGTACCATATACCAGGTGAAGGTCCGAAACTTGCTTTTATAGACCTTGGAACAAAAAATAACATATTAAAAATGCTTAATGGGGTAGGCTTTGACATATATGTATTTCCATACAATGCAAGTCACGATGATGTGATGCCTATAGAACCAGATGCTATATTCTTCTCGAATGGTCCTGGTGATCCTAAGGATGCAATTGATGCCATTTCACTTGCAAAATATTTTATCGGGAAAAAGCCTGTACTTGGGATTTGCTTGGGGCATCAGGTTATAGCACTTGCAATGGGGTGCAACACAGTTAAGATGAAATTCGGCCATAGAGGTTCAAATCATCCAGTTAAAGAGTTAACAACAGGAAAATCATATATTACATCACAGAACCATGGTTATGCAGTCGAAAAAGCCTCAATAAACAGTGATGAAATTGTCATAACGCATATTAATTTAAATGACAATACTGTTGAAGGACTAAAACATAAATACTTACCCGTTTTTTCAGTGCAGTATCACCCTGAAGCATGTCCAGGTCCACATGATTCTATGTATCTTTTTGATAAATTCATGGATATAACATACATTTATAAAAGGAGGTCTTATCTTGCCGAAATATGAAGGAATAAGCAAAGTTCTTGTTATAGGCTCTGGTCCTATTGTAATAGGTCAAGCGGCAGAATTTGACTATTCCGGAACACAGGCCTGTAAATCATTAAAAGAAGAAGGATTAAAAGTTATCTTAGTGAATAACAATCCAGCGACAATAATGACAGATACAGAAATAGCTGATATTGTGTATATGGAAAATCCGGAAGTAGATGTACTTGAAGCGATAATTGAAAAAGAACTGCCTGACGGGATACTTGGTACAATTGGTGGGCAGACAGGGCTTAATGTAGTTGTTAAATTAAAAGAGTGTGGAATAATTGATAAATACGGCATTAAGGTTCTTGGTACATCAATCGAATCTATAAAAACCGCTGAAGACAGAGAATTATTTAAAAAGAAAATGGAAGAGATAAATGAACCTGTTGCGAAAAGCGCGACGGTAAATAATATCGATGACGCACTTAAGTTTGCAAAAATATGTGGTTATCCCCTAATTGTTAGGCCGGCCTATACTCTCGGAGGTACCGGCGGCGGCATAGCGAATAACGATGAAGAGCTTAAAATAATTGTTGATATGGGACTTAAAAAAAGCATGGCACATGAAGTATTGATAGAGAAATCCCTTTATGGATTTAAAGAAATAGAATATGAAGTAATGAGAGATAAAGCAGATAATTGTATTACAATATGCAACATGGAAAATTTCGATCCGGTAGGTATACACACAGGTGATAGTATCGTTGTTGCACCATCTCAGACTCTTACTGATTATGAATATCAAATGTTAAGAACTGCCAGCATAAAAATAATAAAGGCACTTGGTATAGAAGGTGGATGTAATATTCAATTTGCACTTGACCCATATAGCCATCAATATTATGTAATTGAGGTAAATCCAAGGGTAAGCCGCTCAAGTGCACTTGCATCGAAAGCAACAGGCTATCCTATAGCGAAAATAGCTGCTAAAATTGCGATAGGTCTTACACTCGATGAAATAAAAAATCCGGTAACAGGTAAAACAACGGCATTTTTTGAACCAGCGTTAGATTATGTTGTTACAAAGATACCGAGATGGCCATTTGATAAATTCTATGGAACGGATAGAAAGATTAGTACGCAAATGAAAGCCACCGGTGAAACGATGGCGATTGATAGAAGTTTTGAGGCATCGCTTTTAAAAGCTATCAGGTCACTGGAGATTAAAGCATACGGATTAATTAATGAAAATATTAAAGCTGCTAGCGATTATGAAATAATAGAAAAGATAAAGAAGCCGAATGATATGAGGCTATTTTATATAGCCGAGGCACTTCGCCGCGGTGTTACAGTAAATTATATTAGCGAATTAACAAAGATTGATATATGGTTTTTAAACAAACTTTTAAATATAATCAATATGGAAAAAGAACTTTATAAGAGCGATTTAAATGAAAAAATACTGAAAAAGGCCAAAAAAATGGGTTTTTCAGATAAGGAAATAGCTAAGATAAAAGGAATCGAAGAAAAAGATGTAAGGAATTTAAGAAAAGAATACGGTATATTACCGTCATATAAGATGGTAGATACATGTGCAGCTGAATTTGAGTCAGTTACGCAATATATTTATTCAACATATGAAGAATATGATGAAGTACCTATACATCGTGATATAAAGAAAGTAATAGTTTTAGGATCAGGACCTATAAGGATTGGCCAAGGTGTAGAATTTGACTATTGTTCAGTTAAAGCTCTCTGGGCTTTAAAGAATATGGGAATAAAATCTATTATAATTAATAACAATCCTGAAACTGTAAGTACTGACTTTGATACAGGTGATAGGCTGTATTTTGAACCACTGACACTGGAAGATGTACTGAACATAGTTGAAAAAGAAAATCCTCTTGGTGTCATGGTAATGTTCGGCGGACAGACAGCAATTAATTTAACACAAGGATTAAAAGATTACGGCGTTAATATTTTAGGTACATCTTATGAAAGCATAGATATAAGTGAGGATAGAGAGAAGTTCTCAATGCTCTTAAAGGAGCTTAATATAAACCAGCCAAAGGGCGGATATGCACTATCTGTTGGAGATGCCAAGGATACTGCTCTAAGATTAGGCTTTCCATTGCTTGTAAGACCTTCATATGTTATTGGAGGTCAATCTATGGAAAAAGTAAATACACTTCAAGAGATAATTGATTATGTATCAAATGCAATAAAAGTATCGCCAGGTAAGCCAGTATTAGTTGATAAATATATTGAAGGAAGAGAAGTTGAAGTTGATGCTGTAGCTGATGGAAATAATGTATTAATACCTGGAATTATGGAGCATATCGAAAGAGCAGGTATTCATTCAGGTGATAGTTTTTCAGTATATCCTGCAAGGAATCTGACCGAGCGTGAAATTGATACAATTATAGATTTTACAAAAAGAATTTCAAAGGCATTGAAAGTTAAGGGTCTTATTAATATACAATTTGTCGTAAAAGACGGTACAGTTTATGTAATAGAGGTTAATCCACGAGCATCAAGAACAATACCTGTTATAAGTAAGGCAACAGGGGTTCCTATGGTAGATATTGCAGTAAAAGTTTCTATGGGGAAAAGCTTAAAAGAGCTTGGGTATAATGAAACACTATGGCCTGAGACAGCCCACACGATCGTAAAAGCTCCGGTATTTTCTATGGAGAAGCTAACAGATGTTGAGGTAATGCTGGGACCTGAGATGAAATCAACAGGCGAGATAATGGGCATGGACTTGAGCTATGAAGGTGCATTGTATAAAGCAATGGTTGGTGCAAATTTAAATATACCAAAGACGGGCAGAGTTCTATTATCTATATCAAAGAAAGATGTAAATGAAGCATTAACGATTGTCAAAAAGTACGATGATGCCGGGTATGAATTATTTGGAACTCTGGGTACGACGAGGTATTTTACTTCAATGGGACTGCATGTTAAGTCAATTGATATAAAAGATGCCATAAGGCTATTGAAGGAAGGATATTTTTCGCTTGTTATAAATATACCAACAAAAGGCAAAAAGCCTGACAACGAAGGTTTTAAGTTGAGGCGTACAGCATGTGAGTACAGAATCCCCTTGTTTACTTCACTGGATACTGCAAAGGCAGCACTGTCAGCGGTACAGAAGGTAAATATAAATGGTCTATCAATATTATCATTAAATGAATACCAGAATATTCAGTTTGAAAATGTAAAAAAATTAGTATTATAGAGGAGAGATAAAAATGTTAAAAGGTGAAAAGGTAGTATTAGCATATTCAGGTGGTCTTGATACATCAGTTATAATACCATGGCTTAAAGAAAATTATGAATGCGAGATAATAGCTGCTTGTATAGATGTGGGGCAGGGAAGCGAACTTAAAAGTGTAAAAGAAAAAGCTCTATTAAGTGGTGCTAGCAAAATATATATTGAAGATGTTAAGGATGAGTTTGTGGAAAACTATATTTTCCCTACATTAAAAGCAGGTGCTGTATATGAAGGCAAGTACCTTTTAGGTACATCATTTGCAAGGCCTCTTATTGCCAAAAAACTTGTAGAGATAGCACATAAAGAAGGAGCGAAGGCTATTGCTCATGGCGCCACAGGAAAAGGCAATGATCAAGTGAGATTTGAAGTGTCCATACGAGCGCTGGACCCATCAATTGAGATAATAGCGCCGTGGAGGATATGGGAATTCAAATCAAGAGAGCAAGAGATAGACTATGCAAAAAAGAAAGGCATACCTGTACCGGTTACAAAAGAAAAGATATACAGCGTTGACAATAATATATGGCACATAAGCCACGAAGGCGGTGATTTGGAGGAACCGTGGAATGAGCCTAAAAGCAGCCTATATGACATTATAGTACCACCAGAAAAAGCACCAGATGAGCCGGAGTACGTTGTCTTAGAGTTTGAGAAGGGACTGCCTGTAAAAGTAAATGGAAAATCTTACAGCAGCTCAGCAAAGATGATAGAAGAGCTTAATTTGATTGCCGGAAGAAATGGAATAGGGATAGCTGATATTGTAGAAAATAGACTTGTAGGTATGAAATCCCGTGGTGTTTACGAAACACCTGCAGGTACAGTTCTTTATGCAGCCCACAAAGAATTGGAGTATCTTGTGCTGGATAAGGAAACCATGAGGTTTAAAGATATAGTAGCTCAGAAATATGCTGATCTTGTGTACAATGGATTGTGGTTTTCGCCACTTAGAGAATCCCTTGATGCATTTGTCGATGTGACACAGCAAAATGTCACTGGAACTGTCAGACTGAAACTTTATAAAGGCAGTATAATAAATGCGGGTTCAAAGTCACCTTATTCACTATACAACGAGGAATTTGTGACATTTGGTGAAGACGAGGTATACAACCAGAAGGATGCAGAAGGATTTATAAACTTATTTGGTTTGCCGCTTAAGATAAAAGCATTGATGGAGATGAATAGAAAGGAAGATGCTAATGAAGTTGTGGGGAGGTAGGTTCAAAGATAGCGAAGATAAGCTTATGGAGGAGTTTAATTCCTCCATTTCTTTTGATATAAGGCTTTTGAAAAATGATATTGAAGGTTCTATAGCACATGCAAAGGGATTAAATAAAGCAGGCATATTAAGCAATAATGAATTAAATTTTATTATAAAAGGCTTGAATGAAATACTTGAAACGGCCGATATAAATGATATACCAAATGATGAAGATGTACACACATATGTTGAGAGACTTTTGACAGAGAAAATCGGTGATGCTGGGCGAAAACTCCATACCGGTAGAAGCCGCAATGACCAAATTGCGACAGATGTAAGGTTATATCTAAGAGATGAAATCAAAGAAATAAGGGAGTATTTATTTAAACTTATTGATATATTAAAAGGCCTTTCTCAAAAATATGAAAAAACAATTATGCCTGGTTACACACATTTGCAGAGAGCCCAGCCTGTTACATTCGGACATCATATGCTTGCGTATGTTGAAATGTTTAATCGGGATCTATCAAGGCTTGATGATATGTATAAAAGAGTAAATGTAATGCCGCTTGGATCTGGTGCACTTGCTGGAACGACATATGATATAGATAGAAAATTTATTGCTGAGCTTTTAGGTTTTGATGATATAACGCAAAACAGCATGGATGGCGTTAGCGACAGGGACTTTATCATAGAATTTTTAAGCTTTGCATCTATTGTAATGATGCATTTAAGCCGTTTTTGCGAAGAAATTATACTGTGGTCAAGTCGAGAATTCAATTTCATTGAACTTGACGATAGATATTCGACAGGCAGTAGCATGATGCCACAGAAGAAGAATCCTGATGCAGCAGAACTGATACGTGGTAAGACAGGTAGAGTATATGGAGATTTGATAACTATACTTACAGTGATGAAAGGACTTCCACTTGCATACAACAAAGATATGCAGGAGGACAAAGAAGCTTTATTTGACGGTATAGATACATTGAAGATGTGTATAAAAGTATTTACAGGGATGATGGAAACTATACATGTTAAAGAGGATAACATGGAAAAGGCTGCAAAATACGGTTACATGAATGCAACAGATTTTGCGGACTACCTTGTATCAAAAGGGATTCCCTTTAGAAAAGCGCATGAGATATCAGGAAAGGTAGTCTTATACGCAATAGATAAAAACTGTGCTATAGAAGATTTATCATTGGAAGATTTAAAAAAGTTTTCGGATGTCGTTGACATTGACGTATATAATGCAATAGAATTGAGAAATACATTAAAAAAGAAAAAAACCATTGGCGCACCTAAAATATGATATTAAAAAATGGGACAGGTACGCTGTCCCTTTGTCTGATATATTATTCTTTCAACAATATATTTATAACATTTATTATATCTTGATCAACTACTTTATAACATATTTCAAGTCCATTTCGTTCACCCTTTATTATGCCCGCCGCTTTTAGTTTTGAAAGATGCTGTGAAACAGTGGACTGTGGCAGATTTAAACACTCTTGTATTGTTGTTACGTTACAGCCACCATCCAAAAGACCTTTCACAATACATAACCTATATGGATGGGCGATCACCTTTAGCTTTTCTGAAATGTCTTCATATTTTTTAAAATCCTTTTGTATATCTATTTTATGATTTATCAGTTAAATCACTCCTTTGAATGTTATATAAACAGTGTTGTATCAGACTGTTCGGCTGCACCGATAAATGATGCTACACCACCAATTTCAACACCATCTATAAGTTCTTCTTTAGTTATTCCCATTATGTCTGATGACATATTGCATGCGACTATTCTTACGCCGTTTTTAAGTGCCTGTTGTATTAGATCTTCTAATGAAGCTACGTGTTTTTTGTTCATAATGTGCCTTATCAATTTAGGACCTATGCCAAACATATTCATCTTTGATAGTTTTAATCTACTAGATCCTCTTGGCATCATAATACCGAACATCTTGCTAATAAAATCCTTTGTTACGGATACTTTCTGCGGTTTTCTCAATATATTTAAACCCCAGAAAGTGAAGAATAGCGTGACTTTCCTACCCATAGCTGCAGCACCATTTGCTATGATAAAAGCTGCAATAGCTTTATCAAGATCGCCGCTAAAAACAATAATTGCTTTATCATGATTGCTTGTTTCGGCTTTTACTTCTATGTGTGAATCATGCTTCTTTATTCTTGCAACAATAGTTTTACCTTCATGATAAAGTTTAATAAGCTCGTTTCCAGTTCTCTGGCACCAAATTTTTATATCATTTTCGAAGCCCGGATCAGAAGCTTTGATTTCTAATATTTCTCCGTTTTTTAGATTTTTGATTGCATTAAATGTCTGCATTATTGGACCAGGACATTGCAGGCCGCATGCATCAACTTCTAATGTAATATTGCTACTGTTAATTTCACCAATATCATTTAGTTTTTTTTTATCAGTAGTTATGCTCATACCGCATTCTGTTTGCTGATCATCATACTTTATAGTTAATTCACTGGAATTAGTAGTAGCGGCCTTATATGTCTTATAGCCACCGCTGAGGTTTTTTACAAATTTAAAGCCATGCTGTGATAGTATTCTACAAGCTAAATAACCTCTTAAACCAACTTGACAATAAACTAATATCTCCTTATCCTTTGGAATTTCATCTAATCTGTCCCTCAATTCATCAACGGGAATGTTGACTGAGCCATCTATATTTCCAAGACTGTATTCCATATTCGTTCTAACATCAAGCAAGAAAGTCTTGGCTTTATCTATTTTGCTAACATCATCCCAATGAAATACATTGACATCGCCTTTTAAAATATTTGAAGCTACAAAACCAGCCATATTTACAGGGTCTTTTGCAGATGAATATGGTGGTGCATATGAAAGCTCCAATTTTTCCAAATCATATACAGTCATTCCTGAACGTATTGCCGTCGCAATTACGTCTATTCTCTTGTCAACACCATCAAATCCGACTATCTGTGCGCCGAGGATTTTACCATCATCTTTAGAAAACAATAGCTTTATCGACATAGGTAATGCGTCAGGATAATAGCTTGCATGGGAATTTGGATGTATAATAGTTTTTTCGTAATTGATACCGAACTTTTTTAATAGTCTTTCATTATTACCTGTCGTTGCGACTGTCAGATCGAATATTTTAACGACAGATGTGCCTTGTGTGCCATTATAAGTTGATTTTCTTCCAGCTATATTATCCGCTGCTATTCGTCCTTGCTTATTTGCTGGACCTGCCAATGGTATTAAGGCATCATTGCCATTTATATAGTCTTTGACCTCAACGGCATCGCCTACGGCATAAATATTTGGATCAGATGTTTGCATGTATTGATTTACTTTTATACCATGTGTATTACCTATGGTCAGACCTGCATCCAAAGCAAGCTTTATATCAGGTTTTACACCTATTCCTAAAACGACCATATCTGTATCAATAATTTTACCACTATTCAATAGAACTTGTGTATATTTTTCTTTATGAATGAGTTCCTTTACTCCATCTTTTAATATAAGATTTACGCCCTTGTCTCTTAAATGTTGATGAACAATAGCTGCCATTTCATAATCCAATGGTGCTATAACATGGTCGGCAAGTTCTACAACTGTAACATCTAATCCGCGTTTGTGCAGATTTTCTGCTACCTCTAATCCTATAAAACCGCCGCCAACGACTACAGCCCTTTGAGGTTTATTATTATCAACATAGTCTTTAATCATATAAGTATCTGGAATATTTCTCAGTGTAAATACATTTTCTCCATCTATTCCAGGCATAGGTGGCTTTATAGGCTCTGCGCCAGGTGATAAGATCAATTTATCATATGATTCTTTATATGTTTTGTCATGTAATTTATCATATACAATTACAGCTTTTTCGTTCGGCAGTATTTTTGTTACCTCACTATTAATTCTCACATCGATTTTAAATCTTTTTGACATGGCTTCAGGTGTCTCAACGATTAATTTTTCACGATCTTTTATTACTTCTCCGATATAATATGGCAATCCGCAATTAGCGAAGGAAATATATTCGCCCTTTTCAAAGAGTATAATTTCAGCATTTTCGTCCAGTCTTCTTAATCTTGCTGCTGCAGAAGCGCCTCCGGCAACGCCTCCGACAATCAAAACCTTCATAATTCCATCTCCTTTATTTATTTATTATTATATTATAATATTACAATATATAAATTTATTTGTCAATAATTTAACTAAAATAAAACCTGCTTTTAGTGCCTTTATGATATACAATATATAGAAATACCTACAAACAATGGAGTAAAAAAGTGAGAAGATAATAGATGTCTTAAGGACTGGTGATACATAAAAATAAAAGGACAAGTATTTGCTTAATTGCAAACTTGTCCCTTTATCATTTTTTCTTAATAAATGTTATAACGGCAGGTATCAAGGATATCAATATGATTGCGATTGTTACAAATCCAAAGTGGGTTTTTACAACTTCAAGATTTCCAAAATAGTAACCACCAAATGTAAATAAGGCGACCCATGTTATACCACCTATTGCATTGTAAGTTAAGAAGTGAAGATAGTTCATCTCACCGATACCAGCAACAAATGGTACAAATGTCCTAATTATAGGTATAAATCTTCCGAGGACAATCGTCATATTTCCATATTTTTCATAAAAGTTTCGAGCTTCTATGAGATGCTCTTTTTTTATAAATTTTATATTCTCAGCTTCATATATCTTTGCACCGATAAATTTGCCTATATGATAATTTACTGTATCACCGAGGATGGCTGCAATAGATAATAAAATAAATAAAGTAAATACATTTAGAGAACCGATTGCTGCAAAGGCACCGGCAGCAAATATAAGGGAGTCACCAGGAAGAAATGGTGTTACAACAAGACCTGTTTCAAAAAAGATTATAAAAAATAATATCAGATATGTTGTTATACCATATGTTTGAATTATCGAACCTAAGTATTTATCAAGATGAAGTATAATATCAATTCCTGTTTTTAATAGTTGCATCTATTATAAATCCTCCTATAAAATTTATTTGACTGTTATATTATAACATAATATAAAATTTATTTTTATTATTACATTGATATTTAATGAAATTTTAATAATCATGGTTTTATTCTTTGTTGGAGGATTTTTGCTTTGATTCCATATATGATTTTAATTTTAATTTAATATCCGGATTATAGTTTAAAAATTCTATAAAACCATTAAAGCGATCTAAAGTATTAGCGCTTATAGTATGCTCTATCTTCTCTGTTTCTTCAAGGATTTCTGATTCAGTAACATCAATTGCACGTAAAAAATCTGAGATTATATTATGCCTTTTAATAAGTCTCTCACCGAGAACTTTACCTGAATCCCCTAGCGTAATAACACCATATTTTTCATAATTTATTAAATTGAGTTCAGCTAATTTTTGAACCATTTTTGTTGCGGATGGAGGTTGTACATTTAATGCATCTGATAATTCGTGCAATCTTACGAATCCTGTTTTTCTAGATAATCTATAAATCATTTCAAGATAATCTTCCATAGATGCTGTTAATGATTTATCTTCTTTTTTCATATATTCACTAAATGTAAAAAAATCTTTATGCAAATTATCACCTTCTTTTAAACTCGAATCGTAACATAATAATTCCCTCTTACATATTCTATGATAGATGGTTGAATTTTAGCATAAGCTAAAAATTTTATATGCTATTAAAACTTTTATTTAAATGAAAGATTTAAAGGAAGTGATTTTATGAGGAGTGTAAATGAAATAGGCTTAACAAGTGTTAATTTAAAAGATGTAAAAACAAATAACTACGATATCTTAATGAGACTAAAAACATTATTAAGGTATTTAGGTCCTGCATTTATTGTAAGTGTAGCGTACATCGATCCAGGTAATTTTGCGACAAATATAAGTGGTGGTTCAACATTTAATTATAGTCTTATATGGGTAATTTTATGGAGCAACTTGATGGCGATTTTCTTACAGTATTTATCAGCAAAATTAGGAATAGCGACTGAAAAAAATTTATCAGAAATGTGTGGGGAAGTTTTCTCTAAAAAAACAAACATACTCTTTTGGTGTGTTGCTGAGCTTGCCGCAATTGCAACGACAATGGCAGAATTCTTAGGGGGAGCTCTTGGGATTTATCTTTTATTTAAAATACCGCTTTCTATTGCTGGAACAATAACAGGTATAATAACATTTGCTATAACATATTTACAGAAATGTGGGCAGCGTATCGTAGAAGTTGTGATAACATTTTTAATTGGTGTAATATGTATAGCATATGCGATTGAGATATTTTTGGCAAAACCGGATTGGATACAAGTAGGGATCCATACATTTGTACCGACATTGACAAATGGAGAGGCTTTACTTATTGCTGCAGGAATGCTCGGTGCAACTGTCATGCCCCATGTAATATATCTACATTCACAATTAGTTCAGAAAAGAAATCATGACCTTAATATAGATCAAAAAAAGCGCCATTTAAAAATGGAGAAGATTGACATATTAATCGCCATGAATATAGCTTTCATAGTAAATGTGGCAATGGTTATTGTTTCAGCTGCGGTATTTTTCAAAGAAGGCCTTATTGTAAATACTATCGAAGAAGCGCATCGGTCACTCGAACCATTGCTAGGTACACTATCAAGTGTAGCATTTGCTATTGCACTATTGGCATCTGGATTTTCCTCATCAGCGGTTGGTGCTATGGCAGGTGAAACCGTCATGGATGGTTTTATAAACATAAAATTTCCACCAAACATAAAGAGGCTTGTTACAATAATACCTGCGATGCTAGTCATATGTTCGGGTATTAATCCCATGAAGGCACTTGTAATAAGCCAGGTATCTTTAAGCTTTGCACTTCCATTTGCAATTATACCGATGATTATAATAACAGGTAGAAGAGAGCATATGGGTGATTTTGTTAATAAATTCATAACGAATATTATAGGTTGGTTTATATCATCATTGATAATTACTTTAAATGTCGTACTTATATACATGACGATTACGGGCCGTGTATAATAAAAGAAGGATATTTAAAATTTATATAAAAATATACGCATTTTATAAGTAAGTTTTGCTTTCTTTAAAATGCGGAATAAAAGTCTCATTGATGTATTTTACCAAAGGAATTACGATTTATAGAAACAAATCATCCTGGATAAAATCCAGGATAATTTGTTGAGGTTTTTATATTATGAAAGGGGAGGGGTTAATGGATATTTGTTAAACTTCTGCTGCCCATAAGCCATGCAAGTTACAATATGCCCATGCTTGAATCTTTGAAGCATCGGTCTTAAATGTAGCTTCTGGCTTCTCACCAGGTTTTAGCATCTTTCTCATGTATATTCCATCTGCGAGAATTGAAATCCATTCTATGTAGTGTTTTTCTTCCATTGGGTGTTCTACACTACCAACTTTTACTGTTACAGTGTCACTATTTTTCAATATTACAGGTACATGCTTTTCCTTACTTGCATCAACCGTATTAGCAGCTTGTTTCTCCATTGCCTTTTCACAACATGTCAATGTGCCACCACCAGCATTTAAGACTTCTACAGTATTTCCACATTCTTTACATTTATAAACTCCAAACAAATCTGTCATAACATTTTCCTCCTTAATATAATATTCGTTTTATAAGATAATACATATCAATTAATAAGCATTATCCTTACATTAATATAATACAACAGTTGAAATTGAAAATCAAGTATTAATTAAAATTCTCAACAATATATTATAAACTTTTTTATTAATAATATGTTAATATATTTGTAAGGGGTGGTAAAATGTACAGTATACTTATTGTTGAAGATGAAATTAATATTTCAAAACTAATAAAAATTAACCTTGAAAAATATTATGATATCGAAGTTGCTTATGACGGCGAAACCGCAATTGAAATGGTAAGTGAAAGAAGACCATCGCTTATGATTCTTGATATTATGCTTCCTAAAATGAATGGATACGATGTTTTAAGAACGATAAGAAATTTAAATATAGATGTACCTGTTATCATGCTTACTGCTAAAAGTCAGGATGTAGACAAAATATTAGGACTTGAACTTGGTGCAGATGACTATATAACGAAGCCATTTAATCCAAGGGAACTTACAGCAAGAGTCAAGGCATTAATTAGAAGGATTTATGAATTTAATGGTAATAAATCTATCCAGTCTAATGGAATCTTAAGCTATGGTGATATTAAAATGGACCTTGATAATAATACCGTTACGATAAATGGCAAAGACATAAACCTAACAAAAAGGGAATTTGAACTATTAAAAGTTCTAATGCTTAATAAAGATAGAGTTGTGACACGAGAAGAACTGATTGACTCTGTCTGGGGCGATAAATACGATGGCGATACAAAAACGCTTGATGTTCATATAAAAAGGCTGCGGGAAAAGATAGAAATAAATACAAAAAGCCCTAACTATGTAAAGACACAGTGGGGTATTGGTTATTATATTGGGGGAAGTAGAAGTGAGCATTAAAAGCAAAATTATAGCTTCATATATTCTACTTATAACTATAATAATATCTTTTTTTGGTGCTATTATACTTATAAGCCTTGAAAAATACTACATAACAAACATGACATATATTCTTGAATCACAAGGTGCGACATTTTCACATGTTTTTGACAGTTACATTGATGCAGATATATATACCATAGGTCAGGATGTTGCTAAAAAGCTTTCTAAGGATATAAATGCAAAAGTACAGGTTTTAAATATCGAAGGCTTATTATTGGGTGATTCTAGTGTAAATGCAAAGCCATATCCATTAAAAATAAATACGCCAGATGTAAGTGCGGCGATAAAGGGAAATACTGGTACATATATTGACTCAGAATATGGTGAGAAAATACTTAATGTATCTGTCCCTATTAAAAATAGCCTGAATTACGTCGCTGTCTTAAGGCTATCTACATCATTAAATAATGTGTCAGATTTAGTAAGAAAAGTATCATATATCATTGTAGGTGTCCTTTTGGCATCAATATTACTTTCATACCTTATAGGAATTGTTTTCGCTGCGAGGATAACAAAACCATTAAATATGGTAAAGGATGCAACAATCAAGATGGCAAAGGGAAATTTCAATGTAAGGGCAAAGAAAATAACTAACGATGAAATAGGTATGCTAGCGGATTCTTTTAATAAAATGGCGGAAGAGCTAAGTCAACTTGATAACATAAAAAATGAATTTATAAGCAATATATCACATGAACTTAGGACACCACTTACGTCTATTAAAGGCTTTGCTGTAACGGCACTCGATGATATTGATAAAGATAATGGTCTTTTTGAATATTTGAGTATTATAAACAGTGAAGCGGATAGGCTGACATCTCTTGTAGAAGAACTTTTAGATTTTTCAAGAATTCAGTCAAATAGATTGAAGATGTCATATCAAAAATTCGATATAGTAAACTTAATCAAAGAAACTATATCTATGCTTAAACCTGCAATAAATAGAGCTGGTATCAATATAAAATATTCCGGACCTGAAAATTATATTATAAATGGTGACAAAGATAGAATAAAGCAAGTCCTTGTTAACCTTATTGACAATTCTGCAAAAGCGAGCCAATGTGGAAACAACATAAACATTGTGCTAAATATAAGTGATAAAGTTATGATAAAGGTTATAGATGAAGGGAGCGGAATACCTTGCGATGAGCTTTCAAAAATATTTGAGAAATTTTATCGTTCTAAAAATAGCCGTTATAGTGGGACAGGTCTCGGACTTTCTATAGTAAAAGGAATTATTGAAGCACATAAGGGAGAAATTAATGTTGAAAGTGAAGTCGGAAAGGGTACGACGTTCACCATTACTTTACCTAAAAATTAAATACAAATATCGATTTACCATATGTTAGGAGGGAAAAGATGAAATATAGAGTAGAACATGACCTTTTAGGAGATATGGATGTACCTTGTGATGCATATTACGGTATTCATAGTTTAAGAGCATATGAAAATTTTCATATAACAGGCCGTCCAATACATAAAGAGCTTATTATATCACTTGCTATGGTAAAGAAAGCGGCTGCCATTGCAAATTCCAATATTAAAAAACTTGATAAAAAGATTGCTGGTGCTATAATAAATGCATGTGATGAAATTATAGAGGGGAAATTCCATGACCAATTTATTGTCGATGCACTTCAAGGCGGTGCAGGTACATCATCAAATATGAATGCAAATGAGGTTATAGCAAATAGAGCTATAGAGATTCTTGGCGGTAAGAAAGGTAATTATAAAGTAGTTAATCCACTTGAACATGTTAATTTAAGCCAATCTACAAATGATGTCTTTCCAACTGCTGTAAGGATAGCGGCTATTAGACTTTTGAAACCGTTAAGTGAAAATTTTGCGAGACTTCAAACAGCATTGCAAGAAAAAGAAGACGAATTTAGCGATGTTATAAAAGTTGGGAGGACAGAGCTTCAGGATGCTGTACCTATAATGTTAGGTCAGGAATTCGGGGCGTATGCACAGGCAATTGCGAGAGACAGATGGAGGATATATAAAGTCGAGGAAAGGTTAAGACAAGTAAATATCGGTGGCACTGCTGTAGGTACTGGATTAAATGCTGATTTAAGGTATATTTACTCTGTTATAGAGGTATTAAGAGATATAACAGGATTGGGCCTTGCGAGAGCGGAATACATGATGGATCCCACTCAGAATAACGATGTTTTTGTTGAAGTATCAGGCCTTTTAAAGGCCGCTGCAGTAAATCTTATAAAAATATCAAATGATATAAGGCTAATGTCATCTGGCCCGAGATGTGGATTTATGGAAATAGCGATACCTGAGATACAGGCAGGCTCATCGATTATGCCTGGTAAGGTTAATCCTGTCGTGCCAGAGGCTGTAAAACAGGCTGCTTTTCAAGTTATATCCTGTGATAATGCTATAACACTTGGGGCTCAATCTGGAGAATTTGAGCTAAATTTTACGCTACCGTTGATTGCGTATAATCTTTTTACTGAAATAGATTTATTAAATAATGCGATAAGTCTATTTATAGATAAGTGTATCAAAGGAATAAAAGCTAATCGTGATCATCTAAAAGAAATGGCAGAAAACAGTCTTTCATATGCAACAGCTTTAAGCCCTTATATCGGTTACGAAAATGCATCTATTATAGCGAAAAAGGCAAAAAATGAGGGTAAAACTGTTAGGGAAGCTGCGATAGAATCAGGCTTTTTAACGAGTGAAGAACTTAATATAATATTTAATGAATATGAGATGACAAAGCCGGGAATACCGGGGTTTAAAAAATTGAAAGGAGAAAACAGATGAATACAACACCGACCTCATCGAGGCTTCATATAGCACTATTTGGGAGGAGAAATGCGGGAAAATCTAGCATCATAAATGCGCTGACGAATCAAAATATCGCAATCGTATCCGAGATCGCGGGAACTACAACAGATCCTGTACAGAAGGCCATGGAGATACTTCCGATTGGACCTGTTGTAATCATTGATACAGCCGGTCTCGATGATACGGGAGAGCTAGGAGAATTAAGGATAAAGAAGACATACGAGGTACTGAATAGGACGGATTTAGCACTCTTGGTGATAGATGGTACAATTGGCCCTTCGAAATTTGAAGAGGAAATATTAGAAAAAATAAGAGAAAAAAATATACCAGTTGTAGGGGTTATAAATAAAAGAGATTTGACGAATTATGATGAAAATGAGAAAGCTGATTGGGAGAGAAAACTTAAATTAGAGCTTGTTGAAACATCTACGGAAAGCGGCTATGGAATTGATGAGCTAAAAAGGCAGATCATAAAAAAAGCCCCATATGACGAAAGAGAATTATCAATCATATCAGATTTAATAAATCCGGGGGATTTTGTAGTTTTAGTTGTGCCAATAGATAAAGCTGCACCAAAGGGGAGGCTTATATTACCACAACAGCAGGTAATAAGAGATGTCATAGAAAATGATGCTATCGCCATTGTGACAAAAGAGTATGAATTAAAAGAGACAATTGAAAACCTGAATAAGAAGCCAACCTTACTCATAACAGATTCTCAAGCCTTCTTAAAAGTAAGCGCAGATACGCCGAAAGACATACCACTTACTTCATTTTCAATACTTTTTGCAAGGTATAAAGGTGACCTTGATGAAATGACAAGGGGGTTAAAAGCCTTAGAAAGATTAAAACCAGGTGATAAAGTCTTGATTGCAGAAGGATGTACACACCATAGGCAATCTGACGATATCGGTAAAGTAAAAATACCAAGATGGATAAGGCAGATCGTCGGTGGCGATATCCAGTTTGACTATGCAAGCGGTATGACATTTCCGGATAATTTAGAAAAATACAAGCTTATAGTACATTGCGGTGGATGTATGCTTAATAGAAGAGAAATGATGTACAGAATATCGTATGCGAAGGGGAAAAATGTACCAATTGTCAATTATGGCCTTTTAATTGCATATGTACAGGGAATATTGCCAAGAGCTATTGAAATGTTCCCATCAGCAAGACTTATCTATAAAGAAGGTCAAGGGGAATAAATTCATTCCCGGATTTTTATTCATCTTGAATGTTTACACCTTTTCCAAAACTATATTTATACTGAAATCCTATGACATACAACACATAAACTGCACCGATGACACCACTTATAATGAATGCAATATGAGCTCCGAATTTTTCTGCGAGGCCGCCAGCGTATAATGCACCTATAGGTGTAACCCCGCCAAACACTAAAGAATATACACTCATAACTCTCCCTCTATATTTATTCTCTGAATTAAGCTGTATTGTTGTATTAGCAGATGCAGAGAAAGTTATCATTGAAAAACCTGATAATGCAAGAAGCACTATCGACGACCAGTAATAACTCTGAAAGCCAATTATAATCTGAAATAATCCCAATCCAAATCCACCTGCAATAAGATAAAATGGTTTTGCACCTTTGCTGCTTAAAGTAGCCAATAATAGTGCCCCGCATAAAGCTCCAACTCCCATCGCAGACATCAAAAAGCCATATCCAGCCGCTTCTTCATGCAGTATATTTTTAGCAAATACTGGGACTAAAACATTAAAATTCATAGAAAATGTGCTTAAAACTGCGATCATAAGTATTGTAACGATTATAACAGGTGTATTTTTTATATACTTTAAACCCTCTTTTATATCATTCAAAACCTCTTTCTTTTGTAAGATAGCCCTGCTTGTACCACCGTTAACATCAATCAATATTAAACCAACGATTACCGCAATAAAACTAAGCGCATTGAGATAAAAACATATGGAATACCCTAGAATACCAATTAATATGCCGGCTATTCCAGGGCCTACTATCCTTGCACCATTAAATATGGATGAATTAAGGGAAATGGCATTCATTAGGTCTTCTTTACCAACCAAATCGATTATAAATGACTGTCTAGTAGGATTGTCTATAGTATTGATAAAACCCATGATTGTTGCTAAAAAAACTATCTCCCAGTATGTTATCATTTTAAGCGCTGTAAGCGTTGCTAATACAAAGGCAGTTAACATAAGGCATGTCTGGGTGAATATCAATATTTTCCTTTTTGGAAATCTATCTATGATTACACCTGCAAATAATGACAAAAAAAGCATAGGCAAAAATTGTAGGGCACTTACAAGGCCAAGCAAGAATGGGGAATTTGTCAATTTAAGGACTAACCAACCCTGCCCAATATTTTGCATCCATGTTCCTATGAGAGATATCATTTGCCCAAACCAAAATAATTTAAAATTTCTATGCCTTAGTGCAGGAAACATATGGTCGACGACTCTATCAAAGAATAATACAAATGTCTTCACTTAAAAGTCCTCCTATTTATAATAATCACATAATAGTTCAATAGATTTATTAAAATTCTCACTTGCAAGGTCCGGTTCACCAATTGTTATATATAGATTTCCCAATGCTTTGTATGCGTCTGATAAATCTCTTTTAAGCCCCAGCTTTCTGAGTATTTCAACAGATTTAATAAGCTCTGATTTTGATTTTTCAAAATCATTAAGTTTTAAATGAATACTTCCTAATAATGTATATAACCTCCCTATTTCCTCCTCTTCATTTAATTCTTTTACAATTTCCATAGAGGCATTTAAATGATCTATTGCTTTCTCAAAATTTTCCATATAAAAATCGATTCTGCCTAATTCAGTCAAATTATATGCCATGCCCAATCTGTCGTTTAAGTCCTTGTAAATCGCATAACTGTAGAAAAAATATTTTTTTGCAATATCATACTTTTTTAAATCTGTATAAACAAATCCCATATAATTGTATTCATTAGCAATATCGCTTTTTGCGTTTAATGCTTTACTAATAACAAGAGATTTTCTAATGTACTTCAGTGCATCTTTGTATTCTTTGAGTCTGTAGCTAACAAGTCCAAGTCCATTATTGCACTTTGCAATATAATCAACTGTTTTAGTTTTAGTTGCATAGCTTAAACACTTTAGATAATAGTCCCTCGCTTTAATTAGTTCGCCCATTTTGTTATAGAGAGTTCCTATGCTGTATAATATCCTACATTTAAGTTCATAATTTATAATGCTGCTTTTCTCGAATTCATCAGCCGCTTTTAGATAATATGAAAGGGATGTAGAAAAGTTTTGCAGATTACCATAGCAAAGGCCAAGATGGTAATAAATTTCTACCAAGATTTCATATGCTGAGTTTTCAGTAAAATATGGCAAGCATTCTTCAAATATATTCAATGCAGATTTATAATTTTTTAAATAAACATAAGTCCTGCCAAGATAAAAGCTAACTATTTTTAAAGAAAAATTGTCAAGATTACATTCAAGAACCTTTTTATATATATTTATGGCATCCTCGTAATTTCCACTGTCGATTGCTCTTCTACCATCAATTATCAATTTAAATGCTTTTTTATACATATTAATTTCTTCTAAAAGTTCGGCTTTTTCTTTATAATCATCATCAAGAAAATATACTAATGGCTTATTTAATTTATTTGCTATAAAGTTCAAGGCTTTGAGGGACGGGTTAATTTTTCCCTTTTCAATTAAGCTGATATAGCCTTTAGAAAATTCATCACCAGATATGTCGCCTTGCTTTAAAAAAAGCTTTTTCCTTTCTTCTCTAATTTTTTTCCCGAGCTTTACTACATCCATTATAAAATCTGCCCCCCTTAATGATTATAAATTATATTATAATTTAACTTATGACGTTTTTCAATTATATAAATTAAATTTATTAATAAATTTTAAGATAAATAAATATTTTTGCTAATAATTATGTATTCCTATATTGTTTTTTTATTGCAATCTCATGGTATAATAAAGAATAATGGAGGTGAAATAATGGGTAAGCTAATAATAGTGGGTCTTGGACCCGGTTCATATGATCAAATTACACTTGGAACACTTGAAAAGATTAAAAATGCAGATAAGCTATTTTTGAGAACAGCAAAGCATCCAGCTGCTGAATATTTAAGGAAATTAGGTTTACAATACACCACATTTGACAAAATATATGAAGAAAGCTCAACATTTGAAGAGGTTTATGACACTATTGCTCGGGAAATAATAGATATTGCTGAAAAATATAATAATATAGTATATGCTGTTCCTGGAAATCCCCTTGTTGCTGAAAAATCTGTCGAATGTATATTAAAGTTTTCGAGGGAAAATGTCGATATAAATTTGGAAATCATTCCAGCTATGAGTTTTATAGATGTAGTTATAAACGAGTTAAAAATTGATCCTGTATATGGACTAAAAATTATCGATGCTTTGTCAATAGATAGTATAAAACCTGACAAAAAATGCAACAATTTAATAACACAGGTATATAGCAGAATGGTAGCATCAAATATAAAACTTAAGCTTATGGAGATTTACGGTGATGTTTTTGAAGTTACAGTTATAAAAAGAGCTGGATTAAAAGACGAGCAAAGAATCGAAGCAATGCCATTATATATGATTGATAGGATTGATTGGATAGATTACCTTACATCTATTTATATTCCACCTGTTAAAAATATTGTACAAGAAAGGTATGATATTAATGATCTAATCGAGATAATGGCGATACTTAGAAGTGAAAATGGCTGCCCATGGGATAAAGAACAGGATCACGATAAATTAAAGAGATATTTAATCGAAGAATGTTATGAGGTAATTGATGCAATTAATAAAAAGTCGGACGAAAATCTGCTTGAGGAACTCGGTGACGTTCTTTTACAAGTTGTTTTTCATTCACAAATAGCAAGCGAAAGAGGGGCGTTTGATTTTCATGATGTTTGCGATGGCGAATGTAAAAAGATGGTGTTTAGACACCCACATATTTTTGGTGAAGAAGAAATAAAAACATCAGATGCTGTTTTAAAGAGGTGGGATGAGATAAAAAAAGGCGAAAAAGGTCTTAAATCTCATACAGATGAATTAAAAGATGTCCCGCGGTCTATGCCAGCTCTAATTCGAGGTTACAAAGTTCAAGAAAAAGCGGCAAAAGTTGGGTTTGACTGGAATCATGTCGATGATGCCATATTAAAGGTCTATGAGGAGTTAAATGAATTTAAGGAGGTGTATAAAGGGAAAGATAAGGATAGAAAAATTGAAGAATTAGGGGATTTGATTTTTGCTGTAGTAAATGTAGCCAGATTTTTAAGCATTGACCCCGAGCTTGCTGTGCATAAAACTGTTGATAAATTCATAAAAAGATTCAAGTACATTGAAGATTCCGCAAATACAATGGGGCAAAGGATGGAAAATATGACATTATCTGAGATGGATTTGCTCTGGAATGAAGCAAAAATGCATAATTTTGATAAAAAAGATTAAAAATAAGCTTAAATTAGAAGGATTTTTTAAATTTGTGAAGAATAAATAAGTGTAGTATATTTTACTAAGGAGGTATAATCGTGAATAAAGCAGATCTTGTTACAAAGATTGCAGAAAAAAGCGAATTAACGAAGAAAGAAGCAGAGAAAGCGTTAAATGCTTTCGTAGATGCAGTGCAAGAAGCACTCCAGCAAGGTGATAAAGTGCAGTTGGTTGGCTTCGGAACATTTGAGGTAAGAGAAAGAGCAGAAAGAAAGGGCAGGAATCCTCAGACAAAAGAAGAAATAACAATTCCTGCATCGAAGGCACCAGTATTTAAAGCAGGCAAAGCTTTAAAAGATTTGGTGAATGCGTAAATCAGGTCGTATGACCTGATTTATCTTTTAAGGAGACGGAAATCAATGCGGTTAGATAAATTTCTTAAAGTGTCACGGCTTATAAAAAGAAGAACAATAGCAAAAGAAGCATGTGATAAAGGCATGATATCAATTAACGGAAAAGTAGCTAAGGCCGGTGATGTCCTTAAAGAAGGGGATATCATTGAAATCAATTTCGGAAGTAAAGCTATAAAGGCTGAAGTTGTCGATCTAAAAGAACATGTATTAAAAGACGAAGCAGAGAATATGTATAAGTTACTTTAAAGATGTATTATTTTATTTAAGTTAAAGTATTAAATATTTATAAATATGAATACATCTCAATAATCCTTCCTATACTAACATAAAAGTATATATATATTTATACGTTAAGTTTAGCATAGGAGGGATTTTTTTGCGAAATAAATTAAAATTATTATTATTGGTTATGACAGCTATATTTGCTTTGACATCTTGTACAACACCATCTAAAAAACCATTGCAAAAAAGAAAACCACAAGTGTTATTACCTGCAATACCGGCAAAGATTAGCCGTGGTAATAAAAAGGAACCTGTTTTAAAGGTATATATAAGTCAAACAGGAAAGATAGAAACTATGCCACTTGAGCAATATGTTATGGGTACTGTTGCGGGGGAGATAAAAAATGATTGGCCGATAGAGGCATTAAAAGCACAAGCCATTCTAGCTAGAAGTTATGTATTGAACTTCGTTGATACTAAAAAGTCGAAATATGACGGAGCAGATATATCAACAGATTTTGAAGAAGCGCAGGCATGGAATCCAGCAAACATAAACTTAAGAATCAGAAAAGCTGTAAATGATACAAGGGGGACTGTCGCTATATTCAATGGTAAATATATAGATGCATGGTTTCATTCAGATGCAGCAGGTAGAACTGCTATGGCAAAAGAAGGGTTAAATTATAAAAAGCCAGAACCGCCGTATATTGAAAGTGTGAAGTCAAATGATAGTAAAGATGCCCCCGCAAATATAAAAAACTGGACTGCGACATTTACAAAACAAGATGTTTTAAATGCACTTAATAAGATGGGTGTGAACATAAAGGATTTTAGTTCAGTTACTATAGGGACAAAAGGTGGATCGGGAAGGACTGTAAATCTTAATTTTGATAAAACTCCTGTAAATGCACCAGACTTTAGAATAGCTATTGGCAGTGAAAAAATGAAATCTACAATGCTTGACAGTGTAAAATATGATGGCAGCAATCTCCTTATAAAAGGAAGGGGATTTGGTCATGGAGTCGGCATGTCGCAATGGGGCGCATATCAAATGGCAAAACAAGGTTCGAAAGCTAAAGATATAATTATGCATTACTTTAAAAATTTGAATATTGTAAAACTATGGTAATTGGAACGCGAAGAGGGTTATGATTAAAACCCTCTTTTATTGATATTTGTTCTAAAATACCATACACCTTCATAAAATTAGATAAAAAGAGGAGGTGTTATGATGGAGGATAGAAGAGGGACAAACAGTAATAAACAACAGAACATCACAATACAAAACAGAGAAAAGATGCAGGTAACTGGTGTAGATAATGTAGTAAGTTTTGATGATGAATTGGTTATACTTGAAACGGCACTGGGACTTTTAACAATAAAAGGACAGGACCTTCATATAAATAAACTTAATTTAGATGAAGGAAATGTATCTATTGATGGAGAACTTGTAAGCCTTACATACAGCGATAGAAGTGGAATAATGGGTAAATCTGGAGGATTTTTAAGTAGGATGTTTAAATAAAAGTGAAGTGATGCCAACATTGAAAAGTTATCCCTTTTCGTGTATCATTGTATTAAAATGATGTAAAGGGGATGCATTATGTGTACCTATATACTTGTTGATTTTGATGGCACCATAACAAAAGAAGATACTTGTTATGCAATGGTTAAGGCATTTGCAAAGGATGGCTGGCAGGAGATAGAAAGAAAATGGGAGACAGGTTTGATTAGTACCGAAGAATGTGCACTTGAGACGTTTAAGCTTATGGATATGGATGAAGAAAAGCTAAAAAAACTTCTTAATAAAATAGAAATAGATGAGTATTTTAAGGACTTTTTAAACTTATGTAACAAGAGAGGATACAAAGTCATAATTGCAAGCGATGGATATGATTTTAATATTAAAACTATTCTTAACAAGTACAATATACATCTTGAATATTATAGCAATAGACTATATTTTAAAGATGGGAATATTGTTGCTAAATTTAATACATCATCGGAATGTGATAAATGTGGTTCATGCAAACTTGAGATATTAAAAAAATACAAAAATGACAATACAGAAGTTATTTTTATTGGTGATGGTTATTCAGACATATGTGTAGCAAAATATGCAGATAAACTATTTGCACGTGATACACTGCTAAAATATTGTATAGAAAATAATATTCCCCATATACCGTTTAATAATTTTAAAGATGTGATAGAAGAAATAAAGCGATAAACCTATTTTGAGTTTATCGCTTTTGCTATTGGTGGTACAATCTGCTTTTTTCTTGATATGACATATGGAAGATAAAAATTATTATCCGTTATGTCAATATTGAATGCCTTAGCTAATAAATCTTTGTGATTGCCAGCAAACAATACCAAAGAACCTTCGTTAATAATATCAGTAAGCATTAATAAAAGCATGTCGTAATTTTTATTTTTTCTTTCTTTCTCCATGAATTTTAATAAATCTTCTTTAAGATTTCCAACACTTGATAATGTGGTTACTTGACCAATTCCGATTTTAAAATTGTTGATTATGAATTCTTTAAAATCCATATAAAATATTTCTTCAACAGTTTTACCCTTTAAGGATGTCCCAGCTTCAAACATTTGTTTACCAAAAGTCTCAATATCAATCTCGGCTATTTCAGATAATTTTCTCGCTGCCCTTATATCCTCCGGTGTACAGGTTGGCGATTTAAATACTAATGTGTCAGACAATATTGCAGCACACATAAGCCCAGCGATATGCCTTTCCGGTATCAAGCCACGTTCCTCAAAAATCTTATTTATTATTGTCGATGAACAACCAACTGGCTGATTTCTAAATAATATTGGCTGGTTTGTTTCAACACCGCCGATTCTATGATGGTCGATAATTTCAAGAATTGTGGCATCCTCAATACCGTCAACTGCTTGTGACAATTCGTTATGGTCCACAAGTATGATTTTTTTTCTTTCATAGTTTAATATATGACGTCTTGCTAAAAGTCCCAAAACTTTACCTTCACTATTTACGACAGGAAAGTTACGGTATCTATACTTTAACATTGTTTGCCTTACATCATCAATATAATCACTATCTTTAAATGTCACAATATCATCTTTTATCATAATGTGTGACATTGGAAGACATTGATTTATGAGTTTAATGGTGTCAAAGGTATCACAAGGAACAACAATTATTGTTGAATTATACTTTTTGGCTTCTTTTATAACACTGTCGGATGGATTGCTATCGCCTGTTATTATTATTGTTTTAGCACCATTTTTTATAGATTCCAATTGGATGTTCTCTCTATTTTCAACGATCAATGTTACCCCATCACGAATCTTACCAATAACATAATCTGTTTGCATTGCGGCAACAATAATGTCTCCTTTTATAAAATCTTCGTTTTTGACAATTATTCGGCCATTTAAGGTTTTTAGAATATTTTTAATAGGTATGCTATAATTTGATAATTCTTGTGATGATGTAAGGTATGCTTTTGCAAGGTCACCCATTGTAGCTACTCCCTTAAGTCTATTTTCTTCATCGACGATGGCAATAGTCTTAAAATTTTTATCAAGTAACATATTCCATGCTTCATACATAGGAGCATTTTCTTTAATTGTTAAAGGCTTATCATAAGATATATCGCTAACCTGCGTATATACATTTTCAATTAAATCAGGCTCTTTAACATTAAAATAATTTAATACAAATTGCGTTTCTCTATTTATAGGTCCAAGCCTTACCGGTATCGCTTCAATATTTTCTGATCTCCTTTTTAAATTAGCATATGCTATTGCAGAACAAATTGAATCTGTATCTGGGTTCTTATGACCGGAAACGTAAATAGTACTCATATGCAACTTCTCCTTTATATTTATATAATAATAACATTTAAAATTATATTCTTACAATTTATTCAATAATATATGAAAGGCTTAAAGATAATCATATAAGTCTTTCATACTAATATAATATAACAGGAGGAGGTAATATGTAAATGGTAATGAATGTACAAAACCAGCTTTATTCTTTCTTTGTTATGTTATATGGTGGCATAATAATTGCAATTATATACGATGTTTATAAAGTTATAAGGATAATTATAAAACCGAAGAGAATTGCTACAGATATAGGAGATATTACCTTTTGGATTATTGGTACTATTGTTTTTATATTTTTTTTATATATTAGCAATTATGTTGAGATAAGATTTTACACATTTCTCGGATTTATAATAGGTGCTTTAGCCTATAATGTTGTATTAAGTCCTTTTGTTGTAAAAACATTACTTTTTATTTATAGAATTTTATTTAAAATAGTAATAAAAACATTTAAAATGATTAGCTATCCAATTGTAATTTTATATAAAGCACTCCTTGTACCATATAGATATTTAGCAAAGATATTTTCTATTCTAAAAATGCTAATTGATAACATTGTTTCACATTTTAATCTTTTTAAGAAAAAAAAATAGAGGATTTTTCATCAAAATGTCGAATATATACTAGAAGAACAAAATGATGAGAGGTCTGTTCCAATGATGAAGGTAACGAATAAGATTAGAATTAAAACAATATTGATAGGCATTTTTATTATCTATGTTGCATTTACATTTGTCAAGCAGCAAATTACATTGAATATGTTAGATGAGAAGTATAATGAAATTAAATCCAAAGAGATTGCTGTACAAATCGAGAATAAAGAATTAAATAATCAGATAAAATATATAGAAACAGATAAGTTTATAGAAAACGAAGCAAGACAAAAGCTTGGACTTATTAAAAAAGGCGAGATAATGTACATAGATACATCAAAGGAAAACAAAGATTCAACAAAATAGAATAAAGACTTTATTTTTACAAAATTACACACTTGATAGTATATGTTTTTTAATATATAATAAACATATTAGTATTAAATAAGTTAAAGGGAGGATAAATATTTATATGCCATTTCAGGTAGGAGAGGTAGTTGAAGGAACTGTTCTCAATATCACTGATTTTGGAGCGTTTATTCAATTACCGGAAGGCAAGACGGGTTTGGTTCATATATCAGAGATCGCGAATACTTATGTCAAAGATATTAATGAATTTTTAAAGGAAAATGATAAAGTAAAAGTAAAGGTCCTTTCAATGGATAGGGAAGGACGCATAAGCTTGTCAATAAAGAAAGCTTTGCCAAAGCCCAAATCCGAAAAAAGCAATAGGAGCTATGAATTTGAGCATCATAGCAATCGGAATAATAATATTTCTTTTGAAGAAAGAATTTCTAAATTTCTGAAAGACTCTGATGAAAGGCAACAACAGCTTAAAAAGAATTTCGAATCAAAACGAAGAGGCGGCGGTTACAAAAGAAACGCTAATTATTAATATTCGGGGACTACCCGAAGATTTTCAATTCAGGAGGACTACAATGAGGTGCTCTGTTATTGATATAGGTACTAATTCTGTACGCCATCTTATATGTGATATTGATGGTGAATTGATTAAGACAGTAAAAAAAGATGTTAAAATAACACGACTTGGTGAAGGCGTGTCAAAAAGTGGCAGATTAAACAATGATGCTGTTATAAGAAGTATCGATATTATAAGAAAATATTTAGATGATGCGAAAGATTATAATGTAACTGATATCTATGCATTCGCGACTTCAGCAATGAGAGATGCAAAAGATTCTGACTATTTCTTAGATGAATTATCTAAAATAGGATTAAATACAGATATTATAGATGGTGAAACTGAGAGTTTATATGGTTATTTGGGTGCCTCATATGGTATAAATAAAAAAGATGCATTGGTATTGGATATTGGTGGAGGTAGTACAGAATTTTCATATTACAATGATAATCTTATAAAGAAAAGTTTTGATATAGGTGCTGTCAGATTGACGGAAAGGTTTATTAAAAATGACCCGCCAACAATCGATGAATACAACAATATGAGACTGTATATAATAGATATGTTGTTACCATTTATCGAAAATAATGAAAATATAACATGTAACATTATAGGCATAGGAGGAACAATAACGACATTGGCAGCAATGTCACAGGGCTTAAAAGTTTATTCGAGGGAAAAAGTTCATGGATATGTTCTTTCCAAAAACGAGGTAAAGAGACTCCTTGAATTACTTATGTCAGTTAAACTTGGAGAAAGAAAATTGATAAATGGGTTGCAGCCTGAAAGGGCAGATATAATTATAGCCGGAACAATAATACTTATTACAATATTAGAGCTTTTAAATGTTAATTCGATTTCCGCAAGTGAGTGGGACAATTTGGAGGGCGCTGTGATAAATAGATTTCTTAAAAAAAATAATATTAATTAGCTAAAATATCAAAGCAAAAAGTCTTGACTTATAATATATTATGTAATATAATAAATGATGTCGCTAATGATAGTGACGTGCCGGAGTGGCGGAACTGGCAGACGCACAGGACTTAAAATCCTGCGGGCCTTTAAAGCTCGTACCGGTTCGATTCCGGTCTCCGGCACCAGCTTAATATCGCGGGGTGGAGCAGTTGGCAGCTCGTCGGGCTCATAACCCGGAGGTCGCAGGTTCAAGTCCTGCCCCCGCAACCAAATATGGCGGCGTAGCTCAGTTGGCTAGAGCATGCGGTTCATACCCGCAGTGTCGGTGGTTCGACTCCACTCGCCGCTACCATCCATGTACAAACTTTTTGATTAATCGAGATTTTCAAAATTGCCTCAACCTTATCATGGTAGACGGTAATTTTTTTTATATATGTAGGTAGCATAGCTTTTATTTTCTTTCTGTCTCCTTTGGTCAAAATATCTTTATCTTTTATTAAATATGCTGTTATCATATCTTCTGTTATAATACTTACATCAGGTTTTAATTCCAATTCTCTTAATCGTATTTCAACTTCATTCTTCTGTTGCTCAAGCTCGGTCAATTTAGCATCAAGGCTCGGATGAAAATGTCCTGCTGCAATAGCATCTACAATAGTAGAAATACTTTTATCTATTTCTTCTTTCCTTTTTAAAAGTGTTTTTTGCATATTTTGCCTATCACTTATAATTTCTTGATTTTCTTTGTTTAAAGATTTGGCAATTTGAGGTATAATATCATCATTAAAAATTTTTTCCTGCAATTCACTCAAAATGTAATTTTCTATCATATCTTGGTTTATATCTTTATTATCACATTGCTTTGTACGTTGTTTATTATTGCATCTGTAATATGTATACTTTTGTTTTCCTAAACAGCCTGTCATACTTGCACCACAAATACCACATTCTATAAGTCCAGAAAGCAAATATATTCTTTTTACATTATGTGCAGCTTGTGTCCTTTTTGCTTTTTCCATCTTTTTTTGTACCTCCTCAAATAAATCTTTATCTATTATTGCGGGAATAGCATTATCTATTATAATTACATCTTCTTTGCAAATATTATGCTTATATTTAGTACCTTTATTAAATATGTATTTTCCAATATATTTTTCGTTTTTTAAAATATCATGCAAACTATTTTTGCTAAAAGTATTACCTTTTTTAGTTTTATAACCATGCAGATTTAATTCATCTATAATATGTCTATAACCATAGCCATCATTATACATTTTAAATATAAGTCTAACAGCTTCAGCTTCTTTTTCATTAATAACATAATGTCCATTTATAATATCATACCCAAAAGGCGGTATGCCTCCATTAAATCTTGCTTGAAATGCATTTTCTTTTAATCCTTTCATAACCTCTCTTGCAAGATTTCTTGAATAATATTCAGCCATACCTTCGAGAACACTTTCAAGTATTATACTTTCAGGACTATCATCAAGTTGTTCTAATACAGATATAAGTCTAACACCATTCTTTTTAAGCAGACGTTTATAAAAAGCACTATCATATCTATTTCTTGCGAATCTATCTAACTTATGTACAATAACAGCTTGAAATATGTTCATTTCACTATCTTTAATCATTTGTAAAAATTGTGGTCTATCGTCAGTAGTTGCTGATTTTGCTTCATCTGCGTATATTTTAATAATTTCAATATTATTTTTTTCTGCATATTCTTTTATTGCTCTAGCTTGTGCTTCAATTGATTCTTCACGTTGATTATCTGAACTATATCTACAATATGCTACTGCTTTCATTTATTATCACCTCAATATTTTGCTATAAATTATAATTTAAACAATTTTATTTTTTATCATATCATTTTATATGCTGCTATTTCTTCAGCGACATTAAAAGCATTTAGGATTTGTTCGTATGTCATAAAATCTTCATTTATTGTCTGAATTAATAAATATGTACCAAATAAATTAGCTTCTATTTCTAGTCTATCTCCAAAATATGTATATGTTTTTAAAAAAGGACAATTTTCACGTGGATGTAATACAGCATGTCCAAGTTCGTGAGAGCAAACTATAATTTTATCTCTATAATCTAAGTCGCTATTAACATATATTTGTTTGTTACGATGTGTGTATTTATAAAATCCGTATATGTTCCCTAGCGGGAGTGCAATAATATCTACATTCAAACACTCAGATAATTCAAGAGGATTATTAGTTTTGTACTTTTTAGTCAGCTTCTTTGTGATTAATATTATTTGCTCACGTGAGTACAAAAAGATCACCTCTTGCGATATTTTTTAGGCGTATATTTCTCTTTGTTTTTTATTTTTGCTAAACGTAATCCAAATTCTAAAGCCTGTTTTAACAATTCTCTGTCTTCGTCTGAAATCGGCTCGTTATAAAACATCAGTCCATCTGCATGTTCTAAATCATTCATCATCTTTTCGAGATCTTTTGCAATATCTCTTTCATCTTTTGCGGTAAGTTTGTCATTGTTCATTCTTTCTGGATTGCGTATGTTAGTTCTTCCTAACAGATAGTCTACACTAACATTAAAGTAATTTGCTAACTTATCAAGAGTTTCTTTATCTGGAGAACGTACACCTGATTCATATTTCGCAATTGTAGAATAAGAAACATTTAAAAATTTTGCTATCTCATATCTGTCTTTTTTTAATTCTTTTCTTAATTCTTTTAATCTATCTTTAAATTCCAAAATGTCCACCTCCTAATATATTTTAATATTTTATCACAATGAGTCCAAAAAATATTTTATCACAATAAGTCCAAAAAATAAACATTTTTGTCCAAAATGGGCAAAAAACTATTGACATTGGACGAATAGTCGCATATAATATAATTAAATCGCAAGACAAAACGTCCAATGGAGGTGTTTGCATGAAAAATACGAAAAGAATAAATCTAATAAGAATAAGGAAAAACAATGGATTAAAAGTAAAAGATATTGCAAATTTATTAGGAATATCAATGTCACATTATTATAAAATTGAAGAAGGAATTAGAAATCCTAATCTTGAAACAAGTATAAAATTATCTAAAATATTAGGAAGTACAATTGAAGAACTTTTTTCTATTGATAAATTGGACGATTCGTCGCAAAAAGCTGTTTGAATAATTTGGGTAGAAACAAAAATATAAAAAATATTCTTTAAAAGGAGGTAAAAAATGCAAGTTGCAATAATAAAAACAACAATAAGTAGAAATAAACTTAAACAAGAAATATACAAGCCAGATGAACAAGAAATAATCGGATATGAAGAAATAGATGAAAACAAATATTATGATCCTATTGCTAAATTTGTTTTTGACAAAATAAAAAATGAAAATTTTCTTGAAACATCATCAAATGAAGATAAGCAATAGACATATATAGGTCGTACTATGTCCAAAAAATGACTTAACAAAAAGTCAACCAAAATTAAATGGGAGGACTAATAATGTGTGATAAAAATAAAGTCTATCACTCATATTTTATAGAACACAAAAAAGCTGTTGATATTGCCAAAGAAGAAAATGTAAGCAAACAGGCAATATCTAAAATTCTAAAACAATTTCCTGAATACATCGAAGAAAAAGAAAGACGTAAAGCACAAAACCATAAAAAACACAATCAACAGGTTGGAAAAATTGCAAATCAAAAGCGCAAACAAAAAAATGAAGAAGATAATATGTTAATGGAAGCTTTAAAACGACAGCAAGAAATACACGCAACAGTAATTTTATCAAAAAAACGTAAACTTGGTACTGATACATTAATTGCAATGTCAATTACGCACTATGACTACAATCCAAATAATCAAAAATTAATTTTTAACGAAGCATGTGGCAGAAAACTTGTCGATCTTCCACGTACAATAAAAGTACATAAATCTACGTTAAACCAGTTTGTTCAATATTCACAAAATATAGAATCTGAAAAATGGACCAGCAATGTTGAAAAGAAAGCTTTAAAATAGCTTTATTTTTTTTGCAAAAAGAAAGGAAGATTAAATTGGAGAAATGGTATGCAGTTCAAACATTCACAAATCAGGAAGAAAAAGTACGTGAAAAATTAATTAAACTTGGTATAATTAATGTTGCCATTCCTACAACTACAGAAATAATAACTAAAAATGGTAAAGAAAAAATAAAAACAATAAAAAAGTATCCTAATTATGTTTTTTTTAAAGCTGAAATGACAGCTCAAAACTGGCATAAAATAAAAAATATTCAAGAAGTAATGTGGTTTACTAACGTTGATGCTATACCTGCACCGCTAACTAATGAAGAAGTTTTGAGATTGCAATTAGAAGAAAATTTAAAAAGGACGTGATAAAATGTTAGGACGTACACACCTTGCAATAGGTCTTGCAACAACAGCAACGGTAATAACAAATCCGCACGCACTACCTCAGGCACTTATAACAGCAGGAATAAGTTCATTGTTGCCTGACATAGACGAAGAACACAGCCTAATAAGACGTAAAATAGACATTATTCCAGGCTTGCCATTAGGCTTTCCGTTACTATTAATAGCAGATTATTTTTTATGGCATTATAAATACTTTTCGTTGCTTGCAGCGATCTTGTTTGCAGTTTATATAGGCTTTGCGTACTTCACGAAACACAGAGGTTTTACTCACTCGTTTGCAGGTTTTGCAACGTTCATATTAATACTTGTATTGTCCGATAAAATGCTTCTTATACCTGCCATAATAGGCTATGGTATGCACCTTGTAGCAGACTTAATGACAAATGCAGGCATTGAGCTTTTATATCCTTATGAAAGACGTTTTGGATTCCATTTGTTTAATACAGGTTCTATTATAGACCAATCTATAGGACTTATAGCAACTTTTATATTCTTTGCTATGCTTTACCATAACTTTACAGGTATGCGCATACCTTTTAAGACGTTCACTCGTTTGTGAACGTCTTTTTTTTTTGCAACCAAAACCCCCTAACTTTGGAGCCTTTAAGGCTCTTTCTTTTGAGGTGATGCAAACATGACCTTGTTTAAAAAAATAAAAGAAAATAAAAATAAAATAAAAAAAATCGAAAACGGTGATTTAATTTCAGTTTACCAGATTAATCTTGCAAGCATCTTGCTTTCACTTTCATTGAAAGATTTAACAGATATTGATTTTTCAATAATACTTTTGTTTGTGAACGTATATTATGCTACATATCTTATAAGCAAAAAATATAAAACCATACCTGGAAAATTAATTTGGTATGTGCTACCAACAATTATATTAATTTTTACTTATTCAATATGCCAATTTAGAAATTGAAGGAAAAAACCTGATACTATAAATAAATTTAAAACAATTATAGTTAACCATAGTAAAATATTTTTTACATTGATTACACTATTTCTTAAATATTTATTAGAATCGGTAAATTCATTGTAATATTAATAATATATTTTTTACAACAAAAACTTAATTGGAGCCTTTAAGGCTCTTTTTTTTTTGAGGTGATGCAAACATGGCAACGTACAAAATCAAATTAGAACTTACAGATGAACAATACAAAATGCTTTGCATGTACATATCACGTATCAAAAATGCAACAAAACATGCAACAGAAAATATCAACTATACTGACAGATATGCAAAAATTCTTAACGACTGGAACACGATAGCAGAACAATTAGGAATTGAATAAGGAGGAATGATATTAATGTGGGTATTAGGACAAAATAAGAATTTCATTGAGCAAATTACAGAAGTTTGGATAGAGCCTAAAGATACAAGCAGTGAAACTACGTGGAGTATTATGGCAAACAACTATGTAACTTTAGGCAAATATGCTGATGAAAAAAGAGCAAAAGAAATAATACAAAACTTATATAATGCAATCAAAACTGGAAACAAAATTTTTCAAATGCCTGAAAAATAAAATCTTATAGAAGGAAGGTAAGCGCATGTGGTATGGATACTTTGACGGCTGCTCGAAAGGCAATCCTGGTGACAGCGGTGTTGGTGGTGTACTGATAGACGAAAACGGTGAGATAGTAGAAAAGATAAGCAAATATATTGGCATACATACAAACAACGAAGCAGAATACATGGCACTATTAGAACTACTTAATTCAGCATATCGACATGGTGTTAAAGAAATTTTAATACACGGTGACAGTCAGCTTGTCATAGAACAAATAACAGGCAACTGGAAACTTAAACAGGAAAGCTTAAGACCTTATTACAATCAATGCAAAGACATGTTGTTTTATATGCATGCAAGTTTTAAGTGGATTCCACGTGAACAGAACAAGCAAGCCGACAAACTTTCCAATGAAGCTTTAAAACAAACCTCTGATTTTTGCAATTATCATCGTGGTGTTTTTGACATAAACAACCTTGAGAAAATAACAAATGACATATATATTGCACATGGTACAGAAGACTATGCGGTAGACCTGCTTCACAATGTGTGCACCTGTCCTGCATTTAAGTACTATGAAGGCGACTGTAAACATCTTGTCGCTGCGAAAAAACTTAAAGAAACTGAAAAGGACATTGAGGAACTTTTTCCTGCATGATAGGACGTCAAAAGCGTCCTATTTTTTTTGTGGAACGAAACAGATTGACCTCCCGATCTGAACTTCGTTCCTACGGGCATATCACACAAAATTCCTCCTTTAAACATTTGTTCGTGTTTTGGCAGCTTTAAGGCTGCCTTTTTTTTGTACACTCCTTTTAAAAAATTGCAAACAGTCGGCAAAAATGGCAGCCAAACTAAAGGCTGCCATTTTTGTTGTAAACATACGACCGTTTGCAAAAACTAAAATAAAAAGGAGTGAATAAAATGAACAAAATTGTAGAACAAATAGGAAAAATTAATTTTGAAGGGAATATTATACCTGCAAATTGGTATAAACATATTACTTTTCAGTCAGGTAAACCTAACTTAAATGCAATAATAATATTAGCTGAAATTGTCTATTGGTATAGACCAACAATTATAAGAGATCCAGCAACAGGAGAAATAAAAGGATATAAAACAAAATTTAATGCAGACAAATTACAAAGATCATATCAAAGTTTTGCAGACCAATTTGGAATTTCAAAACGCCAAGCACAAGATGCAATAAAACTGCTTCGTGATTTAGGATTAATTACACTTGAATTCAGAACTATTACAATGCCTACATCTGGTCTAAAATTAACAAATGTTATGTTTATTGAACCAGTTCCTGAAAGAATTGAAGAAATAACTTATAACAACATTAAAGAAATTGATGATTCAGATGATAATTCAGTACATTATAATACCTCCTACGATAAAACGAAAGAGGTAGGACGTGAAATAGTTGATACTACAACGCAACGTAATACCTCCTACGATAGAACGGAGGAGGTACCTACAACAAACGTAGGAGGTCAAGCACCTGAACGTGAGACCAATACAGAGAATACATCACAGACTACATCAGAGACTATCTTACCTGATAGTGTCTCTCTCTCAAGTAAATCTAGTGATAATAAGCTAGTTACTAGATCTAAAAGATCACTGTGGAAGTCATCTCTATGGTGTAGTGATACTAAGATAGATAATCTTAATACGGATAATACACCTAAAGATACTGTATGTATACTTGATAATAATAAGCGTGATATAAGCCTTAATAAAGCACTTGATATAGAGCATATAAAGCCTGAAATAAGCCTTAAGGTACCTGTAATAGAGCCTGATATAAGCTTTAAAGAGCTTGATAGAGAACCTGATAAAGAGCCTGTAAATAAGCCTGTATTAAGCACAGTAACTATGCTTGAAGATAAGACTGGTAAAATCTTGAATAGCAACCTGAATAAGCCTGAAAAAGACCTGAATAATGCTTTAGATATGCCTAATGATGCTGTAAAAGAGCCTGATGCTATAAACGTTGATGACCTTGATGACGACTTTTTAAAGCTTGATGATGAGCTTTTTGAGAGCGAAGAATACAAAGAGTTTTTCGCTATGCTTGATGCTATGCCTAATCCTGATGATGCATCTAAAGCAAGCCTTGAAATGAGCTATAGTGAACTTGATAGAGAGCTTAAAACAGTGTCTAACCAAAAGCCTGATACAAGCCTTAATGCACCTGAAAGAGAACCTGAAAGAAACGTTATCATGCCTGATGCCGACTTGATTGAACTTGAAAATGAGCCTGCTGGCATGGATGCAGAACAAACTTTGCAGGACAGCACTGACTTGCAAGAATGTCTTTATGCGGAGGACACAAGCAGTTTCACTTCCGCAGCGGAAAAAACAGACTGCGATACTGACAGCCATGTGCTACATGTACTCGACAAAGCCGATGTCACCGAGTCAGAAGGCAATCAAAATGCTGACAGCAATGCCGACTTAATGCTGCACCACTTTGTCACAGCAAGGACAGAACAAGGCTTTGACTTTGTTCCTGAAGGCGAAGAAGTCAATTACGGCTATGGCAACTGGAACGACTACAGCCTTGAAGAAACTGACGATGATGGCATGATAATCTCATCAGGTCAATTTGTGCAAGACTGTGATGCCTTTGAGGATTTTGATGGTGACTGGAAAATGCTTGAAGAATATGGTTTTACGGTCATTGACGAAGAAAATAGCACAAAGGCACAGGTAAATGCGCAAAATGCATCTGAAAAAGACTGCAAAGATTCTTGTGATGCTTTTTTGAGCGATTTGAGCGATGATGTCGTCAAAATTCTTGCGAAAGACAAGTTAAGTGATGCTGACATCAAAATTCTTGAAGAAGCTGGCTTTTCTGTTGTTGGTGAGCTTGACAACACAATGCAGCCTGATGCTAAAAATGTACCTGAAAAGCATGCTGACAGCACCGAACAGGATTTTGTCAGAATGCTCGAAGAAGCGTTCAATGCAAAGGTCATTGATGATGCTGAAAGTGACGTTGACACTGCTTCAGATATGCCTGAAAAGCATGTTGATAACACTGAACAGGAACTTGTCAAAATGCTTGAAAATGCATTTAACGCAAAAGTTGTTGACGACACCGAAAATGATATTGCCAGTGTCGTAAATGGCACTGAAAAGCGTGAAAAACTACATGATGTTAGGCTTACTGATGAGCTTGACGCATTGCCTGAAAGCCTTTTAAGTGAGCCTGAAAAAATGCTTGATGCTGACAAGCCTGACGAGGTGCTTGTTGCAGAAGTTGGCAGAAACCTCAATGAGCCTGAAAAAGTGCGTATTGTTGACCATAACAAGCTTAAAAAAGTGCCTATTGATGAAACTGACAGTAAACCTGACGAAGTACGCAAATCCAAAGTTATCAGTCTTGCCGACAGGCGTTATCAGAAATCATTAAGGCAAACAGATAAGCCTGAAAAACTGCTTGAAAAAACTGTGAATCGGCGGCAAAGTCAAATAGCCTTTGTCAATAGACACACAAACGCATTGCAAGAATGTCCTTCCTGCAATGCAGACAGTTTGACAACCGCAGTGGGAAAAAGAGTGCCTTGTACAGGCTTTGAAGGATTGGAATTGGCAGTTAATGCAGGTATGCGGAAACGAAAGAGTATATCCAGCGGTTCTCCTCCTGCCAAAGAGATGTTTAGAAATCTGCTTGTAGTGAGCAAACAAAAGCACCGAAATTTGACTTTTGCCTGTGAAGGAGGAAACTGAAATGACAGTGCAAGAAACAACAAAGATTGTCAATGCACTTAAAGTTGCTTATCCTCGCTATGCTGAACAAATACAGGAGAATAAACAAGGCATGATTAGCCTGTTTGCTTTCATGTTTAAAGACGTGCCTTATGAGGTTGTTAATTGTGCACTTCAAAAGTTCATACTTGAAAGTCCGTATCCTCCTACGGTACATGATCTTTACAAGGAGGTTATGGCTTTTACGAAACCTGATATTCCTGATGAAGATAAGGCATGGTATGAGGTTGCACGTGCAATAAGGCTATATGGTTATTACAGACCTGAAGAAGCCTTTGGCAGTATGTCAGAAGTTGTACGTGATGTTGTCAAGGCTATTGGCTGGTCGGAAATATGTTTGTCAAGGAATATAGAGCTTGTACGTGAACAGTTTATAAGGCTATATGGTACGGCAAGGCAACGTAAAGAGCAGGAAATGTTTATGCCAAGTTTTTTAAAAAGGCGTATAGACAAGCTTACAAAAGGCAAAGTTTTAAACATTTCTGATGCTTTAGGAGGTGCGGTAAATGGCAAGCAGTGTAAATGATATTGTTAGTTCAATGTCTATGCAGGATTTAGAAAGGCTTTCTAAAAAGCAGACTGATAACATCAAGAAGTACTATTACAATGCCTTAAAGCATCTATCAAAGGCTATAAGTCAGAAGGACAAGGTTAATACAGCAATATGGACGCACATTGCGAATGAGTTGAAAAGACTTGTTAAAACGTGAAAGAGGATGTTTGTTGTGAAAATTAAAAAGTTTGTGTTAATAATGCTGTTAGTAAGCTTGGTTTTGGCTGTGTCTGGATGTGGAAAAGAGTATCATTATACGAGCAGAACTTATGTCGTTTCTTATCCAATTAAATCATTAGGACTTAACAATGACGTTTCAGGTTCTTTTTCTGGCGCATTTTTTGTAGGCTTTGGCAGTCTTGATACAAACACGTATTATTATGTTTATGCCGATGCTGGAAATGGGAGATATATTTTAAAGAAATATGATGCGGAAACAACGTACTTGCAAGAAACAGATGGACAGCCGAGATTTGAGAAAATTATCAAGTATTTCATAACTGATAATGGTTCTGATAATTTCACTGTAGATGGAATTAAATTCAGAAAGCAAGGTTGGCCATTACCGTTTTTTTATGTTGGAAATGTAGAATATACATCTAATGATGCGTTTAATGATAATTATGACATTGTTGCACAACACGTTAAAATAGGTAAAAATCAAACATTGTATGTCAGTACAGAAGCTACGTCAACCTTGTATGTGCCTAGAGGAACGATAAAGGTTAAATTTAATGCAGATGTTAATAACGTTAAATGAAAGAAAGGAGTTTTTTATGATTAATAACATAACAGATAAAATATACGGTGCGTTCTACGGTGTTGCTATAGGAGATGCCTTGGGTGCTACGGTAGAGCATGAACGCAAGGAAAATATTGTATCTAAATACGGTGTTTTAAAGGATATTATTGGTGGTGGTTGGTTAAATTTAAAACCTGGAGAATGGACAGATGATACTGAAATGACGTTGGCAGTTGCAGAAGGTATAATTGAAAATAAGGCTGATCCAGTTCCTAAAATTGGTGAACATTTTTTACGATGGGCAGCAACAAATCCATACGATATTGGTGGTACTGTTAAGACGGCTATTAGATCTATGTGGATATATAATTTGTCTAATTATGAGTGGGAAATTGCTGCTAAAAAAGCACATGAATGGTTAGACGGGAAAAGTGCAGGTAATGGTGCATTGATGCGTACAATACCTGTTGGAATTGTTTATAAGGATGAGATAGATATAATAAAACGTTCAGTAGCAATAGCAAAAATGACACATTTTGATCCAAAAGCAGGTTTGACATGTGCTATATATTCGCTTATGGTTCATTATATTTTATATGGTGAAAAAGATAAATTAAGAGTATTAAATAAAAGTATAAATTTCATATCGGAATCAATTGTAGTTAATGATGAAATAACGAAAATTTTTGAAGATATAATAGAGATTAATAAAAATGATTTAATACCTAATGGTTATACAATTAATACTTTAAAATGTGCTTTATGGGCTTTTTTGGAGTCAGAAAATCCTGAACAAGCAATAATAAATGCTGTTAATTTAGGTGGTGATGCAGATACAATAGGTGCGATTGCAGGTGGACTTGCAGGTGTTTATTGGGGTTATAAAGAAATTCCAAAAAGGTGGGTTAAAAAATTAAGAAATAAAAAGAAACTTAATAAAATTTGTAAAAGTATTTTAAAATATGTATAATTTTAGAATGGAGTGTTCAATAATATGTTTTTTCATGGTTTTCCAGTGGTAATCATATACTTATCCGTTACGTATTTATTTTTGTTGATAGTGATATTGCCACATTTTCAAACAATACCTGAAATATCTGCTTTATTGTATGCTTTATTGATTGGTTTTACTGGTATATCAATAATATTTTCAGATGTTAATTTTCAAATAAAATTACAGGTAATTTTATTGTCTTTACTTTTTATAATTTCTGATTTTATTCTTTATAAAATTATTATCAATAAAAGAAAAAAACAAAAACATTAACAAGGTATGCGCATACCTTTAGCTGTGTATAAGTTAAGCAGAGAGTAGGAAGGAGGTAAAGGTACATTTTTCTTCAGCTAAATGATTTTTAGATAGAGTTTCCTGTGCTTAAGGTGATGAAATTGTAGTGCTAAAAAAATTCAAATTATTATATACTATGTGAGTTTTGTGGTTTTTGTAAAATATAATGATTGTGATGCTGTGAATTTTATAGAAGGCAGTTTTATCAAAGATACGATTGACTATTCTATAATTTATACTTTCAATGGTATAGATTATAGAATTACGGTGTGTACAATCCGTAAAAATGATAAATTTACAGTCGTTGAGATATTATTTGATAAAAATATTCCAAATGAGATGATTGCAGAACTGTTGTCAATGAAGTGGGAAGTATTTTCACAATGTGAGGATGCAGTGGTTCAATTAGCAGCATGTGTGTGGAAAGTTAACGATGTATATATAGTGGCATCTGTGAAAAAATGTGTAAGATTGATTAATCGTAGAAAATAATACTAATCAAACAGTATTATCTTCACATTCCATATAAGAAAAATTATTCACATCCTGCTATAAAGTAAGCCAAATGCAGGCTTTATTTTTTTTGTCTAAAAGGAATGATAAAAAATGGATAAGTCTGTTTATAAATCTTCAAAAGAAAGATTAATTACTATGAGAAAGAGGCATTTTGAGAGCAAAAATAGAGGTATAAGTAAACAATATACGCAGTGTATAGTAGATGAATATTTGCGTTTTGTAATAAGACAAGAAGCAGGTCAAGAATATATGCAGCGTATTATTGATGAATATTTTAGAAAGGACTAAAAACATGGAAAATGAATATTTCATTAAAAATTATTTTAAGTCAGTAGCAAAGAAGTATAAAGGAATAGTTGTAGACAATGATATACTTGCTGGTATGCCAACTATAAGTGGCAGGAGAATACCTGTTTCATTAATATTGTCATGTCTAAAAGATAATATGTCAATTGAGGAGATATGCAGTGAATATTCATTAACTGAAGAAGATGTCAAAAATGCCATAGATTTCGCTATCGATCTGTTAGATTATCCATATCAGTCAGATGTTTAATTATTAATTTTAAAACGGAGGTGAAAAATCATGGAAATAGTCATAGACGGCGTAGTGGATACAAGAGAAAATCCTATGAGTGCCGATAATTTTCTTGATAAGTTCATTGAGTGGATAGAAGAAAATCATTGGTATTTTGGCGGTACTGTCAGAGAGTATAACGAGAACAAAGAAGATTAGAAAAAGGCAAATTAACAGAAAGAGGCTGCAAAAAGAAACAGTCTCTTTTTTTGTGCCTAAAAACATCAAAAAGGACATTCAATTTTAAATAAAGAGAAAGGATTGAAAAACATGATAGAAACGAAAGAAAAGCCAAAGTGGTATGCAGTACAAACCTTAACTAACCATGAAAATAAAGTGAAACAAAAAATAGATATGATAATTCAAAACGGTACTTATAAAAACTTAATATTGCGTGCTGAAGTTCCTACACAAAAAGAGACAGTTAGACAAAATGGAAAAATAAAAGAAGTTGAAAAAAAGTTATTGCCTAGTTATGTACTCGTAAAAATGGTTATGACACGTGATACATGGTATGTAATAAGGAACATTAAAGGTGTTGTAGGATATGTAGGACCAGATAGGCAGCCTGTTCCTCTTTCAAACGAGGAATTAAGGCGTATTTTTGTTTATGATACTGAAAATTATGGACTGTTTAATGTAAATGATAATGTGCTTGTGAAAGACGGACCTTTTACAGGCTGTATAGGAACTGTCAAAGAACTTAATAAAAATGGCGTAAGTGTTTACTTAACAATGTTTGACAGAGAAACAAAAGTAGACTTCAATTACGAACAGTTAGAAAAAATTAGTTAATAGTAAATCTACATATTGACAAAATATATAAATAGATATACTATATAGTTAAAGGTGATTTTGATGGGAGATGTAATATCACTTAAAAAGAATAGCCGTATAGTTGATGATTCTGTTATTCAAGAAGTTAGAAAGGACTATTGTGAGTATTGCGGAAAACCTGGCAAAACACACGTTCACCATATTAAGACACGTGGCGCAGGCGGAGACGATGTTAAAGAAAATTTGATTAGCCTGTGTCCTGAATGTCACGCAAAAGTTCACAATGGAAATATAGATAGATATGATCTTGTAATTATAGTTTCTATACGTGAAAAGAAAACGCCTGAAGAAATATGTAGAATTATAAAGCTTCCTATACCTGATAAATTTCCTAATTTTAAAAAGATAAATGAGCCTTCCCTAGAAGAACTCATTCAGGCATATATAAGTTTGAATGAGCAGGAAATAGACTGTCGCTGGGAGAAAGGACGTATAGCGGATGTGCTTTTGCAAAACAATGTAAAAGCAACTTGGATTTCGAGTCAGACAGGTGACAGTCCAGCACAGATAAGAGAGTTAGCAAAAGTGTACAGAGCTTTTCCTGACGAAAGTTTAAGGATACCGACTTTATCATGGTTCCATCACAGAATAGCTGCCAATACAGATGATCCGCAGAAATGGATCGAGTATGCAGCAAGCCATGAATTAAGCACACGGGAACTTACAAAAGCCATAAAAGAAGCTGAAAAACAGCCTTTAACAGAAGAAGAAAAGCTTAAAGAAAAGGCAGAAAAAATTGTAAAGGCTTTTGAGGACGTTCAGAAAAAGAACGCAGAGCTTGGAAGGTGGATTTTCGAGGAAATTCAAAAGAGGTGTGAATAAATGGAAAGAGAAATTTTAAAAAAGATATTAGACTTGGTTAACGAAGGACATACAGTATCTTTTGAGGAAGATTTGGGTGGAAATACAATAACAATATATTTAGATGATATGCATACGCATTGTGGTGCGCCTGATGGAGATTTTGATACTTTAATTAGAAGTTTGTATGACCTTTTGATTAATAACCGTGGACTTTCATGGGCGTAGAGGTGCTTTAATATGAACAATAAAGATAAATCAATTTATACTTTGACTATTCCTTGCGGTGGCGAAAAACATCAAATAAGCCTGACAAAAGAAGGAAAACTAAAACTTTTAAATCATACTGATGATGAGATAGAGATTGAATTAGCATTTGGAATACTTGGCGGTGAGCTTCCAGAGTGCCTGAAAATTAAAAGAGCATGGGAAAATAATCTATGTAAAAGTGATTTTCGCTCTAATGATCCTGTTTTAGAGTATGCTCTTACATATCTTAAATTAGCTTTTCACATACTTCAACGGCGTTTGTTAAATATAGATTTTTAGAGGTGCTTTAATATGAACAATAAAGATAAGTCAATTTATACTTTAACTGTTCCTTGTAGTGGCGAAAAACATCGAATAAGTCTGACGAAAGAAGGAAAACTGAAGCTTTGGGAACATACTGATGATGAGATAGAAGCTGAATTGGCACTTGAAAAGCTTGGCGGTGAGCTTCCAGAGTGTATTAAGATACAAAAAGCTTGGAAAAACAATACATGGAGAAATGATTCTTATTGGTTTGAACAACGTGACAATGATTCTGTTTTAGATGATGCTCTTGAATGTTTTGATTTTGCTTATAATTATAGAAATTCGTTTAAGAAAAAGATATTAGGCTTGATTGGAATTTTTATAGCAGGTTTTATAATTTCTGTAATCATATCTCTGATACAACAAAGATTTGATTTATTTTTGATATATATGTATGCATCTATTAATGTAGTTTTTGGACTTTATTATGTTTATCTTTTTTTGGATATCTCATCTGTAATTGGAGAATTTTTTGTACCTTTTATTGTTGTAGTAGAATTTCTTTCTTATTTTAGTTCACTGTATGATTTTAAGATAGTTAATGCTGTTATGCTTTTAATTTTTTTGTTTTTATATTTTGTTCCTATTATTGGCAATAAAATATTGCTTGGATTGATAAATGAGATTGAGAAGCCAAATTTTTTAAGAAGGTGATTTTATGGAAATTGCCAATGCAGTGATCGACAGAATAATTTATGAAGCAGATAACTTCACAGTAGCGTCTGTAAAAACGTCAAATAACAGGTTTATTGCAACACTCAATCAACGCTGCCGTAAAGGACAGAAGATGAACCTGCACGGCGATTGGGTAGTACATAAAAAATATGGCAGGCAATTCAAAGTAATACAGACAGAAATACCTGAAAATATTACAAGTACAGATGTTGAGATATTTTTGCAGAATATAAAAGGAATAGGACCGAAACGTGCAAAGAAAATAGCCGATACGTTTGGCAGAGATTCAATTGAAATAATCGAAAAAGAACCTGCAAGACTTAAGGAAATAGGTATACCAGAAAGCACTATAGAGCGGATATATAAAGAAATAATTGACAACAAAGAGTTCAATAAGGTCAAATTATCACTTCTTCCATTAGGCTTGTCGCTAAATACTATTAAAAAAGCTTACGACAAATATAAAGAAAACACATTAAACATGATAAAACAGAATCCATATAAAGTAGCTGAAGATATTTCAGGCATAGGCTTTATAAAAGCCGATGAAATTGCCAAAAAGGTTGGAATAGAGCATGATAATGTTTATAGAATCCAGTCAGGCTTGAAATATTGCTTGTATCAGGCAGGTATACAAGGACATTTATATTTGCCTATAACGACGCTTTGCAATACAGCGTCAAAACTGCTTGGAATAAGCTATATGAAGGTTTTTGAACAGGCACAATATCTAAACCATATTAAGGACGTATATGATGACAACGGAAATGTATATTTAGCTTTTAATTATGCTGAAGAAACCTTTATAGCTGAAAAACTTTTAAGAATGTTAAATACAAATGTAAAGGAAGTTAGGAATGTTGATAGGTTGATTCAAGAAGTTGAATTTAAAAATAATATTAAATATGCGGACAAACAGATAGAAGCTATAAAGAAGTCATTAAACAGCAATATATCAGTTATAACAGGTTCACCTGGAACAGGCAAAACAAGCATTATCAAAGCAATAATATCAATATTAAAGTTTAATCATCAAAGTTTTGCCCTTGCTTCTCCGACAGGCAAAGCAGCTAAAAGGCTTGAAGAAACCACTGGAGAAGAAGCAAAAACAATTCATAGGCTATTAGAGTGCAAATTTGATGAAAAAATGAAACATGTTAGATTTGACCGCAATGAGCAAAATCCTCTTGATGTTGATGCGGTGATAATTGATGAAACTTCTATGATAGACAACGATCTTATGTACCACTTTCTAAAAGCCTTAAGAGATAATACAAAATTAATTCTTGTCGGAGATGTGGACCAGCTGCCATCTGTAGGTGCAGGCAACATTTTAAAAGACATAATAGAGTCTGAAAAAGTACCTGTGACGAAGCTTGATGTAATATTCAGGCAGAAAGAAATGTCCTCAATAATAACTAATTCAAAACTTATTAACGAAGGCAAAATGCCTGAATTTAACAACAAAGACTTCATTTTTTATGACTTAATAAGTCCTGAACAAATTGTCAAAGAGTTTGTGAAAGAAATTAAAAGCGGTAAATCACTTGATGATGTACAGATCCTAACGCCTATGAAAAAGACTGATATAGGTTCATTGGAACTAAACAGATTAGTGCAGGAAGTTGTAAATCCAGCATGTCCTAGTAAGGAAGAAATAAGGTATGGCGAAAAACTATTTAGAGTTGGAGACAAAGTAATGCAGACTTCAAATAACTATGAAAAAGAGATTTTTAACGGAGATACAGGATATATAAAACGTGCTTATGTAGATGATGACGGTGTCAGGCGTGTCGAAGTTGACTTTGATGGACGTAATATTGAACTTATTGAGGAAGAACTGAAAGACATAATGTTAGCCTATGCTATTACTGTCCATAAGAGTCAAGGCAGTGAGTATGACACTGTTATAATGCCTATAACAACCAGTCATTACATCATGTTGAAACGTAATTTAATTTATACAGGTGTTACGAGAGCAAAAAGAGTCGTCAAGATATTTGGAAGTAAACAGGCGGTAAGCATTGCGGTGCGTACAATTGACAGTTCAAAGCGTTATACAGGTTTGAAGGACAGATTGAAGAATACAGTTTAATGTATAGTTAAAAAATTAAGTGTAAAAAGGAGGAATTTTGGATGTCTTTAATAACATTATTATTGCTTTCAGTTTTTGCTTTGATTTTTGTTACTGGCTTTGCTGTTGTGACACGTGGTGAAATTCTTGGTGAACAATTAGGATTTTTGATAATAGTTCTTTTGGGCGTGGTGTTTATATGTAGTGTTGGAATTATAGCAACGTATGTAGGTATACGTTAATGTGTGTAAAGGAGGAATTTAAATGATGCCTTTTTTAAGTCAACTACCCCCGCTTATAGAAGCGGAGGCTTGAAAGAAAGCCTTGGTTGATTAGCCTGAGTCACAAAAGTGGCTACGTTATGCAAGAATGATATAGGCACCATAGGATACTCCACAAGTCCTGTGCTCTGCGTGCAGTGGTTAAACATCTCTGAAGGGGTAGGAGAAGTGCTGCTGCTGAAAACCTTGCATAACATTGGCGATGTGGACTTACGCCGAAAGGCGAGTTATTTCCGAAAGGAGATTTTAAAGTGGTATATGTCATTTCAAAAGAAGGCAAACCTTTGATGCCGACAAAAAGGCATGGAAAAGCAAGACATCTGCTTAAAGACGGAAAGGCTAAAGTCATAAGAACTAAACCTTTTACAATACAATTGCTGTATGACACGACAAAATACACACAACCTGTAACATTAGGAATAGATAGCGGATATGATCATATAGGATTTTCAGCAGTAACAGAAAAAGAAGAACTTATTTCTGGAGAAGTTGAATTGCTTAAAAGTATGTCTGAAAGACTTAAAGAAAGAAGAATGTACAGAAGGCAAAGAAGGAACAGACTTCGTTATAGGCCGCCTCGCTTTGACAATAGAAAAAAGGACGAAGGCTGGCTTCCTCCTTCAATACAGCATAAATTTGACAGTCATATAAGATTTGTTGATTTCATAAAAAAGATACTTCCTATAACTGAAGTAATTATAGAAGTAGCGAAATTTGATATACAAAAAATCAAGAATCCAGATATTAAAGGCAGTGAATATCAAGAAGGCAAACAGAAAGGATTTTGGAATGTAAGAGAATACGTAATGTATAGAGACAATTACGAATGTCAAAATCCTAACTGCCAGAACAAGTCAAAAAAGAAAAAACTTCAAGTACATCATATAGGCTATTGGAAAAATGATTATAGCAATAGACCTTCTAATTTGATAACATTATGCAGTAAATGCCATGTACCTAAAAATCATAAGAAAACAGGATTTTTATATAAGTGGCAGCCTAAATTAAAAAGTTTCAAAGCAGAAACTTTTATGACAACAGTGAGATGGAAATTAGTTGATACGCTTAAATGCAAATATACCTTTGGCTATGTTACTAATGCTAAAAGAGAAGAATTAAAACTTAAAAAAACACATTATAATGACGCTTTTGTAATAGCAAGAGGAAGTAATCAAGAAAGAGTAATGCCTGTTTTCTTTGAACAGATTAGAAGAAATAACAGATCACTGGAGAAATTCTATGATGCAAAATACGTTGATGCAAGAGACAAAAAAATCAAGACAGGGCAGGAACTTTTCAATGGCAGAAGAACACGAAACAAAAACTATAATACAGAAAATTTGCACAAATACAGGGAACAAAAGATATCCAAAGGCAGAAGGAGTACTAGGAAACAAAGATATTTCTATCAACCGAAAGATATTGTTATATTTGAGAACAACAAATATATAGTCAAAGGTGTTCAAAACAAAGGTAGCTATATTAAACTTCACGGGATATCTAAACCTGTTAAAACTGAATTAATCAAACCATACATGTTTAGAAAAGGACTTTGTGCAGTATAAGCATTCATCTCCTACCTATAGAGGTAGGAGTCTTCTGCTAAGTAGCGATAAAAGAATACGAACATTTCTATTTGATCCAACTGCCAAAATATCGCACAACAGTTTCTAAATCAGACGTTTTGTGCGGTTTTGCAAAAATTAACTTTCTGCATTAATTGTAACATAATTGTTTTTCACAGTTGATGAAATGTAAATATCGGTAGAAAGGATGTTGTTATGCGTAATGTAATTAAGTATCTGAAAGATAGAAAAATAGATACATTGACATATTTTTTTCTTACCTTTTGTTGGTCTTTTCTTCTTGTAGAAATTGTTTTAGGACAATATAGACCAACAAAAATAGCTATAGAATTAATATATTTTTTGCTGGCTTTGGATTCTTTTACACATGCGTTAAAAAGTACTGAGAGCAAATAATAGGAGATGATAAATATATGCTTTGGCAGTATAATTTCAATACAAAAGTAGAACTTAATAGGACGTATCCAGTACAGCCTAATAACATGCCTATTAATGATTTAGTACAGGCAATATTAAGCTTTGATAAGGTCGCAATATTCGGTGACTATGACGTAGATGGTATATGTTCATCTTTAATACTGAAAAAGGCTTTAGACAGGCTTGGTATAAAAAATATAATACGCCTTCCAGAGCGTTCAGAAGGCTACGGATTAAAGCCAGAACATATTCATGAACTTAAACAGAAAGGCTTTGATACCATTATAACAGTAGATAACGGTATAACAGCCTTTGATGCAGCAGAAGAAGCAGAAAAGCTTGGCGTTAAATTGATAGTAACAGATCATCACGAACCTAAAAGTGTACTGCCAAAAGCATATAAAATATTCGATCCAAAACTTTATCATGATGCATATAAAGACTATGCAGGTGCAGGCATAGCATTTTTGATTGCAAGAGAGTTGTTAAAGGCAAAAGATGTACCTGTTACGGTTGATATGATTGAGTTGGCAGGACTTGCTACTGTTGCGGATATAGTGCCTTTGGATTCAAACAACTGGTATATTGCACGTAAAGGACTTGAATATATAAGAAAGAGCCCTATAAATGGCATTAAAGAAATTTTGAGGATAGCAGACAGAAAGCCTGAAGAAGTCAATGGATTTGATTTAGGCTGGGTAATAGCACCTCGGATTAACGCTTGCGGACGTTTAAAAAGTCCTGTATTAGGGTTAAATTTGCTTTTACATGGTACTGGTGTTGAAAAAATTGAAGAATTTAATCAGGAACGATTAAAACTTGTTAAAGAATATATTGAGAACATTAAGGACAATGACAACAAATTTTTGATGTACATATTTAAGAATTGTCCTAAAGGCATAATAGGACTTGTCGCTGGACGTGTTGCAGAAATGTATCAGAAGCCTGTATTAATAGGCACATTACAATACGAACAGGTAACAGCTTCAGTAAGAACATACGGTGAGTTTGATTTGTTGCAGGCTTTTGAATATGCGTCAAAACATCTTGATGTAGTGTATGGCGGACATAAGGCAGCTTGCGGAGTTTCCTTTAATATAAGAGATGCCAAAAGGCTTCAGGAGGCTTTGAATAAGTATGTTGAAGAAAATCCGATAAAGCAGGAAATTAACTTGCTTGATGGCGTACTTTTAAAAAAGCCTGCTTTAGAAGAATTGCAAAGCTTTGATAATTTTGAGCCTTTTGGATACAAAAATCCTGAACCTGCATTTCTGATTGATGGAACTGTTACGGACATTAAGGAAACTGTAAAATGGCGTATGATAAACATTAATAACGAATTTAATGTGTTTGTAAATGAAACTTATAAAGCAGGCAATAAAATAAAGCTTGTTGTGAGACCTTATATAAACGGCAATTATGTGAGTTTTAAAGTGCTTGATGAAAAGCCTGAAATAGTGTGATAGTGAGACTGATGAGACTGCAAAAAGCAGTCTTTTTTTTGTATGTAAAAACTTAAAAAAGGACGTGTTAAAGTATGGTTAACATATATCAAATGGACTTTTTAAAAGGCTCAAAAATGTTTGAGGATAATTCTGTTGACTTAATATTCACAAGTCCGCCTTTTAAAGATGAAAATGTAGAAGGCGATTATTGGAGATTTTACGAAGAAGCCTTTAACGAAATGTACAGGATAGCATCTAAAGCAGTAATCATTATACATAGCTCTACAAAAATGAATGAGATAATTAAGCGTTGGCCACCAAAACGTACTTTGATATGGGGTAAAGGTATTATAGCACCTGCCTACAGATACAATCCTGTCTTTGTATATCAAAAAACTGACAAGTATAAAGTCAATAAATATATCTACACAGATACATTTGGAATTGCACCTATCAAAAACAAAGATAAAATTCATAAATATCAAGATCCGCTTTTTCTGTATATTTCAGTATTAAAGATGTTTAAGGATTGCAGCAGTGTCCTTGATCCGTTCATCGGCAGCGGAACTACTGCGTTAGCTGCAAATGAATTGGGTATGGACTGTTATGGCTTTGAAAAAGATTTGGAAAGTTGGAATATATGTATGGAGAGACTTAAAAACATAATGGAAGGAGGAACGCTTGTTGGTTGATTATTTGATTTTGATTTTTGCTTTGTTGTTTTTTGATGAGAAAACATTTGGCATGTATTCGGAATATATTAGACCTGCGATTTTGGGTATTGTATTAGCTTGTTTTGCTGTTAATAAGCCTGTTGTGGTGCAGTTGCAGTTACTTGCGTTAGGTTTTTTTGTATCTTATTTTGTTTTAGGCTTTGTGTTTGAATTTACTTTTGATTTAAAAGCGAAGAAATTTGTCAACAAGGACATAGAGATACCTTTTAATATACATAAGTCTGAACGTATGCCAATTGTTATTGATGACATACCGTTTTTTGTTGAAGCGTTGAGTGACCTGAAAGAAGGCGAAACTGCTAAAGTGGTAATGTATAAAGACTATGTGTTATATGTTGATAAGATTGGAGGAAAATAAGATGCAAAAAGGCGGTGCATTGGAAGAATTAATCGAAAACATAGGAACACAGTTAAGGATACTTGGACAAGGAGTCTTGCTTAAGCAGAATGTACTATGGGTAACGTATGGCAACAGGACATTTCCTAAAAAAGGTGCGCCTGTTGATTTTTTAGGCGTTGTAAAAGGCATACCTGTTGCAATAGAGTGCAAAGAAACAGTATCGGACAGGATACAGTTTTCTGAAACACACTTTTCAGGCAAAGAAAAAGCTTTTCTGTCAGATTTTGAGAAAGCTGGAGGAAAGGCTTTTATAATTTTTGCTTTTTGGAAGTCTAATGGATTGTATATTGTTAAACATGATGATTTTGAGGAATATAGCAGGCAATCAATAACTGATAAGGCTTGCAAGATGCTTGGTAAAAAGCTTAACATGAACGTCAATGAGTTTGTGGAGTTCGTAAAAAGTGCGTGAAAGGAGAAGAAGGTATGGAGAAAATATCATTAAAGTTAAAAGATGTTAAACTGATTTTAAAAGCAGATATTGCAAAACAAGGTATTTTGGTACTGACTAATGACGTAGAAAACATGAGGAATGAAATACATAAACAAAACAATGATGCTGAAATAGTTTCGTTTGATGACAATGATTTGTTTGTTAAACTGTATTCAGACAAAATGAGACCTTTATTCATTGTTTCAACTGTAGATGAATACAGAAGATGGCAAGCTTTAAAGTTTCCTGTAGTTATTTCTGATGTTGAAAATGTTGAAAATGTATTGGAAACGAGTTGGAATGCTGAATATGAATTTGACGGATTTAAAGTTAAAGTTAAATTTAATACAGACTTTGATAGAAAATATAATGAGGCTCTTATTTTAGTTTAGGAGATGAAAAGACATGAAAAGCTATGAGTTAATGAATGAAGAAGAACAAGAAAAGTTGTTGCAACAAGAATTTGCAATCATTCTCAATAATAAGAAAATTAAATTAGCATTTGATGTAGTACGATATGGCGTATTGGTACTGACGAAAGAAAATAAAATTGATAAATTGATGAAAGAAGTGAAAGAGCAGATTCAGAATATTCCAGTAGTTACGTGCAAAGGAAATTATTTTTGCTTTTGCAGCGAAAAAATAAGAATAAAAAATCCTCGTATATTAGATGACGTATTGGAAACAAAATTGGCAGAGCCGTTTGTGCTGTTGTGGTACAGAGAAAAACAATTTTTTGATTTGAGATCGAGTTCAAGAGTACATCCGTATGCTATTTTTACTTTTGATGTACCTAAAAAGGATTTGATTCAAGATAGATATAAAATAATGTTAGTTGATAAGGAAGTTTTTAATGTTGATTTGTATAAACAATGTTCTGATTTTGATATTTTGATTAAAGGACAAAATGTTAAAGAGTTTTCTGGTATTAATTTAAAGAATGATATTTTTCAAATAAATTCATTTGTTGTATTTTGACAGGCTTAAAAACCTGTCTTTTTTCATGTGTATATAAAGCTTGTTATGGAGGGAGAAAAAAGTATGAATAAAGTCTTGACACGTAAAGAAGAAGTTGAACTTTTTAAAAGATTACGAAATGGTGATAGTACAGCAAAAGATATATTGGTAGAACATAATATGAGACTTGTATGGAAGATGGCAAGCAAACTATCAAAACCTGGATTTGAGATTGATGATCTTGTTCAAGAAGGCTTAATAGGCTTAATTATAGCGATAGATAAATATGATTATACAAGAGGATATAAGTTTTCTACATATTCAGTGTGGTATATAAGGCAAAGAATACAGCGTTATATGAAAAATACATCTAAAAGCGTCAGACTTCCTATTCACATCCAAGAAAAAATAAATAAAGTATTGTCAACTATGTATGATCTTGAACAGAAAAATGGTGAAAAACCTACTGTGAAGGAAATTGCTGGTGAAATGAAACTTGATGAGAATATTGTTGGAAAGTATTTAAAGCTTGCTGAAAGTGTTATTAGCTTGAATCAGTATATGGATGATGAAAAATGTGATACAGAACTTATTGATTTTTTGGTAGACGAAGAAGTTGACATAGAAAATGAAACGATAAATGAGCAGCTTAAACAGGAAATTGATAAGGTACTTGATATACTGCCTGAAAGGGAACGTCTTGTATTAGAATTGCGCTTTGGAATTGGTACTGATCCTATGACTTTGGAACAGATAGGAAATATGCTTGGATTGACAAGAGAGCGGATAAGACAAATAGAAATAAAAGCTTTGAAAAAGTTAAGACATGAGAAGACTTGCCAGAAATTAAAAGAGTATTGGCAGGAACTATAATGTACGTGATACAAGGACATGTATTAAAAATATGCGGGTTTGTATCCACTTTACGAGGACACGATATTTGAAATTGGAAGTTATTACAAGGTATGCGCATACCTTTTTCTGTTGATAAAAAGGAGTGATGGATTTTGTTGTTAGGTTTTGTGATGGGTTTGTTTGTTGGATGTTTTCTAGGTGTATTATTTATCAACAATAGTCGAGAATACTCCTACCTCTGTAGGTAGGAGATGAATCGGCAAAGGAGAGATCGTAAAAGCGGTCTCTCCTTTTTTTTTTGTGCGAAAAAAGGAGGTGAGAGTGATGACACAAACAATAACGATAAAACTGAAACTGTATAGACCTACGCATGAAAAAGAGAAGATGTATCAGTTGATGACTGACAGGGTAACAGCCTTTGCAAATAAGTATATCTCACTGGAGAAGAAAGACAGACCTAAAACATCAAAACAGGCAAAACAATATTCTGAACCTCTGCCGTCAGCAGTATTAACACAGGCAATACGAGATATTAACGGCAAGAAAGATCCGAAATATTTCAAAAGATTGTGGTGTAACTTCAACAATCAGAATTTTAAAGTAGAAAAAGAAGATGGCAACTGGAAAGTGTCATTTCCGACATTGGAGAAAAGAATAGGCGTTCCGATTGAAACAAGCGAAAGACAGAATGACTGTCTTGAGAAACTGATTAATGGTGAAGTGAAGCAAGGCACTGCAATGTTAGTGAAAAGACGTGGCAGATGGTATATACATTTAAGCTTTGAAGTATACATTGAAGAAAAGAAAAAAGAGAAAGAAAAGATAATGGGCATAGATTTGGGACTGATAGACATACTTGTTGCAGAGACTGAAGGACAGACACTATTCTTTTCTGGAGGAAAACTTGCATATATGCGCAGACACTTCAAGAGTCTACGGAGTAGGCTTATGAAGGCGAGAGCGTATAAGAAACTGAAAGAATTAGGAGACAAAGAACATAGAATTGCAACTGATATTAACCATAAGATCAGCAGAGCAGTAATAGAATTTGCAAAAGAGCAAGGAGTAGCAAAAATAAGAATGGAAGATTTGACAGGTGCAAGATGGGAAATGAAACAGAGGAAGAAACAGAAACAGGATAGTGGAAGAAGCCTGCAAAGTTGGTCTTTCTATCAGTTGCAGGAATTCATAGAATATAAAGCGACACTTACAGGAATAGAAGTGGAATATGTGAATAAAGACAATACAAGCATGATATGCAGTGTATGTGGTCATAAATTCACGTCAAGACCAAAAGGCAGAATGTTCGAGTGTCCTTCCTGCGGAAGTATAAGACATATAGATGCTAATGCAGCGAGGAATATAGCGGAAGCGATAAGTGGAATAGCTTCTTGACTGCATGGTAACAGTGCAGTTGCTCTTATGGGTGGGTAACGAACCATGAGAGGTGGGCTGAATTGACGCAGCCTAACGTGTGAGCAGATGATAAGCAGCAGAAATGTTTGCTCTGATGCAGAACACAACCACTCTGGGCGTATCTTTCTTTGAAGTACGCACAGGGAATCCTCCACTTCTATAAGTGGGGGAGGACGTCAAGTCCTTATTTTTCATTGCAAAAAATTTGTAAGCAGGCTTAAATGCTTGTTTTTTTTATACCTAAAAAATTTTTTTAAAGGAGGTTTTTAGCATGTTGCGTGAAAAATGTGAAGGCTGCTTTAAGGCAGAAAAAGGACAATGTACAGTTTTTGTGTCACCTGTATTTCAATGGAGAGATGGACGGGAATGTTTTGGATATGTTGATGATCCAGCAGTGATGCTTAAGATGTACGAAGATATGTACAAGTATAATTTGGAAAGAGAAAATGATGTTTCTCTCATAAAAAGAAACATAGAGAGGTATCAGAAACTTGTAAAACAGGCTTAAATGCCTGCTTTTTTTATAAAATCGAAAGGAGATGAAATATATGGAAAACATTAAAGAAGATATTGCAAATATACAAAATTTTTCTGAAGAAATATTAAGAAAATCAAAAATAAAAAGTGATCCCTTTTGGGATAGGGCAGAACAAAACTTATTAAAGGCACTTGCTTTATATGTAATGGCGAAATATCCAAAAGAAAAAAGAAACTTGACAAGTGTCTATTCTCTTTTAAATTCACAACAAATAGATGAAATATTTGCAAATCTTCCTAATGAACATCCTGCGAAGATACCATATGATATTTATGCACAAGCTAATAATATGATAAAAATAGGTACTTTGATAGGACTTAAAGTTAGATTGGAAATGTTATTATAAAAATTTTTTAGGATATTTTAAAACAGGCTTAATGCCTGCTTTTTTTATGCCTGCAAGGAGGTGAGTTTTTAGGCATTAAATCAGGACTGCTAATGCGAAAGAACAACCTTCCTGAAAAGCTTAAAAAAGAAGGTGGTGGCATGAACAGCAGCAATTTAATAACAAGCACGACTAATTCCAGCGTTACAAATATCAAGTCTGTGTCTCCGCAACAGTTTGCTGATGTAATAACTCATGCAATTATGATGCTCTACAATGCACTGTCAGGTATATTAGCACCGCTTGCAATGTTTTTAATGTTAGTGTCACTGATAATTTTCATGATCGGTGCTTTGTTTCATTCATCACATTTGAGAAAAATGGGCATGGGCGGATTTTTTGGTGCTGGATTTGGTATGCTCGTGTATTTTTCAATACCTGTAATTGTTGGTTTTATAAAGTCAATGGCTGCTTTATTTCAGTAAAAGGAGGTGGCTATATATGTTGGAAAAGGTTAAAAAGCCTTTTAAAAAGACATTATTGTATTTGCCTGTTTTTGCATATGTAATGATGTCTAAAGTATATGCAGATACTTATTCTGATCCTACGAAAATTGAGACGGATGGAATTAAAAATTTTGTTTGGAATATTGTAAGTGCATTGACAAATGTTGCAACAGTTGTCGCAATAGGTTTCGTTGCGTGGAATGGTTATAAAATAATGTCTAGTTCAACTAATCCTTCAAGGAGAGCAGAAGCAATGTCAGGACTTTTATGGGCAATTTTAGGTGCAATTGTTGCAATTGGTGCAAAGTGGTTTGTAGGAGTTGCATTAGGTTTCAAACCTAACGCTTAAATTTTAAGAAAAGGCTGTCATCACTAACAGCCTTTTCTTCTTTTTAGGAGGTGATTTTTGTGCGTGTTTATCCAATGCCTTTGGAACTTGATAAAGAAGATAAAATATTTGGCGGGAAATTTTCATTAAGACAAGCTATTATTTTTATAGTTGGTGTAGGTTTAGGTATGGTAGCTTTTATTGAAACATATAAAATTTTTAATATTACATTTGCCATAATTATTGCTGCAATAATAGCTGTTTTAGGTTTTATTGCAGCAAATTTTAACAAGGATGGAATGACTATTGATAGGTATATAATATATTTTTTGTCTTATGCGTTAGGCGAAAAGAAATACCTGTGGAAAGGAAGTGCAGATAGTGAAAAAGACAGTTGAATTTTTAGATATTCAGGACATAAAGGATAATCTGATTATACTTAAAAACAACAGATACAGAGCAATAATCACTTCAGATCCGATAAATTTTGCTTTGCTTTCTCCAACAGAACAGAATTCATTAGAAGATGCTTTTGCGTCAATGCTTTTAAGTATTACATTTCCAATACAAATATTATCATTGACACAGCATGTTAATTTAAGCGACTCAATAGCATCATTTAAGGCGAATAGAAGCAAGATGCCTGAATCAATGGTTATATATGAACAGGAATTAGAAAGGTTTCTGTCATACTATGCTGAAAACACTATGATAAATGAAAATTATTTAGTAATAACGTATGATGACACTGAAAATAACTATGCAAAAGCAAGAGGTGAAATGTCAAGGAGAATACAGATTGTAACTGAAGGATTGCTTAAATGCAACCTGACTCCAAGACTGTTAAATACTAATGAGCTTATGGACTTATTGTATGCAGTTTTAAATCCAATGAGTAGGGTATATGCTTCTGATTTAGTAAAGAATGGTGCTTTAAGCCTTATGAAAGAAGGTGTGTCACTTGAAGTTCAGCCTGTTTAAGAAAAAAAATAAAGCTGATGATGTAAAAGATGGAACAGACAAGAAAAAAGAAAAAACAGATAATTTTCATGATTTATTTAAGCATGTAACAGACATAAAAGAGATAATATCACCTGATGGTATATTTGTTGACAAAGATTATATTAAGATAAACAACAAGTATATAAGAGTATATTACTTTACAGATTATCCTGCATCAGTCAGAATTGGCTGGCTGGATGATATAAAATTATTTTCAAATGCAAACATATCAATACATGTTTATCCTGAAAATAATGGAACAGCTATCAATAAGCTGACTAAAAAAATTTCACAGTATCAGTCACAGTTAATAATAGACCAACGACATGGCAATATAGCAGAGTTAGGCATATTGCAGAAAGCATCAGGAAGCCTTGAAATGTTTCGTGAAAATATTCAGATGAACAGAGATAAGTTGTTTTATGTAACTATTGTTATGACAATATACGCAGACACACTTGAAGAGTTGGATCATAGCTCAAAAACACTTGAAGAAGTACTGACAGGTAAATCTATCAGAGCACGTTCAGCAATGTTTCGGCAGGATCAAGGCTATAAAAGTTTAGTTCCTATATCAGAAAATTACCTGGCAGATTCATCAAGGAATTTTAATGTTGGTGCAGGGATTTCATTGTTTCCTTTTGCTTCTCCTGAATTTTCTCATAAGCAGGGTATACCGTTAGGAATAAATTTGTTTACAGGTTCGCCTGTTATTTATGATCCATTCATTGGACCACCTACTTTAACTAATGCTAATATAGCAGTTTTTGCACAGGCTGGTGCAGGAAAATCATTTACCATGAAATTGATAGCCTTAAGAAGTGCGTTATTAGGAGTGAGAACGGTATTTATTGATCCTGAAGGAGAGTATAAGTCGGTTGTAAATAGGGTCGGTGGTGTATATATAAATCTTGAACCTAACTGTAAATATGTTATAAATCCGTTTGACATAGAAGTTGATATTGATGATGATGGTGCTGAATATGTTAATCTTTTGCAAAAAACGAATGAAATTAAATCACTCATCAGTTTAATTGTAGAAAAAATTAGTAAAACGCCTATAAGTGCATTTGAATTGTCACTTATAGAGGATTGTGTATTAGAAGAATACAGGGCATTAGGCATTACTAAAGATCCAAAAAGCTTGTATGAACAGACCTTTAAAGAAGTTGATGGAAAATACTATATAGGACAAAAAAGAAAGAATATGCCGACATTATCATCATTTGTAGAAAGACTCAAAACAAAAAGCGGTGGAGAAAATATAGCACAAATATTAAAGCCTTATTTAAAAGGTGGTACAATGGGCTTATTTGACGGACAGTCCAATGTTGATTTGAAAGATAGTTTATTAATATCTTTCGATGTATCTTCTATAACTGATGAATTTTTAAAAACATATGCCTTGTCTGTTGTTACCAATTGGGTGTGGGAGAGATTTGTAAAACAAGACATAAAAACAAGAAAGATAGTTATCGTTGATGAAGCATGGATGTTTATGAAATATAAATATACTGCGAACTTTCTTGAAAATCTTGCAAGGAGAGCAAGAAAAAGAAATACATCATTGACATTAGCTTCACAGAGCTTTATAGAATTTTCATCAACTAATGAAGGACGTGCAGTCCTCACTAATGCAGCTACTGTGCTTCTTTTGAGACAATCTCCGACTGATATTGATTCTGTACAGGAAGTATTTCATCTTTCGCAAGGAGAAAGAGAATTTTTGCTGTCGTGTGGAATAGGTGACGCTTTAATAAAGTCTGGAAGAAATTCGACAGCGTTAAAGGTGGTGGCGTCAGATTATGAGAGAGCGTTTATTACGACTAATCCGAATGAACAGAGCTAAATTATTTGTTTTTACTTTATTGGTATCTTCCTTTATTCCTACTTTTGCTTTTGCTGAAGTGACTTTTATTGACAGGGTTTTGGCAGCACCTTTTAATGGGTTAATTACGCTCTTTAAATCACTTGGCTTTAAATCATTAAATGATTTGGTATTTAATTTACCTAATACAACAACGGCACCTTTTACATCAGATGAATGGAATCTTGCCATGTACTGGTATCATGCAATAGAGATAGCAACTGGAGGTCTTGCAGTTGTATCAGTAATTGTTGAAGGATACAGAATTATGGCTGCAAGCGGAAATCCTTCTAAAAGAGCTGATGCAATGGAGAAAATAAATTTGACAATTTTAGCTTATGCCGTTATATGGTTTTTGCCTATGCTTTCGCAATTAGTATTTATGGCAAATGCACATTTAACTGAATTGTTTAAAAACATAATGCAGTCTTATGGCAGTTTTAGTTTTAACAGTACTGATTTTATTGACAATATAAATACAGGAAATGTGTTAGCTGATGCAATTGTAAGATTTGGCTATATAGGTTTAATGATGTACTTCAATTTTTTATACACAATAAGAAAGTTTGTTTTAATAGCTATGCTTGTTGTAACGCCTATTGCTGTGTGGGGTTGGGGCATAACAGGACATAGGCAAGGACTTGAAATAGTAGTAAGTGAAATTGTTTCTAATGCTTTTATGCAGGCTTCACATGCACTTGCATTGTGCCTATATACAATACTTATTTCAAAAGGCATATCATCAGATTTTTCTACATGGTGGGCGCAAATATTTGGCATGGTGGCTATAATACCTACTACAGCTGCCTTAAGAAATCTGTTTATGGGCTTTTTGAGGTGGCTTGGAGTTAATGAAGAAGGATATGCAGGAATGGCTATGGGTGCATTGTCAAGTTTAGGTTCTATTGCAAGCATAGCAAGTGCAGGATTTAAGAAAAAATCAGGACTTAATCCTGAAAAAGTTAGTGGCAGTAATGGCGGTGTTGCAGGTTCTGGCAACGGCGGAAACGGTACTGGAGGAGGTACTGGAGGAGGTACTGCTGGCGGTGGTATCTATGGAGGGCAAGAAGTTCCTTCAGACAGTGGCATATCAGCATTAATGACCATGCCGAAAGTGCAAAGCAATAGAGAAAATATGACTGGCGTGATAGGTAATAGTTCACCTGCTCATGCAGTATCAGAAAACAGTTCGTTTGTTTCAATACCTTCCTCTAATAATAGCAGAGTTAATGTGCCTGGGCAAGGCTTTAAAACAGCATTGAGTACTGCATCAAAAATAAGCAGCAAACTAAGTCCTGTAGGTCATGCAGTAGGAACTATAGCGGGTGCAGCCATGGGACTTCCTTTAGGTGCAGGTATGATAAATAACTTTGCTAAAATTGGAAGCGGTGTTGGAAGTGTGACAACAGGTGCAGCAGGAGGTGCAATTGGTACTGTCGGAAGTTTTGCTGCACAGACAATAGGCTATAAATATGCTACAGATGATCCAAACAGAAAGTATGTAGATGAGAGTGGTAACGGACTTATAAAAGGTGTGCAGACTGATGATGGTATGATGTATTATATGCCTGATGATGAAGGATATGCAGACATTCAGCCGTCAGCAACGTTTGCTACAGAAGCACAAGCTTATAGTGCTGGATATAGACCTTACAGCAGAGCAGGTATTGGAGACAGAATAAAAAATATCACTGGTTCAGAACATCCTTATGATGGTGCAGGTAAAATGATAGGTGCAACATTGGCATCACCTTTAGGTACAAAAGCTGCAAATATAGGAGGTAATGTCGGCGAAGGTTTTGCAAGAGGAACAAGAAAAGTAGGAGGTGCAGTAGTATCTGGTGTGCAAAAAGGATATCAATGGATAAAAAATATATCCGATGATCCTGATAATTTCAGATGGAAGCAATAATACGCTGTTAAGTCAGCGTATTTTTTTGGGTGGTGATTGATACGGGAGAAAAACTTAAAAATCTTTTTAAGAATAAAGCAAAGAAAAAAGTATTGGCTTTTTTATTGCAACCTCATGTTTTAGCTATAGCAGGTATTTTTTTTCTTATTTTATTAGGTGTATTTTTGCTTTTGGGGATATTCGGTACAGCTTATGATGACGGTACAGTAAATAAGAATGGTGCTAGAGCGCAAGAAATCGAAACATCTTTAAATCCGCCTATCTTGTCAACTGACAAAATGGAAAAACAATTTTTCTTGCCTTATGGAATACCTTATGCAATAGAGCTATATGCAACAGACTGGAATGATACACTTAATAAAGAGATGGTTTCTAGTATAACAAAAGAATTAAATCCTATTTTTACTTATACAGACTTCACAGAAACAATAGAAACAATAACTAGCACTAAAGATAGTAAAGGTGAATGGCATACTACACAGACAATACAAAAGATTCCACAAAAATTTATTACAGTTGCAAATACCTATGCAGGTGTTTATACAATGCAATATAAGGTTATGAATAAAAAAGAAGAGAATGACAGTTCTGACGTTCATCAAACCATTATTACGACATATCTTCAAAGAGTTGGTATGGATTTTTCACCTGACTGGACTAGACTAGATGCAGTTATTGCAAAATATGCTTCAAAGAATATACCATTTCAAAAAACTGTAGTAAAAGGAGGACAGATTATATATCCTTTTGATGGCGATTATCAAGTAACATCACCTTTCGGTTCAAGAAATGATCCTATGAAACAAAATAACGTTGAATTTCATACAGGAATAGATTTCGGAGTACCGCTAGGAACGCCGATAAAAGCAGTGGCAGACGGTGTTGTTGTACAAGCTGGGTCTAATGATGGGTATGGTAATTCAGTAACTATAGATCATGGCGGTGGAATGATAACATTATATGGACATTTATCAAAAGTGATGGTTTCTGAAGGTCAAAAAGTTAAGCAAGTTGATGTAATTGGATTATCAGGAAACACAGGAAGGTCAAATGGACCACATTTACATTTTGAAATACGTCAAAATGGTCAACCTGTTGATCCGTCAAGTTATTTATCAGGAGTTGATAGTTTTAGTGGCGGTGAAGTAAACTATGTAACAGAACTGAATAGAGTAATGTTATTAGAAACTTCAGAGTCTTTAATGACGAAGCAGCAAAATGTAGAATGGCTTCTTTCTGATAATGTAAGCTTTGATTCAAACGCTGGAAGCGATCCACATCAAGTTTATAATGTTAATCCCGGTGAAGTACCACAAGAATTATTACCTGTATTCAAAGCAGCAGGTTCAAAATATAACATACCATGGGTTGTATTAGCAGCGATAGCATATAGAGAATCAAGCTTTAATCCAAATGCTATTGGACCATATTTAGTGGATTTTAATACAAGTGCAGAAGGAATGATGCAGTTTTTGCCGTCTACTTTTCAGGCATTTGCTGTTGATGGGAATAATGATGGCGTAAAAAGTGTATTTGAACCTGAAGATGCTATATATACCGCAGCAAATTATTTAAGTTCTAATTACAGACGTTATAAGGCACAAGATATGAGTAGTGATGATGCTTTAAGGAAAGCAATATGGGATTATAACCATGCTTGGTGGTATGTAGATCAAGTAATGTCAATTGCAGATAAATATGCACAAAAATATAATGCACAATAATACATCTATATATTGACAAAACATATAATTAGATGTACTATATATGTAGCAAATATTTTTGAAAGAAGTGATAATATGGGAATATTAAATGCATTACTTGATCTTTTAAGCAAAATAATGATGCCTTTCATTTTTATTTATCTTGTATTGAATCGTCTTTTACAGGAAGTTGGAAAGATAATTGCTTATGCTTTTGGCGGTTTGATGTTCATATATATAGTATCTATTTCTTTCATGCTTATGGTAGGCGATACAGCAGAAGCGAAAAATAATTTTGTAGGACTTGCAGGTGACATGAGAACATATTTTGAACAACTTCCATCAAAAATACCTAATTGGATTCAGACTGCAACAGCATATTTGCAGACACACATTTTTATCAGAAATCTTTTGTTTGTATATTTGATAGGTTTTGCATGTTATCATTTTATAGATATATATAATTATAGACAGGAACGGAAAAACAGAGTTATAAGCAGTAATCAAAATGTACAGCAAGATAATAACACTTATGACCCTACTGGAGGTTTTACAAAAGCACATTTTGATGTTTATTTTCCTGAAGGCTGGGAAGAAAGAAGAAAAGCCTTTAAGGAACAAATTAAAAATGTTAATAATAAAAAAACAGGCACTTAATTGTGCCTGTTAAAATTTTTTAAAGTTGGTGATATAGATGTACTGCAAAGACTGCAAGTATTTTGATAATGTAGATTCTGGCAAAGGTTTCTGCCAAAAATATAAGGACAGTGTACCGTTTCTTATCGTTAATGCAGACATGAAATGCGTATTGACAAGGACTAAACTTAAATGCAAAAACTGCAAATATTGGAAGCTGGTTAAACAAGATAATGAGATTGTAGATAACTTTCATCAAATAGGTATGTGCACATATAAAGGTGCAGCATTTCCTATGTTTGCAGAAGAATTTTGTGGCTTAAATGATACAGAACTAAAGATAGCGGAAAAGGAGAATACAGGCACTTAAAAGGTGCCTGTTTTTTTTGTGTCTGTCAGAGAGGAACAGGCAGGAACGTTGACATACTGCCTGTACGGACACAAAAAAACATTAAAAGGTTTTGATAAGACATGGTCAAAACATACAAAAAAGGCGATACAATTTTCATACAAGGTATAAGAACGTGGAAAGAACTTGTTGGTCTTGTTAAACGTGCTGAAAAAGCTGGATATAAGTATGTTGGCTATCATAATATAGAGCCTATTGGAGACGTGGCGGTGTTTGAAAAAAATAAAAGCAAAGGAGTGATACAAAAATGGTAATTCTCTTTACAGGTATTGAAACACTTGATAATGTATTAAAACAGGAACTTGATAAAGAAAAAATAGACTCAAGAATAGCTTTTTATGAAGATTATCCATTGAATGAAGAGAAATGTGATATGGTCGTGGTGTCACCTCACATAGATATAAAGTTGCCTTTAAAGGACTATTTGTTTGCTTTAAGACAGCGTGATAGACGTGTAATTTTACTTTTGGATAATGATAAATCTGAACATTTAGGCTATGCACTTGCATTAGGTATTTATGATATTGTATTTGATCCAATAACGCCTGATAAAATTATAAACCGTGTAAAAAATCCTGCTAAATTTTCAGATGTACAAGGACTTTATTTAGGCTTAAGGGGTAAGGTAAATTTCTCTGGTGAAGAAATAACAAAGCCTGATGAAGAACCTGTTGTAAAGGTAGAAAGTGAACATAAAATAAAGTCTGAAATTAAATCTGAAATAAAGCCTATTATAGAACCTAAAAAGGAACCTGAAATTGTTAAAAATGTAATTGAAATTGACGTAAATAAGCAGAATATGGCAATAGACCAGATTGAAGGCATGATGAAACTTTTAGGATATAAATTGAAAGAGAAAAAGGACGTTAATGGTGCTTTATTGGAACTTGAACAGGCTTTGATTGAGGAAATAATTTGATTAGAAAAAATGCGTAAGGAGGTTATTAAGTGAACGAGAATAAGACGTTTTGCGAAGAATGTAGAAAAGATGTTGAGTATTTGACGGAAGTTGCTGAACTTAAAGGAAAACTTAAAGGTGCAGAATATAAGTATATTGGAAAAAGAGCTATATGTACAGAATGTGGAAGTGAGGTCTATGTTGCTGAAATAGAAGATGAAAACTTAAAAGCTTTGTATGATGCTTATTATAAGGAGAAATAAACAGTGAAATGAGAAATGTCTTAAAATTGATTGCACTTCTGACAATGGTTATAGATCATGTTGGTGCGGTTTTATATCCTAATATCATTGTTTTGAGAATGATAGGAAGAATCAGTTTTCCTATTTTTGCATATTTGTTAGCTTTAGGTTATAAAAGTACACATGATGCAAAAAAATATTTAAAAAGATTATTATTGTTTGGTTTGTTATCAGAAATACCTTATATTTTGGCATTTAATAGCGATAATTTAAACATATTTTTTACACTTGCTTTAGGATCGAACGGCGGGAATCCTCTCCAATTCATTGGAGAGATGAAAGCCAGTTTTTAATAAAACATTACTATATGTATAATGAATTATACCAGTAATATTTGAAATAAATATAAATTTATGTTATACTATACGTATGAAAAAGGATAACATAATCCATGCAAGAACATGTGTATATAACGTCAATTATCATATCGTGTGGTCAACAAAATATAGAAAGGAAGTGTTAACAGAAAATATTCAATCATATTTAAAATCTTTGTTTGATGAAATAGCACACGATAAAGACTTTAAAATCGCTGCAATGGAAATAATGCCAGATCATGTACATGTTTTTGTTTCTGCACATCCGAAAATATCTCCTTCATATATTGCAAAAATGTTGAAAGGAATAAGTGCGAGAAAAACATTGATGCAATATCCAGAATTGACAAAACAGTTGTGGAAGGGACATTTATGGAATTCATCTTTCTATATTGAAACAATTGGTTCGATATCGGAAGATGTCATAAAGAAATATATTGAAAATCAGAAAACGAGAGGGTAATGCCTATGAGTGACAACACAAAAAGTGTATTTTTATATGGCAAGCCTACAAAAGTCAAGATTAACGAATTATCAATTATGCAAAAACAATATTCACAATTAATCAATTCTTATATTGAATGCCTTTTGAACAATCCCAATATATATCTTTACATTTTTCAAAACAATAAAAAAGATTCTAATGTAAGAAAGTTTGAAAAAGAGATAAGACATAAAAAGCTGAATTATCTTGGATCGGCATTGGGGCAAAATGCTTTTGACCATGCATTTAAAGAATTGTACAACCATTTTACACGGATTAAAAATTATATGTATGGTCTATACATTGATAGTGGTGATATTCAGCATTTTGTTTCATCTGTTTGTCTGCTTAATGCCTCTATATTAAATCTTGATCCATTTGTAGAATTAAATAAACTTATAGATGTAAATAAGAATAAAATGCTGAAAATAGAAAAAGCTGATGTAAAGAAAAAATATGAAAACAATATAAAACATTATAATGATTTGATTAATATGCTGCAAAAACATACTCATAAAGAAATATACGAAATAATGTCAATGGTACGCACAACATTTTTTGAAGAGCTGGAATCGAGGAAAGTGCCATTTGTTAAAGACGCACCTATACAGTTAGATTCAAGAGTATGCGAAATACAGGAAGCTAATCATATTGATTCTGATTATGTAATACGTGTCAAAACATTACAAAGAGGCAAATGGATGGATATACCATTGAAAGTATCAAGACACGGAAAATGGAGACTTGACAATTATAAAAAATGCTCGCCAACAATACAAATATTAAAAAATAGGTTAATAAAGGTAAGCATTCCTGTAGAAAAGAAAACTGATGATTATGAATATACCGAAATAATTGGTGTTGATATTGGTGAGACAGAGTTGATTCATACATCAGATGATATATCATATGGCAGTTTCAAGGAAATGACAGCATTATATGATAATATAGTACTGCCCAAACTGGGCAATAGAAGCAAGTTAAAAGCATTGATGCGGAAATACAGAAAAGAATTAAAGAAAACAACATCGGAAGAGAGAAAACATAAATTAAGAAAAAAGATTGGAAATATAAACAAAATGCTGCAAGGCAAGAAATCTTTGAACCGTGTTCTGAGAAAGTATAGCCATGCAGTAGAATGTGAAATCTCCTGTGCTGTTAAATCCTTTGTCAACGACATAAAAGATAGAAATGTTCTAGTGTCTATAGAAAACTTAAATATATTGGAATTTGACAGAGGAAGAAAAAACAACAGACGTGATTCAAATTGGGCAAGAGGACAATTACTTGAAAAAATAAAAGAAAAACTAACATGGATAGGTAAAAAAATAGTTGAAGTGGAACCGGCATATTCATCGCAAGAATGTCCAGTATGCCACTATACTGATAGAAAAAACCGTAACGGTAAGCACTTCAAATGCCAGTATTGCGGATATGAAGATGATGCGGATCACGTTGGTGCAATAAATATAAAAAACAGAGCAGAAGATGAAGAAATAAAAGAAATAGTTAAAAAGTACCAATATAATAAAGAAAAAAGACATAGTCACCTAAAGAAGTTATTAAATGCAAGACATAAAGCATATTTGGATAGCGCAGTTGCAGGCGCAACTATATGAACCTCTTATACATTCATTTGTGGATAAAGTATCGAGTCTATATGCTCATTTGCATATGGCCGATATAGCTGTGCCGCAGTTGGCACACTGATAGGTTGCTGTTTGTATCGAGGTAGTGTATCTATGGTATGTATCATAGACCGAAGACGATACAGAAGGCACTGTATCAGAAGCTCTCCACTTCAGTGGAGATGAGGTTCACGTCTTATGGCAATAATGTTTTTTGAGAAAAAAGAAAACTTATATGTAATTATTGTTTTTTGTTTTGCTGTATTTGCACATGTCGATTATGGCATTTATGGCGTTTTTGTGATTTTCTTTATGTATGTTTATGTTTATTATAGCAAAATGATAGGCACAATTCTATTTATTCTAGCAACGTTCGTTTATTCTTATTTTAATGTTTTGCAGATATTTGCGATTTTATCAATACCTTTGATAGGCTTATTAGAAAATATACCGAAGGATATAGACATTAAAAAATATAAATATATGTTTTATTGGTTCTATCCTTTGCCTTTATTGTTGTTGTTTTTATTAAAAAAAATGTTTCTTTAGTAAAAATATGTTATGCTGATTAATAGTAAAAATGATTCAGCCCTTCACTGGACAGGTATAGTTAACCTGACTTTTTTTTAAAAGATTTTTAAATGAAGGTGATAAAATGCAAGAGGACGTTAAGGACTATTTTGATTATGTTAATCAATATATTGATAATTTGTCTGATGAAGATCTTTTAAAGTCATTAAACGAGTGTTGCGATGACATGTATGAAGAAAATGAAGAAGAAATGATATTTAGATTGATGAGAGAAAAAGAAAATGAGAAATTTAACTCCTTTGACGAGCAGGTTTGATGCCTGCTTTTTAAATGTGCTATGGTTTTGCTTCTTTCCGTTAATAGTACCTCCAATAAGCAGGTTTAACGCCTGCTTTCTTTTTTTATGTACATATTTTTTTGGAAAGGAATGATAGACAATGCAGATGATTAAAGTTGAACTTTTAAAGGTACATCCACGCAACAAAGAATTTTTTGATGACATGGAAGGCGACAAGTGGAAAGACTTTGTTGAAAGTATCAAGACAAGTGGTATTATACAGCCTTTAATAGTAACTGATGATTACATTGTTATTTCAGGACATCAGAGACTTAAGGCTGCGAAAGAGTTAGACATGAAAGAGGTACCTTGTGAAATACATGAGTATACTGACAAAGATGGTATCACTGCGGAAGATTGGAAACTTAAGGATTTGCTTGAATCAAATTTAATGCAGAGAGGCATAGGAAACATCAATCCTATGAAGTCGGCGAGATGCATCGGTGAACTTAAAAGAATCTATGATATTAAGAAAGGCAGACCAAATAATAACAATAATGGAACAGAAAAACAGACGCCTGGCGTCTATTTTATTAAAACACAAAAAGAACTTGCTGACAATTTAGGAATATCAGAAAGCCATTTAAAAGAATTAAATCAACTCAACAATTTGATACAGCCGTTCCAAAACCTTGTTGAGTTCGGCAGTGGTGAAAATAGCCTGCCATTAAAATTAGCATATTTTCTTGCTTCACGTACCAAAGAAGAACAAGAAGAACTTTATCAAGTATTCGGTGACACGATAGGCAAGTACAAAAAAACAGAAATCGAGCAATATCAAAAAGATATGGAAGAAATGCGCAGGAAAATGTCTGATATGCAAAACCTAACAAGGTCATTGACACAACAGAAACAAGAATTAGAAAAGCAGAAAACAGAACTTGAGCAAAAGCTTAAAAACATAAAACCTGAAGTAATAGAAAAAGTACCTGACGATTATCAGGACTTAAAAGAAACATTGAGAATTGTAAAAGAACAATCAAAACACGTTGAGGAACGTCTAAAAGAGCTTGAAAGTGAACGCCAAAATCTTGAGAAAGAAAAACAAGAATATTTAAAGGCACTTGAGGATTTAAAGACAAAAAACAAGAAACTTGAAAAAGAAAATCAGGAATATCTTAATAAGTTAACTGATTATGACCATGTGTATGCAGAACAAAGAATTAATTATAATCTGACAAGAGAAATATCGGACTTTATTGGAATTATTAAAGACTATACTGAAAAAATAGATGTGCTTTTAACCAGTAAAGGAGACTTGCAAGATAAAAATGTTGAAATACTTGTACAAAGACTTGCAAATACGCTTGATGAAGCTTTGCAGAGAATTGATAAATGGAATACAAAAGGAGTGATGAATGTTGAATACCGAATTATTGGCAATTAATCCTGATTCATATATATTTAAGCAAGCTGAAGAAAAAGTCAGAAAAGAACTCAATATAGCTTTTGAGATATTCATAGCAAGACAATATTCATGTATTCATTATTCTGAACTGATGGACGACATTCCCGAAGGACTTGCTTCAAAAGATAGGTTGATAAAATGGCTTAATGATGCCAAATATAAAGGGAAAATATCGAGAAAAGGCGTAATAACTTTGTATAGAGAAAAAAATCCTCAATACTTCACGAATGGTATATGGCAGGCAAGCTCATTTTGCAATTTTATATTGTTCATGAAAGAAACTTTGCTGGATAAACAGTATACCAAAAAACAGGAGATTGCAGATACCTTTAAAAGATCTTTTCAGAATGATGAGTGGTACAATTCTGCTGTTGCTGTTTCAGGTGCAAAGCTTTTGGAGGACTTGTATGACAGACATGCACTGCTGACTGATACTGCAAGAGCGTATATAAGAGAAGTCAAGCTTGTAAGACAGATGCTTTCCAGAGTTGGAAAGATAATAGGCAGAGATGGCAAGAACCACGACATAAGCGATCTTAAGGAAGATATGACCGACATTGTTGAGCATGTATTTAAAGAGGCTCTTAAAAATGCCTTTCAGTTGTATGCTGATAAACCTGAACAGAAATGTTATTTGAAATATGAAAAGGCTATTAGGCAAAATTTGATGGATATACAAAATTCAGAATTGTTGCTGTTGACGTAGAAAAGAGGTGATGACAATGCCTAAAAAAGACAACAAGGTTGAGATTATGAAACTGGAAGATGACGAAGGCTATTTGGTGTATGTGTCTAAACCGCCTAACTGTATGAGTTATGGCAAGACGCCTGAAGAAGCCTTAAGGAATCTTAATGATACTATCAAATACTTAATTAAGACTGCAAAGGAACTGGAAAAAGTTAAGGTGATATAAATGTTTGCAGATAATGCAAGAATTAAGGTTGTCAAAATCAATTTTAAGGGTTGTGAAGATGAGCTTTTTTTTGCTAGCTTGATTGACTATCCTCGATATTCAGGCTCTGGCAAAACTTCTGAAGAAGCAATTCAAGATTTGTATAATAAAGTTAAATATCAAGTAGAAGAAGCAAAAGAGCTGGAAAGGCTGCTGTAAATGGTATGCGCATACCTTAAATTGTGGACAAGTATGTGCATAAGTATGTTAATAAGTTAATAAGAAGTGTGAACAAGCAGGCTCGATGCCTGCTTTTTTTATGGAGGTGATAATTTGAAAAGTAAAATATTTAAGTTGGCAATATTGCCTGCTCTAATAGTACTGGTAATAACATTTGTAATAATCAGTACACAAACATCAACAAGTACAATAGTAATTGCCAAAGCAAATATAAGTTCAGGAACAATAATAACAAATGACAATGTAAATGAGCTGTTAACTACAAAGACTGTTCCTACATCAAACGTTCCAGAAGGCGTTATTAAAAGTACAAAAGATGCATTAAATAAAAAAATTAATGTAACACGTTTGAAAGGTGACTATATTTTTAAAAGTACTTTTCAGGAAGCTAAAACAGAACTTAAAACTGGAGATGTTTTAATACCTGTTGAAATACCAGCTTCTTTAAAAGACTTTATTGCAGGCAATTCAGTTTTAACAGTACAGACATTATCAAATTCACCTGATGTACCAGCACAAACAATTGAAGACTTAACAGTAGAAACAGTAATTAATGTAAATGACTCATCAGGCAAACACATATATGCAATATTAAAAACAACTAAGGATAAATCTGTTGCTTTAGCACCATTTTTAAGCAATAAAAGCTATCAAGTGATTGTAGAAAAATAGCAAGGCAAAAATAAGCCTTGCTATTTCTTTTGGAGGAAAGTTGCTATGCTTTATAAATTTATAAATAAAATAAGACTAAAAAATATTTATAGACAAATTAAAAAAGTAGAGAAATATAACGTCGAAAATATGTCTAATGAAGATTTGAAACAAGCATATAAAGAATCTCAAAATATTATTTGCAAACTTGCTGTTGTACAAGAAGCAGTATATAGGATATTAAAAATAAGACCTTATAAAGAACAGTTAATGTGTGCTTATGCTTTATATAAAGGACATATAGCAGAAATGCCTACAGGAGAAGGAAAAACTTTGGTGGCAGCGATAGTAGCACTTTTATTAAATGATATCGTTCATATAGTGACAGTTAATGACTATCTCGCTAAAAGAGATTATATATTAATGAAACCACTTTATGATTTCTTTGATGTTACAGTTGATTATAATTGCAAAAACAAAAACAAGAAGAATTTGTATGCTAATCAAGTGATATATACATCAAGCAGTGAACTCATATTTGACTATTTAAGGAATGAATTAAAACCTGTATTTCAATTTCCTTTAAACAACGTGATAATAGATGAAATAGATTTTGTTTTGTTAGATAATGCATTATCAAAATTTTCAATTGCAACAAGTAAATACGAAAATATAAATATAAAAAATTTTAAAATAGCAAAAGAAATAATGCCTATGTTTAAGTGCAAAGAAGTTAGCAGAAGAAATTTTAACAACTATGTTGAAGAAGAAGATGTACATTGTGTTTATTCAGAATATTATGGTACTGCATATTTCACAGAAGAAGGAATGAAACTAATCGAGAAAATTTTTGGTAAAGATACGTTTTATAAAAACATTGATTTATATAAAGCACTTCTTGCTACAATTGAAGCAAATTTATTGTTTAAAAACGGAAAAGATTATATAATTCAGGATAATCAAATTGTATTGATAAATCGTGCAAATGGAAGAAAAATGGTTAATAGTAAACTTGATGCTCAACTTCATACAGCAATAGAAATAAAGGAAAATGTTCCAGTGACATTAAAAAACTCTCTTAATTATAGTATGTCATATCAGGTATTCTTTAAAAAATATAAAAATATGGTTGGTATGAGTGGTACTATATATTCAGCATATAAAGAATTTGAAGAATTGTATAAAGTACCTACAGTTGTTATACCAAGTCATAATGAAAGTAAAAGAATAGATTATGCAGATTTAATATTTAATACAAAAAAAGAAAAATATGAATATTTGCTTTATAGTTTAAAATATAAAAGAAATAAAAATCAGCCTATACTAATAATAACAGGAAATGATGAGGAATCAAATAAAGTACATGAAATGCTTAAAAATAATAATATTCACTCTAATCTCTTAAATTCATATACAGAAGATTTGGAAGATGAAATAATAAGAAAAGCTGGAATACACGGTGCAATTACAGTATCAACAAACATGGTTGGGAGAGGAACTGATATAAAAATTGATGAAGAAACAAAAAAGAAAAATGGTTTAAAACTGATATGTTTAAATAGGTTTTTAGATAAAAGAATCGATGATCAAGTCAGAGGACGTACAGCTAGACAAGGTGATATTGGCGAATGCATATTTTATATATCTTTGGAAGATGACATATTTAATTATATGAATAGCAGCGAATATAAAAAATTTATCAAGTCTATTAAAACTACTAAAATAAATATAACAAAGATATTAGATAAAATACAAAAAGATATAAATTTAAGAAACTATAAAGTACGTAAAATAAATTACATTTTGGATTTTATATTAGAGCAGCAAAAATTATCTATTGAAGCATGGAAGGAATATTTAAAAGAAAAAGATATGAATTTTATTTTGAAAGACGTGGAAAATAAAAAAATCAAAAAATCAGTATACAATAATTATTTATCATTTGGAAAAGAACTTTCTACTAAACTTTATTTAAGTCTTGTCGATTTTATTATAAGTGAGCAATATTTATTATTACGAAGTGATATGGAAGATATAAAGCATTATTTGCAGTATTATAATTTATCTGAAAAAGATGCTATAACCGAGTATGAAAGAATATGCAATAAGCAAGTCGATAAGTTTAAAGACATCACTTTGGAACTGATTGAAAATCATTTTGCTACTGCCAAAATTGATAAAATTAGATGGGGAGGTTGATATTTGATGAGAAGAATAATAATTATTTCACTTTTTATTTTATCAATCATAATTTTTTCATTTGCTTATGCGGAAAGTAACGGTCAAAAAACTTCTAATTCTATTACAACACCTGTTAGTGTATCGGATTTACTTCTTAATAAAGTTGCAGGATATCCTGATATAAAAATTTATAAGTCCAATATTAAAATATATATTGAAAATAAACTGGTTGATTTTGAAAAGATTTATGGTGCATCTCTAATAAGTATTAATGGAAGAATAATGCTTCCTGCAAGAGCATTTACTTATTATAATGACGGCATAATGAGTAATTCGGATGGTACACCACATAATTCAACGTATGTTCAATACTATCCAGACGTACAATTTAAAACAGATATGCCTAAGATGATGAGAACAGATGGTATAAAAAGCGGTACATGGATTATGTTGCAATATAATGTACCTAATTCAGAATATGAATATCATGCTAATATGATACAAAACTTTCAGTGTGCAACGTCTTATTACCAAAAACATGGCAATGGATTTGAGATTTCTCATAAAACATACAAAATGGATATTCCTCCTTTAGTAACTGATATAGATGGTGGAACAACATATTTACCATTAAGAGTGCAAGCATATTTATTTGGTTTTGGTGTTAAGTATGATGCACAGAATAATGCAGTTTATATAAGTAAAGATATACCACAGGAATTTGGAGATGGCATAGAACTATTAAAAAATGATCCACAATATCAAGATCAGTATGTTGGTGAGAATGTCAATATGTATATGAATTATGGTACTTATCTTCAAAACGGTCAAATAAAAAATATTCCAATATGGGACGGAAAGTAAGATATAAATAATTCCTCCAAAAAAAGAATCACTTTAGAAGTGGTTCTTTTTTTTTTGGAGGTGTTATGATGAATTATAAAAAAATAATAAAAGAATACCTATCTGACAATAAAATAGAGTTTGACACAGATAATAGTTTTACAAAAATAATAATTATAACAGATAAACAAGATAAATGGTTCTATTTTGCAAAACGTGTAAATGAAAATAATAAAATTATAAATGTTAAAAGTGCAGATAAAGAACATATTGAAGTAATATTTGATAAGAAGAACAAGAGTGCATATCAGCGGTTTTACAATGCACTTTTAAAAAAATATTACACTGTTGCGCCAAAATTAAAATATTTTTCAGTTTTGATAAAACCTACGCACCGATGTAATCTTGACTGCAAATACTGTTATGATAAACCTTACAGAGAGAGAATAAAAAATGACATGTCATTTATAACATTAGACAGGATATTTAAACTTTTGTCAGAATACACAGAACGATTGCAGCTTATTTGGCATGGTGGAGAGCCTACTATGGTTGGTATACAGTGGTATATAAAAGCTTATGAAGAAGTAATATCAAAATATCCGATGCTTGAAATAGATTCTTATATAATGTCTAATGGTATCAATTATAATGAAAAATGGTTTAACATTTTTAAGCAATATAAGATTTCTCCTGGTATGTCTTACAATGCAATGTATCAAGAAAAATTAAGAGTATCGAATCAGAAAAATCAAAATTCAGAAGCTGATAAAAAAATAAATCAAAAGTTGGAAGATATATTAAAACTTTCTTCTGAAATTGGTCCTAAAATAGGTACAATAGATGTAATAACAAAAGAAAATTATAAGGATCAAATTCAAATATATGAATACTATAAAAAAATTGGCATTAGTACCAGTATGAATATGGTATTTCATACAAAACAGACAGAAAAAAATGATCTAGAATTATCGCCTGAAAAATATGAAAAGGAATTTATAAAGTATTTTAAATACTGGCTGTATGATAAAAATGGTACTTATGAACGTTCCGCTGCTGAAATGCTTTCAATTGTTATTGGCGATATGAATGGCGCAACTTGCAGAAACCACGATTGCCGTTATCATTGGATAGGTATAAATCCATTAGGAGAAATTTATCCTTGTGACAGATACTATCCTGAAAAATATAAAATGACTACAGTATTTGATATAAATAGTATTGATGAAGCATTTAACACTAAAGGCTATGAAACTTTTGTAAAAGAAATACAACAGCGTTTTGATACAACTTGCAAAAAGTGCGGTTATTGGTTTGCCTGTCATGGAAGTTGTAATGCTTCTGCTATCGAGTCTACTGGAAGTGCTGCTGGAGTTGAAAAAAACTATTGTGAGTTTTTTAGGCGTGCATATAATGATGTCTATGATATTTTAAGAGATGTGGATATAATACACGATGAAAACCTAAATCCCTATGCAAGAGATATTATGATAAATAAAGGATTTTATAGCGTTAAGGATATTTATGATGTATTAGAAGAACTTGGCAGGAATATCACATTAACATATGATAAAAATGATCTTTTAAATTGTTCTGAATATAAAGTTTTTAGAGGCATTAATTTTATGACAGATACAGGTACAAAGTATAGTTTTCATGTTGATATTATTAAATCGCAGAAAACTAAAGATATAAAAGTTAATGAACAAAAGCGAAAGGAGGACTTGATAAAATATTTGATGGAGGTGGCAAAAGATGCCTATAATGACCGAGTTTCAGAATTTTGCAGTAATGGCAGTGTTTGATACTACTGCTTTTCAAAATTTCATTAAAAGTGTGCAAGATACTCAAAGAAGTCAACCGCAGACTGAAATAGTAAACACGCATACGGATACTAATCCGCATACAGATACTAATCCTCATACTGACAATCTCGGTACGTATAATCAGTATTCACAGCACAGTGATACAGGACATTATCATTCTGACAGTACACCACATGCTGACAGTCCAGGAAGTCATACTGACAGCACTCCTCATACAGATACACATTCAAATTCCAATAGTTATAGCAATAATAATTCAGATCATTATGATTCGCCAGGTGGCAGTCATACAAATACGCATTATGATGGTAATACACACATGGATAATGGTCAAGCTACTGGAACACATTATAATACACATGATGATCGTGCTGTCCATAGTGATGGATATGCTCATACTGATAGGTATAATCAATGGAATACTCATACAGATACTAACGGAACTCATACTGACAGTACATCACATAATGATTATCCCGGCAGTCATAGTGACAGTCCTTCTACTCATAGTGATTCCAATCCGCATACTGATTATACTCCGCATACAGATACAACAACACATACAGATACAGCAACACATAACAATACTGGATTTAACCATGATAATTTTGTTCCGTCATCGCCAGCATTTTTCAATGTAGATTCAGTGTTAAAGGGAACTGTAACAATTGGTCTTTATAGTTATGACAAAAATATAGATGGGTATGGAACACAAGATACAGAAAGTAAAACAGTATATTATGATTTATATATAAGAAAAGTGATGAATTTGGATGGTTCCAGCAGTGTATCAGCATGGCAAACGCTTATAAATAATCTAATTCAGGATGCAGATGGAGGACTTACGTATAATCTAAATACTGTTGATCCTTTAGGAATTGGAAATACTGTAGTAGGTGCATGTGATGGATATTATGAAATCAAAGCAGTAGCAAGAAATTCTCCACTAAACGGGGTAACTTTCCAAAGTTCAGAAAAGGTAATAACAGTATTAATACAACAAAATGCAGCACCCGAGATTACAGTTCAAAACGGAAATGAATTCATTAACTTTATATTTAGTTATGATGGTGCAGTTAATCCGTCTGGTGAATATAAAACATATGATAAATTATATCCAGATCTGCCACAGATTCATAATGATGTAATAATAACACCACATAATGATATATCAACACACACAGATAATATTATACAACCGCATCAGGATATTCAGTCACAACATGCAGATATACCAGCATCACAGCATAATGATGATGTTGTGCACCAAGATATAGGTAAGAGTTATGCTCATCAAGATATAACACCTCATACTAATACTCCTGCAACTCAACATGCTGATAATATGTCACAACATATTGATATAGCATCACAACATCAAGATACGACATCAATCCATACTGACCAACCCTCGCAACATAACAATACAAATAGTCTAATGAATAATTATCAAAATTGTATATTTGTAAAATTTACAATGAATGATCCAGATACTGACAATTGGCAGAAAGGACAGGCATATTTGATTTCCAGCGATGGTTCAGTTATTCCTAATACTACAGTAGACATTGTTTGGGACAATGGAAGCACAATAACTGCTTCAGACGGACAGAATAAAACAGGTTACGCTTTTATACCAGCAAGTGCATTTACTTCACAAGGTATAAGCTATAAAAATGCAAAAGTTGTATTAAAAGTGCAGGATTTTCTTGACTCTAACTGTACAAAGCCAGCAGGTGCAACGGTAGTACAATCAACAATATCAAGTACAGACCAGACACAATTACTTGTTAATATTGACGTTGTCAAACCACATGCAACATTATTGCAAGCAAAGAAAAATTCAGACAACAGTCTGACTGCTTACTACTATATTATTGATGATTTTCCTAATAATGTTCAAACAGCCGAATATGCAGTAACTAATTCATCATCAAAGCCACAAACATGGCAGACTGCTGTGCCTTATCAAACAATAACTAATACAATTAATCGAGATGGTACTTGGTATATACATTATCATGCAATTGATAAACTTGGCAACGAAACTTATGGATATTTTGGACCTTATACAGTTGACGTAACAGCACCTACAATAAATGCTTCATACACTATTAACAGCAATAACATAACAATAAATGTAACAGCTTCTGATCAGACTACAGGAGTGCAATATATTACTGTAGAAGGTATTGGAACGTCTAATAATTCAAACAAAGTAAATCCATATACGGCAACATTTACTGTACCTTTAGTTCAGCAAACTTATACAATTGATGCATATGACTATGCAGGCAATAAGGCAACTACTACACTTACCGTAGTTCCAATGTCATTAACTCCATCAATGCAAACTGTTTATGCAGCAGGGCAGGCAATGATAGTGCAAGTAAATGTCACTGGAAATCCTGACAGAGTAACAGCTCAAATGTGGTATAATTCAAATGATTACGGAAATACTGGTACAACATCTCTTGTAAATAGAGGAAACGGTCTGTGGAGTACAAGGCACAATTCATCTGAAGGTTACGATACAGTTGTTATAATTCCTAAAAATACTCCTGATGGAACTTATAACATAACAGTTACAGCCAACAAGAGCGTAAACGGTCAATTAATAACAAAATCAATAACAATACCAATAACAGTAAAAGGAACAATATATGACTACTATCATAGTGAGACCAATGGACAATAGACAGGCTTTGACCTGTCTATTTTTTTGGAGGTGTAATAAGAAAAATGATAATATCAATATTTTCACCAAAAGGTGGAGTAGGAAAAACAACGTTAACTTTGGCACTTGCAAATGTAATTTCAAAAGAGAAAAGAACATGTGTGGTTGAATATGACTTTTCTCCTGGTGATTTTCCTGCTTTATTAAGTGTTTCTGAAACTAAAAATATTTTAAATGCGTTAAATGATTTAGATGGTTCAATACAAAGACCAGAAGGAAGAAATTATGATGTCATAGTAGGTGCATATCCTGATGACTATGAAAAAATTGGTTCAAATGATGTTATACGGCTTGTAACTGAATTAGAAAAAAGATATGATGTAGTCTTATTTGATATTCAACCAGGCTTTATAGAAAGCTGTATAGACGTCATGGGAAAATCCGAAAAAGTTATATTGGTAGTAGAAGATGAATTAAGAGTCGCTGCAAGAGTAAATAGTTTTTTGGATTGGCTAAAAATTAACGAATTAAGTGATTTAAGCAATTATTTTTACATTAAAAACAAAAGCGTGTCTAATCAGTTACAATACATTGACAAGATACGTTATAAACTTCCGATTTTGTATTCTGTGCCTTTCATAAAAAAGTTAAAAGGTATAGATGACAAACATTTAATAAAATACATGACGAAAGCAAAGGAGGCAATCTTGTGAGCTTAACAGAAAGAATTTCAGAAATAAAAAAAGGTGTAAATTTCTATAAGGATAAAATGTTGCTGGAATATGTACGTAATAAGGTTTTGCAGTATGATGTCGCAGGCAATGTGACGGAAACTAGAAAGTTGTGTGATAAGTTTGTTGAAGAATATTGCAATGAACACTACACGGATGTGCCTGATAAAAACTTGTATGATTATGTGTATAATCTATTATTCGGATTAGGACCTGTTGAAAAGCACTTAAAAAATCCTGATGTAACTGATATATGGGTAATGGGAACGAACATTATCTATATGGAAAACGGTGAGAAAAAAGATGACACAGAAACTTTTATGAGTAATGAAGATGTGATCCGTGTAATAGAAAAAATTGCAGGACAGACAAAACCTCCACAGACTATTAATGCACAGTTCCCTTCGGCAGATGTTGAGCTATACGACGGTTCACGTGCACTTTTGATAGTACCTCCTGAATCGTTAGTACCAGTGATTACAATAAGAAAGCATACAAGCAATGCAAAAAGCTTGGAAGAATTGAAAAGCGGATATATAAACTTGACAGATGACATGATAGAGTATTTTAAAAATATTGTAACGGAAAGAAAAAACATACTTGCGGTAGGACAGACAGGTTCGGGTAAAACAACATTTTTGAATGGCCTTACATTTTATATTCAGCCTAAACACGTTGTAGCACTGCTTGAAGATACAAGAGAAATGAGCATACCTTTAAAGTATGTGTACAGCTTCAAAATAAGGAAAGGAACAGAAGATACAAAGCCTATTACATGGACAGATATACTTAATGATTGTTTAAGAGCGAATCCTAACAGAATTATAATAGCAGAAATACGTACTCCTGAAGCTGCTTATGAATTTTTGGATACTTTAAATTCAGGACATAAAGGTTCAATGACAACAATACATGCTTCAAGTACGGTATTAGCACTTCAAAAGCTTGAGATGAAGATAAAAGAGTATAAAGACATGGATGACCGTTCTTTAAGGACATTAATATCAAATACAATTGACGTAATAGTATATCTTGATGTTTTAGAAAATGAGGAAGGCGACAATATTGGCAGAGTTATAAAAGAAATAGTTGAGGTAAAAGGACTAAATTCTGATAACACGTATGATTTAGATTATGTTTATAAATACGAAGAAAGCAGGTGATATTTTGATAATAAGTGTGTTTGCTGCTGTATTGGTCTTTTTATTAGGACTTACTTTTCTTGCAATAAACGATTATAAAAAGTACCGCATACAGATACGTTTAAACAGGCAATTAATAAAGCCTGAAGAAGTACATTACAGTATGTTTCAAGGACTTGGAAAGTTTTATGATAAGCTTACTGAAAGCCTTGTCAGTGCTGGTATAAAAATAAAAACTGATGATTTTATACTTTATTTTTTATATGTTTCACTGACACTTTTTGTTATTACTATGATTAAGTTTGGTTTGATGTATTCAATACTTTCTATAGTTGTGTTAGTGGTACTGATTAAATTTTTCTTAAATAACAGAAAATCAAGCATAAGATTTAAGACTGAACAGGAATTTGGCGTTTTTGCAACTGATTTGGCTGTTGTGCTGCGTGTCAATCCTAATTTTTTATCTGCTATTTCTGATGTAACAAAGTATACTAAACCTATATTAAGAGAGCATTTAGACAAGGTAATAACAAATGTTAATTCAGGTATGACTATAGAAGATGCACTGTTAAGGTTTAAAGACGATGTTATATATTCAAGCATAATAACTTCGTGGATTGACAGTATCTTATATGCTATGGAGACAGGTGCAAATTTAATTGATGTATGTGCAAGTTCGGCTGAAAAAGTAAATAAAAAACTGCAAAGAGGTCTTAAGGTAAAATCTCTTACATCAAATACAAAAGGTTTAATAATTGCTATTTTAGGCATTATCTTAATATTTATACCAATTTTGATTTCAAGTTCTCCTGACTTTCAATCGGCGTATTCAACAGTAATGGGTCATATAATTCTATCCATTGTTTTAGGCAGTTTTGTGATTACGACTTACTTGATTTTGAAATCAATAGACAAGATGGTAAAAATGTGAGGTGTTCTTTATGATAGATAAATTGACAAGTTTTTTTAAGCCTTTTATAAAAAGGAGAATTTCTGAAGATTTTTTGAGTTCAATGGATCGGAACATAAAAACAATAGCAGGTGTAGACATAGCTTTGCCTGATACGAAAGGTTATCTTCAAGTTTTTGTTTTTCGTGTTAAAGACGTGTACGAAATGCTTTCTGTCCTTGCAGTGATGATATTTTTATCTGTTGTTTTTATTATGTTAGGTATTTTGAGAGGTATGGCAGCAAACGGTATTGTAATGGCAATTGCACTTATAGCATTGACACTTTCAAGATATACAGGCAAACTTAAAAAGTTTAAAGATCAGTTTCAAAGAGAGCTTCCTGATGTAATAGATGCTATGCTTCAAGGCTTGAAGGTTGGAACGCCTGTTGAAAGTGTTTTAGATTATGTATCAAAATCTAAAAAGAGCATAGTTACTCCTTTTTTAAAAGAGGTAGTTATGAGGATAAATGCAGGAGAATCTCTTCGTGACGCTTTAGACAATGTTTCACCAAAGACATTGTCGCCTGATTTTCAGCGTATAGCAAGGATTTTGTCAATGAGATCTCAAACAACAACAGATATAGTGAGTTCATTAGAAAGACTTCAGGAAAACATGGAACTTGAGCTTGAAACAAAAATAATATCTATGGCAGAAAATGCGCCTATAAAATATACACTTCATATATTTGTAGGCTACGTAATTCCGTTTATACTTGTAATTGTGTATCCTCTGATATTGATGATATTCAAGTTCATGGGTCAAGTCAGTTGAGGAGGAACAAGACATGTTAAAAGATGAGAAAGGTTCTGGTATGCTGTTTACAGTTTTTTATCTTGTGCTAATATTTGGACTTTTGATTATAGGCGTTGATTTATTTTATCAGGTAGGAACAGAAAGAGCAAATATTAATACTGCGTGTGTACAATCTTCAGAAAAAATCCAGTATTCTATATTGAAATCTCAAGATGGACAGAGCGGAAATGAGTACGATAATAAGCATATAGTTTCTAATTCATTATACTTTGACAAGCAAAATGCTATAAACATTGTAACTCAAGTATTCAATGAATATGGATATACTATTAATAACGTTGATGTTTCTTTAAATGACTATACTCTTACAATAACAGGCAACGTTGCATTAAAAACTAAAAATGTTTTAAACAAACTTACAAGAAATCAAACTTTATATGTACCTATAAATTACCATAGCAGAATATTTAAAAACTATCAGGAATAAGAGCAGGCTTGATGCCTGCCTTTTTTAATGCTTGTTAAGTTTTAGTACATCTATATATTGACAAAAACTATAAATAGGTGTACACTATATCTTGTAAGGAAAAATGTTGTAAGACATAAAAGTTGTAGTAAAATATTAATGAAGGAGTGATGCCACATATGAAGAAAACATTAAAAGTAGCATTAAGTGCATTATTAATAAGCACGATGTTAATACCAGCAGCAGGCTTTGCAGATAAAACATCAAATAGCGTAACATTAACGTCTACAACAATGACAACGACAAGTACAGCAAGCACGACAACTAATACGCCAGCAGCAAGTTCACATCATATAGCAGGACTTCCTAATGAGCCTGTATATGAGTCTAATCCGAACATATATATAGAAGGCAAAAAGGTTGACTTTAGAAATACTCAGGAAATACAAAAGGTTAATGGAACATATCAGGTTGTAACAGTTAACAGACCTATATTAATTGTTCGTGGACGTGTAATGATGCCTTTGAGAGCTTTTATATATTACATTACAAATTATGTGAACGTGGTTAAAAGTCAGGTGGGCGGTGCTGTTGGACCTCCTGATATTGTATACTGGGATCCTGGATATAAATCAAACAGACCTGATGGATTTATAATTAACTCTGTAAGGTATGATAATGAATTAAATGGTTCTGGTTATCCAATGCCTGCTGATCCGTGGAAGTTAGGCTTTTTTATAAGAATGCCATATATAGTTAAAGCTATAGACAATCCATATCATTATATGTTATTTAAGACTGATGTGCCACCTTTAATAATGGACGATGGTGTGACATACTTGCCGTTGAGAGCTGAAGCAAATGCCTTTGGATATGGCGTAAAGTTTGATCAGGCAACGAATTCAATATATATAAGCAAAAACTTGCCAATAGAATATGGAGATCAGTTCAAAAAAATTACTGATGTTGTACCGCCTAATGGTATGATATCTGGTAATGTTGGAGTTATAGCATTTGACGGTAACACAGGTCAATTATATACTATGACAGATACTTATGGAAATTACACAACTCAATATGTAGAACCGTGGAAATAAGGCAGGGAATATCCTGTCTTATTTTTTTGAGGACATAAGTCCTCTTTTTTATGGAGGTGATTTTTAATGATAAAAGACCTTCTAATATTTAAAGAAAGAGAGGAGGTGAAAAACAAAACGAAAAAAGCAATACCGCTAATATTATCAGGAATAATGATATTTGGCAGCATAGCATATACTCCTGTGAAAGCAAAAGCGGATACTCCTGCAATATCAGACAATGGTACAACATACGTGACAGTCCATATTCACAGAGAGCTTACAGCAGAACAATATCAAAAAATAAAAGCTTCAGGCGGTGATCCATCACACTTCACAGACAATACTTTTTCAATAGATGACCTGATAAAAGCAGGTGCAGTAATACCTGATGGTGAAAGAATTGTATCGGCAGAAGTAACAAGTTCGTCAAACGGACAGGCAAGAGTGATGTCAACATCAGACAGTGGATTGACAATAGGAACATGGGGCGGAAATGTAGAGCCTGATATGAACAGTCTCCAGTTTTCTTGGGCGCATATAAAGCACTACTATAGCTATATGGCATATTCATCTACTTTGATAGGTCAAGATGATCACTTTAAGATGCCACGTACATTAGGATATGATCAACTGTTTATGCAAATAACAAATCCGCCTGGAATAAACAGTATCTTAAAAAATTACGCACAAAATCCAGAAAATCCTAGTATAACAATAGATGGTGCAAATAGTGATAGTGATAAAGCAGGCTGGCAAGTTGCAACATTTGATGCGTCCAATATAGATCAGGCAAAAACAAGTACAACATATAAAAAAGATGGAATACCTGCAATACTCTTAAATCCAGATAAAGATTATACATCGCCTCAAGGTTATGTAAGTGATCAAGGTAAATATTTTGTCAATGATGCACCGCCTGTGTGGAGCAATACGGAAGGCAGCGATAATGTTAATTATGCTTCATGGGTACAAAAAACTGATAGTGGAGATTATCAATTTGGTAAAGGCAAGCAAATATCAAATATGCAGGTATATCCTCAATTTGACTTTTACCTTATGACAGAAGGCAAAACAGCAGCGTCACGATACGATACAAACTATGTAGCACTGTATTTTCCGCTTCATAAAGAAAGCAACGGAGAATATCTCTATTTAGGCGATCCAAATTCAAATAATGTTCCAAAAGAATTAATAGGACATGACTATAATAATTGGATACCAACAACACTAGCAGATCAAATAAATCCTTTGACTGGCAGTAAGTATGATTTAAGACGTGATCCAAATACAGGCATGTACTATCAGGTTCAGCCTAACGGACAATGGGGTTCTAATGGATGGTACTTTTTGAGATATGTGTATGATGAAACAACAGGAAAATATGTACCTTTAACAGACTTAAGATATCCTAATGGCAGTCCTGTGCAAATTGTATATGGTGATGGAGTACCTAATGCTCAAATAATAGGTGCGTCATATATTTTACTTCCTCCTCAATATAAAGGACATAAAATAAAAGCCTTTGTGTATAACACAGATGTAGGCTTTGATTTTGGTATTGATGTACGTGTAATGAAATCTAATAAGTACATTTTTGATACTGATGTAACGCTTAAAATAACATACTCAAATGGCAGTGGACTAGTGATAACAAAGACAGTAGACAGACCTTATATAAACATTGGAGAGAGCGACTACTATGAGGTGACAGTTAAAAATACATCAGATAAGCCTGTTGACAATGTTGTTGTAACTGACCAAATGCCACAAGGACTTAAATATGTAAGCATTGAGCCTTCAATTGGCTATTACAATGGATATATGTGGTATATAGGTACGTTAGAGCCTAATCAGACTGCTATATTGAAAGCAAATGTAATTGCAGTAAGCAACGGTGAATACGTAAATAGTGCAGTGGTAAATAATAAGGCAGCTTCTGCAACAATATTTGTCGGTGATTATCAGGCAACTGGAAACCTGACAGTATCAGAAATCCATACATTTGACCAAAACAACCATGACACAGCAATTATAAGCAAACCTCAATACGTCCATATAGCTGTTGATACAAAATCGCTTTATCAGTTTCATGGAACAGCAACTGCAAGGCTGTATATAAATCATAATCTAGTAAACACTCAAATAGTAAACTATGATCCATTCGGTGAAAAATCAGTCGATTTCGGTTCGTACTATTTGACAGGTACAGAACTGATAACAGCGACAATCGACTATAACAATCCAGTATATCAGGGCGATAATGATGGTTCTAAAGCAGGTGAAATGTTCCATAACACGGACAATGACAGGCTTTTAAAAGAAACACAATACAAAGACAATGTCCTTAATAAACAGCTTGAAGGCGGACAGAAAGAAGTATCTGGAGGTACATTAGATGTAAAATTTGATTTTACAGGAACTACAAAAAATCCTTATAACAACATGGACGAGGCTATGGTAGGTGACAGTATAGGCACTGTAAATTATACAGAGGATTCAAACTGGGTTTATGACAGGTATATTGTTGAAAGCCTTAATCACTACGTTGCAAATAGCAGTCCTTGGGGCACTCATCAGGAAAATCCGACAAGCCATAAGGTGCTTGTAAATCCAGAAAATGCGTCTTATACAGATAACTTTAATTGGTACTTGCCTACAAGTCCTTATCCAGGCGGACCATTAAATCAAGAATCAATATCGTTTACGACACTTCCAGTAATGCAAGGATCAAGCGGTTCAAATACAAATTATTGGACTGATTATTATCAGTGGAACGTAATAACAGGTTCTTATGTGAACTCTTGGTGGGAAGATTATGGATATTGGACGACAGAATATTATTCGTGGACTGATAGTGATGGCAACGTACATTTTGGCTCATATAGTTTATATCATCCTGTACCTGTAAAAGTATCATCCGGTCCTATAACGTATCAAGATTTAGGCAATCCTGAATATACGTCAACTGGAGTAACAAATTACAATGTTTCATGGGGTCAGATTAATCTGCTGCCTGTATCTGGCAAAAGATATGATGACGATCATTATAACATAGAAAGTTATTCATATGATATGTGGGTAACATTGACAGATTGGGATTATTACAAAAATCAAATGTACTGGACAGGTATACCGCAGCACTTCGGCATGGATAAAAAGCCGTTAAGAGTATATTACAACAATGCGCCTGTAGCTTATTTTTCAGTTGTAGGTGATGTAAACGGCGTTAATAAAAATAATAAAATATCTCTGCAAGACCTGTCATATGATCCTGATTTTGATCCTATTGTAGCTTGGAAATGGAATATAGACGGAAATGTGTTTACAGACAAAACAGCAGCAGAAAATTACTTAAATACGGTTGCGGTAAATCAGCCAGGCTATCATCTAATAAAGCTATCAGTTGAGGACAATCCAACAGGCAGGTATTCAAGATTAAAAGCAAGATGGTCTGACGTATATATGAAAACACTTCAGATATATCCTGAAAACAACTCTCCAGTGTCATATAAGGCACAAATAACGTTTGACAGAGATGTGGTATATACGTTATGGCATCCGTCAGTACCTTCAATAGCAATAGACAGTGAACAACATTCATTCTTAAAAGTGCATGTAAAAGTAACTGACATAGGCTATTGGACGTATGAATACGGAGTAAATGGAGAGAAAATATTGAGATTTGTACCGCTTGATTTGACTAAAGTAGATGAACCTGAAACACTCGTGGTGCGTTATAAGGACGCAGGCAGACAAACGATAACGCCTAAATACGTTAAAAACCTGAAACAGGACAAAAATAGTTTTGAATATGATGCGTATTTTGAGTATCCTAAAGCAGGACAGATTGACTTAAATGACATTTACTATGCTAATCAAGGTATAAATCCGTACACAAAAGATACAAAGATGGTATTTCCGTTTGAGGTAGAAAAGTACGGGAAAGTAGACACGCTTGTAAAAGACAATGTTGCAATCAATGCTTTTGATCCGACGTTTGCGAATCCTCCTGGACCTGATGTGACCTATTTTGAGCGTATACATGGACTTGGAATAGCACGTGTGGATCATTACTTGTTAAAGGACAACAAACTGTACCTTAAAATGCAGCCTGATCCTTTAATGAAACCTGTGCCTTTTATTGGACGGAAAGATACTCAAATAGACAATAAACTTGAATATGATGTAGACCATCAGGTTTATCCTTACTAGAAAGCAGGAGTACTTAATGTATTCCTGCTTTTGTTTTTTTAGGATCATAGGCGGGAATCCTCTCCAATTCATTGGAGAGATGAAAGCCGTTTTTTTATTATTACAATACCATGTGTAGAATCATAATGAATATAGATATTGAATATAAGTGAAAAATATAGTATACTATATGTATGGAAAAGAATAACTTAATTCATGCAAGGACATGTGTATACAATGTTAATTATCACATCGTTTGGTCTACAAAATATAGAAAGGAGGTATTGACTGAAGATATACAAGAATATCTCAAATCGTTGTTTGGTGAAATAGCAAATGACAAGGGATTTATAATAGCTTCAATGGAAATAATGCCAGACCATGTACATGTATTTGTATCCGCACATCCGCAAGTAGCACCTTCATACATTGTTAAAATGCTTAAAGGAATAAGTGCCAGAAGAACATTAATGAAGTATCCTGAACTGACAAAACAATTATGGAAAGGACATCTTTGGAATTCATCATTCTATATCGAAACAATTGGTTCCATATCTGAAGATGTAATAAAAAAATACATTGAACATCAAAAGACAAGGGGGTGAAATGATATGAGTGCAAAAACTAAAAGTGTATTTTTGTATGGTAAACCTACCAATATAAAATTAACTGAAATATTAACTATGCAAAAACTGTATACCCAACTTGTTAATACTTACATTGACCTTTTAATTAATAATAAAAATTTATACTTAACAATTTTTCTTAACAATAAAAAAGATAGTGAGATACGTCAATTCGAAAAAAATCAGCGAAATAAGTGTGGATTAAATTATCTTGGTTCGGCTTTGGGACAAAACGCATTTGATCATGCATTAAAAGAGTTGCATAATCATTTTATCAGAATAAAAAACTATATGTATGGCTTATACGTGAATAAGGGCGATATTAGCAATTTTATATCATCAACGACATTATTAAATGCTTCATTACTTAAACTCAATCCTTACGCTGAATTAAATCGATTAATAGATGTTAATCAAAAAATTATTGATGAGAAAAATGGTAAATGCACAAAAGAATATGAAAATAAGATATTGTTCTATAAAGAATTGCTTGCTATGCTTTATAAGCATACTAGTGAAGAAATACAATTCATGATGTCAACAGTACGCACAACATTTTTTGAAGAACTTGCTGCAAGAAAAATGCCTGAAATAAAAGACGCACCAATACAATTAGATTCAAGACTGTGCAAGATAGAAAAGGCAGATCATATAAAAGCGGATTATGTAATACGTGTTAAAACACTCAAAAAAGGAAAATGGATTGACATACCACTCAAGACATCCAATGATTCGGCGAGAAGGCTTAACCAATATAAAAATGGATCACCCACAATAAAAGTCTTAAAATCAGGTTTGATAAGAGTAAGCGTGCCAGTAGAAAAGAAAACAAAAGAATATAAATATGACAAAATCATTGGTATAGATGTCGGAGAAACAGAACTTATTCATACATCAGAAAACAAAATATATGGCAGTTTCAAACAAATGATAGAAATATATGATTTAACTGTTCTTCCTAAATTATCGAACAGAAGCAAATTAAAAGCACTAATGAGAAAATACAGGAAAGAAATCAAAAAGGCGAATGATGAAAACAAAAAACAGAAACTAAGGGAAAAAATAGGGAATATTAATAAAATGCTGCAAGGAAGAAAGTCTCTGAACCGTGTTCTGAGATCATATAATCATGCAGTCAATAAAGAAATATCTTCTGCCATTAAAGGATTTATAAATGACGTAAAAGGTAAAGAAATACTTGTATCAATGGAAGATCTGAATATACTGGAATTTGACCGTGGCAGGAAAAGCAACAGACGTGATACTAACTGGGCAAGAGGACAGCTGCTTAAAAAGATGCAGGAAAAACTGGAATGGCACGGGGTAAAATTTGTAGGAGTCGAACCTGCATATACATCACAGGAATGTCCCATATGTCATAATGCAAACAAGAAAAATCGAAACGGTAAACAATTCAAATGTATATGTTGCGGATATGAAGATGACGCAGATCACGTAGGTGCAATAAATATAGCAAAGAGAGCTGAAGACAAAGAAATAGCAGAAATAGTGGAGAAATACAAATATAATAAAAAATATAGGCATAATAAGCTAAAAATGTTGCTTAATGAAAGACATAATAAATATATGGATAGCGTAGCTATTACGCAAATAATAGCCATATGAACCTCTTACCTTCCATACGGGGATGAAGTATCGAGATTATTTGCTCATTTGCAGATAGCCGATATAGCACAACAGATTGGTTACTGTTTGTATCGAGGTAGGTAAATCATCTATGGGTATGTTCCATAGAACCGAGGACGATACAGAAGGGGCTTAATCTGATGCTCTCTACTTTAGTAGAGAGAGGTTCACGCACTCTTTTGAGTGCCTTTTTTTTTGTGCACGTAAAAGTGCCAATAAAAAATTTTTAGGAGGTAGTTTTATGAATTTAACAAATTTACTCAAAAAATCAAAGAAAGGTTCTGCGGAGATAGTTGCTTTTGCAATACTTTTGATCTTCATTGTAGTTGCAGCAGGACCACAGATTAAGCAGCTTGGTCAGACAGTAGTATCAGGTGTAACAAACACTAACACACAGGTACAACAGACTCTTGGCACAAATTAACAATAACACATAAAGTTTAGGAGGTGTTGCTATGAGTTTAACAGGTTTACTCAAGAAATCAAAGAAAGGCTCTGCTGAAATAGTTGCCTTTGCAATACTTTTGATCTTCATTGTAGTTGCAGCAGGACCACAGATTAAGCAGCTTGGTCAGACAGTAGTATCAGGTGTAACAAACACTAACACACAGGTACAACAGACTCTTGGCACAAATTAACAATAACACATAAAGTTTAGGAGGTGTTGCTATGAGTTTAACAGGTTTACTCAAGAAATCAAAGAAAGGCTCTGCTGAAATAGTTGCCTTTGCAATACTCTTAATCTTTATAGTAGTTGCAGCAGGACCACAGATTAAGCAGCTTGGTCAGACAGTTGTTAATGGCGTTTCAAATACCAATACACAAGTGCAACAAACATTAGGTACTCATTAATTTTTATATGCACTCCTTTGTGGGTGCATTATTTTTGTAAAAAAATTTTAAGGAGGTTTTAAAATGTTAACAAACATAAAAAACAAAGTTGTAAAATTTATTTCAGACAGGAAAGGTTCTGATGTGGTAACAGTAGTCGCAATAATAGCATTTGCAGTAGCAGTAATACTTTTTGCACTTCCTACAACAAGAGATGCAATAGTAAACTTTGTTTCAAATGTAATGTCAAAGTTAACAAGTACAGCAGTAGGAAATTAAGGCACGTAAAAGTGCCAATAAAAAAATTTTAGGAGGTAGTTTTATAGATTTAACAAATTTACTTAAAAAATCAAAGAAAGGCTCTGCTGAAATAGTTGCCTTTGCAATACTCTTAATCTTTATAGTAGTTGCAGCAGGACCACAGATTAAGCAGCTTGGTCAGACAGTTGTTAATGGCGTTTCAAATACCAATACACAAGTGCAACAAACATTAGGTACTCATTAATTTTTATATGCACTCCTTTGCGGGTGCATTATTTTTGTAAAAAAATTTTAAGGAGGTTTTAAAATGTTAACAAACATAAAAAACAAAGCTGTAAAATTTATTTCAGACAGGAAAGGTTCTGATGTGGTAACAGTAGTCGCAATAATAGCATTTGCAGTAGCAGTAATACTTTTTGCACTTCCTACAACAAGAGAAGCAATAGTAAACTTTGTTTCAAATGTAATGTCAAAGTTAACAAGTACAGCAGTAGGAAATTAAGGCACGTAAAAAGTGCCTTAATTTTTTTTTTAGGAGGTGTAATTTGTGTTTAAAAAGTTTTTAAAAGACAAAAAAGGCTCTGAATTTATAAATTTTATAGTATGGGTACCGTTTTTGCTTATATTAATTGTCGTTATTTCACAGATAGCTATAATGGGCTATGATCAAGTCGTCGTACAGGAAACGTCTCTTGTTGCTGCAAAGAGTGCTGCACAAAATCCTGACACAATAGAAGTTTCAGCACAGCAGGCAGCAGATAATTTTGCAGGCAAATTTCTTCCTGATTGGAGTGATAAATCAACAATAAATGTTAGTTATCCTGATACCAATCCAGGCAGTGAGGTCACAGTAACAATACATTATATATTTCCTAAATACGCATTTTACACAAATATTTTAAAGCGACCAAGCACTGATTATGTTAAAGGACAAAGTATGCAGATTATAGAGGAAAGACCGTGAGATAATGATATATTATTTAGGTGGTATTTTTTATATGCTGGTAAAAGTAATATATGTTTTTGACTTTCTGTTTGATATTTTAACAGCCTTTATTGAAATGTTTTTTAAAAGGCTTACTCCTGTATTTGTTTTGACTTTTGGAGAAATCAAACAGGGCATGAGCTTGAAACATTTATATAAAACTTACAGACGTTATGATTATTTTAAGAATAAAGATGTGGTACGCAAAAATATCATAAATGATTATATAGGCTCTTTTAAGGATATAGCTGAAAAGAATAAAGGCAAAACTTATAAATTTGCGACTAATATGTTTATATATAAAAACGTGCTTTTAAAACTTGAACAAGAACATATTCTTACATGTAAAAGATTAGATGATACCTTAATGATTATTCCTCAACCGTCAGAAAAACTTGTGTTAATGAGTTCAAAGACTGTATTAAAAAATTTATTTAATCCTGATTTTTATAAACAGGTATTTAAGCGTGAATATGTATATGTATATGAATTAACTTTTTGAGGAGGTGCAAAATTGAAAAAGATAATAATTACTTTGCTTGCTATTATTGCTTTTGCAGGTGGCTATCTGGTATATTACAATTCACTGCCTGTTGCAAATGTAAATGGAGAAAAAATAACTGTTTATGAGTTTAAAAAAGCATTAAGCAAGACAGAACAAAAAATTCAAGGTGTTAAAAACCAAAAGATTAATGGAAAGACGTTTAAAGAAATATATAAGGAACAATTATTAAACAACATGATAAATAAAAAGTTGATGCTTAATAAGTCACTTAAAGAAGGAATTAAAGGAAAAAATGACACTGATATAATAAATAAACTGATTGCAAAAAAAACAAGTTATGTAGGTGTATCTGATGATGAAATTAAAAAGTATTATGAACAGCATAAAAATGACTATGTATACGCAGATATATATAGGATAGATTTAAAAAATGAAAAAGATGCAGACAATGTTTTAAATATGCTAAACAAAGGCAGTAATTTTTCTGACTTGGCTAAAAAGTATTCAATAGATACTGCAACGAAAGATAATGGCGGTTATGTAGGAAATCTTCCATTAAGTCAATATTCTGCAACAATAAATTATAATTTAAAGTCTAATGGTGTGGTAGAAGTAAAACTTATTTCAGGCATATATGAGATAGTAAAAGTTGATAATATAGGAACAAAATCGCTTGATGATATTAAAGATTCTATAAAAGAAACACTTCTTGATGTAAAAAAACAAAATGCACTTAAAGATTTTACTTACAATTTAAGAAAAACCGCAAAGATTTCAATTAATAATTCTCTGTTAAATAATGTAAAGTGAGGTGTTGAAACTTGCAAAAAATAGTGTATTGGAGTGCAGCAGAGCTGACTTCAAAAACAGAACTTGCAATAAAAAGAGCTGAAAAGGAAAAAGGCAGAACGGTGTTAATTGACTTTAAAGAGTTTATACCTGACATATATAGATATTACGGACTTGAATATAAGTCTAAAACAGAACTTATTGCAATGTATGAAGGAGGACAAAGTGACATATCTCAATTTCTTAATAAAAAAAATTCTATGTATGTTTTTACAGGTTTTGATAAGTATGAGTACATGAAATTTACTCCTGAACATTTGGCATATATAATAAGCGTTCTCGATTTTGATATGGCTGTATTTGATGTAAATGCAGGTATATATTTTACTGATACTTATGTTGCCTTGAAATATGCTGATGAAATAAACGTGGTGATGGAACCTGACAATTTGTCTTATTACATTAATGCTGAAATGATAAAGTTTGTATGTGACAACTGGAAAATAGACAAAGCTAAAATGACAGGACTTATAGCAGGAAAACATGCAGACGTTGATAGCGCAAAAGAAATAACAGGCATAAAAGTTAAAAAAGTGTAAAGAGGGTGTTAATGTGCTAATAAATCCTTATGAAGTAGATTTAGATAAAGCTCAAGATGTTGACATAAAGGAAATATCTGACAAATTCACTTACGAAAAATCAAAAGTAATAAACGACTATTCCAGCAATAGGATCAGTGAAAGTGCATTAGACAATGAAATTATTGCGTTTTTAGCAGAAAGGAAAATATCAAGCGAAAAATTAAAAGATGTTAAGGATATGCTTTTTGGATATGGTATATTGCAGCCTTATATTGATGATCCAGATATTACTGATACATTAGTTAATGATCCTGAAACAATATTTATAAAAAAGTACGGAAATAAAATGAAGGTAAATAAAAGCTTTAAGAGTGAACAGGAACTATTGAAATACTGTCAAAAAATAGTTGCAATGAACGGCGGTACAATAAATCAAAATCAAGCACAGGCGGTTGTAACAGACAGATTAAGAAATTTGAGGATTGTAGTTAGTCTGCCTCCTATCGCTGCGAAATCACCTACTATCTGCATTAGAAAGCCTTCTGCGTCACAAAGCTTGTTAAATTTAGAGAAGTCAGGAATGTTTGATGGAAACACAAGAGAACGCTTAAAACAAATGGTAAAAAACTACAAGACAATAATTATAGCTGGCAAAGGCGGTTCAGGCAAAACTACTTTAATGGGTGCATTAATTAATGAAATTCCTTTAAATGACAGAGCGTTGTTGATACAGGAAACAATGGAGATCGTACCAAAGCATCCAGATATAATAACACAGTTAGTCAGAATATCAGATAATCCTGAAGTCAAAAATTATACATTGTTTGATTTGACACGTGCAGCATTGTTACAGAGCCTTGACAGGATTTTTATAGGTGAAATGAAAGATAAAGAAGCTTTTGACTTTTTTAATGCCGTTTATACAGGACATAAAGGTTCAATGGCAACAATACACGCTAATTCAGCAGACGAAGTTATAAACAGACTTCTTTATTTGATGAGCAGAGCCGATTCAGATATGAAAGAAGATACGTTAAGAGAAATGCTTGAAAATTCACTTGACGTAGTAATATTCCTTGAAAAATATAAAATCAAGGAAATAAAGGAGTTGAGATGATGATAATACTTGCCCTGATTCCTGTTGCAGCGGTTGTTATTTATCTTGTTTTAACTAATCTTGAGATAAAAGATAACAGCATAACAAATAAATTAGATGCTGTAATTAATGTCTTTGGTTTAAATAAATACAAATTAAACGGCAAAACAGTTTTTGTAATATTAATAGTTTTGTTAACTGCAATTGTTTTTAAAATGCTTTTTACAGGTTTTTATATGGGTATATTAGTTTTAGGCGTTGCTATGTACGCTTTAAATTATGTGCTTAATATGATTATAGAGAACAAAACAAAAAAAATAGACAAAATTTATTTAAACTTTTTAAACGTGTATACGAATTTTTTTAATACGTACAATAATTGTCCTGACGCTTTGAGAGAAGCTGGAAAATTTGTAGGCGAACCTTTAAAAAGCATTATTAAGCGTAATATGCTTTTATATGACACATCGTCAAAGACATTTTTAGAAACATTAGACGCTATTAATAACAGCGTTTTAAATGCTGAATTCAGAAAGTTTGTGAGTTTTACAAAAATATATGAAAAATATGGCGGAAATTATAATGAAATATTAACTCATTTAAGAGAGCAGGCATTGAAAAATATGCAGATAAGAACTGAAAGAGAGTCAAATGCAACTACTGCAACTTTTGTAATAGGCGGAACAATAGCATTAAGTTTACTTTCACTTATAGGTTTAAACCAGATGGATATAGATGTGCTGACACATACAATACAAGGCTGGGCAGTTATCGGATTTAATATATTTGCTTATATTGCTGGCATATATGTAATTAAAAATATTGCACAAAGCTGAAAAAGAGGTGATATGTTTTGTTTTTTTATATAGCTTTGATACTGCTTTTAATGATCCTTATATATTTGTTTTTAAGCTCATATAATGTTTTTGCAAATAAAAAGAAATACGGTGATAAAGAAGATTTAAAGTTTAAATACATGAATGAAGGTACACGTGCAAAGATTAATAAGAGACTTGAAAGGCTTGATTATCCTTTTGGTATGAACGCTGATAAATATGTACTTTATAAATTTACTTTAACAGTTTTGGGCTTATGGTATTTATATATGAATAAAGTTCAAGGAATTCAAGCGGTTATATTTATAATTGGCATGTTCTTTTTAATTGATATTTATTTGTACTTAAAAGAGCGTGATATAAGAAGTATTGTAAAAAAGGAATTGCCTACAATAGTAGACATATTTGAAATTGGTTCTACAACAAACATGGACTATGGTGATGTTCTTTTGATATGTGCAAATTCAGTAAAATCGGACTGGTTAAAGAGAAGGCTTAATAAAATAAGTGCTGAATATTTTGTTAGCAAAGATAAAGATAAAATGATAAAATCACTAAAAAACCTTGCAGATATATATGAAATAGATGTATTTGTAAGCGCACTTGAACAGAAAGATGTCACTGGCAGGTCAAAGGAAATGCTTCAGGCTTTATCACAATTAATGTTCAGTTCAGTAATAGCACATGCACAAAAAGAGAATAAGGCGTCAGATTATAAGGTTATGGCTGCTGTATTTTTGATAACTGTTGGTATTTTTGCAATATACATGACTTCATATATGCCTGAACTTATGAGTGGACTTAAAACAATCTTTTAAGCACGTGTCAAAGCGTGCTTTTTTTTATTGTGAAAAATTAAAAAAATGGAGGAGATATTTTATGAATCAAAAAACTAAATGGTATGTATTGATGGGTCTTGTTGCTTTTATAGGTGCGTATGCTTATGTTGCACCGCACGTGTCAGTTACAATATCAAGAATTGTTGTTGCTTTATGGGCATTAGGAGTGCTTGCTGTGGCTTTGATTAAGCGCAAAGAATAAGTGTTGAGGACAGGTGTTGAGCCTGTCCTTTTTTGTTAGGAGGTGAGAATTGTGAAGATTATAAGTACATTAAAAGAAAAGAAAAAATATTTTATAGTATCTTTAATTATTTTATTATTTGTTATAATTTTGATTTTCGCTTATGCAAGTAGTAGTCTAACATTAACTGCAACGCCTAATTCACAAGGAAATTATATTCATTTGCAGTGGAATGTACCTGATAGTACACAACCATATACCTATATGTTGTATATGAAAAAACCTGGAGATTCAGGATTTCAAACAATACCTGCAAAAAGTCAAGTTAAAGTTTTGAACGTATATCCACCTTCTGCTTATACAATATCATTTTCAGGAAATTGGACAAGAGCAAGTGGATATGGGTATAACAGTCAATATGGATACGAAAGTACTAATCATACAAATAAATCAACTTCTTCAACATCATTAACAGTAAACATGCCATCATCAGGAACAATATCTTTTTGGTATATGGTTAGTAGTGAAACTAATTATGATTTTATTCACTTCTATATTGACGGGCAGGAAAAACTTGAAAACAGTGGTAATTTGGGCTGGCAACAAGTATCATTTTCTGTATCAGCAGGACAGCATACATTTACATGGTCGTATACAAAAGATATATCAGTAAGCAGTTATAATGATACTGCTTATATTGACAATGTCAGTATAACAGGTATAGGTACTTTTACATTTGAAAGTTCAGACTCACTGCAAATAGGTGGGCAAATACCTAATATCACATTTACAAACTGGCAAGGACAAACATATACATTGCCAAAGTCAGCAAGTTTAAAGATGTGGATGGAACAGCCTAATAGTGATGATCCCAAAGGTTATGGCAAGGGTTTAATAAGTGTTGATGCAGTATCTATAACAGATTTTAATAATAATCCTAATGCTTATCTTAAAAATACTGATGGCTCTTGGAAATATGATGTTGTATATTTTGGTGCCTGGGATAATAATAATGGTTTTGATTTAAGTGCTTCTGCTGAAAATATGGTAGAAACATTTATACAGAATGGCAGAGGCATATTATTAGGACATGATACCATTGCTCATGCTGTTAGTTTACCATATAATGCAACTCCATTTGAACAGAATTTCCAAAAATTAGCACAATACTTAAACATTCAGGAAGTACCGTCACAATATAACGGTATGGCACCACCGCAACTACCTAATACTTATCAAACATGGGGTAGTACAAAAGTAACTATCAGCAAAAAAGGTTTGCTTACCAATTATCCGTGGCAAATTGGCGATGTTGGAACTATTTTAAGTGTACCATATACACATACAGGTTTTGAAATTGCTAATGGCGATATATGGTTAAGATTTGCTGATATAGAACCTTTTATTGCTTATGATATTAATGGAAGTCCATATTATCCTAATATAGGTTGGACAGATTCTATTATAAATGCATGGCAGCAAAATCCTGCACTGAATATGAATTGGTATCTTACAACATGGAACAATACAGCCATGATTCAGACAGGTCATAGTAACGGTGATGCAACACCTGATGAACAAAAAATACTTGCAAATACTTTATTTTACCTTGCACAAGTAACAGACCAAACAAGTTGGGATGATCACATGGGACAAGATGTAACATCACCAGATAAACCTAAAATAACGAATATCCAAAAGAATGGTAATAATATTAATATTACTCTTTCTGATAATGATGAAGGCACAACATATAGTTATTATGTAGAAGCAACTGGAATGAACAATGGTACAAAAATAGATTCTAATACGGTAACAACCACAATAACATCAGGTATAAAAGGTTATTCAGTCGTAATAGATAATAATCCTAATACTGTTCCTGATAATACTATTGATACAACAAGTTCCAACTTTTCAACCACATATTCAGGAAGTAATTTTTATGTACACGTAAAAGCTATTGATAATGCAGGTAATGTATCTGATGTATATACGTATTGTTATTCAAAACCATTTATTACAGCAATTCCAGTGCCTTCTCAAAATGCTATACAGCTCAATTGGGGCATAAATGATACTTCGCAGACATATTTATACATGGTATATAAGAAAGATGTTAATGATTCGGAATTTCAAACTATACCTGTTAAAGATCACTTAAAGGTTTTAAATGTATATCCTTATATACCTATATTGCAAGATTGGATGAATAATTACGGACAAGGTAAAATATCAGTTGATAGTGTGTCGATTGATACTTTCAATAGCAATCCTTCGATTATATGGAATTATGATGTTGCTGTTTTTGGATTTGCTGATAGCAATAATTCTAAAGATATAAATATTCAAGCAAAAAATGAATTGACAAATTATATTGAAAGTGGGAGAGGTGTCCTATTTGGGCATGATACGATTAGAGTTTTTGCATTGCCTAATTTTACTTCATTAGATACATTTATTAATATGCAATCTTTTGATAGTTCAAGTGGGATACCTTGGGTTAACGGATATATGAATGATGGTGTTGCTGGAAATAATTGGTCAGGACATTCGCTGGTTAGAATCACAAAAAAAGGACTTTTAACCAATTATCCTTGGCAAATTGGAGATGTTGGAACTGATCTTGTGGTACCTTATACACATGATGTATATCAAGTAGCTAATGGTGATATATGGATGAAGTTTGTAGATCAAAATGATCCTAATATGACGAACAATGCTAATTTTTATCTAACAACGTGGAACAATACAGCTATGATACAGACGGGACATAGTATTTATCCAGGTGTACCTCCATCACAATATGCTACTGAAGATGAACAAAAACTAATAGCAAATACTATATTTTATCTTGGGCAAGTAACAACAGATACAAGTTGGTTAGACCATTCAGCTCAAGACTTGACACCTCCTGATACAGTTAGTGGTATAACAGCATCACAAAAAGACAATCAGATTAATATTAGTTGGAATGTTCCGAAAGATAATGGAAACACATATGAGTATTATGTGCAGGCGACAGGTAATTCTGATAATTTAAAAAGACTATCCGACACAGTAAGTGCAACAATTACAACAGGTATAAAAGGTTATTCTTATGTAATAGATCAAAATCCTAATACAGAGCCTGATAATACTATAGATACAACATTAAACAATATAACAGTATCTATTAATAAAGAAGGAACATATTATATTCATATAAAAGCAATAGATAATGCTGGCAATGCTTCTCAAACAGCAACATACCAGTTTTTTGTACAATCACCAATAACAATATCAACTAATATGCAAACAACTTATGCAGCAGGTCAGGCAATAAAAGTTAATATAACGACAACAGGACCAGTGTATAGAGTAACAGCACAAATGTGGTATTCATCAAATGAATATTCTTCTACTGGTATAACTGATCTTGTAGGTGGTAATGGAAGTTGGCATACAAGACAAAGCAGTTCTGAAGGGTATGACACAGTAGTAATAATTCCTAAAAATACTCCAGATGGAACGTATAATATAATCATTACGGCGTATGCAAAATATCCTGATGGAACAACGGACACAAAGTCAATAACAATACCAATAACGGTAAAAGGATCGATATATGATTACTACCATAGCGAAATTAACAATTAAGCAGGCTTAATGCCTGCCTTTTTTTATGCACGTAAAAGTGCCAGTAAAAAATTTTTAGGAGGTAGTTTTATGAATTTAACAAATTTACTCAAAAAATCAAAGAAAGGTTCTGCTGAAATAGTCGCTTTTGCAGTACTTTTAATCTTCATTGTGGTAGCAGCAGGACCAGAGATTAAAAAACTGGGTCAGACAGTGGTATCAGGTGTAACAAGCACTAACACGCAAGTACAGCAGACTCTTGGCACATATTAATTTTTAAATGCACTCCTTTGTGAGTGCATTTATCTTGGAGGTGATTAAGATTGTGAAAAACAAAAAAGGAAGTGCTGAAATAATTGCTTTTCTTCTGATTTTACCATTTTTGCTTTTACCATTATTTAATTCGCTGCAAAACTATATAGCGTTAAATAGGAGTGATGCTTTGAAACAAGTTACAAGACTTGCAATATTAAGGGCAGAAACGGACGGAGGGTTAACGCCAAATGATGTCACCGAAATTATGAATACACTTAAAATGAAAGGCTTTGATACAAGTAAAGTACACATAGATTATACGCCAGCACCAGTGAATTATGGAGGTGAGGTATCAGTGAGAATACAATACAGCACACAAATAACAAGCTTTACTATTGGGTTAGGAGGTCTTATGAAAAATGTTCAAAATATTACAATGGCATACGGACCAATCACATCCATCAGCAAGCATTATCAGAGATAAAAAAGGATCTGCCGTATTGATATTTGCTCTTTTAATAACAATAATTCTCTTGCTTGCAAATATAGCTTATGTAAATTACAGAGTATTGTTAGCGAAAAGAGATATGGTCGATGATGCAATTACAACATCGGCATTAGCAACATTAAATGTAATAGATCCGGTACAAATGGCATACGGAAAAATACAATTTGATAATCAAGCAGTTGAAGATTGGCAAAGTTATAGCAATCCATTTTTGTCATATTTAGAAAAAAATCTCAATCTGGATCAAAATTTAAATCCCATAGATAATAAAAGCATAATAAAGTATATAAATATAAATGACGTAAAAGTATATTATCCAGGTGATACAATGTACAATGGATTAATTGCAGCGAAACCTTCGATTTACGTAAGTATGGATGTTGTAGTAACAAATATATTAAATAAAAATGTAACTTTAAATGTACAAAAAATAGTTGATATAGATTATCAATTAAATACAAATATTAATTAAAGGAGTTGGTAATGTGAAAAAAACATACATGATGTTCATTTCAGCAGTTTTAGCAATCTTGATAGTAGGAGGTGAATATGTTTATCTTACAGGGCAACAAAAAACTGTTAATGTGGTCGTAGCAACACAAGACATAATGCCTAATGAATCTTTGCAAGGCAAAACCGCTATTGTAAAAGCTTATTCAACAGCAGGAAATGTGCTTAACAGTCCTAAAGGCTATGCAGCAGTTAAAATAAAAAAAGGTTCTTTAATAACTGATGAAATGGTAAAAGATCAATCGTATAACAGTGATTTAAAAAAGGTTTCCGTAAAGGTTGATTTAACAAGTGCAGTAACAGGTTATGTCAAACAAGGTTCCTATGTTGATATAGGCTTTGAGCCTAAACAAAACAACGGACAGCCTTCGTCATTACAGCCAGGAATTATATTAAAGCATGTACAGGTTCTTACGCTTCTTGATAATAACGGACAAGAGATAGGACACAGTACAAACGCTTATGCTAATTCCACTCCTGCAAGTGTGGTTCTTCTAATGTCAGATGATGATGCTGTTAAACTTAAAAATTATGAAAGTCAAGGCTCAATATACTTTATAGCTTATTAAGGAGAGTGATAAATTTGCTAATATCAATATTTTCACCAAAAGGTGGAGTAGGAAAAACAACTTTAACATTGTCGCTGGCAGAATGTATGTCAAAGGAGAAAAAAACATGTGCAGTGGAGTTTGACTTTTCTCCTGGCGATTTTCCTGCAACATTAGATGTTGATAAAAACAAAAATATATTAAAAGCAATTAATTTCGGTATAAAAGAAACAATTCAAAGACCTTATAAGCAAAACTTTGATGTAATTGCAGGCGGTTATCCAGATACGCATGAAAAAATAGATTCAGATAAACTTAATAAGCTTATAGATGAACTTGTTAATGAATATGAAGTTGCTATATTTGATATACAGCCAGGCTTGATAAAAAACAGTGTAGATATTTTAAAACGTTCAGACAAAATTTTAATAATCATGGAAGATAAGATACCTGTATCAGTTAGAACTGCACGGATACTTAATTGGGGGATGTTAAACAGCACAATAGATATAAATAAAGTTCATATACTTGTAAATATGGCAAAAGGAAATTTAAAAAATATTCCTGATAATATTGTAGAATATATTGTTCCTTATCTTGGTAATAAAATTACATTTCAATCCAATGTACTATTAAAGCAAATGTTAGGACTTGTGGATGTGATTTTAGAGCGTGACAAAAAAGGTTTATTCAAAAAATCACGTAAAACAATTGATATTAAAGACATAGAAAAATTCGTACAGGAAAAAACACAGGAAGTTGTTGAAGATGACAATTTTGAAGAATTAAATATCACCATTGATAATAATAAAAATGTTGCTGTTATTCAGAGTGAAGAAAAGGAGGCATGCAATTTGGTATATATCAAAACAAATATTGAATCGCTTAATAATGTATTAAAAAATGAAATGTCAAATAATGAAAATATAGGAGGTATAACTGATGACTTTGACAAATGCAGTATTGCTATAGTATCAGCAAGTTCAAAAGAAGAAATTGACAAACTTGTTGATAGCAATAAAAATCTCGTAATTTTCTTGTCACCAAATAGAAATGATTTAAAAGAATATGCACTTAAAAAAGGCATTAAATACGTGTATGCTGGTGAATGTTCTATTTCTGATATTGTTTATGCAACAGAGAATATGATTGGCAAATCACAAGAAGAGAACTACAATATTGCGCCTAATAATATTCAAAATAGCGCAGACGAAATAAAATCAGAAAATGAACCAGACACACGATTAGAAATAAATCCAGAAATAAAGCAGCCAGATGCTATGACATTGGAAGAAATAACTGTATTAGTTGGCAACTATGTGGAAAAAAGAATTAATGAAGAAAAAAGCAAAATGACTGCTGAAATAAATAATTTGCGTCAGGAAAATGAACAATTAAAAGAAAGTTTGGAACTAAAGAATAAAGAAATTGAGGCATTAAAGAGTGATTTGGACAGAAAGAAAAAAGCAGTGGAACAGTTTAAAGAATTATTATCAAGCTTTTAGAAAGGAGGATAAGGCATACCATAAAAGGTATGCCTTTACTAAAAATATGAAACTTTTAGTGTCAACTAATGTTGAAAATATAAAAAAACTTAAAGAAAAGGATATTGACGTTGCTTTGTCAAAAACATCTGCACAATTAAAGCTTGATACCAAAAAATATGATACTGTAATTAAAGATAACATTGATATTAGAGAGTTAAATTTTAACAACGTTATAGACATTAAAGATTATGCAAAGGATATTAAAACTGACATAAAGCTTTTTAAGCAAGAAGTCATTTCTGTGTATTCTCAAAAAGGTGGTTTAGGAAAAACAACTTTGGTAAAAAAGTTCTCGGAAAGTTTTCAAAAGACATTAAAAGTCTTGATAATAGACTTAAATTTTTCTGATGGCGGTTCTGATTTGAGCTATATGCTTAATCTTCCTGTTATTCCTCATTTAGGAATGTATTTAAAGGACAGAAGCAAAAAAAGTTTTATAGAAAATCTCGTTTATTACAAAGACAATATATATGTGATGCAGTCTCCGCCTAAAATCAATTTGATAGATGACATAACAGATAAAGACATTATAGACATTATAACCTATGCAAGAAGTGAGTTTGACATAATACTGTTGGATCTGCCTAACAGCAAAAATTCTTTTGTTATGACGGCTTTGGAACAATCTACGAAAATTGTGGTTCTTTCATCAGGCTATCCTTCTGAATTGAAACGTATTAAAGAAAATTTGAATGGATTGAATTATATTGTTGTTTTTAAAAAACCTGTGCAAGGATATAGTGAAATTGCGAATACGCTAAATATGGCTTATATAAAGGTTAATGATCTTGACGTATCTTTTATTTTACCAAAAATATTGAAAGGGTGATGTTGTGAACATACTTTTTAGCATACCTGTAGTGCTTCTGACGGCTTATGCAGCTTATACAGACATAAAAAGAAAAGAAATAGATGATTGGGTGTCAATAGTCATTGTCGTTTATGGTTTTATTGTTAACTCAATTTTGGATCGTTCAAAATTAATTGAAAGTTTGTTTTATGCATTTGTAATATTTGTATCACTATACCTTGTATATTTGATTACTAACGGCAGCATTGGCGGTGGTGATGTTAAACTTCTTACGGCTTTAGCTTTTTATTTTTCTGATAAGATTGTTGTATTGCTGTTTTTGTCAAGTGTTATTGCTTTTTTATATGGAATTGTGAAAGGCATTAAAGAAAAGACATATTTGAAAACTGAAACAGTTTTTGCACCTGCAATTTTCGCTGCAACAGTGCTTACCATACCGTTGATGAAGGTGATAATGTGAGCAATAAGACAATTAATCTGGGACATGCAGACAAGCCTGTATGTCCTAAATGTGGCAAACGTGATTATATTATTATAGACTACAATGTTTCTGACAAAATGGAACTTGGCATGTACTGGTTTAAGGTCAGGTGCAAAAACTGCAAGCAAAAATTCAAGTATTATAAGGACTTGGAATAAAAGTTTTGGAGAGAAGGTGGATTATTTGTGACAAACCCTATACAGCGTCAAAGAAATACCAAACAACTCATATATATAACTTTATATTTTTCAGTTATTTTATTTTTTAACTTTTTATTTAGTGCAAGCAGATTTTTTGATTTGACTTTTTTACGGGTAATTGTATTGTTTTTGGATATAACAGTGTTAATCAGCGGTATTGTAAAAACATACAAAGTAATAGGAAGCTTATAAGGTATGCGCATACCTTTTTCTGTGGATAAAGACAGGTTTAACGCCTGTCTTTTTTTATGGAGGTAATGGAATGAGTAAAAATATAAGAAAAATTGTAGTTTTAGCTTTGTTTTTTCTGATAATCTTTTCAGAAGCTTTTGCATACCAATTGACATTTGTAGATCAATCTTTAGAAAATTGCACTACAGTTTCGAGTAATTATATCGATGTTTTACAAACAATTAAACAAGGAAATTCGTATATTATAAAAAATTTGGAAAACGGAACTCAACTAACAGTAATTAATAGTAATAAACAGGAATATTTAGGAACTTTTTTGTTTTTAAAACAAGGTATAAAAAAATATATTTTGCCATTTGATTATGAGTATATCTATAAAGAATATCAAGAAGCAGGTTTTACAAGTATTCCAGATATAACTGTACTTAATACTCGTACTTATGATTGGTACGTGGATCAAGGCTTTACAGGAAAATACAACGATTCTAATTGTGGTCCTGCAACAACCCTAATGGCATTAAGATGGGTCTATCCAAATACAAAAATAACGGTAGAACAAGAAAGAGAAGAAATACATCCAGATGGATCGTGGTGGTGGACGTATGATATATACAATTATTTAAAGAAAAATAAGGTAGATGCAGCTTATAAACATATAAATGATGCTAAAGATCTACAAAATATTATAGATGATGGAAATATTGCAATATTAGATATAAATCCAATCAAAATATCAAAAGGGTATAATAGAATTGGAGATATTTATCCGACTGATACAGGACATTTCATAGTATTAATGGGATATGCAAAAGCTGGCAATAATACTTATTTTGAAATATTTGATCCTGCAAGCTATGGGCAAAAGTCTGACAATATTCCTATAAGGCAAGGTAGATATTATATATCAAATGAATTATTAAATGCAATAAATGCTAGATGGCCATATGCAATAGTACTGACTGCTCTCCGCCACAAGTGACAGAGGTTCTGTTTACTTGAAGGCTTCTCTTGTACTCTCAAGATGCGTTGTACGATTAATCTGCATATTGCATCTTCTACATCATACAAGTACTGACCTCTTTCAACAGACTTTACTATCTATATCTCTTATGAGATATTAGCGATAGCTTAAGGCATGGAGTCTACATCCCTTAAAAGTTTTTTCTAAATATCTATACTTTTTACTAATTTTTTTGTTTTTTTCATTTCTTTTAACCTGTTTATTTCTTCGGCATGGAGTTTAAGAAAGTTATCAAATTTTTCAATACATTTGTTTCTGTCTATTTTGTCGTTTTCTGTATTTTGTAGAAGATAAGCTGAATACAAATCACGTTGCACCTTTATTGTTTTTCCTTTATAGCTGAAATAATTCCATCTATCTGAGAGCTCTTTTTTAATATAAGTGTCTTCTATATGGTTATATTGACTTGCCTTGACTTTAGTTTTGTTTACTTTAATTAATTTTTTCCCAAAATAAGATAACTTTATTTCTATGTTATTAAGCAATTTTTTTGGTGCTTTATTTAAAAGAGAATTTCCAAAGCGTTTTTTTCTATTAAATCTTTTAGTTTTCCTGTTTACAGTTGTTTGTTTTGTCTTCTTTTGCAATGCGCTATAATCCATGTCTTCCACTTTTATATTATCTCCTAATGATATGATATAATTTGCCAGTTTATTATGACTTTGCTGTCTTATTTCCGCTCTCTTTCGGTATCTGTCTCTTAACTGCATTTGCGTTTTTATATATTTTTTACTTTTCTTCCATTTGCCTTTCGTACCTTTTTTAACTGTACCATTTTCATTATAATTATCTGGGTTCGTTGTTCTTCTGCTTCTGTCCAATTTTCTTTGCAGTTTTATAATTTCTTTGTCTACACCTTCTGTTTCAGGAGATAATTCAAGGAGATTAACTAAGGTGTCTGTTACAATAGCTATTGTCTGTGTTCCTGCATCAAGGCCAATATCACCATTCCCTATTTCTCTTTCTTTAAGAGGAGGTATACCTTCTAAAATTAGTTGTACATAATACTTGTACCTATTTTTAACATATTGACGGAATACCCTGCAATATTTAACTCTGCTTTGAATTGCTGTCTGTGCATATTTATCATTTGATTTTATAACAATTGGTATTTTGAGATTGTTCCATTCTATATATCCATCTTTATATCTTATTCCAGAGGTGTTTGTTTTACCCTCCAGCGAAATGTCTTCATCATATCTTTTGAAATGTACTTTTTTAGCTTTACCGAAAATTAATTTGTTAACTGCGTCCAATGCTCTTTCGGTTAGCTTTTGAGCAGTTAAACTGTCAATATTCTTCTTGAATTTATTTTGCATTGGTGCAACATAGGAATCTATATATGATATTGTTAATTTATATTTTTTTCTTAATGCATTAAATTTCTCATTTCGTTTTTTGCCTTTTGGCATTTTACAAACTTTCCGATATTCTTTACTTTCTAACATGAGTTTATAATTTTTATATGCTTCAGCTAAACACGCATTGTATATCAGTCTGCCTATTTTAAACCTTTTATCAAGAATATCTTCTTGATATTTTTGTGTTTTTAAGTTCAGGGTTAAAACAAAAGAAGGTGTCTTATTCCTTGTCATAATATCGCCTCATTTTATTTTTGACCATTGTTCTTCTATATACTTTTTTATTGTTTCAGTGCTTACATTACCTGTTGTTGCACAAAAATATGAATTAGTCCATATTTTCCCTCTTGCTTTTAAGTCAGGAAATTGTTTTGATATTCTAAATCCTGTTACACCTTTTATTTTATTCATTAATTCAGCAGGGCTGTATTGTGGAACTACACTGATTTGCAAATGTATGTGATCTGGCATTATCTCCATTGCAAGTATTTCATAATTGTATTTTTCGCTTAATTCTATTATTGTGTTTTTTATTAGATCAATAACTTTAGGATCATCTAATATTTTTCTCCTATATTTTGGTATCCAAACAAAATGATAGTTGATCAAAAATTTTGCATGTCTTGTTGTCTTGTATTGTGTATTCATAATTAATAACCCCTGAAATTATTATACTATTTAAGTGATAATAATTCAAGTGTCGTCAAATCTATTTAAGAATACATAAGCATTCATCCCCATCACAAGTGATGAGGCTTTCTGCTAAGCTTCAAGGTAATTAGACAGGTTTAACGCCTGTCTTTTTTTATGTACACAAAAAATTATAAAAATTCATAGAAAGGATGATATGTATGCAAATCACAAAAACAGAATTCAGAAAATACGATAAAGGAGGCAATCTTAAAGGCTTTTGCAGGGTCGTTTTTGACGACTGTTTTGCAATCGAAACACGCCTAATTCAAGGCAAAAATGGAGTTTTTGTATCATTACCTGTTTACACTAATAAAGAAGGAAAACATAGGAATACAGCATATCCTCTAACAAAGGAGATGAGAAATGCAATAATAGAAGCAGTTTTAAAAGCATATAAAGAAGCATAATAACAGGCGGACAATGTTCCGCCTTATATTTTTTCGAGGTGATGAAATGACAATAGAACAAGAACTGAAAAAACACCATATACGGACAGCAAAGCTTTGTGAGGAAATTGCAAAGGAACTCAATATGCCATATAACGATCTGATTAATCTTCTTCTTGCTGCACAGTTGCATGATATAGGCAAACTTAAAGTACCTGAAAAAATTTTATTAAAGCCTAACAAGTTGACTGAAAAAGAAATGGAGATCATGAAAAAACATACTATATGGGGCTTTGAGAAAATCAAAGAAATGAAAATGGACGATATGGTTGCTAATGCTGTTTTGCACCACCATGAGCGTTATGATGGAAAAGGCTATCCACAAGGCTTAAAAGGAAATGATATACCGTATTTTGCACGTATTATAACTATTGCAGACGCCTATGATGTTATGATTAATGAGCGTGTCTATAAAAAAGCGTTAAGCGTAGAAGAAGCTTTAAAGGAACTCAAAAACAATGCAGGAACACAGTTTGATCGTGAAATAGTAAGCCTGTTTATAGACAAAATAAATAAATAGGTATACAATGATGTAGAGAAAAAAACATAACAAGGAGAGAGTTAAATGGCAGAACGTAGATGTCCTGTATGTGGTGGAGAATTAGTAACTGTATATAAAACTTTTGAGGTAGATGGTAAAGACAAGGTTGAAAATGTTCCTGTAATAATGTGTCCTAAATGCAACATTTCATTGGTTAATACAGACCTTTTGATAAACATAACGGAGAGGTCTAAATTAGAAAATAAAGATGAGATTTTAGAAGAACTGAAAGAAGCTAAAACTGACGAAGAAATAAGAAATGTTTTAGAACAATACAAAGCACAAAATCACATAAGAGAAATTTTAAATGAGAAAAAACTGTCTTATCACTGGCTTGCTTATATATTAGGTGTTTCAAGTAATTACATTCGTGATATTGCAACAAATAACAGATCGATAAGGATAAAAACAGCCTTAAAGATCGCTTATGCTCTAGGTGTTAACATAAGTGAACTGTATACACTTGAAAAGGAAAATAAAAATACAGACAGGGCATTAGTTTGTATCTGTAAAATAACTGAAGATGATAAGAAATTAAAAGAAGAGTTAAAAAGGCTTAATGTAAAAATTTATATAGAAGATGTTCTTAAAGAAAAAGGCTTGCAAAAAATTCAACTTGCGAGGAGATTAGGAATAGCAAAAGCAAGTTTGTACAAAATCCTTAATATTACAAAAGAAAATATGCAAATTGAAACAGGTTTAAAAATAGCCTATGCACTTGGAGTTGATATAAACAGAATATTCACTTTGGAATAGCAGGTTTTGATACCTGCTATTTTTATAGTATATCTGTTTATTGACTTTACACATAAATAGATGTACTATAATAATAGGAAAGGGAGTTGATATTATGTTAAACAAAGTCATATTAATAGGACGTTTGACAAAAGACCCTGTGGAACATAACACACAGAGTGGTCATAAGGCAGTGCGCTTTACATTGGCCGTTGACAGAAATTTTAAGGACGCTAACGGAAATAAGCAAGCTGACTTTATAAGTGTAGTTGCATGGAACCAGCTTGCGGACTTTATTGTTAAGTATTGCAAGAAAGGCAAAGAAATAGCAATAGTTGGGCGATTGCAGACAGGCAGTTATACAGGACAGGACGGACAGAAAAGATACACGACTGATGTGGTAGTAGAGGATATACAGCTTCTGTCCGATCCAAAAGGCAATAGTGACAGCAATAAAGGTGCAAAAAATAATGCTAAAAACAGTGATGACGATTTTAACTTTGACGGCTTTGAAGAAATTAATACAGAAGGTTTGCCATTTTAATCGCTGGAGAAGGTGTATCCTTCTCCTTTATAAATCAACTTAATAGGAGGTTTTATGTATGAACATAGGTCTTGATTTAGGTTATGGCTACGTGAAGGGCGTAAATGACAAAGGCAAAAGAATACTTTTCCCTTCAATAGTCAGCATAGGCTTTGACAGACTTCTTTCAGGTCTATTTAATTCCAACGAAAGTATTGTTGAAAATATGTATGTAAAGATTGCTGACGATGACGGTGAAAAAAGCTACTACATTGGCGAACTGGCAAAAAGAGAAGGCTTTTCAGATGCATTTTTACTAGATATAGATAAGCATAATCAGGAAGAAACAAAAGCTCTACTTGCAGCAGCGACTGCACTCCTAATGTCAGATGATGATAACACAATCAATATAGCAACAGGATTGCCTTTAGAACAATATCAAACGTACAAAAAACAATTTCAGGAAGAGATTGAAGGATATAAGGCAATAGTATCATTTCCAGAATACAACCTAACAAGAATCGTTAAGTTCGATAAGGTTATAATATTTCCTCAGGCAGCGGGTGCAGTATATCATGCACTCATGGATAATATTAACAAGTACATGATTAAAAATTCATATATAGTTTTAGTGGATATAGGTTTTAAAACAACTGACTACGTAACATTCTTAATAGATAATCGCCTTCGCTTTTTGCCAGACTTTTCAGGTACAATAGATACAGGCATATCAAAAATATTTACAGCTCTTGGTAAACTCTATACACAAAAAACAGGTGCAAGTACAAACACAGAAGGACTTATGGAAATTTTAAAAGACAATAACATATATTTTAGAGGGCAGTATATAAGCTTTGAAAAAGAAGTTAATATCTTAAAAAATGAATTAGCAAGACTTGTTAAGAAGGGTATTTTAGACAAACTTAAGGACGAATATGAAAAAATTAGCACAATGTTTATAGCAGGTGGCGGTGGCAAAGATCTGTACCCGTTTTTTAAAGATGCGCATGCAAATGTTGAGCTTGTTAAAGATGCACAGTTTGCTAACGCTTATGGTTTTTTGAAGGTATGTCAGATGCAGTAAAATTTTTTCAGGAGGAATATGTAATGAGAAAAAAATATACTTTTTATGATTCCAAAGATAAAAATTCAGATCTTAATATTGTAAAAAAGTTTGGAATAGAAAAATGTTGTGAAGTAATGTCGTTATATTATGCTGAACATCAAATAGAAGATATTGCCAGAGATTTGGATTTGTCAGAAGATCAAGTATTGTTAATTATAACAAGTCATATGGCTGCTTTTGAAGGAGAACGTGCCGAGAAAGATGTTGAAGCATATAGTACTTTATATGATGGTGTAAAAAGTTTTTTAGATGGCGAAGAAACATTAACTGATTTAAAAAAACTTTTAAAAGAAAGCAGAGATTTATTGGATCCTTGTGATGGATGGGATGACAAAGACGAAAATTAATATCTTGTCGACATTTTAATTTCTTAATTGCTACTGTTTTTAGGCTTTTAAAAAGGTATAAAGTCGACATTTTTACTAAAGGATTGTCGACACGAAAAAATGGTGATATACTGAACAAGTAATTGTAAAATAATTAAATATGTCGACAACTATATTAAAACAAAAGATAAAATTGTCGACATATTTGTTTTTGCTATTGGTATTATGTTGTAATATATTGAGAAGGATGGTGTCGACATTATGGCAAAATATACTTTTAGAACAAAGGTTGACGATAAAGAACTTGATGAAATATTATCTTCATTGCAAGGAACAGAAAGAGCTGATTTTATTAGGAATGCCTTATATTTTTATGTTAAAAATAAAGATATAATAAATAATTTATACAATGATATTGCAGACATTAAAAAAATATTGAATGAAATTAAAAGAACTGGTGTAAATGTTAAAGAGGATTTAAAAGAACCTGAAAAAGATATTTCAGACTCTAACGATATTTTGAACGAGATGGTAAATAGTTTTTTAAATCTGTAAGGCTTTGAGCCTTATTTTTTTATGTATTGCAAAATGTGTTTACTGTGCTTGAGTTGTACATTTATAAGGAAAGGGGTGTGTATGATATGGAACAGAAAAGAAGGCTTAATGTACGTGTTGATGTGGACTCACCAATCTGGCATGAAAGGAACATGAGCGAAACTACACGCAAGGCTTTGGATTTCTATTATACCTTTTGGCATACTACAAACAATGTTTTGGACAAGATAGAATACATCTTAAAAGAGATTGAAAGGAAGGATAAAGATGAGTCGGGAAATAAAAGTTGATTTAAAATACTTGTTAAATACTTATAACGATATTGAAAAAGCAAGAATGAACCTGTATTGGGCTGTCAATAAGTGTTTAAGAAGCGGTGAGAAACCTGATATTGTATTGCCATGTGACGACGTTAAGGCTGAAATGACAGATGACATTGTTAAAGTTATTGTGCCTGATTTCCCTGCTAGGTTAATGTCTATTAAAAAAATAGAAAAAAGCAGATGGACTGATAATATTATGTATGCTTTAAAAAACCTTAATGAAAGCATATATTTTGAAAAGGCTTTTATCTTTATTAAGTTTTATATGCCAGTTAAAAATTCTGATATAGACAATTGGGATATAAAGCCTATTATAGACGGTATTAAACATTCTGAAATTATACCTGATGATACTTACGATTATTTATCATTTGGTTTTAATGCAAGATTTAGTGAAGAGCCTAAAACAGAAATTTACATTTTTGACTATAATAAACTGGAAAAAATTCTGCCTAAAATCCTGCAAGAATCTTAAAAATAACCTATCCTTTTTCTAAATGAAAAATTGCCATTTTTAAGCCTTGAAAAAATGTCTAAAAACGCATAAAAAATGATAGGTAGTAAAAAAGATAGGTTAAAAATTGTTCTCAAAGTATTGAAAAATTAAAAAAACGTCTCAATTTAAAAGCATAAAAAATTATCGAAGTACTTCCGAAGGTACACTAAAAAATCGAGACCACAAAGACACGCTTAAAAATGCAGTGATAAAAAAGAAATGACCGCTGGAAAAAATAATAAAGTTTTATGCAAAAAATTACCTTTAAATAAGGCAGAGGAAAAATAAAATGACAATAGAAAATATGCTTTCAATGCACGCAAGACATAAGATTAGAGAAAAGCAGAGAAAAAAAATTGATGCAGGCAGACAAAAAGTATTTGATGCACGCAAAGTACAAACTTAAAAGAAGGCAGAGGGAAAAGCGAAATAACGCAAAAAAAAAGTTTGTCAATGCACGCAAGAGACAGGCAGGAAAGAAGGCAGAGAGAAGAGCAAAAAACGCCGAAGCAGGCTGATGCCGAATGTAAAAAGGCAACGAAAAAAGCACAATTAAAGCCAATTTCAAGCATGGCGAGATATGGCACGAAATCAAGCATAAAAAAGGCAGAGGTAAGGCTGAAAAAAGGTAAGAGGTAAGGCTTCTAATGCACGCAAAACATAAAGGTCAAGGCGGAAGTGATAAAAAGTGTGAAACAAGAATAAAAAATTCAGTGAAAAAATCTTTAATAACAGGCACTTAAAAAAGCAGTGATAAAAAACCTAAAAGTTTCTAAATAAAATCCAGAATAAGGCTTTGATACAAGCCTTAATAAAGCTGCTGATAAGCCTGAAAATAAACCTGATAAAACTAAAAATAAAATCTAATATAAGACTTTGTTAAAAATAAAACAAACTTAAATATATTTTAAAAAGGCTTGAAATAAAGGTGATTTGGCGTAATGCAAAATGTATAATTAGAGTAAAAGCAATAAAAAGTACGGTAAATGTTAAAAATTTAACATGAAAGGAGAAACGATAATGGACAAAAACATAGAACTAACAGAACGTGATGTAAAACTTTTAAAAGATCTTGCAGAATTAAGTGTAATAAAAGTAGAAAATGTAAATAAAATATATGAGTCAAATGCGTACTATTTAAAAAGACTGTTGGACTTAAAAAAGGCACATTATGTAAGACGCTTGAAAGGCTACGTGATGCTTGGAGTAAACGGAATGAAATATGCTAAAGAGCAAGGATGGGAAGTAAAACATGCGCCTTCAGAACATGGGCAAAAGGAACGTGTGCAAAAAATAAGTGATCTGTATTATGACTTTAAAGGAAGTGAATGGACGTTTATAGACAGCCGAAAAGTAAAAGAGCAGAAAAAGTCATTGGATAGAGGAAGTAACTTTTTAGGGCTTTTAGTAGGACGCACAGAATATGCCATATATAACATAGGGAAAAGACCTGACGAAAAGAAAATAACGCTCATAAAAAAGGAACAGGAAAAGCTGCATAGAATAGGCATATACAGAACGATAGTGTTTTATGAAGATTCGCAGGCACGTGAAATGTACGGAACAGAAGGCATAGGCTTGAAAGAGCAATTGCTGCTGCCTTATCCGTATGGAATAGAACTTGTAAAGAAACATGGAGAGCGTGATTTAGTAGAGGAAGTAGCTGTAAAGGTTTACGGAAAGAACTTAAAAGAGCCTGACTGGAAGGAAGCAGATTACACTGTAGATAATAAACAGGTAATGGTGCTTGTAATGAACGATGTGGAAAAGATCGCAAAAATAAAGAATTACTTTGAACTGGCGCAATACAGGTATACGAGAACGGAGGAAATCGAAATATTGTGTCTGGAAGAACAAGAAGAAATGTTCAGAGAAATGTTTCCTGAGTGCAGCATAAGGACGGTGGAGGAAGTATGAACAAAAAAGGCATGATAAATATCACGCCATTAATAGCAGCATATTTAGGATTTATTGTGACATTGATACTTCCTCACTACTTGACGTTCAATTTTCCGTTCAGTATAAGGTTAATTAATAAACCATTAAGTTTGCCTGAAGAAATTATGTTAGGTATAATGATAGCACCTATAATACTGCTTATATTGCTTCTTCCAGTAGCCTATATAATAGAGAAACATGTTAAACTAATGGCGCAAAAACATACGGAAAACATGCAAATATCAATAATCAAAATCACGGAACCAAGTACGTGGAGCAAGGTCTATCATTGCCATATCAAGTCTGACAAAATAGACACAGACTGCAAAATAATATGCTATAAGGATTCACAAATAATAAAGTCAGTTATATTTCCGAAAGACTGGAGAAAAAAGAATCAAGAGCTATATAAATATTATTATTATATATCCGATATAATAGGAAATGAGGTGAAAAAATGTATTTTATCACAGTCATAGAAGACTTTGATAAAGATTATGGCGTCAAAGGATGCAGCCGATGTGTAGGCTATTATAACACGTTTGAGAAGGCTAATAAAGCAGTGCGAGAAAACAAATGCGATCTATGGGAAACATGCTATAATTATGCAGTAATAGAGAAAATAGAAGAAGGACTTTATCAAACTTCTTATGAAAAACGTTGGTTTTATAAATTTGATTGTGATAAAGGCATATATGAGCCTATAGAAGAACCTGAAGAAGTCAAACATTGGTGCAATTTTGCTATTGGATAAAAACAAATAAAATATTCAGAAAAAATTGCGGAAAGTTAATGTGATATAGTATAATGTTTAATAAGAGGGACTTTTTTCTCCGATTGTTCCTCCCGCCAAAAAAGGTATGCGCATAAACACGCATACCTAATTTTCTATCATGCTGTCATCAGCGGAAGATTTAATTTTATCAAAAGCTAGATTATAGTTTTCTCTTATTTTCTTTTCAATTTCGTCAGCAAGCTCTTTGTGATCTTTTAAATACTGTTTGGCATTTTCTCTGCCTTGTCCAAGCTTAAGGTCACCATAAGAGTACCAAGCACCGCTTTTCTCAATTATTTCAATGTTCGTTCCAATGTCTAATAAACTTCCTTCTTTAGAAATGCCTTCACCGTACATGATGTCCACTTCAGCCTGCTTAAAAGGCGGTGCAACCTTATTTTTCACAACCTTTATACGTGTTCGGTTTCCTACAATATCATTGCCTTGTTTTATACCATCAACTTTCCTGACGTCCAGTCTAATAGTTGCATAAAACTTGAGTGCACGTCCGCCAGGTGTTGTTTCAGGATTTCCAAAAGAAACACCGACTTTTTCACGTAACTGATTAATAAAAATAACAGTGGACCTTGTTTTACTGACAATTCCAGCAAGTTTTCTTAAGGCTTGTGACATAAGCCTTGCCTGAAGTCCGACATGAGAGTCGCCCATGTCACCATCAATTTCAGCTTTAGGTACAAGAGCAGCGACTGAATCAACAACAACAAGGTCAACAGCAGAACTGTGAACAAGCGCATCAACAATTTCAAGAGCTTGTTCGCCTGTGTCAGGCTGTGAAACCAATAAATTAACAAGATCAATGCCTAACTTTTGGGCATACGTAGGGTCAAGTGCATGTTCAGCATCAATAAAGGCACTGGTACCTCCTAATTTCTGTGCTTCAGCAATCATGTGCAATGCCAGAGTGGTTTTGCCAGAAGATTCAGGACCGAAAATTTCAATTATGCGTCCTCTAGGAATTCCTCCAACACCTAAAGCAATGTCAAGTTCAAGACAGCCTGTAGGGATAACTTCTATGTTAGCTTTGGGAGTATCTCCAAGACGCATAATAGAACCTTTGCCAAATTGCTTCTCTATTTGCATTATAGCCTTTTCTAATGCCTTTTGCTTTTCTTCTTCCATCAATATATTCCTCCCTTGCAGTGGTTATATATTAATTATAGCAGGAATTAATGAATAAATAAGAACTTTTTGCCGAATTAATTAACAAATATTACAAGGTATGCGCATACCGAAAATATGCAGTAAATGTATAAAAAGTACACAATATAAGGACATGTATAGAAAAATACAGAGTTTATATCCATCATACAAAGACATTATAAAAAATTATACAAAAACTTAATAAAATATTAAACGGACTTAAATAAGTTCGTTTTTTTTATTTACAAAAAATAAAAAAAAAGGAGAGATAAAGATGTCTAAAATATTCATATTGCCATATAAAGGTGAAATAATAAGCGAAATACGTCCAGCTTATTTTTTAAAGGCTTTCGGAAAGGAACCGTTACCAATGCGAATATTTTCTTTTGGCAAATGTAATTTTAACTGCGAGTATTGCAAAAGAGGAGGGCAATGGAAAAATGAAGATGGCAGCATTTTATATGCTGTACAAGTAGAAGAAAATATCCTATATAAAAAAATAGACGAAACAATAAGTTCACGACAAGTTATAAGATTGTCAGGAGGAGATCCGTGTATGTACAAAAGATTATCATTAGAAATGCTCAAATATGCAAAACAAAAAGGTGGAATAACAAGCATAGCACATAATGGATCATCTGTAGAACTAGCAAAAATAATATATCCTTATCTTGATTTTGCATCAATAGACGTAAAAGCATCTAATGCAGCAAAATTTGCAGAGCTTACAGGTCTAACCAAAAGCAAATCAGAAAAAATGCTAAATAATTCATATAAGGTCCAAAAAATACTATCAGAAAATGGAGTATTGGTAGATATAAGAACATGCGTATTCGCTGATACAACAATAGAAGATTTATTGATAATAGGAAAGAGAATACAAGAAAGTGGAAATATTGCAAATAAGTTTTGGACTATAAGGTTATATGATGAGATTAAAGGGTCAAATAAGAAAACATTAAAAGAAGAAAATACATTAAAAATGTTAGAAATAGTTAAAAAAGAAATACCAAATTTAAAAATTGGGATAAGAGCAAAATGGGAACCTGAAGGTTTCATATACCTATAAAAAGTTTATCAAATCAATCAAAAAAACAAAACGTACTTTGCATGTACGTCAAAACACTTGTAAAAGGCTTAAAATCAGGCTATAATAAAGCAAGACCAAAAACATTAAGGAGGCGTTTTTTATGAACAAAAGTGAATTAGTCAGCAAAATAGCCGAAAAATCAGGCTTAACCAAAAAAGATTCTGAAAAGGCATTAGACGCTTTTGTAGAAAGCATTATGGAAGCGTTGCAAAATGGCGACAAGGTACAACTAGTAGGTTTTGGTACGTTTGAGATCCGTAACAGGGCAAAGAGAAAAGGCAGGAATCCGCAGACAGGAGAAGAAATAACAATACCAGCAACAAAAGCACCTGCGTTTAAAGCAGGTACAGAACTAAAAAAAGCAGTGTCAGGAAATAATTAAGGAGAAGTGGTATGGCAATAAAAAAATTTACAGTCAACACAAGGATTGACTATAGCACGTTAATTAAACTGCAAAATCAGTGCCGAGAAATGCACACAACACCATCATCTTTCTTAAGAGATCTTTTAGAAAAATCTGTAGATGGGGGAAATATATGTACTACTGAAAAAATTTATAAGACTTACAACGAAACTTCAAACATTTTTTATGACAGAAACAATATTTATGTAATAGGCAATGTATCTATTGAAGAAGATATAATAAAAGACAAAATTAATAAGTATGTTAATCAACACAATTATGATGTTATTAATGTTATTTATACGGAAAATGCAAATGTTATAAATATTGAGAGAAAAAACGAGAAAAATAAACAAAATTAAATATAATATCAAATAATCAATTATAACAATGAATTATTGTGTAAAATCACATATTATGAGCGTATACAAAGTAAACAATACATGCTATAATAAACATGTAAGACAAAGATGAGGCGCATTAAGGGGTTACTTCGTATACTTTTGGATGTATATTATTAGTACCTCTTAAAAATTTTCCTCATTTGATATTTTACATATGCACGAGGCGTTAGGACGGGATACTTCGCTTGTTAAGCCGGGAATCGCAGGTTCGAATCCTGCCCGCAGGAAATCCTGCGGTAGCCAAGAGGTAAGGCACCGTTATGTACCTGTCCGCTTCATTCCTCGTATTCCATGTAAAATAGAAATGCGCCTCCAAAGATAAAAAGGAGGTTATTTTTATGTCAAGAGCAAAAGAATTATTTTCAGTAAAAATGGCAGACACAACAAATAGAGAAGGTTATCCAGCTTATACTAGATCACTGGAAGAACAATATGTACAGACATTGCTCACAAACACTATCGGAAACACATTTTATGCCGATAGTAATACATTGTTGAGTGAAGCTAATGCATTGCACGATCAGATGTTAGAAAAAAATCCAAACTTTGTTGCAAAGGCATTAATCTTTGCACGCAACAGAGGATTGATGAGATTGCAGCCTATATTTGGACTTGCAAAGTTATCTTCTGTATCACCAGAATTGTTTTCGAAGATTTTCACTAATGTAATACTTATTCCTTCTGACTTGCAAGACTTTATGATGATATTAGAAGGACAAGGCAGAGGACAGGGAGGACGTGCTGTAAAGCGACAAGTATCAAAGTTCCTTAACTCTGTTTCTGAATACTGGGCAATTAAATACAATGGGCATGGTCGTGGATACAGTCTTGGCGATATTGTAAAGACAGCACATCCAAAGCCTATTTCTGATAAGCAAAAAGCTATATTTGCATATCTTGTCGGCAAGGAATATGACAAGATGCAAGTACCGCAAATATCAGCTTATGAAGCTTTAAAGAAAACGACAGATACAAAAGAACAGATCTCTCTTATACAAGAAGGCAGACTTCCACATGAGGTGGTAACAGGTGTTATAAAGCCTGATAAAGAAATCTGGAACGCTATTCTCCATCAAATGCCAATATTTGCTTTGTTGAGAAATTTGAACACGTTAGACAGAGCAGGAGTACTTGATGAAAACAGAGAATATATAACGTCTGTTCTAAACGATCCAGAAAGACTTGCAAAATCCAAAATATTGCCATTTAGGTTCGTCACTGCCTTTTATCAGGTGAAAAAGGCATGGATAAAAGACGCATTAAGACAGGCAGTGGAACTCACATTTGATAACTTGCCTGATATTCCTGGGAAAACAGCAGTGTTTTTAGACGTGTCAGAATCAATGGATGGTGATTATTTACGAACAGGTTCAGTATTCGCACTTGCTCTTTATAAGAAAACAAATGGCAATGGCATATTCTGGACGTTTGATACAAGAGTATATGATCCACAACCTTCCATGTACGACTCAATTTTAACGCAAGCTGAAAGGATAGAGGCTAGAGGAGGCACAGACACAGGTGCACCAGTGGAAAAATTAAGAAAAGATAATGTCTATGTAGATAACATAATAATTATCACAGACGAACAGCAAAACACTGGTTCACCATTCTACAAGGAATTAGAAAAGTACCGTCGCTCAATCAATCCAAACACAAAAGCCTTTGTCATAGACATTGCACCATATCGTTCTTCAATGGTTCCGCCAACTGACAAAAATACTCATTATATCTACGGTTGGTCTGAAACAGTGCTTGAGTATATTGCAATGTCAATCAAAGGTTATGGTAGCATGATCGAGGATATTGGTCAAATAGAAATAGGACAGGCATAATACCTGTCCACAATTTTTTTAAAATTGTATTGACAAAAACAAAAAATGTGCTAGAATAAAATCAAGTTAAGTTTTTTAGTCTACCTATAAGGGATTGAAACATTTTTAAAAAATCACTAAAAATTACAAAAAATATTTTTTAGTCTACCTTTTAAGGTTTTTAAAAAATTTTTAGTCTACCTATAAGGGTGAAATAAGCCTTGCTTGTCCAATAGGATAATGCAAGGCTTATTTCTTGTTTGCAGATATATTGCGCATATCTGTCGGCAAATTTTTCCAACAAAAGGCTTGCACTTCCATATTGTATTTGTGAGCCTTTTTGTTGGAGGTGATAGCCTTGAGTGATTTTTTCACCTATGCTACATTAGGCACATTGGCAGGAACAATAACAGCAACGACGTTAATAGTACAATTTATAAAAGATTTAAAACCATTTAAGCAAATACCAACAAGACTTTTGGTCTTAATTGTATCATTCACAATCATTTTAATAACATCTTTAATAACAAAACAATTTTCTATAAAAAACATTCCCTTGTATCTTATAAACTCACTATTAGCAACAACATCAGCAATTGGAAGCTGGCATAGCATAACTGACATAAAAAATGGAAAACAAACTTAGAGACCTTATCCAAAAAGCACAAGAAGGCAATAAAGATGCCTTGTTGATGCTAATAGAACAATTTATGCCACTTATAAACAAGTATAAAAGAAAACTGAATTGTGACGGATCAGAAACGGATTTATTAATCAAATTTATTGAAATCGCAAAAAGCGAAAAAACGGTAAGTATAACAACTGAAAAACAATTAATCAAATATATAGAAACATGTATAAAAAACGAATATATAAGGCTGTCAAAAAATCAAAACAAAATGCAAAAAAGCGAATTATTAATATTGGATGATGATATGCCAGACAAGAGAGATGTCTATGATGAAATAAACATAAAAACAACTATTAGGCAAGCATTAAACCAATTGACGTCGTTGCAGAGAGAAATAATAATACGATCGGTTATTAATAACGAAAAAGAAAAGGACATTGCAAGTGACTTGAATATTTCTCAACAGGCAGTAAGCAAGGCAAAAAACAAGGCTTTAGAAAAAATGAAAAAATTTTTTAATGGGAGGTTGTAAAATTGATATAAAAACACTCTTTAATATATAGAGGGATAAGTTGGCCGATAAAATCCTTCTGAAAAAAACTAATGAAAGAAAGTGAGGTGAAAATGAATATGTGGAAAATAACAATTGATTTATATTCTGATAGATATAAAGAAGGTGTTTTGCATCTTTGGATTTATTCTTCAACATTAGGAAAATATATTGAAAAATATAATTGCCCTTGTCTAGGCAGAGGAGTAACTTTACCAAGCTCTCCTGATAGTTGGAGATATATTAATGGTAACACTCCTACTGGAACTTGGGATGCTGTTGTTGATTCAATCGGCGATACCGAGAATATGGACCTAATCCAAGGATAGCTTTATCGTCTATAAGCGGTAATGCTTATATTGCTGAACATACTTATGGAAGAAGTGGTTTCATGATTCACGGCGGTAGAGCTGATTATGAACCTCCATTATATCAGACAGATGGATGTATAAGGGTATATGATAATGATGAAAAATCCTTGGTTAGCTTAATTAACAGCAATGGTGGTGGTCATGGAGTAGTAATAATAAGTGAAGATTTGGGTTAAAAAAGGGGAATAGGACTAACAAAATCTTTCAATAGTCCTATTCCTTTTTTTTTACGATTTATAGTAGTTAAAATTAAATATTTTGTTTTTATCCAGTGAAATAATGTTAATTGTGTTTTTTCCCCATTGTATCATTGAATTTTGCATCGTTATATCTTTCTCTGAGATTTCACCTACCGTATTTATATTATGAGTTTTTATTTCATAAAGCTTCAAAGAGTGACTTCCATTAGGACCATTTATTTCTGCTGACGGCAAAAAGGCAAACTCATCTTCATTATTGGGGTTAAATGAAATTCTCATCATGCTTTCTTTTTTTGATTCGTCATACCATAGTATGTTGCTTTTATTTGTGTCAGTATCAACAATGACACTAATTGGAACGTCTTGAGAAAATTCCAAAACAATATATTTTCCTGACGGAGAAGCAGTTATATAGTCAATGCCATTGAACAAATCGTACTTTAACGCATATGAAGTTAAATCAATAGTCTTTATGACATTATCCTTTGCATAGTTAAGTTTTATATAACTTTTATTACCGTCATAACTTTCTTTTAAATCACCATTTTCAACAAATAAGAGTTGATTCACCCAAACGGATACATGATCACCGTTATATGTAATAAACTGTGGAATATTTGTGCTGATATGTGGTGCGTTTAAATTTTTAGCAGTTACAATATTGGAATTTTGAGTTATATATGAATTTTTGTTTGTATTTAAATTCTTATTAGTTTTGACATTTTCACTAACTGTCTTGTTATGTTTATTTGAATTTGCATTATTGTTTTTAATATTAGTTCCGCACCCGCTTAAGAACAAAGTTAAAATCAATAAACCTACAAAAAATTTTCTCAATGTATAACAACCTCCTCTAAAAGAACTTTTAACGATATTATATAAAAAATACATAAGAAAAGTAAAGCAAATTAAGAAAAATTAAGAAAAATTTTAAGTTTGACTTAAAAAATTAATAAATTTTTTAAGTTCTTCTAACGCTTTGTTCCACGTCCTAAAATGCTTAATAATAGTTTTGTATGAAGGCTTAAAATGTCTGCTATTGTACTCATTAATGCTCGGCAAATGCCCGAAATATTGGTAAGCCTCATTAAGTCCATTAATACAATCATTTTTCGTATATTTGGTTCGGTCATTACAAGGTATATTTAAAGTTTTTTTAATCCTTGTAATGCCACCATGACGACCAATTTGAGATATTGTTACACCATGTTCAACCATTAGCTTTGCATTTAGCGTACTATAAGCTTCATAAATTTTTTTCGCAATGTCTAAAATTTCTTCATCAGAAAGACCTTTATGCACTTCTGAATTAGGCTTAAAACCAGCTTTTTTTAAAGCATTGTTCCAAGAACCAAAAACCTTTTTATAAATATAAGTTGTAGAATAAAGGCTGTTTTTTGCCAAACGATCCATTTCAAGCGTAGATGGAACATGTCCCAAAAGTTCAGCAATTTCTTTAAGTTCGTCAATTAGCTTATCTTCAGACATATTTTTACGAAAAGAATATATAAAAATATATCCATGTTTCTTAAGCAAATTAGCAGCAGACATGCCAAAATGTTCTATATATGTAGTAGGGCTAGGAAGTCCGTACTTAGAAAATTCAAGCCTTTTAGGTACACGTCCTAACATCTTGCAAACTTCAATTAACCTGTCTAACATTTCATCGTCAGATAAAGACTTAAAAGAAGCTCTGACAGGCACTTTTGCAGTCTTAAGAGTATTTGCCCAGGTGCCCCAGCGGTTTCTGAAAAGTTTTGAATCTCCAAATTGCTTAATAAAATCAGACACATGCGGAGAACGTCCATTGGTTTTATAAAAATTCTGAATCCAGCCTAGTATATCAGCATCAGAATAAAAACGCCGATTTACAGGCAAACCAGCCTTAATTAAAGCATTATTAAAGCTGCCAAAATGTTTTCTATAGGCATCATAGCTGTACTTTTTTAAATCTCTTTTTACAGGTGGCCTGCCAAGTTCTGCATAAAGCTCTTTCAAATATTCAATAAGTTCCTCGTCAGAATATTTCATAGCCTACACCTGCCTTTTGATTTCTTCTAATGCAAGTTCCTTGTTGAGTTTGGAAATATATCCGACTTTAATGTTTCTTTTACGTACTTCATTAATAACCTTATAATAAAGCGCATGGCTTAAAAAATTAGGAAAGAAAAACACAATATCAATATTATCCAAAACTTTTATATCAAAATTTTCAGAATTAATAAAAGTAAAATTAGGCAAACTTTTTTTAAGTTCTTTTTGCCACATTTCGTAACCGCCTACTATAAGACCTTTGATAGATGAAAAATCAGTATCCTCTGCAGAATTAGAATAGGCTTCTTTTGTGTCCAGTAAAAACATAAATTCACGTAGTGCATTAAGCTCTTTGTCCTTTTGATGTTCCTCATCAAGCTGCATTTTAAGATCCTCAACAGTTTTGTTAAGCATCTTGATTTCTTGCATATATTTGTTTTCCAGTGTTTTTTTATGATCCGCAAGAGTTTGAGAAAGTTCATTGATTTTATTTTTAAGCATATTGTTTTCGGATTTAAGTTTTTCTATTTCCTCGTCACGTCTCTCCATTTCGAGAAACATAGTCTCTTGATTATGCTCAAAAAAATACGTTTTAACCTGTTTATATGCTTTAAGCAGACACTTTATAATTGTTCCTGACACAAAATGTTTAGTTGCACTTTCCACATTCATGTCTTTAAAAATAGCATAGTACAATGTAAAAATTTCAATAATATCTTTTTTACTGATATCATTTTCAAAAAAAAGAGCATCCATGCTTAACTTCTCAGAATCAAATAAAAAGGACACAAAATCTATTTCACGTCTTACAATATCAGCTTTGCTGTCAAAAAGCTGCTTGTACGTAGATATTTCTCCAATTTTAAAATAAATTTGTTTTCTTAAATCCACAGCATGATTTTTTATTTCATCAGGTAGTTTGTCGAAAGAATATGAAGTTGGTTCTAAACCAAGGTAATGTTTTTCACGCTGCAACAAGTTCTTTTCAAGAACACTAAGTCCTTCATTTATAACAAATTTTTTATTAAAATTTATTGTAAGAAAATATAAAACAGTAAGTTCTGAATTAAAAATATCAATATGCATATTATCAATTTCTGATCTTAAATTAAATATGTACTGTTCAATATCAATATTATCATGTTTCTCAACATAAGAAAAAGCACGTGGCCATCCTTTTTTTATGATTCGCAGGAACTTCTGAAAAAGATCAATGTCATTAACCGCACACAAAATTATACCAAGTGCTTTTTTTGCATAAACCTCACGATAAATATCACCTTCTTTCACGATAAAGTTATTATACCACTCTGATTCCTTTGCTTTTTTATAAAACCTGTATTTGTCCGATTCATACAGCATATCAATATCTTTTCTGATTGTTCGTTTTGTACTTAATGCTTCAGTCAAAAATGGCAAAATATTAATACGTATCTCCTGGTCCATTTTAAAAAACACCTCTTAATTCTTACTCCAAAATTCTTCTGCAATCTTGCAGACAGCATAACACTCAAATTCAGACAAAGCATTAAGTTTGCTTAAAAAAGCATCCATATCAACATTCCATTTTTCAGAAAGCCTGTCAAATCTGTCAGCATCTTCAACTTTAGCTATAAGAAGTGTTTTAAAGGACAACTCTGGCAATAAAATAGTGCCATTAAACGCATCATAAATATAATTAAATTCATTTTCTGTAAAAACATGCAAAACTTCTTTTTTAACTCTGTCAAGCATGGCAAAATAAGCACGAAGAATTTCATTGAATTTGCCTGACATGCTTTTTTCTCTTGAAACAAAATTATTGATACGTTCTATCATTACGTCATCAAGCGTAATAGAAAATTTTTCACGTGGCATAAAAACATCTCCTTTTAATTTCTATTATAAAACCAGGCATTAAGCCTGGTTTGCATACTTTAAAAGCTCTTTTTCAGTATCTTCTGTTAAGTTTTTTAAATACTCTACAAGTCCTTTTATGTAGTCCGCTATGTTACGGCTTACATAAAGGACTTCATCACGAGACATGTAACTTACACGTGAGCTGAAGTCTCCGTGCAGATACTGCTGAGTACCTATATCGCCGTAGGAAAAGGGCAATATAGAAAATCTGTCATCATCATCTAATACGATCCTCCAGAAACCTCCAAGCCTGGAAGAGACATATGCAATTCTTATGCCTTTATAAATAAACTTTTTTGCAAACTTTAAAGCGTCGTTGTCTTTTAAAATATCAACAATACCGTTACTGATACTGTCAAGGTTCTCAATTAACGTTGAAGTAACTCTTTTATGTTCCTGACATGCTTTTTCAAGTGAACTTACAATTTCCTTAAACATTTTGCTTTCCATGATAAACTCCTTTCGTTTCCTGCAATACTTATATTCGCCTTGCAGGTGGCGATGATCTTTTACAATTGTATTATACTCTCATTATACGCACTTGTCAATATAAAATGCGTATAAAATATCAAACAGGCTTAAATGCCTGCTTTTTTTATGTGCAAAAATTAAAAAAAAGGAGTTGGATATTGATGGATTTTAAAAACAAAGTAATATTAGGCTTTATAGGTGCTATAACATACCTGTTAGCAAGCGTGTGGCTTTTAATGCCACTAGTTAAACTTTATCAACTTGCAGTGAATTTAAATCAAAATGTCAATTCAAAAGTGGATTTTTCAGTGATAAAGCAAATGTATCTGAATCCGTTTTTGGATTTTAAATCGCTGCTAGATCCAATCATGTTTAAGGGGTATCTTGTTGCGTTGATGCTGTTGACTTTGGCGATAGTATTTCTGATAATTGCAGCAAAAAACAGTGCAATAAACGATGAAGGTGTAAAATATCTCAAAGATAATGGTACACACGGTACAGCAAACTGGATGACAGAAGGAGAAGCAAAAAAAGTATTAGGCATAGGTACAAATGAAGGCTTGATATTAGGCAGAATAAATGGCAGAACAGTAACGCTTCCAAAAAAGACGTACTTCAATAGAAACGTAGCAGTATTCGGCGCACCTGGCAGCATGAAATCAAGGTCATACGTAAGGACTAATATATTGCAGCTTGCAAAAGAAGGACAGAGCATAGTAGTAACAGATCCAAAAGGCGAATTGTTTAACGACATGGCACAGTTTTTAAGAGACATGGGATATAACGTAAAAATATTCAATCTTGTAAGCATGATACACTCTGACAGATGGAATCCAGTAGACGTGATACAGGACGATATAGACGCACAGACATTTGCCGAAGTAGTTATATCAAACACAAAGATAGCAGGTTCAAAATCAGGAGATCCGTTCTGGGATAGGGCAGAGCAGAATCTTTTAAAGGCACTTGTATTGTACGTAGCAACAGAATATTCAGGACGTGAAAGAAATCTGGCAAGTGTCTATTCGCTTCTGGCAAGTTCAGATCCAAAACAGATAGACATGATCTTTAAAGGACTTCCTAACGGGCATCCAGCAAAAATGCCATATAACATTTATGCACAGGCTAATGACACAATCCGTACAGGCGTTGTAATAGGACTTGGAACAAGGCTTCAGGTGTTTCAAAACAGGCTTGTACAAAGACTTACTGAAGAAAGTGACATAGACCTTGAACTGCCTGGTAAAGATAAGTGTGCATACTTCTGTGTATCCAGTGATATGGACTCAACATTCGACTTTTTGGCAGGACTTTTCTTCTCGTTTTTGTTTATAAAACTTATAAGGTACGCTGACATGAACGGAGGACATTGTGATCCTAACGTTTATTTCCTGCTTGATGAATTTCCTAATATAGGTGCAATACCAGACTTTACAAAAAAGATAAGTACAATGCGTTCAAGAGGTATACATTCAAGCGTAATATTTCAGAACATAGCACAGTTAAAAAACAGGTATCCAAATGATGCATGGCAGGAAATTATAGGCAACTGTGACACAAGACTGTTTTTAGGCTGTACAGATACAGCAACGGCAGAATTTGTGTCTGCCTTGTTAGGACAGGCAACAGTACAGTCGCAGTCAATAAGAAAAAAAGCAGGTTTTGAAGGTATGTTTGACTTCGGAGACGTGTCAATAAGCACACAAAAACGTGCCTTGTTAAATCCTGATGAAATATTAAGGCTTGAACCTATGAGTGCGCTTTTAATACTACGTGGACAAAAACCGTTTAAGGTTGAGAAAATGGACTATACAAAACACCCGTTATCAAAACAGATAAAGCCTATTCCGATAAGTGAATACAATCCTGAATGGGTACAGCAGGAAGGCGGAGATTACAGTCCCGTATGGGACATTAGAGTTAAAGAAAGGCTTTTAAAGAGCAAAGAAAAACCTGATAAAAAATCTAAAACAGAACCTGATATAAAACGTGAAAAGGAAACAGATCCTGAACAACTCACCTTCTATATTAGTAATGAACCTATTGCAAAAGAGGTAAAAGAACTTGACGAGATCGTAAAAGAAACAAATATAGAGCCTGAAACGAACCATGAGACAGAACCTAAACAAAAACCTAAAAGAAAAAAGAAAAGCGTGTGGTAGGTATGCGCATACCTTAAACTGTGCATAAGCGGGCATTAAGCCTGCTTTTTTTATGCCTGAAAAAATTTTGAGAAAGGAGTTTTTAAATATGGAACTTATAATTTTGGATGAAATTAAAAAACAATTATTCCCTCTGCAAAAGGAAGAAATGGAACTATTAGAAGAAAGTATTTTAAAAGAAGGCATAAGAGAACCGCTTATTGTTTGGAATAATAATGACAAACAAATATTGGTAGACGGACATAACAGGTACGAAATTGCACAAAAACATAATTTAAGTTTCACAACCATAACAAAAGACTTTGCCGACATAGACGAAGCAATTGACTGGATCAACAGAAATCAATTAGGCAGAAGAAATCTGACAGACGAACAAAGAAAATATTTGATAGGCAAACTCTACAATCAGCAAAAAGAAAAACATGGCGGAAACAGAGGGAACCAATATACTGGAAAAAATTCGGAAATGGCAAAGTATCAAATTGATACTTTGCCAAACACAGAAAATACCAAAAAAGAAACTGCTACAAAAATTTCTAAAGCTATAAAATATGCACCAATAACAATAAAAAGATGTGGTGATTTTGCCGAAGCAGTCGAAAAGGTCAGAGAAATTTCTCCGGTTGCAGCGCAAAAAATATTGCAAGGAGAAGTCAAAGACGCTGTCACCGCCTTGCCACAAATAGCCAAAAAAGAACCTGAAAAGTTGCCTGAAGTTGTCAAAAAAATAGAACAAGGAAGCCAAAAAGTTAAAGATGCAGTTAAAGAAATTAACAAACAAGAAGAAATCAAAAAAGCCGAAGTTGTAACACTTCCTCCAGCAGCGATTGATATAAGGCACGGCGATTTCAGGAACGTCTTAAAAAATATTGAGCAAGTAGACGCAATAATAACAGATCCACCGTATCCAAAAGAATTTCTCCCACTTTGGGAAGATTTGGGCAAGTTTGCGGCAGAAAAACTTAAAGAAGGCGGTTATCTTGTAGCGTATACAGGACAATTCCACTTGCCTGAAGTCTTTGCCTTGCTTTCTAAATATTTAGACTACGTGTGGACGTTTTGCCTATACCACGAAGGTCAAACACAAATAGTCAACGGAGTTAACGTTATATGCAGATGGAAGCCTGTCTTGATATTCCAAAAAGGCAAAACAAAATTCACAAAAACAATTCAGGACTATATTATATCAGAAGCACGTGAAAAAGACGGACATGACTGGCAACAAAGCATGTCAGGTGTAAAGAAGTTCATAGAGCTTTTCACAGACGTAAATGATACTGTATGTGATCCGTTCACTGGCAGTGGAACAACACCAAAAGCCTGCAAACAGTTAAAAAGGAAGTTTGTAGGCGCAGAGATAGATGAAGAAACATATAAAATAGCAATAGGACGTGTAGGTTCATGACACGTCCTGAAATAACACATAAAAGAGACCTGACGTTCAGCGGTTGGGTCCGTGAAAAGTTGCCTGACAGCAAAACAGGCTTTTGGGTAAGCGATATAGACTTTATTTTTTTCAATGGTAAGAAACGGACATTAATGCTTTTGGAGGTTAAACAACATAACAGCAGCTTGCGTCCATTCCAAAACAAGCTATTTGCCTTTCTAGATGGAATTATCAAAAAAGGTAAGCCAAAAAGTTTCACATACTTTGGTTTTTGCATATTAAAGTTTCAAGGTACTTGCTGGTATGATGGTAAGGCGTGGTTTAATGGAAAAGAAATAAGCGAAAAAGAATTTATAGACTTTATATACAAAAATTTCTAAACAGGCTTAAAAAACAAGCCTGTTATTTTTTTATATAAAAAATTTTTTTCGGAAAGGAGTTTTGCTTTATGGAAAATATTAGACAAACTGAAATGTTGGACGTTAATGTACTTAAACCGCACCCTTTGAACAAACTGTACTTTGACGACATAGAAGGACAGGCATGGCTGGACTTTTTGGAAAGCGTAGAAACAAGCGGAATAATAGAACCTTTAATTGTTACAAAAAGCTATAAACCTGAACATCTTAAAGAAAATGAAACAGACCAAAACGTAGAAATAACAGAACTGACTGAAGAAGAATTAAAAAACTGCTATGTGGTTGTAGCAGGACATCAGAGATTAAGAGCAGCAAAAGAATTAGGTTTAACTAAAGTGCCATGCGAAGTGCATGAGTACGTAGATAAAGACGGTATTACTGCAAATGATTGGATTTTAAAGGAATTAATTGAAACGAATTTAAGGCAGCGTGGCAAAGGCAATCTTAATGATATGAAATCAGCGAAATGTTTACTGAAGCTTTATGAAATTTATGGAATTAGGAGAGGTAGACCAAATACAAATAATAACAATAATGGCATAGAAAAACACGACATAATGTCGCAATTTAATGATAAAAAATATCAAAATTATTTAGCTGATTTGTTAGGTATTTCTGTAAGACAATTACAACGCTTGTATAGGCTTAATAACCTAATTCCAGAACTCCAACAGCTTGTAGAAGAAAAGAAACTGACAACAACAGAAGCGATGCAGCTTGCACTGTTAGATGAAGAAGTACAAAGCAAACTCTATTATGCTCTTGGCGATGACATAAACAAAATGACAGCAGAACAAATAAAAGAAATTAAAGAAGAAGCTGAACGAGACCAGCAGGCACTTTTAAATAAAATAAACGATCTTGAAAAGGCATATAAAGCAAAAGAACTTGAATTAAAAAACAAGGAAAATGAAATAAGCCAGAAAGAAAACTTAATCAAGCAGTATGAAGCAGCAATAGAGCTTAACAAAAAGAAATTAAAAGAACTTGAAAATAAAACTGTTGAAAAAGTTGAAGTAGTACCTGACAGCATAAAACAGGAACTTGAAAGACTTAAAAAAGCACAGATTGAGTCTGAAGAAAGATTTAAAGAAACGTATAATGAACTTTTAAGTTTGAAGCGTGAGTATGAAAAACTTAAAAACAGCAAGATTGAAATCAAAGACAATAGAAAAATAAAAGATGTTATAAAAATTCTTGATGAAGTGCATTTAAAGCTTATGGAAATCAATCCTGAGGACATAAAAGAATGTGATCCTGAAACTTTAGAAAATTTCAAAATAGTCCTTTCAAATGTTAGTGAAACAATGGAGAACATTTTGATGCTTGAAATGAGGTGAGCATGTGGAAGTACTGCAAAAAATACTTGACGCAGGAGGAAAACTGTATCAGGTTGGCGGTTGTGTTCGTGACAACCTAATGGGCATAAAACCACATGATATAGACTATTGCATAACAGGACTTACAGTAAAAAAAGTTTTGGAATTGTTTCCTGATGCAGAGATAACAGGCAAAGACTTTCCTGTGTTCAGAATCAATGGTGACGAATATGCTCTAGCACGCTCTGAAAAGAAAAATGGTGTCGGATATAAAGGCTTCGAAATATATACGTCTCCTGACATAACAATAGAAGAAGATCTTGCAAGACGTGATCTAACTATAAATGCAATGGCAAGAGATATGGAAACAGGCAGAATAATAGACCCGTATGGAGGACAAAAAGACTTAAAAAAAGGCATAATAAGAGCAACAACCAAAGCCTTTGCTGAAGATCCGTTGAGAGTATACCGTGCTGCAAGATTTTCAGCAAAATATAACTTTTATATAGAAACAGATACAATGAAAATGATGCATGAGCTTAAAGACGAACTTAAGACACTACCTACCGAAAGAGTTTTTGAGGAAACAAGAAAAGCACTTAACACAGACACACCATCAAGATATTTCAGATCATTAGCACAGGCAGAAGTTTTGGATGTGCATTTTAAAGAACTTAATGATTTGCGTGGTATACCGCAGCCTGAAAAATACCATCCTGAAGGAGATGCCTTTGAGCATACAATGCTCGTGTTAGACAGAATGGCAAAAGAAACAAAAAGTGAGGAATTAAGATTTTCAGCGTTGGTACATGATCTTGGAAAAGCAACAACTCCAAAAGAAATTCTTCCTCACCATTTTGGTCACGACAAACGTGGTCCCGAACTTGTGAAAAGTTTTTGTGAGCGTATAAAAGCACCAAAGACATGGGAGAAATGTGGTATCGCTGCTGCGGAATATCACATGCAAGGACAGCGTTTCATGGAAATGCGTCCAGGCAAAAAAGTCACTTTTCTTGAAAATATAGATAAAACACCTCTTAAGGCAGATGGGATTGCAAAAATAATAGACGTAGATACGTCACATAAAGCAAAAACAAAATATATCAAAAAATATTCAGAAAAAATGTTTTCTGAAATAAACGGGAAAACAGTAAGAATCAATGCAAAAGGACCAGCATTTGCTGAAAAGCTGCATGAAATGCGTGTACAATGGATAGCAAAAATGGTACAGTCAGAAACAGTACTGCAATGCTACAAAAACAACTAAGGTATGCGCATACCTTTTTCTGTGGATAAGACAGGTTTAACGCCTGTCTTTTTTTATGTCTAAAAAAATTTTGTAAAGGAGAGATGAACAATGATAGATGAAAGATGGCAAGACATTTATGCGTCAAGACAGACAAACAAAATCCTGACAGGTGAATTAAACGCAATTGAAAGAGTAAAGATAGGAGGTGACGAAGCAAAGGAATGTGCGGTAGTTTTCTACAATGGTGCAAAGGTATTGATTCCATTTGAAGAGATGGGACTGCCGAGAGAAGATGTCACAATAGTACGTTCAATGATAGGTGCAGAGATAGACTTTGTTGTACGTGGCATTGACACTGACAGAGAAATAGCAGTAGGTTCAAGAAAATTCGCAATGGCATTGAGAAGGAAACTTGAATTACCAAAACACAATGTAGGCGACATTATACAAATCAGAATTGATGCTGTTGGCAAAAACAGTGTAATAGCAGAAGTCTATGGCGTTGAAGTAAGAATACCAAAAGAAGATATAGACTATGGTTATATAGACAACATTAACGATCTCTTGCAAGTGGGTGATAAGGTTCAGGCAAAAATAACAGAATTAGACATTGAAAAAGGCATAATAAAAGTTTCAGTAAAAGAAACAAAGCCTAATCCATTTTTAACAGTAGGCACAAAATACGTAAAAGGCGGTGAATATTTGGGCACAGTAAAAGGCGTAAAGAGATATGGCTATTTTGTAAATTTGGAACAAGGTATAGACGTTTTATGTCCTAACACGTACTGGAAAGACATGCCTAAACGTGGTGACAAAGTGACAGTACGTATAACGTACATTGACAAAAATAAACAGTACGTAAGCGGAATATTAAAAAGAATTATCAGAAAAGCTTAATTGCAGGCATAAAGCCTGCTTTTTTTTGCAAAACGTATTGAGAATAATTATCAAAAAGAAATTTAAAAAAAGTATTGATTTTTGGAAATTTTATGTTTATACTAAATTAGAAAATCTAATGTTGAGATCAGCATAAAAACGTAGGTATCTTTTCCATCAAGGTTGCCTATACTGTACCGTTCAACTACAGTAATAGGCGTAAAAGAAAGCCTAAGAACGGTTGTTGATTAGACATTAGCGGTGGCTCAATCGCACCGATAAAACGGAGCTTTAGATGCAGTGTAGAAACACAGGTGCAAATCCTGTACGTGCAATTCCTGATTTAGGAAAAAGATATGAGCTGGAATGTTCATATCAATGCAGGTTAGGTCAGTAAAGGAGACCGCTGCATTTGCACTTAATATAAAGGTGGAATGGCACTTCACCGTGCATGTTTGTTGGTAGCTTGCACAGGAGGCTGCATGATGTTTATACATCATGTCTAGATCCTAGGTCGTAAACCAACTGGGTAGTAAAGGAGGGTTCATCAGAGTCGGGACGGTCCTCCTACCGAGAAATCATTCCGACAAGGCTGTGGACAGTGCCAGTACGGAGGGCATCCACAGGACTCCCTTGTGACAGAAGCTATATATCAGGGGAGGGAAATGCCAGCAGTAGAAGGCGGGTTGGACGTCCACCCGTTAGCGCAGCTTCAAAGGTCATAATGGCAGAACTGTCGCCCTACAGAGAAATCTGCCTACCTAATGTTTGACGAGGCAAGTTGCTTGCATGGGCATGTCGTTGAGCGGGACGTATCAGCGGCGGAAAAGCTTTTACAAGGTATGAAAAACTTTGTAAAAGCCTTTTTTATATTTTAAGGCGGGTTCGTTCATTGGTTAGGATAGTAGGCTTTCAACCTGCTGAAACGGGTTCGATTCCCGTACCCGCTGCCAACTGAACATTCAAGGACTTACAAATTTTTGTAGGTCCTTTTTTTATTTTTAAAAAATTTATCTGTGTCTTTTTAAAATAGAATTTAAGGAGGAAAAAACGAATGAAGCATAGTTATTCTTGTCAGTTCACCAATACAGGATTATGCCTTGCCCAAAATTTTCAGGAGTACTTGCATTGTGTTCCTGAAAAGTGTCAGTATCTGAAAGGGCATTTAGCTCGTAGATACTGGGGAGAATACGCTGGCGACACAGGGAAAGACAATGGGATATTCAACGCTGGCGCATTTACCAACCTAAACGAGGCTATCCAGGCTGTAAAAGAAGGACTCTCTAAATGTCAGGAGCCATACTGGGGAATAGTTGTTGACTTGTTGACAAATCAACGCATACCTGTCAACCTATAAGAAATAATAAGGAGGAATTTTGGATGAGCGGGAAATTTTACAGTCTTGCAACTGAAAGGTTGCAATATGATTTTGAAACTTGTAACGGGTTTCTGTTTTATCCAGAATCCGATATAGTTACAGAAACATTGTTAAAGCACGGAAGGAAAAAGTTTTATTTCCGTGCAAAAATATTACAAAGACTTCCTAAAAAAGAAGTCTTTGTATATGACGACAACACTGGTCTCGGCGTTGTCGTAACAAAAGGCTGGAATGGCAGTTTCCACGATCCGTTATACCTGCCTTGCGTTGCTGTATTTGCTGCAAGGAAACGTGGAGGCTGGCTTGGAAAAGCGAATAATCTTTTTCAAAAACTCCTCCACGAAGTAGAATTAGGCGAGGATAAGACCCTCGCAGAAATAAAGGCATGGGAACATTCCCGTGCCTTTGAAGAATAGAAGGAGGAATTAAAAATGTCAACAAAAAATTGGGCTATTCTACAGTATTTTCAAGACCCATCACAGTACCTGGTACGGAGTTTCATTACCTCCGTACCAGAAGAGGTGACAGGAAAAGAACTGCGGAATATGTTAGGCTTACAAGGCAATTTTTGCCTTGTAAGCGAGGAAGATTGGGACGAGGATATTATAAACTCTTTCAAGTCCCAATCTTCAGAATAAAATTTAAAAAAAAACAAGGAGGAATTATGATGAGAACAATTTTAGGAAATGCTTTTTCTCTGCAAATGTTAGATTTACAGAGAAAATCTAATGTCGAGGTCACTCCTTTGACGTTGGATGAGGTTAAAAATCTTTTAAGTGAGGGCTTTGTTTCTGCTGTAGGACATCAAGACACAGGTGCGCTGCGTTTGCGCGATAATCCTACCCTGATAAGGTAGGAAAAACGCCAGCATGTCAGAAATGACATGACAACTGACTCATCGAAATCAGAGGTGAAATTCCTCTGCCACACAGAGTTAACGCTGATGAAGCATATCAAAGCCAAAGCGGTGTGCGTGTTGAGACTCCTGCTGGCATTAGTATATCGCTATATATTGGTGTCAGAAGCCAGGTAAAGTCGTAGCCTGAAAACCTAAACCTTGTAGAAATACAAGGCATGGATAATAATGGTGCGGACATCCGTGACCCATGGAGACGCAAGAAAGGTATACCTGAAGCTCCGTCATGATGTGCCTTGGAAACAAGGAAACAATGGAAGTCAAATATAATGCTCTGTGTTCATTATATCTGTACAGGCTTGAAATAACCTGTAATAGCCAATGCATAACTGTAACTCAAACATTGGTGTAAACTTCCCGGAGTAGAGTACCCTCCTAAAGGTCACAATTAAGGATAGATGAGTCGGAACGCAGGAGAGCCTATATGTGGAATGTAGCGACATAATGAAGCATATAGGAAGTCGGAGGTGTCATAGTAGTAATGATATACCATAACATAAATGGTATTGAGCGAAGGACACCAGACGGTTAGTTCTTGTAAATAATTCTCACCGCAATCTTGAGAGTCCTTGAAATATAGGTAATGAACCATAAGGAGGCGATACCTTATGCATATAAACAGCAAGGTTGCAAGTGAAGGACAGCTTAAGGAAAGACTAGACTTAATTTATGCCAGAAGTAAAGAAGGACGATCATTCCATGGACTGTATGAGTTGGCTTTCAATCCAGTAACAATAGTTACTGCAATTCACAACATTAAGTCCAATAAAGGTTCCTATACACCTGGTGTGGATAAAAACAACATAAACTATTACTTGCAAATGCCATATCAGGAGCTAATAGAGCTCGTGCAAAGCACAGCTAAAAACTATCAACCAAAACCAGTCAGAAGGATATATATTCCGAAGAAAAATGGCAAAATGAGACCATTAGGTATTCCTACTATGTTAGACAGGATAATTCAAGAATGTATTCGAATAGTCATTGAGCCTATATGTGAAGCAAAATTCTACCCACACAGTTACGGTTTCAGACCATATAGAGCAACAAAACACGCCATAAAGGATGTTGTAAATAACATTAATTCAGCCAAAAATGATGTACCCAAATATGTAATAGAAGGTGATATTAAAGGCTGCTTTGACAACATAAATCATCACATCCTGCTAAACAAATGTTATCGCATAGGAATACATGACAAACGGATACTAATGCTAATCAAGCAAATGCTCAAGGCAGGTTATATAGAATCTGACCTTAAACATATAACAGAAATAGGAACACCCCAAGGCGGCATCATTTCACCATTATTGGCAAATATATATCTAAATAATTTTGACTGGATGGTCGGTAGAATGTATCAAGAACCAAAACAACAATGTCAAAATGTGTACACGGACAGAAGAAGGCTTAAGCTACATGGCGTGGTACCTAAATACCTAGTCAGATATGCCGATGACTGGATAATAATGACAACAACAGAAAAGGAAGCCAACAGACTGTTAAAATACCTCCGGAAATACTTCAGATACAAACTCAAATTGGAACTTTCCGAAGAAAAGACAGTTATAACAGACATGACACAAAGATACATTAAATTTTTAGGCTTCCTAATACAGGCAGACTATAAAAGACCTACACCAGACAATCCGCATCCAACCAAATTAGTAGGCAAACCCAGACCAGACTTCAAAAAAGTCAAGGAACAAGTCAAAACTATTAATAAAGAAATTAGCAAACTAAAAGACATTCCAAAAGAACTGGACAGAGCCATACAAATAGAAAAAATAAACTCCATGATTATAGGCGTAGTGGAGTATTGGAAAACAGGAATAAGCAGCAATACCTTCAGTTACATTGATGACAAAATAGAACGCTGTGCATGCCGAACATTCCAAAAACTCTATCCCAAAACGTATATGGAGTACAAGATTGAATTGGACAAACTCTCAAATAGACCGCAAAGACATCAAGGTTATAAGACTAAAACATTTGCGGTTAAAATTAAAGACCAATACATTGGCATTACTAAAGCCTTCATCACTCATAGCCAATGGCTAAAATATCCATTCAATCAAAAGATGACCCCATATACAGAAGAAGGCAGAAACTTATACCTAAAACAATTTGATATGAAAAAGAAACTGCCTTTGAATAGACCACCGCTCTATGATGTAGATATTCTAGTTCAACACAAAAATGACAAACTATATAATTTTGAATACTACATGAATAGAGAATATGCCTATAATCGAGACAAAGGCAGATGTAGAATATGTGGAAAATGGCTGGAAAAAGGCGACATGGAATGTCATCATATCCAACCGCAACTTAAACCTGACAAGGCAAATAAGGTACCTAATCTGACATGGCTGTGTGAACAATGCCATCATGTTGTACATGGAAGTCCAATTCCGAACAGCTACACAGACAGACAGAAATCTAAGATCAATAAATTTAGAGAATTATTGCAAGCAAGCGATAGCGGCGACGCTAAAACTTGTCTCCGTAAAGGCGACTAATCGTTGGAAAGCCGTATGAGGCGAAAGTCTCACGTACGGTTTGGAGTGGGGGAAAAGGCAGAGATAACATCAAAGCCTGACCTATCACTACCAGCAGTCCTTTCGGACATGCTTGGTCTTGACGTCCCATGCAACCGCATAAATGTTCATCTTACACCAGATGACGTTCTTGTGGTTTCACAGCTTGTCGGCGGAAGGCTGCCTGAAGGCAGTACAAAGCTGCCTGACGGTTTTTCTTTCCAGTTTGTGAAGGTCAGTATTTTATAAGGCACAGCCGATGTGCCTTATTTAAAAATTAAAGGAGAATAAAGAATGTTTAATAAAATCGAAGAAATCAATCAAGAAAAACTTACTAATCATTTAAACAAAAAAGTAAAAAAATCAAAACAAAGAAAACAAAAACTTGCAAGTAAATACAAACACTTACAATCAAATGTTCCATGGTGGATACAAAGCAATAAACCATGGAAAAGAAATTATATTTCTTCTGGCAAATATAGATTTTATGCCAGAAGAAAAGCACGCAGATGGTACAATAATACAAATAAAGCAGATGAAATTAATAACACGTCGTATAAGAAAATATACGATGTTTGGTGGACAATTTTTTAAAAAGTTAAAGGAGGATTTTTATGAGTTATGACATAATCTATGACAGGCGTTTTATAAAAGTAGATGATTTGTACGTTCCAATGATCGAAATAGGTTCCAACAATACTTTTGAGATTTCTGCTTCAGGTCGTGAAATACCTGAAAAGTACTGGATGGAACTTGTTTGTGACAAAAACAAATATTTGTACAGCAAAGAAGAAATTTTGCAAACTGCAAAAGAATTAGATGAATGTGGTGGAATTTATAAGTCACGATACAGATCTTTTGAGAAAGATGAATTTGTAAAATATATCATGTCTGGCATCAAAAATGCTAAATCTCTTGAAATTTATATTAAATGGGGAAATAACTTAATTCTGCGAACATCTGACAATATAAAATATCCACAAACAACAAAAGAATTAAAAAACGAATTAATTTTTGCTGCATTAGCAAGTACAAAAATTAATTTATATTTTTCAGAACGTGATTTTAAAATAGGCAATGTCCTAACAACAAGAAATTTGTCAGAATATCCCTATGTTATCAAAGATGACTATTATTTGACACGCATATATGGCCGGAATACATGGTGGGATGATGACATCAACAATGCTCTTAAATTTAAAACAAAAAAAGAAGCAGAAAAATTCTTAAAAAAGCACAAAAAAGATCCTGTTCAGTATGTAATAATTCATTATTTTGATGAACAACAAAACAAACAAGGCAACTCAAGATATTATCAATTTTCACTATTCTAAATTTCAAAAGGAAATAAGGCTTAACAAAAAGCCTTTTTTATTTTCTAAAAAAATTAAAGGAGGAATTTTGTATGAAAAATAAAGTTGAAGCATTATCAATTGCAGTACAGGCAGGTGTTCCAGTACTATTATGGGGTTCACCAGGCACTGGCAAAACCAGTGCTATAACAGCATTAGGTGAACAATTAGGCTTGTTGACGGAAGTAGTTATAGCGTCCATCAGAGAGCCCAGTGACTTTTCAGGACTGCCTATTGTTACTGATGGCAGCGTGAAAATGGCACCTCCTGCATGGGCGAAGAATCTGGCGGAAGAAGGAAAAGGCTTATTGTTTCTGGACGAAATTTCAACAGCACCTCCAGCAGTTCAGGCAGCACTTTTAAGGGTCGTCCTTGATAGGACTGTTGGAGATTTAAAACTTCCTGATGGAGTTTCAGTTGTTGCAGCGGCAAACCCTCCAGAAGAAGCAGCAGGAGGTTGGGATTTAACGCCTCCGCTTGCAAACAGATTCTGCCATATTGACTGGACTATAAATGCAGAAGCATGGATAGAAGGCTTTACAAATGGTTTTGAAACGAGCAAAATCAAGAAACTACCAAAAGACTGGCAAAAATCGTTAAGACAAAATAAGAGCCTTATTTCAAGCTTCATTCATTTGCGTCCGCATTTGCTTTTGCAAGTTCCAAAAGAGGAAGTGCGTGCATGGGCAAGCCCACGTTCATGGGAAATGGCAGCGTATCTTATGACAGCGTGTGATTCAATCAATGCTGACGATGACGTAAAAAATACGCTTGTCACAGGATGTGTAGGCGAAGGAACAGGCATTGAATTTTTATCGTGGCTGAAAGACCTTGATCTGCCTGATCCTGAAGATTTGCTAAAAAATCCTGCCAGCTTCAAGCTTCCAACACGTGGCGACAAAGCCTATGCAGTACTTTCATCGGTTGCAACAGCAGCAGTTGAAAATCTGACAAAAGAACGTTGGATCGCTGCATGGGACATTTTTGCAAGTGCTGCAAAGCAAGGCGGAAAGGACGTAGCTGCTGCGTCTGTAAAGACGTTAGCACAGTCACGCAAGTCCAATTTGCCATTGCCAACAAAACAAATACAGGAATTTATCCCGTTACTAAGGGAGTCTGGATTACTGTAAGGCGGGCTTAAGTCCTGCCTTACTTTTTTTAAAAATAAAAAAGGAGGAATTGCAAAATGATAAAATTTGTAAAATGGGCGAGTGGAAGAATCCGTGGGATAATAGGTGTTAAACTTGATGAAATAGATTTTTTAAAAATCGTTACATTAAAGGGTGACGACCTTCCTGTGGATTTTCTTTTGCCAGTTTTAGACGCAGCATTAGGAGAGGATTGGAAAAACAAAGCAGAGGAAATGTTCCTATCTCGAGGATATCCTTGGAAGGTTAAGGTAACCACAGGAATGTCAGGAAGGTCTGATTACTTCCTGATAGAAAAAATAAACGAAGAATTTAATTACTCTCCGGTAACTGCTCATATTCATATAAGTATGAGTGGTGCATTAAACGAGGGTATATATGTCGATTTAAGTAAGCTATCTCCACTATTAAACAAAATATTGGAGGATTGCGTTTCTTGTAGTCCATCATATCTAGAAGTAATTGATCCAAAAGAAGAAGGACCGTTTAACGAACCATCTACACCTTCTGGATTGCTTGAAACAGTAGATGCTATAAAATCGATCAAGGTATTAAGCGGAAATGATTAAAGGAGGAATTTCAAAATGATAATGATTAAAAATATTCATTGGGAAAACAAAAATAAAGAACAAGGTGGTATTTTAGGGCTTAAGCGTGATGAAGCAACAAATAAAGTTACAATTGCTTCATTAAGAGGCAATGCTTTGCCAGTCGAATTTTTGTTATCAATTTTAAATGCAGGTTTAAAAGAAGGATGGGAGAAAGAAGCAGAAAAACTGCATTTGTCAAGAAAAAATCCTTGGCTAGTGTCAAGGTATGTCAATACTTCAGGCGCAGAAGATTATTATTTGACTGTATTGTCAAATTCTGTATGGAAATGCGCATATAATACAGCGCATATTCACATTAGTATGTACGGAAAATTAAATGAAGATTTAAATTTGTGGTTAGGTGATATACCGCCACTATTAAATGAAATACTTAAAAAGTATAATTCTTCTGAACCTGATTATATATATGCATATACACCTACATTTAACGAACATGAATTTATACCTCCGTCTACACCTTCAGGACTACTTGAAACAATAGAAGCTATAAAATCAATGAAGGCATTGAGCGGAGACAATTAAACAACAGGCAGGTTTAAGTCCTGCCTTATAGTTTTTTTTAAGGAGGATTAAAATGTCCAACAAGGTTATCAAAAAAATTCGTGTTAGATGTTCAGGGCATCTACATAAAATAGGCTTAAATCAAAAAGGACAATTAATATTTTTTAATCATACAAAAGCTGAAATTAAAGCTGAACAGGCTTTATACGAACTTGGTGCAGAGCCTTGCAGATGTCTAAAGTTTTTAGAAAAGTGGAGAAAAAAGCAATTTTACACACATCGAAAGCCATTCCACTTCATATATAGTATCGGCAATAGACCTTCTTGTTAAACATAAAATTTATAAAATTGAAATTAATAAAGACAACCAAAAATGGAAAATAATAAAGGAGGAATTAACATGACACTTCCATTGCAATTACAGGCAGCACGTCTAAAACTGGCAAAGGAGAGACCGTATCTTGCAAGCGCCTTATGGGCACTTCAGCCAGTGGAATTTAAAAAAGGCACGATGGCGGTTGATATGTACTGGCGACTTTATTATGATCCTAAAGTCGTTAATACATGGACGATAGACGAACTTGCTGGAGTACTTTATCACGAAATAAGTCACCTCTTGAGGCAACACAATGTCCGTATGAAAAACTTTCCTAAAAACATAGCAAACATTGCAGCAGATATTGAAGTGAACAACGATCTAATAGATGAAGGAGTAACTATGCCAAAAGGCATTATAACACGTGAACTTTTTGGTTTGCCTGATAACTTGCTTGCGGAAGAATATGCTGTTTTGCTTATGCAAATAAAACAAGAACTACGAAAAAAAGACCAGCAAAACCAAGACCAGCAAGATCAACAAAACTTGCAAGGTCAGCAAGGACAAGACCAGCAAAGTTTACAAGATCAGCAAGAACAAGATTCACAAGAACAAGATCAACAAAACCTACAGGACAAACAAGACAAAGATCAAAAGTCTCCACTTCCAGGTGCAGGACGTTGCGGTTCATGTGCAACAGGACAACTAGAAGAATGGGAACTGCCTGAGGGAAAAGGAGAACAGACAGGCATTACAGAAACAGAAGCAGAACTTATACGCAGAAGCGTTGCAGTTGCAATTCAAGAAGCATGCAGGCAACGTGGTAGCGTACCTGCTCATCTAAAAAGATGGGCAGACAAGAAATTAAAACCTAAAATAAACTGGAGAAAAGAACTTGCCACTGCGATAAAAAACACTATATCAAACGTGGCAGGCTGCATTGATTATTCATATAGCAAACCTTCAAGGCGTCCATATAAGGATATTATAATGCCGTCTTTAAGGCAGCCTTCTGTGAGTGTAGCAGTTGTCATAGATACGTCAGGAAGTGTATCTGACAACATGCTTTCACAGGCACTTGCAGAAGTTGACGGAATATTAAAGTCGGTTGGTCTAAAAGATGGCGTTCATTATATTGCCTGTGATGCGGAAGTGCATATCAGTAAAAAGATCACTGATATTAAACATGCAGAACTTGAAGGCGGTGGAGGAACAGACATGGGAGTTGGCATTAAAGCTGCTATGAGTCTTAAGCCGAGACCAAACGTATGTATAGTCCTAACAGATGGATATACTCCGTGGCCAGATACACCTCCACAAAAAATGAAGGTCATTGCAGGTTTGCTGTCAGAAGAAAATGCAACATGGCAAGTACCTAAATGGGCTAAAAAAGTTATTATAAGGGCAGACTAACTGCCCTTTAATTTTTAAAAGGAGGAATTGATTATGCCTAATTGGTGCAATACTGAAGTTGTTTTTATAGGTGAAAATGTTGAAAAACTTTATAACGACTGGCAAAAAGCTAATAAAAAATTTAAAAAAGAAGGAGATCAAGGTTGGTTAGGAAGATTATTTATGTACAGAAACGTTACCATGCCTATACAAAGTAATGAAAAAGCAGAAATATTAGGAAGATTATTTAAAGAGCCATATTGCAGAAGTTTTATTAATGACATTCATATGACGCAAAAAGATACTTTACTTATGTCGACTTTAGACGCATGGAAACCTGTGATAGATGCATATAACAAAATCGCTGACATGTATAATTTAAACTTCGTTGTAAAGGCGGAAGAACCAGGACAAGAAATATATCTTAATACTGACGCAACAGGAAAATACTTTCCAGAGCGTTATATTTTTGAATTTTTTTGCAATTCCTATATTCCTTATAATCTTCTTGTTAATAAACTAAATTCACTAGATGCACAAAGATACTTTTCAAGCTTCACTCAAGTATCTGAAATCCTTTCGGGATATGGTGTTAAAACTGAAGAAGATATGGAATACTTTTGCGAATATATACGCAACAAGTATCCTGATTGTATAATTAATTTTCATGAATATGAGGAGGAATTGTAATGAAAACAACAATTCTTTGTCTTGGTGAAGTTCATGAAATAGGCATTAATAAAAAAGGTCAGTTAATTTTTTACAATCACACAAAAGAAGAACTTAAGGCTGAAGGTGCATTAGAAAAGCTTGGAGGAACGCCTTGCAAATGCTATATGATATTACAAAACTGGCGTAATGGTGGCGATCTGCCAACAGAATTACTAATCGAATATGACAAAACAGAAGCTAAAAGAATTCAACGTTATATAAAAAGGAGGAAACAAGAAAATGCAAACCTTTGTAATTAATTGTATGCGTAAAAAACACACAATAACGGTTAATGACAAAGGACAACTGATCTTTTTAGATCATACAAAAGAAGAACTGGAAACTGAAATAGCACTTATGCAATTGGGCACAAATAAAATCAGCAAATGTGCAAAAGTGCTATATCAAATTAGACATCTGCCAAAAGATGTCAAAATAAATTTTGCAAAAGAAGAAAAAGACTTAAAAACCTTTATCATAGAAAAACAAACACTTCATGCAAAAAGAGATCTTAAGAAGCAAAAAAATACTTGCATAAGTATAAAAGGACAATTAAGATCAAAAATTTACAGCAGAATTAAAAAAACAATAAAAGATCTCTTTTTAAAGCAATCTACTTATCGATTTGCTAATAACCGATGGGTAGACTCTGAAAATCTAATTACTATCATAAACGCCGAGACCCCTGATATAAACCAAAAGAGTTGGCGCATATGGAGTCGTAATGGTAAATGGTCTGGTAACTCAACGGAAATAACAGTGTCAGTACCACTTGTACATTGGTACAACCACATTTATCAAAAAGGATTAGCACTTGTAGACGGTACTTTTATACTGGACATTTTAGAAGAAGCACCAGACCATTTTATAGTACTTGCAGGGAAAAAAGGTCGTGGCTTTTCTATAGAACCTTGCAAGGCAAAAATAAATAAAAATAACAAAAGTCTTAAATGGCTTAAGCAGGTTTAATCGCCTGCTTATTTTTTTTGTTAATTTTTCCTTGACATTTAAAAAATTTTGATCCTATAATAAGTTAGATTTCAAGGTTAACCTATCATAAAAAGCACGATCCTCCATATTATCCGTTCCACTCTCACTGCGGAGGAGGAAATCGAAAGAGTGGTTGATAGTGTACTTGACGGCATCATATCCCTCTGCCGTAAAAAGCGGATATGTATATTCGGAGGAAGGCATAAATGTGTACCGCTTTGCTTGATGATTTGGTACACAGTGATAAAAAGTGGAATATTGATCTAGGAAGAAAGGTATGTGCATGTATTACCAGAATTTTCAAGGTATGCGCATACCTTTTTATATAAGGCATATTCAAAGGCGAAACAGGTTTTTGAATATGCCTTTTTTATTTTTTAAACAAAGGAGAGTGTTAAAAAAATGAAAAAGGAAGTTATAAGACTTAACAAAACTCAAATAGACATTTATAAGTCCATTCGTGGCGATTGGGGCGATTTAAATCCAGTCACACGAATTGTAAGATCTAAAAAGGCATACAACAGACACAAACAAAATCAAAAGGTACGCAAACAGTTGCAAGCGTACCTTTACTAATTTCCAAAAAAGGAGGATAAAAACATGGTTAACACGCAAACAAACTCACAAAAACAAGAACAAACACGGACACAAAATAGCCTTGCTACCTGTCCTGACTGCGGTGCATTATTAGTGCCAGAGTCAGGTTGCATGTACTGTCCGTTTTGTGGCTGGTCAATGTGCAAATAATTTTTGAAAGGAGAAATATAAATGGTCATTGATGAAAAAATTCTTGATGATTTTTTTAATGGAAACTTGGATGAAGAACTTTTGAATTTCGTTAAAATGACATTGTCTATGACAGGTCTTGCAAACGACATTGATAAGGCATTTGCTGTAGGAAAAGCAATGTTAAAAACGCAAGCTTACAAAGAACCGGTTGAAAGGCACGTATACATCTCGGCTCTGATATTGCTGTTGTTATTCGAATTTTTGGAATATAAAAGTTTTAAAACGCAAAACATCGAAGAAATTCTTGCGCAAATAAAAGGCGGACTTAATTAGGTTCGCCTTTTATTTTTTTTAAAAAACATGAAAGGAGAAATTGATATGATTTTTGTTAAAATGCCATTACCGATATTAATTGCTTTAGCATTTGGCGTTGTTTATTATATCGGAAAATTAGACAATCAAAAAAATGAAAAGGAGGAAGTTAAATAATGTTTTTTAATAGTATGTTTTATGATGATACAAAAGCAAAAGTTTTAAGAAATATGTACCCTGTTGGGACAAAGATAAAATTAATCTACATGGATGATATACAGGCACCACCTGTTGGTACGTGTGGTACTGTAATTGGAGTAGATGATCTTGGCAATATATTAGTCGAATGGGAAAACGGAAGTAGCTTAAGTTTACTTCCTGACAAAGATAAATTTCAAGTAATTTCTAAACCTAATTTATAAAAATTTTAAAGGAGGATGTTAAATGATGGAAGATTTTATCGAGCTTGAAAAGGAGTTTTTAGAAGAAACTGAAAGACAATTTAATGATGATGACGGTATTCATAATGATAGTTATGCCGACTGGACTATCGCCAAAATTAAAAACCTTCAGGCAGACTTAGAAAGAAAAAAGATGTTTATCAAGAACAAAAAAGCAGCATTAGATGAGTGGTACGAACAGCAGGCAAAATCAATCAATCAGGATATTGCCTTCTACACATCACGCCTTCAGCAATACTTTGACAGTCTCGATCCATCACTGCTTACTAAAGGCAAAACGCAATTGTCTTATAGCCTGCCTTCAGGCAAGCTTGTTAAGAAATTTGAGAAGCCTGAATTTAGGCGTAATGACGAAGCTTTATTGCCGTGGATCGAACAAAATGCACCTGAATACATCAAAATCAAAAAAGACGTAGATTGGGCAGAATTGAAGAAAAAATTGAACGTGAATGGCAATAAAGCAATTCTGTCCGATACAGGCGAGGTTGTCGAAGGTATTGCTGTTGAAAATAAGCCTGCGGAATTTAAAATCGATTAAAGGAGGAATAATCATGGATAAAGAAGTAGACGAAATTCTTGCTGCGATGAACAACGAAATCGCAGCAAATAATTTCAAAGATTCGCTTGTAAGGTTTGAACAAGCAGCATATATGTTGCTGTCAGACTGGGATTCACTACCAGAAGACAGCGACATAAAAGACATAATATCAGAAAAATACCCGTTCAGAAAAGGTTTTTTAGAAGTTTGTCATGATATTTCTGAATGGGTAGAACACACAATCAATCAAATTAAGGAGAAACAGGTTTAAAACAAGCCTGTTTCTCTTTTTAATAAAAAATTAAAAGGAGAGGATTTGTATGATAAAAGGCTTATCAGAGATTAGAAGAATACCAAGATTAGGAAAGATTCACTTGGGCGAAAAAAAGAAATCAGAAAAAAGTGATAATTTATATCCATCAGCAACAAGTTATTTCGTTGTACACCAAGATAATAATACTTCAAAAGAAATGGCAGAAAAATTTCATAATGTGTATGGAGATCATCCTAAAGAATTGAATATCGTATTTCCTTTAGATGATCCAGAGAAGTTCTTTCCACAGTGGTTAAAAAGATATTCAAAAAGTATGCTTTTGTGCAAAGGTGACGGAGAAAAGGCAGTCGAAGTAGATGTAAAAACAGGTGAAAGAAAAGAAATCACTTGTTTATACAAAAACTGCCCTTATTACCAAAAAAAGCAATGTCGTAAAATTGGAAATCTGCAATTTTATCTAAATGAGATCCCTGGAGGAGTATGGCAAATCGATACATCTTCAGGTAACAGCATCATTGAATTAAATTCAGCAATAGACCTTATTAAAGCACAAAATAATGGACATATTGCAAACATACCATTAAAATTGTCACTACATCCAATACAGGTCACAGTAAATGGCTATCCTAAAACAATATATGTGCTTAAACTATCTCAATCAGAACATAATAAAGAGCCTAAAGAACCTAATATATTGCCTGATACTGATGATGTGCCTGAAGATCTGTTTCCCGATAATGTAAATTTAGAAGATATACCAAACAATTTACCAGATTTTGAGCCTGTAGACAGTATTGAAGATCCATTTACAGAAACTGCAACAAACGCAAAGTATGGACAACTAAAAGTTACGCATGTAAAAACTTTAAAAAACAATAATACAGGTGAAATTTTTTATGGTTTAACCTGTGTTGATAATAAAAATATTCAACATAATCTTGTCAGTCAAGACAATGTGAAACAATTAACAGGCAAGAGTTTAATTGAATACGAACTTGAGCCTGTTAATGACCATTTAGAAAAACTTATTTCATACAAGATTTTGGAAGATGTGCAGGAAGCCTAATTCCTGCACATTGCTTTAAAAATAAATTTTAAGGAGGAATTTTTATATGTATATAGTCAGAACTTATCTTTCTGAAACTCTTCCAAAACAATATTCAAAAATAGAAGAAATTGTACAAGACTTTCAATTTTTAGAAAAGCCTACTAAAGAAGGCTTTTATCGTGATATTTTCACCAATGATTTGATTGAAGTCAAAAAAGATAAACAAATAAAAATAATACACCATATGTTTATAACTAAAATAAATTGCAGTAGTTTAAAAGCTGTTTATCAAGCTTTTCAACTACGAGAAAAGCCTAACAAGGAAGGTTTTTACAGAGACCTTGAAGGCAACCTTATTGAAATTATAAAGGAGGAAATGCAGGAAACCTAAAATCCTGCACTTTTTTTAAAAAAAATAAATTTAAAGGAGGAATTTTTTTATGAGTACAAAACCGAAAATTAAGTACGACGCTATATGTCCTGCTTGCGGTTCACTTCACGCCTGCAAAGATTGGGCTTATATCGGTGGTAAAGGACGTATAAGAGCCATTTACTGCCATGACTGTGATTCTGTTACGACATTGGACGAGCTTAAAGAAAGATATAAAAAGAGCAAGATACGCAGTTATATAGAAATTGCTGCGTATCAGATGCTTGAAGATATGCTGACTGTAGAAGAATTTAGACGCATTATCAGAACAAACAAGAAAGCCATCTAAAAAAAGGAGGATTTTTATGAAAAAAATAATTGTTGAAGTTGAGAGAGGTCTCGTGACAAATATTTATGCCAATTTCAAGGATGTAAAAGTCCTTGTTTTAGATCATGACACAGATTTGTCCGATCCTGATGGAATATTATCACTCGAAGAATTACAGCATTTTAAGGGAAAAGACAAATTTGTTTCTGTTGATTTTGTTTCATAAATTAGTAAAGGAGGAAAATTCATGACACAGTTAGAACAAGTCCAAAACAAACTTGCTTATGCCTATTCTATGCCTTATCAAAAAATATTACAATACAAAAATAAAATCAGGCAGTTAGAAAAGCAGGAGTTGCTGCTTTTTATGCCTGAATGGAATACTGATAAAGCCTTTGAGTACCTATCAACGTACCTACAAAGGCTTTCTAAAAAATATCAAGGACAGAATGTTCAGGCTATTGCATGGACTTCTGGCAATAATAAAAAACTTTCAAATTTGCATGACAAGGCTATGGCAAAAGTGGATCGAGCATTTCATGAACATGATCGTAACATGTTTTTTATGGGCTTGATTGAGTTTGACGAGATCATAGAAAAAATTATAGAAGCCTACAATCAGGCTCAAAAAGCATCATAAAAAAATATATAAAGATGAAAAAGGCACGTAAAAGTCTTTAATAAGGCTTAATACGTGTCTTTAATATTGTGAAGGAAAGGAGAAAAATAAATGAAAAATAATTTAGAAAAAATAAAAGAAGAATTGCAAAATATTTGTCCTGCTAAACGTGACTACACATATCCAATTTTTAGCAACAGTTGGTCTGGCTGGAAAATTTATTCATTAGGTCCAAAAATAATTGCTAAAGGCGTTTACAAGGGACTAATTGGAAGAACCCTTATTTATAAAAATAATAAGTGGTGTGAAACAAATTCATTTTCAACAGGTTCATTAGGAACTCCTGATGATACTATCAATTATGAACCATAAATAAAAACGAAGGAGAAAAGGCACGTAAAAGTCTTTACCAAGGCTTAATACGTGCCTTTAATATTGTGAAGGAAAGGAGAAAAAAGATGTTAATGGAATTGTGGGGCTGTGATGTTTGGATTGTTTTTTCAGATCATGCTTTCAAAAGAGTTGATGACAGAAACATTGTAATGGAATTAATACCTGATAGCATCAAAAGTGTTGAAGAAGAACTAGGAGATGTTAAAATTAACAACGATTTTGTTATTATCAATACTTTTGCAAACATAACAATAGTAGGTACTTTTGAAAAACAAAATAAAATTGTAATAAAAACAATTGTCGATAAAGGCGATAACTTTATTCCAAAAGAAAATGACATAATTATAAAAATATCTTGACAAATCTATTAATAATGCTAAAATATAATTAAGTAAATAGAGGGTATGCATTGGGTCGAAAAAGTGCATACCCTTTTTATGTTTTATGCACTCTTTCGATAATACAAAAAAGAAAGAGAGTGTTGTCTATGAAATTAATACTTGATCCAGAAGTAAAAGATTTTTTAAAGAAAAATAAATTAATAACAAAACAAGATTTAATTAATAAAATGTATGAACTTTTTTCTGAATATCCTGAAACTTATACATTCATAAGTGCTGAAATTGTTAAAAATAATAAAACTTTTTTTGTAGATTATGGTACATCTATTAACCATAAAGATATAGATTGTGTGTATATAAGAGAAAAAATAGATGATAATAGAACCATTAAAGAAATATGTTTAGAAAAAGCTAAAAAGCAAAACAAACAGCCAGTATAATTCTATACTGGCATTTTTTTATTTGACAAAACACAAAAATATTATATCATAACTTATGAAGGCTTTGGCAATGCCAATGTAATGCGGATAGAATTTGGCTTCGCAAATAAGTTCAATGACGATTCAGACACATTCTTAATTATATTCATCATCACAGGTGGTATAATACTTCGGACAGAGGTATTATACCATCTTTTATTATGTCCGAAGTTAGAAAGGATGATATATTATGAGAAAAGTTGATATTATTTTTATGCATGACGATATTGAGATGGATTTTATAAAAGCAGGTTTTAAGTTTATGTCTGAAAAAACATATCTGAACAAAAGTATTCCTTATGATTTTGTTAACAGACATGAACAAGTTGCTTACAGAGACGGCAAAAAGCATATATTAACGTGGGATATTATATCTAACAGCAAAGAAGAACTTAAGGCTGTATTAGTGGATATACAGATATTTGTATTTGATAACGGACAGTGGAAAACTTATTATGAAAGTAAGTTGACTATAAAAGAGATTCTCCAACGTAGAGCCAAAGAAAAAGAACAGATATAGAGGATTTATCAAAATCCTCAAAAAATCTAACAAAGACTTTATATAGACTGCAAAAATTTATATACATATCAAAAATATTTATGTTTCAGGTTAAAAACAAACGATTACATATATATAAAAAATATAAATATAAATGGCAAAATATAATATAATAACATCTCTAGAGAAATTTTTTTCGACTCTTTTTTGCTTGTCATTGCAGGCTTAACCGCCTGCTTATTTTTTGCTTTCTAAAAAATATTTCCTTGACAAAATAATTTTTTTGAACATATAATAAGTTAGATTTCAAGGTTAACCTATCGTAAAAAGTACGATCCTCTATATATTCCGTTCCACTCTCGTTGCGGAGGAGGAAATCGAAAGAGTGGTTGATAGTGTACTTGAACGGTATGATACCCACTGCCGTAATATTAGGTATCGGCATGTTAAGACATGCTATATTTGGAGGAGAGCATAAATGTGTACCTGTCTGACCTGATGTTTTGGTACACAGTGATAAAAGGTGAAATACTAGTCTAGAAAGAAAGGTATGCGTACATACTTCCAGAATTTCACAGGTATGCGCATACCTTTTTATATTAAAAAAAAAAGGAAGAAGGAAGGTGCTAATTTGAAAGCAGATAAAACAAGATTAGGCTTACCGATTCATTATTATAATATCTCTCAAAATAGATATATATGGTTTACTTTTGAGAGTAGCTTACCTATTTGGTGGGTTCCAAGATTAGAACGATATTCATATGGAATTAGGGTAGGTTTTTTGATATTTGCAGTTGGATTTGGAATAGTAAATGAAAGTGTAATTGATTTTCTAATCGATGTTTAAAAAATACTTAAAAATCAATGAAAGGAGAATTTTTATGCATGGTTTAATTTATCAGTTAAATGACAAAATTATTGAAAGCGATGATTTTTTGACAGAAGAAGAATTATATGACGGCTTTGTAGGTGAAGTAGCCGATTATGTTAATGGTGACATTGACAGAAATGCAGCAATTAACGAACTTGTCATTTCGTTAACACCTTATGGCATAATTTACGACCCTACAGAACAATCAATTACTTTTAGACAAGGCTTTAAAGAAGCATTTTTCAAAGAGCGTTATACAAATTTAAAAAAGTACGTTTCAAAACTTACTTTAGAAGAATTTTCAGGCAGTACAGATACATTTCCTCTATATTGCATCAAAAAAACTATAGAGGACAAATATGGCACGTATATCTATTTTGATAATGTCTATATAACGCTGGATGAGTTTGTACGAAACATGGAAGAAGAAAAAAAATACTACTTTGGTTCAGCAATAGACTACCATTTTTAAAGCAAGGGAAGAACTTTTCTTTATGCGTTAAATAAACATAAATAGTCTGTAATCAAGGCACGTATCTAAAATGAGAAAAGTTTTAGATACGTGCCTTTTTTATTTTTAAAAATCAAAAGGAGGAATTAGATTATGAATAAAGTCTATCAGTACGTGACAGAACGTATCATCAAAAAAATGGAACAAGGCGAAATACCGTGGAAAAAAGGCTGGATGAACACACCAGCCTTAAATTATGTAACAAGGAAACCGTATAAAGGCATAAACAAATTGCTTTTGGACGGCGGAGAATATCTTACGTTTAATCAAGTCCAGCAACTAAAAGGTAAAATCAAAAAAGGCGCAAAGGCTGAAATAGTTGTCTTTTACACGACCTATACAAAAACAGAAAAAATCACAAACACAGAAACAGGACAGGAAGAGGAAAAAGAAATCACAATACCAGTTCTTAAATACTATAACGTCTTTAACTTAAAAAACGTTGAAGGTATACCGTCTAAACTTAAAAAGATCGAACATGAACCTATTAAGGAAGCTGAACAGGTTATATCAGGCTACAAACAATGTCCTGAAATAGTCCATGAAAATCCTGATAAAGCCTGCTATTTTCCACTTAAAGACATCATAAATGTACCTGAAAAAGGCTTTTTTAAGGATATTAACGAATATTATTCAACACTTTTCCATGAAATGATCCATTCAACAGGACATGAAACAAGACTTAAAAGGTTTAGCAACAGTCCTGATGAGCACATGTTCGGCAGTGACAGCTATTCTAAAGAGGAACTTGTCGCAGAGCTTGGTGCTGCTATGCTTTGCGAACATGTTGGTATTTTGAACAGGATTATTGACAATTCTGCTGCATACCTGCAAAGCTGGATTAAGGTTTTAAAAGATGACATGACATTAATCGTGCACGCATCAGGCAAGGCACAGAAGGCTGTTGACTATATATTAGGCGTAAAGGAGGAAGAATGATGGAAGAAAAAACGTACGAGTATTGTCCGTGGTGTGGAACAAAATCAGAAATCTCTTCAAACAAGCCTACACCTTGTCCTAATTGCGGTCATATTCTAAATCCTTGTTCAACCTGCTATGACCATTTGGATGGTTATAAGGAATGTGACTGGACTGAAGAAAAAGGATGTTGGAGATTTCCAAAGGAGGAATTGTAATGGCAGTCAGCATAGGAAATTTAGATAAAATGCAAAAAGGCGTAATATATGGTTGCGATGTGTATGATGGCGTATATGATTATGCCATTGTCACAGAAGACAACCTGTTAATATATTTTAACAATTTGGCGGATGGTACATCTATTATAGACTTAGGTACAGGCGAGGAATTGTTTAGATTAGACCATCCACGTTGGTTTAAAAAAATAGTCAGACATTATTTGTCTGAAAAAGAGTTCCGTTCATTGACAACTGGTAGAAAGAGTAGACTTAAAGGCATAATCTACTTGGACTGGGATAATTTTTTAGACTGGGATCACTGCAACTTTGGTGAAGGATACGGAATTAGTTACAGTGATCCTAAAAGTGCGTCAAAACTTTTCAAAAGGTTGCAAAGCACATTTTTACAAAAAAGTAAAAAGGAGGAATTATAATGGCAAAAATAAATTTTGATAAGGAAATTTATGAAGGCTGGACTGTCAGAGATTTAATAGAGGTACTAGAACCACAATTAGACCTTATACAGTCAGGCAGAAGCTTTATAGAACCTATAAAAACAAAAGAAGAACTTAAAAAGTGGTGCAAAGACAATCAACCAGGCTACAAAAAGTACGTGCCTGACGTTGTCAACTACTTTGCACAAAAATACAACATAAAATAACCATCAAAAGGTGCAACTAAAGCTATTAAGACTTTGGCTGCACCTTTATGTTTTTTATAAAGGAGGATATGAAATGTACTGTTTTCTGTGGTGCAACGGAGAAATTCATAAAATCGGAGTCAAAAACAGACAACTTATATTTTCAGATCATACGCAGGAAGAATTAGAAACAGAAGTGGCTTTAAGCGCACTTAATGATGGTCAGTTTCAATGCAAGTGTGCGGAAATATATACATTGTGGCAAAAAGGACAAATAAAAAAGCTGCCAAAGTTTCTACAAAAAATGTTAAAGGAGGAATTAAAATGAGAATTGAAGGAAAATATAAGATGGGCTATTATCCTACGCCCAATAGTATAGTAGATCGCATTAAGTCTTTTTTAGATTTTCCAACGCAATATAACGTCCTTGATCCATGCTGCGGTGAAGGTGATGCAATAAGTAATTTAATAGACAATAACGGACGCACTTATGGCGTGGAACTGGACTATCAAAGATATAGCAAAGCCTGTGAAAAACTTACACGTACTTTATATGGCGGATATGAAGAAATGATAACACAAAACAATGCCTTTTCTGTACTTTTTCTAAATCCGCCATATGATACTGACGAAAATGGTGAAAGAAAAGAATTAATTTTTCTTAAAAAGACAATAAAGTACCTGACGACAGGCGGTATACTGGTTTATATAATTCCGCAGTATATTATATCTATCGTGGCAAAGCTTTTGAGTTATGCTTTTGCTGACATAAAAATATACCGCTTTACTAATGAAGAATACAAAGCATATAAGCAGGTTGTAATATTCGGCATCAAAAAAAAAGACAGAAAAGTCATTGCAAATGATATCGAAAAGCTCTTAAAGGCAGAAAAATCAGGTACAGATTTAGAAGAAATTCCACTTTTATCCGAACCTGTCTATAAAGTTCCTGTAACACTTCCTCAAAAGTACTTTAATAATGGATATGTTGACAGAGAGTATCTGGAGAAAAAACTTTCAGAATCAAATTTATTGTCTAATATTAAGAAACAATTAGAAACATTAGAGGAACAGGAAGAAAAACATCCGCCATTGCCACTGCACATGGCACATATAGGTCTATTGTTGGCAACAGGCAGTCTTAATGGTGAGATGAACGGACATGTTGTAAAAGGCATAGTTAAAAAAAGCGAAAAAAAAATTATCGAGGAAGATGAGGAAACAGGTGAACAAACAACCAAAACTACAGAGGAATTAAGCGTCAGCATTAAAATACTGACAAAATTTGGCGAGATAAAGGAATTAATTTAAGGAGGAATTTTGAGATGTATAATTTAAGTGTTTATGATAGCGAAAAAAAGGCGTATGTTTCTGCATACGCCGATTTTTATTCATACGATCCAAAACAGCTTAATTTTATTAGCTTTGCAGGCTTTGACAGTGCTGTGCAAAGCATTAAAGCTGCTATATGGAAACGCAAAACAATAAACCTTAATTATGGCTATTATTATCCAAATGGAGAATACAGAACATTTTCAGAAAAAATTGACGAATATACACATACAGTAATGATCTCTGAAGATGCCTTTAATGTACAAACTGAAAGACCACTTATCATTATATGGAACAACGATAAAACACAAGCAGTTATGAAAGTCTTGCAGGAAAAATTCAGTGTGCCATTGTTGGACAGGTGGGCAGACTGGCTTGTAAAACAACTTATAAATCAGAATTATCTGTTATATCAATATGTATATGGCATTGATATAGATGTATATAGACTTGATATAACAGAAGATGAACTGACAAAAATAGTTTTGAACGGACTTGATTGCGGAAATATAACAATTAATGGTGATCTTGACTTTGACGTATATAACATAACAATGGCAGACTATCTAAAAAAATATTCAAATGTATTCTCTCAAAAAATAGAGGAAACTTACAAGCCTTTATACGATCCTCTTAAGCCTAAAAATAATGTACTTATAAAGACTTTAAAAACAAAACCTTTCAAGGCACAAGAGGACGTTATAATGGCGTCAGTCGAAACACTAAAAAAGAAAAACAGCATTGTTGTTGTAGGTGAAATGGGAACTGGCAAGACAGCATTGATAGGACCGCCAATACCATATATCCATGCTGATGGCAAGCCTTATAACGCACTTGTCATGTGTCCTGGTCACCTTGTCAACAAGTGGAAAAGGCAAATAGAAGCGACAGTACCTGATGCAGATGCAGTGATAATGGAAAGCTGGAAAGACATTTTTAAAATACCGAAAACAAAGAACAAAATAAGGTACTATATAATATCAAAAGATAAAGCAAAACTCGGATATGCCGAAAAACCTGCTATAGTAAAACATCTAAACGGACATATATCTTGTCCTGTATGCGGGAAAAAATTTGTAGACAAAGATGATATTCCACTGACAGAAGATTATTTCAAGTCGCATACGACAAAAAACGATAAATGCCCGTACTGCAAAACAAAACTATGGCAGGCAGATAAAGACAGCTTCCGCAGGTATCCTGTAGCTGAATATATAAAGCGTCACATGAAAGGTTTTTTTGACTATTTCATCGCTGACGAAGTACACGAACTTAAAGGCGGAGATACAGCGCAAGGCAACAGTTTTGGCACTCTGTCAGGTTCATGCAAAAAGACAATAGCACTAACTGGAACATTGCTTGGAGGTTATCCAACAGATGTATTTTATCTTCTATACAGGCTTAATCCAAAAGCAATGTTAAGAGACGGTATAAGCTATAATGACACAACTCTTTTTGTAGAACGCTATGGTGCAATAGAAACAATAATAAAAGAAAAAGACAGCGAATACAACAGAACATCAAAAGGCAAACAAAAAAGTACCAGAAAGCGTATGTTGCCTGTTATTTCACCATTGATTTTCTCAAAATTCCTGCTTGACCAGTGCGTATTTCTTCAGTTGTCAGACTTGCAACAAAGCTTGCCAAAGTACACTGAAGAAGTACAAATTATAGAACCTGATGAAGAACTTAAAGAAGCATATAACGATCTGGCAAACGAACTGAAAAATGCAATTTTCAATGCAGATAAAAACATGCTGTCAACGTACTTAATGACACTTTTAAGGTATCCTGACAGTCCTTTTAACAACGAACCTATACCTGTAACAGACTATTATCAAATTGTTCCAAAAGACCTGCCTGAAGATTTTATTTATAACAAAGAGCAACACCTTTTAAATTATGTTTTAGATGAAACCAATAAAGGCAGGAACGTGTTTATATATGCACAATTCACAGGACAAAAAGACGTCACAAAACGTCTAGAAAATCTATTAAATGGTATAGGCGTAAAAACATGCACGCTTAAAACCTCGGTAAAGCAAGAAAAGCGTGAAGAATGGCTTAACGAAAAAATCAAGGACGGATACAGATGCATTATTTCCAACTTTGAGCTTGTCAAAACAGGACTTGATCTTCTGGACTTTCCTACAATAATTTTCTATGAAACAGGCTACAACACGTTCACTTTAAGACAAGCAAGTAAGAGATCATGGCGAATCGGACAGACAAAACCTGTTAAAGTCGTATTCATGGTCTATAAAGATACGTTGCAATACAATGCGCTTGCCTTAATGGGCAATAAACTCGAAGCTGCAATGAACATTGAAGGAAAGTTTTCAGAAGAAGGCTTGCGAGCTTTATCCAATACAAGCAACATCATGGTTGAGCTTGCAAAAAGTCTTGTAAATGGACTTGACGAGAACATCAGCATAGAAAAGATTTGGCAGTCTCAAAGCGATAATGTCATTGACCTATCAACATTCTTCAAAAGTGTCAAAGTCAATTATTCTAAAAAGAAAAAATCTCAAATAGTCGAGCAGCTTTGTTTTGATTTTGACGCTTTACAGCAGGCATAATAAGCCTGCTTTTTTATTTTTTCCTTGACATTTAAAGATTTTTGAGCTTATAATGAATTAGAATTTCAAGGCAACCTAGCATAAAAAGTACGATCCTCCATATTATCCGTACCACTCTCACTGCGGAGGAGGAAATCGAAAGAGTGGTTGCTAGCGAACTTGACGGTATGATACCCACTGCCGTAATAATTAGGTATCTGTGCATATTTTAAAGACATGCTATATTTTGGAGGAAGGCATAAATGTGTACCACTGCCTGACCTGATGTTTTGGTACACAGTGATTTAAAAGGTGGATATTGTTCAGAAAGAAAGGTATGCGTGTATACTTCCAGAATTTTCAAGGTATGCGCATACCTTTTTATATTTTTTAAAAGAAAGGAGAATTTTTTATGAGTAACAATTACGTAATTGTCTTAATCAAACCAAATGGTTATCTTATTGAAGTAGGCATTGACAATCAAACTTATAATAAGTGGACAGACAGCAAACAGACAAACAGCGTAGATTTTGCTGATATACCTGAAATTAGCAATAATTTAAACAATGCTATCAAGAACCTTGGCATAGTTGCTTCCGATATTACAAAAATATTATAAAAAAGAAAGGAGAATTTTTATGTTAACAAAAGCTTATGTAAATGATAAAATAGAAGAAGAAATTGAGATGGAGGCGATAAGATTGAAAAAGAAAAAGAAAAAAGCTTCCAAGAAGTTTAAGTCAAAAATAGAAATTGAAAAAAACACTCCGATAATACGTTATTCAAAATTAGGCTTGCCGATAATAAGCGATAGCCATGAAATTTTTGAACGTGTATTAAAGGATGATTGGACTTTATGAAAAAACTTACACATAAAAATAATTTTAAAGACAACAATAAAAGGATTAAAAATAATAAACATAAAAACAAGCCAACTCCTATAATTCAATATTCAGAATTAGGTTTACCTGTTATAAGCAGCAGAATTAAAACTCTCCGACAAATGTACGAAGAAGATAAATGGAGTTAATGCGAAATTCAGCGTTAAATCAATGCATATTCAAAACTAAAATAAGGTTTTTGAATATGCCTTTTTTTAATTTTTAAAAAATAAAGGAGGATTTTATTATGCTACTTGAAAAATGTGTAAAAAGAATAAATAAAATCTTTAAGATAGAAAACAAAGAAAATGATAATATTGATTTAAAACTTGCTAATGCAATTTTTACAAATGTTAGCAAAAAGGAAATAGAAAAGGCTTTAGATGAACTAGCATATATATCTCCTGCTATTGAGAATTACCTTTGGTATCCTGAAGAAAATGATTTAAATTGGACTGGCTGGAAAGTCTATAAAGCTAAATTTAACAAAAGAAATTTTTTGTTCGCCGAAGGTACGTATAAAAATCATTATGGGAAATATCTGTTTTTTATTGATGGCAAATGGAGACAAAGATGGTATGCTAACTATCCATATTTAGAGGTATACAAAGGAATTTGGACAATAGATTTTGGTAAAGTTGGAGGACGTTTAAAAGTAAAAAATATAGCTACAGTTAATATGACATATGCTAATATATAAACGTCAATTAAGGCATATTCAAAACTAAAGTAAGGTTTTTGGATATGCCTTTTAAAATTTTAAAAAGAAAAAAGGAGGATTTTTTATGAGAACAGTAACAGTTAATATTTATAAGATTGACGAACTTTCAAGAAAGGCACAAAGGAGAGCTTATGAGCATTGGCTGGAAAAAGCAGAATATCCGTGGCATGACGACAATGTAAAGACGTTAAGAAAATTTGAAGAGATATTTCCAGTAAAAATTCATGAATTTGAGTATGGCGGAAGTTATAATTATATTCGTTTTTTGTTTACTGAACGTAGAGACATAAAAAATCTTTCAGGCATAAGGCTATTAAAATATTTGTATAATAATTATTTTGACTATATTTCAAGCAAAAAAATTTTTTATGGAAAATCAAAAAAAAGGAAATCAAAAATTATTTATAGCTTTGATTATGCATTAACTGGATATTATACGGACGAAGCAATTCTTGGACCAATATATAAATTTTTGATAAAGCCTGAAAATATAACTTTTTATGCCTTGCTCAAACGTTGTTTAGACGCATGGCTTGATGCTTGCGAAAAAGATTATGAAAGCTATTTTAGCTTTGAAAGCTTTTTAGATGATGCAACTCTCAATAGATATGAATATTTAGAAAATGGAGATGAGTTTAATGTGGCCATACTCTAAAAATCAAGAAGAAAAGTTTGCAAAAATTTTTGAGGACGTAAGACAAAAACCTTATTCCTGCTTCTTTAATACTCTATACAGGCATGGATACATTCACGTCGGTAAAGATCATCTGCAAAAATATGTAAGCATACTTAAGAAGTATGCCATGCCTTTTAAAATTGAGCATGAGAACAGTTTTTGGTATGTCCTCAAAATTGTAAAGGAGTGATAATGTGCTACTTGAAAAGTACGCTAAAAAGTACGATAAGCAATATAGAAAGTTGTTGCGGTACGTCAATTGTACCGCAGTTTCTTTCGATCTTGGAAACGGACTTTGTTGCATTGTTTCACCTTGTGCAAAACAGCCAGGGCGTTATCAATGCACATTTTTTGACGAACAAGGTCCTTTAAGTGACATTATAAGAGACCGTAAGGAGGACATTTTTAGGGAGATTGTCTTGTATGATAAAACGAAGTTGATTGATATGATTGAGTGAAGGAGGAATTAAAATGCGAGAGATAAAGTTTAGAGTGTGGAGTAAAAAAGAAAAAAAGATGTATTACGGCGATAGACAACATGAACCTAATATGATTGGATTTGACGGAAAAATATTTGCAACAGGTTCAACTGGTGTTATGTGTAACTATGGCTGTAGTGCAGATTATATAAATTGGTGTAATCCAGAAGAAGATTATGAATTAATGGAATACACAGGCTTTAAAGACAAATATGGGAAGGAAGTTTTTGAAGGAGATATATTGCGCTGCAAAATATGGAATCCTATGTCATGCCAACGTGATTGTGTATTAGAAGTGATAGTTGTATGGAATCAATCTGTTGGCAGTTGGAAATTCCAAGATATAAGACATAATTTTGCCGATCTCTCATGGATTTTTATAGATGGCGTTAAAATAATTGGCAATATTTACGAAAATCCTGAACTTTTAAAGGAGGAATTGAAATGAAGAAATATAGAGTAAATTATTATTTAGGTAACAAAGAATGGACGGAAACAATGTCGGAAGGACAATTAAGAAACTTCGAAAAAAGGCTTGAAAATGGTGCTGAAGAAAAGATTATATCAGTTACAGAAATTCACGAACTGCCTTCAGACTTACTTCAAGCATTTCAAGACTTCAAAAAAGCTGCATATAGGTTTGCTGAAATGCTTGAAAAATACGATTCAAATAATAATACTCACGACTTGTACGCTACTAAATATCCGTTCGTCAAGTCTTTTTCTGATGTTGCAGACGATATAAATGACTGGTATGAAGCAGTCATCAATCAAGAAACTACAACGTCACGAAATTTCAAGGAACTTCAAGGCGAAATATTAAATGCCTGTCCAGGTTATCCAGCAGTAATCAAACTAAATAATAGTAAAGTCCTGACTACAAGTCCTGTCAGGTACATTTATAGCATCGTGCGCTGCGTTTGCGCGATAATCTTGCCCTGATAAGGTAAGAAAAACGCCAACATGTCAGAAATGACATGATAACTAGCTCATCAAAATCAGAGGTGAAATTCCTCTGCCACACAGAGTTAACGCTAATGAGGCAAATCAAAGCCGAAACGGTGTGCGTGTTGAGACTCCTGCTGGCAACAGTGTGTCGCTACACACTATTGTCAGAAGCCAGGTAAAGTCGTAACCTGAAAACCTAAACCTTACATCATGTAAGGCATGGATAATAATGGTGCGGACATCCGTGACCTATGGAGACGCAAGAAAGGTATGATTAAAGCTCCGACAAAATGTGCCATGGAAACGTGGAAACGATGGAAGCTTTGTATAATGTTGATACTTCATTATACAAGTACAAGCATGAAATAGCCTGTAAGAGCCAATGAATAACTGTAACTCAAACATTGGTGTGAGCTTCCCGGAGTAAAGTACCCTCCTAAAGGTCACATTTAAGGATAGATGAGCTGGAACGCAGGAGAGCCTACATGTGGAATGTAGCGACATGATGAAGCATGTAGGAAGTCGGAGGTGTCATAGTAGTAATGATGTATCATAACACAAATGATACTGAACGAAGGACACCAGACGGTTAGTTCTTGCAAATAATTCTCACCGCAATCTTGAAAGTCCTTGAAATATAGGTAATGAACCATAAGGAGGTGTTGCCTTATGCATATAAACAACAAGATTGCAAGTGAAGGACAGCTTAAAGAAAGGCTTGATTTAATTTACGCTAAAAGTAAAGAAGGAAGAAGCTTTCATGGACTTTATGAATTGGCATTTAATCCTATAACGATAGTCACAGCCATACACAACATCAAAGCCAACAAAGGTTCTAGCACTCCCGGTGTGGATAAAAACAACATAAACTATTACTTGCAAATGCCATATCAGGAACTCATAGAACTTGTGCAAAACACAGCTAAAAACTACCAGCCACAACCAGTCAGAAGGATATATATTCCTAAAAAGAATGGCAAGAAGAGACCGCTGGGTATTCCTACCATGTTAGACAGAATAATTCAGGAATGTATCCACATAGTCATAGAACCTGTTTGTGAGGCAAAATTTTATCCTCACAGTTATGGTTTTAGACCTTATCGTGCTACCAAACATGCAATAGCTGATATCATTAATAACATCAACAAGGCCAAAAAGGATGTACCTAAATATGCAATAGAAGGCGATATCAAAGGTTGCTTTGACAACATCAACCATCGCATATTATTAAACAAATGCTATCGCATAGGTATACATGATAAACGAATATTGATGCTAATTAAACAAATGCTCAAGGCTGGTTATATAGAAACAGACCTTAAACACCTAACAGAACTAGGAACGCCACAAGGTGGTATTATATCACCAATCTTAGCGAATATATATCTAAACAATTTTGACTGGACCATTGGTAGAATGTATCAGGAACCAAAGCAACAATATCAAAGACTAAACCATGATAGAGCAAGACTTAAGAATCAGGGCACAATACCAAAGTACCTAGTCAGATACGCTGACGATTGGATAATAATGACAACGACTGAAAAAGAAGCCAACAGACTGTTAAAGTATCTCCGGAAATACTTTAAGCATAAGCTTAAACTTGAACTTTCCGAAGAAAAGACGATCATAACGGATATGACACAAAAATATGTCAAATTTTTAGGCTTCCTTATACAGGCGGACTATAAGCGGCCATCTCCGGACAATCCACATCCTACCAAGCTCGTAGGTAAATCAAGACCTGACTTCAAGAAAGTCAAAGAGCAGGTCAAAATAATCAATAAGGAGATACGTAAATTGAAAGATGTACCTAAAGAGCTTGACAGAGCCATCCAAATTGAGAAGGTTAACTCTATGATTATAGGCATGGCAGAATATTGGAAAACAGGAATATGCAGCAACACTTATCAATATATCGACAATAAAATATATCGCTGTGCATTCCGAACTTTCCAAAAGCTCTATCCTAAAACGTATATGGAACATCAAGTTGAACTGGAAAAATTGGCAAACAGACCGCAGAGACATCAAGGCTACAAGACCAAAACATTTGCGGTCAAAGTTAAAGACCAGTACATTGGCATCACCAAAACATTTATCACTCATAGCCAGTGGACAAAATATCCGTTCAACCAAAAGATGACGCCATATACGGAAGAAGGCAGAAACCTGTATTTAAAGCAGTTTAAAAAGAAAGAGAAAGTACCTTTGGATAGACCGCCACTATACGATATAAAGACTCTAATACACCACAAAAATAATAAACTATATAATTTTGAATATTTTATGAATAGAGAATACGCCTATAATCGTGATAAAGGCAAATGCAGGATATGCGGAAAATGGCTGGAAAAATGCAACATGGAATGTCATCATATCCAACCACAACTAAAATCTGATAAGGTAAACAAGGTGCCTAACCTAGCATGGTTGTGCGAACAATGCCATCATATTGTACATGGAAGTCCAATTCCAAGCAACTATACGGATAGACAGAAAGTGAAAATCAATAAATTCAGAGAATTATTGCAAGCAGGTAATAGTGGCGACACTAACGCCTGTCCCCGTAAAGGCGACTAATCGTTGGAAAGCCGTATGAGGCGAAAGTCTCACGTACGGTTTGGAGTGGGGGAAAAGGCAAAGATAACTTCAAAGCCTTACCTATCACTACTATGACAATGGACGGGCAACAGTACTGTACACGAAAAATTCCGTGTATAAAATTGGAAAAGGAGGAGGTAATGATGGTTCAGTTAAATAAATACGAATATTTGATTACTTTATGGGGCGAAACTTTGAAAATAAGTTTTTCGCCCCATTCTATTTTAAGGTGCAAACAAAGACAAAAAAATCCAAAAAGCATTGTTCAGTCCATTATGTCATGTCAGGATCGTATAAAGGACTTGAGATATTCACGCCAAAGGTTTACACTTCTTGACTATGCTTATAATAATGCCTGTATATTAGCTTTTGACAATCCACATAAGTTAAGTATTGTAACAGTTTTGGACGGTGTTGATGTGTGGACTGAAGGAAAATTGGACTTGATAACAAAAACAAAGCGAGAGGTGCACAGGTACGTGTGCGCTGACTGAAAGGCAAAAATTCAACGATTCTTGTCTTTATTTTTATTTTAAGTAAAGGAGAGATTTTTTATGGAAAAAAAGTACTTTAAAATAGTCGGCAACATAGACATCTACTTTTATAAAATGATGCCTATGTATGACGATCTAGAAGGATATGGGTATTATGAAAGTATAGATATCCCGTATCCAAGTCAAGGAGATTATTTGATTATTTCAACAAAAAATATTTCTTTAAATATTTCTTTTTCTTCTGCTACAAAAGATTTGACAGAAATTTCATGGAAAGGGAATATTGAAATAAAAAGACTTCTTGCAGAAGGAAAGATACAAGAAGTGTCACGCAATATATATTTGCGTGATATGGAATTAAGTAAAAGGATGTTACAAAAATACGAAGAACTTGTGACAGCAGAAATTTATTTAGATTATATACAAGAAAAAATTAAAGAAATACCACAATATCAAAAAATTTTATGTGCCTTTAAAATGCACACAATTTACAAAGATTATAAGAAGGCACACAAAAAATATAAAGAAATAATGAAAGAATATGCAAATTTAGAAAAACAACAAAAAGAGTTACTACTATTTTAGACACATGGCAGAACTAAATGGTAATAAAGCATTAGAATTGTTCAAAATTGAGCTTTAAAAAGTAGGGAAGTTTTTATCCCTACTTTTTTTAATTAAAGATGAAAGGAGAACGATGAAATTATGTTAAATATAATGTATTTTTCAGGAAAAGTCAAGGATCTACAAAAATTTACAAGTCTCTTAACAAACGTTAAAGGTAAACTAATATGCTGTGATATTGACAACACGCTTGCTGACATCAATACACAATTGTTAAAGGCAGGATATAATATTTCTCAATATCCCAATCCTGTACTTAATGAGGATTTTTGGACGTCTTATGAAGGTCTTGACATACTTATTAGAGCAAAAAAAATTAAAAATACATCAAAAATTTTAGATGTTTTTAATGGACTTGGCGCAGATGTGTTTTTTGCAACCAGCAGAAACATAAGATTAAGAGAACTTACAAGGAAGTGGATCGAAAAGCAAGGCATATACAACAAACATGCAGTTTACTTCACTGCCTCAAAACACATTCTTGAGGCTGACGTTTATCTGGAAGATGATCCTCAACAAATATCAAAACTCCTTTCTATAGGTAAGCCTGTTCTGATACCGTCATGGCAGTATAATCAAGGCTTTGACAGTGAAAATGCTATCTATTTCAATATATAGAAAGGAGTTGCTGAATATGTGCGATTATAGAGATCCACGTCTGTCAATTTTAAATGTTGCTCAAAAATCAGGCATAGTAATTTTAAGACAAGTATCAAACGAGGAATTTATGGCAAGATGTCCGTTTTGTGGCGATTCAGAAAAAAATCCAAAACACGGACATCTTATGCTTAACATAGAGAAAGATGCATACCACTGCACGAGATGCGGTGAAAAAGGATTTGCAATAGGACTTTATGCACGACTACATCGAATAAATAATAGTGAAGCGTTTAAAGAACTTATGAACATGATACCTGAAACAATACCTAAAATTGAAACTAAAAAAATGCCACAAAGCCCTATTGCAAGCATTAATGAACGTGACAAAGTATATAGGGCATTTTTGGATAAGTTAACTCTTAAAGGCGAACATTTACAGAACCTTATCCGCAGAGGACTATCGTGGGAAGAAATTGGCAGAAATCTATACAAGTCAATACCAACAATTCCTCAGGAACGCTTAAGAATATGCAATGAACTGTTGCAAGAAGGATTAAACCTCAATGGCATACCAGGCTTCTTTCAAGTCCAGAAAGAAAATCAAACGTACTGGGATTTTTACTCTGACAACGGCTTTTTCATACCTGTACGTGACATTCAAGGACGTATTCAAGGTATGCAGATACGTCTTGATGATGACCATGAACGAAAATATGTGTGGTTTTCGTCACGTGGAAAATCGAGTGGAACTGGTGCACATGCATGGATAGGCGTACATGGAGTACCTTCAAAAACTGTATTAGTTACTGAAGGCCCATTAAAAGCTGATATTGCACATTTTTTAAGTCGCTTTACGTTTGTGTCAGTTGCAGGCGTAGACGCAACAAAAGGCATTGAACAAGTTTTGAAAGAACTTGATACTAAACGTGTCTTTATTGCATATGATATGGACTTAAAAAGCAATAAGAACGTACAAAAGGCTAAAGAAAGGCTTGAAAAAAAGCTTATACAGGCAGGTTTTGAGGTGCATACAAAGACGTGGGATGAGCGTTTAGGAAAAGGCATTGACGATTATTTGCTTTGGAAAAAACGCCAAAAAGTGGTATAGGACTTTGTTCCTATACCTTTTTTCATAATAAAAAGAAATTGAAGGAGGAATTTTACTATGTTATATAATTGGCAAAAAGAAGCAATAGAAAAAATACAAGGAGAAAATGCATTATTATCAGCACCTACAGGTTCAGGTAAGACGAAAGTTGCATATATGTGGGCAGGTTTAATAGATAAAGACGAGAAAATTTTGCAGCCAAAAACCAAAATAATATTTACTGCACCGATTAAAGCGTTAAGCAACGAGAGATATATGGAATTAAAAAATATGAATATTAATGTAGGGTTAGAAACAGGTGATTTTAAGAAAAATATAGAAGCACCTGTTATATGCTGCACTCAAGAAATATATACGAACAAATATGCTCAATGTCCGAATCTTAAGGTTGTTATTGATGAATTTCATTATGTATCTACTGATCCTGAAAGAGCAAGAGCATATATAGACGGAATTGCAAACAGCAATCCGACATCAAAGATACTTGTTATGTCGGCAACTTTTGGACATCCTGAAACTGTCAAAAAATATCTTGAAAGACTTTCTAACAGACAATTTTCAATGTATGTGACAAACGAAAGAGCAACATCATTAGTATTTACCGAAAAACCTGTTATATTAGACAAACTGCAAAATGCACTTGTGTTTGTTTTTTCAAGGCGTGGTGTTGAATCTATTGCCTACGATATAGCGCAAAACAGAAACAGAATTGCAACCGAAAAAGTCCGTACATTAGAAAAACTTGCAGAAATCTTTTCGGTTTCTGATATTCCTGAAATTTGCTATAAAGGTGTGGGAATATATGTCGGTTCACTTTTGCCAAAAGAAAAGTTATTTATGGAGACTGGTTTCAGAAATGGTATTTTGAATATTATGGTTGGTACCGATGCACTTGCATTAGGTGTTAATCTACCTGCCGAAACAGTAGTATTTGCACAGCTTGCAAAATACTACGATGGACCTATAACAAAAAATGAATTTGTACAAATGGCAGGACGTGCAGGAAGAAAGGGATACTTCGACAGAGGCTTTGTATCATACATGCCAAGCAACTTTGAGTCCTTCGACTATGATACAAAAGAACTTTATGAAGAACTTTTAAATGCACCTCAAGAGCCTATGGAAATAACTATAGATATTTCAATACCTGAACTCTTAAAAGGAAAGTCTATAAAGGAAGAAGCTGAGTATGTAGCGAAAAATTCAATTCCTATGTTATCAGTTTCAGATGTTCAGGAAAGAATTGAATATATAATGGAACAAATAGACGAATTTGCCAATGAATTAGATATACAAAACTTTAAAGAAATTTTATCAGACATATATTTTCCTGAATACTCACTTTGGACGAACCTAAACATTGCACAGGTTTTTGGCGAAAACGAAAAAATCGACATGGATGACTTAAAGGAACTTATTTTCGGTTGCGAAGAAAGTAGAAACTTTTTCTATTCTCTATTGCAATTAAAAAAATACATTAAAACATTGCCAAAACAATATAAGCGAAAAATAAAAAACCAAAGTTTATTAGACAAACTTATCAATGAAATTGATCCGACTGTTAATGACTTTGAGATGAGAATAAAAAATGCAAGAGAAATATTATAAGACTTGTTTTTGTATGTGAATTTGTTTTTAAGGTGCGTTCATAGGCATGATGGCAAAAGCTATCGTGCCTTTTTTATTTGCTTATATATATACAAGGGTTTTAAACTCAGGTTTTTCTATATCCTTTATTCTTATTTTTCTTAAAACTAACTTTCTATATCTATTTCAATATATTTTAATTCTTCTAACATTTTTAAAGTTTTTATTCTTAGATTTTCAATTTTTTTATATTTTTCAACTATTTCATTCTGTTTATCAATATCAAATTCTCCATTTTCTTTTATAGGTATTTCTACAGTTACATATTCTTTTATATTTGCCAAAGAAGCACGAAAAGTTCTATTAAAACCATAATCGTCTTTGTTACTCCTTAATGCATATAAAAGATATTCTGGGTTTATATTACTATTTTTAACCTTTAAGACACCACAATGATCTGTTGGATAAAAAGGTTGATTTTTAGGGATATAATTCCAATCAAAGATTCCATCTATTCCCCATATTAATGAAGGAGTAGAAAAATCATCAATAAATGTATTATTAGTATAACCAAAAGGTTTAAATACATTTGCACTGTAGATAGGAACTAATAGTTTTTTATTATTATTTTTTATTAAATCTTGCTTTAATATTCTTTTCCCTATAAACAAAGAAAAAAGAGTTACATCGGATAAATTAATTGTAATCATTTTGCAATTGTTTAAGATTTTTACAGAAATATTTTTTAATTTTTCACTATATTCCTCTATTTTTTTCTTTATTTTTTGAAATTTTTTATACTTATTAGCTATTTCATTTTGCTTTTCTAAATCTATAAAAATCTCAATTTCAAGTTCTTTTAGTTTTTCTTTACTTGCAGTTTTGCTCCATGACAACCCTAAATTTAATAATTCTTTTTCAATAACAATTCTAATGTATTCAAGGTTTATAGCATCTCTATATTCTTCTTTTAAAATCATTGGTCTATGATGATCATTTGTTGTGAATTTATGTTTGTGGTAAAATACATAACCTACAGAGCCTTCTCTATTCCAAGCTAAACAGTTTTCAAAATATTTAACTTGAGGTAAATTATCTCTTACATAACCAATAGGTGTTTCTGTTTTTTTTCCACCATAAACAGGTATGTTGCCAGGATTATTTAATATAAAATCTTCTGTAATTCCTTTTATAGCAGGAAAATCAAATAATTCATCTAAAAGGAATATTTCTTTGTGACTCATATTTTATAATACACCACCTTTTAATTCATTATTTAAAAAATCTCTAATGCTTGCTAATAAACTATAAAAATCTTCTTCTGAAACTTCATTTTTTTCTTCTTCTATTCCAAGTTGTTCTCTTTCTTCTGTTGTCCAATATTTATCTATCATCCAATGTTTCAATTTATCAAATTCTTCAAAATTCATAATTTTACATCTTAAATTATTTGTTATTTCTAAACCTACTTTAAAACTATTAAACAGTTTTACTGCCTCTATTAAATTATTTTCTTGAATAGGAAATCTTTTGGCATCACGAGTTTCCCCTATTTCACTAACAAGATATAGAAAAACAGGCTCTGTTTGAACATTATTATCATGTTTCTTTTCAAGTATTAATATATAAGTTTTTTTAGGTGTTGCATAAAATGTTCTTACAGGAAGGGATATTATTCCTTTAATAACACAATGCTTTTTTATATAATCAATCATATTTGCTTGATTTAACAATCCATCTGGAACTATAACTAATGCTTCGCCACCTTTTTTTAAACTTTTTATTATCCATTCAATTGCTAATGATTCTGTTCCTCTGCCATTTGCAGTATAATAGTCACTTAAACCTTCTTTTTGAATTATTTCTTTTAAACTACTACTACCATTTGTAACATATGGAGGATTTGTTAATATCAAATCGTATTCTTCTTCATGCTTTAATCCAAACGTTCCTAAATTAGTCCTTAACAACTTAAAAACTTTATTAAATGCATTATTTGCAAATTCCATTAAATGTTCTTTTGAATGATACTTCGATAATAAATCAGAAAAATATATTAACATATTTGCTTTTGCAAGTATTATAGTTCTTTCATCATCTTTTTCATCAGTTCCTTTATCATAACCTACTAAAGTAATTTTAGGTTGAATCTTTTGATTTTTAGGTTCAAATTCTTTCCAAATATTTTTGTTTAACATAATTGTTTCTAATATAAAGCCACCAACACCACAAAAAGGATCGCATATTTTAGAGCCTTCTTTAAGTAAATAAGCATTTGACATTTTAACCATAGCTTGAACAACATTTCTTGGAGTAAAATATTGTCCCAAGCTTTTAACTCCAGCACTTTGTCTTAAAAATGTTTCATATAATCTTGTTTTAAATTCTCTACTTACATATTTAAATGAACCATTTTTTTCTTCAAATTTTTTAAAACTTTCTAATACTTGTCCAAATAAAGTAGCTTGGGATATATTGGGTTCACCATTTTCATTAACAAATATAGTCCCATTAATAATTGTTGTTCCATCTTCTCCTTTTGGAAACATTTCTTTTATATCTTTTCTACAACTATTCGCATAATGTTTTAATGCTTCAACATCAGAAAGTTGTTCTTTTATTTGATAAACACTATCAAAATTATTATAATTTTTTAAAACACCTATATCGCTTAAAAACTTAAATACAAAAATTTCAACTACATTATATAAACATTTTTCAGGCTCTTTTCCTGTATTAATCCATATTTTTTGCCACACTTCTTTTGCCAAAGGTGTAGGATCAATTATCTCAGGTTCTTTTAAAACATTGCTATTTTCCGTTAATGAATAGTCTATTTTATCAATAAGATTTTCTAAATCAATTATTTCTTCTGCTATTAACATTCCTGAAAAAATCTTTTGTCCATTAAAAATAATAGATATTTTATTACCTTTTTCATTAATAATTTCTTGTCCATTTAAAGCATTTATCCAAAATGTTTTTGAACCATCTGTTACAATTAATAATTTACATAATTCTTTGGCTACTTCTAATTCTTGTTGAATTGCATCTTGTATTTTTTTGACACTTGACAGTTCTTCTGGAGTTTTATATTCAACAACTGCTTTGACTATTCCTCCAGGAAGAACTATTAAACCATCGGGTTTTTTATCTTTGATTTTATTATTAATTTTATTAATTATTTTTGCTTTTTTTAGTTGACTTAAAGTAGTTTGCCCTAATTTATAATAATTATATCTACCTAAGTTTATTGGACTTATTTGTATAAGCTCCTCACTCATTTGTATCACCTCTTTACAGACTTGTGCATATCCTAAAAGCCTTGATTTAAGCTATTTTTAAGATATGCTTTTTTCTTATCACTTAAAAATTTTTTACCTGATATGTAGGATTTCCTGTCTTTTATATCGAATTATTTTATTATTAACATCATTAAACATTAAAGGAGAAAACCCTACTTTTACCAGCTTCAACAAGTTTTGAACAATATCAATCTTTTTACTTTTCAGCCTAAAATGATTTTTATATTTCTTTATTTAATAATCTTAATTTGTTTTCTATTTCTGGATTCCCGCCTTCTAATTTAGTTCAACTCGGATATAATTTTCGATGAAACTTTTTAATCTTTGAACGATTTTTTAATTATACTCATATCTAATAAATTTTTTCTTATATAACAATATATATTATATCGCATTGATTGAACTAAAAAAAATCAAACAATTGTATATATTTATATCTTTTTTCTTATTTATAATGATACCAGAAAACTAGACAGACAAAAAGTCAAAAATAAGTTAGAATATAGTTATGAATAAGAGAAGAAATTTTACACCAGAACAAAAAACAAAAATTGTATTAGAGGTATTGCGAGAAGAAAAAACGCTTAATGAAATCGCTGCTGAATATGAAATATATCCGAATATAATTAGTCGCTGGAAAGCATAATTTGTCATTTAATATATTAATTTACATTATGTATAAATTTATATAAATAAAGGAAATTCAAAAATTAACTTAGATTTTTAAAAAATTGTCTTGATAGATGGGAACATTGTAAATTTCAGTCAGTAAGAATAATGACGTAGTAGTATACATGACGAATGAATACGAAACAGTTATTGCTTCCAGTGACGATATATAATTTTGTTCAATGTCAGGTCGGAAGGTTACACGGCTGGCATCAGTGGAAACAGCAGTACATCAAGTACATCTTCGTCAAAGACTTCTGCCAGTGATTCAAATCAGAGTCTACTATAAAGCTATTATGGAAAACCGGGTAAAATATACGTTGATTCTAATGTCAGAGGGTTAATCAAGGGGCAATATTAACAGTAAAAGGGGTAAGATATACCACATTTCGTGGATCCGTGGTACGACAAAACAAAATATGTTATCCCATATGTATTTTGTTGTAAAAGTAAAATATAAACTTGTTTAGAAGGAGATGTTTTAAAAATGGATAACATCAACAGAGAAAAGATATTGGATTCATACGAAGAAAATCATCCTTTTGTTCATTTTGAAATAATAGATGAAAATGGTAATTCATGTGGAACATATAACGATAATTTAATAAGAGTCTACTTACCACAAGTGAAAGAATTCTACGATAAATGTATAGAAATAGTAAAAGATAATAAATTTTGTGATTTTACTCTATACGATTGTATTTCTTATATTCTTGACCATGAATTAATTCATCACGATATTGAAAAAAATATAGTAGCAAAATATGGTTATATTAATTGCTTAAAATATGCGGAATATCTCTTCTTGAGTGAAGCAATTGTTAATTACAAGCAGTATATTAACTATCATAAAAATAATAGAATTAAATTTTCTATTATAAAATCTAGATTACTCGATTTAATAGATGTGGTTAAAAACATACATGGAAGTAGTGAATTATATGGAGAAGATAAAATTAAAAAACCAAAGCCAATAGAAAAAAGCCTTGACTTACGTCAAAAAGAGTATTCAGATGAACAAATTATTGATTTTTATGGTAGTTTAATAGGCTGTCAGTTGGCTTACAATAAAGTAAAAGACAACTGGAATGATGAACTAAATAATTTTAATAAAAAAAATAGTATCTTTGCAGAATATTTGAATCAGTTTTCCGAAGACATATTAAGTTCTGCAAATAATTGTGAAAACATGACTGAAAAGTTATTAAATAAAATACAAGAAAAGAATGATATTTTTATACGTCAAAATGGTCTTAGAACATATATTTAAAATCTAGTAACGAGTAGTAATTTAAAATATAATAGAAATTATAAATGTTATTTTACCAGTAATCATGACAAGGATGGCTGTTACTATACTGTAAAAATATAATGATACCCGAAAACTAGCAGACAAAAAACAAAAATAAGAAAAATATATTATAACATTAAATACTGCCTGCAAATTGCAGGTATTTTTTTATATCCAAATATAAAATTTCTAAAAATTTCATCTAAACAAGAAGGAATTTTAAAGCAATATGGCGAATTAAGTATTAATATTAACAATTCAGTAAAAGAAAGGATTTGATACTGTGACATATGTCATTGTTATATTGCAAAAGTATAACCTAATAATCCATATCAATTAAGGTATTATTTTTGCAAGTATGATTTGGATATAAGAGTTACTATTATAGAAGTTTCTGCTCTTGCAGAACGTTCAAGAATAATTAAAGAAAAAATAGAAAGGCTATAAAATTAGGAGTCTTTATCATGGATAATATTAAATTACCTTTTGGTTTAGGAAAATATGATAATAAAATTTATCATATTTCCGAAGTCAAACAAGGGAAAGAATGTAATTGCATTTGTCCTTATTGTGGACAAGATTTACTTGCTAAAAAAGGAAATATAAGATCGCATCACTTTGCTCATGTAAAAGAAGAATGTAAATATGCTTTTGAAACATCTATTCACATGTACATAAAAGAAATTTTAAGTAAAAACAATAAAATTTATGTGCCTGGACATAATTTTGCAAAAGAAATGTATTTGCACTATAATAGAGTAGAACTAGAAACAAGGTTTGGAGGAATTATACCTGATATTGCTATATATGCTGGAAAACAAAGCAAACCACTTTTAATAGAAGTCAATGTAACGCATCCTATAGATGATGATAAGCTAGAAAAAATTATTAATATGGGTATTTCTGTATTGCAAATAAATATTTGTGATAGTAATTTCGATTTTTATAATTTTGACAAAAAGGACTTAGAAGATATTATTCTACATAAAACTGATTTTAAAGAATGGGCATACAATGCGTATGAGGATAGAAAGTTTGAAGAAATAAGTATAAAAGAAGAAAAAAGAAGATCGATGCTAAGAAAAAGAAAGGAATTATTTCTTTTTAAACAAAAAATTGCTGAAGATTTTGAACAAAAATATAAAGTTGCAATAATTTTGCCTAAAGAATGTTCTCAATGTGATGGAATTATGAGCATTAATAAAGCAGATGATCATTATTATTATAAATGCGATTCCTGCAAAGTAAATGAGCCTATTGGACCTTCAAAATATATTAGTTTTATTAAATATGATGACTTTAATATTAATGATAAAAAACAAAAAATTATTGAATGTGTAGAAGATAAAAAAGAAAGACATCAATTACTTGATTTTGCTATTAAAAATCAAGATAAGCAAGCTTTAGAATATATAACAAAACTAATGATTCAACAAAGAGATAATAAGGATAAAATTGATAGACTAACAATTCTTTATAATTATTTTGTCACGAAACAAGGGAAACAAATACATATTAGTTATTGGAAAAATTATTATTCTAATTGTCCAATTTGTGGGTCGGATATGGTTTTTAGAAAATCCAAAAAAGACAATGAAATATTTCTAGGTTGTTCCTTATATCCAAAATGTTATGGTACAAAAAAAATAATAACAATAAGTGTAAAAGATGTTTTATATATGGATAAAAATGCTTTTATTTATATGTTAAAGGACAAAATATCTAATAAGCAACATATTATTAAGTCTTAATGAACAACCGTATATTGAACGGTACGTACGGTAATGTGACAGGATAGTAAATAACTCGATTTTTTATTTAAGGACGTAATAAGGACATTAAATATGTTATAATATTATTGTGAAAATATGGTAAGGGAGGGTATAAAGTGTATAAAAAGTTTCTGTCAGTTCTTTTAACAGTTCTTTTATTACTTTCTTTTGCAGGTCCAATACAAATTTATGCAAATAATATCACAATCATAATTAACGGTCAAAATGTAACATTCGCTCAACAACCAATCATCAAAAATGGAACAACGTTAGTTCCAATGCGTGCATTTTTTGAAGCATTAGGCGCAAAAGTAAACTGGGATCAGAGCACACAAACAGTAACAGGGACACGTGACAATACAACCGTACAGCTCACAATAGGATCTAAAATAGGCAAAGTCAACGGACAAAATCATGCTCTTGCAGTAGAAGCACAGATTATCAATGGCTATACATATATACCTTTAAGGTTTGTTGGCGAAGCACTTGGAGATGAAGTAAATTACAGCAATGGAGTAATAACAATCAATTCAAATAAGGCACCACCTATAGGTAAGCTAATAGTAAGCTATATTGATGTAGGTCAAGGCGACAGCATACTTGTACAGACGCCATCAGGCAAAAACATGCTTATAGATGCAGGAGTACCTGAAATGGGCAGTACAGTAGTATCTTATTTAAAAAGCAAAGGCATAAGTAAGCTTGATGTAGTTATTGCAACACATCCACATGACGACCATATAGGCGGTATGCCTGACGTTATCAATACGTTCACTATAGATACATTCTATATGCCTAACACAACAACTAATACAAACGCCTTTGAGAACCTATTAAATGCACTTAAAAATAAAAACGTTAATTCAGTGTATGTAAAAGCAGGAAACAATATAGATTTAGGCAGTGACATAACAGCAAAATTTCTTGCGCCTAACAGCAGCAGTTACGACAATCTTAACAATTATTCAGCAGTTGTTAAATTAACATACAAGAATGTATCTTTCCTATTTACAGGTGATGCAGAAAAGGAATCAGAACAAGAAATGCTTAATAAAGGATACAACTTAAAAGCAGACGTACTTAAAGTAGGCCATCATGGTTCTGATACGTCAACAACAGCAGATTTCCTTAAAGCAGTAAGTCCTAAATACGCAGTAATAAGCGTTGGAAAAAACAATGACTACGGACATCCTAATCAGTCTGTATTAGACAGGCTTAACAATGCAGGCATAAAAATTTTTAGAACAGACTTAAATGGCACTGTGGTAGCAACAACAGACGGTAATACAATTTCGTTCAACGTTAATCCCACCAATACTACAGATGATAATAGTACAGGCAATACGAGTACTGAGAAAGTGTACGTTGACGCGAATGGGCATGGACTTATTAAAGGCAATATAAACAGCAAAGGAGAGAAGATATATCACTTGCCTGGAGATCCGTGGTATGACAGAACAAAAGCAGAAGCATGGTTTAAGACGGAAGCCGAAGCTCAGGCAGCAGGATATCGACCAGCAAAATGATAAAAGAACAAAAAAATATAAGACCAAAATTAATCTTTTTGTATGTGTTAAATATACTTGCAAGTGGATTTTTTATTTTTATAGCAACAAAATTTTTGCTAGACAGTAGTACGTTAATAGGAACAATAGACATTGTATTATTTATCACTGCGATTGTATTTGATATTGTTATACTGAATTTTTTACGACATAAAAAAGATATAAAAGAGCCATTAGATGTCATACCTAAAAATATTTATATGTGGCATAGTGTAGTATTTCTCATAGGACTTGCTATTCTATTGTATGTTTGCTATTTGTCATAACTCCACCTATTTGTAAAATCAGAAGGTTGAAAAAGTCTTAATTTGTCTTCACCTTATAAAAGATGGAGACTTCTTGCTGAACTTTGTTAAATTTTTAAGATATGAAACAAATATATTGTCTTTAATGATAATTATATGAGTATGTAAGAAAATTCAATTTTTCTTTTTAAAAATTATTTTAACAGATGGGAGCATTATAACAATTTGATGAAAGTGGAGGAAAATTCTGTTAACATATAAGACAAGGTAATTTAAAATTAATGACTTCGATTTTTTTAAAAAACTTAAATTATAAATAAAAATAAGGAGGAAATTTTATGAGTAAAACTAAAACAATTATAATATTTGTTATTTTACTTTTAACATTCGGCTTTGTGATGGGTTTTGCTTATGCTCAAAGTAACAGTATAAAAATTGTAGTTAATGGAAATACAATATCAACAGATGTTCCTCCTCTTGTAGAAAACGGGAGAACGCTAGTTCCATTACGAGCCATATCCGAGGCATTAGGAGTTCCAATAAAATGGGATGGTACTACGTCTACTGTGTATGTCGGTACAGTTCCAGAAGGAATAGACCTTGTTGATGATTTAAAGCCATTTAAAATAGGTTCAACAAATACTGTTTTATTAAAATTAAAACCAGTCTCAATTGCAGGAGTAGAATACAACCACGGTTATAGTTGTTATGCCGAATGGCCTGATGTTCTAGGTGATTTGTGGTGGAATTTAAATGGTAAATATACAACTTTGACATTTTCAACTGGAATACCGGATAATGCTAATTACAACAAGTGTGCTCTAAAGATTGAAGGCGATGGTCAACTATTAAAAACCATTGAAATGTCAACTTCTGATGGTGCTAAACAATGTACAATTGATGTTACAGGAGTTAAAATATTAAGAATATTTACGGTTTGCTCAAATTCAATGAACGTATTTAAAGTTAATATCCCTCTAGTAAATCCACGAGTTCAATAAATTTTTATTTTGTGTTAAATTATATAAATTATGTGTAATGCTCCCATCTGTTAAGACAATTTTAAGATAAATATTATAATGCTACCAGAAAACTAGACAGACAAAAAGACAAAAATAAGTTAAAATATAAATATGGATAAAGGAAGAATTTTACACCAAAAATAACAAACATTCAGAAAGGCGGTAATAAAAATGGTAAAAACCTATCAAGACTTAATAAAAACTGTACATGACTATATAGAACCTTTTAAGCCCTGTACATGTGGCGAAAATGTACTTGTAACACTTGCTGTAGAGCCTGTTAAGGCAGACTATTTTAAGGACGATAGCGTGCAGCATTGTATAGTACAGTGTAAAAGGTGCGGTAAAATGTACATATCGGAGTATTAATATGTATTTAAATGGAGGTTTTTAAAGTTGCACTACTTATTAATTTTTATTGGTACAATGATAATAACTTTTGTTGCAGGATTCATTTTTGAATTAATTTTTCATAAAAATACTCAAGTTATAAGCAAAAACTGGAAATATCTTTTGTATTATTCTTTGATTTTGTGTGTTTTGTTTCTAATAGCTTTTTGGATGTTTCCTAATGTGTTTCTTAAATAAATATATTGGTTATTTCAAGTCGCAAACATGCTAACGAAACTTGCTAACATTTTGCTAACGTAATAAATAAAATTACTTAAAATTAGACGTGAAATAAACCTAACAATTTCCAGTTTTAAAAATAAAAAAAGCCTATTTTTAGGCGTTTTTAAGGTTTATAAAGAAAAGATGTGTTATCACTGTCATGAATTATAACTAAAATTTTATGTATGATTTTCTTTCTTATACATGCTTTTTTTATATAACCTGTTTTTTCCTAAAGTTTGCGCGCAAAAGGTAGCGGTTCGCCGCTACCAATAAAGAGCGGAAATCATCACCTATCCAAGAATAGAATTAGCATTTTATTTCTTCTGGATGGAGGATGACTTTTTTTATATAATTTTTAAGTACAGTTTTATCCTGACTTTTGCAGCAAAAAGAGATAAAAAAAGCTATAAACTTCTTTAAAATAAAGGATTTTGGGCTTTTTAATTTTGTTTCAAAGCAGATAAACTGCTATATTATTCAGGACAGTACTTTGTTCACTGATGTTAGAAATCCCAATACGTGAAATATTAAGATATCCGACTATTTTGCCGTTGTAATTATCTCATATCAGCATTTCAGTACAATACCAATCCTTGAATAAGTCGCAGTAATGATCTTTATTGATATTTATAAAATATGCCTCCCCTTTGTCCTACAATGCTTTCTAAATTTAAAAAAGGTAATTATATAAAGCATGTCTATAAGGCTACTATGGCGTTTAAAAGTAATTTTACAAGAAGATAATTTATTTAGTCCATACAATGGTTTAGCGTGGGTTAAAATTCAACTTAATTCTCTTTTTTAACGCAAACAATCATATTTTTACATATTACTTTTTATTATTTTACCATTTTTATTTATAACTTTATATTTCCCCCTATAAAAATCAATAACAATCATTGGATATGAGCTGTGTTTATTTTACAATACTTCCCAATAAACTAATTCTTTTCTAGGATTTTCTGTTGTCTCGTGTTTCAACTCTATTTTCAAAATCTCATCGCATAACTTATTATTATTTACAATTGATATTGCTTTTTCTCTTGAAATACCATCTTTGGAGTTAACCGTATATTCTAAATGTGGATTAAAAAAATGAATTTGATTTATAAAATAAATATTCCTATTACCTTTATTGTCAATAGCATTTACAACAGTTAATGGTCTACCAATATTATTAAAATGTAAAGAAGTAATTTTAATTGAATGTCCTTCATAAATAACTAGAGAAATGGCTTGTATTTGTTTAAAAAAAAGTAATATCAAAAAACAGGTTATTAAAATAAATAATAACAATATTTTGTATTTCATTTTTATAATAATAACCTCCTTAGTGTAAAAGTCAATATATCCTTGTACAAAAAGTGGAATATAATTTTGTACAAAAAATATACTAATAAGATGCATTAGAAGAACTGTGTTATACAGCAAATTATTTCAATATAAAAAGCGCTATAAAAAGCAAAATAATTTAACTTTATCCATTATGTAAAACTAATTAATTTTCATAATCATGTATAAGATTGGTTAATCTTACCTTTCTTATGTTAATCTTAACATAAAAAAGGAAAAATTGAAAGGTTTTTCAGGACATTAAAAGACCAATGGATGTATGGATTTGATTGGCAGAAAATATCTTACATAGACGAATTGAATGAGAACTTGAATAAATATATCGAAGGAATATATCATCAAGTACATTCATCAATAAATATGAAGCCCATAGAGAAATTCATTAAATATACAGACACGATGAAATTCATAAATTCTAAGGAAGAACTTGATAACATATTTCTCTATAGAGTTAAAAGGCGTGTAATTAAAGATGCCACAGTGTCAATAGAAAAAATTAAATTTGAAGTACCAATGCAGTATATATTGGGGATTATGCAAATATACGATATTACCCTAAATCACTTGATAAAGCATATATTTTTAGCGAAGACGGTAAACTCTTACAAACAATACATCCAGTAAATAAAATTGATAATTCTAAGATAAGAAGAAAAGAAATAGACTTTTCTTTGTAAATGAAGAAAGAAGGAAAAACAATGTTCAATGTATATTATGGATTAACATTTAATCCATTTTCTAAAGACTGTGATGTAAAATATCACTACAAATCACAGGATTATATACAAGCAATGAGCAGATTAGAATTTTTAAAAGATAAAAAAGGATTTGGGTTAATAACAGGAGATCCTGGATCTGGTAAGTCATATACACTAAAATGTTTTGTAACTTCTTTAAATCCTAATATGTACAAGGTTGTGTACATACCAATATCAACACTTACCGTTATGGATTTTTACAGGTATTTATCTGACGGTTTAGGATTAATACCGAAGCATAGAAAATGTGATATGTTTCGCCAGATACAGGATGTAATATTAAGTTATCATTCAAAAAACATAATTCCTGTTATCATTGTTGATGAGGCTCAGTTCATAAGCAACTCAATCCTTGATGATTTACGCATTATATTTAATTTTGACATGGACACAAAAAATTATGCATTACTTATATTGTCTGGACAAACACAATTAATTATACAGTTGAATAGACAAGCACATGAAGCATTAAGGCAGCGAATAGTTTTAAATTATTCATTTAAGGGTTTAAACAAAGATGAAACAAAAGAATATATAACATCCAGATTAAAATGTGCAGGATGCAATGAAACAATATTTACTGATGACGCAATTGAATTAATATATTCAAGCACAAATGGATATTTAAGAAAAATTAATTTACTTGCAGAAATGTCAATGATATTAGGAGCTAAAGAAAGTCAAAAAACTATAAATGGTGAGCTAGTATTTAGAGCTCAAAGTGATATAAATATTACAGAATAATTGGATATATGAGTGTATCTTCTTCTCCGGAGGGGATAGGGAAATGCAGGGGTGCAACCTGAGCACTTCGGAGAGGGTTGGTGCCATAAACAACTTTCTCCCGGTTCAATCCGGGGGAGAAGGTACATTCAAGATGGCATTTACCCAAAAAGCGTAAAACCCAAAAATGGATATACTTAAAGCTATATGTATATGATTTAGAATAATATGATCTTATAGATTGTATAATGTAAATTTTTAAGTAAAAACTCTGTTTAGTGATTGTTTAATCTTTATACTTTTTATGATAAGTCAGCTTATTTAATCTCAATTTTTCAGGATGTGATATCTTACTGTTTAACAATATATTTTTGTGATAGATGGAAAAGACAGCTTATCAATCAAGAAGGTATTTGATGAACTCAAAGCACAATATAAGGAGAATTTTTCAAAGATATTTAAGAGTATAACGGCAGACAATGGCGCGGAATTTGCCGAATTGAGTAAGATATTAAAGGAATGTGAAAGCAAGGCATATTTTAGTCACCCATATTCTGCATTTGAGAGAGTGACAAACGAGCGTCATAATGGGTTAATAAGGAGGTTTATACCTAAAGGAAAAACGATAGCTGACTTATCAGAGTGGGCTATAAGACTAGTGCAAAATTGGTGCAATCAACTTCCAAGGAGGATCTTAAGATACAAGACACCTGAGGAATGTTTTTTAGATGAGGTTAGCAAAGTTATCAATTATGCACAATGATTACGATGAAATAGTTCAACCATGGCAAAATGCAAAATTAAGGCCGCTGTTTTCCCTATAGGGCAAACAGATATATCATACATGGTTAGAAAATTATGGTTTTATCAATTATTTAAAAAGTGTTGCATTTAATATTGCAATTTACAACCCCAAAAAAACGTAAAGAAATGCAACTTTGAAGTGCATGAAGAATGAAAAACGTAAAAATTACACCCAGGAACAAAAAATTTTCTCTAAAAGTGTGAAACCCACTTTTCTATAGTGTAAAATGGTAGTTGAAAACAAAAATAAACACTAAAGCAAAAGGGTTTCACATATGGCTATTATACCACAACAAACACTATTTGTGTGGAATAAAATTGAAAATTTAGGCGATCTGGAAAGATTAAGATTGGTAATAGAGTATATGCCCGATGAAGAACTGATGGAAAAGCTTGAAAAAGAACGCAAGAACGGTCGAGATGATTATCCCGTGAGAGCAATGTGGAATGCCATATTGGCAGGAGTAGTATACCAACATATATCCGTGGAAAGCTTAAGACGAGAGCTATCGCGGAATGGGCAACTAAGGATTATGTGTGGACTTCACACTGCAAAAACAAAAAAATATAGAGGTGAGAAGAAGACGGAAATAGTACCACCAGCATGGGTATTCACAAGATTTTTAAAAAAGCTTTATGAACATGAGGAAGAATAAACAAGATATTCGAAAAACTTGTAGAAGAGCTAAAAAGGCTTCTACCGGACTTTGGCAAGGATTTGGCTATAGACAGTAAGGCAATAAAATCACTGGCGAAAAGAGAGAATAAAAATAGGGAAGCTGATGGACGAAGGGACAAAGATGCCGACTGGGGCAAAAAGGAGTATCGAGAAATCAGGGAAGACGGAACTGCTTGGGAGAAAATAGTCAAATGGTTTGGATATAAGCTGCACCTAATAGTGGATGCTAACTACGAACTGCCGGTGGCATTCAGTGTAACAAAAGCTTCTCAAGCTGATGTAAAAGAAGCACACAGGATGATTGAAAAAATAGCGGAAGAAAGACCTGAAATACTTGAAGCGTGTGAAACGATGGAAGCAGACCGTGGTTATGATGATACAAAGTTGATAAAAAAGCTATGGGATGAATACAAAATAAAGCCTGTAATAGATATCTGCAACAATGGAAAGATTCTGACGGGACAAGGCCGTTAGAAGGACATGAGAACGTAGTATATAACTATAAAGGCAATGTATACTGTTATTGCCTTGATACAGGCGAAAAGAGAGAAATGGCAGTAGGAGGTTTTGAAGAAGATAGGAAGACATTAAAAAAACTATGCCCTGCAAAACAGTATGGATTAAAATGTAAATACATAGATAGGTGTTCTGCGAAAAAAGGAATCCGAATTAAGCTAGATGTAGACCGGAGAATATTCACACCAATAGACCGTGCCAGTTACAAATGGGAAAAGTACTATAACAAGCGTACATCAGTAGAAAGAGTAAATAGCAGAATAGATGAAACATTCGGATTCGAGAAGCATTACATAAGAGGTAAAAAGAAAATGACAGTAAGATGTGGGATTGCATTATGTATAATGCTTGCGATGGCAGTTGGCAGGATAAAAGAAAAGCAGCAGGAAAAAATGAGAAGCCTGGTAAAAACGGCATAAAAAATCTACAGAGATTTGAATAAATGATCCACAAAAAAAAGTACAAGAAACATACTGCGGAATGCAATGAAACATTGCCGAGGATGTGGTGTGACACGCGAAAAAACTCTTTCCTGTCATTTAATGGCGGGGTTAGGGTTAGGGGGTTATTGTCTTTTTCAGAAAGGATGAGGACATATACTCTGAGTTTATGTATTTTTTGAAGGAGAAAATATCTCCGAGTGAAAAAATTAAAAGAGGTTTAGTTCTTTAGGCCTCATTTTTTTAGTAAATTTTTTAAAAAAGTGCTACAAAGCAAAAAGCATTTTAAAAAACTGTCTTGACAGATGGGGCATTATAATTAACGTAAGTTTTACACAAATTTAATTTATACTTTACAATCAAGATATATAATTACAAAATAAACAATATTTTGATTGGAGGTATATGTCTTGAAAAGATTAAAAAAAGAGTTTGTCGTTTTGCTCTTATTAACCATATCATTAATTGTTTTTACATCGTGTAAGCAAAATAGCAAAAATACAAGTACATCAAGCAATAGTCCAACACAAACAAATATTTCCGGGAATCTAACATTATATACATCACAACCTGATCAAGATGCACAAGGTCTTGTTAAGGCTTTTAATGAAAAATATCCAGATGTCAAAGTAAATGTTTTTCGTTCTGGTACAGAAGAAGTTGTGAGTAAAATATTAGCTGAAAAGAAATCTGGCAAAGTCATGGCAGATGTAGTTTTATTAGCAGATGCTGTAACATTTGAAACTTTAAAAGAAAATGATCTTTTACAATCATATGATTCTCCTGAAGCTACGAAAATTCCTAAGCAATTTATTGATAAAGACAAAATGTATTATGGAACAAAATTGATATCAACAATCATTGCAATTAATACGCAAAAAGTTAAAACTACTCCAGATTCATGGAAATCATTAATAGATCCAGCTGCAAAAGGACAAGTTATCATGCCAAGTCCATTATATTCTGGTGCAGCTGCATATAATATTGGAGTATTGGTGAGGCAAAAGGACTTTGGATGGGACTTTTATAAAAAGTTGAAGTCTAATGGCGCATCAGTTACACAAGGAAATGGTGGAGTTATTAAAGCAGTTGCATCTGGTGAAAAACCATATGGTGTTGTTGTTGATTTTATGGCTGCAAGAGAAAAAGCAAAAGGTTCTCTAATTAATTTGGTATACCCTAAAGAAGGTGTACTAGCGATAACTGAACCTGTCGGCATAATAAAAGGCACAAGCAATGAAAATGCTGCTAAAGCATTTGTGGATTTTATATTATCAAAGGAAGGACAATCATTAGAAGCAAGTATGGGATATAACCCATTAAGAGAAGGTGTTAAACCACCTGCTGGATTAGAAGAAATATCAAAATTAAAAGTTTTGGATTACAACATACAAGAACTTTATAAAAGCAGAGAAGAAGACAAAAAGAAATTTAGCGAAATTTTCTCTAAATAATTGTAGGTGTTAATATTATGCAAAAAAATCATTCAGTCAGTTTAAATTTAAACAAAAGTATAAGGCCTATTGGCTTTATAATTGTTTTTGTATTTTTTCTATTGCCAATAATCAAATTGATATATTTAAGTTTCAGTTTCTCTAAAGGATTATTAACATTAAACAATTATATTACCATTTTTAGCGACCACGAAACATGGTACGTAATAAGGAATACTTTAATAATGATTATTGGTTCATTAATTATATCGATATTCATTGGTACTGTAATGGCGTGGATTGTGGCATATAGCGATATCAAACACAAAAAATTTATAAATATGTTAATTTTATCAAGTTTTCTTATTCCGTCATACATTTTTACTTTATCATGGACGCAATTAACATATAGCAATGGTTTAATATCTATATTATCTAAAATGATTATTGGAAAATCAATCAGTATCAATTTATACAGTATGGGTGGAATAATTTTTATAATGGGACTTGTAAATTACCCACTTGTATATTTACTAACGGCTAGTGTACTGAGGAGAATTCCAAGAGACTTAGAAATGGCTGCTAGAGCATCTGGTGCAGATAGATTAACAATATTATTTAAAATTATTATTCCATTATCTCTCCCTGGGATTTTAAATGGAGCATTGTTAGCATTTTTAGCTAGTTTGGATAACTTTGGTGTACCGGCTTTTTTAGGTATTCAAGCAAATATAACAGTGCTTAGTACATATATATATCAGCAAATAATCGGGTTCGGTCCAACTGCATTTGCAAAAGGTGCAGTTTTATCGGTTATATTGGGTATTATTGCATTAATTGGCACGTTTTTTATTTGGTTAATACTTAGAAACTTTAAGCAGATGGAAACTGTGACGGAAGATTTAAACCCTAGATATCATTTGAGGAATTATCGAAAAATAGTTGAAACATTGATATGGGGTTTTTTAATAATAACAATTTTTTTACCTTTATTTTCAATGCTAATTACATCTTTCCTTAAAGCTTACGGACTCGATATAGATTTTTCAAATCTAACATTTAATCATTATAGATTTATTTTATCAGATGATAAAACTAAAAATGCTATCGTAAATAGTTTTATACTTTCAATAGTTACGACATTTATATGCCTAATAATTGGTACTCATGTCGCTTATAGTATAGTCCGCAAACCAAGCAAATTAATTAAACTCCTAGAAATGGTAATTGGACTTCCATATGCACTGCCTGGAATTGTAATGGCTTTATCTATTATATTAAGCTGGATGGAGCCTTTACCAGGTTGGAATCCCGGGATATATGGGACCATAAAGATATTATTTATAGCATATATAACAAGATTTATGATATTACAAGTAAGAGGAAGCATAACAGCAATATTACAAGTTGATACATCCGTTGAAGAGGCCGCTTCAATTTGCGGTGCAGATCAATTAATAAAATGGCGTAAAATATTACTTCCATTGATTTTACCGGGCATATTAAGTGGAGCCTTTTTAGTATTTATTACGTCGTTAACTGAGTTGACTGTATCATCTCTTTTATGGTCAAGCGGATCAGAAACAATCGGTGTAGTTATATTTAATTTTGAACAAGGCGGATATACTACGAATTCAACGGCATTTTCGAGTTTTGTATTACTGTTAATCGTAATTGGTAGTTTATTTTTGTTTTTTATACAGCGTTTTTGGAATAGAAGGGTGATATTACATGATGGTAGAAATTAATGATTTATTAAAAAAGTTTGGCGACTTTACGGCACTAAATTCTATTAGATTATCAGTTGAAATGGGAGAATTTCTAGCAATATTAGGGCCATCTGGTTGTGGTAAAACTACATTATTGAGATTAATAGCTGGCTTTGATGTACCTACATCTGGTGAAATAAGAATAAATGACAAACTTGTTGCAAATAAGTCTTACTCGGAACCACCAGAAAAACGAAATATAGGAATGGTATTTCAATCATTTGCATTATGGCCTCATATGAATGTGAAGGAGCATATTCTTTTCCCGTTAAGGTACCATAAATTTATAACGAGTGATTTAAAAGAAGATATAAACAAAAGAGCTGACGAAGTTTTAAATATTGTAGGACTGCAGAATTTATATGACAGAAAGCCATATCAATTATCTGGGGGGCAAAAGCAAAGAGTTGCTCTAGCAAGAGCAATATCACCGAAACCATCCCTTCTTTTGATGGATGAACCTCTAAGCAGTCTAGATGCAGAGCTTAGAATTGATATGAGAAAAGAAATAAAAAAAATACATGATATTACCAAAACAACGATAATATATGTTACACATGATCAGGCAGAAGCATTGGCTATGGCTGATCGTATAGTTGTAATGAAGGATGGAAAGATTCAACAAATTGGAAATCCAGAAGAAATATATACTAATCCGCAAAATGAATTTGTTGCGAAATTTGTTGGCAAAGCAAATTTAATAAAAGGTCATTGGACGAATGATATATTTATACCCGATTTAAATAAAGAAATAAAATGGAATGGGGAAAACATAGCAGAAGAATTCCGCAATAAAGCTATATACCCAGTTAGGCCAGAACAATTCAAAATAAAAAGAAATGGTGTTGGTATCAAGGGAAGAATAACAAATATACAATATCAAGGAAAAGAATTTTTAGTTACGGTAAAAGCATATGATCAATATATAAATGCAATTGAAAATGTATATGATCGTTTTTCGATTGGAGATACAGTTAATCTAATTTTAAAATAATATTTAACTCAGGGATGGTTTTGTGCGCGGAGCAAAGCTTAGGTGCTAAAGTGGATGTGAATCTAGCTTGATAAAGTTTAACCAGCAGCCGTACTTAGTATTGGGCGATATATGGCGACGAATATTAAGTGTAGGTAGAGAAGATAATAGGCTGAAAATCGAAAGATTGAAGGTGTTGAGCTACGAAATTTCAATTGGGAAGGCCCATGCTCTGGGATGAGCTAAAGACAGAATTCTATTAGTTATTATGGCAAGAATAATAGAACTTCCTCGGGGCCGTAGGCCTTGGTATGCTATACAATATTAGCACTAGGGAATTCGGAAGGCTCTGCAAGCTCCCGAAGAGGGTACGACATTACAAGTCCAAAACACAAGTAACAAGTAAGTTGGATGGTTAGCAAGGAGTTGGATTACAGTATAGTGCTGATGAAGCTGGGTAATGCCAGCAGAGGGAAGGCTGTAACATATCATCGACCTTTAAAGAGAAACATCTTACACATTGAAGGCACAATAAAGATGAAAACGGAACTAACGAGGATAGCCGAAGTTGTAGCAAAACATCCAAATGACAAACTACAAACACTCGTATATTATATCAATGAAGAGAAATTAAAAGAAAAGCAAATAGATATAGGTGCGAGAAAAGTGCCAGGCATAGATAAAATCACAAAAGGTGAATATGACATGTACTTTAAACAGCAATTTAGAAGATCTGGTGGGAAGAATGAAAAGAAAGGCTTACAAGCCACTCCCAGTCAGAAGAACATATATTTAAAAATAATGAAGCAACAAACTCAGATTACTTTTGTATTCCAGCATCTTGTTATACAGCAAATTATTTCAATATAAAAAGTGCTATAAAAAGCAAAATAATTTAACTTTATCCATTGCATTTGTCAAGTGAAAAATACTCCAAATTTCAATCGAATTTTCCTCCACTTAGTGTATAAAAAATTAAGCAATATTCTGACTCTTTATCCATTCCTCCGTTTCTTTAAGTCTATATGAATTTCCATTCATATTTACTAAATAGGCTTTATGTGTTAGTCTATCTACCATCGCTGCTGTCATAACTGGGTCTTGGAATATTTCAGCCCACCTTTCAAATGATAAGTTTGTTGTTATTATCGTTGATTTTCTTCCTGCTCTTAATGATAAGTTTGTAAATAAAAACTCAGACCCTTCTTTATCAAAAGAGATAAACCTGAGTTTATCCGCTATCACAAGATCGTATTTTGCAAATTTGTTTTCAAAAGTATGTAATGTTCTCTCTGACCTATTTTCTTTTAATTGATTTATTAAAGTTGGAATTGCTGTGAATAGTACTCTATATCCTGCTAAACAAGCTTTTATGCCTAGTCCTATTGCTATATGTGTTTTGCCTGTACCTGGATTTCCTGCAAGTATTACATTTTGTCCATTCTTAATAAATTCAAGTGAACTTAATATCTTTAATTTTCTATTCGCATCATCTGGTAGATACTCTACTTTTAGGTCTTCTAGATATTTTTTGTATGGAAAATTAGCTAGTCTTATACGATTTTCTTTCGCATGTTCCTGTCTTAGATCATATTCTTTCTGGAGCAATCCGTATAAGTATTCTTCATAGCTTATATCTCTTGCTGCAGCATCTTTTGTATCTTCTCTAAAATATTTCTTTTTTATTCATTTTAAATGACGGCCTCCTCTTTGAAATTTTCGGCCTCTTTAGGTATTAAATTGCCGAATTCTTTCAGCATTTCTTTTGATTTATCTTCTATTTCATTATTTGTTTTTGTCTTTTCTATATATTCATCAACCTTTCTTTCGCATATTATTTTTATTTTATCTGTTGTAATATCAATTGGATCTATTTTTCTCAATTTCTCAATAGCATCAAGTATTTTTTGCATACCTACTATACCTACATATTGCAAGAGATCTATGAATTCTTTCTCCCTGGTGGTATAATAGGTATGGTAGATATTTTGCAACCTTGGGTCTGCCTGTTTAAGCGCTGTGCTTGAAGGCAGGGCCCCAGGTTTTTTCTTTAGTGTATTCAAGTAGTGCTCTATTTTTATTGACCATTCGTTAAATCCGTATATTCGCTCATGTTCGGCAATTTTTACATTGTCATAATAGCAAAGTATTTTATGCGAATATATTTTTGTAAATATGATTTTACCGACATAAGCATCAGGTACAGAATAATGACATGAGTCTATAACTATTGTTGAATATTTATCTACCCGCAAGTCTTCACATCTTGCTGCATCAAATGGTGGTAATTGCGGCAGCAAATACGGTCTCTCTTCTTCAAGTATCTCTGCAGGTGACTTATTGTCTTTTAAATAGTTTTTTGTATTATTCAGCTTTTTACATACTTCATAAAGATAGTTATTAGCTTCTTCCAATGAGTCAAAGTAGTCTTTATTAGAAAATGCCTTTCTTCTTATAAATTCTACGCTTCTTTCAACGTGTCCTTTTTCATTGCCTCGATATGTATTGCAAAATCTAAATTTAAAGCAGTAATATATTGATAGTTTTAAAAGTCCTTTTGTTGGTTCTTTTTCACTCCTTGTATAATATATTTAGGTTAATAAAGGCAACCTATAATCCTTTTTTAGCTGATAAATTATACTTAAAATTGTATAATTAAGTTATTAGATAGAGTATTGTCGTTCACTCCTTGAGATTGAAAGCTCGTACTTGAAAGACTGACACCTCTGTCTGATAAACTGATTACGAATAAGTTGGATGTTGACTAACTCGATTAGTACTTCGAATGTAGAACAAGGCAGTAACGTTTATCAGTTTAGAGGAACTATCTAAAATACATTGATTATGGGTGATTAAAAATGTTTTATTTAGGTATTGATATCGGGAAAAACAATCATGTAGCTTCTTTAATTGATGAAAAATGTAAAATCCTCTTTAAAGCTTTCTCTTTCCCAAACTCTTACGTTGGTGGTGATAGCTTACTTGATAAGCTTGCTTCCTTTAACATCTCTGTTAATAATGTTGAAATTGGTATGGAAGCTACGGGCCACTATTGGTTATCTATTTATTCTTTTCTTGTTGAAAAAGGTTTTGTTATTCATGTTATTAATCCTATTCAAACTGATGGTTGGCGTAAAGGAACTGAAATCAGAAAGCGCAAAACCGACATCATCGATTCTATACTAATTGCAGATCTTATTCGCTACGGTGATTTCTTAGAAACTTCTTTAGCCAACGAAGATACTATCTCTCTTCGCAATCTTTCTCGTTTTAGAAATTACCTCATCAATTCTATAGGTGACCTTAAGCGTAAGACCGTTTGTGTTTTAGATCAAGTTTTCCCCGAATATCAATCTATCTTTTCTAATATCTTTGGACAAACGTCTAAGGAAATCTTACTCCACTTTAATACGCCGGATGATTTTGAAAATATTTCTTCTGAACAATTGCAGCAGGTTTTGTCTGAAATTACTATGAAAAAATTTGCTATGGATAAAATCAATGAAATTTCTTCTGCTGCTAAAAAATCTTTTGGTATTAAGTTTTGTTTGGATAGTTTTTCTCTGCAATTAAGATTATTAATTGAGCAAATTAATTTTATCGAAAAACAGGTCACAGATGTTGAAGAGCAGATATCAGTTTTACTTGATAAAATCAATTCTCCTATTACTACAATACCTGGCATTGGCAATGTAACAGCTGCAACAATTTTAGGAGAAATAGGAGATATTTCAAGGTTTAAAAATCCATCAAAGCTTGTAGCTTATGCCGGTATTGATGCTTCTATATCACAATCAGGAGAATATAACAGTACAAATAACAAAATGAGTAAGCGAGGTTCTCCTTATCTTAGGAAAGCTCTTTTTAGTGCTGCATTAGTTGCTTCTAATTGTGACCCTGTTTTTAAGGCTTTTTACCAAAAGAAACGTTCAGAAGGCAAACATCACCTTACAGCTATTGGAGCTGTAGCACGCAAGCTTTGCTATACTATTTGTGCTATTTTAAAAAACAACTGTGCTTATGAAGTAAAACTTCCTAAAAATGATTGTTAGTAAATCATACTAATTACATATATTTACTTTTAACTTGGTATTACCAGGTTTATTTGTCATGCATTTTTATTCACCCTCTTGGCAAAATTTTTTTATTTTTTTCTATTGACTTTTTATAGTTGGTCTTCCTACAAATTTTTTAACCATAACTTTTGCATTGTCATATACTACAGTATGATAAACGCCTTTTATATCTTCAAAGAATGATACATGTGCTTCTTGAAAGCATGAAGTATCTTGTTTTGGAAAAAGTTTTGCAAATCTGTAATTGCCTTTGGCACTTGTAAATACCGCCATCTGAAATGTTTTTAACTCGCTTTTTATAAATAATTTGACTTCGCCCCAGTCGAATTCACACACATCTCCAAGTTGATATTCCGCCTTTATATATGCTTCTTTTTGGTCATTTAATATTTCATTTTTTGCTTGACAAACGGATGTATAACCGATGTCATAGCCTTCTTCTCTTAAGGCATTATATATATCAATTTTCTTTTTTTGTTGTTTGGACTGTCCTAAATACCTTTTTTGCTCATTTTCTCTAAGATAAAATTTTATGCGATTTATCACTTCCTCAGTTAACTTTATCTTATGCCTGTTTTCGATATTGTACTTAGGTTTCTCAATTATGTCATCAATAATCTCTTGAATATCTGTATTTCCATCTATTTTCCATTCATTTATCAAGTCTCTTCTCTTTTCTTCATATTTTTTAATATATTTTCTAATAACTTTTCTATCAATACCAGTTTCTCTAGATATCTGTCTTTGAGATTTACCATCTCTTATATATGATAATATGATTTCTTGCTTGTTTAACAATTGATTAAACTCCACTACTCCCTCATGTATTTTATTACATGAGGGAAATTTTATCTTAATGTGGGGGATTTTTCAACTGAAATACTGGGGTACTTTTAGGGTAACATAGACACAATGGACACAAAAAATTATGCATTACTTATATTATCTGGACAGACACAATTAATAATACAGTTGAATAGACAAGCCCATGAAGCATTAAGGCAGCGAATAGTTTTAAATTATTCATTTAAGGGTTTAAACAAAGATGAAACAAAAGAATATATAACATCCAGATTAAAATGTGCAGGATGCAATGAAACAATATTTACTGATGACGCAATTGAATTAATATATTCAAGCACAAATGGATATTTAAGAAAAATTAATTTACTTGCAGAAATGTCAATGATATTAGGAGCTAAAGAAAGTCAAAAAACTATAAATGGTGAGCTAGTATTTAGAGCTCAAAGTGATATAAATATTACAGAATAATTGGATATATGAGTGTATCTTCTTCTCCGGAGGGGATAGGGAAATGCAGGGGTGCAACCTGAGCACTTTGGAGAGGATTGGTGCCATAAAACAACTTTCTCCCGGTTCAATCCGGGGGAGAAGGTACATTCAAGATGGCATTTACCCAAAAAGCGTAAAACCCAAAAATGGATATACTTAAAGCTATATGTATATGATTTTAGAATAATATGATCTTATAGATTGTATAATGTAAATTTTTAAGTAAAAACTCTGTTTAGTGATTGTTTAATCTTTATACTTTTTAGGATAAGTCAGCTTAATTAATCTCTATTTTTCAGGATGTGATATCTTACTGTTTAACAATTGTTTGTGCATATTTGTTCAATGTCCTCTTTGTTTTTGATAAGATATTCCATTAATTCTTTATAATGAGATTCGTGATAATTTATCTTTTTATCAATTAATATATGGACAGATATCAAGTCTGTGTTAAAATATACATGTAACTCATTTTCTACTGTTTTAAGAGTTACAGTTTTATTTATTGAGTATCTACTACCTTTGTAATATATCATAGAATCTTTATGGACAGTTGCTTTTTGTTCGAAGTTCATATAACCTTCTATGATATCATTACTTGGCAGAGGAGATAGATACGCCTTTTCTTTTTGGAATAATATTATAGGTTGTATCCCTTTGTCAAAAAGTATTTCATCTGGAACGCCTCCTGTAGCTTTAAAAGCGTTTATCAAGCATTCAATTACATCTTGTTGTGTTTTTGCTTTCCTATATTCAAAGTAGCAATATCTTGAATATCCAAGCTTATAGTTAAAAACATTAAAAATGAATTCTTCTCCATATTTAGAAACTAATTTTATCTCTTCTTTCCAATCTACCTGGGCTTGCTTTCCCGCAGGAGTTTCAAATCGTGGATGACCACTTACTTTTTTAGCAGGTTTCAAGCCTTTTCGATTTACATATTTGTTGAAATTAGAATATGTTCCAATATCATAATTTTTAGAAACAAAGTATTCGTATACTCCCTTTACCGTAACCCCCTTTATTTCAAGTTTTGCTTTTATTTCATCGTAGTATTTGTCTAATTTGCTTTGTTTGTTTCTTGTTTTTGGTTTGCTTTCATATCCTTCATAATACTTTTTAACAGTTCTTCTGTCTACTCCATATTCCCTTGCTATCTCTGAAAAATTAGGTTTTATCTCCATAGCCTTTAATATGCTAATTTAACCTAATAGATTTTTCATTGCTGGTATCCCTCCTACGAACAGAAGGATACCAAATTTATGTACAAATTTGTACATTTTTATTTTCCACTTTTCGTACATTCTTATTTTATCATTTTCATCAATTCCTGATAGGTAGGCTAAAAACAAGGTATTGAAATAAAATTTATAGAAGTTAGATTATCGTTTCAATTCCTGATAGGTAGGCTAAAAACACTAAAGAAATTAATAATCTTATTCATTCTGAGAATATGTTTCAATTCCTGATAGGTAGGCTAGAAACTTTATCATCACCAGACAAAGATTACGTTCAAGCCTTGTTTCAATTCCTGATAGGTAGGCTAAAAACAAGAACACTTAAAAAAGGAATGAAATTGACACTAGCAGTGTTTCAATTCCTGATAGGTAGGCTAAAAACCGTCGCCTTTCCAGTTTTTTTTCTCGGCGATGTCATCTTGTTTCAATTCCTGATAGGTAGGCTAAAAACTTTGACAGGGTTGAATTACTTCTTTGGACAGGAAAGTAGTTTCAATTCCTGATAGGTAGGCTAAAAACTATATTTAATAGCCGACGTGAAGAAGCTAAGGAATTGTTTCAATTCCTGATAGGTAGGCTAAAAACAGAAGTTTTGCGATCGATGAAATAGAAGTTTTTAAGGTTTCAATTCCTGATAGGTAGGCTAAAAACGTATTTATAATAGTGTAGCAGTATCGACACACAGCATGTTTCAATTCCTGATAGGTAGGCTAAAAACATTTTGGGAAGAAGGGAGGGTTGAGATTGATTTAAGCAAGTTTCAATTCCTGATAGGTAGGCTAAAAACGGAAAGCGTTAATGGTGAATTAATAAGGGTATGTAAGTTTCAATTCCTGATAGGTAGGCTAAAAACGATAAAATTTTCGTTCATAAAAATTAAGAGTAATCTTGTTTCAATTCCTGATAGGTAGGCTAAAAACACCTGTTATTGTTTTATAAGAAAAAAATAAGGAGGAAAGTTTCAATTCCTGATAGGTAGGCTAAAAACGGGTGGTGTTAGATTATGACCCCCTACTCTAATATTTAGTTTCAATTCCTGATAGGTAGGCTAAAAACGGAAAGCGTTAATGGTGAATTAATAAGGGTATGTAAGTTTCAATTCCTGATAGGTAGGCTAAAAACGAACAAGCAGCAACTCAACTATAATTTCAAAGAGGGTTTCAATTCCTGATAGGTAGGCTAAAAACTTCACGATTACCACGTTTATATCATCCATCCAGGTATTGTTTCAATTCCTGATAGGTAGGCTAAAAACCTACTTCATTAAGAAGGTTGAGGGGGAGGACTACTTCGTTTCAATTCCTGATAGGTAGGCTAAAAACAGCTTAAAAAGGCAGGATATGATATTACTCAATATCCGTTTCAATTCCTGATAGGTAGGCTAAAAACTTGTTTTTGCACCCATCGAATATAATAATCCATCTATTGTTTCAATTCCTGATAGGTAGGCTAAAAACGTTTTCTGTTACTATTGTATTACCTTCAAAACCTAATTGTTTCAATTCCTGATAGGTAGGCTAAAAACAAAATTTTTTAAAAAAATTATAAAAACTATTGACTTTGGTTTCAATTCCTGATAGGTAGGCTAAAAACAATAAAATAACATGTACAGATGAACATCCTATTGCTGGTTTCAATTCCTGATAGGTAGGCTAAAAACTGGTATTCGATGCTAACAAATCCCCATCCTACTCCGGTTTCAATTCCTGATAGGTAGGCTAAAAACTTAAAGCTGATAATGTTAAGAAGATTAAAAAAGGAGTTTCAATTCCTGATAGGTAGGCTAAAAACCAAGCAGGTATAAGCGAACACGATATAGGGATAGTGCGTTTCAATTCCTGATAGGTAGGCTAAAAACGCTGCATATTTGGAGTGTAGACAACGAAGATTTCTTGTTTCAATTCCTGATAGGTAGGCTAAAAACATCATCTTGCCAGTACACAATGGAGTCATAATCACCAGTTTCAATTCCTGATAGGTAGGCTAAAAACCATAGAAGCAAAAGTAAATATCAATATAGGTATAAATGTTTCAATTCCTGATAGGTAGGCTAAAAACTTAACATTGCAGGATGGATACGATTTAACAGATGTAATGTTTCAATTCCTGATAGGTAGGCTAAAAACTTTAGTTCTGGCTTATAGTCGATTATATTGTCATCTGGTTTCAATTCCTGATAGGTAGGCTAAAAACGAAATTAGAATACATAATACAAATATTAACATCTTGTTTCAATTCCTGATAGGTAGGCTAAAAACGCTTTCAGCAATTTGCAGTATGGAATTCCAATTTGTTCGTTTCAATTCCTGATAGGTAGGCTAAAAACGCTTACGTCTTTTTTCTCTGCAATTTTTTTGAATTGGGTTTCAATTCCTGATAGGTAGGCTAAAAACACCAAGTATTTTCCTTGTCATCCACAATGCTAATTCCTGTTTCAATTCCTGATAGGTAGGCTAAAAACAGCTTTTTCACAAATTTGTGGAACACAATTACAAGCAGTTTCAATTCCTGATAGGTAGGCTAAAAACTGCAGAACAGGCTTTAAGAATGGAGATAGCAGAAAAGTTTCAATTCCTGATAGGTAGGCTAAAAACCCAAAAGCACAGCATATTTTTATAGGTCATTCTTAGTTTCAATTCCTGATAGGTAGGCTAAAAACGCGCTGTATATAAAAAGGGAGGCGGGATATTGTCTCCGTTTCAATTCCTGATAGGTAGGCTAAAAACATAGCTTCAATGACTATATGTAATACATTAGCTATAAGTTTCAATTCCTGATAGGTAGGCTAAAAACGAAACCCTCTTAAAAGAGCATGATTTACGTCATGCTCGTTTCAATTCCTGATAGGTAGGCTAAAAACAACGGATATTTGGACTGATGACCAAATAAGAGCTTAGTTTCAATTCCTGATAGGTAGGCTAAAAACTTAACTTATTCCCAATTACTTTTTGAATCATTTTAAGTTTCAATTCCTGATAGGTAGGCTAAAAACAGAAAATGAGCTTATTGATGCGGGATATTTTATAGACGTTTCAATTCCTGATAGGTAGGCTAAAAACCGCCCTAACGTTTTACCCACAGATGGAGAAGAGTAGTTTCAATTCCTGATAGGTAGGCTAAAAACCTAAAAAAGAGTCTTTTTTAAGATTTTTAGATGCCAGTTTCAATTCCTGATAGGTAGGCTAAAAACAGAAAATGAGCTTATTGATGCGGGATATTTTATAGACGTTTCAATTCCTGATAGGTAGGCTAAAAACCGCCCTAACGTTTTACCCACAGATGGAGAAGAGTAGTTTCAATTCCTGATAGGTAGGCTAAAAACCAAATTATACAAACCCAGAAGAAGGGTTTGAAGCGTAGTTTCAATTCCTGATAGGTAGGCTAAAAACAAGACGAGGAATAGGAATATTGTATAAATGATATGGGTTTCAATTCCTGATAGGTAGGCTAAAAACATTTCATCAACAGTTAGTTTATTTCCCAACATTTTTGTTTCAATTCCTGATAGGTAGGCTAAAAACACATTTCATACAAGAACGTTAATTACCCTGAAATGTTGTTTCAATTCCTGATAGGTAGGCTAAAAACTACGAAATCCGTACGAAGGAACTACGAAGGAAACAAGTTTCAATTCCTGATAGGTAGGCTAAAAACATGAACCCTGCAAGATTAGAATTTTTTTTACAAGACGGTTTCAATTCCTGATAGGTAGGCTAAAAACTTGTATTATTAACATCTTGCTGCCCTATATTGTTTTGGTTTCAATTCCTGATAGGTAGGCTAAAAACTTTCAATTGCCACGGGCCGTCCTACGTCCCAAAAAAAGTTTCAATTCCTGATAGGTAGGCTAAAAACCTGGACAATTTACTATGTTGAGGAGAGATTTGATACGTTTCAATTCCTGATAGGTAGGCTAAAAACAAATATGACAGAACGTATCAATATAGAATAAATTTGTTTCAATTCCTGATAGGTAGGCTAAAAACTGCCTGATAGGGTCAGACTTGAACAAATTGATAAAGGTTTCAATTCCTGATAGGTAGGCTAAAAACCAAAGATGCTAAATAATCTTTTACACGTTTGTAAAAGTTTCAATTCCTGATAGGTAGGCTAAAAACCTCTCTAAGCCTTGCATAGAGAGCCTTAAAACTTTGTTTCAATTCCTGATAGGTAGGCTAAAAACAGTAATAATAATTATGAAAAAAGCGAATCTATAAAGTTTCAATTCCTGATAGGTAGGCTAAAAACGGGATAGCAAAAAAGGATTGTATTAATGAAGGTATAGGTTTCAATTCCTGATAGGTAGGCTAAAAACGAAACACCTATTAAATTATACAAGTTCCATTTTACTAGTTTCAATTCCTGATAGGTAGGCTAAAAACATTCCTCTAATGAAACTTCTTTTTTTCTAATTCTATGTTTCAATTCCTGATAGGTAGGCTAAAAACTTTTAAAATGATATAAGGCTTATTTAAGCTTTATATAGTTTCAATTCCTGATAGGTAGGCTAAAAACATGATAGGATGCTCGATAGGCAGATTAGAGCGATTGTGTTTCAATTCCTGATAGGTAGGCTAAAAACAATAAAATATTTGGTGTTTTTCGTATGCTTTTAAAAGTTTCAATTCCTGATAGGTAGGCTAAAAACGTAGCATGTGCATGTGAACATGCCATCTGTTATCAGTTTCAATTCCTGATAGGTAGGCTAAAAACAAATAAATACTTATAATTTAGATTTATCTTTTTTGGAGTTTCAATTCCTGATAGGTAGGCTAAAAACCGTCATCAACTTTCATATTTCCACCCTCAAATACGTTAGTTTCAATTCCTGATAGGTAGGCTAAAAACGTTAAAGTATTGATATTAGTATTAATATCGTTAATTTGGTTTCAATTCCTGATAGGTAGGCTAAAAACTGACTTTCTCTAATCTTTTTGTCTTTAAAATAGTCTTGTTTCAATTCCTGATAGGTAGGCTAAAAACTCATTTAAAAGGCTTTACAAAAGCATTTAACTTTATACAAACTTCTGTTGCTTGTCAGTCTGTTTAACTTGATTATACCACAAAATATAGTAAAGTCGATAATTTTTTAAAAAATAAAATTATAAAAAATGTCGTCGCTCACCAACACTTTTTGCACTACTGGAGGTCGACGACAAAATTCATACATCTGGTGACAGTTCATTTACTTTTTCAAGTTCTTACCTTGGTACGACATAATCTCCTATTAGGTTCCAAAAAAGAAAGCAAATAAACCATCTCTATGCTTCATTCTTTTTATTTTAAGAGTCTAGTTACTTCATCATCTCTACCCAGAAAATCATTTTTAATTACGTTATATCTTTCTTCATCAGATAAATTGCTGCTCATAAATTCTATAAGCACTTCCTGAGGCCTTTTTCTCTTCATTTCAATCTCAGTCAAAATCAAGTTAAAATAATTTTGGATTGCAAAACGTCTTAATGTCATCGGGTTATTTATTCTTACAAATATTTCAGTATTTTTCCCCCAATTCTTCATAACCGGCAAGTTCAAATAACTCCAACAATATACTGCCAAATATATCAAGTTTGGCCTCTTGCTATTGTTGGCAACAGCTATATAAGTAGAATATATATCTAGATTATGATGATGGATAATCTCTTAAAATATTGCGTCAGGATTGTTTTCTATTTTTGCCTATTATTACAGCTTCTGCTAAAGATTATCAAACCAGATTTTATATGGAACACATCTGTTTTAACATTGGCAAAGGGCTTATTGGTGATGATGAAGTATGTATATCAACTTCCAACAGAAATTTTTTAAGAAGGATGGGTTCACTAAAATCTAAAGTATTTTTAGGAAATGACCGAGGTAGCAGGAGTATTAGCTTTAGTAAGGTTATCATCGAATATAGAAGAGTGGTCATGTACAGTTGGTCCACCCGTAGACAATACTGAAATCAAAATTATTAATTTACAAAAATATCAAGATATATTTATTGGGGATATTGTGTGTAGAAGTCCATCTATCGCAGATTACTATTTAGATGAAAAAGGTGTTTAACCCATACATAAAGATTGTGGTTGGTTTATGACAAATGATGTAGGGTACATTACTGATAACGGTTGTTTAAGGGTCTTAGGCCGAAAAAGTGATTTAATCAAAAAATCGTCATATGTAATATTTACATATGATATTGAAAAAATATTAAATAATCAATGTTGCATAGATACTTGTGTTATTAAAAAATATTTATACAAATGATAAAGTTTATGCATTTATTGTTACTAAAGATAAATCAAATATTATTATTCAAGAATTAGAAGAATATTGGAAAGCAAATATGAAAAGTTATGAATTGCCAGATTACTACATTTTTATTGATAACAAACCATTAACACCAATGTGATGATGATTAAATATTAAGAAGATTTATGCTAATGCCATTAAGGTTAATTAAATGTAATTTATCTAAAAGTATTCAACAATGCGGAATAAGCGCAATAGATATGTATAAAAATTATTACTACAGTTACAAGAAGATGGTTTTATTATCATAGATGATAAGAATATAGTATTTACAGAATTAGGGTCTTTTTGGGCTAATAATATTAGAGGCGAATTTGCAAATAATAATGAAATTACTTATATAGGATATGATTTAAAAGGCGCTGGCAAAATTGGGCGAGGTAACTAAAGCGGTCGTAATACTGCCGCCGCGTAAGAAAGTAAAAGGTTAAGAAAATAAAGAGAAGGTGAAAAGATGATTAAAATAATAATTCCGGAGATGAGGGAAAAAATTGAACAGCACATTGAGAATCTTGGAGTATCTTTTAGAAAATGTTGATAAAACCGAAAGAAATTAGATTAACGGATAATATGAAAGAAGATAATCGAGATGACTATTTAGTAAAACGGATTAAAAATATCATAAAATTTGCTGTTATCATTATTCTTTTAATTGGTTTAATTCCAATGAATATATTTACTGACCAAGGGGTAAAAGTTTATATTGATGGGCAGTTAATAAATTTTACCTAGTCTGCAGTTATTCAAAACAGCAGGACTATGGTTCATTATAGAGACATATTTGAAAAGCTCGGAGTTGCAGTAAATTATAGCAGTGAGGTCATATTCTCAGTGCGCAATAAGAACTACGAGTTTCTCCGAAGTTTCTACAAATTGGTTTGGTATAGGTAAAGATGGAAGTGTTAATATCATTACCAGATGGATATGAAGCTGTAAAGCAAATCATAGATAAAAGCAGGACAAAGTTATCTGCTATGTTTCTCGGTAGAAAAATACAATAAATCCAATTTTGGGTGATACTAATCAACTTGGAGGATTGGAACGATTACGGAAGGCCAGCTGCCTGACTTTAATTTGTGGGATGTAATAAATAGAAATTTAAAAAATTAACTAAAGCTGTAATGTTTTAAAAATAACTTAAATTTGTGAAAATTATTAACGATAACGGGTATATAATTCTATTGAGGATATATCCGTTATTTTTATTTAGCTTTTTTCAATATATAACTTTTTTCACTTTTTAACATATTATATATGATGATTATATATATAAAGGAAGGTGGTATTTTATATGCTAATAGTTTTAGATCCCGGGCACGGAGGAAACGACAGCGGAGCTGTAGGCAATAATTTTCTTGAAAAGGACATAAACTTAAATATATCACTTAAATTAAAAGATATTGTAAAATCCAAAAATATCAATGTTATCATGACAAGAGATAAAGATATCTCATTAGGGCTACAGGAAAGGTGTGATATAGCAAATAAAAATAAAGCAGACTATTTTATATCTATCCATTGCAATGGTTTTAAAGACACTTCTGCGAAAGGTACAGAGACATACTCATATCCCGGAAGTATCATCGGGGCAAAATTGGCAGTATCTATACAAAGATCGATTGTTTCGATGTTAAATACAATTGATAGAGGTACGAAGACAGCAAATTTTTATGTGCTTCATCATACAGATATGCCTGCAATATTAATTGAAACGGGATTTATAACACACTTTGAAGATGTAAATTTACTTGTAAATAAACCAAATCTTTTTGCTACAGCTATTTCAAATGGTATTTTTAATTTTCTTGGATTACAAGGAGTAAGTATTTCCGATGATATTGAAAAATTACATCAAGGTGGTTTAATAAATGATTACCATGATCCTGAAAGCTATGTAAAATGGAAGGACTTTGCATCAGTTATATTAAAATTAATAGGAGGTTATAAGAAATGAGAGACCTTATAATGACGATATTGACTGCCGGCGTACAACTTGTAATAATGGTTGCACTTGGATACTTTATAAATTTTTTATATGCAAAAATAGGAACTGAAAAGACAAAGAAGTATTTTGATATTGCAAAGATGCTTGTAAGAGGTGTAGAGCAGGAATTTGGATCTGGAAATGGAGCGGATAAAAAAGTAGAAGTTTTTAATTTATTAAAGAAAATAACAGGTAATATGCTTTCTGACGAAGAAATAGATAAGTTAATTGAAGCGGCCGTTTTTGAAATGAACTATATTTTAAACTTAAAAGGAATACAAAGCATGAGCAAAAAAGTATAACCGGTTGACGGTTATACTTTTTCGTAACATAAATACTAATCCATGTAGAGTACACATAAATGAACACTTCTCTAAGTTTTAATCTATTAAACTTCACTTACAATATTACTATTGCCTACATTTGCATTTTTTACCTTCTCATCTTTAGGTGTCGATTTTGTTAACTTCAAATTAGGTAATACAAGGTTTAGAAGTATCCCTGCCAATGTTGCTGGTCCAACACCTTCGAATATGAAGTTACCGGAACCTATCTTAATTCCACCAACACCAAGTGTCAGAATTACTGATGCTATTATTAAGTTTCTGCTGTCTGAAAAATCTACTTTATTTTCTACCAATGTCCTTATACCAGCTGCAGCTATCATACCGAAGAGTATTATTGTTACACCGCCCATAACAGGTTGAGGGATAACTTGTATTAAAGCACCGATTTTTTGTACAAAGCTTAAAAGTATTGCTATGACTGCAGCTCCTTCTATGACTCTTGAGCTGTAGACTTTTGTCACAGCAAGAACACCAATATTTTCGCCATATGTTGTGCTTGGTGGTCCACCGAATAACGCCGCGATTGACGTTGCAAGACCATTTCCAAGCATGACTCTATGGAAACCGGGGTCTTTTACTAAATCTTTATCCACGATATTCCCTATTACAAGCACATGGCCTAAATCCTCAATTATTGCAACGAATGCGAGTGGTGCTATTAACGTCACTGCACCCCATGCAAGGACAGGTGAATGACCTATCATAAATGAAAACTTGGGCAGTGCTATCCAAGATGCCTTAGCAACAGGCCCAAAATCTACAAGACCTCTTGCTATTGCAAATAGATATCCTCCTATAGTGCCGAGGAGGATTGGTATTACTTTAATAAAGCCTTTGCCGAACATGCTAAAAATTATGACTAATGCCGCTGTAACAAGTGCTGTCGGTAAATCTTTTTGTGCTTCACCTATAGCTGTTGGTGCTAAGCTTAAACCTATTATCATAACGACTGGACCTACTACAACAGACGGTAATATCTTTTCGATCCAGTTAATTCCTGTAACGCTTATTATTGCAAAAACTGCTACATAAACAAGGCCAGCGGCAATCATACCTGTAAAAGCACCTCTTACACCGAATGCCTTTGTAGCTGCAATTATTGGTGCTATAAAGGCAAAAGATGAGCCAAGATAAGCTGGTATCTTTCCTTTTGTTATAAGATGAAATATCAATGTACCAAGTCCTGATGTAAATAATGTAACTGCAGGATCGAGTCCTGTCAGAAGCGGCACTAATATTGTTGCACCAAACATCGCAAAAACGTGCTGAAATGACAGTGGAATTGATTGATTAATTGGTGGAACATCCTGAATACCATAAACTTTGTCTTTCATTTTATAACCTCCTTTTAATTTTCGGCATAAAAAAACCCTCCAAAGGAGGATATAAAAATATTCCGCTCCTCCTTTTTAGCCTCGCTGGACTAAATTTAAAGGGTCTTATTAAACTACAAAGATTATAACATATCTAAAAAACATTGTCTACATAATAATTTAAAATTTTAATCAAGTCTCTTTTTAAATCTTAATACTGCTAATGTTAATAGCATAAGACCCATTGCCCTAGTTTTGCAGCAAATTTTTATGTAACGTAACCCGAAACCATTAATTTCACTGATGATTTCGGGTAAATTTATTTTAAAATTTTGTCATTTTTATATGGATTTTTCTGGATTATTGTGTTATAATTAGTATTAAAGGGGGAGCGATGCTACTATGTATCTTAGAAAAGCTACAAATAAAAAAACTGGCCGTACATACTTATCTATTGTTCATAATTATTGGGATAAAAATACCAAAACCACAAGATCTGTAACCATTGAATCTCTTGGTTACCTTGATGAATTGGAAAAAAAGTATGAGAATCCTATTGAATTTTTTACTCACGAAGCGAAAAAGTTAGAGGAACAAAGATTATCTGAAAATGCTCATCTTACGTTTACTATTGCTAAAAATGAGTTGATACCTTCTAACTCTGTTAATCGTAAAAACTTTGGCTATGCAGCTTTTAGTAAAATTTATCATGAGCTTGAAATAGATAAATTTCTAAAAAACAGACAACGTCACTCAAAAGAAGAATATGATGCTAATGCTATCATGAAACTTCTTGTATTCTCACGCTTATTGTATCCTGCTTCAAAGAAAAAGACTTATGAGAATAAAGATATATTCTTTGAGAAATTTGATTTTTCTTTGGATGATGTTTATAGATGTCTTACTTTTTTCAACAAGCATAGTGAAGCTTTACAACTTTGGATTCATGAGCACATTAAATCTTTGTATGATCGTAATACAGATTTGGTTTACTATGATGTTACTAACTATTATTTTGAAATTGATGAGCAGGATGAATTGCGTAAAAAAGGAGTTTCTAAAGAACACAGACCGGATCCGATTGTACAGATGGGATTATTTATGGATACCAATGGTATCCCCATTACATATAAGCTTTTTCCTGGTAATGTGCCTGATAAAACTACTTTGATTCCAGCTTTAAGCAGGATCCAACGAGAATATTCTTTAGGTAGAATAATTATTGTAGCAGATAGAGGATTAACTACTGGTGATAATATCTGGTATATTCTATCAGCTAAGAACGGCTATGTATTAAGTTATTCTATTCGTAGTGCAGACAAAGATTTTCAGGATTATGTTCTTGATGAAAGCGGATATATTAATAAGGGTAATGGCTTTAAAATCAAATCAAGACTTTACCCTAGGGAAATTCAAGTAACTGCAACGAATGGCAAAAAAATAAAAAAGGTAGTAGATGAGAGACAAGTTATTTTCTATAGTCCTGAATATGCAGCTAAAGCCAAGATAGATCGTACTGCTTCAATAGCTAAAGCAATGGATATGATTAAAAATCCTGGGAAGTACAATAAATCTATATCATATGGTGCAGCTAAATATGTAAAGAATCTTGTTTTTGATGCTGATACAGGGGAAATATCCGAGAGTGTGCGTCAGCATTTGGCTTTTGACGAAGAAAAATTACGTGAAGAAGAAAAATTTGATGGCTATTATGCTATAGTGACCAGTGAATACAAAGAGACGCCTGAAAAAATAATTGACATGTATCGTGGGCTTTGGAAGATAGAAGAATCCTTCAAAGTAACGAAAAGTGATTTTGAAAGTAGACCTGTCTATTTGTCGCTAAAAGAGCATATTGATGCTCACTTTTTGATATGCTTTATAGCACTTGTAATTGTAAGGATATTAGAATATAGATTGAAAGGCAAATATTCGGTAACAGAAATACTTGAAAGTCTTGGTAAGGCATGCTGCAGTCATATCAAAGAGAATTATTATTTATTTGATTTTTGTAATAATGCTCTTGAAGATATTGGAAAAGAGTTAAACATTGATTTTAGAAAAAAAATTATGAGTCTTGGGGAAATAAAAAAATCTTTAGCACAGACAAAAAAGTTCTGATCTCACCATGAATCTTTGACAAAAGCAAAAAGCCCAAAACCCTTTATTTTAAAGAGGTTATGGGCATTTTTTGTCCCTTTTTACTGCAAAAGTCAGGATAACATATCTAAAAAACATTGTCTACATAATAATTTAAAATTTTAATCAAGTCTCTTTCTAAATCTTAATACTGCTAATGTTAATAGCATAAGACCCATTGCTGTCAATATAATGATTTGATTTAAAATTATATCTGCACCTACGCCTTTTATTATAATTCCCCTCAATATATTTAGAAAATATGTTAATGGAATGATATTGCTTATTGCCCTTATAATTAAGGGCATCTGTTCACGTGGAAATATGAAGCCTGATAATATTATAGTAGGCAATAATATCATAAAAACACCCTGCATTGCCTGTGTTTGCGTCTTGGCAACTGTTGATATAAGCATACCGATTGCAAGTGCACATATTATGAAGTCAAAGCCCAGCAGTAAAAGCAAAAATATATTGCCGTTTACAGGGACATGAAACCAGTACATGCTTAATGCCAGGACCATAAGAAAATCTGCATATCCGATTAATACATATGGTATAAGCTTTCCTATCATTAATTCTGCTGATTTTATGGGTGTGACAATAAGCTGTTCCATCGTACCTTTTTCCTTTTCTCTAACCAATGAAAAAGCTGTTAATATTATCGTGATATTCTGCATTACTAATCCTAGAAGTCCCGGTATAGTAAAAATTAATGTATTTAAATCTGGATTGTATTCGACCTTTGTCCTAATATCTATCCCTGAATCTGGCAATTTTAAACCTTTTTTAGATAGTTCGTTTTGCAAATTTTTACTTGAAAAATATTGTGAAACCATTATCCCACTTGATAAAGCTGTTCTTGCTGTTGTAGGGTCTGAACCGTCAATTTTCAATAATACCTGCGCTGATTTATTATTATACATAGAAAAACCAGGCGGGATAATTAAACCTGCTCTAACTGTACCTTTATCAAGGAGTGCATTAAGGTCATTAATATTATTTACATAAAAGTCTGGATCGAAATACAATGAATTTTTATATGCATCAATAAAAGCTCTGCTTTCCTGTGTTTTGCTTTGGTCTAAAACTGCCATTGGTATATGATCGACTTCTGTTGAAACGGCATAGCCAAAGAGAAAAAGCATTGCTAAAGGCATTACTACAGATATGATTAAACTCGGCTTATCCCTTTTTATTTGTATAAATTCCTTTTTTATAATAGCTAAAAGTCTTAATATGTTCATTTACACCATCCTTTCATTACAATTTATCAATACCACCATGCTCATTTACATACTTAATAAAGACATCCTCAAGATTATTTAAATTATTCTCCATGACAATATCATGTGGTGTACCATATGTCATAAGATGACCGTTAAACATAAATGCAATATAATCGCTTTGCCCAGCCTCTTCAATGTAATGTGTAGTAACAAGAACAGAAAGGCCTTCAGATGATAGTTTTTTAATGATATCCCAGAACAATCTTCTTGAAACGGGGTCAACACCCGATGTTGGTTCATCGAGTATAACAAGCTTTGGGTTATGAAGTAATGCACAACCGAGTGCCAATCTTTGTTTCCATCCACCAGAAAGTGTAGAAACTAATTGTTTTTCCCTTTTATTTAATTCCATCAAATCTATAATATATTTTTCTCTGTCGAGCCTTTCATCTTTTTTTAGACCATATATGCTTGAATAAAAATCCAAATTTTCTTTAACTGTCAAATCTTCATAAAGACTGAATTTTTGCGACATATATCCAATAGAGCTTTTAATCTTTTCACTTTCCCTTTCTATGTCGTAACCAAGCACCATTCCTTTTCCAGAGGTAGGTTTTAATATTCCACATATCATTCTTATCGTTGTTGACTTGCCTGAGCCGTTTGGCCCTAATAGCCCTAAAATTGTACCAGAAGGGACCTTTAATGACAGTTTTTCGACAGCGGTGATATTTTCAAAACGTTTTGTAAGATTGTCTAATTCTATAACATATTTCATCTATATCACACCCCTATAATGTCACATCTGCTAACATTCCGGGTTTCAAATTGTTTATATGGTCTTTAATCTGGATTTTAACCTCAAATACAATGTCTTCTTTTGAAGCTTTTGTTACTGTATTTTTAGGTGTAAATTCTCCTTCCGATGCTATAAATATTACTTTACCCTTAATTGAATTATTAATAGAATCAACTTTAATTGTGACATCTTTATTTAATGATACTTTACTTAAATATTTTTCCGGTACATATATTTTTATATATAAATTATTTAAATCAGATACTTGCGCAATATTACTCCCAGGTACAACCATTTCTCCTTTGTTTAAATTTATATCTGTAACAATACCATCAATAGGAGATGTTATTGTGCCTTTTTCTATCATTAAATTAGCTAGATTATAAGCTGATTGAGCTTGGTCAACATTTAACTTTGCTATATCTGCTTCCATTGTATTGCTTTTTTTAATAGTATTATATTTTATATTCGCTATATCGAGGGCATCTTTTGCTGTTCTAGCTTGCTCTTTATACTGGCTCACATCGAGCAAAGCAATTTTATCACCTTTTTTAACTGTGTCACCATTATTTACATAGAGATTTATTATTCTGCCAGCAATTTCAGGCTGAATATTGACAGTCGAAGACTCTATTGTTCCTGTATAAGTATTGATATCAGAAGCTTTTGTAGAACATCCTGCAAAAATAAATGCCAGTGAAAAAATTATTAACACAGATATTAAAATACGTTTCATGATTTATTCTCCTTTCTTTTTTATACCGTTCATATATATATCAACAATTGTTCTAAGCTCTTTATCGACATCTTTTGATTTATAGTCATCAGGGAGAAACTGCTGCTCGGCAATCAGCATAAAAAGTGAGCCAACAAATGAGCGCACGACTGCACGTGGGGGTAATTCACGAAAAACTCCTCTTTCAAAACCGGCTTTGTAGAATTTCTCACCCATTTTGATTGCCTTTAAAGGAATTGCCTTGACAATATTATCCCTTAACTGTTTTTTTGTCATCGCTTCAGTTCCTAAGATTTTTATTATTGAGAAGTTTCTTGTTATGATATCATATCTATCTCTTAAAATTTCGTACATTATCTCTTCTTCTTTTTTATTGCTTTTAATAATCTTATTAATAGGTTTTATAACCAAGATATTCGTTAAAATATCCATTGCCTTTGAAGCGATTGACGATAGAATATCTTTTTTAGTCTTGAAATACCTGAAAATTGTACCTTCTGCGACACCAGCTTTTTTTGCTATTTCACTAGTTGTAGTTCTGTCAAAGCCCTTCTCGCAGAAAAGATCTACTGCTGATTCAAAAATTTTTTCTTCTGTACTTTTTTGATCATTATCCATTAATCATCCCTCCGAAGAATGTGAGTACTTACTCATTACAAATTAATTATAATCCATAAGAAAAATATGTCAATGGTTTGTAATGAAAGTATTTTAGACTTTAAAAATATATTTTCGACAAAGTACTAAATGCTTTCGAGAAGTATTAAGTACATATTAAAAATTAATATTTTACATTTATAGTTGATATGTAAAAGATATGTATAAAATGTATTACAATATTCCATTAAGGAATAATAGTTTTAGAAAAATAAAAAGGAGGATTTTTTTATGCCGAATAATATGAAATCAATGGATGGAAATGGTGCTGCTGCATATGCATCATATGCATTTACAGAAGTTGCAGCAATATATCCGATTACGCCGTCATCACCGATGGCTGAAAGTGTCGATGAATGGTCGGCACATGGCAAAAAGAACATCTTTGGACAACCAGTTAGGGTTGTTGAAATGCAGTCAGAAGCTGGAGCTGCTGGTGCTGTACATGGCTCACTTCAGGGTGGTGCATTAACGACTACATATACAGCATCACAGGGATTATTACTTATGATACCGAATATGTACAAAATAGCCGGTGAGCTTTTGCCTGGCGTATTTCATGTAAGCGCTCGTGCAGTTTCAGCACATGCGTTATCTATCTTTGGTGATCATCAAGATGTTATGGCGACAAGACAGACTGGATTTGCACTTCTGGTATCAAATGGTGTACAGGAAGCTATGGACTTAGGATGTATTGCACACCTTAGTGCAATTAAATCAAGAGTTCCCTTTTTGCACTTTTTTGACGGATTTAGGACATCTCATGAAATTAAAAAAATTGAAGTTATAGATTATGAAGATCTAAAAAAACTTGTAGACTATGAAGCATTGAAAGAATTCAGAAATAGAGCGTTAAATTCTGAACATCCCGTTATAAGAGGAACAGCTCAAAACCCGGATATATACTTTCAAGGCAGAGAAGCATCAAATAAGTTTTATGAAAAGATACCAGATATAGTCGAAGAATATATGGAAAAAATTAAAGAATTAACGGGGAGAGAATATCACCCGTTTGATTATTATGGGGCAAAAGATGCAGAATATGTAATTGTAGCAATGGGATCTGTATGTGAGACGATTGAGGAGACTATTGATTATCTATCAGGACTAGGAGAAAAGGTAGGATTGCTTAAAGTTCACTTATACAGGCCGTTTTCTGAAAAATATTTTTTCAGTGTTCTTCCAAACACAGTTAAAAGAATTGCAGTACTAGATAGAACAAAGGAACCAGGATCTATTGGTGAGCCACTATATTTAGATGTATCAAAGGTATTCTTTGATAAGCCAAATAAGCCTTTGATTGTAGGTGGAAGGTATGGGCTTGGCTCAAAGGATACAACGCCATCACAAATTATAGCCGTATATGAGAATCTTAAAAAATATAAACCGCTTGATAGATTTACAATTGGCATAAAAGATGATGTCACAAAAACATCTCTTGAGATAGGAGAGCTAATTGAGACAACACCGGTGGGTACAATAAGCTGCAAATTCTGGGGTCTTGGTTCAGACGGTACAGTTGGAGCGAACAAATCTGCAATAAAGATTATCGGCGATAATACAGACCTTTTTGTACAGGGATATTTTCAATATGACAGTAAAAAATCAGGTGGTACAACGATATCCCATTTAAGGTTTGGACATAAACCGATTAAATCCAGCTATCTGGTAAGCAATGCGGATTATATTGCATGCCACAACAAATCCTTTATATATAATTATGACTTATTAAAAGGGTTAAAAAAAGGCGGTACTTTTGTATTAAACTGTCCTTGGACAGAGTCAGAGCTTGATGAGAAGTTACCAGCATCAATGAAGAAGTATATTGCAAAAAACAATATTAATTTTTATATAATTGATGCAGTATCAATTGCAAGGGAAGTAGGACTTGGCGGTAGAATAAATATGATTATGCAGACAGCATTTTTTAGACTTATAAATATTATACCATTTGAAGATGCTATAAGATATTTAAAAGAATCTATTCAAAAGACGTATGGGAGAAAAGGCCCAAACATAGTTGATATGAATATAAAGGCTGTCGATAGAAGCCTTGAGTCGCTTAAAAAAGTTAATGTTCCGACATCATGGGCAACTTCAGTTGATGAGGATTTTGCCAAAGATGAGCCAGCATTTGTCACGAAAATACAAAGGCCTATGGCGAAAAACGAAGGCGATGATTTACCGGTAAGCACATTTAATGGCATGGAGGATGGCACATTCCCAACAGGTACGACAGCGTATGAAAAACGTGGAATTGCTGTCATGATACCACAGTGGCAGATTGAAAAATGTATACAGTGCAATCAGTGCTCATTTGTATGCCCGCATGCCGTTATACGTCCATTTTTGTTAAATAACGATGAGGTTAAAAATGCTCCCAAAACGTTTGAGACTAAAAAGGCGGTAGGCAAAGGGCTTGAAGCATTTCAGTACCGCATACAGGTAAGTCCATTGGACTGTACGGGCTGTGGAAACTGTGCAGATGTATGCCCCGCACCTGGAAAAGCACTTGTAATGATGCCGGCAGAAGGAGAAATAGAGAGTCAGGCTGATAATTGGGAATATGCAATTAAACTAAAACCAAAAGACAATATCATGGAAAAGACAATGCTTAAGGGAAGCCAATTTGTTAAACCACTATTTGAATTTAATGGTGCATGTCCGGGCTGTGGTGAAACACCGTATATCAAACTTTTGACACAGCTATTTGGCGATAGAATGATAATAGCAAATGCGACGGGATGTTCTTCCATATACGGTGCTAGTGCACCATCTATACCGTATACAACAAATAACCTAGGTAAAGGACCTGCATGGGCAAACTCACTTTTTGAGGACAATGCTGAATATGGGTATGGGATATACCTTGCGAATAAACAGATAAGGGAAAGGCTTGCAGATTTAATAAGTCAAGCTTTAAATACACAGATATCTGATGAACTTAAAGCAGCATTTTACGAGTGGCTAGAAAACATGGATAATGGTGAAGACTCTGAGCTTCCATCTGCAAAGATAATAAATATTATTTGTCATGAGGATTTTAAACGAAATAAGATTATACAAGATATTTATGATATGAAAGATTACCTTGTAAAGAAATCACAGTGGATAATAGGTGGTGATGGTTGGGCATATGATATAGGATTTGGAGGGCTTGACCATGTATTAGCTTCTGGTGAAGATATCAATGTGCTTGTACTTGATACAGAAGTATATTCAAATACAGGTGGACAATCATCAAAATCTACTCCAACAGCAGCAATAGCAAAATTTGCTGCGGCAGGTAAGAAGACAAGGAAGAAAGACCTTGGCATGATGGCTATAAGTTATGGCTATGTATATGTTGCACAAATAGCACTAGGTGCAAATATGAACCACACGATTAGGGCAATTGCCGAAGCAGAGAAATACAAAGGTCCATCACTTATCATTGCATATGCACCGTGCATTAACCATGGTATAAAATCCGGCATGGGAACTAGCATTGCTGAAGAAAGAAAGGCTGTTGAAGCGGGATATTGGCATCTATATAGGTACAATCCTGAACTTAGAGAACAAGGTAAAAATCCATTTACACTTGATTCGAAAGAACCGACAGCATCATATCAAGACTTCATCAAAGGCGAAATTAGATATTCATCACTTGCAACATTGTTTCCTGATAAAGCACAGCAAATGTTTGATGAAGCAGAGAAAAATGCAAAAGAGCGCTACGAAAGGTACAAAACCCTTGCACAATGAAAAAAAGGCATATCTTCCAATATTGGAGGATGTGCCTTTTTTGCTGATTATTTTTCGTTTTCGTCGACCCATTTTTTTGCATTTATAACTTCCATTTCACTTGGTATAGGTACATTTGCTTTTTCTGTTGTCTCTTTTATATTAGCCCATGAAGCTGTTTCATGTTTTTCTATTGGTTCTTTAGAGTATTTTTTGCTTTTTCTTATCATAGTATCACTCCTCATAATGTAGTATAATCATTGTGTATTATTTTATTATTTAAATTTAATGACATTTTATTTTGAAGGAGAATAAATAAATGCTTATAAGAGGGCATCATCTATTATGTATACTAGGTTTTAGAGGATATGGATATGATGAATACTTTGTTAATAATATGAACAACATCATTAAAAAGCTAAATAACGAACAAGATATGTTGATAAAGCTTGTGGATAGTGTGGATAACATTTGCGAGAAATGTCCAAACAATATTGATGGGAAGTGCAAAAATGAACATCATCAAGGTAGCATAAAGGAAATGGATGACAGTGTACTTAATATCCTTGAAATAAAACCTAATACTTTGATGAAATATGATGATGTTTTGGACAAAATAAAGCTATTAATGACAGAAGAGGCTATGGATGATATATGCTGTAATTGCACTTGGAAAGGATATGGTTGTTGCATAGAAGGATTGAAGAATTTGAGATAATTAGAGATTTTGATATTTTATTAATTATTTTGATGCTAAAATAAAATTAAATACGCAATAAAAAGATGAATGAAATAAGATGAAGTTAAAAAGCTTTTTAAAATTGGTAAAGATTCAAACAAAAGTTGCTAATGTAACACCATTTGCACTCGGTACAGTCTTTATACTAGATACGGTTTTCATAGATTTAATATTATGAATTTCTTATATATGTTTATATCATTGTTTTCATTTGATATGGCAACGACAGCAATTAACAATTATATATAAGAAGGCAAACAAGACACACTGGTATAAAATTATGAAAAGCATAATGCAGTCGTAAGAGATAATTTAAAAGAATCGACTGTAGTAGCTGTAATTTTTATTCTTTTAGCGATAGCATCCATATCAGGTTTTATATTATTTCTTCATACGAGTATAGTTGTTTTATTTATCGGCATGTTATCTTTCCTAGTAGGAATTTTGTATTCATTTGGCCCTATACCTATATCAAGGATGCCGCTCAGAGAAAATTTTTCCGGCCTTTTCATGGGCTTTGTCATAGTGTTTTTGTCGATATTTATTCATATATATGCATAAATATTGTATTAATTGCATATAATAATGAAATGGCCAATGTGAGTTTAAATATTTTAGCTGTATTGCGGATTTTCTTAGTATCATTACCAGCTGTATTAGGTAATCATTAATTTTTTAGTTTTTAATAGATCGTGCTGATGTAGAGGTTTGATCTTTAGTTATATTATATTTATAGATATAAAATTGATGGTTGAAAACTTTGTTAATAAGTTAAAAATAAATATAAAATAAAAATGAGAAACATTGCTTAAAATAAGTTATATTTAAGCTTTCACAAAATTACCAATTTCTATCATGCCAACAAAACCTCTTGTTACATTTTCATCATGTAATTATTATTTAAGCAAGTTATGAAGCAACAAAGAAATTATAAATTAATTCAACTCATATACAGTTCTTGTTTTTGCATGGAATAGGAATGGCTTAATAAATTAAGCCATTCCATTAAATAATATTCTTCAATAAATTATTAAATGGAAGTAAATGCTTTTGTTTTATGCTACTGTATATTTCGGCCTAAACCTGCTCCACGTCCTCTGCCAAATCCATTGCCTCTTCCATATCCTATACCAAGTCCTGCTCCACAATTTCCTGTGCCATCACATGCATTTATTCTTTTCTTTAGCAAGTCCTTAATTTCTTTTGCTCTTTCTTCTGTTAAAATACCGTCTTTAACCATTTGATCGATATAATCTGTTCTTTCTTGAAGCATAGCCTTTTTGAAGTCTTCTAATTTTACACCATTTTCTACGGCTATTTGTGCTAATGTTTTGTTGGAGTCGAGAAGTTTTAGTACTTCTTCTTTAGTCTTTCCTAAGAGGTTAGAGAGAAAATCAACCATTTGTGTCCTTCCATATCTCGGCGGTACATAAGATGAATTTACTTGTGTTTTTTGTGTTGTATTCTCATTTGCAGTTCCTGCATATGCAGCAATTCCTGTTAAAAGAATGCTTCCTATAAGTAATGATGCAATTGTTTTTTTGATGTTCATAAAAACATCTCCTTTCAAAATTTATTTATCTTACATTTTTTATTTTATCCTTTAAATATGATACATTTTTAATGAAAATGTGAGGATTTTGTGAGGATTTTTTTGTCATATTGTAAATCATTTAAAAAATTTGTAAACTTAAATTGGAGGTGTAAAAAATGCCGCAAAAAGTACTGGTCATTGAAGATGAAGAAGGTATGAGGGATATATTAAAAACATATCTTGAAAATAATGATTATAAAGTATATTTTGCTGAAGATGGCAAAACAGGCATAAATATTTTTAAAAATAATTCTATCGATATAGTTTTACTTGATGTAATGCTTCCAGATATAAGTGGATGGAATGTTTTAAAAACAATAAGGGAAACATCAAAGGTACCAGTAATGATGATAACTGCCCGCAGTGAAGAATATGACAGGCTTTTAGGTTTTGACCTTGGAGCAGATGATTATGTTGTTAAACCATTTAGTCCAAGAGAAGTTGTGGCAAGGATAAAGGCTATTTTATCAAGATCAAACTGTAAAGAGCCAAATAGTACTATATCATATTCAGGCATAACTATTGATTTAGATTCAAGGGATGTTTATGTAGATAAGAAAAAAATAGAGCTAACACCAAAAGAATTTGATCTTTTAAGCTTATTAGCAAAAAACATAGGGAAAGTTGTAACACGGGAGAAATGCCTTAATAATGTTTGGGGTTATGAATTCTATGGTGATTTGCGAACAGTAGATACACATATAAAACAATTAAGAGAAAAACTCGGAAAAAAAAGAGATCTGATAAAAACTGTTTGGGGATATGGATATAAATTGGGTGGTGATTAATTTGAAAGGCATCAGGGGAAAATTGTTTATGACATATATAATAATAACAGGATTGATATTTTTATTGTTCTATTTATCACAGGTTGTATTTATTGAAAAAATATATACATATTATAAAGTTAACCAGTTAAAAAGTTATAGTTCTAAAATTATAAATTCAATTAACAAAAACAATGATAAAACCATAAATGAGCTTATTGACGAATCAAATGCCAAAGTTTCGGTAATAACTGACGAAGGTAATATAATATTAGGATCGCATGGAAATGGTCCAGGTGGCGGCTTGGGGATTCCCAGAATTTATTTAAATACTGATAAAAAAATAAGTGTCATAGAATTTACTCATCCGGTACTTGGTGTAAAATACCTTGCTGTTATTAATTCATTTACTTATAAATCGCAAGGTGCAAAATTAATAATGAGTATACCTATGTCTATAATTACTGATACCGCTGCAATATTTAAAGAGGAATTTTTCCTTATTCTATTGATTTCTATTATTATAATAATTATTGTATCATCTATCATGTCAAAAAAACTCACAAAACCGATTAATAATTTAAAAAAGGCAGCACATGACATTGCTTCAGGTAACCTTAATGTAAAAATAGATTTAAAAACAAGTGATGAAATAGAAGACCTAGCAGCATCAATGAATGATATGGCGGTAAATCTCAATAGGGCCGAAAAATTCAGAAAGGATTTAATAGCTAATATTACCCATGATCTAAAAACGCCCCTTGGTCTTATTAAAGGTTATTGCGAAATGTTATTAGATTTTTATGGTGATGATAAACATAAAAGAGATGCATATTTAAATACTATGATTAAAGAAGTTGATAGGATGTCAAAGATGATAGATAATGTTTTATCGCTATCAAAACTTCAATCGGGTCTTATTAAATTGAACATATCATCATTTAATTTGAAAAGTTTAGTTGAGGAAGTAGTAAATAGCTTTGAACCATTATTACGCGAAAAAAATATAAATATCAAAATGGATAATATTGATGTAATGGTAAATGCTGATAAGGAATTAATAAGAAGAGTTTTTATAAATATCATAAGCAACTCTATAAAAAGCATAAAGGATTCAGGGGTTATTACAATTACTTCAATGCAAGATGATGGATATGTAAAAATTAAGATATCTGACACAGGTAAAGGTATGAGCAAAGAAGACCTTCAAAATATCTTTAAAAAATTTTATAAGGGTGAACAATCAGGTACAGGACTTGGACTTGCGATAGTAAAAGAAATCCTTGATTTGCATGGAAGTAAATACTTTTTTGAAAGCGAAATAAATAAGGGCACCTCGTTCTTCTTCACATTAAATATAAAAGGGGCTGTTGCACAACTGACTGAATAGGTCATAGTGCATCAGTCTCTTTTTATACACAAAAAAGAAATTACAGGTTCCAAAGAACCTGCAATTACTGTATAATTAAGTTATGCAAAAAAGTAAATTATACAATAAGAATTATACACAATTTAATGGATGTTATCAATTAGTTCTTCCATTAAATTGTGAAATGTTAATACCAGAGGATGATTCGGTTCGCCTGCTTAGCCAAATATTGGAGGGATTGAATTACGAAAAGTTGTACAAGGCATATTCTTTCACTGGAAGAAAACCTGCAGTAGAGCCAAAAATCCTGTTTAAGGTATTAACTTATGCTTACATGAATAACATTTATTCCAGCAGAAAGATAGAAAGTGCATGCAAAAGGGATATTAATTTTATGTGGTTGCTTGAAGGAAGCAAAGCACCTGACCACTCTACTATTGCCAGATTCCGCAAGGAATATCTCGCCGATGCAATGGAAGATTTGTTTTATCAGTTGGTACAGCATCTCCATGAAATAGGTGAAGTAAAGTTTGAGCATCTCTTCGTAGACGGTACAAAGATTGAAGCCAATGCTAACCGCTATACATTTGTATGGAAAAAGGCTATTAATAAAAATCAAGCAAAGATGTTTACAAAAATACAATCTTGCATAGAATCAATTAATCTTACGTATATGACTAATTTTACTGTTACTAAAGAAACTTTATTGGATGACATAGAAAAGATAATTGACTATCTTAAAAAGAAAAAAGAAGAAGAGCAGATAGAATTTGTTCATGGTATAGGGAAACGCAAGTCAAAACTCCAAAAATTTAATGAAGAGCTAGAGAAGTTTTACGAACGTCAAAAGAACTATGATACACACAATCAATTATTGGATGGAAGGAATAGTTATTCTAAAACTGATCCAGATGCAACATTTATGCATATGAAAGATGACCACATGAACAACTCTCAATTAAAGCCAGGATACAATGTGCAGATTGGGGTTGAAAGTGAGTATGTCACTGGTGTTGGTATATTTCAGGACAGGTCTGACAACACTACCCTTATTCCATTTCTAAATGATATGGAATCAAATTTAGGAAACAAATATCAAAATATCATAGCGGACTCTGGATATGAGAGTGAAGAAAACTATCTGTATTTGGAAGAAAAAAATCAAAAATACTACATAAAGCCGCAGACATATGAAAAGTGGAAGAAAAAAAGTTTTAAAAATGATATTAGTAAGCGTGAAAACATGGTTTATGATAAAGATAAAGATGAATATACCTGCCACAATAGAAAACAACTTAGACCAATTGGAATCATTTATAGGACTTCAGCAAGTGGCTACCGTTCAGAAATTACTGTATACGAATGTGAAGACTGCAACAATTGTCCATATAAATCAAAATGTACAAAAGCACGAGGCAACCGAAAGATGCAAGTATCAAAAACATTTGTAGAGAAGCGACAAATATCTTATGAGAATATCACATCTGAGGAGGGAATTCTCCTGAGAGTTAATCGTTCAATACAGGTAGAAGGTGCTTTTGGAGTTCTAAAAAATGATTACCAATTTAATAGATTTTTAACACGTGGGAAAAACAGTGTAAAAACGGAGTTTATGCTGTTATGTTTTTCCTACGATGTAAACAAACTGCATGCAAAAATACAGAATGAGAGATGTGAAAAGCACCTTCATGGAATAAAAATAGCCTGAGATTTGAAGAAAAAAATTACAGAAAGCCCAAGGCTTATTTAAGTGCGCCTAAAACTCAACAATCATAGAAAATCAGATGAATTACATATATTTTCATGATTGTTTTTTCATTTTTATACAGCCTTTTTACATTAAAAAGGGGTATTGCAAACTACTTTAAAGTAGTTTTGCAACAGCCCCTTAATATTATATTTCATACATTGACATTGTGGTTCTTGTAGTTTTAAAGGTGCTGCCTTTATTGGCGCTTATTGTGTTGTTGACGTTTGTGCCTGTGAATAAAAACATAAGAAAATTTTACAAAGTCCAGACAAAGAAAGATACATTTCCACTGTCTGTCAAAAACTTTTTGATGATGAATATAGCTGAGATAATCGCAATAGGATTGGGATTACTTCATTGATTCTGCTATTTTTAATAATTGTTCTTCTGAAATGCCTTTTGCTTCCATTTGGTATATAATATCATCTTCTATCCAGACTATCTGGAGATATTTTACGCTTTTTTCTTTGTCTTTATTTAAAGCATTTGCATCTTTTAAATAGTACGACACTATAATACCTTTATTTTTATTAATTGTGGTGTAATCCAGTTTTTCTCTTTTTGCTGATTCTGGTATGTCTAATAAATTTTTTAGATCTATTGTACTCGCGATTTGGCTTTGTAAATAATACGGTAAAAAAGGCAAACTTGATACAGCGCATTTAACTTTGTTTTTATCAACTCCAGCTGGAACGTCTATTTTTGGAATTTTTCTAATTTCAAGGCTAAAAGTTATTGAACCCGGAAAATTATATTCATTACTATTATCCATGTGAATATATACTATTTTATAAAAATCTATTCTGAAGTTTTTACCTTTTAAGTTTTCTGGGAATACATTATTGCTTTTATATGATTTTATAAGTTTATTAATAGCATCTATATTTAAATTAAATTCGATTATTTGATTTCCATAAATACTACTTTCTATCTTATTAAGATCGCTCAGAATGTTATTTTCCTGTGGCAGTTTGAAATTATAATTTACGTCAGATTTGAGCTTGTATAAATCGTTTAGTTTATATTCATATTTTTTTTCTTTATTATCTTTATTTACCTTTAAATACCCTAATTGTTTGAGATCAATATATTTATTTCCATCTTCAGATAATTGCAACATTATTTTATCAAAATAGTCAGGTGATATGTAATCAGTCTGGTAATCATATGCTCTTAAATTGTTTAAAAAATTCCCCGTATTTGGGAATATGGACAACAATACTATAACAACAGCAAATCCTATTCCTATTAATGCAGTTCTATGTTTTTTAATCATAAATTAATTTCCTTTCTATGTATTTATGGTATTAAAATAAGGCAGATAAGAAATATCCGTTATTTCTTATCTGCTATTTTTGTAAAATGAAACATAAATTAAACAATTTAATAACTAGTTAGTACGGCATTTGCTATATCAATTCGAGAATTACTGCTATTCATGTTTTTCCAAAGAAATACATATTTTCCTTTTGGTAAATTCATAAAATTTACTTTATGATCACCAGCAGAATATATAATGCTATAACTAATCACATATTTTGTCGGATCTTTTTCTATTTCAGTCCTGTGGTTTACATAGTCATCTATTTTGTATACACCTAAGAATAAATTAACGGGATTTCCACTTGCCTTAAAAGAAATATGGAAATCGTCCTCATAAAATGGAAGATCTGATCCATCAGAATAAAAGCCAATTCCACTTTGCGTCGTCCAAGCCACTTCGCCTTTTACTAGGTAGAAGTTAGGTATTGAATAATTATATGCTGTTTGAGGCTCAATGGAATTAGCATTGTTCGGTCGGACATCTCCTTTCTGCGGATTAACAGTTATTATAGAATCTGCAGTACTTTTATTTAAATTATCCGATGCAAGTGCAACCGATGTTGACATAAGTAACACTAAACATAGCAAAATTGATACTAACTTTTTCATTTAAACCATCCCTTCAACTATTATTGAACTCAGAATGGCCATTCATATGTTCAATTAATATTATATATTCTAATCATGCAGTTGAGAAGTTATTGAATTCGCCGATTTTTTTATCAATATATGTCGAACTATGTCGTAAGTTTAAGCGATTTCGTTCAAAAATGTGATTATTTTTATTACAGTATATTTCCACAAGTATCTAAAATACCGGCATTTATGGCGTTTAAAATTAAAACAATATCATTTTGTGCTTTTAACTTGATTTTTAATTTTTCAATATACCTTCTTAATGTAGCTTCAGATATATTCATTTCCTTAATAATTTCTTTCCTATTCAAGCCATTTGCTAAATATGTTAAAATCAATTTATCTGATAGACTTAGTCTACTGTTGATAGTAGTATAAATCTCATGTCTATACATAATTATTTCTTCAATATAATTTGAGATATTACTTAATATAATATTTCGTAGTTTGTTGTATGATTTGTTTACTACAGTCATGTCAATGTATGCAATTATTTTTTCACTGTAGTAATCTATGATAGGTGCTGCAGTACAGTACCAATTACTGAATAATCTGCAATAATGATCTTTTCCATTTATTTCAACTTGCTTATTCGTTTTTATTGCTAAATTAATTGCATTTGTACCGCAATCTTTAAGTCTCATGCTAATACCTTCCGTAAAGTGCAATGCATCAAAGTAATTTTTTAGCTGTTCATCATATATTAACTTAACCACATAACCATCTGTATCGCATATTATAAAAAAATAACCTTTTTTTACTAAGTTGTCATATATATGATTTTTCCTTATTAAATTTTCTATTATTGAGATTATGTGCTTATTTTTGTCTTTACGTATTGCAAGTTCTTCATTAGACAGTACTTTATCAAAGAACTTTATATTTGGGCTTACATTTATGAGTAATGACTCTCCGTATGAATTAATTAATTCTTCACATCCTTTTTCAACAGACAGTATACTTTTCATAAATTTTACCCTCCAAAATTTAATTTTTTTATTTATTAATGTCCACATTACAAATCTCTTTTTTCAAATTTCTTTGTTCCGTAATACAGCAAAAAACAAACGTAGAAGATGATATACACAAACATAATAGGACTTGGCTGTGAAGTACCGCCAAAGGGCCCTTGTGCAAGAAAGCTTAAGCCTGTATTTTGAGTAAGAAGTTCTACATTCATCTTTCTAAATATCACATCTGTAGGTAAAATTAAGCTTGTGATAATACCAACATTTGAAAGACCTTGACTTGTCGCATCTGTGAAAAATGATCCCATTTGTTCGAGTATGCCTCCTATCATTGCGATGCCGTATGTCATTACAGCTAAAACACCTGTATTTACAGTTGACATTATTGAACTTGAAGCGATTACTAAGGATAAAAGGACTACTGGACCAAGGTCAAAAAAGAATAATGCACGGAAGACGTTTCCTAATCCTAAGTATACTTTCGTGCCAAAAACGATATTAAGCCCTATTACTGAAAGAAACAACAATGTGCTGTATACAGTGATGATTATGCCAAGCCCTATAAATTTGCCAAGTACGTATTCATACCTTTTTAGAGGTTTATACAGTAAAGCATATATAGCACCACTTTCCACATCGCCTGACACGGCACCTACAGATGTAAGTACTATCAAAAATGCGATTATAAAATTTGAAAAATAAAGCCCTGCAGAGAGAAGCTGTGATGCAAGTAAAATTTTGCCTATGTCTGGTACATTGCCTATAAAGGAACTGCTGCTATGAAAAGCTAAACTCAATCCATAGCCATAAATAAAAAGATATCCTACTGTAAGTATTGCAATTAGGAGGAATGCACGCTTTTTAATCATCTCTTTGATGGTGTATTTCGTTATTGTCAGCATACATCCTCATCCTTTCCAACTATATTTATAAATAGATCTTCCAATGAACTTGTTTTTGAATCCAATTGATACAGTTTTGCTCCGGAATCTACGACAGTTTTTGCGATCTTAGGAATACTATCTTTATCTTTTACTTTAAATGTAAGTTTGCCATCTTTAAATACAGTGTCATACGCTAAGTTAGATATCTTTTCGATTAATTCGCTATTATAATCTGATATAACCATCTCTACATAAGTGTTTTTACTTAACAAGTTTTCAAGCTTTCCATCTGCTATTACATGCCCGTGGTTTATAATTGCGACTTCATCACATACCATTTCAACTTCACTTAAAAGGTGGCTGTTTAAAAATACTGTTTTACCATTATCTTTTAATCTTTTTATTATTTCTCTAACATCAATTCTGCCAACTGGGTCAAGTGCAGAGGTTGGTTCATCAAGAAAAATTATTTCTGGGTCATTTAAAAGAGCTATGGCAAGGCCGATCCTCTGCTGCATACCCTTGCTATAGTTCTTTATTTTCTTGTTTTCATGTCCTTTAAGCTTAACAAGCTCGAGAAGTTCTTCGATTTTTTTATCTGGATTTTTCATTTTGTATAATTCTGCATGAAATTTCATTAATTCTTTACCTGTCATCCAGCCGTAATATTTGAAGTTTTCAGGCAAAAATCCGATTTTTCTTTTTGATTCAATAGTACCAATAGGTTCTCCCATAATCCATGCAAAACCAGAGGTGGGGTATAAAAGCCCCACCATAGTTTTTACAAAGGTGCTTTTGCCGGCGCCATTTGGGCCAAGGAATCCAAAAACCATACCATTATCAACAGATATATTTACATCTTTAAATCCGCCTTTACCATCAAACTGTTTTGTAAGGTTCTGCGTTTCCAGTATCATTTCATCACCTCATTGATTCTGCTATTTTTATAAGCTCGTCTGGTGAAATATTGTTTCCACTGAACAAATATATTACACCATTATTATTTAACGCAAGATTTGAATATACTTCTAAAATATCGGAACCTTGGAATTTTTTTGATATTACAATTCCTTTACTGCCGTTTATAGTAACGTCTTTTATATCATCTGTATCTGACACAGGAAATGGTATTGTGGTTTTCCAGTCTTTTATGCTGGCTATTTGATTTCGAATGTCGTCTGGAATGAATGGCATGTTGATGACGGCATCTCTGACTTTTTCAATATCGACACCTTCAGGTACGATTATTTCAGGGGTTTTCATTATATCAAGTCCGTAGCTTATATTTTTTGGAGAATCTGATTCATTTTTATCTGTAGAAGATATATGCACACTATTGCCTAAAATTATTTTAAATGTCTTTTCATTTAAGTTCTCTGGCAGCAGCTTATTTCCTCCAAATGTCTTTATTAGATTATTTATCTTATCTACATTTAATTTAAATTCAACAGTTTGACCTTTTTCCACATAAATGCTGTCTCTTATTTTGAAGCTGTCCACATCTTGAGGGATTTTAAAATTGTAGCCAACATAAGATTTTATTTCATTTAAATTGTCTTTATTAAATTCCTTAGAATTATCACCACCAATTACTTTTATATCACCGTATTGTTTTAAGTCGATATCCTTATTTCCAGTCTGATAAAATTTATTTTTGATATTTTGTATATCATCAGGTGTTATTGTGACAGTTTTAAAGTTGTTGAGTCTAAATAGGCTCAATATCTCTGCTTCTACTTTTTGTATAGGTGGCAATGCTATAGATGCTGTGATTACAGCTACCGCAGCGGCTGCTGCCACATACTTTTTGTATTTTTTAAACATATAGAATACACCTCTTTCTTCTTTATTGATCTTTTTATTCAGATTTTGCCATGCTTCATTGAGATCGATAGAACTTGTTTTTAAGGCTTTATCTAAAAAGCTATTTAAATTTTTAAGCTCATTAAGCTTACTTGAACACTTTTTGCACGTATCAAGATGCTTTTTTATCTGTTCTTTTAGTGAATCATCTATTTCACCGTCTAAGTATGATTGCAGTGTCCCTTCATCGAAGCACATGTGCTACACCCCCTTTTCATAAAGCTCTTTAAATTTTTTGTGTGCTCTTGCTATTGTTGTTCCGACAGATGATTTTTTTATTCCAAGCGATATGGAAATTTCCTCGTAATTGTATCCTGAGTGTTTCAGCACGAGACAAAGCATATCTCGTCTATCCATTTTAGACAAAACTTTTCTAACTTTGTCTATCTCTATTTTTTCAATTGCTATGTCCTCAGGTGATATAAAATCGCCATTAAACTGAGATACTTTTAATTCCCTTGATTTAAGGTTTTTTTCTGAGCGGATGAAGTTTAGTGCTTGATTAATAGCCACTTTCGATAACCAGCCTCCTATATTTTCATCATTGTGGGGAGGGTTTTTAATCAATTTGATGAAGACTTCCTGCGCAATGTCTTGTGCTTTATCTTCATCGTTTATAATAAGAGCTATTTGTCGATAGATCTTACTGTAGTATTTTTCAAAGATATCTTTGAATGAATCTGGTATTTTGAACACCTCCCACATGAGACTTACATAATATAAACACATCTGAACCGTATTTTGTGACATAAAAAATTAGTACTTTTGGACAGTTGACAAATTTATGTAATAGTCTATTATAATTATTAAGAGAATTACCGGTAAGCTCTCGGGCATCAAAAGTAAAGCCTAACAATGCATTAAAGATTTAAGAAAACCTTCAAAATACAATGATTATAATACTTGCAATTTGATTTTCAAAATGTGTTTTTGCGCGATAAGTATAGAGCTTTATAGTCTAAATGCGTGTACCATAAAATTTTGGATGTCAATAAAAATTTAGGAGGTTTTTTTATGAAGCATTTTTTTATAAAACTATTAGCGGTTATTTGTACTATAGTGCTTATAATTAGCTCGAATTTATCAGCGTTTGCGAGCGAAAATAAAACACAAAATGTGGAGCAATTGCCTACATCAATGTTAAACTTTGATACGGATACTACTGCTAAATTTAAATTTGAATTATCAGAAGTAAGTGACAATGCTCAGCTTTCAAAAGGTGTAAACATTGAGACTATAAAGAAAGGACTTCAAATTGCGGTAAACTCTAAAAATGAAATGAATAGTGTTGTGTCTCAAGCTTTAACAGATCCGTATGAACCAAACAATAATTCTGACAGTGCTAAATCCATTTCATATAACCAGTATATACTTGCAAATATTGATACCGTAGGCGATGAGGACTGGTATAAGATATATTTGAATGCTAGTTCTGATCCTAATCAAATAGTTGCATTTTTACTTAAAGATATTCCTGCTGGCTGTGATTATGATTTATATGTATTCGATCCTAATTTCAATTATGCAGCGTCACAAAATTCTGGTAATAGCGATGAAAGGATATATATACAGGTACAAACAACAGGAACATGGTATGTTGTCGTAGTACCTTATAGTGGATACGATGACAATGCGAATTATAAACTTTTTGTAGGAGATGCATGGCAGAACGGGACAACAGGATGGAGGTCAACAAATATGACATTTAATTTTACATCTAGTAATGTAGGTACAATTTTACCATATCAGATATTTGATTTAAGCAATGACACAAGTATCCCAGACACAGCCGTAGTACAGTATATACAGATCGATAGTACTGGTGTTGGAAGTTGGTCAGGACAGCATAAATACATTTATTCACCACAGACACGAGTTCGATATGAAACTTATCCAGGATTGGATTATGTTCTAAATATTCCTGAAAATACTTTATCTGTAAAACAACAATGGGGTATTTCAACTGGAATAGAACATCTTTTTACTCCAACCGCAAAATGGACTCCGAATATTTATTTCGCGTATAAATATATTATTCAATGACAGTGTAGGTATTTACGCTAATGTGCCGATATATAAAATGCGGTGTAAATCGTACTAAAATATAAAAAATCAAATGAAAACAAAATATATTTGTGTAAGATGAGGATATGTTGTTTAAATAATAGGGTATATCCCCTTTAAAAAATATGGAGGTGAATGTTTTGAGAGTAGAAGCTTATAATACGTATGCATCAATAATTTACCAAGGCAATAAAGTTAACAAAAGAATGCCTAACTTTGCGCCACAAGACAGTTTATATGCAGAGAGTCTAAACGACGAATCTAAACAGCTTAAAAATGTATATTACGACGTGAGTGAATTTAACCCTTTGAATTTTTTAGGTACAACATACACAAATTCAAAAGCTATTGAATCAGCACAAGTTCAAGAAAATTCTATTAACTTAACACCCGGAACCACAGTAAGCCTTGGTGAATATTCTGGGCAGGATGTTGTATTGCATGTTGGTGATAGTTCTATTAGCATGTTTTGGGGTTCAAATCCGATAGGCAGTGATTATAGCAAAAGAATCACGGATTATATAAATCAGATGATAAATTATGCTGTTGATAAATACGGATTCCCTGACATGTCAAAATTAACGAAAGAACAAGTCGCTCAACTTTGGAAAGTTGAAAAGAATCAACAAAATGTTATATATAAATTAGGGGGACCAGAAGAATATGATTATTTAACCAAAATAGGCGGTGCAGTAGACTGCTTAATACGTGTAGCGAATGGCCAAATGCCAATGGCTTCGTTAAGTCATGACGTGTATGAAAAAATCAAAACAGGTTTGGATAAAATGGGGATAGATACTTCAAGACCATTTTATGTTAATGGACAGAAATTTGTATTTTCAGATGACGGAGTTTTGAGATATGCTTAACATATACTTTGTAGGAAAAGCCTGACGGATGCCGTTGGGCTTTTTTTATCACTACAAACACTATCCCCTACCCAAACATATAATGTATTGTACTTCTATTTGTAATATGTTCTTTTTAAATTTGCCTATATTATATCATTAATTGTTTAAGCTGTGAAGTGGTGCAGGGATTCTTCCGCCTCTTTCTATGAAATCTTTCGGTGAGAAGCTGTTTACTTTCATAACAGGTGCATGGCCTAAAAGACCGCCAAATTCTACGTGGTCACCTTCTTTTTTGCCGGGAGCTGGAATGATTCTTACAGCAGTCGTCTTCTTGTTTATCATGCCTATTGCCATTTCGTCGGCTATTATGGCTGATATGGTCTCGTAAGGTGTGTCTCCCGGAATTGCGATCATGTCAAGGCCTACAGAGCATACACATGTCATGGCTTCTAGTTTTTCTAGTGATAAGGCACCCGCTTCAACAGCGTCTATCATTCCAGCGTCTTCACTTACAGGTATGAATGCACCGCTTAAGCCTCCAACGTATGATGATGCCATGACACCGCCTTTTTTTACAGCGTCGTTTAAAAGGGCTAGTGCTGCTGTAGTTCCATGTGAACCGCATTTTGAAAGCCCCATTGACTCAAGTATGTTTGCTATGCTGTCACCTATTTCTGGAGTCGGAGCCAAAGATAAGTCAAGTATTCCAAATGATGTACCTAGTCGCTCTGCAGCAAGACGTCCTATGAGTTCACCAGCACGCGTTATTTTGAAAGATGTCTTCTTGATTGTTTCAGATATTTGACCGAAATCTGATTTTTTGTCAAGCTTTGATAATGCCGCGAGAACTACACCTGGTCCGCTAACACCGACATTTATGACACATTCTCCTTCGCCGACGCCGTGAAATGCTCCTGCCATAAAGGGGTTATCTTCAGGTGCATTGCAGAACACAACGAGCTTGGCAGCACCTATACCGTCATTTTCTTTTGTAAGCTCTGCTGTGTCTTTTATTATTTTTCCCATTAAAGCTACTGCATCCATGTTTATGCCTGCTTTAGTCGTCGCAAGGTTTACAGATGAACACACTCTTTCAGTTGATGAAAGTGCTTTTGGTATCGAATTAATAAGATTTATATCACCATTTGTAAAGCCCTTGTGTACAAGTGCTGAATAGCCTCCAATGAAATTTACACCAACAGCTTTAGCAGCAAAATCAAGCGATGCTGCTACTTTAACAAAATCATCGGTTGATTTAAGACTTTCTGCCACAATTGCTATAGGTGTAACAGATATACGCTTATTAACAATAGGGATACCGAACTCGGATTCAAGGTCTTCCGCTACTTTAACTAAATTTTCTGCTCTTTTTGTCACTTTATCATAAATTTTTCTTGATATGGTATTGGCGTCATTGCCCGTACAATCTCTCAAACTAATTCCCATCGTTATTGTCCTTATATCGAGCTTTTCTGATTGAACCATTCGGATGGTTTCTTTTATTTCGTCAAATGCAAATCCCAAATTATATCATCCCTTTCAAAACACGTCATATGTATTGCATTGTGTTAAGAATTCGATTTATCAAATCCTTTTTACATCAAAGTCTATGCATAGCTCTAAAGATATCTTCTTTCTGGATATCGATCTTAACTCCCATCTCTTCGCCGAGCTTATTAAGATTCTGTTTTAGAATACCAAATTCTTTTGTTGACTTTCTTAAATCAACTATCATTATCATAGTAAAAATATCCTTCAAAATTGTCTGGCTAATATCGAGGATATTTACATTGCTTTCTGCTAATAATTTCGAAACAGAATAGATTATTCCAACTCTGTCAACGCCAATAACGGATATTATAGCCTTTTGTACATCCATGTAGAAACACTCCCTTCATATTTGTACATAGTATACTATATGATGAACATGTATGCAATACATAAAACTATGATTTTAATAATGAGTGTAATATAATTAATAATGGTGTCTTAGTAAAACAAAAGACTTTTTTCATTCTATAATTTTGTTATTTATTTTATACATAATAAAAAAAGAAAAATAAAAGAGATAAGAATTGGAGGTTAAATGATGAGGCTTAAAAATTACATTCCGTATTTATCAGCTATTACGACATCAACAATATTTGGATTTTCTTTTATGTTTACATCTATCGGGCTTCAAATTGTAAAACCGATGGACTTAATTGCATACAGATTTTTAGCGGCTGCTATTGTAATGACTGTTTTATGGGCGATGAGGCTTATTAAATTAGATTACAAAGGAAAAAATTTGACATCTGTAGTATTGCTGTCACTATGCGAGCCGGTAATTTATTTTATATTTGAGACATATGGCATAAAAAACACTACATCATCACAATCGGGATTAATGATAGCATTGATACCTGTTGTTGTGACAATATTTGCTGCAATTTTTCTGAAAGAACGACCGTCTATTTATCAGGTATTATTTATTATTTTATCTGTTTTAGGTGTTGCTATTATTGTTTTATTGAATGGTATGGAAGGTGGCAATTCAAAATTAATTGGATTTGTATATTTATTGGGTGCGGTTTTATCAGCAGGGTTTTACAGCATATTGTCGAGAAAATCCTCAAAAAACTTTACACCAATTGAGATAACCTTTGTCATGATGTGGTTCGGTGCAATATCTTTCAATGTAATTGATATTGCGGAAAGAATTGTAAATAACAGTATTGATCATTATTTTATTGATATAGCTAATTACAATGTATATATTCCAGTATTATACCTTGGTGTAGCATCATCAGTTATTGCATACATATTAAATAATTTTGCTCTATCAAAGCTTCCGGCAAGTCAGGCAACGGTTTTTGCAAATCTTACAACGGTTATATCTGTTATCGCAGGAGTCTTTATAAGGCATGAAAGCTTCTACTGGTTTCACATACTTGGCGGCATAATGATACTAATCGGTGTATGGGGTACAAACTATTACAGTAAAAAAGTTGAGACAGGGATGAATTATTCTTTCAGTTTCAAATGAATAGCTATTCCTGTCCAACATTTATACTAATCCTGGATTACGTTGGTAGCCCCACATTGTTCCATTGTCTCTCTAATTTTAGATAGTTCTTTTTTGGGAGCTTCTAATGTTACTAAAATGCCTGATTCTGCATCATCAAGATAAAAATCAGTATATGGCTTCCTTTCGCCGAAGCCTTCTCTTTCTGATTTAAGGTCTATTGTGTTGTCAACCATGAAGTCCATATCTTTTACTGCTATAATCATATCTTTTCTATCAAAGCCCATTTTTTTAAGCGTATCAACTAGTGCACTAGCTTGGTCTTGCCTTGGCAAAACAGCAGTGATCTTCATAAAAACACCTCCATTAGTAATATCCCACATTTAAATGTTTATTATAAATAAGATTCAAGCCAAATTTTTCATGTGTTATAAATGTTAAAAAAGATTTTTAATATTTACATTAAATAATTTATGTGGTATACTTTTTGTAAAAGTACCACCCCTCCATATGGGGGTTGTAATGCTTAAAATTGAAATAAAGAAATTTACAAGGCGGTGACTCAATGAATATAAAAGAAAACATCATAAGTAGATATGAGAAATTAGCAAATGATGAAGATAATTTAAGTTGTGGCGGTAAAAATATCACACTTGCCGAATTAAAAGAAGGTGAGAATGTCCTTGACCTTGGCTGTGGAAGAGGGAACGACGTTTTAAATGCTGCACAAATAATTGGTGAAAATGGCGTTGCAGTAGGGCTTGATTTGACAAAAAAGATGATAGATGAAGCAGAAAAAAGTAGAATGAATCACAATATAAAAAATGCTGAATTTATCGTAGGTGATGTTGAAAACATACCACTTCCTGATGACAAATTTGATGCAGTCATAAGTGACTGTGTTATAAATCATGCAAAAGATAAAGAAAAAGTGTATAGAGAAATACATAGGGTATTAAAAGATGGTGGTAGATTTATCGTATCTGATGTTGTATCAATTGATAAACTTCCGGATGAAATAATAAATGATCCAAATGCATGGGCAGATTGCTTCGGTGGTGCGATACCTGAGGAAGATTATATTAAGGCGATCAAAAATGCCGGATTTAGAGAAGTTCAATATTTAAAAAGGCGCGAATATAAAAAAGAAGGCTATCTTGTTGCAAGTATAACAATAAAAGGCATCAAAAAATAAAATTATTTTTGCTAATTAAAGGAGGTGATATGAATGAAGGCAATTACAAATAAAGCAGAAAACTGCTGTACGCAAAAGAATACTGTTGCACAGTGCTGCTCAAAATCTTCAAAGCTTGTAGTTGGCTGCCATGATTGAAAGATGCGGTAGATTATCTACCGCATAAATTAAGGAGTGATTTTATTGTACTTTAGTAAGTATAACATGATTTTGCCTTTTAGTGAAGAGCTAAAAAGTTACATTTTATTAAATTTATTATCGGGTAGCTTTGATATTGCTTCAAAAGATGAAATAGATAAATTAAATAAAATAAAATCAGGAAGCAATATTAAAGACATTGATTTTTTAGATTATGTAATTGATAGAGGATATATATACGAAGACAAAAAATACGAAGATTTAAGGCTAAATGAAGCATATGAAGAATTTAAAAACATCATGGAAGAATCTCCTACACAGGTTTTGCTTGTTCCGACATACGGTTGCAATTTTTCTTGTATTTACTGCTATGAAAGGGGTATACCTGGTAAAAAGGATTTAATAACTATTGATGCTGTTGATGCCTTTTTTGATGATATAAATGAAAGGCTTGGGAGAGAGAAAGTAAAACCGTATATTACTTTATTCGGCGGCGAACCATTTATAGATACAAAAGAACAAAAAGAAATAATATCTTATATTATCAATAAAAGCAGTGAATTAGGATATGAAATTGCTGCGGTCACAAATGGATACAATCTATTAGAATATATGGATATTCTAAAAAAAGCAAATATAAAGGAAATACAAGTAACTCTTGATGGACCACCAGGCATTCATAATAAAAGAAGAAGGTTATTAGGTGGTGGAGATAGCTTTGAAAAAATATTAAAAGGGATGGATAGTCTTATAAAAAATAATATACCAGTAAATTTAAGGGTTGTTGTTGATAAGGACAATTATGAATATTTACCAGAACTTGCGGTTATTCTTGACAAAAAAGGTTATCTCGATTTACCTTCTGATAAATTTAAAACGCAGGTAGGCAGAAATTATGAATTATTTGAATGTTCTCTAAATCATCAAAGCCTTATGACACAAGTAGAACAGTGGGCTACATTTGTTAGGTTATCTGAAAAATATCCCATATTAAAGAAATTTCATAAACCAGAATTTAAAGGGATAAGAAATGCAGTAATTTCAGGTACGATGTATACTCCGACATTTGATACATGTCCTGCGGGTAAAAAAGAATGGCTTTATGATTTATATGGTGATATTTATGGTTGTACTGCTAGCTGTGGAAGAAAGGATTACAGGCTCGGTACGTTTTATCCTGAAAGAGAGATTTTTGACGATAAGTTAAGTTTGTGGAAAGAAAGAAATATACTAAATATTCCACAGTGTAAGGAATGCCCGGTAAGCCTTGTATGTGGTGGTGGGTGTGGCGTTGTTGCGAATGAGAAGAATGGAAGTGTATTGTCAACAGACTGTAGAGATATTGAAAAACTATATAAATTGGGAATTGAATATTACAAAGATGATTTATTATCGGTAATTTAGCTCTGCAGATATGAATAGAAAATTTTTTATAAATCTTTCAAATATGTTCTTATAATGATTTGAAAATTAGGAGGTTATAATTATGGTAAGAGAGATTAATGCCAATGACTTCGATGAAGTTGTATTAAAATCAAAAAGGCCGATCGTTGTAGATTTCTATTCGACAGATTGTCCACCATGTGCTCAACTGAAGCCTATATTTCATAGATTAGCCGAAGCATATGGTGAATACATGGATTTTATTGAAATATATAGGCAAGGGAATAAAGATTTCGCATTAAGCCTTGGTGTTAAAGGAAGCCCAACATTGGTATTTTTTAAAGATGGTAAAGAAACTGGGAAAAGATTAAACGGCTATATATCAAAACCCGATTTACGCAAAGCAATTGAGAGTATAATAGGTTTCTCACTTCTTGATAAAGAACCCGAAAAGGTTGAGTGTGATGTTCTTATAATGGGTGGTGGTCCTGCAGGTTTAACAGCAGCACTTTATTCAGCAAGAGCAAATCTCAATACTATAGTTTTAGAAGAGGGTATAACAGGAGGACAGACGGCAAATACCTATTTTATAGAGAATTATCCAGGGACAGACGGGCAAATAGAAGGGAAAAAATTGACAGATAATATGAGAAAGCAAGCAGAAAGCTTTGGTGCGAAGATAGATGATTTGAAAGAAGTATTTGAGATAAATCTTACGGATAGCGAGAAATACGTAAGGACAGAAGATAAGATATATTATTCAAAGGCAGTTATCGTTGCTATGGGAGCACAGCCGAGAAAGCTTCCTGCAGAAGGTGAAGTTGAATTTAGAGGTAAAGGCATCCACTACTGTGCTATATGTGATGGTGCAATGTATGAAGGTAAACATGTGGCAGTAATTGGTGGAGGAAACTCTGCAATCCAGGAAGCATTGTACCTTGCAAAGATTGCTGATAAAATTACAGTAATACACGAATTTGATAATCTTCAAGCATCAAACATATTACAAGATAAAGCTTTTTCTAATCCTAAAATAAATTTTATCTGGGAATCACATGTCATAAAGGCCAATGGTGATGGAATGTTAAAGTCCCTAACATATAAAAATCTCAAGACTGGAGTTCTGAATGATGTTTCAGTTGATGGTGCATTTGTATATATTGGTCTTACACCTAAAACAGATTTGTTTAAAGGTGTACTAAATTTAAATAAATATAGTTATATAAAGACCGATGATGACCTTATGACAAATGTAAAAGGCGTTTTTGCTGCTGGTGATATTAGAGATAAAAAAATAAGGCAAGTAGTAACAGCTGCAGGTGATGGTGCTGTAGCAGCGATAAATGCAGAAAGGTATATATCAGAATTATAAGTTAAAAGCGGGTATGTAATATAATTTTCTAAAACGTTGGATGGAAAACCGCCACTAATCAATTTCTATATTTGTATGAAGGGAGATAATTATGGAGTGCTGCGAGAAAAAATATATGGAAAACTGCATGGTATGCGGAAAGCCGCTTATTTATTTAGAAAAGCCGGTTTTGAAAAAATGCGAGTACTGTGGTATAGAAGAATTAACTCGTGCCCACTGTATGGATGGGCATTACGTCTGCGACAGTTGTCACGCAAAGGACGGCATTGAAGTAATAAAAGAATATTGTCTTAATACAAAATCAAGAGATCCTATGGAAATAGTTGAAAATATAATGGCTGATAGTAGGATACCAATGCATGGACCAGAACACCATGCATTGGTGCCAGCTGCAATTGTTACTGCATATAAAAATTTAACAGGAAAGGCATCTGACGATGATATAATTGAAACAATTAATAGAGGTAAAGAAGTACCTGGTGGTGTGTGCGGATATTACGGTGCATGTGGTGCAGGCGTAGGTGTTGGCGTTGCTATTAGTGTTATTTATAAAGCTACACCTTATACACCTTTAAAACGCTCGAAAGCCCATTTAGCGGTAGCAAATGCGCTTAAAAGAATTGGAGAAGCTGGTGGTGCTAGGTGCTGTAAAAAATGTACAAGAATTTCCATAGAGGAGGCCGTAAAATTTTTTGAAATGGAATTTGACATTAGATTTCCAAAGGGTTTCAAAAGGGAGAATAAGTGTAATTATTCTAAGATAAACCGGGAATGCTATATAGGGTGTAAATACAGGAATAAGAAAGGAATGTGATTATTATGGAATTGGGTATAACAAAAAAGGTAGATTATTCATTTGAGGAGACCATAACTAAGGTTAAAGAGGCTTTAAAAGCTGTTGGATTCGGTGTTCTTACTGAAATTAATCTTAAAGAGACTATTAAGAAAAAGATTAATAAAGACTTTAAAAATTACGTAATTCTCGGTGCCTGCAATCCAAATCATGCATATGAAGTACTATCAAAAGAACCTATTGTAGGACTTATGCTACCATGTAATGTAATTGTATATGAAGATAATGGCAAAACAGTTGTATCGGCAATAAATCCTGAGGAGGTAATAGGCATGATAGACAATGACGAGTTAAAAGATGTCGCTAATGTTGTAACAGAAAAATTAAAAAAAGCCATAGAGACGCTTTAAAATGTACTTGAGGTGATATATATGGCAAAAAATATAGAGATGGATGTAAAATCTGCTATAGAAATTCTCAGTAAAGGTAATGAATTAGCTCTAGGTAAAAATTATTAATGTCAATAGTCTGTAAAAATGTTACCTAAAAAAGAACAAATTTATTTAGTAAAAATGTCATCTCTACGGTATGCTTTATATTTTAGTTGTAGCATTAGGAACTATGATAACAAAATAAGAATTGAAACTAGGAATTTTTTCATATGTTGCTATGGCAAGGTTGGTTAGTGATATAAAATTAAAGGTATTTTAAAAAAGGGCATAGGAAATTAAGCCTTGATAAATACCCTGACTTTTGCAGCAAAAAGAGATAAAAAAAGCCTTAAACCTCTTTAAAATAAAGGGTTTCGGGCTTTTTAAATTTGTCCCAAAGATGTAGTGAAAATTAACTTTTTTTCGTTTCTCCTAAAATTTTTTTAATCTCTCCAAGTGTCATAAACTTTTTACTAAAATCAATGTTTAACTCTTTTCCGATATCTTCAAGTACATCATTATAAAAATCAAAAAGATAATAGTTCTCCTTAACATGACTACAAGATGCTTTACTTAAGCTTTCAAGCATTTCTGTTACTGAATATTTGCCCTTCGATCTGTGTTCCAGTATCCTTACAATTACAAGAGCTATAAAACATGTCAGAAAATGAGCATCAATATGCTCCTTCAACGATAAATAAACTGGCCTACTCTCAAAATCACTTTTTGTTACCTTGAAGGACTCTTCTATCTTCCAAAGTCCACGGTACATCTCAATGATTTTCTCAGGTACCTCTTTGTATTCACTTGTAACAATAGCATAATAACCGTCGAATTTTTCTTCTTCACGTAATTTTTCTTCGTCAAAAGTCAAGCTTTGATGTACGTTCTCAGATATTTCACCTGTATCAGCATCAAATGTAAGGTTTTTCACATATTTGGCTGTACCATAAGATATAGATTTATTATACTTTCCAGGATTTTTAATCAGGTCCATTGCTTTAGCTAGTACAGCAGCACGATCTTGCTTGGCCTTTGCTGCATATTCAGGACTATAGAAAATAACCTGTTTTTCATGTACTACCTTTTTTATCTTTTTACCATTCGTTGCAGTCACTTGAATTTCCCTAGGATAAAGTCTTGATTTAATTTTAAAACCATTACCTTTGTTAATATATCCATTTTCATCAAGAACATAATCCTGAAAATCTTTATCTGCACCACGAACAGAATAACTTAATACATATCCATTTTTAGCAGATAAAATATGCCAAATGTTATCTCCAGTAGTTAATCCTTTGTCTGCTACAATAATTATTCTACCTAAAGAATATTCTCGTTGGATCCTGCTTAAAGCTGGAATCAAAGTAGTTTTATCAGGCGCATTACCAGGAAAAAGCTTATATGTAATAGGCATACCATTTGTGTCCATGAATAAGCCCATCTGTACAATTGGATCTGGACGGTGTTCTTTTGAAACTCCCTTTTTACGCAGATCATCCTGTTCATCTATTTCAAAGTAATAATTTGTGACATCATAGTAAACCAAATCTGTATTTCGATTATACTGGTTTTTAATATGCTCATGTAACCAAAGCTGAAGAGAATCACTGTGTTTGTTAAACAGAGTAAGACACCTATATATATCATCCAAAGAGAAATCAAATTTTTCAAAGAATATATCTCTGTTTTCATAAGTCTTTTTCTTTGAAGCGGGATAAAGCAAGAGTGAGAATACCAGAAGTTTCATAATAGCATTTGCATCATATTCTTCTTTTGAGTGCCGTTGTCTGTTTCTGAGGAATTTATCTATTTCAAGTTCATGATAAATTTTATCAAAGCTGCATAGCCAAAATTCTTGCGAGCGTTGTAATTAGAATTCATAGATTCATTTAAGGCAATTTGGAGATTAACAGGAAGCTTCTTGTCATTATTCTTTTCATTCATTTTTCGAACTTCTTCAGTAAAAAATGCAATTGGGTCATCATATTCTTTTTCAAGTTCATCCAGATAACCAATAGAGCGAACCGTGGCTGTGCGAGATTGCTTTGTTTGCTTATCATAATAACTGTTAACAATTGACAAATAGGTTCTTCCTGTTTTATGGTTTGTACTTTTTTTAGATACAAAATTAAATACCTCTACAGTCTTGTGATATCAAAGAATTACTCTTTTATTATACCACAATCCTCTAGAAAACGACATTAAAATTTGACAAAATTTTAAAATAAAAATACCCGAAATCATTAGTAGAATAAATGGTTTCGGATTACATTACATAAAAATTTGCTGCAAAATTGGGGATATGACATTATCACAGAATAATTACACAATTTATATTTTTCTATTGACAAATAATATTTTAGTGATATAATTAAGAATAAGAACATTCAAAATATATTACATAAAGAATGGATTCATTAATTGCTAGATTTTAAATTACTTTAGCTTAAATATTATTTAATAGTATTTAAAGGAGGTAACCAAAGTTATAAAAGTAAAATCAAATATTAATAGTATTGAAGAGTTTGAGAAGAATTTATTTTTAGTTTCAGAAAAATCGCCTATTTTTAAAAAAATCGCACATTATTTTAAAGAAAATTATAAACATGTAACATTTATGACTGCAAGTGAGGTAGCAAAAGATTTAAATATTAGCCAAGCTAGTATTTCTAGGTTTTGTACTTTATTAGGCTACCATGGTTATAGTGATTTTTTGCGACATTTGAAAGAATATGTTAGACAAGAAATTACAACACCAGAAAGGTTGAAATATATAAATAATGACGAGGGTATAATAGATATAATTAATAGTGAAAAGACTAATGCTGACGAGCTAAAATATATAATTAACCAAAAATCATATAAAGAATTAGTTAAAAAAATAATTAATGCTAAAAATTTAGTTCTATTGTCTGCAAGGATGTCTGCAACTCTATTACCCTATATATTTTATATACTAAATAAAATAAGAGGTGGCATTACTTGTGTTACACCGGGAACATCTTTATGGGATAGTATTAATTTACTAAACCCTAAAGAAACCCAAATTATTACAATAATATTTCCAAGGTATCCTAACATATTAATTAATAAATTAGACGAATTGGGTAAAAAGGGCTTTTCTGTTGCAGCTATTACGGATAGAATGTTTTCGCCAGTTATTAATTTTGCAAATCCGATTATAATTGTTCCAATTACAAATATATCAATATTTGATGTTTATAGTACACCAATGTTGTTTTTTAATTTATTACTACGTGATGTTGCAAAGGGAATAAAAGAAATTGATGAAAGATTTAAAGAAATTGATGAGTATGAACAAAAAAACAATATTTATTTTACTGAGGATTAGTAAAAATTTCTTAATATTATGTAATTTTTTTAAAAAATAATAATAAAATTATTTATTAAGATAAAGCAAAGATGCTTTTCATTTAAAAATGAAAGGCATCTTTTTTATTTAAAATTATAGTATTGGAGGTTAAATATATGACTCTTACTGATGAAGAGAAAGATATGCTTTATGGTAAATATGGTGAAGGTACTGCGCTAGCAATGAAAATACAAGTGGCTATTGGCGATGCATTAGGTGCTGAAAAAATGGTACCAATTTCTCGTGCACATGTAGCTTTAAGCAATCAGGAAGCCGATTTATGGTTTGCTGAGAAATTAGTAAAGGCTGGGGCAAAGTGTAAAATTTCGCCTACAGTAAATCCCGGGTTTAATTTAGAGTATTTTAAAAATTTAACGGATATTTCTATCGAAGACGAAAAGATGATAAGGCGTACACGACAAGTTTATAAAGATATTGGAGCAACTTTAACATATAATTGCACACCGTATTTAGAAAAGAACATACCAAGATTTGGGGAGATAACAGCATTTTCTGAATCTAGTGCAACACCTTTTATAAATTCAGTATATGGAGCGAGAACGAATAGAGAATCAGCTCAAAGTGCTTTATGTGCTTCTATAACAGGTCGAACACCATTATATGGATTTTTAATTGATAATAATAGGAAAGGTCAGGTTTTGGTTGATGTAAAAGCAAATATTAAGGATGAATTTGATTATCAACTTTTAGGATATTTATTACCCAAAAAGATAGGATTCAAAACACCAGTTTTTGTTGGTTTACCTTCAATTATATCAAATGAATCTTTGATGAATTTAGGAGCTCAACTAAACACTGCTGGAAATATATCAATGTTTCATATTGTTGGAATTACACCAGAAGCAAAAACTTTAGATGATGCTTTTAAAGGTGATAAACCAAAGAAATTTGTAACAGTTACAGATGATGATTTAAGGTCAATACAAGATACTATTTCAGAAAGTGGAGGAAAAATTGATTTTGCTTTATTTGGATGTCCACATTTTACTATTAATCAAGTTGGACAAGTAGCTAGGCAAATAGCAGGAAAAAAGCTAGCTGTTAAATTATGGATCATGACATCCTTCCTGACAAAGGAATTAGCCAAGAGAATGGGTTACCTCCAGATAATAAATGAAGCGGGAGGTGATATTGTGGATGATACTTGCATGGATCAGCCATGTTGGAATTTTTTGTATGGGAAGAGAGGTGTTACAGATTCTCCAAAATGTGCTTATTATACCAAAAGAAGGAATATCACATTTGTTATAAGAAGATTACCAGAATGTGTTGATGCTGCTTTAAAGGGGGAGATATGATGAATATAAAAACATTAAAATTTAAATGCCATAAAATTTCAGAAGGGAAAGCAAAAGGTGAAGTTATTATATCAAAAGATGATTTTTGCTTCTATTTGGTAGAACCAAAAACAGGTATTGTTATTGAAAAAAATCATGATCTTGAAGGTAAGTGTATATCGGGGAAAATACTTGTTTTTCCAAGTGGCAAAGCTAGTTCTGTTGTTCAGGCTGATGGAATGTACCAATTGAGCTTAAATGGAACAGCACCAAAGGCACTCATTATAAAATATCCAGATCCCGTTTTAGTTGCTAGTTCAATTATTATGGAGATGCCAATGGTTGACAAAGTAGATAAAGAATTTTATGAAACTTTGCAAAATGGAGATATTATTGAAGTTGATGCTTACAACGAAATAATATCTTTAACAAAACAAAACTAATAAGAGTTATTTTTAAAGACCAGCTAGTAAAAGTCAATAGGTTTTAGAGAAAAATTTAAACTTTTTACATTGCAAAAAGGGCATAACAAACAAACTCAATTAAGAGCCGAACTTTGAAAACTTAATAGAGCTTAATCGTTATTTCCAGGCATAATGCAAAACTTTAAGCAGCTTTATGAATGTTCTGATATTGTAATTTGTGTTCATCAGGCGTCTTTATTACAAAAGGCTTATTGTCTCTTAGAACAGCAAATACAATGTCTGAAATCTTGTGCATAATTGCTCCAAGAGCCACCTTTTTAGGTTTAGATTCTTTCTTTTTCTGATAATAATCATATTTTGGACATTTTATTGTCAGTACCTTTAAAATGCACAGATTCATTGAGAAGGATCTACACCAAAATATGCAAAAAGCTGCTTGGGTTTGCTAAATGCTGAAAAATCGCCTATTTCACACATAAGAGTAACCGCTGAAAGAAAGCCTACACCAGGTATAGAATCAAGATAATAAATTTGCTGCACAAATTTCTCAGACTTATTTTTATCCACAAATGCTTTGATTTCAGATAATATCAGGTTAATCTTTTTATCAAATTCTTCAATAAGATAGACATTGATTTTAAGTACATCATATACAGAAGATAAATTATACCTGAAATTTAAGGCATTTTTAGCAGCTTTAAATAGTTTATCATACTTAGCTTTAGCGTAGTTTAAGCCTTTTCTTGATGATAATGAGATAAGCTTAATAATTTCATCAGGTTGGGCATTTATAACATCTTCTGGCGTTGGGAATCTCTTTAACACAGCAACAGCCGTAACACCAGTAATATCAGAAAAAACCTTGCAAAAGCCAGGAAAAACAATATGCAATTGAGCTTTAAGCTTATTCACATAAGAACTACGATTATCGACAAGGCTATAGTACTCTCGCATAAACATCTAAGATATAAAATTAACTCAGCGGGCATAACAGAAACTTTGGTGTCAGGCGAATAACCAATAGCAGCAATACGTTTTGCATCAAATCTATCATTTTTTACTTTTCTTATGCCAATATTTTTGTTAGAATTAGTAATAAGAGGATTAATAACAAAAACCTCAAATCCTAATTCTTTTAGGTGGCAGAAGAGTGGGAAATGGTAGATTCCCGTAGACTCCAGAAATATCTTAGATTTCATGGAGAATTGCTCTTCTGCCTTTTTAATTGTCAGAACAGCATTCTTCATGGAATCAGAATTATCGTGTTCAACTTTAAATGGCTTTTTAAACTCCTTTCCATCAGGCGTCAAGATGCAAAACCAGCTAAAATCAGCTGCAACATCAATACCAACACTAATATAATTAGGCAAAAAATTCATTAAGCAACAACTCCTTTAAGTAAAAGTGAATAAGAGTATCCATTCTATTTAGTGAGTAAACAACCCAGCATGTGACGTAGGTATCCCGGAAAGCCGGTCCCAACCAGCCGAAACATTAATCCTCACTAAATGGAATAAAACTAGCTCAGCCACAGGTATAGACCATCCAGATGGTTTCCCAGGAGGTGATACATCTATCCTCTATTCAGAGAAGATTGTACACAAAGTTAAAGCTTAAGTCTATACCGGCTTAAAGGATATCCCAAATTATTTATTTAAAAACAACTTAAATGACTTTTAAGATGTGACATATAAAGTAATTTAAGGGAAGATATGCATAATATGGGAGTTAAGTATTAGAATAAATCCGAACATAGAAAAGCTATATTAAATTATTGTTCGATGTATTAACTCCCGATTTGATGTAAATCATGTAACTTTGTTACAAATATATTATACTAGGAGGTATAAGGGAATGTATAGTGATGATATAAAAGCCGAACCAATTACATTTATGATGAAATTAGGCAAAGCTTTTAATCCTAAAGCTGCATTAAAACAACGAAATTATTTTATAATAGGATGTAGCAGTTTCGTTATATTCTTTATATTATGGTCTATTTTATCGTATAGTGGTTTAGTTCCCAAAATCTTTTTGCCGACTCCTACGGAAACAATTCAAGCTGCTATAAGACTTTTCACAGAATTTAATTTCATACATGATATAGGAATTACAATTTTTCGTGTATTGATGGGTTTTTTAATATCGGCTTTAATAGCAATTCCATTAGGGATATTAATTGGTACTTACAAACCTATAGAGGCATTTTTAGAGCCATTAATGTCATTTGTACGTTACTTACCGGCATCAGCATTTATCCCTTTATTTATATTGTGGATTGGTGTTAATGAAGTACAAAAGATAGCAATAATTTTTATTGGGAGCTTTCCACAATTAGTTTTAATGATTTCAACTACTATTAGAAATGTAAGAGAGGATTTATTAGATGTGGCATATACACTTGGGACTTCGCAATCTTCTGTGCTATGGAGGATAATATTACCTTCCAGTTTACCTGCAATTATTGATTCACTGAGATTAATATTAGGATGGGCATGGACATATATAATCGTTGCGGAATTAGTTGGTGCTTCTTCTGGTATAGGTTATGTTATTATTAATGCTCAGAGGATGCTTCGTACATCAGAAATTTTTGTTGGAATTGTAGTAATTGGGTTAATTGGACTTTTATTTGATTATTTTTTTAAATATCTTTACAATAGGCTATTTCCATGGATCTAATGTTAGATATAAAGACCAGCTAGTAAAAGTCAATAGGTTTTAGAGAAAAATTTAAACTTCTTACTTTGCAAAAAAGGGCATAACAAACAAACTCAATTAAGAGCCGAACTTACTACGAAAATGGGATAATTCCTTGCATGTGACGCGGGTATCCCGGAAAGCCGCTCCCAACCAGCCGAAACATTAATCCTCACTAAATGGAATAAAACTAGCTCAGCCACAGGTATAGACCATCCAGATGGTTTCCCAGGAGGTGATACATCTATCCTCTATTCAGAGAAGATTGTACACAAAGTTAAAGCTTAAGTCTATACCGGCTTAAAGGATATCCCAAATTATTTATTTAAAAACAACTTAAATGACTTTTAAGATGTGACATATAAAGTAATTTAAGGGAAGATATGCATAACATGGAAGTTGAGTATTGGAATAAATCCGAACATAGAAAAGCTATATTAAATTATTGTTCGATGTATTAACTCCCGATTTGATGTAAATCATGTAACTTTGTTACAAATATATTATACTAGGAGATGAATATTAATGGACAATAACAGCGGATATTTGGAAGTTTATAATATTAAAAAGACATTTAATACACATATGAAATCCTTAGAAGCATTAGAACAAATAAATTTTACAGTAAAAGAAAAAGAAATTATTTCAATTCTTGGCCCATCAGGATGTGGAAAATCTACATTATTAAGAATTATTGGAGGCCTTATTGAGCCTTCCACAGGTTATATCAAATTAGACGGTAAAAAAATAAAAGGACCAGGAATTGACAGAGGTATGGTTTTCCAATCATATACATTATTTCCATGGTTGACTGTTGAAAAAAATATAGAGTATGGACTTAGAGAAAGAGGTATAAATCCTAATGAACGAAAAAAAATAGCACATGAATTTATCAATGCTGTAGGATTAAAAGGGTTCGAAAATGTTTTTCCCAAATCTCTTTCTGGAGGGATGAAGCAAAGGGTAGCTATTGCGAGAGCTTTAGCTAACGATCCAAAAATAATTCTTCTGGATGAACCCTTTGGCGCACTAGATATGCAAACTCGTAGCTTAATGCAGGAATTATTATTAAATCTCTGGCAAAAATCACAAAAAACGATAATTTTAGTTACACATGATGTAGATGAAGCAATTTTTATGGCAGACAGGGTATTTGTTATGACTTCTCGTCCTGGTCAAATAAAAGAAGTTATTGATATAAATTTAGATAGACCAAGAAATTATCAGGTAAAAACATCAACAAGCTTTTTAAAATATAAAAAAATTGCAGTAGATCTAATAAGAGAAGAAAGTATAAGGAGCATGAAATATTAAAATTAATAATATAAACTTGGAGTTGATAATGTGAAGCCATTAATATGGATAATTGATGAAGAATGGTCTAATTACGATATCGAAGAGAATTTATTAAGGCAAAACTTTCCCGACTGTATGATTAAACACTCAAAAAACAATTATCATAAAGATTTAAATGAATTTGGACAATATGCAGATGCCATTTTGTGTCAGATATATGTAAATATAACAAATGAAACAATAGAAGCTTTAAAAAACTGTAAAGTTATCTCAATATATGGAGGAGGATATGATAGAGTTGACATAAATGCCGCAAAATCTAAAGATATAAAAGTTACTTTTGTTCCCGGTTATTGTGTTGAGGATGTCTCGGATTACGTGATTGCGTGTATTTATTACTTTAACAAACAATTGAATAATACGGCATTCAATAGTTTGGAGAAAGGACAATGGGGTGCTCAAGCAATAACTCATTTAAATAGACGGATAAAAAATTCTACCCTTTTTATAATTGGATTTGGAAGAATTGGACGATTAGTAGCGAAAAAAGCTAATTCCTTAGACTTAAATGTTATAGTTTATGATCCATATGTTAGTAATAATATAATAAAGGAATATAATGTAAAAAGGGTCGATTTAGAAGTAGGACTTAAGAATGCAGATTATATTAGCATTAATACAAGATATTATGAGGAAACAAAAGCTTTAATTTCAATGAAAGAATTTAAGTTGATGAAAAATACAGCTATTATAATAAACACTTCGAGAGGAGGTGTCATCGTACAAGATGATTTAATTCAAGCGGTTGAAAATGGGACAATTGCTGGTGCAGCATTAGACGTTGTAGAAAACGAGCCACCTAAAATTGGAGAGGGGATATTTAAATGTAAAAATATTCTTGTAACGCCTCATATATCGTATTTATCTAAGGAATCTATTGAAGAATTAAAAATAAGAGCTGTCAATAATGTTGTTAAAGCTTTAAAAGGCGAACAAATTGAAGATTTAGTAAAATAGTTCAAAAGATTAAAATCTATTGCTAATAAAAATTATTTATTTAAGAAAGGGTGAATAAAAAATGAAAAAAAGTATAATAGTGATATCTATTCTTCTAATAATATCCCTCCTTTTAACTTCATGTAATAGCAGTAAAAGTACGGCTTCAAATCAAGGAGATAAAAATAAAGATATAGTTGTAAAAATAGGTGTTTCTTCATGGGTAGGTTTCGCACCACTTTATGTTGCTAGTGAAAAAGGTATTTTCAAAAAAGATGGTGTTAATGTCAAATTGGAAACTATACAAAGTGCTACGGACAGAAGAACTGCTATGGCTGCAAATAAAATTCAAGGGTTTGTTACTACCGTTGATACACATGTTATGACGGCCGCTGCAGGAATTCCAGTAGAACAAGTATTAGCTTTGGATACTTCTTTCGGAGGAGATGGTGTAGTTGCAAAAAAAAGTATTAAAACATTTGCCGATTTAAAAGGCAAATCTGTTGCTATAGATATGAGTGGAGGTGCCAGTTATTTCTGGTTTTTATACTTATTAGATAAAAACGGAATGAAGTTAAAAGATGTTAAAGCAATTAATATGAGTGCTGGTGATGCAGGATCGGCATTCGTTTCTGGGAAAGTAGACGCGGCAGTCACATGGCAACCATGGCTTACAAAAGCAGAACAAACAGATTTTGGTCATGTATTGATATCAAGTAAGGAGACTCCTGGTCTCATCGTTGATTCACTTGGTTTTCGTAAAGATTTTATTAAAAATCACCCAGACCTGGTACAAAATATTGTTAATGGTTGGTTTGATGCATTAGATTTTATTAAAAATCATCCAAAAGAAGGTAATCAGATAATGGCTAAAGCTATGAATCAATCTGTTAAGGATTTCGAGAATACATTACCGGACGTAGAATTTTATGATAAAAAGAAAAATGAAGAATATTTTGGTACGAAAGAAAATCCTGGATTAATACGTAAAGTTACATCAAAAGCAATAGATTTCTGGTATAAAGAAAAACTAATAAACAATAGACCAGAAACTGAAGCATTAATTAATGACAGTTTTGTTAACAGTAAAAAGTAAAAAAGGAGAGGATAAAAATGGATATTAATAATATAATTTCAAAAGCGATGAGAATATCATTGGATGAAGAATTGCCAAAAATGCCGAAGTTTGTAGAGGGAGTAAGAAGAGCCCCAGATAGAGGCTTTAGGCTTAATAAAAGTCAAACGAAGATTGCTTTAAAAAACGCATTAAGATATATTCCTGAAAGATATCATAAAGAACTTATCCCCGAGTTCTTAGAAGAGTTAACTACACGTGGAAGAATATATGGATATAGATTCAGACCTGAAGGAAGAATTTATGGCAAGCCAATTGATGAATATCCTGGTAAATGCATTGAAGGTAAGGCATTTCAGGTAATGATAGATAATAATTTAGATTTCGATGTAGCCTTATATCCATATGAACTAGTTACATATGGTGAAACAGGGAGTGTGTGTCAAAATTGGATGCAATATAGACTTATAAAAAAGTATTTACAAGCAATGGAATCTGATCAAACTCTTGTTATTGAGTCAGGACATCCTTTGGGTTTATTTAAAACAAAAGAAGATGCTCCAAGGGTTATAATAACTAATGGTTTAATGGTAGGTATGTTTGATAATATGGATGACTGGGAAATTGCAGAACAGATGGGAGTGGCAAACTATGGTCAGATGACAGCTGGTGGTTGGATGTATATAGGACCGCAGGGAATTGTTCATGGAACATACAATACACTATTAAATGCAGGAAGATTAAAATTAAATATTCCCAATAATAGTGACTTAAGAGGACATTTATTTATAAGTTCTGGACTTGGCGGAATGAGTGGTGCTCAGGCTAAAGCAATTGAAATAGCAAATGGAGTAGGAATTATTGCTGAGGTTGATAAATCACGAATAGACACAAGATTTAAACAAGGATGGGTATCTAAGGTTTCATCAAATCTTGATGAAATATTTAATATTGCAGAAAAATATTTAAAAAATAAGCAACCAATTTCAATAGCTTATTACGGGAATGTTGTTGATTTACTAGAATATGTGGTAAGAAATAATATTAAAGTAGATCTTTTATCTGATCAGACTTCATGTCATGCTGTATATGAAGGAGGATACTGCCCACAAGGTATAAGTTTTGAGGAAAGAACGCGGCTTTTAAGTGAAGATAGGGAATTATTTAAAAATCTAGTAAATAAAAGCCTTAGGAAACATTATGAATTAATTAAACAGTGTGTTAATCGTGGATCATATTTTTTTGATTACGGCAATTCGTTTTTAAAAGCCGTATATGACGCAGGAGTAAAAGAAATATCAAAAAATGGTGTAGATGAAAAAGACGGTTTTATTTTGCCATCATATGTTGAAGATATAATGGGTCCACAATTATTCGATTATGGTTATGGACCATTTAGATGGGTATGTTTAAGCGGAAAGAATGAAGATTTAATTAAAACTGATAAAGCTGCCATGGACTGCATTGATATAAATAGAAGGTATCAAGACAGAGATAATTATAATTGGATAAAAAATGCTGAGAAGTATAACCTAGTTGTAGGAACAAAGGCAAGAATATTATATCAAGATGCAGAAGGAAGAATAAAAATTGCATTAAAATTTAATGAAATGGTGAGAAATAAGGAAATTGGTCCAGTAATGATTGGCCGAGATCACCATGATGTTAGTGGTACTGATTCTCCTTTTAGAGAGACAGCAAACATCAAGGATGGTAGTAACGTGATGGCTGATATGGCAGTACAATGTTTTGCTGGTAATGCTGCAAGAGGTATGAGTCTAGTCACACTTCATAATGGTGGTGGAGTTGGTATAGGTAAAGCTATAAATGGTGGATTTGGACTTGTGCTTGATGGAAGTGAAAGAATTGATAATATTATAAAATCCGCAATCATGTGGGATGTAATTGGTGGCGTTTCTAGAAGAAGTTGGGCACGAAACGAACATTCAATTGAAACAGCCATTTCATTTAACAAATCATATAAAGAATCATCTCAAATAACATTACCATATTTAGCTGACGAAGAATTGATTGAAAGGTCTGTAAATGACTATTTTAGAGAACAATAATGGATGATTTAATTATAATAAATGCGACAATTGCAACGCCCGTTGGTAAAGAAGCTAAATATGGTAAAGAAATGAAAGATATTAAAATTATTAATAAAGGTGCAATTATAATAAAGAATGGTAATATAGTTGATGTTGGAAAAACAGATTACATTTTAGATAAATACAATACAAGAAGTTCTAATATTATCGATGCAAAAAGTAAATGTGTTATTCCTGGTTTTGTTGATTCACATACTCATTTCATTTTCGGTGGTTATAGGGAAAAAGAATTTATGTCTAGAATAAATGGTATAAGTTATATGGAAATAATGAAAAATCACGGGGGAATCGAAAATACCGTATCAAAAACAAGAGAATCCTCTTTTACTGAATTATATAAGTTAGGATATCAAAGATTGAATAACATGCTTTCATTTGGTATAACAACGGTTGAAGGTAAAAGTGGGTATGGACTTGATTTTGATACAGAAATAAAACAATTAAAAGTTATGAAGGAATTAAATGAAAATCATCCAATAGATATTGTCGAAACTTATTTAGGAGCACACTCTATACCAAAAGAATATGAAGGAAAAGATGCCGATTATATAAATTATATTATTAAATATGTGATTCCATATATAGCAAAATATAAACTAGCAGAATTTTGTGATGTATTTTGTGAAAAAGATGTTATTTCAATTAATTTATCAGAAAAATTACTTATTAATGCAAGAAAGAATAGCTTAAAATTAAAAATTCATGCTGACGAAATTACTAGTTCTGGTGGAGCCGAGCTTGCAGGATCATTAAATGCTGTATCTGCTGATCATCTATTAAATGCTTCTGATGATGGTATAAGATCCTTATCAAAAAATAAAGTTATAGCAACTTTATTGCCCTTAACTGCTTTTTGTCTTAATAAACCATATGCTAATGCAAGAAAAATGATAGACGAGGGTTGTGCCGTAGCTCTTGCAAGTGATTTTAACCCTGGAAGCTGTTTTACAAATTCTATTCCGCTAATAATTGCTATATCATGTATATATATGAATATGTCAGTTGAAGAAGTATTGACAGCATTAACATTAAATGGTGCTGCTGCAGTTGATAGAGAAAAATTAGTGGGAAGCATTGAGAAAGGAAAGCAAGGTGATTTAGTTATTTTGAAATATCCGAATTATAATTTTTTACCTTATTGCACTGGAATCAATATTGTTGATACTGTAATAAAAAAGGGAGCAGTTGTTTACAAAAATAAATAAAAAAGGCAGGAGTTAAATTGAATAATTATTCAATAAATATATTAACAGTTAATAGTAATAGGATATTTGAAAGGTTAAAAATATTATCACAGTTTGGTGTAAATGAGAATGGAGGGATTGATAGATGTTTTGGTAGCGAATCTGATATAAAGGCAAGAAATTGGATTAAGAACCTTTGGGAAAAAGATATAGGAATAAAGACAATAATAGATCCCATATCAAATTTATGGGGATGCTTAAATGAGAATTTAGATTTACCTGCTATTATTATAGGGTCACATCATGACTCGGTTTTGAATGGCGGAAGATATGATGGGGCCCTAGGCATTATTCTTGCAACCGAAGTTATACAAATTATTAAAGAAAAAGAGATTAATTTAAGACATCCATTAAAGGTAGTATCATTTGCATCTGAAGAACCAAATAAATTTAATTTATCAACTTTAGGTAGCCGTGTCGTTGCAGGTAAATTGAACAAAAAAGATATTAAGGATATAAAAGACAATAATGGCATTTGGTTAAAAGATATTATATCTAAATTAGGTGGTAATATCAACAATTTAGACCTTGCAAAAAAGTCTACAAAAGATGTAAGTGCTTTTATAGAATGTCATATTGAACAAGGAAATAAATTATTTAAAAAGGACTTATCCGTAGGTGTTGTTACTGAAATAACAGGAATATATAGAGAAGCTCTACAAATTATAGGTGAGTCAAATCATGCCGGTACAACTGCTATGGATGAAAGACACGATGCTTTAATTGCCGCGTCAATTATATGTCTTAAATTCGAAAGAATAATTAAAAGTTTTAAGAATGATTATGTTGTAGGTACTATAGGGCATTTAGTAATTGAACCTAGTTCAGTAAATATTATACCAGGCAATGTAAAAATGATACTGGAATATAGAACACCAAATCATGAATTAGCAAGAATAATATACAGTAAACTTATGGAGTGTATTTCATATGTCGAGACAGAAAGAAAGGTAAAAATAATTAATAAAACGATATTAAAACAAAGAGAAGTTAAAATGGATAATACAGTTATAGACGCAATGAAAAAAGCATTATACAAAATGAATGAACCTTTTGAAGAAATAGTTAGTATGGCGGGACATGATACGGTTCATATGAGTGATATTACTAAGACCGGAATGTTATTTGTAGCAAGTGTTGATGGAAAAAGCCATTGTCCGGAGGAAAGTACAAAGAATAAAGATATTATAAAAGCGGCAAATACATTATTAGAGACGATTCTTATATTAGATGAGGAGCTAGATCAATAATGAAAATTATATATAAACCCGAATTATTGCTAACAGAGAGAGGCTTTATTAGAAATAGTGGTGTTTTTGTATCAGATGGTATTATAAGCGAAATTAATGATTTTCACTTATTAAAATATAAATATACGGACGCAAAAATAATTAATTGGGACAAACTTGTTATGATACCTGGTACTGTAAATGCGCATAATCATTCTTTTCAGAGTATATTAAGGAGTATCGCTGATGATAAACCATTTTTAGTTTGGCGAGATCTTGCTTTATATAAGTATTCACCTTACCTTAGTGATGATGATATTTACAAGTGTGCCTTATTTGCATTTACAGAAATGATGAAATATGGTGTAACGACTGTATGTGATTTCTTTTATTTACATAATAATGGGATAAATAGTGATGAAGCCATAATTAAAGCTGCTAAGGATACTGGTATTCGCTTGGTTCTTGCTAGAGCTATGTATGATTGGAATGGAGCACCTAAAGGTTATCAAGAAACAGTAGATCAGGCAGTTAAAAATACAAAATATTTGGCAATAAAATATCAAGGTGATGCAATGATTACAATATCACCGGCTCCCCATAGTCTCCATGGGGCATCCATCGATATGATAAAAGCGGGATATAATTTGGCCAAAGAGTTAGATACACATTTTCATATCCATGTTGCCGAAGAAATGTTTGAAGTTAATGATATACTAAAAAAATACAGATTAAGACCAATACAACTTCTAAACAAATTCGGGATTTTAGACGAAAGAATGGTAGCGATTCATGCCGTTTGGTTAAGCAAAGATGAATTGCAATTATTAGAGAAGAATAAAGTTAATTTGGCATATTGTCCATCTAGTAATATGTTTTTAGCAGATGGTATTACGGATATTCCTGAGTTATTAAAAAATAATATGACAATTGGATTAGGGACCGATGGTGCATGTAGTAATAATCGCATTAGTGTTTTCGAAGAGATGAGAATGACATCATTATTACAAAAAATTAATAAATTAGATACAACAATAATTGATTCAAAGCAAGTATTTAAAATGGGAACTGAACAAGGAGGAAAAGTTTTAGGTTTGCCAATAGGCAAAATTAAACCAGGTTATATGGCGGATTTTGTTGGAATAGACTTAGAAGATTTATCCTTACAACCAATTTTTTCTCCTAATAGTTCTATAATAAATAATATTGTTTATTCTATGCAACCAAATGCAATTAGTAGAGTTGTAATAGATGGAAAAGAAAGTATAGTTAATAAAAAAATAATAAATATATCAGAGAAAAAAGTCTTAGATAATGTAATGGAATTGGTAGAAAAATTAAATAAAATAAATGCATAATATAAATAGAGTTACTTGTTACAAACAAGTAGCTCTATTTATATAGGATTTCTAAAAAGATTGAAAAGAAAAGTCTCAATAGTCTGTGAAAATGTTACCTAAAAAAGAACAAATTTATTTAGTAAAAAATGTCATCTCTACGGTATGCTTTAAATTTTAGTTGTAGCATTAGGAACTATGATAACAAAATAAGAATTGAAACTAGGAATTTTTTCATATGCTGCTATGGCAAGGCTGGTTAGTGATATAAAATTAAAGGTATTTTAAAAAAGGGCATAGAAAATTAAGCCTTGATAAATACCATCAAAGCAAGTATCATAATATATGACAATATTTTTCTATGCCCATGTACGCGTAGAATTGAAAAGCTGATTAAGCATTTCAACGATCTCACGATCGCTTTCTTCATACGCGCAATTAGGCTTCTTCTTTTGTGTTTGTCGCCATGGGTGATCGGCACTTGGCTTTACTATAGTCCGTTTTACAGCTTTCTCTTTAGATGATTTTGAAGATTCTTTTTTTCGGACGTTCATCAAGAAGCAAAGTATCAATATAACATCAGCACACAAAGCTTTTTAAGCCTATTTTAGAACTGCTTAAAACAGTAAGTTTAGCTTTGGGCATAGCTGGAGCCTTTTTTACCATTCTTGATAAGTTGATAATACTTACCCTTGTAAGAAAAAGCAGACCCTTCAATGATAGTACGTTCCTCCTTTACGCATAAGATATAATCAAGGTTAATATTAGAATCAAGTGGCCTAAAAGCAGGTTCAGGATTTTCAGGTTCAACACCAAACTTTTTATTATAAGCAACAATAAATTGCGATAAAAAGGCATAAGCAGCTTCCATAGTGTCAATCCCATGAATCTTAAATTCAACAGGAAGCCTGTTTTGAAGCGTATCCCATAGCTTTTCAACGTGGCCTTTAGCTTGTGGAGAATTAGCCTTAATAATATAAATTCCAAGTTCATCCATGGCCCTTCCAAACTGTGTAAGATTAATTGTCTTTCCCTCTAATTGTTCTTCTATAGATAGCTTACTATCATTAGGAGAGACAAAAATAGTGTGACGGTCACAGTATATACTCATTGGAATACCATGGTTTTAACTATTTGTCTTATGATTTCAAAATACCCTTCCATGCATTCATTTGGAGCAAAGAAAAAGGCAAGTATTTCACTAGTAGCGTCATCTATTGCTCCATGAAGAGTAAATGATTTACCACCTATGATCCACTCATGGCGGAGAAGCATCAATCTGAACCAGCATTACTTTTGAGGTTTTCTCTTTCTTCGATGATGAGATTTACGCTTACGATGTTTTTTAGGGCTTTTAATACCCTCTTGAGTCAAGCCCCTATATATTGTTGAATAACTCAGTTTAATATTTTCATGTTCCTCCAGCAACTCAGAAAAATACATGAAATTAGCCTCTTGATACTTCGATTGCTTTATTCAACAATTCTAGTTCTGATTTCATCCAAAAGAGCGTGCTGAGGCTTCCTGCCTCTATTTTTGTGAATTATGAACGCTGGTCCTTCTTTTAAAACCCCTCCTTTTAACCTAATTACTTGGCGTTCACTGAAGCCCAGAAGCTCAGCAGCTTCTCTGATGATTATGACTTTATCAATAGTTTGATTGATAACTCTAAGACGAGTTATTTCTTTTTGAGTTATATTGAATATCTCCTTCTCTCATATATGACATTTTATCAGAATAAATTCAATATGACATTATCACAGAATAATTACACTAGGTAAAAATTACTAATTGACAAATCTACAAAATATGATAAAATATGATTTGTTCTGGCCCCGTGGTCAAGTGGTTAAGACATCGCCCTTTCACGGCGGTAACATGGGTTCGAATCCCGTCGGGGTCACCAAAATTACATATGATTTCAAATTTAAAAGCTACAATCTTTTGTAGCTTTTTTTATTTTTCTTAAAGATTATGTCGCTAAAAAATTATTTCTTGCACCACAAATTTACAAATTATTCCTATTACATGATGCTATAATCATGTCAAAAAGTAACGGTGGTGGTAAAAAATGCAAAATACTGATATCCTTCCATACAGCAGGATTGCAAAAAAGGAAAACAATACAAAAACACAGAATGGCAACATTAGGTTTATCATAAATGCAATAATTTTTACATTAATAGGTTTCATAATAGGAAGAGCACAGATTCTCGAAAATTTGCTTCCTTTCGGTGTGGCCTATTTTGCAGTTTTAATCATGTTTAGAAGAAAGTATTTTATAGCGGGAATTGGAATTTACTTAGGTACATTGACACTTACTAATGTAAATAGCACAAAATATCTTTTTGTCTTTATTTTGATTTTATTTTTAGAAACTTTATTTAAGGTAAAAAGTAAAAATATCTTTAAAGTTTCAATTATTACTTTTTTATCATTATTTACTATAGGTATTATCTATAGTAAAGCATACGGATTTCTCCTTTTTGACATTATGACGACATTTTATGAATCGATAGTTGCAATGCTTATGGTATTTATATTTAACCAGGCTATATCCCTTTTGAACAGAACAAATAGAAAGGTAATCTCAAATGAAGAGATTATCTCATTATGTATATTGATAGGACTTATAATCTTGGGGCTTAATAATATTATGCTATGGAAGTTCACTCTAAATAGTGCTGTTGGTATCTTGGTCATTTTACTAAGTTCTTATATAGGTGGTGTCGGAACTGGGACAAGCGTTGGAACAACGATTGGATTACTTGGTAGCCTTTCATTATTGCAAACACCAACATCCGTTGGACTCTATGGTTTTGCAGGTTTGCTATCTGGAAGCATGAAAAAGCTAAATAGACTTGGAATTGTCTTAGGCTTCTTAGTAGCTACCGCTATTATGACATTTTATATAAATGCCTCAACAAAATTGCTCATAAATCCATATGATCTGGCATTGGCATCTGCCTTATTTCTTGCAGTGCCTAAAAAGTATTTGGACAAGCTTTTATTTATAGTGAAAGGCAATAAAGATTTGAGTGAAAGGAATTATAGCGTAAAATTAAAGGAAGTTGTCACAGATAAATTAAAGGAGTATTCTGAGGTTTTTGACGAGCTTGGCAAGAGTTTTAAAAAGGCCAATGAAAGGATTCTTGATCATAAAGATATATCATATCTTTTTGAAGAGATTGCGAATAAAACATGTACAGATTGTGCAATGTATAAAACATGCTGGGATAAAGATTTTTATTTTACATATAAGAGTATGTTTGAGATGGTAGAAAACCTTGAGGGGAGCGGCAGTATAGAAAATAATAAGCTTTATAAGAAATGTATAAAGTTTCCGGAACTTTTTAATTGTACAAAGCACAATTTGCAGTTGTATAAGATCAACATGCAGTGGAGAGAGAGGTTAAAAGATGCAAAAAACATTGTATCAAATCAGCTAAAGGGTATATCTACAGCAATATCAAATATGGCCGATGATATAAGCATGAATATTACATTCAAAGACGAACTTGAACAGCATATCATGGTAGAACTTGATAAACGTGGTATTCCCGTTGAAGATGTCATTGTTTATGATACAGGTGATGGCAATGTTGTTATAAAGATATACAAAAAAGCATGTTATGCCGCAAAAGAATGTGAGAGAAAGGTAATTCCGGCTGTATCAGAGATTATGGGTGAGAAGTATGAGAGGAAGAATACCCTTTGCTCTATCAATGCTAAAGGAAGGTGTACACTGACACTTACGAGGGCGGAAAGCTATCAAGTCTCGACCGGTATTAGCAAAGTCAATAAAAATACAAATAAGATTTCTGGTGACACATATTCGTTTATGGAATTGGAAGGCGGGAAATACATGGCTGCATTAAGTGACGGTATGGGATTTGGTTATAGAGCGGCATCTGAAAGCAGTACAACAATATCGCTTTTAGAGAGATTTATTGAAGCGGGATTTGACAAAGGCCTTATCGTCCAGACTTTGAATTCTATCCTCGCCTTAAGGTCTGCAGAAGAGATGTTTTCTACAGTTGATATATCCTTTATCGATTTGTTTTCAGGCGATGCTGAATTTATAAAGATTGGTGCGTCTGCTACTTTTATAAAGAGCGGGAAAGATGTCGATGTCATTGAATCAAGTTCACTACCCATAGGCATCTTAGAAGATGTCGATGCAGACGTACATGAAAGAAAATTAAAAGACGGAGATTTTGTTATCCTTGCTACAGACGGTGTACTTGACTCTTTTGAAGGCGACAAGGAGGCAAACTTTTCAAGGTTTTTAAAGGACTTAGATATAAGGAATCCACAGGATATGGCGGAGACCATCATGAAGAAATGCTTGGAGCTCTGCAACAATATACCAAAAGATGATATGACGGTGCTTGTTACAAAGATATGGAAGAGACATATATAGAATTGAATAATCCTTCTATAAGTTGGTAACAATAATTAAAAATGCTTATGGAGGGATATTTATGTCCGAAGTTTTATTAAAGCAGATTGTTGTTATTACAGACGGCCAGTCAAATGTAGGTGGTAATCCAGCAATTGCAGCATTGTACGCGAGACAGAAAGGCATCACAGTTAGTGCAATAGGTATTGTAGATGATGAAAATATATCTGAAAAAGAAATAAAAGCTATAGCAAATAATGGCGGTGGAATATATGACATCATATATTCTGACAAGCTTATTAAATCTTTAACGATGGTTACTCAAAAATCTATTGAAATGACTTTGAGTAAAACTATAAACAATGAATTAAGGTCAATTATAGGTAAGAGTATAGAGGAATTGCATCCAGCTTTAAGGACACAAATTATTGATTTTATTGAAAATCTATCAGACACTTTAGACCTTAGATGCGTTATTTTACTTGATTTAAGCGGCAGCATGTGTAATAAACTAAAAAAAGCTAAAGGCAGTATTAAAGATCTATTAAATACCTTTAAAGTTAGAAAAGGTAAAAGTGAAATAGGCTTAATCGGTTTTCCTGGTGAAAATGGTGATTATACGAGGGTAGTTTGTCCTTTTACATCAAATGCTTTTGATATAGAGCTAAGCCTTAATAATATAAAACCAGGCGGCAATACTCCTACAGCACCTGCCATTGAAAGAGCCACATCGCTTTTTAAGAAGGAAATTTTTTCAATAAGGCACATTGTATAAATGCTTAAAAAGGGTACTGCAGTAAAAGGCATCTATAATGGTAATATATATATAGTCGACAAAAGTCTCGGCGGGGGCGGTGTGGCAAATGTTTTTCTAGTACATGATATAAATAATTATAAATTCGCACTAAAAATATGTGATAATCTAATAAGTATTACAAAAGAGCATAAAATGCTTAATATGCTTAAAAATTATAATTTCGTTCCAACAGTATTTGATTTGGATGATATAATATTGTATAATACTTTATATCATTATATAGTAATTGAATATATAGAGGGTTATGACCTCGGAAGATTAATAAAAAGCGGTGTAAGTGCAGAAAATGCCGCATTTATATGTGCTGATGTTACTAATATGCTTTTATCACTTAAAAGAGTTGGCATATACTATACGGACCTTAAACCATCAAATATCATGATGGATGAAAGAAATAAAAGGCTTGTACTCATTGATTATGGCTCAACGGTAAAAGGAAATGAAGGCATCAAAGAATTTACACCGGATTTTGATAGAGCAAGCTGGTCAATGGGATTCAGAAAGGCTGATTCGGGATATCTATCATTTGAAGTCGGAATGTTATTTATATACCTTGTGATGGGGAAAATAGTTAGACATGACATGTATTCAATAGCTCAAATACTTAGAAACTCAAAAAAGAGGCTTGGAAATTATTATATAGTTATAATGAAAGCTTTAAATGGTACATATGATTTAAATAGGTTATATATTAACCTTAAGAACTGTTGCTTCAATGAAAAAGTGTCGTTTATTTTGAATAATATGCTTTTTGCATCAGGTGTTATATTTTTAATACTATTGATAGTAGCTTTGTAGGGGATATTGATGATTGATAGTGTAATTAAAACAATAAAAAAATACAATATGATTAGGAAAAATGATAGTATTGTTGTAGGTGTATCAGGTGGTCCTGATTCATTGTGCCTTCTTAATTTATTATATGAAATTAAGGTGGACTACAACCTTAAGTTATATGTAGTACATGTAAATCATATGCTAAGAGGGCAGGAAGCCGACTGTGACGCGGCGTTTGTAGAAGATACATGTAGAGGGATGGGAATCCCATTTTTTTTATTTAAGGTGGATGTCAAAAAATATGCTGCGGAAAATGGACTATCAGAGGAATCTGCTGGGCGCACAATAAGGTATAAGGCATTTTTTGACATACTAAAAAAGGAAAATGCTTATAAAATAGCTGTTGCCCACAATAAAAACGATGTTGCAGAGACAATTCTTTTAAATATATTAAGGGGTTCTGGTACTACGGGTCTCATCGGCATTAAACCTGTTAATGGGAATATAATAAGGCCATTGATTGAAACTGATAGAAGAGAGATTTTAAAGTATCTGGAGTCAAAAAATCTAAAACCTGTTATAGATAGTACAAACAATGAGGATATATACAGGAGAAATCGAATTAGACTGAAATTAATACCATTTATTGAAAAGAATTTTAATATAGACATAGTTGAAAATCTATATAGAACATCACAGATAATTACTGATGATGATAATTATCTAAATATTGAATGTGAAAAAATATTTAAGAAGATTTCAACATATAATAAAGAAGGCCTTTTACTAAATATAGATGGGATTAGAGAAGTACATGATGCATTAAAAAAAAGGCTTATAAGAATGGCATATAAAGCTATAAAGGGTGATATAAATGGCTTGACATACAAACATGTTGAAGATGTGCTTAAGCTCATGGATAAACAGACTTCATCAAAAATTGATATGCCCTTTGAAATTGAAGTAATAAAAAGCTATAATAATCTTATATTCAGAAAGAGGAAGCCAGAAAATAAGGGGGATATCGAGGTAAAACTCATAATTCCGGGCATAACAAACGCATCTAGATTTGGAACTTTTAAAACGAAAGTTATAGATATCAAAGATGTAGGTCAACTTGATACAGGAAAATATCATAAATTGTTTGATATGGATATGATTAATGACGATGTAATAATAAGAAAAAGAAAAACAGGTGATGTTATTTCGCCTTTAAACATGAAAGGTACTAAGACACTTAAAGAATATTTTATTGATGAAAAAGTGCCAAGAGAGATGCGTGATACGATACCGCTTCTTGCAATAGGAAATTGTATTGTGTGGATCGTAGGATATAGGATGTCTGATAAATACAAAGTCAATGAAAAAACTAAAAGAGTACTTTCAATCGAATACATTAAAAATAATTAAGGAGGAAGAATGATGGAAAATTTAGAAAAGGACATTGATGAAGTTTTAATAACGGAAAAACAGCTAAAAGAGAAGACTGCAGAAATGGGTAAGGAAATTACAAAAGACTATGAAGGAAAAAATTTAATGCTTATAGGAGTATTAAAAGGTGCTGTTACTTTTATGGCAGACCTCTCCAGATGCATAGATTTACCTCTTTCAATTGATTATATGGCTGTTTCAAGCTATGGAAGTTCTACACGCTCATCAGGTATTGTAAAAATTATTAAAGACCTTGACATAAGCATCGAGGGAAAAGATGTACTTATTGTAGAAGACATAATTGATAGCGGATTAACATTAGCATATTTAAGAAAGACGCTGCTTGGCAGAAAGCCCAATAGCTTAAGGATTTGCACAATATTGGATAAGCCTGAAAGAAGAGAGACAGATGTAAAAGTAGATTATACAGGATTTAAAATACCGGATAAATTTGTCGTTGGTTATGGCCTTGACTATGATGAAAAATACAGGAATCTTCCTTTTATAGGTGTTTTAAAACCGGAATTATATAGTTGAAATTTGTTTTTTTATAACCTATATGGTATTATTAATTAAGTAATAGGGCTTTTTGAAGGGAGGGCCATATTTGAATAAAACGATCAGAGGTATCGTTATTTGGATACTGATAATAATCGCCTTATATGCAATTGTACAATTATATACTGATAATGTAAAACAACCGAGAACTATTGATGTTACAGAACTTTATAGTCAGGTGAGAAGAGAAAATATTTCGGGGCTGACAATATCTGGAACGACTATTACGGGGACTTTGAAAGACGGGACGGCATTTAACAGCAATGTACCAGATATATCGTCGTTTATGCAATTATTAACGCCATATATCGAAGCAAATAAGATTTCCGTAAAAAGTGAACCACCTCAAAATACACCGTGGTGGTATTCTTTATTGCCAACTCTGTTTATGGTAGTTGTACTCATTGTATTGTGGTATGTATTTATACAGCAGGCACAAGGCGGTGGCGGCAACAGAGTCATGTCATTTGGTAAAAGCCGAGCAAAAATGGTTACGGATGAGAAGAAGAAGGTTACATTTAATGATGTTGCAGGTGCCGATGAAGAGAAAGAGGAACTTCAGGAGATAGTAGAGTTTTTAAAATTCCCAAAGAAGTTTTTAGAGTTAGGTGCACGTATACCAAAGGGCGTATTGCTTGTAGGACCGCCTGGTACAGGAAAAACATTATTAGCTAAAGCCGTTGCTGGTGAAGCAGGTGTACCATTTTTCAGTATAAGTGGTTCTGACTTTGTTGAGATGTTTGTTGGTGTAGGTGCATCAAGAGTAAGGGATCTTTTTGAACAAGCTAAAAAGAATTCTCCATGTATAATATTTATCGATGAAATTGATGCGGTAGGCCGTCATAGAGGTGCTGGTCTTGGTGGTGGCCATGATGAAAGAGAGCAAACCCTTAATCAGTTACTTGTGGAAATGGACGGTTTTAGCGTTAATGAAGGCATTATCGTTATAGCTGCAACAAATAGACCGGATATACTTGATCCGGCGCTCTTAAGGCCGGGAAGATTTGATAGACACGTAACGGTTGGCGTACCGGATATTAAAGGTAGAGAAGAAATATTAAAAGTCCATTCAAGAAATAAACCACTTGCGCCAGATGTATCACTAAAGGTATTAGCAAGGCGTACACCTGGTTTTACAGGTGCGGATATTGAGAATTTAATGAACGAAGCCGCACTTTTGACAGCCAGGAAGGGCTTAAGACAAATAACCATGGTAGAATTAGAGGAAGCCATAACAAGGGTAATAGCAGGACCTGAAAAGAGAAGTAGAGTAATATCTGAGAGGGATAAGAAACTTGTTTCATACCATGAAGCGGGTCATGCTGTTGTTGCAAAACTTCTTCCAAATACACCACCGGTCCATGAAGTGACGATCATTCCGAGAGGTAGAGCTGGTGGATATACGATGCTATTGCCTGAGGAAGATAAATACTACATGTCAAAATCAGAAATGATGGACGAGATAGTACATTTATTAGGCGGCCGTGTTTCAGAAAGCTTGATTTTGAATGATATATCAACAGGTGCGCAAAACGACATTGAAAGAGCTACAAGTATAGCGAGAAAGATGGTAACAGAATACGGCATGAGCGAAAAATTGGGCCCAATGACATTCGGGACAGATAATGATGAAATATTCATAGGGCGTGACTTAGGCAGAACACGTAATTACAGTGAAGAAGTCCAATATGACATAGACAAAGAGATGAAGAAGATCATTGATGAATGCTATAAAAAGGCAGAAACGCTCTTAAAAGAAAATATAGACAAATTACACAGGGTTGCACAAGCATTGATGGTAAAAGAGAAACTTAATGCCGAAGAATTTGAGAAATATTTTAATGGGGAAAATATTAACGATAGCGAAGGAATTGAACAAGCATAGTAATAAGGGTATACAAAATAAGTTTTGTTTTGTATGCCCTTTTTTATACAAAATATTTAAAAACTTATTTTTTCAGAAAATAATTTGTCAAAAAAAGAAGGATTTTTAATATTTATGTCAAATAATAATAAAGGTGTATCTATATTTTTGCTGTCTATTTTATTTTGCATATGAAGAATTCATATCAAAATTTATTACTTTCAGCAATATGCAAAATAAAAAGCTACTATTTAATAACTTCTTCTTCGTAGAGATTTCAGTTAAATAAGGCTTTATATTTCAACAAAAGAAAAGAGGAATCATCATGGAAGAAATGACAAAATCGATAGAGAATTTTGAGGATATTGAGGGTAGTTGGCTATATGATTTAGTGAATTCATCACATGAATTTATTATTATTAAAAACTTTAAAAATGATGTCATATACATTAATAAATTCTTGTTGAGATTCTTAGGTTTCTACGAAGATGAAGTTATAAATAATTATAATTCTTTTTTTAATAATGTTCTTCTTTGTGATGCTAGAAAAGTAGGCAAAAACATTTTTGAATTAAACTTAAATTCAAAATACGGTTTTGATATTAAATTTAAGGTGATTGATAATTATTTAGATGACGAAAATGGCAATAAAATCTGTATCATAGAGTTTTTAGAATTTATTAAATACACTTGTAAAACAACTTATGATGTTAATATATACCTTAATACACTTTATAAAAGGTTTAGAATAGTTGATTTGATCGATACAGGGATAATTTTATTAGATAAAAATAAAAATATAGAATATATGAATAGAGCTGCGTTGAAGCTCGTAAGGACTAATTATTCTAATTCTTTTAAGAGGAATATTAATGAAATAATAAAAAGATTAGATTCAAATATTGATATTGATGAGATTCTAAATAAAGGAATGATGATATATAGAGTAAAAGATGATGGCAATGAGTATCATTTATCTATAGAAATAGCTAATACATACGACGATTCTTTACAATGCCTCATATTAAAAGATGTCACAGAAAAGATAAAATTGGGTGAGATTATTGAACAGAGTGAGAAGTACAATTTAATGGGGGGACTTGCCGCATCTTTGATACACGAGATAAAAAATTCCATTACATCTATTAAGGGCTTTTTACAGCTTATGCAGATGAAATATAAGGATAATCATACCTATTTTGAGTCGATGTTAAATGAATCAGATAGGATTATAGACCTTACAATGAGCTACCTTGGCGTTGTAAAAAATAGCAAAAGTGATGACAAAATTGATTTAAATGATGCAATAGAGAAATATATGTTGTTGATTGATGCAGAGGCCATTCAGCGCCATGTGAAGATTATAAAAGATTTAAATAATACACCGCTGATTAAGATGGATTACAATCAATTGAAACAAATCCTTTTAAATATTTTTCAAAATGCCCTTCAGGCGATAGACAAAGATGGTAAAATATATTTGACAACAAGATTTAATTCTTATATAAATAAGGTTATAATAAGAATAGCTGATAATGGCTGCGGAATAGACAAAAAAGATTTAAAAAAGGTTATGATGCCACTTTTTACAACCAAAAAAGACGGAACGGGGCTTGGCTTATCCGTCTGTAAAAACATACTTGACACATATGGTGGCAATATAAAAATTTTGAGTAAAAAAGGTGTTGGTACAATAGTAAAAATTTATTTACAACCATTAAAAGATTAAAATATCTGGGGTGATTTTTTTTGAAGACAGACATTGAGATTGCACAGGAAGCTAAAATGTTGCCTATAGGAGAGGTAGCGAAAAAGATAGGCATTGATGATGAGTATTTAGAGTACTATGGTAAATACAAAGCAAAGATTTCATCAAAGATATGGGACAAAATTAAGGAAAATAAAGATGGGAAGCTAATTTTAGTCACATCTATAAATCCAACCCCTGCAGGTGAAGGCAAATCAACGGTTACTGTTGGACTCGGACAAGCATTAAATAGACTCGGTAAGAAAGTTGCAATTGCCTTAAGAGAGCCATCCCTAGGACCTTGCATGGGGATAAAGGGTGGTGCAGCAGGCGGTGGATATTCGCAGGTTGTACCGATGGAGGATATTAATCTGCACTTCACAGGTGATATGCATGCTATAACAACGGCACATAACCTTTTGTCAGCCATGATAGACAACCATATTCACCAAGGAAATGAGCTTAATATTGATGTAAGGCGGATAACATGGAAAAGGGCAATGGACATGAATGACAGGGCATTAAGAGAGATAGTTGTTGGGCTTGGTGGCAAAATAAACGGATACCCAAGGCAAGATGGTTTTATCATAACAGTTGCATCTGAAATAATGGCTATCTTATGTTTAGCAAAAGATTTGATAGATTTAAAAGATAGAATCGGCAGGATTATTATAGGCTATGATAAAGATGGGAAGCCAGTTACGGCAAAGGATTTAAAAGCCGATGGTGCTATGACGCTTCTTTTAAAAGATGCGATAAAGCCAAATCTTGTACAAACACTTGAAAATGTACCTGCTTTTGTACACGGTGGACCCTTTGCAAATATTGCACATGGTTGCAATAGCATTATGGCGACAAAATATGGGCTAAAACTTGCAGATTATCTTGTCACAGAGGCTGGTTTTGGTGCAGACCTTGGAGCTGAGAAATTTTTTGACATAAAATGTCGCTTTGGAGGATTAAAGCCTAATGCAGCAGTTATTGTAGCAACGATTAGGGCCCTTAAAATGCACGGCGGACTAAAAAAGGATGACTTGAAAGTAGAAGATATTGATGCATTGAGCAAAGGCATTGGCAATTTGGTAAAACAAATCGAAAATGTCAAAAAATATGGAATACCTGTAGTTGTTGCAATAAATAAATTTACATTTGATACTGACAGAGAAATAGCATATATCGAGGAAGTTTGCAATAATATCGGAGTTGAAGTAGCTCTTGCAGATGTATGGGGAAAAGGCGGCAATGGTGGGATTGATTTAGCAAAAAAGGTAATTGACGCTTGTAATATGCCATCGGATTTTCACAATTTATATGATGCCGATGTGCCAATTAAAGAAAAGATTGATATTATAGCGAAGGAAATATATGGCGCAGACGGTGTGGTATACACAAGGGAAGCACTTAAGGACATTAAAAATATAGATGAATTAGGACTTAATGACATGCCTGTATGTATAGCAAAGACCCAGTATTCTTTGTCAGATAATCCGAATCTTTTAGGAAGACCAAAAGGCTTTAATATAACTGTCAGAGAATTAAAAATCTCTGCAGGCGCGGGATTTATAGTTGCAATGACTGGGGATATCATGACGATGCCTGGACTTCCAAAACATCCTGCGGCAGAGAGAATGAATATCGATGAGGAGGGCAAAATAGTAGGCCTATTTTAATATGAGAAGTGAAGTTTTAAAAATTGATAATATCAAAGACGCAAAAGAGGAACTTAAGAAATTAAATATTGAAGATGTGTCAATATCGATTATGGCTCCAAAGGCTTTATTTAGCGTAATAAAATTGTATGATGTACATCCTGCAGCTGCGAATATAATAAAACAAGAGATGCTGGCTTTAGGCGGTGAGGCCGCAATTGAGCGAGGATGTGTAAATATGAGCATTGATAAGTCGCAAGTTATAATCATGGGGACACTTAAGCAATATTTAGGATTAATATCAAAATTGAAGATGCAGAAGGGATATTTTGGATTAGAATCTATAGTAGGCGAAATAACTGAAAAGATTAAGTGTTTACAAACTTGACTAACATTGTTAAAAGTGATAAAACAAATATAGAATATGAATTGTTATTAATATGTCCAAGGATGTGTAGAAGTGGTTGAGGATAAATATTTTATTACAGGTTATGCAAAGCTTCCTGATGACATAACTGCAAGGGAGCTATATACAGTCTTGGCTGTCGGCCTTATTGTACATTCAAAAAGTGGAATTATAGAAGATGCCGATTGTACATTGGCGACAAGTGCTGGCAAATCTTTTTTCAAAATGGCTGTTATCGGTAAGAATATACACAATATCGATGATATTATATCAATATTTGAAAAACAATACTTTGGCCAAGCCAAAAAGGCAATAATAGCGGCATTGAAGATGTGCAACACAAAATATTGTGAGATAGAATAGCCTATTTATCTGTTGCAGCAAAATTACCTTTTGCTACATAAACGGATAATGTGCGGCTTGAAGGGGGGAGACTCTCTTTAAGCCGTTTTTTAATTTTTTAATGAGGAGGGATCAATGTGTGATTTTAGGTAACAAGATTATGTGATGTGAAAAGATAATTTTTATTTCTAAAAGGTAGCTTTTTAAAGAACATAATAAATAACAATATAAATAAAATAAAATTAAAAATTTTAAAGGAGGCTATTTTATGATACCTGATAATCTATATGGGGCATTGTACTTATCTGTGCTTGACATGGTATTATTAATTGTTTTTTTAACCCTAATAGGATGGGTTTTAAAATTATTTCCTATAATTAATAAATTTATAAGAATTTTTAACAGGAAGGAAGATAAAAAATGATAATATTAAAATTATTAAAATCTATGCTTCAATCGACTGGACTCGTACATCTTACAGCGGGAAATATATTTTTAATATTAATAGGCATGGTTCTTATTTATCTTGCAATAGTTAAGAAGTATGAGCCATTTTTACTTTTGCCTATCGGATTTGGATGTATTGTTGCAAATCTTCCTTCTACAGATTTATTGAATACCGGAGGATTAATAAACTTATTTTATCTTGGTGTTAAAAAGGTTATATATCCGCCCCTTATTTTCCTTGGCGTCGGTGCTATGACAGATTTCGGACCAATGATTGCAAATCCAAGCCTTATGATTTTAGGAGCTTTTGCACATATAGGGATATTTATCGCATTGATTGGCGCCAAAGCCCTTGGATTTACTATACAGGAATCAAGTGCTATCGGTATAATAGGCGGTGCAGATGGACCAATGGCAATATACGTAACACAGAAGCTTGCACCATACCTAATGGCACAGATATCTGTTGCGGCATATTCATACATGGCCTTGATGCCTTTGATTCAACCACCAATAATGAAATTATTGACAACAAAAAGTGAGAGACAGATAATGATGAAACAACTAAGGCCTGTTTCAAAGGTCGAGAAAATCGTCTTTCCGATCATTATTACTGTTATAATAGATTTGTTACTGCCACCTATTGCACCACTTATAACTATGCTTATGTTAGGAAATCTTTTAAAAGAATCTGGTGTTGTCGATAGACTTGCAAAGACTGCAAGCGGAGAATTCATGAACGTCATAACAATTTTATTAGGAATTTCTATTGGTTCAACTATGAATGCTCAAACATTTTTGACTATAAAGACTCTTATGATTATTTTGCTTGGACTTGTAGCATTTATGACGGGTACTGCTGGTGGTATACTAGGTGCAAAGTTATTAAATAAATTGTCAGGTGGGAAAATAAATCCACTGATAGGATCCGCAGGTATTGCATCTGTTCCGATTGCAGCAAGAGTATCACATTCTGTTGCTATAAAAGAAAATCCATACAACTTTCTTATAATGCATGCAATGGGGCCTAATCTTGCAGGTGTGTTTGGAACTGCCATTGCAGGTGGAATAATGTTAGCAATGTTAGGTGTACATTAATATGAGTAAAAAATACGTAAAAAAGGTTTATTATTAGGTCATAATATGATATATTAATTTTTAATGGTGTAATTAGAAAAGGAGGTAAATAAATGTCAATAGAAGACAAAATTGAAGACCTTCGTAAAAGAAGAGATGTTGTAAAGGCCGGAGGCGGTGAGACAAGAATAGAAAAGCAACATCAAAAGGGCAAACTTACCGCAAGAGAAAGAATAGAAAAGCTCTTAGATAGAGATAGTTTTGTAGAAATAGACTCATATGTCGAACATAGGTGTTATGACTTTGGTATGGAGAAGGAAAAGATTCCAGGTGAGGGTGTTGTAACAGGCTATGGGACAATAAATGGAAGGCTTGTCTATGTTTATGCACAGGACTTTACGGTTCTTGGCGGTTCCCTTGGCGAATACCATGCCAAAAAGATAACAAAAGTCATGGATATGGCAATAAAAATGGGAGCACCTTTAATTGGTTTGAACGATTCAGGTGGTGCGAGAATACAAGAAGGCGTTGATGCATTATCAGGTTATGGAAACATTTTTTTAAGAAACACTTTAGCTTCTGGCGTGATACCGCAGATATCGGTAATAATGGGACCTAGTGCTGGTGGTGCTGTTTATTCACCTGCCTTAACAGACTTTATATTCATGGTGGATAAGACGAGCCAGATGTTCATAACTGGTCCGCAGGTAATCAAGACAGTCACGGGTGAAGAAGTATCAGCAGAAGACCTTGGTGGATCCATGACACATAGCATAAAAAGTGGTGTTGCACATTTTAGAGCGGCCAATGATGATGAGTGTCTTAATATGGTAAAAACATTGTTAAGCTATTTACCATCAAATAATTTAGAGGATCCACCGCAATATGAATCAAATGATGATATAAATAGATTATCAGAAAAACTGATGGATATAATGCCGGATAATCCTAATAAGCCATATGATATGAAGAGTGTCATATCAGAAATAGTTGATGATGGAGTATTCTTTGAATCACAATCATTATATGCACAGAATATAATAACAGCATTTGCAAGGTTAAACGGCAGAACCGTAGGAATTATAGCAAATCAACCGAAGATGTTAGCTGGATGCCTTGACATAAACGCATCTGATAAAGCAGCAAGATTTATTAGGTTCTGTGATGCATTTAACATACCATTACTTAATATAGTTGATGTACCAGGATTCTTGCCTGGAACAAACCAAGAATACGGTGGCATTATAAGACATGGGGCAAAAATGCTTTATGCATACTCGGAAGCAACTGTGCCTAAGGTAACATTAATTGTTAGAAAAGCTTATGGCGGTTCATACCTTGCAATGTGTAGCAAAGATTTAGGTGCTGATATTGTATTAGCATGGCCAACAGCGGAAATAGCTGTTATGGGGCCTGATGGGGCTGCAAACATAGTATTCAAAAATGAGATAAAGGCATCTTCGGACCCAGCCAAAACTAGAGAGGAAAAGATCGAAGAGTATAGAAACAATTTCGCAAATCCATATAGGGCTGCAGCGAGGGGCTATGTTGATGATGTAATAATACCGTCGGAAACAAGACCACGCTTAATATCGGCATTTGACATGCTAATGAGCAAAAGGGAATCAAGGCCTGCAAAAAAACACGGAAACTTCCCTGTTTAAGGTGGTGTTGACATGAATACGCTAAATATTTTACTTAATGGATTGATTTACACGATATTGGGAATGACAATAGTTTTTATAGTTTTAATTTTGCACGCATATTTGGCAAAAAGCCTTAAGGTGTTTTCTGGAAGCAAAAATGAAAATAATAATGTCAGTTTACCTATAGATAGACCAAATTCACAATATATTAGAAAGCCTGAAAATGAAGAGACGATAAGCGAAGAAATGGAAAATGAGGAGATTGTCGCGGTGATAGAAGCAGCGATTTATGCAGCATATAAAGATGTTGGCTCATTTAAGGTGAAGTCAATAAAAAGAATACAAGATAATATGCCAGAGTGGCGTAAAGCTGGTATATTTGAACAAATGAATTCAAGATAGGAGGAAAAAACATGAAGAAGTTTATAGTTACTGTCAACGGAAAGCGATACGATGTTGAAGTCGAAGAATTAAAAAGCGATGAATCTAATAATAAAACAAGTCTTGAACCGAAAGTTGAACATAAGACCAATATAACTGATACAACAAAACATGAGGCTGTGAAACAGCCAGAAAAAGCTCAAAAACAGATTGAGCCTCTACCAGAAGGTGCAAGTAAGATAAATGCACCCATGCCTGGAACTATACTTGACATAAAGGTAAGCGAAGGACAATTTGTAAAAAAAGGTGATGTATTGTTGATCCTTGAAGCTATGAAGATGGAAAACGAGATTATGGCGCCAACTGATGGTACTGTAGCGACAATTAATGTAACAATAGGTACATCCGTAAATACAGGTGATATACTTATTACCTTAAAATGAGGGGTAATTAGAAATATTAGTCAAATAGATTTGCATAGGTATTAATAAAAGTTTGATAAATCAAAATTCCTAAATTATATTGATATGGTAAGCTTTTTTTGGTAAAATAAATTTGCCGGCATCAAATTGAGCTGGACTTTAATTGATAAAATAATATATTTCGACCGGTATCCTTATTATGGAACTGGATTGGAGGTGTAAAAAATGATATCGAAGCTTTCAATTAAGCAGATTACTGTTGCAGGTATGCTTGCAGCTATATCTATTATAATGTCAACGACACCACTAGGATATATACCGCTCGGGATTGCTAATGCAACTACCATGCACATACCTACAATAATAGGCGCTATTCTTGAAGGCCCTTATGTTGGTACGTTTATAGGTCTTATATTCGGTGTATCAAGCTTTGTAAGGCAAAATACTCCACTTTTTGCAGATCCAATTATAGCAATAGTTCCAAGACTTTTAATAGGTATCGTTACATATTATATTTATAAGATGACGAAAAGTGCAGGTATAGCAGCTGCAGCTGGAACACTTACAAATACCGTTGGCGTATTAGGACTTGCTGTACTTATGAGATATTTGCCACTTCAAGCTGCATTACTTATTGTATTAAAGAATACAATTTTTGAAATCATAATAGCTGTTGTTCTTACAACAATTGTCGTTAAATCTGTAAAGAAAATATTAAAGTAAAAAAGCAGGCACATGCCTGCTTTAACATTAATCAAAAGCAATTAAGAAAGGAATGTATTTAAGTGCTCTTAGTTTATGATGTAGGAAATACAAATATTGTACTTGGCGTGTACGATGGCAGAAAATTAGTTTATTCATTTAGAATCGCAACAGATAAAGCAAAGACATCTGACGAATATGGCATCCTTATTAAGCAAATTTTAGAATACAAAGATATACATTTAAAAGACATCAATGCCGCCATAATATCCTCTGTCGTCCCACCGATTATGCATACACTTGAAGCCATGACAATAAAATATTTTAATGTATATCCAATTATAGTAGGACCAGGCATAAAAACGGGAATAAATATAAAGTATGACAACCCGAGGGAAGTTGGTGCAGATAGGATAGTAAATGCCGTTGCTGCATATGAACTTTATGGTGGTCCTGTCATCATTATCGACTTTGGAACAGCTACTACTTTTTGTGCCGTATCGAAAAATTGTGAATACTTAGGCGGCGCTATAGCACCGGGACTTATAATTTCAGCAGATGCATTGTTTCAGAGGACGGCGAAGCTTCCAAAGATAGAGTTAATAAAACCAGATAAGGTCATTTGCAAAAACACCGTTGAGAGCATGCAAGCAGGCATAATATACGGGCATGCAGGTATGGTTGAATATATCGTTGGAAGAATGAAAGATGAGTATGCCAAAGACGCTTATGTTGTTGCAACAGGTGGCCTCGCAAAGCTTATATCACAGGAGGCAAAAGTTATAGATACTGTTAATGATATGCTTACAATGGAAGGCTTAAGGATTATATATGAGAGAAATATTGAATGAGTATGATTATGTTTTTCGCTGGACATTATTGTTTTTGTCCAGCTTTTTAATTTTCGCTATGAAGTAGATGAAAAGCGGAAGAAAAATTTCAAAAACAAACATTTCATATGGGAATATTCTATCCATGAAATTATATAGTTCATCGATATTTAAAGATATAAGAATGGAAAGCGGAACCATAATTGTAACGATTGGAAGTACGGCATATCTATAATCAGAGTATTTTAATGTTTCTGCAAAACCCTTCGAAATTATATATGTAAATATAGTTATCTTTAGATAAATCCCTTCTATCCATATAGCCATTATTATAGAATCAAGCCTTGAAAAATAATTGCTTAATCTTATTATACGAGTCATTTCAAGTGCAGCAAATTTAAAATCTGCCGTCGTTTTAGCACCAAAAATACCAATTGCAAATACACCAAGTAGAAGTGCGAAGCAGATTAATAAAAGAGCGATTATACCACCTTTAAAAGCTTTTTTGCTATCGGAGATATGTGGGAAAATGGCAAGGAGGACTACACTTTCAAGCATCCATGATATTAATGGGATAGAACCTTTTATAGGCGGGACTATCCCATATTCTAGTATTGGCAGAAAATTTCCCATTTTTACATATGGTAGTGAGAAAAAAATAACGAAACCTAAAAGTGCCATACCAAAAGGAAATATTATCTCATTCATTCTTACAATCGCGATGAATCCCTTTGTTACAGCATATGCTACTACAATCATTGTAACAATAGAGAATACAATAGGTGGTGTCTTAGGCATAAATGCTGCTCTCATTATATCTATAAGTTCACGAAGCATTATAGTTGCAATATGCAAAAAAAACAATTGATATAAAAAAGATACAATTTTTCCCAAAAAGCCACCTAATATATCTTCAATATATGAAAAAATTATTCTATCTTTAAACATGTAAGCTAGTTTATAATAAAGAAAAAAAACTGGGATACTAAATGCAGTTGCAATAAATACAGATATCCATGAATCCTGTGCAGCTTTCGCAGCCACAATTGATGGTAAAAAAATTGTAGCTGTTGATAAAACTATTGTAATTATAAGATAAATAAACTGTTTTATAGAAATATTTTTTTCTACTGCGGATTCTAGATTTAATAAATTTTTGAACATATCTTTCTCCTAAAAAATAGATATCTATAGATATTATTTGTTTAAAATAATATTATATTCTAATTGCATTTTAGGAATAATAATTTTTGGAGATGGTTTTATGAGAGAAAGAATTAATGATTTACAGGAACAATATAAAGAAATGTTATTATATGATGATTTAAATAAAAATATAGACATATTTAGGACAATATTAAAGGCAAATAGCGATATGATATTCCGTGAATTCAGTATAGGAGATAAAAAAATAAAAGGCTTTTTAATGTGTCTCGATGGAATGGTTGATAAGATGGTAATAAATGATAATATCATAGAACCTATTATTATAGAAACAAGAAAACTGAATGGAAGTGCATTAACCAAAAAGCAAGTTTATGAATCATTATGGGATTATTTTATTACAACCGCTGACATAAAAGAAAAAACCAAAATTGGTGATATTATTGATAGCGTACTTGATGGTGACACGGCTCTTGTTATTGATGGGGTTGAAAAATCTATAATAATAAGTACTAGAGGATGGCAAGGAAGAAGCATTAGCGAACCTACTTCCGAAGCGACTGTTAGAGGCCCGAAAGAAGCCTTTGTTGAAACGTTGAGGATTAATACTTCCATGCTAAGAAGGAGAATAAAAAACCCTAATTTTATAATAGAAAGTATGAAAATTGGTAAATATACGAAGACAAATGTCGCAATTGCATATATCAAAGATGTTGCAAAGAATGAAGTAGTAGACGAAGTCAAAAAGAGGCTTAATAAAATTGATATAGATGGAATTATTGATAGCGGATATCTTGAGGAATTCATTGAAGATAATCCTTTTTCACCGTTTCCACAAGTGGAGCATTCTGAAAGGCCTGATAAGGTCGCGGCAGAGATACTTGAAGGAAGGGTGGCGATAATATCTGATGGTTCACCGAATGTACTTATTGTACCGACTGTTTTTGTTCAATTTTTTCAATCTGCAGAAGACTATTATGAAAGGTACTTTATTTCAACATTGCTTAGAATATTGAGACTTGCATCGATGTTTTTGTCACTTTTGCTTCCATCGATATATGTAGCTGCCGTGACATACCACCAGGAAATGATACCATCGCCACTAGCTATTTCTGTTGCAGCACAGAGGGAAGGTGTACCATTTCCTGCTCTCCTGGAGGCATTTTTTATGGAGTTTTTCTTTGAAATCTTAAGAGAAGCGGGAATAAGGCTTCCTATGCAAGTAGGTCAAGCCGTAAGCATAGTAGGTGCACTTGTCATAGGACAAGCGGCAGTTCAGGCAGGACTTGTATCTGCTGCAATGGTTATCGTCGTTGCTATGACAGGTATAGCATCATTTTCAATACCGGCTTTTAATGTTGCTATAACTTTTAGACTTCTAAGATTTATAATGCTTGTAGCTGCTGGTACTCTGGGATTTTTCGGCATAATCATGGTACTTATGATGATACTTGCCCATATGTCATCACTTGAATCCTTTGGTGTGCCATATCTATCACCACTTGCACCAAGCAATGCAAGAGAATTTAACGATGTATTTATAAGAATACCATGGTGGGCAAAGATTCTAAGACCACGTCAGATCGTTAACAAGAATGTCAAAAGACAGAAATATACGAAAAACTAATATAAAACATGTTTCAATGGAGGTTTGCTATGAAAAAATTAATTCTAGTTATAATAATTATTTCTATTCTTTTGACAGGTTGCTGGGATAAAAGAGAAATCAATGAACTTGCATTTGTTCAAGGTATAGGTGTTGATAGAGATAAAAATGGTATGACAGATCTTACTATCCAGGTTTTAAAGCCTGGTGCTTTAGCTGGATTGGCTGGTGGAAGCGGTGGAGGTGGAGGCGGCGGAGGCGGCGGTGCAGGAAAGCCATATGAAGTATACGACTCAAAAGGTGTAGATTTTGCAAAAGCATATTCTAATTTCAATACAGAGCTTTCAAGAAACCTTTTTCTCCAACACAATGAAATAATTTTTATAGGGGAGAACCTTGCTAAGTCTGGTATCTACGAAATGCTAGATTTTATAACAAGAAATCCAGAGTTTAGAAGGACATCTTTTTTGGTTGTTGTAACAGGTGGCACACTTGATGACCTTATGAAGCTTTCAAGGGGAATTGAAAAATATCCATATAGGGAAATCCTTGGCATGATACAAAACCAGAGGAATACTTCATCAGGCTACGTATGCGATATAAACTACCTTATAGAGACGCTAGAAACAGAAAAAAAACAGCCTATTGTTGGAAGATTAGAGATAATAAAAAAAAATGGCAAGCCTCAATATGCGAGATTTTTAGGTGCTTCTGCCTTTAAGAATGACAAGATGATTGGTTTTTTAGATGAAGAGGAAACAAAAGGTATAATGTGGATGACAAATTTAATAAAAAATGCGTCACTTGTACTTGATAGAGGACCTAATGGTGAAAAGGCCCATACGACATTTACTATATCAAGGTCAAAAGCAGATATAATACCACATGTAAATGGTGATAAAGTATCTTTTGATGTCAAGATATATGAAGAATCAAATATGGTTGAACAGGAAGTTAAATATAACCTTACAGATCCTAAAATGATTGAAAAACTCCAAAAACTTCAGGAGGACAAGATAAAAGAAAGGATAGAAACAGCATTAAATACAATACAGAAAAAGTATAAAGTTGATACTGTTGGATTTAGTGATAAGCTTCATAAATCAGATCCTAAAGCATGGAAAAAGATTAAAGATAAATGGGATGATATATACCCTAATGTAAAAATAAATGTAAGTGTTAAGGCTGTAATAAGAAGGTCTGGTCTGACATCAAAACCTATAACGCCGAGATAAAAATATAAGATGTGGTTTTTGCGCATAGAAAAGGGATGATATTATGCTTAAAGTTTTGGGTGTAACTGTTGTTTTTATTGTGATATCATTGATAGAAGTTCCGGGGCTCTTGAAGCAGAAAAAAACAAAGGAAGTTGTTGTCTTCTTTATACTGATTGCAATAGGATATACATTAAATTTGCTTGTGGTTTTTAATGTTGCCATAACACCTGCAAATAAATTTATTGAGATGCTCTTTAAACCAATTGAAAATATTTGGGGCAAATAGTGCTGGTGGACAAAAAGCTGCACAAATTCCACCTTTTACCATTGTATCTAAGAAACCTCTTGAAATATATGCCAAGAAGTAGTAAAATTATATTCAACATGAGCACATTTTGTGCACAATAAATTTATTAAGCTTCATTTGATTGTATCCTGAGGTAGCTCGGATATAAAAATGATAACCTGTGTAAAAAGGAAGGAAACATAGATCATGAATTTTGTTAAGATAGGTGAAAAGACTATAAATCTCGAAAAGCTACATAATACAATTGATAAAATGATAGAGATGAGGGTAAACGGATTTTCTCAGCAGGAAACCGCGACAAAATTTAAAGTTGATAGAAGTTTTATATCAAGGCTTGAAAATATAGGTGAAGTAAGGAAGGGAGGCAGTATTGCCGTTGTTGGCTTTCCGATAAAGAATAAAGAGGAGATTGATAAGTTATTAAAAGATTACGGTGTCGATTTTACATTACTATTGTCCGAGAAAGAAAGACTTGGAATAGCAGATAAGATGACGGGTGTGGAATTATTTAACACAGTTATGGACCTTATTGCAAAAATACAGTCATATGATACGGTGATTTTTCTCGGTTCTGACAAAAGAACTAAGCTCATTGAGGCTATTTTTGACAGGGAAGTCATTTGCATTGATATTGGTCACTCACCACTTACTGAAGATGTTTTTGTAAAACCGCAATTGATAATGGATATTTTAAATACTTTAAGGAGATGATTTCTATGAAGAGGATAGTGAGTGTAAGCGTTGGCTCATCAACCAGAAACAACAAAGTTGAAACGGAAATAATGGGTGAGAAATTTATAATTGAAAGAATTGGCACAGATGGTGATATGAAAAAGGCAATAGAACTTATTAAAGATTTAGATGGAAAAGTGGATGCCTTTGGTATGGGTGGGATTGACCTTTATCTATATGCGGGGACAAAAAGGTATGTCATAAAAGATGCAGTGCCGCTAAAAAATGCGGCCAAAAAGTCACCAATTGTTGATGGTTCAGGTTTAAAGAATACCCTTGAGAGGAGGGTAATAAAATATATTCATGACAATAATATAGTTAATATAGAAGGTAAAAAAGTTCTTATAGTAAGTGCGATGGACAGATTTGGAATGACACAAGCCTTTTATGAGTACGGTGCTAATCTTACAATGGGTGACATTATATTTGCTCTTGGCATTCCCATTCCACTACATTCATTGAAGCTTTTATATGGTTTAGCTGCTATTATCGCACCTATCATTGTAAAGATGCCATTTGAGATGCTATACCCGACAGGGGATAAGCAGCTTTCGATAAATAGCAAAAAATATGCAAGATTTTACAATGATGCGGACATAATAGCAGGTGATTATCTATATATAAAGAAATACATGCCAGAAAATATGAAGGATAAGATAATTGTAACAAATACTGTCACAAAAGATGATGTAAAGATGCTTAAAGAAAGAGGGGTAAAGCTATTGATAACAACGACACCAAATTTAAATGGTAGATCTTTCGGTACTAATGTCATGGAAGGCGTTTTGATATCACTCGCAGGGAAAAAGCAAGATGAAATGACACCTGATGATTACAATGACTTGCTTGATAAAATTGGATTTGAACCATGGATAGAACATTTGAATGAGAAAGCAACAGTTTAAGGGTTAATAAATATTAAAAAGAATTGTCCATATTACAAAAGTTATGAAAGGAATGATATTTAATGCATAGATTTGCATTTATAATACACCCGATTGAATATGAAGATGTTAGCAGAAAATTTAAGGTTATGAATAAATTGCCACGAAAGATTGTGGAAGGTTTTACAAGGATGCTTCCACCACTCAAAGTATCTGAGATTACCGGTGTTAAAAGTAAATTTGCTCAAACAGAAGGGTACTTCGTAGCTGTACCACTTATATCAGACCAAATGATGAGTCTACCTGAAGAATATGTGTTGAAAAAAATAGTAAAAGCTGGCAAGATAGCCGAAAAGCTAGGTGCCGAGATCGTAGGACTAGGTGCACTGACATCTGTTGTCGGTGACGCAGGTATCACTGTCGCAAAAAATTTAAATATTGCGGTAACATCTGGTAACAGCTATACAATTGCCACAGCTATTGAGGGAACGAAAAAAGCGGCTGAAATGATGGGAAAAGATATAAGGGATTCTGAAGTTGTTGTAATCGGTGCGACAGGTTCAATCGGCAAGGTTTGCGCAGAGATACTATCGAGGGATGCTAAGTATATGACATTAGTTGCCAGAAATAAAGAAAGGCTTGAAAATTTTAAGGATTACCTCATGACAAAAACTGGAATGGCAGCAAGGGTCACCTCTGATGTCAAAGAAGCATTGAAAAGCGCTGATATAGTTGTAACGGTGACAAGTGCGGTTGACACTGTAATAAAACCGGAATATTTAAAACCTGGTGCTGTAGTATGTGATGTTGCAAGGCCGAGGGATGTTTCTAAGGAAGTTGCTGATGCGAGAAATGATGTCCTCGTCATAGAAGGTGGTGTTGTAGAAGTACCTGGCGATGTTGACTTTCACTTTAATTTTGGATTTCCTCCTAAAACAAGTTATGCATGTATGGCAGAAACCATGATACTTGCTATGGAAGGTAGAATTGAGAATTATTCACTTGGAAGAGACTTAACAGTAGAACAGGTTGATACAATAGCAAAGCTTGCAAAAAAGCACGGTTTCAAGCTTGGAGGATTTAGAAGCTTTGAGAGGGCTGTATCACAAGAAACAATAGAAAATGTCAAGAAAAATGCTATAAGAAGGTTAAAAGAAAATAAATTCAGTGCTGTTTGATACTTGACTTTATTTGTAAACTGTTTTATAATATTCCACATAAAAATATAGACACAAGCACTGCTTGATGCAGTGCTTGTGTATTAATATTATCATAATTAATACGTATATAACATAGAATGAAATACAAAATTTTTATAAAGGAGATTGACAATATGGGAAAGCAAGTAATCTTGACTTATGATGGTTTAAAAAAGTTAGAGGAAGAATTAGACTATCTAAAGTCTGTTAAAAGGCCTGAAGTTGCAGAGAAGATAAAACAGGCACGTGCATTTGGTGACCTAAGTGAAAATTCAGAGTATGACGAAGCAAAGAATGAGCAGGCATTTGTTGAAGGAAGAATTGCAACTATAGAAGCTATGCTAAGGAATGCACAAGTTATCGATGAGGAAGACATAACAGTTGATAAGGTTAGTGTCGGATGCACAGTTAAGGTTTATGACGAAGAATTCAAAGAAAACGTAGAATACACGATAGTAGGATCGACTGAAGCAGACCCGGTAAATAATAAGATTTCAGATGAATCACCTATAGGAAAGGCACTAATAGGCAAGAAGGTAGGAGAAACTGTCACTGTTGAGGTTCCAGCTGGTATTATAAAACTTAAAGTAATTGAAATACACAAATAAAAATTTGGAGGAATAGTATGACGAATACAAATGATGTTAATAACAGTGAAAATCTTAATGAGCTACTGCAGATTAGAAGAAATAAACTAAATGAGCTTAAGAATCTTGGTGTTGAGCCATACGGGATAGATAGATTTGACAGGACTAATATGACATCGGACATAAAAAACGATTACGATAACTATGAAGGCAAGATGGTAACTATAGCTGGTCGTATTATGTCTAAAAGGGGTCATGGGAAGGCATCTTTTGCTGACTTGCAGGACAGGGATGGCAGAATCCAGCTATATTTTAAGCTTGATATACTAGGTGAAAAAAATTACGAGATATTTAAGATACTCGACATTGGAGATATTATAGGCGTTACGGGAGAGGTATTTAAGTCAAAAACCGGTGAAGTAACAATAAGAGTAAAAGATTTTAAGCTTTTATCAAAGTCCCTCCAGATTTTGCCAGATAAATGGCACGGCCTTAAAGACCCTGATTTAAGGTATAGACAAAGATATGTTGACCTTATAATAAATCCGGATGTAAAAGAAACATTTATAAAGAGGACTGCTATTATAAAAGCTATAAGAGAGTTTCTTGATAATAGAGGATTTATAGAAGTTGAGACGCCGATTCTTCATACTATTGCAGGCGGTGCTGCTGCAAGGCCATTTATTACACATCATAATGCGCTTGACATTAATATGTATTTGAGAATCGCTTTAGAGCTTCATTTAAAGAGGCTTATTGTCGGAGGATTGGAAAAAGTCTATGAAATGGGAAGGGTATTCCGAAATGAAGGCATGGATATAAGGCACAATCCGGAATTTACTCTCTTGGAATTATATGAGGCATATACTGATTATCATGGCATGATGGATATAACAGAAAATTTATTTGCATATGTGGCAGAAAAGGTCAATGGCAGCAAAAAGATTATATACCAAGGGACAGAAATAGACTTAACACCACCATGGAGAAGGCTTTCTATGGTTGATGCTATAAAGGAATTCCTTGATATAGATTTTGACAAGGTAGCAACAGATGAAGAAGCAATTGAGATTGCTAAGAAAAATCGCCTTGAAGTAAAAGACGGTATGAAAAAAGGCGATGTTATTGCACTCGTGTTTGATGAACTGTGTGAAAGATATCTTGTACAGCCGACATTTATTATAGATTATCCTGTAGAGATATCGCCCCTTGCTAAGAGAAAACATGATAACCCAGCATTGACATCAAGGTTTGAGGCATTTATCTATGGAAGAGAAATTGCTAATGCCTTTTCAGAATTAAATGATCCGATAGATCAGAAAGAAAGATTTATAGAGCAGTTAAAGCAAAGGGAAGCAGGCAATGAAGAGGCACATATGATGGACGATGATTTTATTAATGCACTTGAAGTTGGCATGCCTCCAACAGGTGGGCTTGGCATAGGCATTGACAGGCTTATAATGTTCATGACAGATGCATATTCCATAAGGGATGTCATACTTTTTCCGACAATGAAGCCAAAGACAGAGCAAGATGAGGTAGAAAATGAAAAATAATCAGATCTTAGAAAATGATAAATAAAACGGTTCATATGAACCGTTTTATTTGTGCATAACCGATGTGCTTAGTAGTCATTTAGTTTATTTATGGTATAATAGGGGTACTGAATTTTATGCGGTTTTATGTATTTGCGATAAAATAGTGATTTTAAGAGTATACATGAGTTTTTACAAAGCTTTCATTATACTTGCACACATATTTGAAAAAAGATATATTGATATGATACAATGTATTTCTAAATTTAAGGAGCGTAACAATGATTGATAAAGAAAAAATAAAAAAAGCTGTTAGGAACATAATAGAAGCTATTGGTGAAGATCCCGACAGAGAAGGACTTAAAGAGACACCTGATAGAGTAGCACGTATGTATGAAGAGATATTTTCAGGTTTACATACTAATGTAATGGATGTAATAAAGACTTTTAAAGAAGATGAACATCAAGAGATAGTTTTGGTAAAAGACATTCCTATGTATTCTATGTGTGAGCATCATTTACTTCCATTTATGGGAGTTGCCCATGTGGCATATCTTCCAAGAAAAGGTACTATTCTAGGCCTATCAAAACTTGCAAGAATAGTTGATATACTAGCAAAAAAGCCGCAGCTTCAAGAGAGACTCACAAGTGAAATTGCTGACACCATCATGGAAGCGGTAAATCCGCTTGGCGTTGTTGTCGTTGTTGAAGCAGAGCATCTATGCATGACGATGAGAGGGATTAAAAAGCCTGGAGCAAAGACCGTAACATCTGCATTAAGGGGTATCTTTAAAACAGATCAAAGGTCAAGAGAAGAAGTGATGTTGCTTATTAATGCGAAATAATGCTACATGATAGTATTTTATTGTTTTTGTTATATTTATTTAAGAATATAATTTAATGCAATTTAGAAAGGGATGATTAAATGCCAATAGGTATTTTGAAAATGAGAGATAAAACACTTGAGACAGGTAAGAAAACATATATAATGGGTATATTGAACATGACACCTGATTCCTTTTCAGATGGTGGTATGTACAATACACTTGATAAAGGTATTGAAAGAGCTTTAAAGATGATTCAAGATGGAGCTGATATGATCGATATTGGTGGCGAATCCTCAAGGCCAGGTTATACACCTGTATCAGCTGAAGAGGAATTAAAGCGAATTATGCCTATTGTTAAAAACCTATGCTCCAATACTGAAACTATAGTTTCAATAGATACAATGAAATCAAATGTTGCAGAAGAGTGTTTGAAGATAGGGGCACACATTATAAACGATATTTGGGGATTGCAAAGAGACCATGATATGGCGAGAGTTGTTGCAGACTATGGTGCAGGTATTGTCATTATGCACAATAAAGATGTGGCAGAATATGATGATGTTGTTAAGGAAGTTATAAAATTCTTGGAGAAAAGTATAGACATTGCACTAAAAGCTGGTATAAAAAATGAGAATATTATGGTAGACCCAGGAATCGGTTTCGGCAAAAACCTTGAACATAATCTGACTTTAATGAAAAGGCTTGATGAACTTAAATGCCTTGGACTTCCTATACTTCTCGGCACATCAAGGAAATCAATGATAGGCAAGGTCCTAAACCTTGATGTCGGCGAGAGAGTCGAAGGCACTGCCGCAACTGTTTCAGTTGGCATTGTAAAAGGTGCTGATATTGTAAGAGTGCATGATGTTAAAGAGATGCACCGCGTTGCAATGATGACGGATGCGATTGTAAGATGACAGATGTATATTTATCACTTGGTTCCAATATAGGGAATAGAGAAGGTTATCTAAAAAAGGCACTTTATGAACTTTCAAAAAGGTCTATGGTTATTAAAAGTGTATCACCAATTTATGAGACTGAACCTATTGGTTATAAAGAGCAAGGAAAATTTTTAAATATAGCTATTCTTGTAGAAACAAAATTATCGCCACATGAACTTTTAAATACAATAAACTCTGTAGAGAATAGCCTCGGAAGAGAAAGGATTATAAGGTGGGGGCCAAGGACGATTGATATTGATATACTATTGTATGGCGCTAAATCTTTAAATGATAATGATTTAATCATACCACATCAAAGGATGTGGGAAAGAGCATTCGTGCTTATACCTTTAAAGGACATAAATCCCAATATTACTAAAGATGATGTAAAGGTAGAAGAATTAATAAATGCATTGCCTGATAAAGATGGTGTTAAATTGTATAAAAAAGATTGGTATAAGGTGGAATAAACATGAAGGTAACAAAAATATTCACATTTGATAGTGCTCATAATCTTACGAAATACAATGGAAAATGTGAGAATTTACATGGTCATACATACAAGCTTGAAGTTACAGTTGAGGGTGAATTAGATGATGAAGGAATGGTGATAGATTTTGAGATTCTTAAGGATATTGTAAATAAAGTCATAATAGATAAATTAGACCATCATTACCTTAATGAGGTTTTTGGGTTTAATACGACATGTGAAAATATAATCACATGGATGTGGAAAGAGTTAAAACCGGAATTAAAAAGTGAAAGATATGAACTTTATAAGATTAAATTATGGGAGACTCCAACAAGTTTTGCGGAGATAACTTCTAATGACGTTTATCATAAAGATTGACAAACTTAATGTATATCAACGTTAAGAAAGGTTTGGCGTTTTAATGGTTATAAAAAATCCCATTATAAAAGGAAAGTTTATAAAAAGGATAAATAGATTTGAAGCATATGTTGATATAGATGGTGAAGTAACACTTACACATGTTCCAAACACGGGTAGGTGCAAAGAGATATTTATACCAGGTGCTACTGTCATACTTGAAAAAAGACTAAAACCTGGTAGGAAGACTCCATATGAGATAGAATTTGTATATAAAGGTGAAAGATTGATTTCAATTGATTCACAAGTACCTAATAAGGTAGTTTTAGAAAATATAAAGGGTGAAAAGATAAGTCAATTTAGAGGTTATGATATCATAGAAAGAGAAAAGACATTTGGAAACAGCAAATTTGATATAATGCTTTTAAATGATAATGAAATTTTTTATATAGAGGTAAAAGGCGTAACACTTGAGGAGAATGGTATTGCAATGTTTCCTGATGCACCAACAGAAAGAGGCACAAAACACATGATGGAACTTAAAAAAGTTAAGGAAAACGGCATGAGAGCAGCAGTAGTCTTTCTTATACAGATGGATGATATAGAATATTTTACGCCAAATATAAAAACAGATAAAAAATTCACAGATGCCCTAAGGGATGCTGTGAATACTGGTGTTGAAGCATATGCATTTTGCTGTGATGTCAAAGAGAACTACATAGACATAAAAGATGAAGTTGAAATAAAGCTATAATTGTATACTGTTATATATCTTTAAAGGTTAACTATAATATTCTATTATACCGTTAAAAACCGCCTGTGCAATTTTGCTTCTGTAGTCTATGTCTCTTAAATGTGCATCATCAAGCCTGTTGTTTTCGATTGCAGGTACTATTGTGACAATTAAAATATCTTTATTTTTATAATTGTATTCCTTTGGGAATATTCCAAGGTTTCGCAGGGGGGACTTTCCCTCAATAGTTTTATTTAATATTTCTGCAAATCTTTTTGATTCTTTATTATCTTTTGAATAATACACTTTAAAACCGCTCTCATTTTTTAAAGAAGCCTCAGTATACAAGTTAATGAGCATATCGCCACTGAAATCCCCATTTAATATATTATCATTGTAGGAATCCTTCCACGTGATAGTTGCATATGCTTCTAAAAGTGATAGCAACGTTTTAAGTTTGTTTGATATACCCTTCATTGGAACATGTGGCATTAGTTTTGTCGGGCTCTTTGTTGTTTCTTTATAGACAGGGTTTATTAGAATCCTCTTGCCTTTTAAAATACCTATAAGTGGTGTCCTGTCGATGTAGAAATTGAGTTTAGATGGTATACCATTAATGGTCTCGATTTCGTACTCTGATTTATGTGACAATTTAATACATACGTCTATTCTATTTTGTTGTCCCTTAATCAAAACACTCTTTATTATACCATCATCGTCTTTATAAAGACCCTCCGGCATATTTAATGAAACATCATTAAATGTGATTATATAATCATTTGCTTCATTTTTTATTTGATATTCTGGGATACTTGATGAAAAGTCAAAGCCAATAATGCTCTTATTACCTTTTATACAAGGATTTTCCGCATTTGAGTCAAGTCTTATGTTGGTTAAAAAATTTAACATCTATTTGGGCCCTCCTTTTATATTTTTAACATAATATTGACACAATTATGATATAATATAATGTACAAGCATAATATATCATAAAATTGAAGAAAATGTAAGCTATTTTTTAGGGAGGTTATGCCAATTGAAATGCGGAAAAATACCTATAAGAACCCATATCGTGACAAAAGATGATAATATAGTAGACGTTGTTATGAAATATACAAATAATATAGCCGAAAAAGGCGACCTTATAGCCATTGCGGAAAGTGTTGTAGCAATAACACAGGGGAGAGCGTATTTGCCGGAGGAAGTTAAGGTAGGATTTTTAGCAAGGTTATTGTGCAGATATACTGGTAGGAATGGAAGTTTGACGTCACCTCAAGCAATGCAGTGTGCAATAAATGAAGTAGGATTGTTCATAATCTTTGTCGCATCTATAATAAGTGCTATAGGCAAGTTGTTTAAAATTAAGGGGCTTTTCTTTAAGATAGCGGGAAGAAAAGTTGCACTTATCGACGATGTTGCCGGTACAATGCCGCCATATCATAGGTACATAGTTTTAGGACCAGCAAACCCTGATAAAGTATGTGAGGATATAAAGAAAGCAACAGGTGTTGATACGGCTATAATTGATGCAAATGACTTACATTGTGCAGACTGTATTGGTGCATCACGAGGTGTTTCAAAATCCTTTGTAGAAAAACTTTTTATAGATAATCCCTCAGGAAATTCTGAACAGCAGACACCTATAGTTGTGATTAAAGCATATATGGAATGGAATTTTGATAATTCCATAACTGAAGAAAAAAATAGTGAGTTAAATGGAATTCTACCTGTTGAACCTAAACATGTGTAAATTAGTGATAGTTCTTGGGACGGTCATATTGAGACTGTCTCTTTTGTTTTTTTTAAAAAAAGTCATATAATATAATTATTAATTGATATTGAGGTGGATATATGATAACAAAAGAGATGATTGATAGGATAAATTTTTTATACCACAAATCAAAAAAAGATGGCTTAACAGAAGATGAAAAACTTGAACAGGCAAGTCTTCGAAAAGAATACGTAAAAGAGATAAGGAATAGAGTAAAAGAACAGCTTGACAATATAGAGTATGTCGATGAACATGAGTGTAGTGATGAATGCTGTCATCATCATAATAGTTAAAGCATATATCAGTTATATTGTCTATAGATATGATAAATTTATACTCTCATTCATTGTTTTCATAGACATAAAGAAAGGATGTTTGTGATGAAAGATAATATGAAGTACATAACATGTGATGACGCATTAAAATTAAATAGAAATCAGGTAAGAGAAAATTACAAAGAATACATAAATGCAAATTTTGTTTCTATGCTATCTATGCTTCAGTTTGATAAGCTATTTGTAAAAGCAAAAGGTGTATCTGTATGGGACAGCGATGGCAATGAATATTTAGATTTTCTTGGAGGCTATGGCGCATTAAATCTTGGGCATAACCCAGATGAAATTTATGATGCGATAGAAAAAGTAAGAGACCTTCCCAATATATTGCAGGCGGCTGTAAATGACTTTCCAGGTGCATTGGCATATGACCTTGCATTGATCACACCAGGGGATCTTAAGAGGAGCTTTTTTTGCAATAGCGGTGCTGAAGCTGTTGAAGGAGCTTTGAAGCTTGCAAAGATTGCATCCGGAAAGCACAAAATTGTATATTGCAATAATTCTTTTCATGGTAAATCCGCAGGTGCCTTATCTGTCACAGGGCGTGAAAAATATCAAAAATATTTTAAACCTCTTGTGCCTGATTCAATACCTGTTGAATATGGTGATGCAAAATCCTTAGAAAATGCCTTAAAGGGAAAGGACGTTGCGGCATTTATAGTTGAACCCATACAAGGTGAAGGCGGCGTCATCGTACCGCCTGATGGGTATCTTAAAGAAGTACGGGAACTTACAACAAAATATGAATCATATCTGATATTTGATGAAGTGCAGACTGGCTTTGGTAGAACAGGTAAAATGTTTGCCTGTGAACATGAAGGTGTTGTACCTGATATTATGTGTGTGGCAAAATCTCTCGGAGGCGGTGTTATGCCAATTGGTGCATATATTGCAAAAGATGAGGTATGGAAACGTGGCTATGGTTCAATGGAAAAATGTCTCTTACATACATCTACATTTGGCGGTAATACATTGGCATGTGCGGCAGGTATAACAGTGATTAAGCTGATCATGGATAGAAATCTTCCAGATGCTGCAAAGGAAAAAGGCGAATATTTTTTGAATAAGCTAAAAGCATTAAAGGAAAAGCATAAGCTTATCAAAGATGTAAGAGGAAAGGGCCTTATGATAGGTGTTGAATTTAACCAGCCTGAAGGTGGCTTTATCGATAAACTTTCAGGCGGTGCTGTGTCAAAGCTATCAAATGAATACTTAGGTTCACTAGTTGCTGGAGAACTGCAGAATAAGCATCATATTATAACAGCATATACATTAAATAATCCAAATGTAATAAGGTTTGAACCACCGCTAATTGTGACTAAAGAACAGATTGATAAAGTATTAGATGCATTAGATGAAATCATGACAAAAAGCGGAAGCTTACTTGGCATTACTCTTTCAAGTGCTAAAACGGTGCTTGGTTCGCTTTTTAATAGGTAATAATAGAAAGGGCAGTTATTATGGAATTGATGAGTTTATTTGATAAGGGCATTAAATTCAAAGATTTTATAAATTGTGGTGAAGATATAGCAGCTAAGAAGTTAAAAGAGAAATACGATGCTATATTATTTGATTTTGCTGTTATCAATAAAATAAAATCGTCTAAGGTTAATAATATTTTGGCTTTTGCTGAAACATGGTGTCCTGATTGCCAAGTCAGCTTACCTATTATAGCAAAAATCTGCAATATTAATGCAATCAACTTAAGTATATTAAATAGAGAAGGTCATATAGAGGATATGGAGCCATTTTATGTTGATGGAAAGGCGAGGATTCCAACATATGTTTTTATGGATAAAAATTTCGATATAATAGGAACTTGGATAGAAAGGCCAAAAAGTATAAAAGAACTTACAGCAAAGGGCGATGAGAGTTGGAGGATTGATTACATAAAGGGGATTTATGATAAAGAAATTATTAATGAGTTTTTAGAAATATTGTCCCGGTAATACCGGGATTTTTTATGCAATTGGATTAATAATATTAATAATGCTTTTAATCTCAAGTATAAAAAAGTTAATAAATCAGAGCTGGAGATAAAATTAAAGGCCCTTTTTTATTCGTATATACCAGAAAATAATAAATAAAGGAATATCTACACTTTAATATGCAAAATAAAAAATTCAATTTAACTAGTATAAGCTCGATAAAATGTTATAGATAAAATATTTGAGTAAAAATCTTGGGTAAATAATTGTATTTTGGATAATGCCTATTTGAAATATACACAATAAGATGTATAATAAAACTATAACCTATACAAAATATTGTGTATTATACATATGAGGAGAGATTAAATATGAAGATAACAGAGAATTCTAAGAAGGTTCTTGAGAGGAGATATCTTGCAAAAGATGAGAACGGTCAACTGATCGAGACTGTTGAAGGCCTTTTTGAAAGAGTTGCTAAGACAATCGCTGAGATTGATAAAAAGTATGATAAAAATGCTAATACAGAAAAACTCAAGAGAAAATTTTATGATATGATGACAAATCTTGAGTTTTTGCCAAATTCACCGACGCTCATGAATGCGGGAAGGCCATTGGGTCAGCTTTCGGCATGTTTTGTTCTTCCTGTCGGAGATTCGATGGAAGAGATATTTGACGCGGTTAAATTTGCAGCAATTATTCATAAAAGCGGTGGTGGAACAGGCTTTAGTTTTTCAAGACTAAGGCCAAAGGGTGCAACCGTAAAATCAACTGGTGGTGTAGCATCAGGCCCTGTTAGCTTTATGAAGGTATTTAATTCTGCGACAGAAGCCGTGAAACAGGGGGGGACACGAAGGGGTGCCAATATGGGGATACTCAGAATAGACCATCCTGATATATTGGAATTTATTCAATGCAAGAAGGATAATCATGAGATTACGAATTTCAATATAAGTGTTGGACTGACAGAAGGCTTCATGAAAGCCGTAGAGGAAAACAAGGATTATGAACTTATAGATCCACACACGAAAAAGGTTGTAAATAAGCTTAATGCAAAAGATGTGTTTAAACTAATAGTTGAGATGGCTTGGAAAAATGGTGAACCAGGTATTGTGTTCCTTGACCGCATAAATGAGAAAAACCCGACACCTGCAATAGGTGAGATTGAATCGACAAATCCTTGTGGTGAACAACCACTTTTACCATATGAATCCTGCAATTTAGGATCAATAAATTTAAAGAATATGCTAAAAGAGGAAGATGGTAAATATATTGTTGATTATGATAAATTAAAAGATACAGTACATTATGCTGTGCACTTCCTTGATAATGTAATAGATGCAAATAAATATCCACTACCACAGATAGATGAGATGACAAAAGGAACCAGAAAAATAGGCCTTGGTGTCATGGGATTTGCTGATATGCTTCTCATGATGGGGATTCCATATAATTCAGAAGAAGCGGTTGAGTTTGCAGATCACCTTATGGAGTTTATCGATAATGAGTCAAAAGAAGCATCAATAGAACTTGCACAAAAAAGAGGCGTATTTAAGTACTATGATAAAAGCATATACAAAGAAAATGGACTGAAGCTCAGAAATTCTACGACAACGACGATTGCACCAACGGGTACAATATCGATCATAGCAGGAACTTCCAGCGGCATTGAGCCATTGTTTGCCATTGCTATGACGAGGAATGTTATGGACAATACTGAGCTTGTAGAAGTTAATCCTGTATTTAAAGAAGTTGCAATAAAAAGGGGATTTTATTCAGAGGAACTGATGAGGGAAATAGCGAAGAAAGGAACTTTAAAGGACATAGAAGGCATTCCTGAAGATGTAAAGAGAGTATTTGTAACAGCGCATGATATTGACCCTGTATGGCATATAAAGATGCAGGCGGCATTCCAAAAGCATGTTGATAATGCTGTCTCAAAAACAGTTAATTTCAGACACGATGCAACAATTGATGATGTCAGAGAAGTGTATGAACTTGCATATAAATTAGGATTAAAAGGTGTAACAATTTATAGAGACGGTAGCCGTGATACACAGGTACTGAATCTGGGTATTAAACAGGATAAAAAAGAAGATATAAAGGGAAATAAGAAAGACAAAGAAAATGACAATCACATCGTACCAAGGCCTAGACCACCTATTACAAAAGGCATAACAGAAAAAGTTAGAATTGGCTGTGGGAATTTGTACATCACAGTAAATTATGATGACGAAGGAATATGTGAAGTGTTTACAAATCTCGGAAGGGCCGGTGGATGTCCATCACAATCTGAAGCGACAAGTAGACTAACATCAATAGCTCTAAGGTCTGGAATAGATGCGAAGTCAATTGTCGAACAGTTAAAGGGCATAAGATGTCATTCGACCCTAAGACAGATGGCTAATAACAAAGATATAAAAGTGTTGTCATGTCCCGATGCCATTGCTAAGGTGATAGAAAAAGTCATGAAGCTAAAAGTAGAGGAAGAAGAACATTTCGCACCAATCGATGTACCTATAAACAGCAATGGAAATGGGAATAATGGCAATGAAACCGAATTAGAAGAAGCAGCATTTACAGAGGATGTACATGCAAATGAACATATATGTCCGGAATGCGGCAATAAAATTGAGCATGAAGGCGGTTGTGTAGTTTGCAAAAATTGTGGATACTCTAAATGCGGCTAAAATAAATTTAAACTAGGACAAAGAACCATCCCCTGTCAGGGAAAAAATTTCCCTAGATAGGGGAATTTTTTTAATACTATTTCAAAAAACGACATATTATGAATAATCTCTATGATATAATTTCATTAATATGAATTTTAATAAAATTAATTGAAGAATTTTTTAAATTAGCATCGAATAATTCTATATTAAACCAAGAGGGGATAAACATGGGGAGAAACAAAGAACTTGTTTTTAATACATTATTAATTTTAACAGGGTTCTTATTACTAATATTTTCATGTATATATTACGGTATTAGAATAGATATAAAATTATTTCTTTTACTTCTTTCTGCAATGTTGATACTTGACAATTTTGGTATCGGATATACTGATATTAAACTTTCTATAAGCCCAATAATAACAATTGCGACATTTTTGATATATGGAACAGTTGCTGCTACATTAATTAGTATGGCATCTATTATGATTGAGACAATATTTATAAGGAAAAAACTGAAAAATGGGATATTAAATGGAGCTATGTTCGCAATTATATACATCGTTTCAGGGAGGCTTTTTGAATTATTAGGTGGAAAAATCGGTTTATTCAACATAAGTCAATTGAAGTATATAATTATCTATGTATTATCAAGTTACATTATAAACTATTTCATATTGTATTATGCATTAAGGGCACAAGGGAAAGTACTCTTTAAAGAGTACTGGAATGAAAGCTCTATACTTGAATTAATATCATATTTAATAACGATTCCTGTTGGCATATTTATTGCCAATGTATATTTGAAATGCGGTATTTTATTATTTATTATGCATATAATACCGATAATCTTATTAGCATATTTTATTAAGGTATTTAGAGACCTTTTTAAAGCAAATCAGAGACTTAATGCGTTATATGAGATGGTGAAGATAATAAATTCTAAGTTAGATCTTGATAAAACACTTGATGCGATTGTATATGCTACAGAGAAAGCTGTTGCTATATCTGCTATGGCTGTATATATAAAAGATGACAATGATTTTGCGGTTAATCAGAAAATTAAATGTGCGGATGATGCAAAAAACGCATTTAAGGATGCATATATGAAAAATGAGGGCCTAATAGGAAAGATTATATTTGAAGGGAAATCAGTTATAATAGGCAACTTAAAAAGTGAAAAGCATTATTTTGATAGTGATATCTCACAATATTACGATTCTGCTATTGTTGTGCCAATTAAAAGTACAGATAAAATTATAGGATGTCTTTCTGTCTTTCAAAATGAGGTGAATGCTTTTGATAATGAATCATTGAAGATTATGGAAGCCTTATCAGAGCAATCAGCAATAGCCATATTGAATGCTAAAAGATATTTTGAAATAAGTAAAAAATCTATTACAGATCCACTTACAAAAACCTACAATAGGAGGTTTTTCGATCAAGCATTGTGTAATGGAATATTAAAGTCATCTGAAGATAGAACACCGATAAGCTTGATAATGTTAGATGTGGACAAATTTAAAAATATCAATGATACATATGGGCATATGATAGGTGATATTGTATTGTGTGAAATAGCATCAAGGATTAAAGGTTGTGTAAGAGGGGATGACATTGTAGCAAGATATGGGGGTGAAGAGTTTTCCGTGATTTTACCCAATCTTGTTGCAGAGCAAGCCTGTGTTATAGCGGAGAGAATAAGATATGAAGTATCATCAAAACCAATAAAGACAGATAGTGGTGACATCTATATAACAGTAAGTGCTGGTGTTGCAGATTATCCTCATAAAGCCGAATCTGCAGAAAAGCTCATAAGCCATGCAGATAGAGCGTTATATGCTGGATGTAAGACAAAGGGAAGAGATAGGGTTGCTGTATATGAAACTTAATTTTAAATGATTAATATTTACCATTATAATGTGGAAGTAAAAATTACGTTTACAAGCATTGAATTATTGGGACTATATAGTATAATATAATATAACTAAAGGTTAAAGCAAATAATTTAAAAGTTACCATAATAGATATGGTAAAAAGGTGAACAAAATGGAAAGAGAGTTTGAAATTATAAAGATACTTTTAAATAGTAAAGAACCTATAGTAGTAAATAAGTTAGCTGAAAGATTAAATGTTTCCAATAAAACCATAAGAAATGATCTTAAAAAAATAGAACATTATGTAAGCAGAAAAGGTTTAAAAATCGTAAAAAAGCCAGGTATAGGTGTGATGATTGAAGGACCTGAAAATAAAAAATTAGATTTAAATACTGAGTTAAAAAATAGTTTAAAGTTTATAGAACCTTTTTCACCTGAGGCGAGAAAAAATTATATATTAAAACGACTTTTTATGTGCAAAGAAAATATAACTATAAAAGAACTTGCTGAAGAACTTTATGTTAGCAGAGTAACTATACACAAAGACCTTGAAGAAGTAGAGAAATGGCTATCCAAATATAATTTAAGCTTAATTAAAAAAACTAACTATGGAATAGAAATATCAGGTAATGAAGAAGACTGGCGTAATGCTGCAGCAAGTCTAATTGTTGCGAATAAAGAACAGAATGAAATTAAAGAGCTCTTATATGATGATTATACTGGCAGAATAGATTATAAGACTTTGATTCAGCTTAAAGAACTGATAGATATCGATTATAAAAAACTTGAAAAGATAGTTTCAAATACAGAATCGAAACTTAAATTCAGATTTTCTGATGAAGCATTTATAAGTCTTATAATTCATGTTGCTATATCTATAGAAAGATTGAAACATAATAAGGATATCAGATTATCAGATGATGTTCTTGCAAATTTAAAGCAGAACGAAGAATATTCGATAGCTGAAGAAATGGCAAAGGAAATTGAAGAAATTTTCGATGTTAATTTACCGGATTCAGAAATAGGGTATATTTTGTTGCATATTCTTGGCGCAAAAATGCAACAGAATAAACTACAAAATATCAATATTAACATTGAAAATGATGAAAATATCAATATGGCTGTTACTATGGCAAAGGAAATAATAAAAATTGCGGAAAGGGCTTTATCAATAGATTTCAGCAATGACAATCAACTTTTAAATGGATTGATACTTCATTTAAAACCGACTATCAATAGACTAAGGTATGGATTAACTTTAAGAAATCCAATATTAAATGAAATAAAAGAGAATTATCCAGATATATTTGGGGTTGCTTGGATGACAAGCATTGTTTTTGAAAAATATCTCGGTAAAAAAGTAGGAGAAGAAGAACTTGGTTATATAACATTGCATTTGGGAGCGGCCTTTGAGAGAGCAAAGAAACCATTAAAAGTTTTGGTTGTATGCACAAGTGGCATTGGGACTTCTCAACTTCTTGCTGTGAGGTTGGAAAGGTGTTTTAGGCAAATTGAAATAAAAGATATAATATCTTCAATTGCTTTGCATGATAAAAATATGGATGACATAGATTTTATAATATCTACTATTCCCATAGAAAATGATAAACCAGTTATAAATATTACACCATTATTAACTCAAAATGACATAAAAAAATTAGAAAATTATATTCAAAATTTTTATGAAGATAAAAATCAAAAATTTGCTGATATTGAAATAATTGATTTTAATGAGTATATAAGCAATAAAGAAAAGTTATTAGAAGCTATCACAAATGTATTGCATCGTAAGGGTTATGTTAAAGAAAAATACTTAAAAGACGTTTTGTATAGAGAGAATGTTTCATCAACATATATTGGCAATGGTATTTCTATACCACATGGAAAGCCAGACAATGTAAATAAATCAGTCATTTCTTTTACAAGGCTTAAACAACCTATAAAATGGGGTGAAGAAAATGTAAAAGTTGTTTTAATGATATGCATTGCAAAAAATGACGTTGATAAAGCAAATCAATTTTTCAGAAGATTATATAATAATATTGATAATAAGGAATTTTTAGATATGATATTAAATTCAAATAACATAAAAGATATAGCAAATATGTTAATGAAAGAAAATTGAGAGGTCTAAATTTCTATTGTTTTGTCAAGTTTTTTGTGTAACTTTTTTAAGCAAACCTTATATTATTGTTAAAACTTATTAATTAAAATAATATATCATACATGTCAGAATATTGTGATATATACTTATTCATAACCGGCATGATTACTATTTTATTTAATTTCTCGTTTGACAAGCCCGAAGCTTTGCGGAGTTCATTTTAGGCTTGATAATTAAGAAAAAATAAATATATGCTATATGAAGCCGGTTTTACGAATTTACTTATTATCACCATAACGTTTATTAAACATTTCTTGCAATTGTGTATATGCTGTGGCAAAACCTTTTAATTTCCTTGTTGATCATTTTTCATTATAATCCTGTATTACCATGTAAACTATTTTTTCTATGGCTTTTTCATTAGGTAAACTTATTCATTGCCTTTAATCTTTTACGAAACTTTATATATGTTTTTTCTATCCAATTTGTTGTATGTATTACACTTATTATGCTTGTTGGGCAATCCATAAATGTTAATAATACAGGTAGGTCTCTTTCCCATGATTCTACTTACTTAGGGTATTTTTGTTCTCATTTTTCTACATACTTAATAACCATAACTGTAATGTTTGTTGTAGCAGCTGAGTTTTTTTTATAAATGTACTCACATTTCATGTACTCATACCATACTTATACATGTTTATTATAGCCTTTTTAAGCAAATTTTCGTGGCACTGATACGGCTCAAATTTTATTGTTTAAATTAAATGAAAATGATAATATACAAAATAATAGGAGAAATTCTAAAATAAAATTGTGGAAGAAATAAATAGAAATTTCTCGAATATAATTAATAAACTATTACCACAGTGATGAGGAATAAAATATTACGTTTCAACCTATTGTATAAAAGCAATTAAGCAGTATAATATAAATAGAAGTGACATTAAATTAATAAATATTGTTACCTCATACGATGTGGTAATAATATTTATTAATATTGAATGTTAAATAAATGTTTGGAGGGGAAAATTTATGATAATAAACGAAAATCTAATTATGCTGAATCTAAAAGCAAAAAGTAAAGAAGATGCAATTATAGAACTTTCAAAGCTTGCTAAAAAAGAAGGAAAAATCACTTCTATTGATGTTTATACAAAAAGTGTATTCGATAGAGAAAAAACATATACAACAGGGGTTGGCAATGGTATAGCAATACCACATGGTAAATCGGAAGCAGTAAAGGAGGCGATGATTGTATTCGGAAAAACAAATGACGGTATAGAATGGGAATCTCTTGATGGAAAACCAGTTAATATTATTTTTTTATTAGGGGTTCCCGACAAAAATGTAAACAATCTTCATTTAAAGCTATTATCACAATTATCCAGAAAACTCATGAATGAAGACTTTGTAGAAAGCTAAAAGAAAGCAGTAACAAAAGATGAAATTTTAGAGGCTTTAAATGACATTGATGTTAGTTAAAAAAAGGAGGATTTTTGTTATGAAGGAAGAATTAAAAAGAGTAAGAGAGTACTTGATGACAGGTGTATCATACATGATACCAATTGTTGTAATTGGAGGTGTCTTAATAGCGTTTTCCATTGCACTAAGCGGAGTACAGGCGGGTAAAGGTGCTGTTATAACAAATCCTGTACTTAAAAATATGAATGATATAGGCTCGGCTGCATTTTCAATGATGGTGCCAGTTCTTGCGGGATTTATTGCATATGGCATAGCAGAGAGACCTGGTATTGCACCTGGGCTTGTAGGTGGTGTATTAGCGAATCAGTTGAAAGCTGGATTCTTAGGTGGTATAGTAGCAGGTTTTATTGCAGGTTACATTGCGAGATGGATAAAAGGATGGAAAATTCATAAAAATTTAAGACCGCTTATGCCTATCTTTGTAATACCTATACTTACGTCATTGATTGTTGGTGGACTAATGATTTATATACTTGGTAATCCTATAGCTGCAGCTATGGCGGGATTAACAAATTGGCTGAAATCGATGTCTACAGGTAATGCTATAGTTTTAGCAATGATTATGGGTGCGATGATAGCATTTGACATGGGTGGTCCTCTTAATAAGGTTGCTTTCTTATTTGGCACAGCCATGATTGGAGAAGGAGTGTTTACAGTAATGGGACCAATTGCAGCTGCAATATGCGTACCACCACTTGGAATGGGCGTTGCTACTCTTTTAGCACCAAAAAAATATTCCAAAACTGAAAGAGAAGCTGGATATGGTGCACTTGCAATGGGACTAATAGGAATTACTGAAGGAGCAATACCGTTTGCAGCAGGTGATCCTTTGAGAGTAATACCATCTATTATGATTGGTTCGTCAGTATCGGCAGCAGTTGCAGCTATATTTAAAGTTGGTGATCATGCACCACATGGAGGACCAATAGTACTTCCGGTTATCGATAATAAAATAGGGTTTATTATTGCTGTATTAATAGGAATAGCATTAACTGCTTTTTTAGTAAATGCTTTAAAGAAAAATGTTGATGAAAAAGATGAAGAGGAAATAACTACCTAAATTGTGGTATAATTTATATGGAAAAAATTAAAATAATAGGGAAGAGGATGATATAATGAAAATAGTTGCAGTTACGGCTTGTCCTACAGGAATTGCTCACACATATATGGCGGCTGAAGCTTTAGAAAAAGCCGCGAAAGAACTTGGTCATATGATTAAAGTAGAAACCCAAGGGTCTATTGGTACAGAAAATAAAATTACAAAGAAAGAAGCAGAAGAAGCTGACCTTGTAATATTCGCGGCGGATATTCCAGTGAAAGAGGAATCAAGATTTAAAGATAAGCCAATATACAGGACAGAAGCACAAAAGGCGATAAAAAATGCAAAAGCTGTCGTAGAAGATGCAATTAAATTACTAAATGTGAAATGAGGAAGTTAATTCTTCCTCTTTTTGTGTGCACGGTATGTGCTCAGCTTTGACTGTGAAAGTTTATTGCGGTGGTTTATAGCACAAACTGTTAGCCTAAGACAAGAGTGTCAATTATAAGACCCGTTACCCACTAAAGGTGGGTGGAGAAAGAAGTCAGCGGTAAAAATTCCAGCCTGACGAACAAAAACTCCATAAGGAATACATAAGCCGGATGAGTTTGCAAAACAAAATCTAAATTATTAATGAACCGTCGCATACCGATCGGTACATATTTGTTTTTAAAGAGATATTTCAAACAATAGTTTTGTTCTATTGAAAATTATTAATATTTTATATTATAATTATTCTATAATATTCGATAGTATAAAATAAGGAGGCAAAAAGATGTTAAAAGGTGTTGCGGCATCACCGGGTATCGCAATAGGCAAAGTATTTCTATACACAAAAAAATTTGCTGAAATTAATACCCGAAATATCGATGTATCTATGGTAGAAGATGAGATCGCAAAATTTGAAAATGCAATTAAATTAACAAAAGAACAAATTGAAAAGATCAAAGAAAAGACAGAAAAAGAATTTGGCAAAGATAAAGCTGAAATTTTCGAGGCACATCTGATGCTAGCAAATGACCCGGAGCTTTTTGACGCTGTTATAAATATGATCAAAAATGAGCATATAACGGCTGATAATGCAGTCAATCAAGTAATAGAACAGCATGCATCAATGATGGAGTCCTTAGATGATGAATATTTAAAGGAAAGGGCAGTTGACCTAAGAGATGTAGGCACCCGTATAATCAACAATTTACTTGGTACCGTCAATATTAATTTATCAGAATTGGATGACAACGTGATTATCATTGCAAAGGACTTGACACCATCTGATACTGCCACTATGAGAAAAGAAATGGTCCTTGGTTTTGCGACAGATGTTGGTGGAAGAACATCCCACACAGCTATAATGGCACGTTCATTAGAAATACCTGCTGTCGTTGGAACGGGAAATGTAACACAAAGTGTAATTGGTGGGGAAACCGCTATAGTAGATGGCAATGAAGGAACTGTAATAATAAATCCAGACTCGACTACACTTAAGGATTATGAAGATAAACTTATAAAATATAAGACAAAAGTTGAAAAGCTAAAAAAGTTAAAAGATTTACCGGCTATGACAATCGATGGCAAAAAATCATTGCTCGTTGCTAATATTGGGATACCGGAGGATGTTAAAGGTGCATTAAATAACGGTGCGGAAGGAATAGGATTATTCAGGACAGAATTTTTATATATGAATAGGAATGATTTCCCGACAGAAGAAGAGCAATTTGAGGCATATAAGTATGTTGCAGAAAAAATGAATGGTAAACCTGTTACAATAAGAACGCTTGATATAGGCGGTGATAAGAAATTACCGTATTTAAATATGCCTGATGAAATGAATCCCTTCCTTGGTTACAGAGCAATAAGGCTTTGCCTTGATGAAAGAGAGATGTTTAAAACACAGTTAAGAGCTCTCTTAAGAGCTAGTGCATATGGAAATATCTTGATAATGTATCCAATGATATCATCTGTTGTAGAAGTCAGAAAAGCTAATGCTGTATTGAATGAGGTGAAAGAAGAGCTTGATGTTAAAGGCATCAAATATGATAAAGATATAAAAGTCGGCATAATGGTAGAGATTCCATCTGCTGCAATGACTGCCGACATTATTGCTAGAGAGGTTGATTTCTTCAGCATAGGAACAAATGACCTTTGCCAGTATACTCTTGCTGTTGATAGGATGAATGAGAAGATAAAAGACTACTATAAGCCATTTAATCCTGCAATATTGCGACTTATAAAGAATGTGATAGATGCCTCCCATAAAGAAGGCATATTTACGGCTATGTGTGGTGAAATGGCAGGGGATCCTCTTGCGGCAGTGATTTTGCTTGGATTAGGGCTTGATGAGTTTTCCATGAGCTCAAGTTCAATACCAAATATAAAGAATATCATAAGAAATGTGACATATGAAAGGGCGAAAGAGTTTGCTTCATTGGCACTTACGATGTCTACGCCTGATGAAATTGAAATTGCATCAAAAAAGCTTTTAAATAGTATAATTGAGGAATAAGATTCCATCTCTGGTATAAGATAATAGTACCAGAGATTTTTTTTTAAAAAACCTATTAAAATATGAAAGGAAATTAAAAAAAAATATAGAATAATAATAATATAAGCAATAAGATAGGGGGATATATATGAAAGATTATAAAACAAATCAAATAAGGAATGTAGGATTGATTTCACACGGTGGAGCAGGTAAAACTACACTGACGGAAGCACTATTATATAATGCTAAGGCTATAGACAGAATGGGCCGTGTTGAGGATGGCACAACAGTTTCAGATTATGATCCTGAAGAAATATCAAGACAATTCTCTATATCTACATCAATTATTCCTATTGAATGGAAAGATAATAAGTTAAATGTGCTTGATACACCTGGGTATTTTGATTTTTTTGGCGAGGTTGTGAGTGGACTTAAGGCTATAGATAGTGCGGTACTCGTTGTTTGCGCAGCATCAGGCGTTGAAGTTGGTACTGAAAAATCATTTCACTTAATATGCAAAGAAAAGCTACCATCTTTAATCTATATTAACAAGATGGACAGAGAAAATGCCGATTTTTATAAGACTTTAAATCAGTTGAAAGAGAAGTTTGGAAACAAAGTTGTTCCTATGACGTTACCTATAGGTAGTGAGCAAAGTTTTAAAGGGTATGTAGATCTTATTACACAAAAAGCATACGTTTACGGGCAAAATAGCATTGAGGAAACTGCTATTCCAGATGATATGAAGGAAAATGTATCGACAATAAGACAGGAACTTATTGAAGACATCGCAGAAAACGACGAAGCATTGATGGAGAAATTCTTTTCTGGTGAAGAGCTCACAAAGGATGAATTGCTTCATGTTTTAAAAGAAGGTGTTAAATCAGGTGAAATATTACCTGTATTATGTGGTTCAAGTTTAAAAAATATAGCAATTGATAAATTGCTCGATACCATTGTAGAAATACTTCCATCACCAGACGAGGTAAGTCGTTTTGGTGTTACTGCTGATATAAATAAGCCCTATTCCGCATTTGTTTTTAAAACGATAGCGGACCCTTTTGTAGGTAAATTATCTATTTTTAGAGTGCTGTCTGGTAGCATATCATCAGATTCTACAATATATAACGGCACAAAAAAGACCAATGAGAAAATCGGGCAGCTTTACCTTCTAAGAGGGAAAAAGCAGATACCGATTCAAAAACTAATCGCAGGTGATATTGGTGCCTGTGCAAAATTACAGGTAACGATGACAGGGGATACCCTTTGTGATCCAGGAAAACCTGTGACATTTGAACCTATTCATTTTCCTGAGCCAAATTTAGCATTAGCAATTGAGCCTAAAACAAAAGGCGATGAAGATAAAATAAGCAATGGTCTTCAAAGGCTCCAGGATGAAGACCAGACATTTAAAGTCGAAAAAAATGTTGAGACAGGTCAGGTTATCGTATATGGCATGGGTGAACAGCATATAGAAGTTTTATCAAAGAAGCTGGAGAGCAAGTTTGGTGTGGCTTGTGAATTGACAGAGCCTATTATACCATATAGAGAAACAATTAAAGGCAAAGCAAAAGTTGAAGGAAAGCATAAGAAACAAACAGGTGGACATGGACAATATGGCCATGTGTGGATCGAATTTGAACCATATAAGGGTGGAGAATTCAAATTTGAGGATAAAATATTTGGTGGTGCTGTACCAAAGCAGTACATTCCGGCTGTTGAGAAAGGATTAAGGGAATGCATAAAAGAAGGCGTTCTTGCAAAGTATCCTGTTGTAAATATTAAAGCTACGCTATTGGACGGTTCATATCATCCAGTGGATTCCTCTGAAATGGCCTTTAAAGTTGCTGCATCATTAGCATTTAAAAAAGGGATGGAGCAGGCAAGTCCAGTTCTACTAGAACCTATAATGCATGTAGAAGTAACAGTTCCAGAGGAATACATGGGGGACGTCATAGGCGATTTAAATAAAAGAAGAGGCCACATACTCGGCATGGAATCAAATGAAGGATTAGAGGTTGTTACAGCGGAAGTTCCACAAGCGGAAATGTCTAAATATGCCACAGATTTAAGGTCTTTAACACAAGCAAGAGGGGAATTCAAGATGTCTTTTGCAAGGTATGAAGAGGCACCATCTATAGTGGCTGAAAAGGTCATAGAAGCAAGGAAAAAAGTTCAAGAATAAGAAAATGGGGCTTAAAGTTATATTTAAGCCTCATTTTCTTAAGTACCACCTTTTAAAAAATAATTAGAAATGTTACTTTCCATTTTATTGTCAATTATTAAGTTGAATTATCTTCTTAAATTGATCTAATGTTGTTTTCGGCCCTATAAATTGCCTTTTCAATGTAAAAGGATTGTCATTTGGCTTAACATATCCTTTTTCCATAGTAAATGCCATTGTATATCCGATATTTTTTAGTATGTCTATCAAATGATTAGTATATAGTCCATATGGATATGCGAAATACGAAGAATTCAATAGATTTCTTGAATATGTGAGGTCATTTATAACAATGTCGTCACTGCTTGCAAGCAAACGAGTTTTGCCTGGTGCAACAAGGTCATGAAGATTCCTCGTATGGCTTTCAAAGGAAAAAACATCACTTGAAAGCAACATCTCTTTGTAACTTAGATACTGTATACCCGATGGGTCAAATAGCGATGATTCATTTTTTAAATTACCGGTAATAACGAATATACTTGCCTTAAAACCGTATTTTTTTAGGATCGGATATGTATAGATGTAATTGCTAAGATAGCCATCATCAAAGGTTATAACAACAGTTTTCTTTGGGAGTTTGAGGTTACACTTAACAAATTGCTCAAGCTCTTTTAAAGTAGCTGTTTTGTAATTATTGTCATGCAAAACTTTCATCTCTTCTTCGAAATCCTCTGCATTGATGATTGCCTCGTTGTCATTAAACTTATTTTCAGATTTTTTTAAGATATGATGGTACATTAAAACTGGAATTTCAGTAGCGTATTCTTGTGTATCCAGAGATTGTGAACTTTGTAAGCTATTAGGTGTAGTTACATTTAAACCAATTGTATTATCATTTTTAGTTTTATTATTCTTTACCACAGTATTTGGATCAATAGATTTTTTTAAAGAAGTTTTTGATGATGTATTTGAATTCGAAATACTAGGTATTTTCTTATAAGTATTTACTGATTTATTGTACGATCCAGTTAATATTATAGATAATATGAATATAAAGAATAATATTAAAATTGCTTTACGCCTCAACATGGCAATCGAAACCCCCTTTAAGAGGCTTATTTTAACTTTATTATATCACATTTATTTAGTAATAGATATTGTTAAAATAATGAGATATAATATTTGTAATATGTAATACATTTAAGGAGGATAATTATGGATTTAAAAGATGAGGCATTGAAATTACATAAGGATAATCATGGCAAAATAAGTATTGTAAGCAAAGTCAAAATTAATGATGCAAGGGACCTTTCTTTAGCGTATACGCCTGGTGTTGCAGAGCCTTGCAAAGAGATACATAGTAATTCAGATCTTGCATATGATTACACAAACAAGGGCAATTTTGTTGCAGTTGTTACAGATGGCTCGGCTGTATTGGGTCTGGGTGATATCGGCGCAATGGCAGGTATGCCTGTAATGGAGGGTAAAGCAGTTTTATTTAAAGAATTTGGCGGAATCGATGCTTTTCCTATCTGTTTAGGCACAAAAGATGTTGATGAGATAGTAAAAACGATCATAAATATTTCGCCTACCTTTGGCGGCATAAATCTTGAAGATATTTCTGCACCAAGATGCTTTGAGATTGAAGAAAGGCTCAAAAAAGCTCTTCAAATTCCTGTTTTTCATGATGACCAACATGGGACGGCTGTAGTTGTTTTTGCTGGACTTATAAATGCACTTAAAATAGTGAACAAAGAACTTAAAAGCATAAGAGCAGTAATAAATGGTGCAGGTGCTGCTGGAATTGCCATCGCGAAGCTTTTAATAAATGGTGGAATAGGCGATGTAATTATGTGCGATAGAAAGGGCATAATTTTCGATGGAAGGCAGGATTCGGACCCATCAAAAATTATGATTTCTAAGATTACTAATAAGGATAAGCTTAAAGGTTCATTAAAAGATGCTATGTTCGGCGCAGATGTGTTTATAGGCGTATCAGCACCAGGTGTTGTGACGTGTGAAATGGTGAAGTCTATGAACCATGATGCAATAGTATTTGCAATGGCAAATCCAATACCTGAAATATATCCTGATGAAGCAAGAGATGGCGGCGCTAAAATAATTGGCACAGGGAGGTCAGATTTTCCAAATCAGATAAATAATGTACTAGCATTTCCGGGAATTTTTAGAGGTGCGCTTGAGGTTAGAGCTATGGAAATCAATGAAGAGATGAAAATACAATCATCCTATGCAATAGCAAGCCTTGTTTCAGATGATGAATTAAAAGAGGACTATATAATACCGAAAGCCTTCGACAGAAGAGTTGCTCAAAAAGTTGCTCTTAATGTAGCAAAAGCTGCTATGGATACTGGTGTTGCAAGGCTTAAAATCGATTTAAACGAATTAGAGAAAAAATTAAAAAATTTATAAGTATGAATTAACCTCCTTTGCTAAAAATATAGTATAAACGCATTTATAAAGGAGGTTTTTTTATGCTTTTTTATCATAGGCTGTATAGAATATATGGTCAAAACAATGAAGAATATAATGAATTGGATGATGAGACAAAAAAGATAATGCCTAAGCATAAAAGTTTATATTTATTAGAAAAAAGTAAAGATGATTATATGAATATACGTGACAATGAAGAAATTGAGACAGATGACGATAAGGTGGAATAATGAGATATATTTAGAAATATTAAGATATATTGATATAATTTGCGGAATTCAATAGTTATAATACGTAATGCCTGAAATTTGGTATTGACATATAGCCAAATAAAAATAAAATAATAAGTGAAGGTCAAAGAAAGTCAAAGTAAGAGAAGTGGTGATGGGATGGCTAGATTAAGTGATTTAATTGAGGATTTTATAAAAAGCTTGATTGATGAGGCTGATAAGGAATATATAGAAATCCAGAGAAATGAACTTGCTAACATTTTTAACTGTGCACCATCACAAATAAATTATGTGCTCGAGACACGATTCAATCTTTCAAATGGCTATATTATTGAAAGCAGACGTGGTGGTGGTGGCTATATAAAAATAATCAAAAAGCCAGTATCAAAAGACTGGGCATCACAGCTTATTGACAACATTGGCGACAATATTACAGAAAGCAGAAGTAGGCTATATATAGATACATTATTTGAACATAATCTTATCACAGAAAGGGAAGCAGCAATGATGAGAGCTGTGCTAAATGAGAAAATTTTGCCCGTAGCACAGTATGAAAAGCCAATATTGAGGGCAATACTTCTAAAAGTAATGCTTGCAGAACTTTCTAATCATTAAAAAGGAGTGATTATTATGTTGTGTGATAAATGTAAAGAAAGACCTGCGACAGTACATTATACCCAGATAATAAATGGTGTAAAGACCGAGATGAATCTATGTGAACACTGCGCACAGGAGGAAGGGCTTTTAAGTAGCGATACTTTTTCGCCATTTACAAATTTCACCCCATTTTCAGTGCAAAATTTACTAGCTGGACTTATGAATTTTCTTCCTGATACAGGTGGTTCTTTTATAGAGGAGCAGCTAAAATGCGATAATTGTGGTATGACATATGATAGATTTAAGGAAACGGGAAGGCTTGGATGCAGCAGATGTTATGACTTTTTTGCAGATGAACTAAATCCTTTAATAAGGAGAATTCACGGTAGCATTGGCCACAGAGGCAAGATTCCAAGAAAAACTGGTGGAATCTTAAGGGCAAAGAGAGAAATAGAAGAATTAAAGGCAAAACTTGACAAAGCAGTAAAGGAAGAAGCTTATGAGGAGGCTGCTAAGCTTAGAGATAAAATCAGAGAACTCGAAAAAAAGTATGGAAAGTAGGTGAAAAAAGTGTTTGACCATGACAATGATGTAGTGTTATCGAGTAGAATTAGGCTTGCAAGGAATCTAAAGGATATTCCTTTCCCGTCTGTTATGAGTGATAAAGATGCACTTAAGGTAAAAGAGGATATTAAAAAAGCAATATTTGATAGTAAAACTATTCTTTCAACGCAATTTGCTGAATATGACATGAATAAAATAAGTCCTTTGGAGAGGCAATCACTTGTTGAAAGGCATCTAATAAGTCCAGACCTTGCTCAGAACACTAAGAATGGATGTGCACTTATTAAAAACGATAGTAGTGTTAGCATAATGATAAATGAAGAAGACCATTTAAGAATACAGACTCTCTTTAGTGGTTTAAATTTATTGGATGCATGGGATTTGGCAGATAAGATAGATGACCTCATAGAGGAAAATGTAAATTATGCCTTTAATGAGAAATTAGGATACCTTACATCATGTCCAACAAATGTTGGCACAGGCATAAGGGCATCTGTCATGGTTCATTTACCAGCTTTATCAATTACAGGACAAATAGGGAATATATTAAACTCCGTATCGAAGATAGGGATAACTGTAAGAGGTATGTATGGTGAAGGAACACAATCATTAGGCGATATATACCAGCTTTCAAATCAAGTGACACTCGGACAGAACGAGAGGGAGATCATTGAGAACCAAGAAGGGATAGTAAAACAAATAATTACGAATGAGAGACAGGCAAGAGAAGATTTGTACAAGAAAAGAAGAATACAAATTGAAGATAGAGTAGGTAGAGCTTATGGTCTTATTACAAATGCAAGAGTTATGTCGACACAGGAGTTTATGAGACTTATATCTGATGTAAGGTTAGGGGCTGTTCTTAATATCATAAATATAGACCTTAAAAAAATTGATGAGCTGACTACACATATTCAACCGGGAAATTTACAAAGAATAATAGGGAAGCAATTAGAGCCATATGATAGAGATGTAAAGAGAGCTGAATATGTAGCAAAATTAATAAGAGGATAAAACAGGAGGTGTATTTATATGGCGATGTTTGGTAGATTTTCAGAAAAAGCACAGAAAGTTTTGTATCAAGCACAGGAAGAAGCACGATCACTCTATCACAACTATGTTGGGACGGAGCATATTCTTTTAGGGCTTATAAAAGAAGAAGACGGCATTGCATCAAGGGTCCTTAAAAATTTAGGCGTAAATTATGATGACGTAAGGTCCAAAGTAGAAACATTGATTGGTATGGGCAATGTTCCTGGTGATGTTGTTGGATATACTCCAAGGGCGAAAAGAGTCTTAGAGTTAAGTTTTGCGGAGGCTAGAAGATTTAATACAAATTATATTGGTACAGAACACATTTTATTAGGGTTGATAAGAGAAGGCGAAGGTGTTGCTGTAAGGATTCTCATGGAATCCGGAATTGATTTTAATAGGGTTAGAGAAGAAATAGTAAAAATGGTTAGTGAAGAACCATCGGGTGCACCTAATAAAACACAAAAAGCTAAAAATACAAACACTCCAAATTTGAATCAATTTGGCAGGGACTTGACCGAATTAGCAAGGGAAGGTAAGCTCGATCCTGTAATAGGCCGAGAGAAAGAGATAGAAAGGGTAATACAAATATTAAGCAGAAGAACAAAGAATAATCCATGCCTTATTGGTGAACCTGGTGTAGGTAAGACAGCCGTTGCAGAAGGCCTTGCCCAAGAAATAGAAAATGGTACAATACCTGAAATCCTCAAAGGGAAGAGGGTTGTTACATTAGACATGGCATCTATGGTAGCAGGTACTAAGTACAGAGGGGAATTTGAAGATAGGCTTAAAAATGTTTTAAATGAGGTTATAAAGGCAGGAAATGTAATACTTTTTATCGATGAAATGCATACGATAATAGGTGCTGGTGCAGCAGAAGGTGCAATAGATGCATCTAATATTTTAAAGCCTGCACTTGCAAGAGGTGAAATTCAAGTCATAGGGGCAACAACAATAGAAGAGTACAGAAAATATGTTGAAAAAGATCCTGCATTAGAGAGAAGATTCCAGCCTATAACAGTTGAAGAACCAACCGTTGAAGAGACTATAAAGATATTGAAGGGCTTAAGGGACAAATATGAAGCACATCATAGAGTGAAAATAACAGATGAGGCAATTGTAGCAGCCGCTAAATTATCACATAGGTATATAACAGATAGATTTTTACCAGATAAGGCGATAGACCTTATAGATGAAGCTGCATCAAGAGTTAGACTAAAAACAGTTACAGCTCCACCCGAGATTAAGGAGCTTGAAGATAAAATAAATATGCTAAATAAAGATAAGGAAGAAGCTATAAGAACACAGGAATACGAAAAAGCTGCTAAGATTAGAGATGAAGAGCAGAAAATAAAGGAACAGTTGGAAAACTTAAAATCAAAATGGCAGCAAAACTCCTTAGTTAAGGATAAAAGTGTAGGTCCAGAAGAGATCTCACAGATTGTATCACTATGGACTGGTATTCCAACAAAGAAATTAGAGCAGGAAGAATCTGAAAGATTATTACACTTAGAAGAAATACTTCATAAGCGTGTAATTGGTCAAGATGAAGCAGTAGAAGCTGTTTCAAGGGCTATAAGAAGAGCAAGAGTAGGCTTAAAAGACCCTAAAAGACCTATTGGATCTTTTATATTCTTAGGACCGACTGGTGTCGGTAAAACTGAGCTTAGCAAAGCATTGGCAGAAGCGATGTTTGGAGATGAATCTGCTATAATTAGACTTGACATGTCAGAATACATGGAAAAGTTCTCTGTATCGAGGCTTATTGGTTCGCCTCCTGGATATGTTGGCTATGAGGAAGGTGGAGAGCTGACTGAAAAAATAAGAAGAAAGCCGTATTCCGTCGTCTTGTTTGATGAGATAGAGAAAGCACATCCGGATGTATTCAATATTCTACTGCAAATCCTTGAGGATGGAAGGCTTACGGATTCAAAAGGTAGAACAGTAGATTTTAAAAATACTCTAATAATTATGACATCAAATGTCGGCGCACAATTGATTAAAAAACAGACTACACTGGGATTCATGCCTAAAGATGAAACAGATAAAGCATCATATGAAAAAATGAAGGACAATGTCCTTGAAGAGCTTAAAAAAGCATTTAGACCAGAGTTTTTAAACAGGATAGATGATATCATCGTATTCCACCAACTAACAAAGGACGACATTAGAAAGATTACAGACCTCATGATAGATGAGCTCAACCGCAGGCTTAAAGATAATAATATAAGCCTAGAATTTACAAATGATGCTAAGGAAGAATTATTAAAAGAAGGCTATGATGCCACATATGGTGCAAGGCCATTAAGACGTGCGATACAAAAAGTTGTAGAAAATGAACTTTCGGAACTAATGTTAAAAGGCGAAGTTAAAGCAGGTGACAAGGTATTAGTAAATGTAAAAGATGGCAAATTCGACTTCTCTAAAGTATAATCTCTAAATTATTAAGGACATTCTTTCAATAGAGAATGTCCTTATTTTTATTACTTAATAATGATATAATGGATACAAATATAGTTAAGTATAGTTAAGAAAGTCGGTGACATCGTGAAGAAAACAAAGACGAAATTTGTATGCCAACAATGTGGCTTTGAAAGCATAAAATGGATGGGAAGATGCCCAAACTGTGATGAATGGAATACATTTGTGGAAGAGGCTATTGAGAATTATAATAAAATAGAACAAAGTGAACCCTTAATGTCAAATGTGGAGCTTTTGAGGGATGTTGAGGTAAAAGGTGAAGATCGGATTAAGACGGGCATTGGTGAATTCGATAGAGTCTTAGGTGGCGGTATTGTACAAGGGTCATTGGTTTTAATCGGTGGTGAGCCGGGGATTGGAAAGTCCACAATGCTATTACAGGTATCTGATATTATGTCAAATTTTACAAAAGTACTTTATGTTTCAGGTGAAGAGTCCCCAAGACAGATTAAGATTAGGGCTGATAGAATCATCAAAGGGAAAGAAGATATATACCTTTTATCTGAAACAAATATAAACAATATTGAGAGGCATATAGAAAAAGTATCACCCGGATTTATGATAATCGATTCTATACAAACCATGTATACGGAAGAAAGCAGCACTATACCAGGAAGTGTTTCACAGGTGAGACAGGTAACACAGCATCTTATGAAGCTTGCAAAGCAAAACGGAATTACAATATTTATAATTGGACATGTAACAAAAGAAGGTTCAATAGCAGGCCCAAGGGTTTTAGAACACATGGTAGATACTGTTCTTTATTTTGAAGGTGATAGAACACAGTCATTTAGGATATTAAGAGCATATAAGAATAGATTTGGTTCAACAAACGAAATAGGCGTTTTTGAGATGATGGTGGACGGACTGAAAGAGGTCAAAAACCCATCTGAGCTTCTTCTATCAAATAGAGAATCAAATGCTCCAGGTACAGCCGTTATAAGCTCTATGGAAGGCACAAGGCCATTACTTTTAGAAGTTCAGTCTTTGATATGTCATACTAATTTTGGCTTGCCAAGAAGGATGTCGACAGGTATTGACTACAATAAATTTGTACTAATTCTCGCAGTCATTGAGAAGAAATGCGGTCTTAATTTATCACAATCAGATGTCTACCTCAATGTTGCAGGTGGTTTGAAGATTCAAGAACCAGCAGTAGACTTAGGCATTGTTGCCGCAGTTATTTCAGGCTACTTAAACGTACCTGTGCCGAATGATTATTGCTTTACAGGCGAAGTTGGCTTAACTGGTGAAGTAAGAGCTGTAGGAAATTTGGAGAGAAGAATAAGTGAAGCAAAAAAGATGGGATTTAAAAAAATATTTGTACCTTATATGAAAGTAAAAAGTATAGATGATATAGAAATCATTAAGATAAGAAATATAATAGAAGTTTTAAATAGCTTAAAAAAACTTAAATAAGTGGGGTAAAGCCCCACTTAAAATCATAACATATTAAAAACTCCAAGTGTATTAAGCTCTTTATCTTTTTTAAGGAGAATGTCATAAAAATTAATACCCAGTACATTGCATATAGCGATTAAGTAAAATATGTTATTGCCGATTTCTGTTTCTATGACTTCCCTGCAATTTTCGCATAATTCACCATCGATATGCGTTTTTACGTACTTATGTGCATCATCTATGCTTATGTCTTCGGGCAATTCCTGCTTTTGTGCATTAATCTTTATGCATCCACATTCTGTAACAGATTTTGCTACAGCCCTATTGACACGGGCACTGCTTTCTTGTATTTTTGTCAAAATATCCAAAATGCTTTTGTGACGAATAAGGAATTCTTCTACTGTGTTTTGTAGATCGTCTACTATTATATCCTTCATGGTTATGCCCACTCCCGTATTTTAAAATCTTAGCTTAATTATATACTTATAGATGCTGTGTTGTCAATATTTACTCGAAATAACAATTATATCATGAGAAAATTTTTTGTAAATTGACAATGTTTATCTATTAGTAGTATACTTTTATTGATGAAGTGCTATACATGTAAAATATGTTATATATTTTGATTAAATTTCCCCATTGACTTATATTTAATGACATATTTGATAATAATAGAAGTGGAGGTGAACATATGCTGTATAAAATTGTTAGAGTAATAATTTCTTTAGTTGGGATGGGACTCGGATTTGAGGCATCTTATTTATCAATTGCAGTGCTTGGACTACAAGAGTTGATAAATTTGAAGTTAAATAGTATTACAACTGTAATTATCTATGTTCTTGGCGCGATAATAGGTGGAATTATATTTTTCATTCTTTCTCCTAAACTAATTAAATGGGGAAAAGATTTTGAAACATGGCTTGAAGCTGCACTTCAAAAATCACCTATTTATGACATCTTGATAGGGGCATTTGGCCTAATAGTTGGTTTAATTCTTGCAAATCTCATAAGTGCACCAATATACCAATTACCTATAATAGGCAAGATTATTCCCATAGTATTAAGCATATTCTTTGGTTATCTCGGTATAAGTATTTCAATTAAGAAGAAAGACGAATTCATGAATTTATTTACAATTGTAAAAAAGATGGGACAGCAAAAAGCACAGAAGATTGAAGTGAATGAAACACCAAAAATTCTTGATACGAGTGTTATAATTGATGGCAGGATATTTGATATATGTAAGACGGGATTTGTAGAAGGTCCACTTATTATTCCTAATTTTGTATTGGAAGAACTGAGACACATAGCTGATTCATCTGATTCCTTAAAACGAAATAGAGGAAGGCGTGGTCTCGACATATTGAATAAAATACAAAAAGAGCTTGATTTAAAAGTCCAGATCATCGATAAAGATGTTGATGCAACCGAAGTTGATACAAAGCTATTAAGGCTTGCAAAAATTATGAACGGTAAAGTTATAACAAATGATTATAATTTAAATAAAGTAGCGGAGTTTCAAGGTGTACCTGTATTAAATATCAATGAACTTTCAAATGCGGTTAAACCTGTGGTACTACCGGGAGAGGAAATGGTAGTACAGGTTATAAAAGACGGAAAGGAATCTGGTCAGGGAATAGCATACCTTGATGATGGAACAATGATTGTTGTTGATGGTGGCAAAAAACACATAGGTGATACATTAGAAGTTTTAGTTACAAGTGTATTGCAGACTGCGGCTGGAAGAATGATATTTGCAAAACCGAAACAACAGGAACAGGAAAAAGTTATATAATTAATGTTTAAGGCATTTCTCAATGATTGAGGGTGCCTTTTATCTTTTTTAAATAGCGCATTTTTTCTAATTATGATATAATCATTCCAGTATAATTATAATTAGAAGGTGAATTATGTTTTTAAGCGCAATTATAGTTGCCGCAGGTAAAGGCAAAAGGATGGGCACTAAGACAAACAAAGTTTTATTAAACATAAATGCCAAGCCAATACTTTACTATACATTAAGTGTTTTTGAAAGCATGAAGGAAATAGATGAAATAATATTAGTTGTATCGAAGGCTGATTTAAAATATTGTAAAGAGGAATTTATAGATAAATATGGCTTTAAAAAGATAAAAAATATCGTTGAAGGAGGAAGTGAAAGACAGGAATCGGTTTTTAACGGGCTTAAAGCCGTGACAAAGCCCTGTGATATTGTCTTAATACATGATGGTGCAAGGCCTTTAATCGAAGAAAAAACTATAATTAAAGGCATTGAAGAAGCTAAAATATATAAAGCCGTTGGAATAGCAGTACCTGTTAAGGACACCATTAAAGAGGTTGATAGCAATAATTTTGTAGTAAATACCCCTGATAGAAAATACCTTATGGCTATACAGACACCTCAGATATTTGATTATAATCTTATTTATAATGCGCATTTAAAAGCCATAGATGATGGTTTTTCTGGAACAGATGATACTGTTCTTGTGGAAAGGATTGGCTCAAAGGTAAAGCTTGTAGAAGGAAGTTATAAAAACATAAAAATAACGACGCCTGAAGATTTGCTTATTGCTGAGGCTCTTTTAAATACCATTTGATAATATTAATAACATTTGTAAGCATAACACATATAATTTATTATAGGAATACTGCAGTCTAATTATATGAGGTGGTTATTATGAAGAGACCTCTTGTATTTATTCATGGAATTTTTGGCTCAATATTTGTTCCTACATTAGTTGGAAAGACATGGGGGTTTGGCCCCGCAAGTTATATTTATGAGCCCTTTATTGATAATCTCAAAACATTAGGATATACGGAAGGAAAGAATTTATTTATATGCTATTATGAATGGTGGAAAAATATACCTGATTGCATAAATACCCTCATGTCGAAGATTAATGAGGCAAAGATAAAAAACGGAGTTGATAAGGTCGATGTCATATGCCACAGTATGGGAGGACTGCTTGCCAGAAGTTATGTTCAAAGCGGATTTTACAAAAACGATATAGATAAGCTTATTTTCTTGGCTACACCGCATTATGGTTCTGCTAATGCATACTATGCATGGGAAGGTGGAGCGGTTCCTCCTGACAATGATGAGGATTTTATTAATATTCTACTTAGAGGTTTTCTATGGGCAATAGGCAAAATTAAAGGTGAAAAGAATGAGCTTATGATAATAAGAAATTACATTTCTTCTGTAAAAGACCTTATGCCATCACGTGAGTACGGGAATTATATATTTAAATATCCGATTAAAAGCAATAAGATAATATTTAAGAATATCCTTTATATGAAGGAGCAAAACGATTTTCTCAATGATTTAAATAATTCTATTGATAAGTTATATGGTAGAGTACAAGATATATATGTATTTTCAGGGAATACGATATATACTAATAAATTTATACAAGTAAAAGAGAGCAATGACGATGTGCTTTGGCCAGATGGTGCTGCTATTGGTGTTGTAAGGGATGACAAAGGTGATGGAACGGTCTTAAAAAAGAGTGCATTAGGTGTTATAGGAAAACAATATATATTAAATGTTGGACATGGTGGTATATTAAATGCTTCAATACTATACTTAAAGGAGATTCTCGGGTTAGAAGAGGCTCCAAAGCTTAGTTTTTTTGAAAAAATAGCTTCTTTTATAAGCATATTGACAGATAACAAAGTTTTAATCTTAGAAAGAGGACAAAAATTGAAAAAGTACAATGTATTTGGAAAAGTAAATTGGTATATGGGATTTAATGAAAGTGGTGAGTACCATTTTCAAACATCTGATTTATCAGCTAAATCCATATTTATTCATACAAATAAGGGCCATTTTGTGAAGACGATAAGGCCTCCAAGAAGGTTTAGATCAAATAAATTAGTTTTATTTGTCGATAGAAAAGGCAATTTTGAAATAAAAGATTGAAATAAATATAGGGGTGTGACATATGAGAGTTGGGTTTGGATATGATGTTCACAGGCTTGAAGCAGGAAGGAAACTAATACTAGGCGGTATACAAATTCCATATGTTAAGGGGTTATTGGGGCATTCTGATGCAGATGTATTGATACATGCTATAATTGACGGAATACTTGGTGCAGCAGGACTTGGCGATATAGGGACACATTTCCCGGATTCAGAAAGGGTATATAAGGATATAGATAGCACAATTCTTTTAAAAAAGACCTTGGATATGATAAAAGGCAAATATCTAATAAATAATATAGATTGCATAATTGTTGCACAGGAACCTAAAATATCACCGTATAAGGATGCCATAGCAAGGAATCTATCGAAAGTATTAAATATTGGCATAAATAGGATAAACATCAAAGCCAAAACGGAGGAAGGCCTTGGTTTTACGGGAAGAAAAGAGGGGATTTCTGCATATGCAGTAGTAAGCATTATAGAGAAATCTATTGACAGTTGTACTTAAATTAAATAAAATACAAACATAATAAATAATAGGAGGTAAACGATGAGATTATCAGAATTACTTATACCAACATTGAGAGAAGCGCCGGCAGAAGCGGAAATACCAAGTCATATACTTATGCTAAAAGCCGCGATGATGAGGAAACTTGCGTCAGGAATATATATTTATTTGCCACTTGGAAAGAGAGTTCTAAAAAAAGTAGAGGAGATTGTAAGGGAGGAAATGGATAGAGCTGGTGCACAGGAATTACTGATGTCGGCTATAATTCCTTCGGAACTTTTAAAAGAATCAGGAAGATGGGACGTCTTTGGCCCGGAAATGTTTAAATTAAAAGACAGAAATGAAAGGGAATTCTGCCTTGGTCCGACACATGAGGAAGTATTTACAGACCTTGTACGAAACGAAATAAAATCATATAGACAGCTACCTATAACAATATATCAGATACAGACGAAGTACAGGGATGAAAGAAGGCCGAGGTTTGGCGTCATGAGGTCTCGCGAGTTTATAATGAAAGACGCCTACAGCTTTGACACAGATTGGGATGGCCTTGATATTTCATTTAATAAAATGTATAAAGCATATTGTCGTATATTTGATAGGTGCGGCTTAAAGTATACGGTTGTTGAAGCAGATTCAGGTGCTATGGGCGGAAAAGATTCAAAAGAATTTATGGTTACTTCAAATGTAGGTGAAGCCGTGATAGCATATTGTGACAGCTGTGGTTATGCTGCAAACGAAGAAAAAGCAGAATGCATTGTAAACTATAAAAGCAATGAAGAAATGAAGCCAATAGAAAAGATTAATACACCTAATGTGAAAACAATTGATGAACTTGTATCATTTTTAAATACGACTGCAGATAAATTTGTAAAAACTTTGATATACAAACACAAAGATAAGGTCATAGCGGTACTTGTAAGAGGCGACAGAGAGGTTAACGAGGTTAAGCTTATAAACATATTAAAGGGAAATGAACAAGACTTAGAGATGGCTGATGAAGAGACAGTAAAAGATGTAACAGGTGCTAATGTAGGTTTTGCCGGTCCGATTGGATTAAAAAATGACATTTATGTTGTTGTAGATAGAGAAGTACCTGAATTAAGGAATTTTATCGTTGGTGCAAATGAAACAGATTATCATTATAAAAATGTCAATTATGGAAGGGACTTCAAGGCAGATGTTGTTGCAGACATAAGAAATGCAGTTGAAGGTGATAAATGTCCTGTATGTGGTAACCCATTGAAAATTGATAGGGGCATCGAAGTAGGTCATATATTTAAACTTGGCACAAAGTATACTGATGTACTTGGTGCTAGATATATTGATGAAAATGGCGATGAAAAGCCAATTATAATGGGATGCTACGGAATAGGTTTAAATAGGACTATAGCAGCCGTAATTGAGCAAAACCACGATGAAAAAGGCATAATATGGCCGATGTCTATTGCACCATATCAAGTCATTATCGTTCCTATAAACATGTCAAATGATGCACAGAAAAACTTGTCTGAAAGTCTTTATGATGAATTAAATAATGCAGGCATTGAGACAGTTATCGATGATAGGGATTTAAGAGCAGGTGTCAAATTTAATGATGCCGATCTTTTGGGCATACCAATAAGAATTACAGTAGGTAAAAAAGCCGTTGACAATATAGTAGAATTAAAGCTTAGAAAAGAAGCTACCGCCACAGAAATTGCTGTATCAGACGTTCTTGATAAAGTTAAAGAATTAATAAGACTTAATGTAGGGGTTTGATTTATCAAATCCCTTAAATATTTGATTCAATTAAAAGCTTACATATTATAATGTTTCTTTACACATTTCTGTAAGGGCTTTTTATCAAGCCTTTATTTAATAAAACACTAGTATAATATTAATAAAAAATTAAAAAATAAATCAGAAAGACCAACTATAAAAAGTCAATAGAAAAAAATAAAAAAATTTTGCCAAGAGGGTGAATAAAAATGCATGACAAATAAACCTGGTAATACCAAGTTAAAAGTAAATATATGTAATTAGTATGATTTACTAACAATCATTTTTAGGAAGTTTTACTTCATAAGCACAGTTGTTTTTTAAAATAGCACAAATAGTATAGCAAAGCTTGCGTGCTACAGCTCCAATAGCTGTAAGGTGATGTTTGCCTTCTGAACGTTTCTTTTGGTAAAAAGCCTTAAAAACAGGGTCACAATTAGAAGCAACTAATGCAGCACTAAAAAGAGCTTTCCTAAGATAAGGAGAACCTCGCTTACTCATTTTGTTATTTGTACTGTTATATTCTCCTGATTGTGATATAGAAGCATCAATACCGGCATAAGCTACAAGCTTTGATGGATTTTTAAACCTTGAAATATCTCCTATTTCTCCTAAAATTGTTGCAGCTGTTACATTGCCAATGCCAGGTATTGTAGTAATAGGAGAATTGATTTTATCAAGTAAAACTGATATCTGCTCTTCAACATCTGTGACCTGTTTTTCGATAAAATTAATTTGCTCAATTAATAATCTTAATTGCAGAGAAAAACTATCCAAACAAAACTTAATACCAAAAGATTTTTTAGCAGCAGAAGAAATTTCATTGATTTTATCCATAGCAAATTTTTTCATAGTAATTTCAGACAAAACCTGCTGCAATTGTTCAGAAGAAATATTTTCAAAATCATCCGGCGTATTAAAGTGGAGTAAGATTTCCTTAGACGTTTGTCCAAAGATATTAGAAAAGATAGATTGATATTCGGGGAAAACTTGATCTAAAACACAAACGGTCTTACGCTTAAGGTCACCTATAGAATTGATGAGGTAATTTCTAAAACGAGAAAGATTGCGAAGAGAGATAGTATCTTCGTTGGCTAAAGAAGTTTCTAAGAAATCACCGTAGCGAATAAGATCTGCAATTAGTATAGAATCGATGATGTCGGTTTTGCGCTTTCTGATTTCAGTTCCTTTACGCCAACCATCAGTTTGAATAGGATTAATAACATGAATAACAAAACCTTTTTCAACAAGAAAAGAATAAATAGATAACCAATAGTGGCCCGTAGCTTCCATACCAATTTCAACATTATTAACAGAGATGTTAAAGGAAGCAAGCTTATCAAGTAAGCTATCACCACCAACGTAAGAGTTTGGGAAAGAGAAAGCTTTAAAGAGGATTTTACATTTTTCATCAATTAAAGAAGCTACATGATTGTTTTTCCCGATATCAATACCTAAATAAAACATTTTTAATCACCCATAATCAATGTATTTTAGATAGTTCCTCTAAACTGATAAACGTTACTGCCTTGTTCTACATTCGAAGTACTAATCGAGTTAGTCAACATCCAACTTATTCGTAATCAGTTTATCAGACAGAGGTGTCAGTCTTTCAAGTACGAGCTTTCAATCTCAAGGAGTGAACGACAATACTCTATCTAATAACTTAATTATACAATTTTAAGTATAATTTATCAGCTAAAAAAGGATTATAGGTTGCCTTTATTAACCTAAATATATTATACAAGGAGCGATTTTATGTCAATCTACATAATGGGTATATCCGTCGATAAAAGGTCTGATTTTGCCCCAAAGGTACAGGAAGTGCTGACAAAGCATGGTGATAATATTTTAGCAAGGTTTGGTATACATGATGACGGCAATGATAATGGGCTAATAACATTGAATGTAAGAGGGGATGAAGGATATATTAATGAATTTTCGAGTGAGCTTTCAAATATTCCCACTGTTAAAGTTAATCATATGATGATTTGACAGAAACTTAAAAATGAGGTAGCGTTTGCTACCTCTATTGAAAAAATTATAGGAGGGCGAAATGATGATCGAAATAAATTTAGACAAGAAAGAGCGTACAATAGATACAAAAATCGCTATAATTGGTGGTGGACCAGGTGGATATGTCGCTGCCATTAAAGCTGCCAAATTAGGAGCGAAAGTTGTACTTATTGAGAAAGACAGGCTTGGAGGGGTGTGCTTAAATAAAGGATGCATACCCACAAAAGCCTTATCAAGGTCATCAGAAGTTCTTAGCCTTGTAAAAAGGGCGGCAGAATTTGGAATAGAAGTAGGCAGTTTTATACCACAATATAAAAATGCAGTTGAAAGAAAAAATAAAATTGTCGATCGCCTTGTTGGAGGTATTGAGTTTTTACTTAAATCAAATAATGTTGAAGTCATTAAAGGTGAAGCACAGTTTGTTGATAAAAATACATTAAAAGTTTTAAACAATATAGAAGATATAACTATTAAAACACAATACATAATAATAGCAACAGGATCCAAACCTGCAAAATTGCCAATTGAAGGCTTTGAGAATGAAGATGTGTTAAACAGCGATGATATATTGAGTCTAAATGAATTGCCCAAAAAGATGTTAATAATCGGTGGCGGAATTATTGGGATGGAGTTTGCATTTATTTTAAGGCAATTTGGCGCTGAAATAACTGTAGTAGAGATGATGAGTGAAATTCTGCCAAATGTTGATGTTGAGGTTAGGAAAGTAATAAAAAGAAGTGCAACAAAACAAGGTATAAAAATTTACACATCTTCTAAAGTAGAAAGAATAGTAAAAGAAGAGTCGGGTGGACTTATTGTTATTGTAGATGTTAAAGGGAGTGAGAAAAGTATATATGCTGATAAAGTCTTTGTATCAATAGGTAGGATTTTAAATACTGATATCAAAGGTTTGGAAAACTTAAATATTGAATTTGATAGAAAAGCAATTAAGGTAGATGAGCATATGAGGACAAATATTGATAATATCTATGCTATAGGTGATGTTACAGGCAAAATGATGTTGGCACATGTGGCATCATCACAGGGGATTGTTGCATCCATGAACATAATGGGATACGAGGCGAAAATTGATTACTCAAAGATTCCTGCGGTAATATTTACACACCCTGAAATCGGCTATATAGGGATCACTGAAGAGGAAGCAAAGCAAAAATATAATTTAAAAGTTGGCAAATTCCCATTTACAGCAAATGGCAAAGCATTAACATATGGCGAAACAGAAGGATTTGTAAAAATAATTACAGATGGTGACAGTGATAATATCCTTGGAGTATGGATAGTCGGCCCAAATGCATCTGACCTTATATCGACATTGTCCCTTGCTATGCAAAAAGGACTTAAGGTAAATGAAATTGAAGACATAATATATGCACATCCTACAACAGCTGAGGCTATGATGGAAGCTGTACTTGATGTATCCGGCAAATCTATACATAAGCTTTAAATAAATATTTATTGACATTGTAATTTTTACAATTTTCTTATAATAACATGTATCTTAAATTATTATAAAGATGTAATGATTGATTAAAAATAATTATTTTTGTGTTACAAAGGTATTGTAAGATAGATATAAAATTTGTATAATGAAAATGATGAATACAAATGATGGAGATGGCTTAGATGGAAAAAAGAGTGAGATTTGCACCAAGTCCGACAGGTGCAATCCATATTGGGAATATACGTACGGCTTTATTTAATTATTTATTTTCAAGAAGCGAAGGCGCAAAATTAATATTGAGAATTGAAGATACAGACCTTACAAGGTCATCAAAGGATTTTGAAAAACTTATATTTAAGGAGTTAAAATGGCTCGGAATTGAATGGGATGAAGGCCCTGATAAACCTGGTCAGTATGGGCCGTATAGGCAGAGCGAGAGGCTTCCAATATACAAAAAGTATGCTGAGCAATTAATCAATGATGGTAAGGCATACAGATGTTACTGTACACCTGAAGAATTAGAGGAAGATAGAAAGCAATCTGTTGCAAAAGGAGACATTCCGAAGTATTCTGGAAGGTGTAGGTACCTTACAAAGGAGCAAGAAGAAGAATTTATAAGACAAGGCAGAAAGCCTTCTATTAGATTTATAATACCTGATGATGAAACAATAGTATTTGATGATATGATAAAGGGTAGAATAGAGATAAAGTCTGACACACTTGGCGGTGACATGATAATCGTTAAATCAGATGGGATGCCGACATATAATTTTGCAGTCGTTATTGATGACACACTTATGAAGATATCCCATGTCATAAGGGGTGAAGATCATATATACAATACACCAAAGCAATTGCTTATATATAAGGCATTAGGCTTTGTTCCACCGACATTTGCACACGCACCTCTTATATTGGGTCCTGACAGAACAAAGCTATCAAAAAGGCATGGGAATACTTATATAGGACAATATAGAGAGTTAGGATATTTACCTGAAGCTATGTTTAATTTTCTATCCCTTTTAAGTTGGTCACCTGAGGATAATGTAGAACTAATGTCAAAAGAAGAGATTATAAAAAAATTTGACTTTAATAGGATTCACAGTGCAAACCCTGTTTTTGACGTAGAAAAATTAAATTGGATGAATGAGCACTATATACAAAAGAGCTCTATTGAACGAATTGTAGACCTTGCAATACCACATCTTAAAGAGGCTGGATATATTGATACTGTCGATGATAACTTGTATAAATGGTTAAAAGATGTTGTATTATTATTTAAGGATGGTTTGCATTATGTAGCTGAAATAAAAGATAATGCTAAAATGTTTTTCGTGGATGAAATAGACTATGACAATCAGTTAAAGGGCGAAATACTAAAAGGTGATGCAAAAAATGTACTTTTAAGTTTCCAAAAAGAGTTAGAGGGAGCGGATGATATTAGTGAAGACGCGATAAAAACGTTACTAAAAACTTTGCAAAAGAAGATCGGTATTAAAGGCAAAGCGTTTTTCATGCCTATAAGATTTGCTATAACAGGTCAAGATCATGGACCGGAACTTATAAAGGTCATACCGCTTTTAGGAAAGCAGAAAATTTTAAATAGGCTTAATAAGGCTATGAATTTAATATCATAAAGGCGATGAGTGGGAGAGTATCATAATAGAAGCCTAAAGAGAGAAGCTGTCACCGGCTGCAAGCAGCTTCAGGATATGTTATGTGAAGTGCACCCATGAGCTTTACTCTATTTTCGTAGTGTACGGATATCCGTTATCATTTAAAGTGGAGTTTACTCAATCAGAGTGGAACCGCGAGCCCCCCTCGTCTCTGGAAGATGGGGGGCTTTTTTTAGCTCAATTAAACATGCAAACTAAGCATATTTTGAAGGAGAATGATTTATATGTTTAAAACTTTGAAGGAGGATATCAAAGTTATTTTTGAAAGGGATCCTGCGGCAAAAAGTATTTTAGAGGTTATATTATGTTATCCTGGGTTACATGCTATAATAATGCATAGAATTGCGCATTATTTATATAAAAAGAAGCTGATTTTAATTCCAAGATTGATATCGCAGTTTAACAGGTTCATAACAGGAATCGAAATACATCCAGGCGCTAAGATAGGAAAAGGGCTTTTCATAGACCATGGCATGGGAGTTGTAATAGGTGAAACGACGGAAATAGGTGACAATGTGACATTGTATCAAGGTGTTACACTTGGCGGAACAGGAAAAGAAAAAGGTAAAAGGCATCCTACTGTTGGAAATAATGTCGTAATAGGAAGTGGTGCCAAAGTTTTAGGACCAATTAATATAGGTGACAATTCAAAAATTGGTGCCGGTGCTGTTGTATTACATGATGTGCCACCTAACTGCACTGTTGTTGGTGTCCCGGGTCATTGTGTAAAAATGGAAAATATCAGGATAAAACCTGCAGCATCATATTATGTTGACTTAGAACATAGCAAATTGCCGGACCCTATAGAAGACGAGATACGAAGCTTAAGAATAAGGATAAAAAAATTAGAAACATATATAAAGAATATGGAGGATGATGAAGATGAAAATTTATAATACCCTAACGAGAAAAAAGGAGGAATTTATTCCAATATATGATAAGGTTGTTAATATGTATGTTTGCGGTCCTACTGTATACAACTATATCCATATAGGAAATGCAAGGGCATTTATTGTATTTGATACTGTAAGGAGATATCTCGAATACAAAGGATACAAAGTAAACTATGTTCAGAATTTTACAGATATTGATGATAAACTTATAAAAAAGTCTCATGAAGAAAATACCACTGTTAAAGAACTTGCTGATAGGTATATAGAAGAATATTTTAAAGATGCTGATAGCCTTGGCATAAAAAGAGCAACTGTACACCCAAGGGCAACGGAAAATATCAAAGAAATAATAGATTTTGTTGAAAAATTGATTAAAAAAGGGTATGCATATGAGATAGATGGCAATGTATATTATGATACAACAAAATTTAAAGACTACGGGAAGCTTTCACATAAGAACATCGATGAACTTAAAGCAGGTGCTAGGATAGAAGTAAATGAAGATAAAAGAAATCCAATAGATTTTGTTCTGTGGAAAGCTGCAAAAGAAGGGGAACCATACTGGGAGAGCCCATGGGGTAAAGGCAGACCAGGCTGGCACATTGAATGCTCTACAATGTCAACAAAATATCTCGGGAAAACCCTTGACATACATGCAGGTGGTCCTGACTTAATATTCCCACATCATGAGAACGAAATAGCTCAGAGTGAAGCTGCAAATAATGCAGAATTTGCTAAGTATTGGATGCACATAGGATATCTCAATATAAACAATGAGAAGATGTCAAAATCCAAGAATAATTTCTTTACTGTAAGGGATGTAGTAAAACAATATAACCCGGAAATACTAAGATTTTTTATGCTTACATCGCATTACAGAAATCCGATAAACTACAGCCCTGAACTCTTAGAGCAGGCAAAAAGCGGCCTTCAAAGGCTTTGCAATACAATAAACAATTTAAAATATCTTTTAAATGTAGTTGATGATAGAGAATTAGATGATGATGAAAAAGCATACATGGAAAAATATAAAGATTACAAAAGAAAATTTGAATCTTCTATGGATGACGACTTTAACACAGCAGATGCCATTTCAGTTTTATTTGAGATGGCAAAAGACGTCAATACAAATATTGATGGAAATTCCCCCAAAAAATTGATAGAATATATATTGGATGTATTTTTAAAACTATCGTCAGTACTTGGCATATTGTATAAAAAATATGATTTGCTTGACGACGAAATAAAAGCATTGATAGAAAAAAGAGAAGAAGCAAGGAAGGCTAAAAATTGGTCTATAGCCGACAAAATAAGAGATGAACTAAAAGAACAAGGAATAGTATTAGAAGATACACCAAATGGAGTAAGGTGGAAGAGAGTTTAATGGATATATCAAACATAGATAATATTGTACTTAAAAAGCAGGAAGTCATGAATCTATCGCCATTAATCATGGCCTTTGTAGGTGATAGTGTTTATGATTTATTTATAAGGACACATATAGCAGTAAAAGGTAACAGGCCAATAAATAAAATTCACAGAGAATGTGTAAAATATGTTAAGGCAGAATCGCAGTCGAAGATTTTAAAAACAATATATGATATATTTGATGATGAGGAAAAAGATATTATAAGAAGGGGACGAAATGTCAAAAGTGCAACCGTACCAAAGCATGCTGGTATTGACGAATACCGGCTTGCTACAGCATTTGAAGCATTAATAGGATATTTATATCTTTTAGGAAGATATGATAGATTAAATGAAATACTTAAAATGTGTATAAAATATAATATAAATGAGGGCTAAAAGATGAATGAAAATATAATATACGGACGAAATCCTGTAATGGAAGCAATTACAAGTGGACATGAGATTGAAAAGCTATATGTATCAAAAACTGCGAAGGGAAATATTTCAAAGATTATAAAAGCCGCGAGGGACAAAAATATCATAGTGTCGACGACTGATAATGCGACACTTGATAAATTATCAGGTTATAATAACCATCAAGGTGTTTTAGCATCTTGCTCTGTATATAAATATTTTGAGCTTGAAGATATACTAAATTATGCCGAAGAAAAGAATGAAAAGCCACTTATCCTTTTACTTGATGGTATAACAGATACACATAATCTTGGCGCTATAATAAGGAGTGCTGAGGCCTTTTCTGTGCATGGAATTGTTATACCTAAAAGAAGAGCAGTTGGCGTAAATAGCACTGTCGTTAAAACATCAGCTGGTGCGACAGAATATATTAAAGTTGCAAAAGTTTCGAATATAAATAATGCTATAAATGTATTGAAGAAGCAGGGCGTATGGATAGTAGGAAGCAGCGTAAATGCAAAGACGGATTTTCGCGATGTTGATTACACTTTGCCTATAGCTATTGTAATAGGAAGTGAAGGCGAGGGGATGTCGAAACTTGTAAAAAAGAACTGCGATTATATAACAAAGATACCAATGTTAGGACATATGAATTCATTAAATGCATCAGTAGCGGCTTCTCTATTTATCTATGAAGCTATAAGGCAGAGGAACAGTAAGGCGTGATTTAATGTATATGGTTATAGACGGCTATAATATAATAAACAGCTGGCAGGAGCTAAAATATGAAGCGAAGAAAAGCCTTGAGGATGCGAGGCAAAAACTAATAGATACACTATTAAATTTCAAAGGATATACTGGGTTTAAGATAATACTGGTTTTCGATGCAATGTATGTCAAGGGAAGTCAACAAAAGCATGAGTTTTATGATGACCTCGAAGTTGTTTATACAAAAGAAGGCGAATCCGCTGATCATTATATAGAAGGTGTAATTAAACACCTAATTAAAAATGACAAAGTGGTTGTTGTAACATCAGACTGGGTTTTGCAACAGGTTGTTTTAGGGCAAGGAGCAACAAGGATGTCTTCAAGAGAATTATATGAAGAATTAAATAAATATATAGAGAATAAGAAGAAATTATACATAAGAGAAAACCAAAAAGATAGCATTGAATCAAGGCTTAGTGATGATGTCATAAAAAAATTACGTAAAATGTCGGAATAATATTAAAATATCCTTGACTACAATGTCCAATATATGTATAATTATTATGTGAACTTGGCCTAATAAGCGGAGGCGATTTTTGTGAAATCGGGGGCACAAATTAATTTATACAATTTATATTCATCAATGGATGAAGGCGATGTTGTAGAAGAAGCCCAGAACGGTAATAAAGCTGCCTTAGAGTTTATTATTGATAAGTATTATACTTTTGTCAAGGCTAAAGCACGTTCATATTTTCTCATTGGTGCTGATAAAGAAGATATAGTACAGGAGGGAATGATAGGCTTATATAAGGCTATCCGTGACTTTAGGAGTGATAAACTTTCATCCTTTAAGGCTTTTGCAGAATTGTGCATAACACGCCAGATAATAACAGCTATAAAAACCGCAACAAGGCAGAAGCATATTCCCTTGAACTCATATGTTTCTCTTAATAAACCAATCTTTGAGGAAGAGTCCGATAGGACTTTAATGGATGTTGTGTCAAGTGAATGTATTTCAGACCCAGAAGAGTTAATAATAAACCGGGAGGAATACGTTAACATTGAGAATAAAATCGGAGAGATGTTAAGTGACCTCGAGTGGGAAGTGCTTATCTCTTATCTCGATGGCAAATCATATCAAGAAATTGCTGCAGACCTAAGAAGACATGTTAAATCTATAGACAATGCTCTTCAGAGAGTCAAAAGGAAGCTTGAAAGATATCTAGAAATGAGAAATAGTTAAGTATTGACATTTTAAAATTTTTATAGTAAAATTAAAAATCGATGCTTAAGGTTTAAGCGCCCACGTAGCTCAGTTGGCAGAGCGTCGCCTTGGTAAGGCGGAGGTCACCGGTTCAATCCCGGTCATGGGCTCCAACTTTATTTTTTTTATTAAACATAAAATTAAGAAACGCGTGGATGAGTTTATTAAAGTAGGAGGATAAAAAGATGGCAAAGCAGAAATTTGAAAGAAAGAAACCCCATGCAAACATAGGAACAATAGGGCACGTTGACCATGGCAAGACAACACTGACATCAGCAATAACAATAGTATTATCAAAGCAAGGAATGGCACAAGCTACAGCATATGACGAAATAGATAAAGCGCCAGAAGAAAAAGCAAGAGGAATAACCATAAACACAATGCATGTTGAATACGAGACAGAAAAAAGGCACTATGCACACGTTGACTGCCCTGGACATGCAGACTACGTAAAGAACATGATAACAGGTGCAGCACAGATGGATGGAGCAATACTCGTTGTATCAGCAGCAGATGGACCAATGCCACAGACGAGAGAGCATATACTCTTAGCAAGGCAGGTTGGAGTACCATACATCGTAGTATTTCTAAACAAAGCAGACATGGTAGATGACGAAGAATTAATCGAATTAGTAGAGATGGAAGTAAGAGAGCTATTAAACGAATATGAATTCCCAGGAGATGACACACCAATAGTAGTAGGTTCTGCATTAAAAGCGATGGAATGTGGATGCGGCAAGAGAGAATGCCAGTGGTGCGGAAAGATATGGGAATTAATGGATGCAGTAGACAGTTATATACCAACACCAGAGAGGGATACAGATAAACCATTCCTAATGCCTGTAGAGGATGTATTCACAATAACAGGAAGAGGAACAGTTGCAACAGGAAGAGTAGAAAGAGGCAAATTAAAAGTAGGAGACGAAGTAGAAATAATAGGATTATCACAAGAGAACAAGAAGACAGTAGTAACAGGCGTAGAAATGTTCAGAAAGACACTAGATGAAGCAGAAGCAGGAGACAACATAGGAGTACTATTAAGAGGTGTAACAAGAGAAGAAGTAGAAAGAGGACAGGTATTAGCGAAACCAGGCTCAGTAAAACCGCATACGAAGTTTGAAGGGCAGGTATACGTACTGACAAAAGAAGAAGGCGGAAGACACACACCGTTCTTCAATGGATACAGACCACAGTTCTATTTCAGAACGACAGATGTAACAGGAGTAATAGACTTACCAGAGGGCACAGAGATGGTAATGCCTGGGGACCATGTAACGATGACAATAGAACTAATAACACCGATAGCAATGGAAGAAGGATTAAAATTTGCTATAAGGGAAGGCGGACACACAGTAGGAGCCGGTGTTGTTTCGAAAATTCTGTCATAACAAAGGGCTGGGTATTTTACCTGGCTTTTTTTGAGTCTACATTGTTTTAAGATTGACATAAATTAATATTTATGATAAAGTTTTTAAGTAGTTTTAAATTCCGGGAGGTGGAATTGTTGCGAGTTAAGATTACATTGGCTTGCACAGAATGTAAGCAAAGAAATTACAACACCACGAAAAACAAGAAAAATGATCCTGATAGAATAGAGCTTATGAAATATTGTAGATTCTGCAGGAAGCATACGTTGCATAAAGAGACAAGGTAAAATACATGTTACAAAGGGATGTGATTTGATGGCTGCCGATGAAAGGAGAAAAGTCGGGAAGTTTTTTAGAGAAATAAAAGCCGAGATGAAAAAGGTAACATGGCCGACTCCCCATGATTTAATAACATATACAGAAGTTGTGCTCGTTGTCATGATTGCATTTACTATATTAGTATTCATTACAGACTCGGCATTTAGCTACCTATTGAAATTAATTATAAAAGGTTAAAGGAGGACGGGGTTTACCCCCCATGTCGAAAATGGCTGAAACGAATTTAGCTAAATGGTATGTTGTTCATACCTATTCCGGATATGAAAACAAAGTTAAAGCGAATCTGGAAAAGTCTGTTGAAAATAGAAACCTTCAGGATTTGATACATCAAGTTATAGTTCCGACGGAAAAGGTTGTAGAGATAAAAGACGGCAAGAAAAAATCCGTTGACAGAAAGGTATTTCCTGGTTATGTGCTTGTAAAAATGGTAATGAATGATGATTCATGGTACGTAGTCAGGAATACAAGAGGTGTGACGGGTTTTGTTGGACCAGGTTCTAAACCAGTGCCACTTACCGATGCGGAGGTTAAAGCACTTGGTATTAAAGAAGCACAACCGTCTGTTGATATTAAAACAGGTGATAGCGTTAGAGTTATCGCTGGACCTCTTGAGAATTTCATCGGTGTTGTTGAAGAAATTTACCTTGACAGACAAAAAGCTAAGGTTTTAATTTCGATGTTTGGAAGAGAAACTCCAGTTGAATTTGATTTTGTCCAGATTCAAAAAATTCAATAATATGACATAAGTTTAGGAGGTGTAAATATGGCTAAAAAGGTTACTGCTGTTGTAAAAATCCAGTTACCTGCAGGAAAAGCTACTCCAGCTCCACCAGTTGGTACAGCACTTGGACCACACGGTGTTAATATAATGGGCTTTTGCAAAGAGTTCAATGAAAGAACAGCAAAACAAGCTGGACTGATTATTCCTGTAGTTATAACAATATATGCAGATAGATCATTTACTTTTATAACTAAGACTCCACCTGCCGCTGTATTATTAAAGAAGGCAGCTGGTATCGAGAGTGGTTCAGCACAGCCAAATAAACAAAAGGTTGCTAAAGTTAGCAAAGAAAAGGTCAGAGAAATTGCTGAGCTTAAGATGAAAGATCTTAATGCATCAGATGTTGAAGCGGCAATGAGAATGATTGCTGGTACTGCGAGAAGTATGGGTATAGAAGTAGAACAATAGACTATATCATAATTAGCATTAAAAGTTTTAAAATGCTAATGCTATTACGATTTTAAGTGGGAGGGTCAGTTTTGTTGATCCGCAAATAATACCACAAGGAGGTAATAAAATGAAACATGGCAAAAAATATTTAGAAAGTGCAAAATTAATAGATAAAACAAAACAATATGATTCACGGGATGCAATTGATCTCGTTTTAAAGACTGCAAAAGCAAATTTTGATGAAACAGTAGAATTATCGGTAAGACTCGGTGTTGATTCGAGACACGCCGACCAGCAAGTCAGAGGTACTGTTATATTACCACATGGGACAGGAAAATCTGTACGTGTTTTGGTTTTTGCTAAAGGTGATAAAGCAAAAGAGGCTGAAGCTGCTGGTGCAGATTATGTCGGTGCTGAAGAGTTTGTTGCGAAAATACAGAATGAAAATTGGTTTGACTACGATGTTGTGATAGCTACACCTGATATGATGGGTGTTGTTGGACGACTCGGTAAAGTTTTGGGACCTAAGGGTTTAATGCCAAATCCTAAAGCAGGTACAGTAACATTTGATATTGAAAAAGCTGTTAAGGATGTTAAAGCAGGTAAAATAGAATATAGACTTGATAAAAGTTCAATAATACATGTGCCTATTGGGAAAGTATCCTTCGGACAAGAAAAGTTAGTTGAAAATTTCAAGACCATTATGGATGCTATAATAAGATCAAAACCTGCGTCTGCTAAGGGACAATATCTAAAGAGTGTTGTATTGTCATCAACAATGGGTCCAGGTGTTAAAGTAAATCCACTTAAAACAGTTTAAAAATATTGACATAGTATGTTAATAATGATATACTCTTAAAAGTAAAATTGAAAATTTACCGTAGACAGTAGGTGTGGCAACACATAAATCCTACCGAGGTTTTTAATAAAGCTTCATAGGGATCCTCATGTCTACGGGGGATCCTTTAATATTTAGGGCGGGAGGTGTAAATTTGAGTACAACAAAGGAAGCTAAGCAAAAAGTAGTTAATGAATTTAAAGACAAGTTATCAAAAGCACAATCTGTCATCTTTACCAGTTACAGTGGATTGACAGTTGAAGATGATACTGCTTTAAGGAGAAAATTTAAGGAAGCAAATTCCGAATACAAGGTGTATAAAAACACTTTAATGTGGCGTGCAGCAAAAGAGCTTGGATATGATGACTTAAAGCAATACTTAGAAGGACCAACATCAGTATCGTTTGGATATGAAGATCCTGTTACACCTGCAAAGATTCTCGTTGAATTTCTTAAAAATAAAGAAGGACTAGAATTAAAAGCAGGAATTGTTGACGGAAAGTTGATAGGGCCTGACGAAATCAAAGCTTTATCAGAGCTACCATCAAAAGAAGAACTTATTGCAAAAGCTCTTGGTAGCATGAAGGCACCAATAAACAATCTTGTTTATGTATTATCTGGTACATTGAGAAGTCTTGTAATTGCATTAAATGCAGTTAAAGAAAAAAAACAAGCATAATTAAATTAATAAAATAAAAATATGGAGGTAAATTGTAATGAATAAAGAAGAAATCTTAGAAGCTATAAAAGGTATGACTGTATTGGAATTAGCTGACTTAGTAAAAGCACTTGAAGAGGAGTTTGGAGTATCTGCAGCAGCACCTGTTGCAGTAGCGGCAGCACCTGCAGCTGGCGGCGCAGCAGCACCTGCAGAAGAGAAGACAGAATTTGATGTTGTTTTAACAGAAGTAGGTTCAGAAAAAATAAAAGTTATTAAAGTTGTAAGAGAAGTAACAAGCCTCGGTTTAAAAGAAGCTAAGGACCTTGTTGAGAGTGCACCAAAGCCAATTAAAGAAGGCGTAAGCAAGGACGAAGCAAATCAAATAAAGGCAAAATTCGAAGAAGTTGGAGCAAAAGTAGAGATAAAATAATAAAAATAAAAATTGAAGCAAAAAAGCATTCGAGAGAATGCTTTTTTTTGTTGACATGGTTTAGCTATTGTGATAATATTATATATTGCATTAACAGTGTCATTTTATTACTTAAAATGAACTATGTAATTTACGATATATAAAATATTCAACATGCTAATAACTGAATATTTGATAATATTTTGGTAGATAATAATTATATCTTTTTGTATGTTATCCAAAAGTTTTCTCTTTTGTTTATTTTAAATTTATAAGGGGTGAAGTGGATGTTACATCCTGTTGATGCCGGTTATAAGAAGCGTATGAGCTTTGCTAAGATCGAGGAAGTTCTTGAAATGCCTAATCTCATTGAGGTACAGAAAAATTCTTACAAATGGTTTCTTGATGAGGGTTTAAAAGAGGTATTTAGGGATATTTCACCGATTGAGAGCTTTAGTGGCAATTTGTCTTTAGAATTTCTTGACTATAAGCTTGATGATAATCCAAAATATTCTGTTGAGGAGTGCAAAGATAGGGATACTACATATGCGGCTCCTATGAGGGTAAAAGTAAGACTTACAAATAAGGATACAGGGGAAATTAAAGAATCAGAAGTATTTATGGGCGATTTTCCTCTTATGACAGATAAAGGGACATTTATTATAAATGGTGCAGAACGTGTAATTGTAAGTCAGCTTGTCAGGTCACCTGGTGTTTATTATGAGCAACAGTTTGATAAATTAGGTAAGAAATTATTCTTTGCGACAGTAATTCCAAATAGAGGTGCATGGCTTGAATATGAAGAAGATTCAAATGACATCTTCTCTGTAAGAATTGATAGGACTAGAAAAGTACCTATAACTGTATTCTTAAGGTCTTTAGGATATGGTACGGATGCACAGATAATAGATCTACTTGGCGAGGATGAACGGATAAAGGCTACACTTGATAAAGATACGACAAAATCTGAAGAAGAAGGTTTACTTGAAATCTATAAAAGATTAAGACCAGGTGAACCTCCGACAGTTGAAAGTGCTAAAAGTCTTTTATATTCCTTATTTTTTGACCCAAAAAGATATGACCTTGCCCGTGTAGGACGTTATAAGTTTAATAAAAAGCTTGCATTAAGTTCAAGAATTGCTAATCATAAAGCTGCTAAAAAGATTGTTAATCCCGTAACGGGCGAAGTTATTGTTGATGAAGGACAAAAGATTTCTAGAGAGACGGCAAAAAAGATACAAGATTGTGGCATAAATGTTGTAGAGATTTCGTTTGAAGGAAAAACAATAAAGATTATAGGAAATAATACAGTTGATATAAATGAATATCCTCTGCCATTTGAAGTATCTGACCTCAATATACATGAGAAAGTTCAATTAAATGTTTTAAAAGAAATACTTAAAGATTTTTCAAGTGAAGAAGATATAAAAAACGAGATAAAGCGTAGAATTGACGAATTAATACCGAAGCATATTACAAAGGAAGATATAATTGCATCTATAAATTACAACTTGAATCTCTCTAATGGTATTGGATTCGTTGATGACATTGACCATCTTGGAAATAGAAGATTAAGGTCAGTTGGCGAACTCTTGCAAAATCAGTTTAGAATAGGCCTTTCAAGAATGGAAAGAGTTGTTAGAGAGAGGATGACAATTCAAGATGTAAGCGAAATAACAGCTCAGAACCTTATAAATATAAGACCTGTCGTTGCAGCAATTAAGGAGTTCTTTGGAAGCTCCCAGCTATCACAGTTTATGGACCAAACAAATCCACTTGCAGAGCTTACACATAAAAGAAGGCTAAGTGCATTAGGACCTGGCGGTCTAAGTCGTGAAAGAGCAGGTATGGAAGTAAGAGATGTTCACCATTCACATTATAGCAGGATGTGTCCTATTGAGACACCTGAAGGACCAAATATAGGACTAATAGGTTCACTTGCAACATATGCAAGGATTAACGAGTATGGTTTTATAGAAGCACCATATAGAAAAGTCGATAAAGAGACAGGTAGGGTTCTTGATGAGATAGTCTATATGACCGCCGATGTTGAAGATGAATATGTGATTGCACAGGCGGACGAGCCACTTGATGAGGAAAATAGATTCGTAAATGAAAGGGTAACAGTCCGTTCGAAGGACGACATTTTATCGGTCCCGAGAGAAGAAGTTGATTTAATGGACGTTTCACCAAAGCAGGTGGTATCTGTTGCAACGGCGATGATTCCATTCCTCGAAAATGATGATGCTAATAGAGCTTTGATGGGATCAAACATGCAGAGACAGGCTGTACCACTTCTTATGCCACAGGCGCCTATTGTAGGAACTGGTATTGAGTATAAAGCAGCGAGAGATTCTGGGACTGTTGACATTGCGAGGAACAGTGGAATTGCTGAGAAGGTTACTGCTGACAAAATTATCATTAGGACGGATGATGGAAGGCGGGACGAGTATGATTTACTGAAATTTAAAAGGTCAAACCAAGGTACATGCATAAACCAAAGACCGATTATAAATGAAGGCGATAGGGTTGAAAAAGGGCAGGTAATAAGCGACGGTCCTTCGACAGAACTTGGTGAAATAGCACTTGGCAGAAATGTCCTTGTTGGTTTCATGCCGTGGGAAGGCTATAACTATGAAGATGCAATTCTAATTAGCGAGGAACTTGTTAAAGAAGATGCACTTACATCAATCCACATAGAAGAATATGAGTCAGAGGCGAGAGATACAAAGTTAGGACCGGAGGAAATAACGCGAGATATACCAAATGTAGGTGAAGAAGCTCTAAAAGATCTTGATGAACGTGGTATCATACGCATTGGTGCTGAAGTAACTGCAGGTGATATTCTTGTTGGAAAAGTAACACCAAAAGGTGAAACAGAGTTGACGGCAGAAGAGCGGTTATTAAGGGCGATATTCGGTGAAAAGGCAAGGGAAGTAAGAGATACATCATTAAGAGTTCCACATGGTGAAGGCGGTATAATTGTAGATGTTAAAGTTTATACTAGGGAAAATGGCGATGAATTACCACCTGGTGTAAATGAAATGGTTCGGGTATTTATAGCGCAGAAAAGAAAGATATCCGTCGGTGACAAGATGGCAGGAAGACACGGAAATAAAGGTGTTGTTTCTAGGATATTGCCACAAGAGGACATGCCATTTTTACCTGACGGAACACCGCTTCAGATATGCTTAAATCCACTCGGCGTTCCATCCCGTATGAATATCGGGCAGGTTTTAGAGGTGCATTTAGGACTTGCAGCAAAAGCACTTGGATGGTATATGGCAACACCTGTTTTTGATGGTGCACATGAGGAAGACATCCAAGAGTTGCTGGAAAAATCAGGGTACTCGCCGGATGGCAAGATACAATTATATGATGGCAGAACAGGTGAGCCTTTTGACCACCCTGTAACAGTTGGTTATATGTATATGCTTAAACTTCACCACCTTGTTGATGATAAAATGCATGCAAGGTCTACTGGACCGTATTCACTTGTTACACAGCAGCCACTTGGCGGTAAGGCACAGTTTGGTGGACAGAGGTTCGGTGAGATGGAAGTTTGGGCATTGGAGGCGTATGGCGCATCACATACGTTGCAGGAAATCCTAACAGTTAAATCAGATGATATAACTGGCCGCGTAAAGACATATGAATCAATTGTAAAAGGTGAGAATATACCGGAACCGGGTGTACCAGAATCCTTTAAAGTACTTGTTAAAGAGTTGCAAAGTCTATGCCTAGATGTCAAGGTATTAACCGAAGACAATCAAGAAGTCGCGTTAAAAGAGTTTGAGGATGAAGATGACGATGATATACCGGATGATACGATCAATATCAACATAGAAGGCAGAGAAGATGTTCCAGAAGATGTAAACTATGGTGAAGAGTATAATGATGATTATGATGATGATAAAGATAAAGATAGCTTGGATGATTTAAATTTTGAGCCTGATGATATTGATTTAAATGAAAATGACAACTTTGATGATGATTATGATATATAAAATTTTTAATGAAGGGAGCGAAACTCCTTGTTTGAGCTTAAAAATTTTGATTCTATGAAGATAGGGTTGGCTTCGCCAGAAAAAATAAGAGAATGGTCGAGGGGCGAGGTTAAAAAACCGGAAACTATAAATTATAGGACATTAAAACCCGAAAGGGAAGGTCTGTTCTGCGAAAAAATATTTGGACCGACAAAGGACTGGGAGTGTCATTGTGGAAAATATAAAAGGGTAAGGTATAAAGGCGTTATATGTGACAGATGTGGTGTTGAAGTAACACGGGCAAAAGTAAGGCGTGAAAGAATGGGACATATTGAACTCGCTGCACCTGTATCACATATATGGTATTTTAAAGGGATTCCTAGCCGTATGGGATTAATACTGGATATGTCACCGAGGGCTCTTGAGAAAGTTTTATATTTTGCATCCTATGTTGTAATTGATCCTGGTGAAACTAATCTTACAAAGAAGCAACTACTTAATGAGAAGGAATACCGTGAGTATCTTGACAAATACGGCAATAAGTTTAAAGCCGGGATGGGTGCAGAATCGATAAAAGAATTATTGCAGGAGATAGACCTTGAAAAACTTTCAAAGGAATTAAAGGCTGAAATCAGGGAATCAACTGGACAGAAACGTGTAAGGGCAATAAGAAGGCTTGAAGTTGTTCAGGCATTTTTAGATTCCGGAAATAAACCTGAATGGATGATATTGGATGTTATACCGGTAATACCACCTGATTTAAGGCCGATGGTCCAACTTGATGGTGGAAGATTTGCAACATCTGATTTAAATGATTTATATAGGAGAGTAATAAATAGAAACAACAGGCTAAAGAGGCTTCTTGACCTTGGAGCACCTGATATTATTGTAAGAAATGAAAAGAGAATGCTTCAAGAAGCTGTTGATGCATTAATAGACAATGGTAGAAGAGGAAGACCTGTCACAGGGCCTGGCAATAGACCACTTAAATCATTATCAGACATGTTAAAGGGTAAACAAGGTAGATTCAGGCAGAATCTGCTTGGTAAAAGGGTTGACTATTCAGGACGTTCTGTTATTGTCGTTGGTCCTGAGCTGAAACTTTATCAATGTGGTTTACCTAAGGAAATGGCACTTGAATTGTTTAAGCCATTTGTAATGAAGAAACTTGTCGATAAAGGTGTTGCACAGCATATAAAGAGTGCAAAGAGAATGGTCGAAAAAGTACGTCCGGAAGTATGGGATGTATTGGAAGATGTTATAAAAGAGCATCCAGTCCTTTTAAATAGGGCTCCTACATTACATCGTCTTGGCATACAAGCATTTGAACCAGTTTTGGTTGAAGGCAGAGCAATTAAGTTGCACCCACTTGTATGTACAGCATATAATGCAGATTTCGATGGAGACCAGATGGCTGTCCATGTACCATTGACTGTGGAAGCCCAAGCTGAGGCTAGATTTTTGATGTTGGCTGCAAATAATATTTTGAAGCCACAGGATGGTAAACCTGTTATGACACCTACACAGGATATGGTTCTTGGTTGTTACTATTTAACAGGTGATGAAGATGGTGTAAAAGGTGAAGGCAGGGTATTTAAGGATTTTGAGGAAGCATTAATGGCGTACCAATTGAACCAGATACACATACATGCAAAAATAAAAGTAAGAGTGACAAGAGAAGTAAATGGTGAAACAAAGTCAAAGCTTATAGAGACTACTATCGGCAAGCTGATATTTAATTCTGCAATACCACAGGATTTAGGGTATGTTGATAGGACAAATCCTGACACTATGTTTGATTTAGAAATATCAACGCTTGTTGATAAATCAAAACTCGGTAAGATACTCGATAGAGTATATAGAGCACATGGTCCTACAAAAACAGCCGAAACTCTTGATAAAATAAAAGCATTAGGATATAGATATTCCACAAAGGCGGCACTTACTGTTAGTGTATCAGATATGGCAATACCAGAAGAAAAAAGGATACTTCTTAAAGAGGCTGATGACGCGGTATCAAAGATTGATACTCAGTTTAGACGTGGTCTCATATCAGAAGAGGAAAGATATGAAAGTGTCATAAGGACATGGAATATGACCACAGAAAAAGTAAGTGATGCTTTGATGTCTAGCCTTGATAAATTTAACCCTATATTCATGATGGCCCATTCTGGTGCGAGAGGTAGTAAAAATCAGATTAAGCAGTTAGCAGGGATGAGAGGATTGATGGCTAATCCTGCAGGAAGGATCATCGAACTTCCTATAAGGTCTAACTTCAGAGAAGGGCTTAGTGTTCTTGAATTCTTTATATCAACACATGGTGCAAGGAAGGGACTTGCTGATACAGCGTTAAGGACTGCCGACTCAGGATATTTAACACGTAGACTAGTAGATGTAAGCCAGGATGTAATAATTCGTGAAGAAGACTGTGGTACGGATGAAGGCATATATGTAAATGAGATAAAGGAAGGCAATGAAGTAATAGAAAAGCTATCTGATAGAGTAAATGGAAGAGTTGCATTAGATGATATCATCGATCCAAATACAGGTGAAATAATTGTTAAGAAAAACACTATGATTACGGAAAAAGATGCTGAAAGAATAGAAATGTCAGGCATTAAAAAGGTAAAGATAAGGTCTTTGCTTACATGTAAGTCTAAACATGGTGTATGTAGGATGTGCTATGGAAGGAACCTTGCAACAGGTACACAAGTTGAGATAGGTGAAGCTGTCGGTATTATAGCTGCTCAAGCTATAGGCGAGCCAGGGACACAGCTTACAATGAGAACTTTCCATACCGGTGGTGTTGCCGGTGCTGATATAACACAAGGTTTACCTAGGGTTGAAGAGCTATTTGAGGCAAGAAAACCAAAGGGGCTTGCGGTAATATCAGAAATACCAGGTGTTGTAAAAATTAATGAAACAAAGAAGAAAAGGGAAGTTGTCGTAACAGATAATGACAATAATATTTCAAAGACATACCTTATACCATATGGCTCGAGGTTAAAAGTGCAGGATGGTCAATATATTGAAGCAGGTGATGAACTCACAGAAGGTTCTGTAAATCCACATGACATATTAAAGATAAAGGGATTATTTGCGGTTCAAACATATCTCTTGCAGGAAGTGCAGAAAGTATATAGGCTTCAAGGTGTTGAAATCAATGATAAACATATTGAAGTCATAATAAGGCAAATGATGCGGAAAATTAAAGTTGAAGATTCAGGAGACACATCAATGATGCCAGGTGAACTTGTGGATATGTTCGCGTTTGAAGAAGAAAATAGAAAAGCTCAAGAAAAGGGACTAAAGCCAGCTACAGGTGTAAGAGCATTGCTCGGTATTACAAAAGCCGCACTTGCTACAGATTCATTCCTTTCGGCTGCGTCCTTCCAAGAGACAACAAGGGTTCTTACAGATGCGGCTATAAAAGGAAAGGTGGATCCTTTAATAGGACTTAAGGAAAATGTCATAATAGGTAAGCTAATACCAGCTGGTACAGGCTTATCGAGATATAGAAATATTGTAGTAAAGCCACTTAAAGAGACTGAAGATGAAAAAGAAGACGAAGATGAAGTCAATAATACAGAAATTAGTGTAAAATAATATAAATTATTGACAGAGTATGCCCTTAATGATAAAATATTTAAGTGTGTTAAAAACTACTTCCATGTAGGGAGGAGAAGAACTTAATGAGTTCAAATAAGATTGGTTCTTCTAAAATAGTAATAGGAGCAAAACAAACATTAAAAGCAGTAACAAATGATAAAGCATTAAAAGTGTATATTGCTAGAGATGCTGAAGAACATGTTACAAAAAAAATAATTGATGTTTGTAAAATTAAATCTATCAATATAATTTATGTCGACACCATGAAGGAATTGGGCGAAATGTGCGGTATTGATGTTGGCGCAGCTACTGCAGCTGAACTAAAGTAAAAAGATTTATCCCCTTTTTGAGGGGATAAATCTTCTGTAAATTTGGAAGGAGGTGTAAGGATGCCGACGATTAATCAGCTTATCAAACAAGGAAGGAAGAAGGTTGAATTTAAATCAACATCCCCGGCATTAAAGGGTAATCCTCAGAAAAGGGGTGTTTGTACTGTTGTAAAAACAACAACACCAAAAAAACCTAATTCAGCTTTGAGAAAGATAGCCAGAGTAAGGCTTGTGAATAATACAGAAGTTACTGCATATATACCTGGTATAGGTCACAATCTTCAGGAACACTCTGTTGTTCTTGTAAGAGGTGGAAGAGTAAAGGATTTGCCTGGTGTTAGGTATAAGATAATAAGAGGCACACTTGATGCAGCAGGTGTGGCAAATAGAAAACAAGCCCGTTCACAGTATGGTGCTAAAAAGCCTAAATGATAAAGGAGGGATAATGAATGCCAAGAAAAGGCTATGTAGCAAAACGTGATGTACTGCCGGATCCAGTCTACAACAGCAAAAAGGTTACAAAATTAATCAATAAAATAATGATTAGCGGAAAAAGAGGAGTAGCACAAAGAATATGCTATGGTGCTTTTGAAATAATAAAAGAGAAGACAGGTAAAGATCCATTAGAAGTATTTGAAGATGCTATGAATAACGTTATGCCTGTACTTGAAGTTAAACCAAGACGTGTAGGTGGTGCTACTTATCAGGTGCCGGTTGAAGTAAGACCGGAAAGAAGACAGACATTGGGTATAAGATGGCTAATAGATTTTGCAAGAAAAAGAAATGGAAGAACAATGACTGAAAAATTGGCTGCAGAAATAATGGATGCTGCAAATAATACAGGTGCCAGTGTTAAGAAGAGAGAAGATACACATAAGATGGCAGAAGCTAATAAGGCATTTGCACATTACAGATGGTAACTATTAGGAATAAGGTAGTGTGTATTTTTGGGGGCAGGAAAGGAGGATATAAATGCCAAGAGAATATAGCTTAGATAAAGTTAGAAATATAGGAATTATGGCGCATATTGATGCTGGTAAAACCACTACTACCGAAAGAATTTTGTTTTATACAGGAAAAGTTCACAAGATAGGCGAAGTACATGAAGGTAATGCAACAATGGACTGGATGGAGCAGGAGCAGGAGAGAGGTATTACAATCACATCTGCTGCAACAACATGCTATTGGAAAGATCATAAGATTAATATTATAGATACGCCGGGACACGTGGACTTTACGGTTGAAGTGGAACGCTCCTTAAGAGTGCTCGACGGAGCAGTTGCAGTATTTTGCGCAAAGGGCGGTGTTGAACCGCAATCAGAGACAGTTTGGAGACAGGCTGATAAATATAATGTACCGAGAATAGCATACGTTAATAAGATGGATATTATGGGTGCGGACTTTTTTAATGTTATTAATATGATGAAGGAAAGACTAAATACAAATCCTGTTGCAATACAACTTCCAATTGGCAAAGAGGATACATTTATTGGTGTTGTAGATTTGATAAACATGGATGCAATAATATATGAAGACGACCTTGGAACTGTATCAGAGGAAGTTGCAATACCTGATGATTTAAAAGATTTAGCACAAGAATACAGAGAAAAACTATTAGAAGCGGTATCTGAACAAGATGAGGCTTTAATGGAGAAATATTTAGAGGGTGAAGAAATTACACCTGATGAGATACATGCTGCATTAAGAAAGGGCACTATAAATAATGAACTTGTTTGCGTTTTATGCGGATCCTCATATAAAAATAAAGGTGTTCAGCCTATGCTTGATGCTGTTGTAAGATATCTGCCATCCCCTGTTGATATTCCAGCTGTCAAAGGTATGAAGCTAAACAGCGATGAAGAAATAGAGAGAAAAGCAGATGACAATGAGCCGTTTTCAGCATTAGCATTTAAGATAATGGCAGATCCATACGTTGGAAAGCTTGCCTTTTTCAGAGTATATTCAGGAACACTAGAGGCTGGATCATATGTTTTGAATTCAACAAAAGGTAAAAAGGAAAGAATAGGAAGAATACTTCAGATGCATGCAAATCACAGAAAAGAGATTGACAAAGTTTATACAGGTGATATAGCAGCAGCAGTTGGTTTAAAAGATACAACAACTGGTGATACGCTGTGTGATGAAAATCAACCTATTCTTCTTGAGTCAATGGAATTTCCTGAACCAGTTATAAGGGTTGCAATAGAGCCTAAAACAAAGGCTGCACAAGATAAGATGACAATTGCATTGATGAAGCTTGCAGAGGAAGATCCAACATTTAAGACATATACTGACCAAGAGACGGGACAAACGATTATAGCTGGTATGGGTGAATTACACCTTGAGATAATTGTTGACAGAATGAAAAGGGAATTTAATGTTGAATGTAACGTAGGTAAGCCACAAGTTGCATATAAAGAAACAATCACGAAGCCAATTCGTGTAGAAGGCAAATTTATCAGGCAGTCAGGTGGACGTGGTCAATATGGTCACGTATGGCTTGAGATAGAGCCTATGGAAAGAGGACAAGGCTATCAATTTGAAAATAAAATTGTCGGTGGTGTAATACCAAAAGAATATATTCCAGCCGTTGACGCCGGTGTTCAGGAAGCAATGGAGAATGGAATTCTTGGTGGATACGAAGTTGTAGATGTAAAAGTTTCATTAGTAGATGGTTCATACCATGAAGTTGACTCATCTGATATGGCATTTAAGATTGCTGGTTCTATGGCCTTTAAGGAAGGTATGAAGAAAGGTGGTGCCGTATTACTTGAGCCTATAATGGATGTTGAAGTTGTTGTACCTGAAGAATATATGGGCGACGTCATGGGTGATATAAATTCAAGAAGAGGAAGAATAGAAGGAATGATGGATAGAGCGGGGGCCAAAGTAATAAAGGGAATGGTTCCATTAGCAGAGATGTTTGGATATGCAACAGATCTGCGCTCTAAGACGCAAGGAAGAGGCACCTATACAATGCAGTTCAGTCATTATGAAGAAGTTCCAAAAAATATTGCTGATCAATTATTAGAAAAGAAATAAACGTAAGGAGGATAAAAAGATGGCAAAGCAGAAATTTGAAAGAAAGAAACCCCATGCAAACATAGGAACAATAGGGCACGTTGACCATGGCAAGACAACACTGACATCAGCAATAACAATAGTATTATCAAAGCAAGGAATGGCACAAGCTACAGCATATGACGAAATAGATAAAGCGCCAGAAGAAAAAGCAAGAGGAATAACCATAAACACAATGCATGTTGAATACGAGACAGAAAAAAGGCACTATGCACACGTTGACTGCCCTGGACATGCAGACTACGTAAAGAACATGATAACAGGTGCAGCACAGATGGATGGAGCAATACTCGTTGTATCAGCAGCAGATGGACCAATGCCACAGACGAGAGAGCATATACTCTTAGCAAGGCAGGTTGGAGTACCATACATCGTAGTATTTCTAAACAAAGCAGACATGGTAGATGACGAAGAATTAATCGAATTAGTAGAGATGGAAGTAAGAGAGCTATTAAACGAATATGAATTCCCAGGAGATGACACACCAATAGTAGTAGGTTCTGCATTAAAAGCGATGGAATGTGGATGCGGCAAGAGAGAATGCCAGTGGTGCGGAAAGATATGGGAATTAATGGATGCAGTAGACAGTTATATACCAACACCAGAGAGGGATACAGATAAACCATTCCTAATGCCTGTAGAGGATGTATTCACAATAACAGGAAGAGGAACAGTTGCAACAGGAAGAGTAGAAAGAGGCAAATTAAAAGTAGGAGACGAAGTAGAAATAATAGGATTATCACAAGAGAACAAGAAGACAGTAGTAACAGGCGTAGAAATGTTCAGAAAGACACTAGATGAAGCAGAAGCAGGAGACAACATAGGAGTACTATTAAGAGGTGTAACAAGAGAAGAAGTAGAAAGAGGACAGGTATTAGCGAAACCAGGCTCAGTAAAACCGCATACGAAGTTTGAAGGGCAGGTATACGTACTGACAAAAGAAGAAGGCGGAAGACACACACCGTTCTTCAATGGATACAGACCACAGTTCTATTTCAGAACGACAGATGTAACAGGAGTAATAGACTTACCAGAGGGCACAGAGATGGTAATGCCTGGGGACCATGTAACGATGACAATAGAACTAATAACACCGATAGCAATGGAAGAAGGATTAAAATTTGCTATAAGGGAAGGCGGACACACAGTAGGAGCCGGTGTTGTTTCGAAGATTCTAGCTTAAGTTTAAAATGTGCTAATAGTGAATTTCTATTAGCACATAAATATTGTTTTGTCAAGTCTTGAAATGATGCTGCATTTAAGGTAAACTAATGAAGTTGAGCGACTTTTTATTTTAAATGTAAGATGAAAACACACGGGTGAGTGTATATGAAGTTTAATGAGATGCTTATATAGAAGGAGGGAAAATTCATGCCCAAGCAAAAAATTCGTATAAGATTAAAAGCATTTGATCATATGGTATTAGACCAATCTGCTGAGAAAATTGTTGAAACAGCAAAAAGAACAGGTGCTGAAGTATCAGGACCTATACCACTTCCAACAGAAAAGGATGTTATAACGATATTAAGAGCCCCACATAAATATAAAGATTCACGCGAACAATTTGAAACGAGAACACATAAAAGGCTTATTGATATTTTAAGCCCGACACCAAAGACGGTAGATGCTCTGATGAGGCTTGATTTACCAGCCGGTGTTGATATAGAGATTAAACTTTAAATAAAAAAGAAATTATGACGCAAAAGCGTCCGATGATTTCAGGAGGTTAAAAGATGAAAAAAGCGATACTTGGTAAAAAGCATGGAATGACACAGATATTTGTTGGAAATGATTTGATACCTGTGACGGTCGTTGAAGCTGGACCTTGTGTTGTAGTACAAAAAAAGACTAAGGAGAACGACGGATATGATGCAATTCAGGTCGGCTTCGGTGATATCAAGGAGAAGAGAGTTATAAAGCCTTTAAAAGGGCATTTTACAAAAGCAAATGTACCTTTTAAGAGATATTTAAGAGAATTCCGGTTAGATGATATAACACCATATGAAGTAGGCGCCGAAATAAAAGCTGATATATTTGCAACTGGTGATAAGGTTGATGTAATCGGCACGTCAAAAGGTAAAGGATTTGCAGGTGTTGTAAAAAGGTACAATGCAAATAGGGGACCAATGGCACACGGTTCTAAATATCACAGAAGGCCAGGTTCTATGGGTGCAAGTTCTGACCCGTCAAGGACATTTAAAGGAAAAAAATTGCCTGGACATATGGGAAATGAAAGAGTCACAGTACAGAACTTAGAAGTAATAAGGGCAGATGCAGAAAAAAATCTTTTACTTATAAAAGGCTCGGTACCTGGTACAAAAGGCTCGCTTCTTATAATAAGGGATTCCGTAAAAAATAAATAGTGAAAGGAGGAAAATCGATGCCAAAGGTAGCGGTTTTTAATATAAATGGTGAACAAATTGGTGAAATAGAATTAAGCGATAATGTTTTTGGTGTAGAAGTTAATGTACCTGTTATGCATGAAGCCGTATTAAGCTATATGGCAAGTAAGAGGCAAGGAACCCATTCAACTAAAAGACGTGGCGAAGTTAGAGGTGGTGGAATTAAGCCTTGGAGACAAAAAGGCACAGGCAGGGCACGTCAAGGAAGTATAAGAGCACCACAGTGGATAAAAGGTGGTGTTGTTTTCGGGCCAAAACCGAGAGACTATAGCTTTGACATACCAAAGAAAGTGAAAAGACTTGCATTAAAGTCAGCTTTATCATCTAAAGTCAGGGACAATGAAATAATCGTTGTTGAAGATATAAATATTGAAGAACCAAAGACGAAGAAAGTTGCTCAAATGTTAAATAATTTCAATGTTAAAAATGCATTAATTGTTATACCAGAAGGTAAGGAAAATGTGATATTATCATCAAGGAATATACCAAATGTAAAAGCAGTATATGCAAATAGATTAAATATATATGACATATTAAAATATGACAGATTTATAATAACAAAAGATGCAGTTAATAAAGTTGAGGAGGTGTATGCTTGATGGACGCAAGAGATATTATTATAAGACCAGTTGTAACAGAAAAAAGTATGAACCAGATGGCGGACAGAAAATACACCTTTATAGTAAATAAAAATGCCAACAAGATACAGATTAAGCAAGCTGCTGAGGAATTATTCGGTGTTAACGTAGAAAAAGTTTATACAATGAATTACCTTGGGAAGTTGAAGAGAATGGGCAAAAATATCGGCAGAACAAGCAGTTATAAAAAAGCGATAATCAAATTAAAGCCGAACAGCAAAGGTATCGAATTTTTTGAAGGATTGCAGGCATAATATTGTGATTTAAGGAGGGAATACAATGGGAATAAAAAAATATAATCCTACTTCACCTGGAAGAAGGCAAATGTCTGTTTTGACATTCGAAGAAGTTACTAAGGATAAACCTGAAAAATCACTTACAGTAAGCCTAAATAAAACAGGTGGACGTAATGTTTATGGTAGAATAACAGTTCGCCATCGCGGTGGCGGCCATAAGAGAAAGTATAGAATAATCGATTTTAAAAGAGATAAAGATGGTGTTCCAGGTAAAGTTGCAGCAATAGAGTATGATCCAAATAGGTCTGCATATATTGCTCTAATACATTATCTAGATGGCGAAAAAAGATATATAATAGCACCATACGGTTTAAAAGTCGGTGATATCGTAGAATCCGGTGAGAACGTCGATATTAAGATAGGCAATGCACTTCCACTTTATAATATTCCTGTTGGTACATTTATACACAATGTAGAATTAACAGCAGGAAAAGGCGGGCAGTTGGTTAGAGCGGCTGGATCGATGGCTCAACTTATGGCTAAAGAGGGAAATTATGTGCAGATAAGAATGCCTTCATCTGAAGTAAGAAGAATTAGATCAAATTGCAGAGCAACAATTGGTCAGGTTTCAAATCTTGACCACGAAAATGTCACAATAGGCAAAGCTGGCAGAACAAGATGGTTAGGAATTAGGCCGACAGTAAGAGGTTCTGTTATGAACCCTGTTGATCACCCACACGGTGGTGGCGAAGGAAAAGCTCCTGTTGGACATCCAGGACCGTTAACACCTTGGGGTAAACCAGCCTTAGGTTATAAGACACGTAAAAATAAGAAATCCTCAGATAAAATGATAGTAAAAAGTCGTAAAGCGTAATGCAGGAAGGAGGCTATAATTTTGAGTAGATCCTTAAAAAAAGGCCCATATGTTGATGAAAAACTTTTAAGAAAAATAGAAGAGATGAATAAAAATAACGAAAAGAAAGTTCTGAAGACATGGTCAAGGAGTTCAACAATATTTCCTCAAATGGTTGGCCATACTATAGCAGTACATGATGGCAGAAAGCATGTACCAATATATATAACAGAGGATATGGTAGGTCATAAATTAGGAGAATTTGCCCCAACACGTACATTCCATGGCCATTCAGACACTGAAAAGTCTACGAAAGTTCAATAGGCAAAGGAGGTAATAGTGTGGAAGTGAAGGCAGTTGCAAAATATATAAGAATTTCACCACAGAAAGCTGGCCTTGTTATGAATATGATACGCGGTAAAGACGTTAGTGAGGCTTTAGCAATTTTAAAATTCACACCTAATAAGGCAGCCGGCATCGTTGAGAAAGTGCTAAAGTCAGCTATTGCAAATGCTGAAAACAATTATGGACTTGATAGAGATAATTTATATGTACAAAAAGCTGTAGCAGATCAAGGACCTATTATGAAAAGAATGATGCCAAGGGCAATGGGAAGATCCAATTTGATGAGAAGAAGAACAAGTCACATAACAGTTGTTGTTAATGAAAAATAAAAAAGGAGGGATAAAATGGGTCAAAAAATAAATCCTCATGGCTTAAGAGTTGGTATATCACAGGATTGGGATGCAAAATGGTTTGCAAAAGATAAAGATTTTAGCAACTTGCTTATTGAAGATATAAAAATAAGGGAATTTATAAAAAAGAAGATATATACTTCAGGTGTTCCGAAGGTTGAAATAGAAAGAGCTGCAAATAGAATAAAGATTGATGTTTATACTGCAAAACCTGGTATGGTTATAGGAAAAGGCGGCGCAGGAATCGAAGAATTGAGACAAGAAATTGAAAAAATGACAAATAAAAAAGTCATAATAAACATTGTTGAAGTTAAAAATCCTGAACTCGATGCACAGCTGGTAGCTGAAAATATTGCTTCACAGCTTGAGAGAAGAATATCCTTTAGAAGAGCGATGAAACAGTCAATATCAAGGTCAATGAAACTCGGCGCTAAAGGCATAAAAGTATCATGTGCAGGAAGACTTGCAGGTGCAGAAATTGCTCGAACAGAAAGATATCATGAAGGTGTTGTGCCACTTCAGACATTAAGAGCAAACATAGATTATGGGTTTGCAGAAGCAAATACCACATATGGCAAGATCGGCGTCAAAGTATGGATAAATAAAGGAGAGATATTGCCACAGCCAAAGAAACAGGTAACAGCGGAAGGAGGCAAATAAATCATGTTAATGCCTAAAAGAGTCAAATACAGAAAACAACAAAGAGGCAGGATGAAAGGCAATGCAACGAGAGGAAATACATTAAGCTATGGTGATTTTGGACTACAGGCACTTGAAAGTGGTTGGATAACAGCTATACAGATAGAAGCTGCAAGGGTAGCTATGACAAGGTATATTAAAAGAGGCGGAAAAGTTTGGATAAAGATATTCCCTGATAAACCTGTGACAGAAAAACCTGCAGAAACACGTATGGGATCTGGAAAGGGTTCACCGGAATATTGGGTAGCTGTTGTTAAACCTGGCAGAGTACTTTTTGAAATTGCAGGTGTAACTGAAGATGTAGCGCGGGAAGCTTTGAGATTAGCTAAGCATAAACTGCCTATTAAAACAAAGTTTATAAAACGTGAAGAATTGGGTGGTGAAGAGAATGAAGGCTAAAGAGATCAGAGATTTAACAAATGAAGAATTAATGCAGAAGCTTTCCGATTTAAAGGGAGAACTTTTTAACCTTAGATTTCAACTTGCCACAGGACAACTTGATAATCCTATGAGGGTAAGAGATGTGCGAAAGTCTATAGCCAGAATTAAGACGATTTTAAGGGAAAGAGAACTTGGTAAGTTGAATGCGTAGAAAGGAGGATTTAAATTGGAAAGAGCATTAAGAAAAGTGAGAATAGGTAAAGTTGTCAGCAATAAGATGCAAAAAACAATAGTTGTCGCTGTTGAAGACAGGATAAGACATCCATTGTATAATAAGATAATTAGAAGAACAAAGAAATTTAAAGCCCATGATGAGAATAATCAATGCAATATTGGTGATATTGTTAAAATAATGGAAACAAGGCCTTTAAGCAAAGAAAAAAGGTGGAGACTTGTTGAAATAGTTAAAAAAGCAGAATGACTGAAAGGAGGTATTTAAGATGATTCAACCTCAAACGCTGTTAAAAGTTGCAGATAATACAGGTGCTAAAGAGATTATGTGTATTCACTTAATGGGAGGTTCAACAAGAAAGTTCTCAAATATAGGTGATATAATAGTTGCTTCGGTTAAAAGTGCAACACCCGGAGGTGTTGTAAAAAAAGGCGATGTTGTCAAAGCCGTTATAGTAAGAACGAGAAAGGGTATTGCAAGGAAAGATGGGACATATATAAGATTTGATGATAATGCGGCTGTAATTATAAAAGATGATTTACAACCTAGGGGAACTCGTATTTTTGGACCAGTAGCGAGAGAATTAAGAGAAAAAGATTTTATGAAGATAATTTCACTTGCACCGGAAGTTTTATAAGGAGGTGTAACAATTGGAGAGAAAAAAACTTCATGTTAAAAAAGGCGATATAGTTACAGTTATTTCAGGCAAAGATAAGGGCAAAAAAGGAAAAGTTTTAAAGGCCTTACCAAGAGAAGGGAAAATAATTGTTGAAGGTGTAAATGTAGTGACGAAACATAAAAAAGCAGGTGGACCACAGCAACAAGGTGGCATAATACATCAGGAAGCTCCAATATACAGTTCAAAAGTTATGCTATTTTGTAACACCTGTGGTACTGGCGTAAGATATGGTGTTAAGATACTTGGTGATGGTGAGAAAATTAGATATTGCAAAAAGTGTGGAGAGACATTATAAGCTCGGAAAGGAGGTTTAATATGGCAAGACTTAAGGATAAATATATAAATGAAGTTATACCTGCCCTTATGGCAAAATACTCCTATAAGAATATAATGCAGGTACCAAAAATCGAAAAAGTAGTTATAAACATGGGACTCGGTGAAGCAAGGGAAAATCCAAAAGCAATAGAGGCTGCATCTAATGACTTGTCTTTGATCACAGGACAAAAGCCGCTTGTAACAAGAGCAAAAAAATCAATTGCAAATTTCAAAATACGTTCAGGTATGCCAATAGGTATTAAAGTTACATTAAGAGGCGAGAGAATGTATGAATTTATTGACAAACTTTTTAACGTAGCATTGCCAAGAGTTAGGGATTTTAGAGGACTACCATCGAAGTCATTTGATGGCAGAGGAAATTATTCATTTGGTGTGAGAGAACAACTCATATTCCCTGAGATAGAATATGACAAAGTTGACAAAGTAAGAGGAATGGATATCATATTTGTTACAACGGCAAAAAATGATGAAGAAGCAAAAACACTCTTGGAGCTTATGGGACTGCCATTTGCTAAGTAAAGGAGGTATATAAATGGCCAGAAAGGCATTGATATTGAAGCAAAAAAAGACCCCTAAATTTAGTACAAGAGCCTACAATAGATGTAAAATTTGTGGTAGACCACATGCATATATAAGAAAATACGGAATTTGTCGTGTTTGTTTTAGAGAATATGCACATCAAGGTATAATTCCAGGCGTAAAAAAGGCAAGCTGGTAAGAGGGGAGGTATTAAGATGACAGATCCAATAGCAGATATGCTTACACGCATAAGAAATGCTAATGTAGTAAAACATGAAACAGTTGAAATACCTGCGTCAAATACAAAGAGAGCAATTGCGATGCTTATGCTTCGCGAAGGCTTTATAAAGTCAGTAGAAGAAATTGATGATGGAAAACAAGGTATATTAAAATTGACGCTTAAATACGGTCCAAATAAAGAAAGAATAATATCAGGCTTAAAAAGAATAAGTAAGCCTGGATTAAGGGTATATGCTAGGAATAACGAAATACCAAGAGTATTAGGCGGATTAGGTATGGCAGTGATATCAACACCAAAGGGTATTTTGACAGATAAGGAAGCAAAAAAAGAAGGAGTAGGTGGAGAAGTTCTCTGCTATATCTGGTAATTTATAATAGGAGGTGTAGCGTGTGTCAAGAATAGGAAGACAACCTGTAGAGATTCCAAAGGGTGTAACAGTAACTGTTGATAATAATCATGTAGTTGTTAAGGGACCGAAAGGTACTCTTGAGAGAGAATTTCCGAAATTAGTAAATATAAAATTAGAAGATAATAAAGTAATTGTTACAAGAGACAGCGATGATAAAGAATATAGAGCTATGCATGGAACTGCAAGGGCATTGATTCAGAATATGGTTAAAGGCGTAAGCACAGGATATGAAAAGAGCTTAGAAATTGTAGGTGTAGGCTATCGTGTAGCAAAACAAGGTAAAAAGATCGTTTTAACAGTTGGCTATTCACATCCTGTTGAGATAGAAGAAGAACCAGGTATAGAATTCGCTGTTGATGGTACAAATAAAATAATTGTTAAAGGGCCTGATAAGCAGCAGGTAGGTGAAATGGCTGCGAAGATTAGGAAGGTAAGACAGCCTGATGCATATAAAGGAAAGGGCATTAGATATGTAGGTGAACATGTAAGATTAAAAGAAGGTAAAACAGGTAAGAAGTAAGGGGTGATATGATGATATCAAAAATTGATAGAAATATGAGACGAAACAGACGACATTTAAGAGTAAGGAAGAAAGTATCTGGAACAAGTGAAAGACCAAGGCTTAATGTTTATAAAAGTTTAAGCCATATTTATGCACAGCTAATAGATGACGTAAAAGGCACTACAATAACACAAGCTTCAACACTCGACACAGAGCTAAAAGATATTGCAAAAGGTGCTAACAAAGAGTCTGCTAAATTGGTAGGCAAATTGATTGCAAAAAAAGCACTTGAAAAGGGAATTAAAGATGTAGTATTTGACCGTGGTGGATATATATATCATGGAACAATAAAAGAATTAGCAGATGCTGCAAGAGAAGGCGGGTTAAATTTTTAATAAGGAGGGAAATCATGGCACGTATTGATGTATCAAATCTTGACTTAAAAGAGAAAGTTGTAAGTTTAAACCGTGTTGCAAAAGTTGTTAAAGGTGGTAGAAACTTTAGATTTAGCGCAACGGTCGTAGTTGGAGATGCCGAAAAAGGATATGTAGGCGTAGGAACAGGTAAATCAACAGAAATTCCAGAAGCAATCAGAAAAGGCATTGAAGATGCTAAAAAACACCTTATAAGAGTACCTATCGTAGGTACAACAATTCCACATGATGTTGTAGGAGTATTTGGTGCAGGAAAAGTTTTATTAAAACCAGCAAAAGAAGGTACAGGAGTTATAGCAGGAGGTCCAGTGCGTGCTGTCCTTGAATCAGCTGGAATAAAAGATATTTTAACAAAATCATTAGGTTCAGCTAATTCTACAAATATGGTTTATGCTACAATAGAAGGTTTAAAATTATTGAAAACTGTAGAAGAAGTTGCAAAATTGCGCGGTATTCCTGTTGAGCAATTGCTTGGATAGGAGGATTAAAATGGCAAAATTGAAAATTACTTTAATTAGAAGTACAATAGGACGTGGAAGGTCACAAATTGATACAGTGAAGGCTTTAAAACTCAATAAAATTGGAAGTAGTTCAGTTTTGGAGGATACGCCACAAGTAAGAGGTATGATTAATAAAGTAAAACACCTGTTAAATGTGGAAGAAGTAAATGAATAGGAGGTGTAAACATTGAGGCTTCATGATTTAAAACCTGCTGAAGGTGCGAAACGTGAAAGAAAAAGAGTTGGTAGGGGTATAGGATCAGGACTTGGAAAGACATCTGGACGTGGACATAAAGGACAAAAGGCAAGAAGCGGTGGTAATGTAAGACCTGGTTTTGAAGGTGGACAGATGCCTCTAACAAGACGTTTACCAAAGAGAGGCTTTACGAATATATTTAAAAAAGAATATGCGATAGTCAATTTAAGTTTACTTGATAATTTTGAAGATGGTAGTGTTGTTACACCTGAACTTTTAATAGAGAAAGGCCTTGTTAAAAAAGTAAAGGATGGCATAAAGATCCTTGGCTCAGGTGATCTTAACAAAAAATTAACTGTTAAAGCACATAAATTCAGCAAATCAGCAGTAGAAAAAATTGAATCCGTTGGGGGAAAGGCAGAGGTGATATAAATGCTTAAAACCCTTGTCAATGCATGGAAGGTTGTGGATATTAGAAAAAAAATAATCTTTACAATATTGATGCTCATAGTATTTAGGCTTGGTTCACATATACCAGTTCCAGGTATAGATCCAAATCAAATACAAAATATACTTGGGCAAGGTACACTCTTCGGATTTTTTGATATTATATCCGGTGGTGCTTTTCGTGACTTCACTATATTTGCTATGAGCATTATTCCATACATCAATGCATCTATCATAATGCAACTTTTAACGATAGCAATACCATCCTTAGAGCAAATGGCAAAAGAAGGCGAAGAGGGCAGAAAAAAGATTGCCCAATATACACGATATATGACAGTAGTGCTTGCATTGATACAGGCCATAGGAATGACAATTGGTTTAAGAAGTGCAGTTAGAGATCCTAATTTCATTAACCTTACGATAATTGTTATTACATTGACAGCGGGTACATCATTTTTAATGTGGCTTGGTGAAAGAATAACAGAAAGCGGAGTAGGAAACGGAAGCTCCCTCATAATCTTTGCGGGTATTATTGCAAGAATACCAAATATGATATATACTACAGTACAGTATGTCGGTGCAGGTACTGCAAACATTTTTGGCGCAATAGCATTTATAATTGCGATACTTGTTATGATTGTTTCAATCATATTGATGTCTGAAGGCCAAAGAAGAATACCTGTGCAATATGCAAAAAGAGTGGTAGGTAGAAAAGTTTATGGTGGACAGTCAACACATATTCCACTCAGAATAAATATGGCTGGTGTTATTCCTCTCATATTTGCGCTTTCACTTTTACAATTTCCACAGCAGATAGCGGCATTTTTCCCGAAAACGGCATTTTATGATTTTACACAAAAATGGCTCGGGACAAATGGATGGATATACAATGTTCTTAACGTATTATTGATAATATTCTTTACTTATTTCTATACGGCGATAATATTTAATCCGATAGAAATATCAGATAACATGAAGAAGTATGGTGGATTTATTCCTGGAATAAGACCAGGTAAACCAACTACTGATTTCATTACAAAGGTTATGAATAGAGTGACATTTGTTGGTTCAATCTTTTTAGCGGCGATTGCTGTACTTCCTGTAATTTTGATGAATGTGACAGGTTTGCAGCTATACTTCGGTGGTACAGCGTTATTAATTGCCGTTGGTGTTGCACTTGAAACAATGAAACAAATAGAAGGACAGTTAATAATGCGTAATTACCAAGGATTTTTAAGATAGTTCGGGGGTAAGAATATGAGAATTATTTTACTTGGACCACCTGGAGCTGGAAAGGGAACACAGGCAGAAAGAATAACAAATGATTTTAAAATACCACATATATCAACAGGTGACATATTCAGGTACAATATAAAAAACAATACTGAACTTGGCAAGCTTGCGAAACAGTATATCGATAAAGGATTACTAGTACCTGATGCTGTTACAAACAAAATAGTAGAAGATAGGCTGTCAAAGGATGACTGTAAAAATGGTTTTCTTCTTGATGGATATCCAAGAAATGTTTCACAGGCTGAATCCCTCGAGAAATTTTTGGCCAATGAAAATTTAAAGATTGATCACGTTCTGAATATAATAGTAGATAGAGATTCCTTAGTTGAGAGATTGAGCGGAAGAAGAGTATGTCCATCTTGCGGTGCAACATATCATGTTGTTACAAAGCCACCAAAAATTGAAGGCATTTGTGATAAATGCGGAGAAAAATTAATTCAAAGAACTGACGATAACATCGAATCTGTTTTAAAGCGATTAGAAGTTTATGAAGATGAAACAAAACCTTTGATAGAGTATTACAGTAAAACAAATTTAATACGAAACATCGATGGAAATAAACCTGTTAATGAAGTTTATAATGATATACAGGCATTAATAGGAGACGACAAGTAATGATATATATTAAATCAAAAAGTGAAATAGAATTGATGCGCTTTGCTGGAAAGGTCACAGCAGAAGTACTAAATATACTTGAAAAATCAATTAAGCCAGGAATTACTACAAAAGAACTTGATACAATTGCTGAAGATTATATAAGAAGTAAAGGATGTGTTCCTGCATTTAAGGGATTATATGGATTTCCAGCAACTATATGTGCATCGATAAATAATGAAGTAGTCCATGGCATACCAGGTTTAAGAAAGCTCAATGAAGGCGATATTATAAGTATAGATACTGGCGCAATTTACCATGGGTTTAATAGCGATGCGGCAAGGACATTTGCTGTAGGCGAGGTCAGTGATAATCTAAAAAAGTTGATTGAAGTAACAAAGCAAAGTTTTTTTGAAGGAATTAAAAAAGCAACCGAACAATATAGGCTCTCAGATATATCGAATACTATTCAGACATATGTAGAAAAATACGGTTTTTCAGTTGTAAGAGAATATGTAGGCCATGGAATAGGTAGAAGAATGCATGAAGATCCGCAGATACCTAATTATGGTCCTCCGGGAAGGGGGCCAAGATTAAGAAGAGGGATGACCCTTGCTATAGAACCTATGGTCAATGAGGGAAGATATGATGTCAAGGTGATTAACAATAATTGGACGGTTGTAACTGTTGATGGCAGTCCATCGGCACATTACGAAAACACAATTATAATTACGGATGGTGAGCCGGAAATTTTGACAATAATTTAAGAGGTGAATTTAATGGAGGATACTCCAATTGGCCGTATAGTTCGGTCAAAGGCCGGAAGAGATAAAGAAAGAGTTTTTATAATTGTCGGGATTGCTAATGAAAAACATGTATTTATAGCTGACGGCGATTTGAGAAAAATTGAAAAACCAAAAAAGAAAAAATTGATTCATCTTCAAATGTATAATGAAGTCGACGAAAATATTAAACAAAAGTTATTAAAGAGAGAAACTGTTACAAATGCAGAATTAATAAAAGCTTTAAAACAGTATAAGTGTATTTAATAAGGAGGGTTTGATATCCTTGGCTAAGGATGATGTTATCGAAGTTGAAGGTAAAGTTTTAGAAGCTTTGCCTAATGCAATGTTTCAGGTAGAACTTGATAATGGGCACAAAGTTTTGGCACATATATCAGGAAAGCTAAGGATGAATTTTATCAGGATTCTACCGGGTGACAGAGTGACGTTGGAATTATCCCCATATGATCTTACAAGGGGAAGAATCGTATGGCGAGGTAAGTGATAAGGAGGTATTATAATGAAAGTAAGACCGTCGGTTAAACCGATTTGTGAAAAATGTAAAGTTATAAAGAGAAAAGGCAGAGTTATGGTAATCTGCGAAAATCCTAAGCACAAGCAAAAACAGGGTTAGGAGGTGGAAAAATGGCAAGAATCGCTGGTATTGACCTGCCAAGAGAAAAACGTGTTGAGATAGGATTGACTTATATATATGGCATTGGGCGTTCTCGCTCAAATGAGATACTATCAAAAGCGGGAGTAAATCCTGATACAAGAGTAAAAGATTTAACAGAAGATGAAATATCAAGACTTAGAGATATTATTGATAAAGAATATAAAGTTGAAGGCGATTTGAGAAGGGAAGTTTCTCTTAACGTAAAAAGACTTATAGATATAGGATGTTATAGAGGAATAAGACATAGGAAAGGCCTCCCTGTACGTGGCCAGAGGACAAGAACAAATGCGCGTACAAGAAAAGGCCCAAAGAAAACTGTTGCTAAGAAGAAGAAATAATAAGGAGGGAAATTATGGCAAAAAAAGTTAAAAAGACGGCAAAACGTCGTGAACGTAAAAATGTTGAACGTGGTGCTGCACATATACATTCAACATTTAATAATACAATTGTTACATTGACAGACATGGCAGGTAATGCATTATCATGGTCAAGTGCTGGTACATTAGGATTTAAAGGTTCAAGAAAATCTACACCATTTGCGGCACAGATGGCTGCTGAAACAGCTGCTAAAGCAGCAATGGATCATGGCTTAAAAACTGTAGATGTTTATGTTAAAGGACCCGGTGCTGGAAGAGAAGCTGCAATAAGAGCATTACAAGCTGCAGGATTAGAAGTAAGTCTTATAAAAGATGTTACACCTATTCCACATAACGGGTGCAGACCACCTAAAAGAAGAAGAGTATAAGGAGGTGCAGGAATGGCTAGATACACTGAATCCGTTTGCAAATTATGTCGTAGAGAAGGTATGAAATTATTTTTAAAAGGTGACAAATGCTACAGTGAGAAATGCCCAGTTGCAAAAAGACCATATGCACCTGGACAGCATGGACAAAATAGAAAAAAGCTTACAAACTATGCTACACAGCTTAGAGAAAAGCAAAAGCTCAGGAGATATTATGGAGTATTAGAAAGACAATTTGAGAGATACTTTGAGGAAGCTGAAAGAATGAAGGGCATAACAGGTGACAACCTACTACAGCTTCTTGAAAGAAGACTTGATAATGTTGTATATAGACTTTCAATAGCGTCTTCAAGGGCACAAGCAAGACAGCTTGTGAGACATGGCCATATTCTTGTAAATGGCAAAAAAGTTGACATTCCTTCATATTTAGTTAAAGCCGGTGACGTTATTTCTGTAAAAGATAGCAGCAAGTCACTTGAAGTAATTAAAAACAATGTTGAGGCATCTACAAATATACCTGATTGGTTAGATTTTAACAGAGATTCTATAGAGGGTAAAATTTTATCTCTGCCAACAAGAGAACACATAGACTTACCAGTTGAAGAGCACTTGATTGTTGAGTTGTATTCAAGATAATAATCGGTTACCCTCATAAACATAATAAAGGAGGGTTTAAATGATGATTGAAATTGAAAAGCCAAAAATAGAAATTGTGGAGCAATCTGATGATGAAACATATGCGAAATTTGTTGTTGAGCCACTTGAACGTGGTTACGGAATAACACTTGGTAACTCTCTAAGGCGTATTCTCTTATCATCATTGCCTGGTGCGGCGGCAAAAACGATAAAAATTGATGGTGTGTTACATGAATTTTCAACAGTCCCTGGAGTAAAGGAAGATGTAACAGAGATTATATTAAACTTAAAAGATTTAGCTGTTAGACTTTACACTGATGAACCTAAGATTGTAAGAATAGAGGCTGAAGGCAAGGGAGAAGTTACTGCTGGTGATATTATAGCGGATGGAGATGTAGAAATCATGAATCCATATCTCCATATTGCTACATTAAGTGATAATGCTAAACTCAATATGGAAATTGAATTAGTACGTGGTAAAGGATATGTTCCATCAGATAAAAATAAAGAGCCAAATCAACCGATAGGTATAATACCGGTTGATTCAATATTCACTCCTGTGAAAAAGGTAAGCTATAATGTAGAGAATACTCGTGTTGGTCAGGTGACAGACTATGACAAGCTTACTATGGAAATATGGACAAATGGGACAATAAGCCCAAAAGAAGCAATTAGCTTAGCTTCCAAAATACTTATAGACCATTTTAATTTATTTACATCTTTTGCAGACAACTATAATGATATGGAAGTATTGGTTGAAAAACCCGAAAAGAAAGCTGATAAGCCTCTTGATATGACAATAGAGGAATTGGATCTGTCTGTAAGGTCTTATAATTGTCTAAAAAGGGCCGGCATTAATACTGTACAAGACCTTGTACAAAAAACAGAAGAAGAAATGATGAAGGTAAGAAATCTTGGGAAGAAATCCTTAGTAGAAGTAGAACAAAAATTAAAAGCTTTAGGACTATCATTGCAAAAGAGTGAAGAGTAAGGAGGGCAGATAATGGGATACAGAAAACTCGGTCGACCACATGACCAAAGAAGAGCAATGCTTAGAAATCTTACAACGAGCTTTTTAAATTACGGCAGAATGGAAACTACAGAAACAAGAGCAAAAGAAGTAAAAAGTATTGCAGAAAAAATGATTACTCTTGCAAAAAAGGGAGATTTGCATTCAAGGAGACAAGCTTTAGCATATCTTACAGATGAAACAGTAGTTAAAAAATTATTTGATGAAATCGCTCCTAAATATTCTGAAAGAAATGGCGGTTATACAAGGATATTAAAACTTGGTCCTCGTAGAGGCGATGCAGCACCGCTTGCTATTATAGAACTTGTATAGACTCAAAGGGGTTAAGTTATCATTTAGACTTAACTCCTATTTTATATAAATACGTTTATTAAACCTTATACATTGAGGTTTAAATAAAGAAGGTGTCCAGATGGAAAATATAATAAAGACAGAAGACCTTACTTTTAGCTATGATGTAGATAATGGAAATGATAAGAAGATTGTATTGAATTCCTTAAATATAGAGCTCAAAGCTGGGCAGTTTATAGCAATTATAGGCCATAATGGTTCAGGAAAATCTACTCTTGCAAAACATTTTAATGCATTGCTGATACCAAATGAAGGAAATGTATTTGTTAAGGGAATGAATACAAAGGATTCTTCACATCTATGGGATATACGTCAAACGGCTGGCATGGTTTTTCAAAATCCTGATAACCAGTTGGTTGCAACTATTGTTGAAGAAGATGTGGCATTTGGACCTGAAAATTTAGGCATTGAGCCAAAAGAAATCAGAAAAAGGGTAGATCATGCTTTAGAAGCTGTTGATATGGCTAAATTCAAAGATTATGCACCACATATGTTATCAGGCGGACAAAAGCAAAGGATAGCTATAGCAGGTATTATTGCCATGAGACCTGAATGTATAGTATTAGACGAGCCAACAGCAATGCTCGATCCTATGGGGAGAAAAGAAGTTATCAATACCATTTTGAAATTGAACAAAGATGATGGTATTACAATTATTCTAATAACACATTTTATGGAAGAGGCCGTTCTTGCTGATAGAGTAATTGTTATGGATGAAGGAAATATAGCGCTCGATGGTACGCCTAAAGAAGTCTTTAGGGAGGTAACAAAGCTAAAGAGATTAGGACTTGATGTACCACAAGTTACTGAATTGGCATTTAAATTAAGGCAAGATGGAATAGATATACCCACTGAAATTTTAACGGTCGATGAGATGGTGAGGTTTATATGTCAATACAAGTAGAAAATATTTCATTTGTATATAATGAGGGAACTCCATTTGAATCAGAAGCATTAAAGGATGTTAGTTTTACAATAGAGGATAATGAATTTGTTGGCATCATAGGTCATACGGGGTCAGGCAAATCAACGCTTATACAACATTTAAATGGACTATTAAAACCGTCTTCAGGAAAGATTATTATAAATGGTATCGATATAACAAATGAAAAAAATTTAAAAGATGTAAGGAGAGAAGTCGGACTCGTATTTCAATACCCTGAACACCAACTTTTTGAAGAAACTATATACAGAGATATTGCATTCGGACCATCAAATTTAGGTCTAAGCGAAGAAGAAATAAAAGATAGGGTATTTGAGGCGATGAAGATTGTTGGGCTCGACATTAAAATAAAAGATATGTCTCCATTTGAGTTGTCTGGTGGTCAGAGAAGGCGTGTAGCTATAGCCGGAGTATTATCAATGATGCCAAAAGTTCTAATACTTGATGAACCAACGGCAGGACTTGATCCTCGCGGAAGAGATGAAATACTTGGAAATATAAAAGAGATTCACGAAAAATACAAAATGACCACTATACTTGTTTCACACAGCATGGAAGATATAGCAAAGCTTGTAGATAAAATAATTGTTATGCATGAAGGAAAAGTCGAGTTAATAGGAACGCCAAGAGAGGTATTTAAAAACGTCGAGAGATTAGAAGAAATTGGTTTAGGTATACCCCAGATAACTTATTTAATGAGAAGTCTTAAAAGACATGGCATTGATTTGCCAGATGACTTATTGACAGTAGATGAGGCAAAAAAATACATTTTGGAGTATCTTAGGGGGAAGAGAGATGTTTAAGAATATAACAATTGGTCAATATATACCTGGCAATACTTTTATACATCGATTAGACCCTAGAGTAAAAATTATTCTTTCAATAATATTTATTGTCTCATTATTTATAATAACAAATTTTTCAGGCTATATATTTATTGTATTATTTATCCTTGCAAGTGTCTATGTATCGAAAATACCGTTAAGTTATATTTTTAAAGGATTAAAACCAATTTTAATAATACTTATTTTGACTGTGGGCTTAAATATGTTTTTTACGCCTGGTGGGACATTACTTGCATCAATAGGTCCGCTAAAGATAACTTCAAATGGAGTTAGATTAGCTTTATTTATGGGTCTTAGACTTATATTCTTAATAATAGGTACATCACTCCTTACGCTTACAACATCACCAATATCATTAACAGATGGCATTGAAAGTCTTTTAAACCCTTTTAAGCGTATTGGAATGCCATCACATGAGTTGGCGATGATGATGACAATAGCACTACGGTTTATACCTACACTGCTTGAAGAAACTGATAAGATAATGAAGGCTCAAATTGCAAGAGGTGCAGATTTTGAAAGTGGGAATATTATAAAAAGAGCTAAAAATTTAGTTCCCTTATTAGTGCCATTATTTATAAGCGCTTTTAGAAGAGCAGATGAACTTGCAATTGCTATGGAAGCAAGGTGCTATAGAGGCGGCATCAATAGGACGAAATTGAAGCAGCTTAAAGTAGGGAACATAGATTATACTGCTATTACAATAACAGTTTTGCTAGTAGCGGTGCTTATATGGAATAGGTTTTGGTTATGGTGAATTTAAGAATGGTTATTGAAAAAATGCGCAATATTATGTTAGTTATTGAATATGATGGTACGAATTATCATGGATGGCAGTACCAAAAAAATGCTTTAACAGTACAGGAGATAATTACAAAGGCGATAAATAAAATAACAAGTGAAAATGTAAATTTAATTGGTTCTAGTAGAACCGATTCAGGCGTACATGCTCTATATCAGGTTGCTAATTTTAAAACAAAAACAAAAATTCCTGTAGAAAAGCTACCATATGCGATAAATAGTGTTCTTCCAGATGATATAGTAGTTAAAAGTGCTAAAGATGTTGAAGATAATTTTCATTCTAGATATTCGGCAAAAGGCAAAAGATATAGATATATAATATTTAATCGTAAATTTGAGTCGCCCATTTTAAGAAACTATAGTTGGCATGTAAGCTATAAATTAAGCTTGGAAAAAATGAAAAATTCTTTATGCTATTTTAAAGGGACACATGATTTTTCAGCTTTTAAAGCCAGTGGAAGCCCTGTGAAGGATTCAATACGGACTGTTACTGAAATAAGTTTAGAAAAAGATGAGGATATTATAAAATTTGAAATAGAAGCTGATGGTTTTTTGTACAACATGGTAAGGATAATAGTAGGAACATTAGTTGATGTTGGAATAGGTAAGATAGAGCCAATTGAAATTAAAAATATTATTGAATCAAAAAATAGAAATATGGCGGGGAAAACTGCACCACCACAAGGGCTGTATTTATTAAAAATATACTATTGACATGCAAGGTGACGTGGATTAAAATAATATTATGTAAAGTTATGCCCCGTTTATTGTAGTTTATGTGATTTAAGGAGGTAAATTAAGTGAAATCATTCATGCCAAAAAAGAATGAAATAGAAAGAAAATGGTATGTAATAGATGCCGAAGGCAAAGTCCTTGGTAGACTTGCAAGTCAAATTGCAAAGATATTATCAGGAAAAAACAAGCCAATTTATTCACCAAGTGTAGATACAGGTGATAATGTAATAGTGATAAATGCTGACAAAGTTGTCTTAACCGGTAAAAAATTAGAACAAAAGCAATACAAATACTATACAGGACATCCGGGTGGTTTGAAGTTAATACAATATAAGACACTTATGAAGACAAAACCTGAAAAAGCAATAATTAGAGCAGTAAGTGGAATGCTTCCAAAGAATAAGCTTGGTAGGAAAATGATTAAGAAACTTAGAGTTTATGCTGGTCCAGAACATAATCATGAGGCACAAAAGCCAGAAAAACTTGATATATAAGGAGGGAAAATAAAGGATGGCTTCAATTCAATTTTTTGGTACAGGTAGAAGAAAGACATCTGTTGCACGTGTAAGGTTGATACCTGGTAAAGGAAATATTATAATAAATGGCAGAACTATTGACGAATATTTTGGTATGGACACATTGAAATACACAGTTAAACAGCCTTTGATATTAACAGAAAACATAGATAAATTTGATGTATATGTAAAAGTTCAAGGTGGCGGACTGACAGGCCAAGCAGGTGCAATAAGACTTGGTATAACAAGAGCACTGATGAGAGCAGACAATGAATTAAGGCCGGTATTAAAGAAAGCTGGTTTTGTGACAAGGGACCCGAGAATGAAGGAAAGAAAAAAATACGGTCTCAAGAAAGCGAGAAAGGCACCACAATTCTCAAAAAGATAAAAGGAGCGTTATATACGCTCTTTTTTATTAACTTTTTAATTTTTTACATCAGAATTAAATGCAATTAATCATATAAATGAGTAAAAAGTAGTAAACTTGTGTATAATGAATATATCTTAGTATTAATCGCCGATAAATAGCTTTAATAAGACATAATATTGCTTGATATGACAGAAAAATCGTGGTATATTAATACCTGTCGTTGCGAGAGTGACACATAAATTAGACAGTGCTTTTTAAATACTAAATAATTACCAAAAAGTTAGTAATAAAAAATACTTGACATAATGAATAAAATTTGATATTATATAAAAGTCGCTAATAGATGCGACAGGTTGAACCTTGAAAACCGAACAGTGAGAGAAAAAGCCAGAGAATAAAAAAGAGGTAAGGATTTAAACATGAGAGTTTGATCCTGGCTCAGGACGAACGCTGGCGGCGTGCCTAACACATGCAAGTCGAGCGGAGTAAATACTACGGTATTTACTTAGCGGCGGACGGGTGAGTAACACGTGGACAATCTACCCTATAGACCGGGATAACACACCGAAAGGGGTGCTAATACCGGATAATGTCACGAGGTGGCATCATCTTGTGAAGAAAGGAGAAATCCGCTAAAGGAAGAGTCCGCGGCCCATTAGCTAGTTGGTGAGGTAAAGGCCCACCAAGGCAACGATGGGTAGCCGGCCTGAGAGGGTGAACGGCCACACTGGAACTGAGAGACGGTCCAGACTCCTACGGGAGGCAGCAGTGGGGAATATTGCGCAATGGGGGGAACCCTGACGCAGCAACGCCGCGTGAGCGAAGAAGGCCTTCGGGTCGTAAAGCTCAATAGTATGGGAAGAAAGAAATGACGGTACCATACGAAAGCCCCGGCTAACTACGTGCCAGCAGCCGCGGTAATACGTAGGGGGCGAGCGTTGTCCGGAATTACTGGGCGTAAAGAGCACGTAGGCGGCTATATAAGTCAGATGTAAAAAACCTGGGCTTAACCGAGGGGATGCAACTGAAACTATATAGCTTGAGTCAAGGAGAGGAGAGCGGAATTCCTGGTGTAGCGGTGAAATGCGTAGAGATCAGGAAGAATACCAGTGGCGAAAGCGGCTCTCTGGACTTGAACTGACGCTGAGGTGCGAAAGCGTGGGGAGCAAACAGGATTAGATACCCTGGTAGTCCACGCCGTAAACGATGGATACTAGGTGTGGGTGAGGAATCATCCGTGCCGGAGTTAACGCAATAAGTATCCCGCCTGGGGAGTACGGCCGCAAGGCTGAAACTCAAAGGAATTGACGGGGGCCCGCACAAGCAGCGGAGCATGTGGTTTAATTCGAAGCAACGCGAAGAACCTTACCAGGGCTTGACATCCACAGAATCGAGTAGAAATACTCGAGTGCCTCGTAAGAGGAGCTGTGAGACAGGTGGTGCATGGTTGTCGTCAGCTCGTGTCGTGAGATGTTGGGTTAAGTCCCGCAACGAGCGCAACCCCTGTTGGTAGTTGCCAGCGTAAAGACGGGCACTCTACCGAGACTGCCGTGGACAACACGGAGGAAGGTGGGGATGACGTCAAATCATCATGCCCTTTATGCCCTGGGCTACACACGTGCTACAATGGCCTGAACAAAGGGGAGCGAAGGAGCGATCCGGAGCGAATCCCAAAAAACAGGTCCCAGTTCAGATTGCAGGCTGCAACCCGCCTGCATGAAGACGGAGTTGCTAGTAATCGCAGATCAGCATGCTGCGGTGAATACGTTCCCGGGCCTTGTACACACCGCCCGTCACACCACGAGAGTTTACAACACCCGAAGTCAGTGAGCTAACCGAAAGGAGGCAGCTGCCGAAGGTGGGGTAAATGATTGGGGTGAAGTCGTAACAAGGTAGCCGTATCGGAAGGTGCGGCTGGATCACCTCCTTTCTAAGGAGAAAATCCTACAAAAAGTATTAAAAGGCGAATTGTAATTATTAAGAGAGAGACGATTAATTGCGCTTTCGTAATATACTAGGCGAGTGAAGCGCAGTGAGGCGTATGAGCGAAAGCGAAAGCCGTCACAACGCATAGACGGCGTTAGCCGAACAAGCGTAAGGAGCCTAAAGTATATAGAAAGCACAATTTGTCGAACGATAATAATTACAATGAGCATATCTCACTGTTCAGTTTTGAGGGTTAAACCCTCAGCATGGTTATGGGGGTGTAGCTCAGTTGGGAGAGCACCTGCCTTGCAAGCAGGGGGTCAGGAGTTCGAATCTCCTCATCTCCACCATGGGCTTATAGCTCAGGTGGTTAGAGCGCACGCCTGATAAGCGTGAGGTCGATGGTTCGAGTCCATCTAAGCCCACCATGATATAAGTGAACCTTGAAAACTGCACAATGCAAAAAAGGGTAACGAGAAAAACGAGTTACAATGAGAACCGATATACATTGTCCGGAAAATATTATTAAAAGCGAACGATTAATGAAGCTTTCGTAATATATCACGATGAACGTAGCGCAGTTTGGCGTATGAGCGAAAGCGAAAGCCGTCACAACGCATAGACGGCGTTAGCCAAACAAGCGAAGAGAACCGATGATATATTAGATAAGCGGAATTTGTGAGCGTTAATAATAATTTTCCAAAGAAAAGCGATGTATAAAAAAGAGAAGGTCAAGTTACAAAGGGCGTATGGTGGATGCCCAGGCACTTAGAGCCGAAGAAGGACGCAGCGAGCGGCGAAACGCTCCGGGGAGCCGCAAGCAGGCAGAGATCCGGAGATATCCGAATGGGGAAACCCGCTTAAGGTAATACTTAAGCATCCCATGGTGAACACATAGCCATGAGGAAGGGAGACCGCGCGAACTGAAACATCTAAGTAGCGCGAGGAAAAGAAAGAAAAATCGATTTCCCAAGTAGCGGCGAGCGAACAGGAAAGAGCCCAAACCATCACCTATGGTGATGGGGTTTAGGACCACGCAAAAGGAGTATCGGACGAAGCCGAACGGACCTGGAAAGGCCGGCCAAAGACGGTGAAAGCCCAGTAGGCGAAAGAAAGATACCAAGGTGGGATCCAGAGTACCACAGGATAGGCAACCCGGTGGGAAGACGGGAGGACCATCTCCCAAGGCTAAATACTCCTAAGTGACCGATAGCGCAAAGTACCGTGAGGGAAAGGTGAAAAGAACCCCGGGAGGGGAGTGAAAAAGAACCTGAAACCATATGTCCACAAGCAGTGGAAGTCTGGCACTCAACTGAACATGTTAGGGAGGAGAAAAAAGAACTAGCGTGTCCGGTTGAGTGCCAGACGACCACGTACTTTTTGTAGAACGGACCGGCGAGTTATAGATATGCAGCAAGGTTAAGCGAAAGCGGAGCCGAAGCGAAAGCGAGTCTAAAAAGGGCGGAAGTTGCATATCATAGACCCGAAACCGTGCGACCTACCCATGATCAGGGTGAAGCCGGAGTAAGATCTGGTGGAGGCCCGAACCACGTTGACGTTGAAAAGTCATGGGATGAATTGTGGGTAGAGGAGAAATTCCAATCGAGCTCGGAGATAGCTGGTTCTCCCCGAAATAGCTTTAGGGCTAGCCTCAGGGAGTAAATATGGAGGTAGAGCACTGAATGGGCTAGGGGCCAAAAAGGCTACCGAACCCTATCAAACTCCGAATGCCATATTGATACCTGGGAGTCAGACTACGAGTGATAAGATCCGTGGTCAAAAGGGAAAGAGCCCAGACCGACAGCTAAGGTCCCAAAGAGCATGTTAAGTGGGAAAGGAAGTAGGACTTCCAAGACAACCAGGATGTTGGCTTAGAAGCAGCCATACATTCAAAGAGTGCGTAATAGCTCACTGGTCGAGAAATCCTGCGCCGAAAATAAACGGGGCTAAAACATGACACCGAAGCTTCGGATGAAAAATGGTAGGGGAGCGTACTGTATAGGGGGAAGGATAAGCGGAAGCGAATCTGGACAATACAGTAGAGAGAATGCCGGTATAAGTAACGAGAGTAAGGCGAGAAACCTTACCGTCGAAAGCCTAAGGATTCCTGGGGAAGGATAATCCGCCCAGGGTAAGTCGGGACCTAAGCCGAGGCGAAAGCGTAGGCGATGGACAACCGGTAATGAGTCCGGTACCACCAATATCCGATAAAAGAGAAGCAAGGACGCAGCGAGATAAGAAAAGCGTGCGGTTGGTAGAGCACGTCCAAGCAGCGACGAAAAGGGATGTGAGTGAAGTACCACATACCATAAGAGCTGTAACGGGGAGCCGAAAGGCGAAGTTTCAAAGGGGCTGCCGAGAAAAATTGCTATCGAGGATAAAGGTGCCCGTACCGCAAACCGACACAGGTAGGCGAGGAGAGAATCCAAAGACGAGCGGGAGAACCCTCATTAAGGAACTCGGCAAAAAGACTCCGTAACTTCGGGAGAAGGAGTGCCGAAAGGCCGCAGAGAAGAGGCCCAAGCGACTGTTTACCAAAAACACAGGTTTCTGCTAAGTCGAAAGACGAAGTATAGGAGCTGACGCCTGCCCGGTGCTGGAAGGTTAAGGGGAAATGTTATCCGGCACTCAACTATACCTATTAGGAGTGAAAAAGATGTATTATGTCTATGTAATAAAGAATGAAAAAGGAGGCATATATACAGGCTATTCAGAGAATCTACGAAAAAGAGTAGAGGCACATAATAAAGGATTAAACAAGTACACAAAAGAGCATAAATGGGAAATAATTTATTATGAAGCATACAAAGCGAAAGAAGATGCAATAAAAAGAGAAAAACAATTAAAAGAATCTCATAACGCAAGAAGATGGTTAAAAGAAAGAATAGCCAAAAGTAAAAACTCTTAGTAGATAGAGTTGAGTGCCGGAGAAGCATAGAACTTAAGCCCCAGTAAACGGCGGCCGTAACTATAACGGTCCTAAGGTAGCGAAATTCCTTGTCGGGTAAGTTCCGACCTGCACGAAAGGCGTAACGACTTGGGCGCTGTCTAGATGGGGGACCCGGTGAAATTGTAGTACTCGTGAAGATGCGAGTTACCCGCGACAGGACAGAAAGACCCCATGGAGCTTTACTGCAGCTTGTCACTGGATTTTAGTAATCCCTGTACAGGATAGGTGGGAGGCAGAGAAAGATGGGCGCAAGCCTATCTGGAGCCGACGTTGGGATACCACCCTGAGATTACCGAAATTCTAACATAGGAGCCGTAAGCCGGCATATGGACACTGACAGGCGGGCAGTTTGACTGGGGCGGTCGCCTCCAAAAAAGTAACGGAGGCGTCCAAAGGTTACCTCAGCGCGGAAGGAAATCGCGCGTAAGAGTGCAAAGGCAGAAGGTAGCCTAACTGTGAGAAAAACAATTCGAGCAGGGACGAAAGTCGGGCTTAGTGATCCGGCGGTAGAGAATGGGATTGCCGTCGCTCAACGGATAAAAGCTACCCTGGGGATAACAGGCTGATCTCCCCCAAGAGTCCACATCGACGGGGAGGTTTGGCACCTCGATGTCGGCTCATCGCATCCTGGGGCTGAAGTAGGTCCCAAGGGTTGGGCTGTTCGCCCATTAAAGCGGTACGCGAGCTGGGTTCAGAACGTCGTGAGACAGTTCGGTCCCTATCCGTCGCGGGCGTAGGAAATTTGAGAGGGGCTGCCCTTAGTACGAGAGGACCGGGGTGGACGAACCGATGGTGTACCAGTTGCGTAGCCGTACGCACAGCTGGGTAGCCAAGTTCGGAAGGGATAAACGCTGAAAGCATCTAAGCGTGAAACCCACCTCAAGATAAGATTTCCCAAACCGAAAGGGAGTAAGACACCTTGAAGAAGACGAGGTAGATAGGCCGGAGGTGTAAGAGTAGAAATACTTTGAGCTGACCGGTACTAATAAGTCGAGGACTTGACCAAAGAAGCATTGTGCAGTATTCAAAGTTCATTTAGAAAAAGCATATATGTGAAGAATCCAAAGAAGAAAATATTATTGGAGAGAGCGATTAATTGCGTTTTCGTAATATACTCGGCGAACGAAGTGCAGTGAGGCGTCAAAAGACGTCACAACGCATAGACGGCTTTAGCCGAACAAACGAAGTGAGCCGAAAGTATATAGAAAACACAATTTGCGAACGGAAATAATATATTCTAAGAGAAGAATCAACATATATGCAAAGAAATGAACAGAAGATTTCCGGTGGCAATAGCGGAGGTTAAAAACCCGTTCCCATACCGAACACGGAAGTGAAGCCCTCCAGCGCCGATGGTACTGCTATTGCGGGAGAGTAGGTCGCTGCCGGATTTAAAATAGTCCTCAGTAGCTCAATGGTGGAGCAACCGGCTGTTAACCGGTAGGCTGTAGGTTCGAGCCCTACCTGAGGAGCCAATATGTGGCCCCGTGGTCAAGTGGTTAAGACATCGCCCTTTCACGGCGGTAACATGGGTTCGAATCCCGTCGGGGTCACCAAAAAAATAAGGGCCTTTAGCTCAGTTGGTAGAGCGGTCGGCTCATAACCGATTGGTCCGGGGTTCGAGTCCCTGAAGGCCCACCATAAATTTAATATATTTGCGGCCCAATAGCTCAGTTGGTTAGAGCGCCAGCCTGTCACGCTGGAGGTCGAGGGTTCGAGCCCCTTTTGGGTCGCCATTATCATACATACGCCTCGATAGCTCAGTCGGTAGAGCAAGGGACTGAAAATCCCTGTGTCAGTGGTTCGATTCCACTTCGAGGCACCAGCAGGAAATAGGAGTTTCAACAATATGTTGAAGCTTTTTTTATTTTAAATAAGCTTTGCAGTGTATATTAATTATTTTAATTGAATTATAGTTTTCATACATTTTTCAAAAATTAAAGTTGTTATAAGTACTTAATGCCAGTGAGAAATTTTTAGTTTCAAGCCACTTGTCGAGATAATCTCTTATAATTATGTTTGATTCGTCTAGTGGCAATTTTCCTGTATCAAATTCAACTAGTTTTTTTGATGAATATTTATGTGCTTCTGCTTTATTTTTACACTCAATAGTTTCAATGTGATATTTCCTTTTTCTATTGGCATCTAGTCCAATATAGAAGCTTATTTTATATTTTTTACCTTTTATGATTTCCTTAACTGAACCTCATTGCCTGCTCATATAATAAACCTCCTTAAAATAAGATCTTAATAATTTAAAAAATATACCAGATTAATTACTTTTAATATCATAAAATTATGAAGAAATTATGCTTCCTCTTTTAAAGTTAATATCTGATAATAAGCTGTATAATAATAAATATTGTGAAGAAAAGCTTGCAAAAGAATTTGGTTTAACTGATGAAGAACTAAATAAAAAACTTCAGGGCGGTGCAAAAGTATTCTATAATCGATTAGGTTGGGCAAAAAATTATTTAAAAAATGCGTGTCTCATAGAATTTCCTCAAAGAGGACAAGAATTATTAAAAGAAAATCACATAAATATAAATTCGAAGTACCTTATGAAATACAGAGAATATCAGGAATTTGCTGAATTTTCAGAAGATGTTATGGAGTATGCAAAAAGATTGACAAGTAAAAAAATAATTTTAATAGATGGATATCAATTAGCGGAATTTATGATTGATTTCAACGTGGGTGTATCAATTCAAGAAACTTATGAAATCAAACGTCTTGATACTGATTATTTTGAAGAATAAATTTAGAGGAAAACAATAAATAGCATATAACATGGTCAATGAATTTTATATGAAGGCTTATCACAGAATAATTACAAAATTTAAGATTAACTATTGACTTAATAAATAAAATAATATATAATAAAATCAACAAGGGATTACATAAATAGATTAGAAGTTTGTAAGATTTTTGGAAAGAATAAAATTATGATTTATTTAAAACTTAATATTGATTAAGTCGAAAGTTTTTTAAAGTTGCAGATGCTTAGAATCGCAAATTTTAGATTTATAATAAAACTAATATGTTGAAAGAATTTGCGAATATAAGATTTGTTTTGATAAAACTAATATTTTATAATTTAAAATGATTTCGAGTGAGTTAAAGATAGCTTTTGAAAGTTAAGAAAAGGTTTAATAAAACGAGGCTTATTTTCTTTAAGATTGTGCTGAATGTCAGAAAATGGCTTGATGACATTTAACAATTTAAAATGCTTTTAGAGGAAATCTCCGTTTATGAAAAGAATATATGTTATTCAAATGATGGAGATCCTTTAAAAATATATTGCAAAACCTCAATATTGTAGAGTTTATTGAAGTTTTGCAGAAAATTAATAGAATACACAGAAGGGGGGAAATAGTGGCAAGTATTAGAGATGTAGCTAAAAAAGCAGATGTTAGTGCAACGACAGTTTCTAGAGTTTTAAACGATAAGGGATATGTATCTGAAGATACTAGAAAAAAAGTGCTCAAAGCAATGAAAGATTTAAATTATACACCTAATGAACTAGCTCGTAATTTATTCCACAAAAAGGCAGGAATTGTAGCTGTTTTAGTCCCTGATATTTCGCATCCTTTTTTTTCGGAGTTTGTAAAGTACGTGGAAATGGAACTGTATGAAGCAGGGTTTAAAACTATGATTTGCAATACAATAAAAGAGCAAAATTATGAGTTGGAATATCTGGATATGCTAAATCGGCATATAGTAGATGGGATTATTACTGGAGTTCATTCATTGGAAATTGAGGAATATCTAAAAATTAATAAGCCCATTGTAGCGTTAGACCGATATTTAGGCGAGAATATACCGGTTGTAGGAGCAAATCATAAGCGTGGGGGGGAAATGGCGGCAAAAAAATTAATTGAAAGTGGCTGCAAATGTGTAGTTCAGTTCCAGGGGTCATTAGCAGTTGAAACACCGTCTCATGATAGACATATTTCTTTTAAGCGAGTAATGGAGGATGAACATATACATGTTTATTCTTATGAGTTAGAATGGAACAGATTTGATGAATCTTACTTCGAAAAAGTAGTACATCAAATGTTTGAGAAACACCCAGAAATTGATGGTGTCTTTGGAACAGATTTATTGGCAATAAGCTATTTAAAAGAAGCAATCAAAAAAGGTAAAAGAATACCGGAAGATGTGAAAATAGTAGCTTATGACGGAACATATGTTACAGAAATTGTAACACCAACGGTAACTTCAATTGTACAGCCAATTGATCAACTTGCAAGGGAATGTGTACACTTAGTATCGGATTTGATAAATGGTAAAGTGTATAAGAAGAAAAGGGTTGTATTAGATGTTGAGTTACGCGAAGGGGAAACTACGTAAGATAATAAATTAAAAATGCAAAAATTGAATTATAAAATATGAATAATTATAGTAAATACTTAAAAGATGATAAAATAAAAATGTGTTATGTGTATTAAAGGAACAGTTTAAGGAATTTTAAACACTAAAAAGATATATTGTAACATATAAGAAACCGGTACCACATTTGAAAAAATATCTAAAATACTTAAAACGGTTTAAAATATTTTTTAAAATCTCCACAAGGTAAGGATTATTTTAAAAAAGTTGTATTAGCACGAATGTGGAACGGGTTTCATAAAAAGAAATGGGATTTAGTGTGAAAGTAAAATTTTGAAATCTGAGCACACCAAAAAGATCACCATACTGCTTAAATTACGAATAATGGAATATACAAATGTACTAAGTTATTTTTGAAGGAATAATGGTACTGACTTCCTTTTCTAAAAGAATAATAGCGTTTTTAATATACTGCTGTTTATGTTTTTGATAAAGCTTTTCAGATATGTTTGAATAATCAGTGTCAGTAGCATTGAACAGGTTTATTTTTCAAAAACATATGATAGAGACAGGTAAGCATCATCCGGGCAATAGCAACAATTGCACTTTTATAGCCGCGGCGCTTTTTAATACGGTCATATTTAAACTTAAAATAAGGATTCTTTTTATCCTTAATTGCTGCATTGGCACACTGTATTAGAAATGGTTTTAAGTAAACCCCTGCTCTAGAAACATGGACTGATTTCTTCTAACCTGCACTTTCGATGTTTTGTGGAGTAAGCTCAGCCCATGAGCCAAGGTGTTTATCGGATTTAAAAACCAATGTCTGTGTCAATTTCAGCGATAACATTAAATTGCCGATTTTTCGGTCATGCCGGGAAGAGTAACAGCGTTATCAAATAAGTCTTGATGATGTTTAGCCAACTGTGAAATAGCTTTATTTAAGTCAGAAACATTGGCTAATAAAATCATAGTGTTTTCTACAAACCTTTATCTTGACTGATTGATCATCCCTTAATTCGTATCAAATATTTGACTAAATGAATTTGAATAAATCAGCAATTCAAGCAGCATTCTTATCATCGTTTTTTTGACCTTTAATAGCACGGAGATATTTAGGATTAGATATGTATTCAATACTTACCTAGACTTCGAAGCAACTATAACTTAGAAGCCAATCTTTTAACCTATTAAGGTCAGAGTTAAAAGTAGAGAAGCGCCGTTTAACATAAGTGGTAACATTGTTGGGGTCAGTAATAGTAATGTCAGCTACAAAGAGCTTTTCGTAAACATCCATGCCACAGCAGATATGGTGAGTAATTTTTAACATAAACAACTCTCAAAAAGGAGTAAAATTATGAAACAAAATGAAAGGAATGAGTATTATCATGAAACAAAAAATTAAAAAACTGTTAGCAATGTTTTTAATAGGGGTTATAGTTTTTTCTATATTAACCGGCTGTAATACCACTAAGCAGTCAACGAGTAAAAATGGGAAAATAACAATTACTCTTGGAATGCACGTTGCAGATACACAAAAACAAGAACCTGTAACTTGGAATATTGTGCAAGAGTTTATGAAACGAAATCCTGATATTATCGTAAAGATTCAAGGAAGTGATAAAGATACACACGTTCAGAATATGAAAATTGCTGCGCAAGCTGGCGAATTACCAGATATTTTTTGGATGGATTCTTCTGTAGCACCACAACTAAACAAAGCAGGGGATTTATTGGATTTAAATGATTTTTTAAATAAATATCCAAATGTTTCTGCAGCATTAAATGATAACATGAAAAAAGCTTTTAATTCTGATGGTGTTCAATATGGATTACCTTATCAGGCGCTAGTAACAGGAATATGGTATAACAAATCAATCTTTGAAAAGAATGGTTTAAAATTTCCTACAAATGGTACAACTTATGAAGAGCTGTTAAATGACGTAAGGGTATTGAAGAGTAAGGGAATTGTACCAATTGTACAAGGAGCAAAGGATCCTTATAGTGTTTGGGCCTTTCTAATTGCTCTAGAGAGATATGGATACTTCGAGAAAATTGATGATATTTTAGCAGGAAAAGCAAAATTCAATAATCCTGATTTCGTAAAGTTCTTTGACAAATTAGTTGAGTTAGGAAAGAATGGAGCATTTCCAAGTAACGCTTCGACTATGACATATTTCCAGGCTAAGGAAGAATTTTTAGCAGGTAGAGCAGCAATGTTCGATTCTGGTATGTGGGATGCGGCTGCTATTGATGAAAAGCTAGGTGAGAATGTAGGTTTCTGGTGGGGACCAACTTTTTCAGATTCAAGTTACAATCAAAAAGTAAAAATGGATGTTCCATCTGCACCATTATGTGTGAGTGCTAAAGTTGGTAAAGACCGAATTAAGAAAGATGCTGTTTATAAGTTCCTTGCTTTCTATTATGGTCCTGAGGCTGCTAAAATATCATATGCTGGTTCAGTAATACCTGCTACTAATTATAAAGTAGATGTAGATATGAGTGGAAAGTATGCATTCAAACAACTTGTGGAAGCCCTTCAGGACCCAACATGGAAAAGCCCAATGGCACAACCGGATTTAGTATTAGATCAAGCTGTTCAAGCACAATTGTATGATTCAATGTATGGGGCAATGCTAGGGCTATATACAACAAATCAAGCATTAGATAAACTTGATGCGATATTAAAGCAACAATAGGAATTTTCAAAAAAGGAGTGACCCCAATGTATTGGCTGAGCAAAAAAAGATACATGATTTTAATGTTAGTACCAACCATATTGATTTACATTATATATATGATCGCACCAATTGGAGTTGCTGTAGGGTATAGTTTCACGGATTATACAGGAATAGGAATGGCTAAATATGTAGGTTTAAATAATTATATTAGGCTATTTAATGATCCAATTTTTATGAATTCGTTAAAAAATACAATGATCATATTTGTAGCAGATTTCCTATTGTTGATGTTTGGCGCATTCGCTGTTGCACTTTTATTAAATGAAAAGCTTAAATTTAATGGAATTGCTAAAGCATTTATATTCTCACCAGCAATTATTGCACCAATAATTGTAGGTATTATTTGGGTTTTCATCCTTGATCCCAAAATAGGTTTAATCAATAATATTTTTAATGCTATTGGGCTTGGGAAATACGCACCTGAATGGATTGGTGGAAAAACTTTAACACCATATTCTGTTGCATTTATCTACTTTTGGCAGCAATTAGGATATCTGGCCACAATTTTTGTGGCCGGATTGAAAATGATACCTGAAGAAGTTTTTGAAGCTGCCAAAGTAGACGGGGCATCAAGTTGTCAAAAGTTGATATTTGTAACAATTCCAATGCTTAAAACAACCATTTCAACAGTAGCAATTTTGATTATTACTGGAACATTTAAAATATTTGAGATTGTACAACAATTGACAAATGGTGGACCAAATCATATATCAGAAAATTTAGTTACCTACAGTTATGCAACAACATTTACTAATGGAGAATATGGCTATGGCATGTCTATTGCGACATTCACATTTATTATTTCATTAATAATTACTGGTGTGTATTCGAAGGTGACAAGTGGTAAAGAAAAATAGGAGGATAGAAAATGGCATCAGCAATAAAAACAAAAATCAAATTACAGCCAAAAGTTTATAAATATATACTATTAACGATTGTTACCTTTTTAGTAATTCTTCCATTTTTATGGATGTTTTTAATGTCATTTAAATCAAATTCAGAGATTTTTGCTAATCCATTGGGTTTACCAAAGAGTTTAAGCCTTATTAATTTTAAACATGCGATTGAGACTTTGGATTTTTTACAGCTTTATAAAAATACCTTTTTCATAGTTGTTGTAACAATGATAATTGAATTACCAATAACATTTTCAAGTTCTTTTGTTTTATCAAAAATGACATTTCAAAACAAAAAGTTGAAATCTATAATTTATGGATTTTTGATAAGTGGACTAACAATTTCACCATTTATTTTGCTATTCCCAGTATATAGAATAAATACAATTTTACATTTGAAAGAACAGATGGGATTAGTTATGCCATATATAGCAAGTTCTATTTCATTTAATACATTATTATTTGTGGGATATTTAAAATCTCTTCCATTAGAGATAGATGAAGCAGCAATAATAGATGGATGTAGCTTATGGCAATTAATCATTAAAGTAATCGTGCCAATGGCCAAGCCGGTAATTGCAACTGTTGTAATATTTAATGTTTTATATATATGGAATGAGTTTCCATTTGCATCAGTTATTCTTCATAAACCGGAGGACTATACGTTATCTTTAGGTGCTTCATTCTTTAAAGGTAAATACAATATCGATTACGCAGGAATAATTGCATCTAGCGTTATGATAATTATACCTCAGCTGGTTTTTTATGGAATTTTACAAAAAAATATTATAGACGGTATAACTGCCGGTGCAATAAAAGGGTAGAATATAACAAAACCATACTAAGAAAGGAGAATAAAAATGAGTAACTTATCAGGTATGTTTAAGGATTTAACAAAAATTAAAAAAGCTAGAAATGGTAGATTGTCAAGTTGGGACCATAGTGGTAGAAATCAAGATTATTGGGAGATTCCGGCTGGTGAAAGTATAACATTAGGTGAAATTGAGGGACCAGGCTGCATTACACATATTTGGATGACATCTTCTTGCCGAAGAATAAAAGCTCCAAGTATACTTGATCCAAAACTAACTGCTAAAGCAGCGCCGGTTATGGAAATTCACCCTGCTTTAGGTGTTATTTGGGATGACTATGATCCTTTTTATTACAGAAAAGCACTGATTAAAATTACATGGGACGATCAGAATACACCAAGTGTATTGGCACCGTTTGGGGATTTTTTCTGTATCGGAAATTCTTATCCAGGCAACTTTTCATCACTGCCATTTAATGTATCTTTAAAACCTGAGGAAGCTGGAAAATATGGAGCACCTTGTTCAGTATCCTGTTACTTCCCAATGCCATTTAACAAAAAGGCTAAGATTGAAATTATCAATGAAAATGAGCTTCCATTTATTTTATATTTTAATATTGATTATGAAATGTATAAAGAGCCATTAGATAACGATACTGCTTATTTCCATGCATCATGGAGAAGAGAAAATCCATGTGATGGTTGGGGACCAAATATTCAAGTAAATTCGCCAGAGGTAAATGGAGTAGCTAACTTAAAGGGCGATGGAAATTACGTAATTTTGGAAACAGAAGGAACAGGTCATTATGTTGGTTGCAATTTAACTGTAAGGCACTTTCAGGGAAGCTGGTGGGGTGAAGGAGATGATATGTTCTTCATTGATGGAGAAGAATATCCAAGTTTAAATGGAACTGGAACAGAAGATTATTTTAACCATGCATGGGGAATGCAAAGAAACGCTTATCCTTTCTTTGGCACGATTGTACATGAAGGAGATACAGATGGATTTCATGTATCTTACAGATTTCATTTATTAGATCCTGTTCGTTTTGAAAAGAGCTTAAAGGTAACTATTGAGCACGGTCATGCGAATCATCTGTCTGATGATTGGAGCTCTACAGCATACTGGTACCAAACATTGCCTACTTCTAAACCGTTAACAATTCTACCAGTAGAAAAAAGACTTCCTGTAGTTCCTGCTTTGCCGAATAGGATGCCGCCGGAAGTTCCTTTGACAGAAGAGATGAAGCAGGCTCTTGAAATTTACCAAAAACGTTGGGAAACATATAAACCCGTAAGAGAAGAGCAGTTTAGAATAAAAGAAAATAAAGCAAGACGTGAATCAAAATTAAATATAGAATTTGCAAAAAAATTAAGAGACAGTTATAGGCGAGATGACTAAGTGGAACAAATGTTAAGAAAATCTTATGAATTAAACTAAAACAATTTATTTCTTTGGGAGGAGTAAAATGTCAAAAACATTACATCTAGAAAATATAGAAAAAGCTCAGAGAGCTATTGAAATGGCAAGGCCTCTTATAAATAATGCGAAGATGAGACAAAGATATCATTTTATGGCTGAGGAAGGCTGGATGAATGATCCAAATGGTTTAATATTTTTTAATAATCAGTATCATTTTTTCTATCAATATAATCCATACGACACTTGCTGGGGTGCAATGCACTGGGGACATGCAGTAAGTTATGATATGATTCATTGGGAATATTTACCTATTGCCTTAGCTCCTAGTGAACATTACGATAATCATGAAAAAGGCGGTTGCTTTTCAGGTAGTTCTATTGAACATGATGGTAAACTGTATTTGCTATATACTGGGACAACCAACTATGGCGATGGATTTGTACAAACACAATGTCTAGCTTATAGTGAAGATGGTATTCATTTTGATAAGTATGATAAAAATCCAATAATAACTGCTCCTAATGGATATGATCAGGCGAACTTTAGAGATCCAAAGATATGGAAGCATGGAGATTATTTTTACTTAGTTTGTGGAGCTCAAAAAGATAACCTAGCAAAGGCGCTTTTATATAGGTCACTGAATTTAAAAGATTGGGAATTTATTAATGTGCTAGCTGAAAGTCGTGGAGAATTTGGATATATGTGGGAGTGCCCAGACTTCTTTCAAATAGGAGATAAGCACGTTTTAATGTTCTCTCCAATGGGGCTGTACGAACGTAAAACAGTATATTTGGTAGGCGACATGGATTACAAAACAGGAAAATTCAATTATTCAACTATTGGTGAAATTGACTGGGGTTTTGACTACTATGCTCCACAATCATTTTTAGATAACAAAGGCAGAAGAATAATTGTAGGCTGGGCAAATGCTTGGGATTGGATGCCTTGGTGGAAAGATTGGGGACCAACCTTTAAAGAAAACTGGTGCGGATCTTTTGGAATTCCAAGAGAAGTAAAACTGCTTGAAGATAATACATTAATGTTTATCCCTGTAGAAGAATTTCAACAGCTACGGTATGATGAAAATAAAGTAGAAAATATAGAAGTGAAATATAAAAAGTACGAAATCCATGCTGGAGATGGAGTTGCATATGAATTAAAAATAGAGATTGATTTAGGAAAAACAACAGCAGAAAGTTTCCAATTACTGTTGAGATGTTCTGATGTTAAAGAAACGGTAATTACATTTGATTTAAAGAAATCGGAATTGACTTTTAATAGAAATAATTCAGACGACTGGAGCACTGGTATATCAAGAAGTACGTTAAAGCTTAATAACAAAAATATATTAGATATTCACATCTTTTCAGATCAAAGCTCTATTGAAGTGTTTACTGATAATTATCAGAATAATCATTCTGGAAATATATTTGCAGGAAATAATCAAAATAAAAATTATATAGTTGCTAAAAATGGAACTGTAGCTATTAGAAAATTATATAGTTGGGGAATGAAAACTGTTATGAAATAATTTATAATAATTTATATTGTTTTTAGAGGTGTAAAATTATGGATGATAGAGAATTGGATGTAGTTGCATTAGGAGAATTACTCATAGATTTTACAATAAATGGAGTAAGTGAACGAGGAAATCAGTTGTTTGAAGCAAATCCTGGTGGGGCGCCTTGTAATGTATTATCTATGTTACATAATTTAGGGAAAAAGACTTCATTTATAGGCAAGGTAGGAAATGATCAGTTTGGTATTTTACTGAAAAAAACCCTAGAAGAAATTGGTATAGGTACTGATAATTTAGTAATAGATAATGAAGTAAATACAACATTAGCTTTTGTTCATACTGCGCCGGATGGAGATAGAAGCTTTACATTTTATAGGCAACCAGGAGCAGATATGATGTTAAATGAATCAGAAATTAGAGAAGAAATTATTAAAAAAGCTAGAATATTTCATTTTGGGACTTTATCTATGACTGATGTTGGTATAAGGAAAGCTACTGAAAAAGCTTTAAAAATTGCAAAATATAATAATCTATTAATTTCCTTTGATCCTAATTTACGGCCTCCTCTTTGGAGATCTTTGAACATGGCTAAGGATATGATAAAATATGGACTGAGTCAGTGCGATATATTAAAAATTTCCAATGATGAATTGGAATTTGTAACGGATTGTAAAACCATTGAAGAAGGTGTAAAATCGCTTCTGAAAAATTATAGTATTAAATTAATTTTAGTTACTATGGGTAAATATGGGAGTAAAGCTTATTACAAAGGGCTTTCTGTTGAAAAAGCTGGCTTTATTCAAGAAAATACAATTGACACAACTGGAGCAGGGGATACCTTTTGTGGCTGTATTTTAAATTATGTATTAGAGCATGGCTTGGATAACCTTACTGAATCCTCATTGAAGGATATGTTGACATTTGCCAATGCGGCAGCATCAATTATAACTACAAGAAGAGGAGCTATGCGATCTATGCCTTCAAAAGAAGAAATTATAAATTTGCTATCCTAAATTTTGCCGATGATATAATTGAGTAAATTTCTTAAAAAAAAAATAATCTGTATTTTTTATATTCATATGATATAATAAAGGTGAGATAAAGAGAAATGGAAGGAAGAAAAATGGCACAAAAATACGATATAACGATGAAAAATATTTTTTCTGATATGGCTGATGACATAATGAGTTATTTTCTTGGATTGCAATATACAAAGATTGATGAACTTAATATTGAATTTGCAAGAGTTGAGAGAAGAGACAGCGACATGATATTCAAATGTACTACAGACAAAGGAAAGTCGCTGTGCACATTGAATTTCAATCAGAAAATGACGGAAAAATGCCTTATAGGATGCTAAGATATTCGCTTGAGATAATGTAAAAGCATAATCTCTTACCATATCAGATAGTTGTTTATATAGGAAAAGACAATGTAAAAATGGCAAATAGCTTAAGCTACGACTTTGGAGAACAAAACGCATTAAACTATAGATACAGAATAATAAGTGTTGGTGACCTGAAATATACTGATGTTATAAAAACAGATTATTATGATTTATATTCGCTTCTTCCATTGATGGACAAAAATAGAAGGAAAGAAGAAGGAGAAAAATATCTGGAAAGATGTGTTGAAGCTATAAAAAATATTCCTGTAGACATAAACAAAAAGAAAGACATAGCATTTAAGGCTGAAATATTGTCAGGTATAGTTTATAAAAGAGAAGTTATCGAAAAAGCTTTTATGGAGGTGGTAAGAATGTTTAGGATTGAAGAATCAGAAACGTACAAAATGATAATAGAAAAAGGTATTAAAAAAGGCGAAAAAGAAAAAAGTATAAAAATTGCCAAAAAATTATTAAAAGAAAGTATGGACATTGATAGAATAGCAGAAATTACAGAGTTATCAAAAGAGGAGATAAAAAAATTGATGAATTAGGACAAATTGATTTTTGAAATAAATATATTTTTATGTATGCGAAATGTATGAGAACTAAAAAAATCTTAAGTTATTTTAAGCAATTTTAATTTCTTAACAAAGTACTTAAAAGCCTTATATATCAAGTCTCAAAGAAACTTTTACTATTTTAAAAAATATAGGATAAAGTACCATTGGAGGGATTCGTAAGCACAGAGCCACTTTTTGGCTCACTTTTATATTAGCATATACATGCATAACTTAATTATACAATAAGGGGCTGTCGCACAACTGACTGAATAGGTCATAGTGCATCAGTCTCTTTTTATACGCAAAAAAAAATTGCAGGTTCTTTGGAACCTGCAATTACTGTATAATTAAGTTATGAAAAAAAGTAAATTATACAATAAGAATTATACACAATTTAATGGATGTTATCAATTAGTTCTTCCATTAAATTGTGAAATGTTAATACCAGAGGATGATTCGGTTCGCCTGCTTAGCCAAATATTGGAGGGATTGAATTACGAAAAGTTGTACAAGGCATATTCTTTCACTGGAAGAAAACCTGCAGTAGAGCCAAAAATCCTGTTTAAGGTATTAACTTATGCTTACATGAATAACATTTATTCCAGCAGAAAGATAGAAAGTGCATGCAAAAGGGATATTAATTTTATGTGGTTGCTTGAAGGAAGCAAAGCACCTGACCACTCTACTATTGCCAGATTCCGCAAGGAATATCTCGCCGATGCAATGGAAGATTTGTTTTATCAGTTGGTACAGCATCTCCATGAAATAGGTGAAGTAAAGTTTGAGCATCTCTTCGTAGACGGTACAAAGATTGAAGCCAATGCTAACCGCTATACATTTGTATGGAAAAAGGCTATTAATAAAAATCAGGCAAAGATGTTTACAAAAATACAATCTTGCATAGAATCAATTAATCTTACGTATATGACTAATTTTACTGTTACTAAAGAAACTTTATTGGATGACATAGAAAAGATAATTGACTATCTTAAAAAGAAAAAAGAAGAAGAGCAGATAGAATTTGTTCATGGTATAGGGAAACGCAAGTCAAAACTCCAAAAATTTAATGAAGAGCTAGAGAAGTTTTACGAACGTCAAAAGAACTATGATACACACAATCAATTATTGGATGGAAGGAATAGTTATTCTAAAACTGATCCAGATGCAACATTTATGCATATGAAAGATGACCACATGAACAACTCTCAATTAAAGCCAGGATACAATGTGCAGATTGGGGTTGAAAGTGAGTATGTCACTGGTGTTGGTATATTTCAGGACAGGTCTGACAACACTACCCTTATTCCATTTCTAAATGATATGGAATCAAATTTAGGAAACAAATATCAAAATATCATAGCGGACTCTGGATATGAGAGTGAAGAAAACTATCTGTATTTGGAAGAAAAAAATCAAAAATACTACATAAAGCCGCAGACATATGAAAAGTGGAAGAAGAAAAGTTTTAAAAATGATATTAGTAAGCGTGAAAACATGGTTTATGATAAAGATAAAGATGAATATACCTGCCACAATAGAAAACAACTTAGACCAATTGGAATCATTTATAGGACTTCAGCAAGTGGTTACCGTTCAGAAATTACTGTATACGAATGTGAAGACTGCAACAATTGTCCATATAAATCAAAATGTACAAAAGCACGAGGCAACCGAAAGATGCAAGTATCAAAAACATTTGTAGAGAAGCGACAAATATCTTATGAGAATATCACATCTGAGGAGGGAATTCTCCTGAGAGTTAATCGTTCAATACAGGTAGAAGGTGCTTTTGGAGTTCTAAAAAATGATTACCAATTTAATAGATTTTTAACACGTGGGAAAAACAGTGTAAAAACGGAGTTTATGCTGTTATGTTTTTCCTACGATGTAAACAAACTGCATGCAAAAATACAGAATGAGAGATGTGAAAAGCACCTTCATGGAATAAAAATAGCCTGAGATTTGAAGAAAAAAATTACAGAAAGCCCAAGGCTTATTTAAGTGCGCCTAAAACTCAACAATCATAGAAAATCAGATGAATTACATATATTTTCATGATTGTTTTTTCATTTTTATACAGCCTTTTTACATTAAAAAGGGGTATTGCAAACTATTTTAAAGTAGTTTTGCAACAGCCCTTTTTTTACAACATAAATTTATCTTCTCTACTTTTTCAACTCGCAATCAAAGAGTTTGTTGATATTTTAAAATATGGAGCTGGCAAAGGGACTTGAACCCTTGACCTGTTGATTACGAATCAACTGCTCTACCGACTGAGCTACGCCAGCATTTCACTTATATAATATAACATGAAAATAAAGTTTAATCAAGTACAAAATTGATTTATTTTTGCCACATAAAGTTAACAAATTGTTTAATTATTTGATGAAATTATTATGTATAATTATTATAATTATATTATGTGCTTTGCACAGTGAAAGGATGGTATTGATATGAAAAAAAAATACATCGTAATTATTAGTATCATTATAATTATTATTATAAGTGCTACTATATATTTTGAAAGAAAAAAATCTTCAGCTACAACAACTCGAACACCATATATAATAGTCACACGAGGTAATATATCAATGCACGTCGATGGAACTGGTAATCTTGATACAAATAAAAGAATAATAACGTTAAAAGGTAATGGCGTTGTTAAAAAAGTTTATCATAAAATTGGAGATAAAGTAAAAGCAGGGGAATTGCTTTATCAAATTGAAGATGATGATTTAAATCAACAACTTCAAAATGCTTCAATCAATTTAGAGCTTGCAAAGGAACAGCTTGATAACGATACAAAGACATATAATGACGCTATATCAAAACAAAATATAGTATCGGCATATTCAGGTATTGTAGATAGCATAAACGTCAAAGTAGGCCAAGATGTAAACTCAGGTACAGCAATAGCCGTTATAACAGATTATTCTAATGCAACAATTAAGGTGCCATTTAATGGTTCACAAATAAATAATATAAAAGTGGGGCAAAGTGCTGATATTTATTTATACAATTCGTATGCAACAATCAAGGGAAATGTGACAGATGTTTCAGCACAAGGTATACCAGTAAATGGAGCAATATATTACTATGTTACGGTGGGTTTAAAGAATCCTGGAGCGCTAACTGACGGGGTTAAGGCTCAAGTGACAGTATATACTGATCAAGGACCAGAGAGAGCGATTCAAGATGGTACATTAAGTGTTAAAAATACAAATACAATAACATCATCAGTACAAGGTACAATTGCAAGCATAAATGTAAAAGAAGGACAAAAGATAAATGCAGGAACTCTTATTGCTACATTAACAAGTAATGTAAATGACATTCAAATCAAAAATGACAATTTAAAGTTGCAACAGGCTCAGAATAATTATGATCAGATTCAAAACCAGATAAATTCCCTGAATATTTATTCGCCAATTGATGGAATATTGTTATCACAAAATATCAATGAAGGTGATAAGCTATCCGGTCAAAGTAGTTCAAATTATAGTTCTAATGGTAGTGCTAGTTCTAATTCCAGCAATGCTAATTCTGGCAATAATAGTAGCAGTAGTAATACAACTATAAGTAATCTTTCATCTGTTTCTAATCAAGCTGAGACAGCAGTTATAGTCAATAATGACAGCTTTTCAATAGATGTACCTATTGATGAAGTAGATATAAATAAAATAAAGATAGGACAAAAGGCATCACTCACAACAGATGATTTGCCTGGGGAGACTTTTGATGGCACTGTAACAGAAATATCATCAATACCGACAATACAAAACAATGTAGCATCGTATGATGTAACTGTATCACTGCCGTATACAGATAAACTTAAACTTGGTCAGACTATGAATGTATCAATTATTGTTGCTGAAAAAAATAATACTTTGTTATTGCCGATTGAAGCAGTTCAAACAAATGTGAATAATAAATATGTAGTATTATACGATGAAAATAATTCTAAAAATAATGGCAGAACAAGGAATAATATAAGACAAGTGCAGACTGGATTGTATAATGATAAATACATAGAAATATTGAGCGGATTAAACGAAGGTGATAAAGTCTTAATATCAGGTGCTAGTGTGACAAGTAGTACAAATAATCGTGGTGGATTTAGTAATGGAGCATTCGGCAATGGAGGTTTTGAAAATAGAAGTTTTGGCAACGGATCTGGTGGAGCTGGTTTTATGGTAAAGCAACAATCTAGTGGAAATAGGAATACAAAATGATGGAAGGTATAAATATGATTGTTATAAAAAATCTTTCAAAAATATATAAAATGGGTGATAACATAGTTAAAGCGCTTGACAATATCAATTTGAACGTCGATGAAGGAGAGTTTGTTTCTATTGTTGGACCTTCTGGTTCAGGCAAGTCTACATTAATGAACATTATAGGCTGTCTAGATGTTAAGACATCCGGTGAATATTTTTTAAATGGTTATGACACAAGTAAGTTAAATGATAATAAATTAGCCGAATTGAGATCAAACGAGATAGGTTTTATATTTCAAAGCTTTAACCTCCTTCAAAAATTATCGGCATTAGAAAATGTCGAACTACCGATGATTTACAAAGGTATTCCAGCAAAAGAAAGATATAATAGAGCAGTGGAACTATTAACTATGGTCGGGCTGAAAGAAAGAATCCATCACAAGCCAAACGAATTGTCGGGTGGACAACAGCAAAGAGTTGCAATTGCAAGAGCCCTTGCGAACAATCCACATCTAATTTTAGCTGATGAGCCAACAGGAAATCTCGATTCCCAAAGTGGTAAAGAAGTCATGAAAATTATAAAAGAATTAAATGACAGGGGTAATACGATTATTCTGATAACACACGATATCAATGTGGCTAATCAGGCAAAAAGAACAATAAGAATCATGGATGGTAAAATATATGAATAGAAGGAAGTGTATATAATGGGTCTGATGCAAGCAATTAAAATGTCATTAAAAAGTATTATTGACAATAAATTAAGGTCATTCCTGACAATGCTTGGAATTGTGATAGGTGTCATGTCTGTTATAGGGTTAGTGAGCCTAGGACAAGGTGCTACAGAAGGAGTAACATCACAGATTAAAAGCATGGGATCAAATTTAATAATGGTATCAATAATGGGTAGAGGTATGGATAATTCCCTGTCATATGACGAAGCCATGTCGATAGGGGATTCAGCCTACATTTCAAAAATATCACCGATAATGAGCGGAAATGCATATGCAAAGTACGGTGATAAATCATATGAGGAAAGTATAAATGGCGTAAATGAAAATTACATGTCATTAAGAAACCTTAAATTAGCAGAAGGGAGATTTATACTATCAATAGACAATATGATGAGGCAGAAGGTAGCCGTAATTGGAAGCAATGTTGCAAGTGATCTATTTGGGTTTACTGACCCAGTAGGTAAAACAATACAGCTGGATGGAAATAATTTCACTGTAATAGGAGTACTTGCATCAGGTGGATCATCAATATCCAATTCATACGATGACTCAATTTTTATCCCAATAAAGACAATGTTTGTTTTTCAAAGAAACAGAGGAATAACGCAAATATATATGAGTGCTTCTTCTGAGCAATATGTGAATATAGCGCAGTATCACGTGGAAAATATGCTAAACAACATATTTAAAGGGGATACAAATGCATATAGGATTATGAATCAATCAGATATTTTATCAACTATGAATAGTGTCAGCAATACAATGTCAATGATGCTGGGAGGAATTGCAGGTATCTCATTAATCGTTGGTGGTATTGGCATTATGAATATAATGCTTGTATCTGTAACAGAGAGAACAAGGGAGATAGGCATAAGAAAGGCTCTAGGTGCTAAGAAAAAAGACATACTATTGCAGTTTATAATAGAGTCATTGACGATAAGTGGAGTTGGAGGCATAGTTGGAATATTATTTGGATTTTTAGCGACGTATTTACTAGGGCATTTTATGAATATGACTGTAAAACCGTCGCTTTCTACGATTATACTATCATTTTCCTTCTCTCTATTAATAGGGCTATTTTTTGGTATATATCCTTCAAACAAGGCAGCTGGATTAAAGCCAATAGATGCACTTCATTATGAATAATATGAAGTGCTACTGTGGAATTTGATAAATTAATATTTAGCACTAATTAATATCAATTCTTTATTGACTTTTATTTTTAATAATATCATAATTAAAATAGACAACAATTAAACTATTAAATTGTAACAGCATATAAAACAAAAAAACAAATTTAAGGAGGTATTTGCATGAAGTCTAATTTTACATATTTTATGCCTACAGAGATAGTTTTTGGTCCTGGCAAATTGGAAAAATTGGCATCACTCACTTTGCCAGGAAAGAAAGCCCTAATAGTAATTGGAAGCGGAAACTCTATGAGAAAGCATGGTTATTTAGATAGAGTTATTGATTATCTAAAGCAAAATAGTGTTGAGTATGCTGTATATGATAAGATTTTACCAAATCCTATATCGGATCATGTAGCAGAAGGTGCAAAAATAGCTAAAGAAAATGGTTGTGATTTTATTATAGGTCTAGGCGGTGGCAGTACTATAGATTCTTCAAAGGCAATTGCTGTTATGGCAAAGAACCCCGGTGATTATTGGGACTATGTATCTGGCGGTAGTGGAAAAGGTATGGAGGTAAAAAATGGAGCTTTACCTATAGTTGCAATACCTACAACGGCAGGTACGGGTACCGAGTCTGACCCATGGGCTGTCATAACCAAGACAGAAACTAATGAAAAGATTGGGTTTGGATGTAGATATACATATCCAACACTTTCCATAGTTGATCCGGAATTAATGGTGTCAATTCCGCCAAAGTTTACTGCATATCAGGGAATGGATGCTTTCTTCCATTCAGTAGAAGGATATCTTGCTAATGTCAATCAGCCTGCTAGCGATGTTCTTGCACTTCAATCTATCAGTCTTATAACAGAATATCTTCCAAAGGCAGTTGAGGATGGAAGCAATATTGAAGCGCGCACAGCATTGGCTTGGGCAAGTACAGCGGCAGGTATAGTAGAATCTTTATCGTCATGCATTTCTCATCACTCAATGGAACACGCTATAAGTGCGTTTCATCCTGACGTACCACATGGTGCTGGCCTTATAATGCTTTCAGTATCGTATTTTAGCTTTATGGCATCTAAAGTTCCTGATAGGTTTATAGACATTGCTAAAACAATGGGAGAAGAGATAAAAGGCAGTACCAAACAAGAACAGGCACAATGCTTTATAACTGGACTTAAAAAATTGATTAAGAATATTGGCATGGAAGATTTAAACTTATCAAACTTTGGAGTTAGGGAAAATGAGATTGAAAAATTATCGAAGAATGCTATTGATACTATGGGGTCTCTCTTCGAAGTAGATCCTTATAAATTATCATTGAAAGAAGTAATGTCAATATACAAAAACTGTTTTTAAATTGAATATATCATTTATCTGTGGGTAATTTAGTTGTAATAAAATTTTTGTCTAAAAATTAAATAACTTACATTAAAGTTCCACTTATAAATGTAAGTCTGATTGGAAGTATAATATGACATTTTTGAATTCTTAATACTTGACATTATCGTCGATTTATAATAAAATATAAAAGTCGACGTTAATAGATGATTAAATTAATAGCGTGGAGGGATACCCAAGTGGCTAAAGGGGGCAGACTGTAAATCTGTTGGCTGACGCCTTCGCTGGTTCGAATCCATCTCCCTCCACCATTATGACCCATTAGCTCAGTCGGCAGAGCACCTGCCTTTTAAGCAGGGTGTCCCGCGTTCGAATCGCGGATGGGTCACCATTTTTTATAATCTGTGATTATCGATGAAAATTAAAATTTGTAAGATATCCGTAGGAATTTTGTAGGGGCTTGATTTATCAAGCTCTTTTTCAATTCTATTTTTATGCAATCAAACTCAAATATAAATAGATTGAACCTTATAAATACCCTATACACTTACGGTAAAAAAATCATATTTCTTCTTGTATATCGAGCGGCATTTTATGACTTTTTTCGATATTAATATAAAGTTCTCAATTAATATGATATAATTATAGATGATTTTTTAAGTGAGAGGAGTTTTATTATGCTGATGAAAAAACTCACAGAAAGTGAAGAGAAACTTTTAAAACGGTTCGTGACAAATGTATATGGCTCTGTCTACTTTATACATTCACTACCGGAATTTATTATACCACCTATAAATTCTAAAGTAAGTAGAAGAGATACCAGTTGGAGGTTAAATATATTAGAATCCTTAACATCAGGCGACTTAGACATAAACGATTTTGTGACATCATCTGATTTTCCTATGGATGTAGCTATACAAAAAGCCAAAGCATTTCACGAAAAATGGGTAGAAAAATTCGGCCATTCCTCAATAGCTGAACAGCATTTGATGCACTTATGCATAGAAGATGTTTCAAGGTATCTTTCAGGCGATATCGAATTAATGAATAAAAGACCATCTTTTATTGAATGGAGTCAAAGGTATCAAAGGCCTACAAGGGATAAACTTATTATACCTCCTGAACTTGAAGATTATCCTGAGCTAAAAGAGAAATTCATAAAAGTGTGGAATATTTCATTTGATACATATGAGGCACTTGTAGAGAGACTGAAAGATTATCTTAAAAAAGTTGTTAAAAGAAAAGAAAACGAGAGTGAAAAGGCATATAATAGTAAAATAAGCAAGATTGCGTTTGAAGATGCAAGATACGCCCTTTTATTGTCGACAAAGACAAGCTTTGCAGTTGCCTTAAATGCTCTTGATCTACAAGATATTATAAGAAAGTTGCTTGCACACGAGACAGAAGAAGCTAAACTATTAGCCGAAAATATAATTAATGAGGCTGAAAAGATTGCACCGAGTATGATGAGGCATTTGAGCCCATCACAATATCAAATGACAGTGAACAAAAAACTTGAAGATATAGCACAAAGTTATGAATATAGCAATGAAACCGAAAGAGATGATGTTAAGCTTATTGATTATACAGGCAAAAATAGTGATATGAAGCCACTTGATGTATTGATAAGCCATGTCTTATTTTCTTATACAGGTAAGCCTATTAAAGTTATAGAAAAAGCTATAAAGAATTTATCAAAGGAAGAAAAAATGGATATTGTCAATAGCGCTGTATCTAAAATAAATCAGTATGACCATTTAATTGAACCCTTTAGAGCTATAAGGTATAAATTTCAGATTATGGTAAGTGAAGCTGGTTGGCATCAATTGCTAAGACATAGGATGATTAATTTTAATGCTTTTAAGCCAACTATAGAGAATGGATATACAATTCCACCAAATATAGAAAATTCGGGATGCACTAAACTTCTTGAAAATGCGATAAAAGCATCTGAAGACTTATACAATGAATTGCGCAAAAAAACACCGAGGTTATGCCCGTATACCGTTACGAATGCACATAAGAGGCTTATAATGATGGACACTGATTTATGGGCATTTGACCATTTTGCAAACTTAAGATGCACACCTGAAGCACAATGGGATATAAGAAGTATTTCATACAAAATGCTTGACATCATAAAAGAGATAACACCTGAATTTACGGGTTTTCTTGCCAGAAGAAATCAGTCATAAGGTGGTGTTGATATGGAGACAAAGTATAAAGAGATAAGCTTACCACGACTAAATAATCTTAAACCGTCTCTTGAGTCTACTGCATTAAAGCTTATGGAAGAAGCTGGTGAATTAGCGCAAGTCATAGGCAAATTTAGAGGTTTAAACGGTGAAAATGTAAAAATGACCAATAAGGATATAGCCGAGAAAATCTCAGAGGAGCTTTTGGATGTTGCACAAGTGGCTGTATCTATGATGTTTGTGCTTGAAGAACAATACAGTATAAATATAGAAGAAAAGCTTAATGAGCATATTGATAAATTAAAGAAAAAAGGATACATAAAATAAATCTACATATACGACATAATGTCGTATATTTTTTTTGCATGTGCACATATTATATTTGAACTATATGAAAGGAGGAATTGAATTGCCACAAATAACAAGTAAAGAATTAATGTACCTTGATGATGTACTTTCACTTCAAGAACATATGGCAAAATGTTTGAGTGATTGTGCTACAAGGCTTCAAGACCAACAATTAAAGGCGCTATGTCAGAATCTGTCAAGCAGATGCCAAAACAATTTCAATTCAATGGTAAGAAATCTTGGTTAAGGAGGTATACATATGCCAAATAATATGGGCATGACAGATAAAGATATTATGATGGGTGTGCTTGGAGATTACAAGCTTGCGATTGTAACTCTATCACATGCTGCAATTGAAGCTGCAAATGATAATATCAAAAGAGATTTTATAAATGCCTTAAATTCAACATTTGAGGAGCAAAAGCAAGTTTGGAATGCCATAAACCAAAGAGGCTGGTATGCAGTAAAACCAGCACAACCACAGGATATACAGGAAGCAAAAAACAAATTTAGGCAACCAGTAGGTATGATGTAAAATCAAAAAAATATGATATAATAATGGAAGTAGTATTACTACTTCCATTATTATTGTTAAGGAGTGATCTTTATGTACGATTTAATTATTCTTGGTGGTGGTCCGGCAGGACTTGCGGCAGGACTTTATGCATGTCGGTCAAAGCTTGATACAGCTATGATCGAGAAGATGTATCTTGGAGGTCAGATAGTTACAACATATGAAATAGAAAACTATCCTGGCTATGAAGATATTAGCGGCCCAGACCTTATTAATAAGATGGAGGCACAGACAAAGAGATATGGCCTTCAAATATATAATGAAGAAGTTGTAGGGCTTGATATTACCGGAAAGGTAAAGAAAGTCAACACCGGTAAAAAAACATACGAGGCTAAGTCTATAATATTGGCAATGGGCGCAACGCCTAAGGAACTTGGACTTGAAAAAGAGAAGAAATTTAGAGGCTCTGGTGTTTCTTATTGTGCAACATGTGATGGAGCATTTTATAAGGACCAAGTCGTTGCTGTCATAGGCGGCGGTGATACGGCAATGGAAGACGCCAATTATTTGACGAAATTTGCAAAAAAGGTTTATGTTATCCATAGAAGAGATCAGTTAAGGGCATCTAAAACCCTTCAAGATAGAGCTTTTGCAAATTCCAAGATAGAATTTATATGGAATACTGTTGTAACAGACATACAAGGCGAATATGGCGTAGAAGGCTTGAAACTAAAAAATGTTAAGACAAATGAGGAAAATTCTTTAAAAGTAGATGGAATGTTTGTTGCAATAGGTTTAAGCCCAAATACTGAGATAATAAAAGGTATCGTAAATACAGATGAATATGGTTATATACTGACGGATGAAGATATGAGGACAAATGTACCGGGTGTTTTCGCTGCAGGAGATATAAGAAAGAAAACTTTAAGACAGGTCGTAACAGCTACAGCAGATGGAGCAATTGCTGCATATGTCGCAGAAAGATATATAGATAGTATGGAGGAATAAAAATAACCACCCATTTTGGGTGGTTTTATTTTTCATTTGATGTATCATTATTTTTGTTATTTTCGAAAGATGTATCTTCTTTTCTCTTTGTTTCATCTTTGTTTATATCATCTTCTTGTGTTTTTGCCATATCAACATCTTTAACATCTTCTTTTATAACCGGTATCACAATTTTTTGACCTGGATAAATTAATGAAGGGTCTTTTATCTCTGGATTAGCTTTTAAGATAGCATCAACAGTTGTGTTAAATTTTGTTGCAATTGTGTAGATGGTATCACCAGGTTTAACGATATAAACCATCCTGCCAGTTGTCGGTGGAATTGGTATTGTGACAGGTGGCATTGGAAATGGTGTACCAGGCGTAGGTGTAGGAGTTCCCGGTGAAGGCATAGGAGTTCCTGGCATAGGTGTTGGAGCACCTGGCATTGGTGATGGTGTTGATGGGCATGGTATAATGATTGTTTGGCCAGGGTAAATCAAGTTTGGATCTACCAAATAATTTGCTCTTATTAAAGCATCGAGTGAAACTCCAAATCTATTTGCTATGTCCCATAGTGTATCACCGGGATTTATGACATAATAAAATGGACATGGCGTAGGTGGTGTTGGCGGCGTAGGTGGTACCGGCTCTGCCGCACTAGGTATAAATAAAACCTGTCCCGGATATATTGTATAAGGATATACTATGTTATTTACATAAATTATTGGTTCATAAGGTACGCCAAATTGTTGCCCTATTAAATAAACGCTGTCACCTGGTATTACCGTGTAGTATATACCATTTACTGGTATTATTAATATTTGGCCAGGGTATATAAGTGATGGATTTACAATATTGTTTCTTGATATGATAGCATCGACGGAAGTGTTGAATCTTTTCGCAATTAAAAATAATGTATCACCAGATTGTACAACATACGTAAACTCTAAGGTAATCATATTATTTCCCCCTTTCTCTATTCATAATATGTTATTTAGTTTTTATGGTGACATAGTTATATTATTATTTGAATATTTTATAATGATATAGATTAAGGGAGAAATGTATATGAGAATCAATAAATACATGATTTTGGCATTTGTATTATTTATCCTAATTCTCTTAAATAATGTTTTAAATAAATCAATTGAAACATTAACTTACATTCCTGTTATGAATAAAATCATAATAATTGATGCCGGCCATGGTGGAAATGACCCCGGGAAACCAGGGAAAAGTGGGAAAGACGAAGATGAATTAAATCTTGCAATAGCAACAAAGCTGAAGGATTTGATAGAGGAGAGCGGTGGAATAGTACTTATGACTAGAGAGGACGATACACTTTCAGATAGCAATCTAATGAAAGACTTAAAAAACAGAGTATATGCTGGTAATGATGTAAAAGGCGATATTTTTATCAGCATACATTTAAATAGTTTTCCAGAGTCACAATATAAAGGAGCACAGGTATTTTATCAGAAGAACTCCGAAAAAGGCAAACTTCTCGCAGAAATAATCCAGGATGAACTTAAGAAAACACTTGATACAAATAATGAAAGGATGGCAAAAGAGACCAGCACATTCTTCATACTGAGACATGCAAAAATGCCTGCTGTAATAGTGGAATGCGGTTTCATGTCAAACCCTGAAGAAGAAAGGTTATTAAATGATGATAAATACCAATATAAGGTTGCATGGGCAATATACAAAGGGATATTGAGATATTTTAAAGAAAGTTCATAATTTACCTTCATTCTCTCCTTGTTTAAGGAGATTTTTTTTTGTATACTTATAGTAATGAGATAATAGATTTTGGTTAGAATATAAATATTGGAGGAAAATAATATCAAATCTATTATAATACGGGAGGTATTATGGAAACCATAGTTAAAATAATAGATAACATAAACAAAGTTATAATAGGTAAAACAGAAGAAATAAAGCTTATCCTTATTACACTCGTTGCTGGTGGACATGTTCTTATTGAGGATGTGCCAGGTGTTGGGAAAACTTCTTTAGTAAAAGCACTGGCAAAAACTATAAACGCCGGCTTTAAAAGGATACAGTTCACGCCAGATCTTTTACCATCTGATATAATTGGCGTATCTATATATAATCCTGCAAATGGGGAATTTGAATTCAAACCAGGCCCAATAATGAGTCAGATATTGCTTGCTGACGAGATAAATAGGACATCACCTAAGACACAGTCAAGTCTACTTGAAGCAATGGAGGAAAAGCAGGTAACTGTCGATGGTACGACGTATAAATTGCCAGAGCCTTTCATGGTATTAGCTACACAAAATCCTATAGAATATGACGGCACATTTAGATTGCCTGAAGCACAGCTGGATAGATTTATGATGAAAGTCAATCTTGGCTACCCGGACCTTAAACATGAAGTAGAAATATTAAAGAGATTCGAAACGTCTGATCCATTAGATGAGATTAAACCGATTGTATCGGTAATAGAAATACAGAAGATGCAGAATGAGGCAAAATCCGTGTATATTGATGATTGTATCCTCAATTATATAATTTCAATCGTCAATAATACAAGAAATTTAAACAGTGTCCTTTTGGGAGCAAGTCCAAGAGCTGCTATAAATCTAATGAAGGCATCCCAAGCAAAAGCATATATAGAAGGGCGCAATTATGTTTTGCCTGATGATGTTAAAAATCTAAGTGTACCGGTTCTTTCACATAGAATAATATTAAAAAATGAAGCAAAATTAAATGGCTTAGATGAAAAAAGCATAATAGAAGATATCTTAAGTACGACGAAAGTACCGGTGGTAAAAAAATATGCGTAATTTTATATATCTTTTATCATTGACAATAGCATCTTTTTTATTTGCATTATTTACAGGTGGAGAAATTATTTATTACATTTTTTTTGCACTTTCATCCCTTTTATTACTTTGTCTTTTATACATTTTGGCAGCTAGCGCATCTGTAAAACTTCATATTGATGTAGAAAACCATGTTACACATGTCGGCGAGAAACTAAAATATAAGATAAAATTGAGGAACAAAGGTTTTTTCCATATATTATTTATAGTTGTAGATGACAAAAATCCAGGGCTTTTACCTGTGACAACTAATTTGAAGCCATTTGGTAAAAAGGCGGTAAAAAGGATTTTTGAAAGCAAAAGAAGGGGTATCTATAAAATTGGTCCTGTAACGGTAAAAATCAGGGACCCCTTTGGAATCCTTGAAATTAAAAAAACATTTAAAACAAATCATAAAATAACGGTATACCCGTTTATATACAATATCGCAGTTAAATTACCGGCGATGACCGCGATCGGAAACACAGAGGTAAAGAATAGGTCATATGAAGATTATACGAATTTATCCAATTTGCGTGAATATGTTGATGGTGATAGCTTAAAGAAAGTGCATTGGCGAATATCGGCAAAAAAACAGAAATTGTACGTGAAAGAATATGAATATACCGCATCAAATGAAGTCTATATGCTATGGGACTTGGATAAAGCACATTATGCTGATGATTATAACGGTGTGACTGATGAAAGAAGTGCAGAGTGTATGCTCTCACTTGCAAAATATTGTCTTATTAATGACGTACCAGTAAATCTTGTGGATTATGAGACAAGAAAGATACTCATTAGAGGTAAAAGCATAAAGGATTTTGATATATTTAAGACATCTACACTTTCAATATTTCCGGTTTTCAGCTATGATTTTAATGACTTTATTATAAGATGTCTTAAAAGCATACCATATGATTCGACGATAGCTATTATAACACCACATGTTGATGATAGTACCATCAATGGGCTATCAAATATTAGAATTCATAGAGACCTGATGATATTTTATACAGATAAAAATCTTATTGATCAAAGATTAAGAGACAAATTAGAAAAATTAAATGTAAAATTTATTCAGTGGGGAGTTAAAGATGCGAGTACCAACAAAAAAGAAGTTCAATATATTTGAATACCTTATATCGATTATATTGTCTGTTATACTTACACTGTCGATATTTAATGGGTTGAACTTCAATGTCAGCATATATGACATTATATTCTTATGCTCTTTATTCACAGCTATCATAACCTTCCTATTAAAAAGGCCTCAAATCATAATAATATTATTGACAATATTTATATTTATCGATGCATACCTGTTTTACGTTAAAAAGGAATTGCTGGCACATGCTGTAATATATATTGACCAGTTCGTAAATTGGCTAACAGTGTATATGAGCGAGAAAAATTGGCCTGATGGTTTTGATAGATTAACAAGTAAATATTTATTATTTACCATAATACTTACATGTGTCCTTATAGCATTGATTATTTCGCTATTAAACAACATCATTAAGAGCCACTTTTTAACAATGCTTGTTGGTATGGGAATCTTGATATTCCAATGGTATAATTTTGTCGATAAAGCGTATATCTACTTAGTATTCTATGTTGCCGTATGTTTTGTTAATATGTCACTAAAATACTACCAAAAAGCAGGCAATGGCAAAGCGGCAGTTGTAAATCTTTTGATTATAGCTATGATTTTTTCATCAATAAGTTCTGCTATCGCATATGCAATGCCGAAGGGGTTTGAGCCAGTAGAATGGAAGGCATTAAACGATAAGTTTTATGATTTATTTCCCTTTACAAAAACATGGAGAAATGGCATAGGAGAAGGCAATGCAAGTGCTTTTTCAAACGCAAACTTTATATCTTTCTCACAAGATTTAGGTGGCCCAGCGAACTTAGGTGATCAAATTATAATGAGGGTAAAAGCTGATGAAAGCACATATTTAAGAGGAGAAGTTTTTGACACGTATACATCAAATAGATGGACAAACCAGGAGATTTCCCATGTACTTGGTGACGGCAATTATCTTTTGCCGACTTTCTCTTATAATGTAAAATATACTATTAAAAAGATGGAGATCTATCCTGTTTCTATGAATACGAATATAATCTTTTCACCATGGCAGCCGTACCATGTAAGTGTTGATAACTTATACGATGTGAATACATTAGCATTAATAGCAAAGGTAAAAAACAGTCAAAAGCCATATACTGTTGAATATTATAAGCCTAACATAAATGCTAAGGACCTTGAAAATTCAAATACAGTTGTTGACCAAAGAACTAAAAGGTATCTGCAGTATCCTTCAAATTTACCAGAAAGAGTAAAAAAATTAGCAGAAGATCTTACGAAGGATAAAAAGACAGATTATGACAAAGTAAAAGCTATTGAGCAATATTTAAGAAATACTTACACATATGACTTAGATGTGCCGCCAACACCACCGGGAAGAGATTTTGTCGACTATTTTCTCTTTGATCTTAAAAAGGGATACTGCACATATTTTGCATCATCAATGGTTGTTATGCTGAGGACGATTGGAATTCCTGCAAGATATGTTGTAGGTTTTAAGATGCCAGCGCCACCGTTATTTGGCAATAATTACGATATTAAGGCGTCATTAGCACATGCATGGGTAGAAGTTTACTTTAAAGATTACGGTTGGATCACGTTTGAACCTACGGCTATTTATTCAGAAACTTATTCGACATCATCAAATGTAAATCTTGGGATTCCTTCTATGGCTCAAACAAACAATAGCACAAGTAATGTCGATAAACCGAAGACTGAGGAAAATCAAAATAATATAAAAAATGGTAATATGGAAAGTAAGGCTCAACAAGGCAGCAAAAAGCCTCTTAATAAAATATACATTGCGATTTTGATAATGCTAATAGTTGCTATACTTACGATGACAATAGCAATTCACAGGTATTTTTATCTCAAGAAATATTTAGAATCAAGTAAAGCTGCATATGTCTATTACTACAACAAGATATTAAAGAGACTTACAAAAAGAGGATTGAAAAAATATGATAATGAGACACCTATAGAATATCAAAAGAAGGTAATAGATGCTGGATTTAGCGACTTTGACAAGGTGACAAAAATATATAATGATTTGGTATATGGAAATTTGATTCCATCTGAAAGTGATGTTGAATATATAAAGAATTACCTTAATAAGAATCTCAAAGCAAAAGAAATTTAATAGGATTATATTAGTTTAAACGATGATTGACATAAATGTGTTTTTAAATATATAATATATTTAGTGAAGTAATTATTTCTCCTGATAGGAGGCTTGCTGATGGTTTTAAGTTACGAGCCTGGGGTAAAGAGCAGAATAATGGTTTGCGTGACGCCCCAGAAAAGTTGCCGCAGGCTTGTTGAAAGAGGAGCTGAAAGAGCTAAGGAAACAGATGGAGAATTTTGTGTTGTATATGTAAACAAAAATAACGATATATACAAAGATTTAAAAGAACACAGGATTTTGCTCGAGCTTTTTGAAATGGCACAAAAGAGAGGTGGGAGAGTATCTATCTTAGTAGGCAAAAAGATTTCCGATACATTAGCTGAATTCGCCAGGGAAAACGATATCACTGAGATAATTGTTGGTAAATCTCTGAGGTCTGCCTTTGATGTACTATTACATGGTGATATAATAAACCCACTTATTAAACGAGTTGAAGAAAGCAATATTATGGTAGAAGTCATAGAATGATTGTCATTCTATGACTTTCTTTATTTATTGTAAAGTATGTGGAATTAAGATTATATTAGAAAACACAAAGTTTATAGGATTTTATCATCTAGTATTGTATAATTATTATAAATAAGTACTACAATTAATTAGATTTATAATTTGCTTCGGGGGGTGAGCTTTTTTGTTAAGCGGACTTATAGAAATAATAAAAACGATGAAAATCAACGATATAATAGACATTGCCATCATAGCATATGTAATGTATCGCCTTATATTAGTCATAAGAAAGACGAGAGCTGAACAGCTTTTTAAAGGAATTATAATACTCATAATATTAACGAAATTAAGCGAATGGCTACAGCTTAGAACCGTAAATTATTTATTAAGCAATGCTATGACAGTTGGCGTAATAGCGCTTTTGATAGTTTTTCAGCCGGAATTACGGCGTGCTCTTGAATCACTTGGCAGAAGCGAATTTATAAGAAGAAATTTTTTCATCATCAATGATGAAGTTCAGGACATAACAGATGTCATAATTGAGATATGTGATGCTGTACAATTTCTTTCAAGGTCAAAAATAGGTGCACTTATAGTTTTAGAGAGAAATACCGGACTTAACGAGCTTATTGAAACAGGTATATCCCTTGATTCAAAGATATCCAGTGAGCTTTTGATAAATACATTTATACCAAATACGCCACTGCATGATGGTGCAGTCATAATAAGGGGTGACAGGATAATGGCGGCGGGATGTTTTCTGCCACTTACAGATAACCAAAACTTAAGTACAGAACTTGGTACAAGACATAGAGCTGCCATAGGTGTGACAGAAGTTTCCGATGCTGTTTCTGTCATAGTATCTGAAGAAACTGGTACGATATCATTAGCTCAAAACGGAAGAATATCAAGGCATCTTGATATAAAGACCTTAAAAGAAGTTCTTTTGAGTATGTTTAAAGCTAAAGAGAGCAAAGCGTCTAATTGGTTAAAATGGGGGAATAAACGTGCTGAATAAAAATATAACCATAAAGATTCTTTCGGTTGTCCTTGCATTTGTTTTATGGCTTTATGTTATGGGGGAAAAAAACCCAGAGATAACAGTTGATATAGGCAATATTCCCGTTAATATAGTTAATGTTAATACACTTGAAAAGAAAGGACTTACATTAATTGACAATAAAAATTATACAGTGACAGTTAAGGTTAGGGGGAGGCGCAGTGATATAATGGGTATAAGGTCATCTGATATCCAAGTACAAGCTGATTTAAGCAGAGTTACAACAAAGGGTACGAATGTCATTCCGGTTGAAATTAGCTCTATTCCAAAGAATATCACGTTTGTTTCTGCTAACCCTTCTGAAATTAAAATAGATATCGATAATATTGCAAAGGTACAGATGCCAGTCAGTGTCAAAGTGAGTGGCAATGTAGCAGATGGTTATGCGATGAAGCCGGCAATTTCCACACCTGGTGAAGTCGTAATTAGTGGGCCTGAGAGCAAAATAAACTTAGTCAAAAATGTCATTGCACAAGTGAATATGTCAAATAAAACAAAGGATGTAAAGATATCTGTACCTGCCGTAGCTGTTGATAGGGATAACAATGAAGTTAAGGGAATCAATATAGATCCTAAATTTGTTGACGTAGGAATTGCTGTAAACAGAGCCATAAGGGTGCCTGTAAATGCTAAAATTTTTGGGAAACCTCAAAATGGTTATGATATTGCAGCTGTTAATGTTCTACCAGAATATGTCTATGTGACAGGGGAAGATGCGGTTTTAAATGGTATAAAGAATATCAATACAAAGCAGATTGATATTACAGGATTGAACCACTCACTTACACAAAATGTTCAATTTGACCTGCCACAGGGTGTAAGCCTTGTAAAAGATTCTACGGCAAAAGTCTATATTGACATTCAGAAAATAATAACGAAAGATATAACATTGACAAATATTGAAGTAAAAGATACAAATAATAGAAATGTAACACTTAATAATTCATCAATTACCATTTCTGTTGAAGGACTTGAAAGTGTAGTCAATAATACTACAGCGGATAACTTCAATGCATCTATCGATATATCGAATTTAAGTTCGGGTAAGCAAAATGCAAATGTCAATGTTACGACCGATCTAAACTTAAAAATAACAAAGATTAGTCCAAATACTTTAAGTGTAAATATACCGTAAATGCATTAAATAAAGGCTTCATAGCCTTTTTTATTTTACATAGGGTAGTATAGACATTAATTTCTATAAAGTGCAAAATAAATGTTTTTTTCAACCTTTAACCTAAAAGTGAATTTAAATTTATAAATGCATATACAGTGATATTGACATATAGAATACCTGTGAATGATATTGCAAATCAGCTTGGAAATTTAAAGACTGCCAATATAGTTGTGATCGGGGCAATAATGATGACTAAGAATATAGTCACTGAAGAAGTAATAATGAATGCACTTAGAAAAATACTAAAAGAAAATCTTATACCAATTAATATGCTGGCATATAATAAAGGGAAAGATTTTATAAACTCGGAATTAATTATAGAGTAAATTAAAATTAATAATCCTCCTATATGGAGGTTATTTTTTTGGGCATAAATAGAACATTTTTGACAAAAATATCTATTATAGATAGGGGTGATATAAATGTTCTTATATTATTTTATAAAAATATTAACAGCCATGTTATTTATGTTATTTTACAGCTTTAAAGTGATATACGAAGACAGGATTCCAGATGAACCCTGTATATTTGTGGCGAATCATCAAAGCCTTTTAGATCCAATTGCTGTAGTTGATGCACTAAATAGGAAAGTCATCTTTCTTGCCAGTGAGGACTTATATAAGATACCAATTTTAAATTATATATTGATAACAACAGGTAATATACCGATAAAGAAAAAATCGGCGGATATAAATGCTATAAAAAGGGCACTTAATGTCTTAAATAAGGGGTATTCTATAGCATTATTCCCGGAAGGCGGTATCTCACCAAATGGAGAACTAAAGGAAGGTTATAAAGGTGCTATGTACCTTTCATATAAATCTGGAAGACCTATAGTTCCTATAGGAATAAATGGCACATATGATATAATGCCGTTAGGCAAATATAAACTTGGTGAAGGAAAAATATCTGTCAAAATAGGAAGTGCCATATATCCAGATATGTCATTGCCAAAAAATGAATCAATAGAAACATTGAAAGATAAAGTTATGCATAAGGTAAAAAAACTCATTGAAGCATAAAACTATTTGATATGAAGGAGTGCGTGATAGAGAACTTAAGATATCATTTGCCGTAACTGCTACAGATATAATAAGAGGAGAAGAAATATGGACATATATAAAAATATAAAAAGTAGGATTCCCGAAGTAATAAGATATACATATAAATCCTTAGAACTTGCCGATGAAGATACGGAGAGGTATTTTTATGTAAAGAATATGACAGATGATATAGTCATAATAAAACCAGATATGAGGGATATGAAGTGGTACAAATTCAATCTCGCTGAAGAATGTATCAAAAGAGGTTCAACAGCAACATTGGATAAGATAAACACGATATTAGAAATACTGTCATAAAGAATATTAAAGCTCAAAATAACTGTGTGCTCTCGGATCAAAATTTTTCATGCCTGATAAGGGCGCAATTTGCTTTACCCTTTCACCTGATAGGATTAACCCTCGTGAAATACTGTCAAATCCATATCTATCTCTTATCATATCAACTGCATAATTGAGTTTTTTTAGCTTTTCATATCTCAAATTCTGAAATAAGCTTAATTGAATATCCCGGTCGATTTTCACAAGGTTCGATATGCTTACACCAAGCATTCTTATTTTAAATCTCAAGCCGTAATTCTCCGTAAAAAGCTTCATAGCGGCATCAAAGATATCTTCTGTCAAAACTGTGTAATCAATTGTTTGAGATCGGGTCAATGTCTTAAAATCGGCATCCTTCACGGTTATACTTACTGTTTTTCCCATGAAGTTCTGCTTTCTCATGCGGGAACCTACCATTTCAGAAAGTGAAAGCATACCTCTTTTGATATCTTCGATATCTGTATAATCTCTCGGAAGTGTAATAGTATTCCCAAAAGATTTGGCATCTATAGCATAAGGTTTTACAGGACTTAGGTCAATGCCATTTGCAAAATAATATATATCGCGCCCGCACTTTCCAAAAAGATCCGAAAGGAAGGTAATGGGAGTATGTGCTAAGTCTCCAATCGTATTTATGCCGAGACTTTTTAATTTTTTTCCCCTCGCATGTCCGATCCACATAAGTTCTTCAATGTCAAGAGGCCATAGGACATCTTTTACTTTGTCTATGGGAAGAAATGTGATTCCCATAGGCTTTTTTAATTCTGATGCCATTTTCGCGATAAGCTTATTTTCCGAAATACCTATGGAACACGGCAAGTCAAGGGTGTCTTTAATCCTGTTTTGTATCTTATGAGCAATATCAATGGGATTTCCAAATAAGCCTTCACAACCTGTAACATCAACCCATGCTTCATCAATGGAAAATTGCTCTACCAAAGGAGAAAATTCTTTTAAAATATTTATCATTTTAATGGAATACTGTACATAGCTATCGAAGTCGGGCTTTAAAAATATTGCATCAGGACAAAGCACACTTGCCTGCCAATTAGCCATACCCGTTTTTATCCCATATTTCCTTGCTTCATATGAAGCAGTAAGGACAATTCCATGGCGCCTTGAAGGGTCGCCGGCAATGAGTACTGGTTTACCTTTTAAACTCTTATCCCTTGACTGTTCGCATGAAGCGTAAAAAGCATTCATATCGACGTGAAGAATGTTCCTCATATATAAGCACCCCAATGAACTAATGTTCTCAAAACTTTTGTTCGTATAATAGTATATGATATTTTATGAAAAAATAAAAGAGGTTTTTTATGGCATATTATATAATATATAACTTAAATTGAATTGTACGTTTTATTGTGTTAAAATATTGTCGTGTGAATTTTTCAGTCATAAATACGGTGAAAGGAATGGATTGTATGGCGAGATTATTCGGAACAGATGGAGTGAGAGGTGTTGCAAATAAGGAATTAACACCACATCTCGCTTTCGAGCTTGGAAGAGCCGGCGCCTTTGTTTTAACAGAGGGCACGAGGAGGCCCAAAATTTTGATAGGAAGAGACAGCCGTATATCAGGTGATATGCTGCAGAGTGCACTAACAGCAGGACTTACATCGGTAGGTGCAGAAGTTATAAGTGCAGGGATAATACCAACACCTGCTGTTGCATATCTTACGAGGTTATACAATGCGGATGCAGGTGTCGTTATTTCAGCATCACATAATCCTGTCGAATACAATGGAATAAAGTTTTTTAATAAAGATGGTTATAAGCTTCCAGATGAAATGGAAGACAAAATAGAAAAGATTATAAAGGAAAAAATCGATTTACCGATTCCTACAGGAATGGGTGTTGGGATTTACAAGGAAAATACAAGCGCACAAAGAGACTACATCGAATTTTTAAAATCCACGATAAATTGTGACTTAAGAGGATTGAAAGTTGTTCTTGACTGTGCATATGGTGCCAGTAGCACTGTTGCACCGGTATTATTTAATGAACTCGGTGCAGATGTTATATTGTATGGTGCACAGCCGAATGGTGAGAAAATCAATGTTAAATGTGGTTCCACAAATCCTCAAAAATTGCAAGAGATTGTTGCAGGATCCGGCGCTGATGTAGGATTTGCATTTGACGGTGATGCAGATAGACTAATTGCCGTTGATGAAAAAGGAAACATTGTTGATGGAGACCATATAATAGTAATGTGTGGTATACATCTAAAGAATATAGGTAAACTTAATAAAAATACAGTAGTTGTTACTGTAATGAGCAATATAGGTCTCGATATCGCACTTAAGCAAAATGGCATAGATGTCGTTAAAACAAAAGTCGGCGACAGATATGTATTGGAGGAAATGGTTAGAAACGGTTACTCAATAGGTGGCGAGCAATCAGGTCATATAATATTTCTTGACCACAATACAACAGGAGATGGCGAGATTACTGCATTAAAAGTTGCGGAATTACTCAAATTAAGTGGCAAGAATCTTTCAGAATTAGCCGGAAGTATGGTATCATACCCACAGGTACTGATAAACGCAAAAGTAAAAAATGAACTTAAGCATAATTATATGGATGATGAAGTCATAGCGAGGGAAATAAAGAAATTAGAAGATGAAATGAAAGGTGAAGGCCGTGTCTTAATAAGACCGTCAGGAACAGAGCCACTCGTTAGAGTAATGGTTGAAGGAAAAGATCAAGAAAAAATTGAAACAATGGCGAAGGAATTGGCAAGTTTAATCGAAAAGAAGTTGAACTAATATTGTTATTAATACAGGAAGTATATTAGTACACTTCCTGATTAATTATAAAATGCAACTTATATATGTTATTCTGAGCAAAAGGGAGAATCCGAATTTAGGAGGATACTTCTCTGATGTTATTCTTAGTGAAGCGAAGAATCTCAGACCTTTAAGTAATACCTAAGAGTAAGTATAATCATTGAAAGGGGGAATGCCCATGACACTGACAACTAAATAGAAGCGCCTGGGCTTAAAGGAAACTTTAAGTTGACGAGGACAGGGTTTATCGAGATTTCGGCGGATGCCCTGCGGTCTCCTGCGATCGATAGAGAACCGGAAAAACCATGGGTGACCACTGGCATAGAGCGGTTCGAGCAGGGAAAATTAAATATATAAAATATCGAGAGGAGATTTACTATGTGTGGAATTGTTGGATATATTGGTGATGAACAGGCGACGCCAATATTGATTGAAGGTCTTAAAAAACTCGAGTATAGGGGGTACGACTCTGCCGGTATAGCTGTCTTAAATGACGGAAATATAAGTATAAAGAAATCAAAAGGCAGAATCAGCGTACTTGAAGAGGCATTAAAGAAGGAAAATCTTTATGGTTCTATTGGAATAGGACATACGAGGTGGGCAACACATGGAGAACCATCTGATATAAATTCACACCCACATTTATCACAATCAGGGATAATAGCCGTTGTCCATAACGGTATAATAGAAAATTATTTACCATTGAAGAAGAGACTTATAGAAGAAGGGTATACTTTTAAATCAGAGACAGACACAGAAGTTGTTGCAAATCTTCTTGAGTACTATTATAAAGGGGACATTGTAGAGGCAGTTATGAAAGTCCTCGATAGGATAGAGGGTTCTTATGCGCTTGGTGTTCTCTCAAAAGACCATCCAGATATGATAGTTGCTGCAAGAAAGGATGCCCCACTTATAGTAGGTCTTGGGGAAGGTGAAAACTTCATAGCTTCGGATGTTCCTGCTATATTAAAGCATACGAGGAAAGTATTCTTTCTTGATGATAAAGAAATTGCGATAATAAAAAAAGACAGTGTCAAAGTTATAGACGAGTTTGGCAAAAATGTAGAAAAATCTGTTTATGAAGTAAAATGGAATGTAGAAGCGGCAGAAAAAGGCGGATATGAACATTTTATGTTAAAAGAAATACATGAACAGCCAAACGCTATAAAAGACACCTTAAGAGGAAGAATAGTAAATGATGATGAGATAATCCTTGATAAAGTAAAAATAACAAAGGACGAACTTGATAAAATAGAAAAGATATTCATAGTAGCATGTGGTACAGCATATCATGCAGGTGTTGTCGGGAAATATGCTATAGAGAAATTTGCAAGAATACCTGTTGAAGTAGATATAGCATCAGAATTTAGATATAGAGATCCGATAATAAACGAAAAAACCCTTACAATAGTAGTAAGCCAGTCTGGTGAGACGGCTGATACGATTGCAGCATTAAAAGAAGCAAAAAGACATGAATCAAGGGTTATTGCCATAACAAATGTCGTAGGAAGCTCTATATCGAGAGAAGCAGATGATGTAATCTATACATGGGCAGGTCCAGAAATCGCGGTCGCATCGACAAAAGCATATACGACACAGCTTGTAGCACTGTACCTTATAGCACTTGACTTTGCATTAAAGAAAGGTACTATAGAAAAAGAATATGCAAAACAGATCTGCGATGAGTTAAAGAAACTTCCTGAGAAGGCAGAACGCATATTGAATTACAAAGATGAGCTTCAAGAATTTGCATCAAATCATTTTAATACGAAAGACGTATTCTATTTGGGAAGAGGTCTTGACTACGCTGTCGCTATGGAAGGATCTTTAAAGCTTAAAGAAATATCATATATACATTCAGAAGCATACGCAGCAGGTGAATTAAAACATGGAACATTAGCATTGATTGAAAATGGCACATTAGTCATTGCATTGGCAACACAGGAACACCTTTTTGAGAAGATGCTCAGCAATATAAGAGAAGTAACAACAAGAGGCGGCTACGTACTTGCATTTGCAATGGAAGGAAATAAGCAATTAGAAGGAATCGTCGAGAAAGTCATATATTTACCGAAGACGATGGAAGAAGTAGCTCCTATAATCACAGTAATACCGCTGCAGCTTTTAGCCTACTACATGGCAGTTGAAAAAGGATGCGATGTTGATAAACCTCGTAACCTTGCAAAAAGCGTAACCGTAGAATGACACATGGGAAAGGTTCTGTTGTTATATAACTAAAATAAACTCCACTCCATAATAATAAAGTTGACTCTATGATAATAAAGTTTGTTACAAAATCCCGTAGCAGATGCAGGATAACTCCTGATTTGCTGCGGGGTTTGCTTTTTGGGAGGGTAGACAGGGATAAGGTGTAAGGGTTAAGGAGAATAGATTTTGCATTAGAATATTATGATGATTACAGCCATGAAAGTACTGATTTTAAAGGGATTGAGAGAAGTACTGATTACTATATTGATTGAGATATTGATACCAGGATGGATAAAAAGCATTAGAAAAACAATATGAGAAAATGCAACCTTATCCCTTTTTCCTTTCAACTTGCTCCTATTTAAAACTGACTTTATTTTAAAAATTATTACAAGGATTAAGGAAAAAGTGTTAATAAATGGGATAAAAATATGGAATTTTAGAGTGGACTTTATTATCTGGAAAGAAATAGGGAAATAGGTTCAAGGCAAGAAGGGATAAGGGTTTGAGGGGTGTGGGTGGAGTGGAGATTATTTTAAATATACATAGTTAGTGACAAGGATTTTTTGGATGAGGAATAAGGAAAAGTCAATAAAATAATAAAGTTGACTCTGTGATAATAAAGTTGATTCTATTATAATAAAGTCAGTTCTGTAATAATAAAGTTGCTTCCATGGAAATAATGTTGGTCCTGGAATAATGAAGTTATGTCATTGAAAGGTTATAAAGGGGTATGAAAATAGGATAAAGATTAAGAATTACAAATGCAGAATGCTTGTTTCATAAGTAGCAAAATTCTATCAAAATAAAATTGAAGTTATAACGGGAATTTATTATCAGGATTCAGAGCATGGATATTAAAAAATAAAAGCCGATATTTATAGTAAGGTATTTGGATAAATAAATATTAATGTATAATGATAATAGGATATTGTTTTTACTATTGCAGAATATAGAGAAATGATAAAATAGAAGTGCATCAATACAAGTAAAAGGAGCCGTGAGGGTATGAAAATTCTTCAGTTGAAAATAACATTAAAAGACGTAAAGCCTCCTGTCTGGAGGAGGGTATTGGTTAGAGACGACATCACATTTTATAAACTCCACAGGATAATCCAGTATGCAATGGGATGGTTTGAATCCCACCTTTATGAGTTCAATCTGGGAGATATAATTATAGGGGAAAAAGATGATGATTGGGACTTTTGTAGCAGATATGAAGTAAAAAGTGCAAAAAGGGTAAAGGTAAGCAGTATGAACTTTGCGCCCAAGGATAAATTCAGATATGTTTATGATTTTGGTGATAATTGGAGGCATGACATTGTTGTTGAGAAGGTGCTTGACCCAGAAGAAGGCGTTAAATATCCAGTATGTATCGGTGGTAAAAGAAATTGCCCGCCTGAAGATGTAGGGGGGCCATGGAGATATGAAAACTTTCTTGAAGCAATCCAAGACCCGCAGCATCCAGAGCATGAATCCATGCTTGAATGGGTAGGAGGTTCATTTGACCCTGAAGAATTTAGCATAGATGAAGTCAATAATATGTTAAAGATGATAAAGTAAAGATTAAGGGTTTACTTTTGACTAAGAGGGGCTAATTAACATGGTTTTGTGGGGAATTTTCATTAGTGCTTTTTTAATAGGCTTTTCAGGAGCAATGATGCCTGGGCCTATGTTAGGGGTCACGATTGATGGCAGTCTTAAAAAAGGGTGGAGAGCAGGCCCTTTGACAGTATTAGGACATGGAATCCTGGAACTTATACTAATTATCATCATGACGTTCGGACTTAAAGATTTCTTCTCTAATCCGACAGTTGCAGGATTTATCGGATTATTTGGCGGTGCTTTTCTTGCATGGATGGGGTATGGAATGATAAAGTCTGGTATAAATAAGTCAGTTTCTCTGGAGAACCAAAGAGCAGGGAATAGTGCAGGCATGAGAAATCTTGTATTGGCGGGAGCACTTGTAAGTGCTACTAATCCCTACTTCATTCTCTGGTGGGCGTCAACGGGGATGGAATCAATACGACAGTCTTATACTTCAGGTTTAATTGGTGTATTTTTCTTTTTCATCGGACATGTTTTATCAGACTTTGTCTGGTATTCAGCAATTTCCACAGCATTTTCCAAAGGCAAGAAACTGATAAGTGATGTTGTATATCGCTGGATTATTTTATTGTTGGGCATATTTATTATAGCATTTTCAATATATTTTATAGGCAGCGGCTGGAAGATGCTATTGGGGGCGATAAAGTGAGAAAAAAGATTGGTATATGGTTTGAATTAGCATTTGTATATATAACTGCTTTAATTATTGCTGGATTTAGCACAGTGATTGTATCGCTGGGAGGAGACATTCCAACAAAAATAATAATTACATTACTGGTATATGTAGTTGTGACAGCAATTCCGTTTCTAATTATTATTTTAAGGAAAATCCCTTTCACGCAATTAGGGTATACAAAAGACAATATTGGAAAGCAGTTGAAGATTGTTTTTTTTATTTTTTGTATAACTATTTCCTTTGTTGTTTTGCCGTTATTTTTTGGATTTAGCAAGGAGGATGTATTGAGTATTAAATATTCCTCTATTTGGGTATTGCTATTTTATCTTATTTATGATTTTTTATTGTGGTTTTTGGAGAAGAGTTTATCTTTAGAGGTTATTTCATACAAAGGTTAGCGGTAGCAACAAAATCTGATTTATTCGCCATAATTTTTTCGTCATTATTATTTGGATTATGGCACTTTCCAAACGGACGCAATGTTTTGCAAGTGATAATGACAACAATATTGGGACTGTTTTATGGATTTTCAAAGTATAAAATGAAAAACTGCTCAACAGTATCCGTATCGGTAGCACATGGCTTACATGATGCGGCAATTGCATTGTTGAGTTATTTTCTCTTATGAAGATTAAGACTATTATTTGTGTTTGTTTTAATCTGAAAACTTAATTGGTAAGGGGGTTAAAATTATGGAAGATAACAGTAATAAAGTAGTTGTTATTTACAAATCAAAATATGGCAGTGCACAACGCTATGCACAGTGGATTGCAGATGAAGTCAAGGCGGATTTATTTGAAAGGTCTAAAATTACATTAAACGACATTCTCAAATATGATACAATTGTTTATGGCGGTTCGTTGTATGCTGCTGGTATTTTGGGTATCTCACTCATAAAAAAGAACTTCGACAAATTAAAAGATAGAAAAGTGATAGTGTTTTCTGTAGGTGCGTCTCCAGTATATCCTGAAGCAATAGACGATATTAAAAATAATAATTTTACTGAAGAAATGAAGGAAAGAGTTCATTTCTTCCACTTGCGGGGTGGCTTCAATTATAAGAAGTTAAATCCAATTGATAAGGTTTTAATGTATCTTCTTAAGAAAAAACTGGAGCATAAGAAGCCTGATGAACTTACTGATGATGAAAAAGGAATGCTTGCATGCTATAAACATCCTGTTGACTGGACAAATAAAAAATCAATAAATCCGATTATTGAATTAATAAAAAGTAGGACCAAATGACAGTTATACACAATAGAAATTAAAATTATAATAAAAATTTGGTATAAGAGAGGGAAGTGAAAAATGATAAATGAAAAAATAAATAATTGCTGTCGCTGTGGTGGAAAAGAGACATCTCATAAAATAGAAAATGACGATATATGTCCTGTATGTAAAACATCAGGAATTAAAGTAAAAAATATTACAATCAGGCATTTGGTAGTTGATACCCTTGCAGAATCGGTCGGAGATATGGATTATTATATATGTGTAAATGAAGAATGTGATGTTGTTTATTATAATCCACAATCAGATGTTAAGTTTGAAAAGCAGCAAGTGAAAACTACCTATATGGTTTAAAAAAGATGCTAATCCTAATTACGCCTGCTACTGCAGCAAGGTTACAGAGGAACAAGTAATAGATGCCGTAATAAAAGATGGTGCAAAAACAGTTAAAGATATTATAGAAATCACAGGGGCGATGAAAAACAGCCAATGTGAAAAGAATAACCCCTTAGGGAAATGCTGTCACAAAATAATTCAGGAGGCAATAGACAAGGGGTTATCCATGAAATAAGTGCAGTTAATATTTAATACTGCATTTTTTATATATTGCGGCTTATGAACTTTAGGGAGGGAAAAGGCATATGGGAATTGATATGCATGAAGAAGCAAGAAAAATAGGTCAGTTAACAGGAGAAATGTCTTGTACACTGCATATTGTAAAGAAGTTGAAAGGAATGGGTTTTAGTATAAAACAAGTATTACAGACTATTGAGTTGCCCGAGAGTACTGTTTTGAGGGTTTTTGACGGCAAAGAAGATATTAAGAAAATAGCAGAAGACACTGTAAATCAGCAAATAGCAGAAAATGGCGGTAAAATTCCAGAAGAGCGGGACTTTATAAAATGGGTAGAGAATGCGTTTGAATATTTTATGCCGCCACAAGATAAGGAAGAACTAATACCTCTTAAAGAACCACAGAGGCTCACTTGTGAGCAGTGGGCTCAGTATACTCCATACGAAAACAAATTGGAACTCTTTGATGGACAGGCGCTGGCGGATTTAAGAGAACGGGAAAATATGATAATTGCCCTTTTGTACAACATCGGGCTGGAACATTTTGTCAAAATACTTCCGCAGGAATCTAAAGCAATATTGAAGGAACTTTTAAATGGGCAATAGAAAAAAGGTTTATGTTTCAAATCTATATAAGACAAAGTTTTTAAGATATATCATACAATTCAATGCAATTATGATAGAAATTCATACCTGCTAGTAGTATATTATAAATTAAAGGAAGGAGTTTTTGTGAAATGAAATATGTTCTATCGACAACGATATTTTTAGTTGTATTAAGTTTGATTGTAGGTTTTATTGTTCATGGATTAAAGAAGGGTGCTTCAGGTTTTAAAGTAATGCTTTTAGGAATAAATATAACTTTATTCGGAGGAATAATTGCAGTTGACCCTAATTCTAATCTTGGTGGTATTGAATATTTAATAGCGCTTTCTGGCTTATTAATTTCTCTTATAGGTCTTGAGAAAAAGGATTAATTTCTATCAAGCGGTCTTTTTATATATTATATGGTGAAATAAGTAAGGTATATTAGTTTTATCTGGACATGTTCATGGCAGACAAGTAAATAAATATTTGTTTAAGAGATAGCAAAAGTGAAAATAATGGGATTATTTATAAATGAGCCTGTAAAATATAGGGGTTAAACACTTTATGGGTTCATTTTTTTAAATGGAAGTAACTATAGCAATAGGGCTGAGGTAAGGAAGGTAAGATTTTAAGATGGTTGGCAGTATGACATGATTTTTAATTTATCATTTGTATTGACAAAAATAACATAAGTGTATATGATGTATATATACACCATAATATTTATACATAGTTTATATGCGGGAGGGATAAGAGACCATAGATGAATATTATTATTTCTAACTCTTCACAGGAGCCGATTTATGAACAGATTGTCAAACAGATTAAGAATATGATTATCAGAGGAGAACTTGCAGAGAATGAGATGCTTCCTTCTATACGGAGTCTGGCCAAAGACCTGCAGATAAGCGTCATTACCACAAAAAAAGCATATGAAGAATTGGAGAATGATGGCTACATAGTAACAGTACAAGGTAAAGGTTCTTTCGTGGCGGCTCAAAACAAAGAACTGCTAAAAGAAATGCGCTTAAAAATTGTTGAAGAAAAATTGGCAGAAGCAGTTGATGCGGGTAGGTCTATTGAGTTGTCTCTCGAAGAAATGCAGAAAATGTTAAAAATACTTTATGAGGAGGTATAACATGGCACCTGTTTTAGAAGTAAAAAATTTAAAAAAGAAGTTCAAAGATTTTGCTCTAAAAAATGTAAATTTTACTTTGGAAAAAGGATATATTATGGGCTTTATTGGCCCAAATGGGGCAGGAAAGAGTACAACCATAAAATTTATTATGAATTTGCTTAAAAAAGATGATGGGGAAATTAAAATATTTGGACTGGATAATATTAAGCATGAGAAAGAAGTGAAAAACAGAATCGGATTTGTATTTGATGAAAACTATTTTTATGAAGAACTAACTGTTATGGAAATGAAAAGAGTAATAGCCCCTTTCTACAAAAACTGGAATGATAGTTTATTCAATAAATACATTAAGGAGTTTTCCCTGCCTTCTAAAAAAAAGATAAAGGAATTATCGAAAGGAATGAAAATGAAATTTTCCATTGCCGTTGCATTATCGCATGATGCAGAGTTGCTAATAATGGATGAGCCAACTTCAGGGCTTGACCCCATTATACGGAGTGAACTGTTGGATATACTAACCTTGCTTATACAAGATGAAAATAAAAGCGTATTTTTCTCAACCCATATTACATCCGACTTGGATAAGATAGCGGATTACATATCATTTATCAATAATGGAAGTATTGTGTTTTCTTGTCCCAAAGATGATATCTTTGAAAAGCACGGATTGGTCAAAGGACCAAAAGAAATACTTAATGCTGATGTAAGGAAGTATTTTATTGGAATAAAAGAAAACCAGTTTGGATTTGAGGGACTTACAGAAAACAGGCAGCAGGTAAAAAGGATGCTAAGAGACAGGGTTATTATTGATAAACCGTCTCTTGATGATATAATGCTCTATTATGCAAGGAGGGTATAAAATGTTTAATTTAATTCTAAAGGATATATTAATACAAAAAAGGACTTTCTTTTTGGGGATAGTCTATATAATGATTATGATATTGTCTTTTCAACAGGTTGGAAGTCCTATGTTTTCAGCAAGTGTTATTGCGTTTTCATATATTATGGTTCAGTCGGCCTGTGCTTATGATGACAAAAATAAATCAGATATTCTATTAAACAGTCTGCCGTTAAACAGAAATACTATAGTAATTGCGAGATATCTTTCAACATTTATTTTTGCAGCAATTGCGGTTGTATATTATATTTTACTCACAGGTATCATAAAAATATTGGAACTGCCTTTTAAAGTATATCCTGTATCGCTTGAAGGCACTATAGGAACTCTATTTGCTTTAATTTTAGTTAGTGGGATATATTTTCCTATATTTTTTAAAGTGGGATACATAAAATCTAAAATTGTTAATTTTGTTTTATTTTTTGGGGTATTCATTGGGAGCGGAATACTTGTGCCTGAATTGATAGAAAATAAAAACAAAGCATTTTTTCAAGGAATCTTGCAGTTTTTAAGCAACCAATCGGATATGCAGATAGCAATTGAAATATTTGCTATAATGATTTTGTTACTTATTATCTCATATATGTTTTCTTTGAAATTCTATCGAAAAAGGGAGTTCTAATCTGTTAAAAATTATATTTTTGTATTAAAATCTTTATTTAGCCTGTAGTGGGATATGACCATATAAAATAATATCTTTTTTTTAAATGAGCCTGTAAAATATATCACTATAACGCTATTACAGGCTCATTTTTATGTAATGTTGAATCAGACCATAGAAGCATCATTTAATTCACTGCCAGATTCAGATTGCAGTTTTTTTATACATCCATGCAGCATTTTGATAATTCCGATTAGTCTTAATTCCAGAACATCATATTCCTCTTTTGTAATATATTCATTTATCAGGGCTATGGCAAGGAAATTGCGGGTTTCACCTGCGCTGCCGAGGCTGAGATTGTAATGGTAGAATTGTCTGCTTTTATATAATTGTGAGTTGTCCTCAGCGATATTGGCGCATATGCTTGTGCAGGCACGGAGTAGTTGTGATACAATTATATGAGTTTCGAATTTCGGAAACTTTTTAGTAATCTTATATATTTCATTTGTTAATTCTGCTGATTTCTGCCATACTTTCAGGCTTTTAAAGTCTCTTATATAAAAATTCTGTTCCATAAAACCAACCTTTCAAATTAAGTTTCTCACATTATATAGAAGGATAGTTAAAAGTCAAATTATAATAGAAGTTTTTTGCAAGTAATTTTCTGCGGTGAAAGTGTAAAAGTCAATATATCCTTGGTTCTTTCCATAGTTAGTTGATTTTGTGCATATGTTCAGACAAAAGCACTTTAGCTCTTAGCGTATCAAAGCTACACCTTCTATACATAATTCTTTTAATTACTTTAAGCTTATTGACACTGCCTTCCGCAAGACCATTATTAAAATCATATATTATTGCATTTCTAACAGCATCTATATCTTTTACCAGCCCTTTCACAAAACTTTCTATTTCGTGAATTTTTAACGAATCGGCTTTATCTATCCATTCTTCTAATTTACTAATATTTTTCTCTAATAGTATTTCCCTAAATTCATTTACAAGATGATATATACTTGCATAAAATGGATATTCATTACATACTCTATCCAATTGCTCTTGAGTAATCATTTTTACTTCCTCGATAGGCTTATACAGCAACTTTATTAAATTTTTGCGCTCTATTTGTTCGCTAATTTTGTCTCCATTATCATTAGATTTATCTTTATCATATTCCTTTTTGTAACGATGTTTCCATTCGCTAATATAGTGACGTATGCTGGAAATAGAACCATTGTAACCTTTTTTACGAATTATCTCATCAATATTTGCTGATGTATATCCTTGCTCAATATAACAATTTATCTCATCTATAAATGGACTTAATTTACCTGGTTTTTTGACTCCGTATGATGCATGCACTGCAGAGTAGTTAGGATCAAGATATTTGTTTACTGTACGTTTGTCAATTCCTATTTCTCTTGCTATTGCTGCTTTTGAATAACCATGTTTGAACATTTCTTGTACTTTGTCAATTTTTTCTTGTTTCCTTGCAACAGTTTCTTCGTGCTTTTTCATCATTTTTGTTTGAAACAGTTTTTCTCTTTCTTTATCTGTCATATTTATTAGCTTATCAAATGTGCGTGAATCTAAGTTTAATTTTTTGCATATGTATGATTTTTTATAACCTTTTATTAGAAGAAGATTTATTCTTTCATATTTTTCTTTTAAGGTAAGCTTTTTATTAATAATTGCAGAATTTTTCATTGTATCTGTTTTATCAGCATTTTTCATTGGAATAAAAGGTAAAGGCACGGAAACTTTTTGATTTAAAGTTTTCATAATATAGTCTTTACAATACTGGACAATCCGGATTGGTACAAAACATTTTTCTATTATTAAGAATAACTATAACTTTCTTGCCTTGTATCGGAAGATCCTGAAAGCTTCTTTTATAATGTGAATGAACTTTTGTAGATGTTTGACAACAGAAAGGACATTTTAATTCTTTTCTATTTGATTCCACTTTGATATATATAGTATCATCAATTATTTCATGGCTTTTATATTCTAAATTTTTATCCAGCATCTTAATAAATTCATCCATCTAAGAGTCCTCTTTTCTAATTTTCTTACCATTCTATTATATCATGCATTTATTAGATTTCAACTAGCTTTGGAAAGAACCAATTTCTATTGGCATTTACACATTATTTTAAATGATAACGCTAATATAAAAGTAGATTTTATCCTAAGTATCTCTAATATGGATATAAATACAGATTTACTTCTAATTTTATATGAACAAATATATCGTGCGTCCCGCATATTTATTTTGAATAAGTTGAGAAACTTGAAAGGAGCATATAGCCCTCTTTATAATTATAGTGAAGTTCTATAAACAGGGATTTCATAATAATAGGGAGGGCTTATAATATGGTTTTGAAGGCGGAAGAAGTTTATACGAAATTTAATGAGGAAAGTATTGAGATTAGGATTCCTAAGAAACTGTTATTGCTTTTGCTACAACAGGTAAATAGACACTATGAAATACTAAGTTACGAGGAGGAAGTCGTAAACAACTTTGCGGTTAATATCAATAATACGGAAATGATAATGACTAAACTGTTTATCTTAATGGCCGAGCCATATAAGAAGAAGGAAGTTATATTTGAAACAACTATAGCAGAATTTCTGGTATTGTGGGACTTAGTATATTGCAATTATTCCATGTTGCACTTGAAAACAAAGATGAAGCCATATATTTTAAAGTCATATCAAGAGTTTTACGAATATATTGAAAACATTTATGAGATGCTAGATGAGGATGAGATAAAAGTATATTTGGATTTTATAAAGAACTGCAAAATTACAGATAATACTATTCACTAAACCAAGAAAAAAGGCATTAGGGAATAATATTCTGCTAATGCCTTTTAACTTAATACTTTTTGTCTTTTGTGTATATAGCCTCAATTTTGGTAATAAAGGATAGAAGCATAATAAATGAAATACCTGCTGCAGAGCCGATAATTAAACGTATGATAAGGTTTTCTACAACAATGGAGAAGGGGATTAAAAATATATTTCCTAAGATAAGCAATTTTAAAGTTCTAAAAATGCTGTGTTTCATAAAATACCTCCAATATTTTTAGTTAAAGAGAATTTAACCAACAATACGTAATGTAATCAAGTCTGATTTTAACGTTTAAAATAAAGTTGGTCCATGATATAATAGAGTAGGATAAAGGAATGGACTAAGTGCCATTGACACAGACACTCTCAGAGGTGTTCAACTGTTGTCAGTGGCATTTTTGTTTTTTAGAGGATAGAAGAATAAAGGGAGAAGGGGTAAGGAACAACAGTTCTGGATTAAAAAAATGAGTAGAAATTAATTGCCTGTATACTTTTACCATAACCCTTGATTCCTAAACTCTAATCCCTAACTTACGGAGGTGTTTGCATGGCTAAAAGAAATATAAGTTGGGATGAAAATAAATTAAATAAATGGATACAGGAGGGCAGGGGGCAGGGAGAAGGAAAAGACTACAAGCCCTGGCTTACTGTCCAGGACTTCCCTTCTAAAGGAAGGGTTACACGTATATTTGGATGGAAAACAAAAAGAACACATCACTTTTTTACGGATACAGAGACAAGATACTTTTATTTACTTGAATGGGAAGATGATGTTTTAGATATCAGGGAGCACTATCCTTTGTTTAACTGTGAAGAAGTGATAGAAAATAAGGCTGGTTTAAACTTTCACTTATTTAAAGATAAAGATATAGGAACGCCCTATATTTTATCTACATCATTTTTAATCACTTTGAAAAAACCAAACGGCAAAATAGAGTATCTTGCAAGAAGTCTTAAAGCGGATTATGAACTTGAACGAAAGACAGCCCTAGAAAGGCTGGAAATTGAAAGAAGATACTGGCAGAGCCAAAACATTGATTGGGGAATAGTAACACAAAAAGAGATTCCAGTAGTTAAAGCAAAGAATATCGAATGGATTCACTCATCCTTATATCCTACTGATGAAAGAGGATTTACAGATGAAGAAGCAGACTATTACTGCAATGCTTTTATTGAAAAATTGGCGGGAAGCAGTACTTCGATTAGAGATTTTACTACCCAATTTGATAGGCTGTTTAATTTAGACACAGGGTCAGGGGTGTATATATTCAAGCGTTTAATTGCTCTTAAAAGAATAATGGTGGACATGAATAAGAAAATCGACCTCAATGATTCGACCCAAAGTATAGAAATTGTACAACAAAGTTTACCAGAAAGGGTGGGGGTACTTTGATAGCAGTAAATACACTAATTAAGTGGGTTCAGGATAATGGTAAAGAAAGCGTGGAAAGGATTTTATGGCTTGATAGACAGCAAAATCTTGCATACGTTATAAACATACATTTAAATGAAAGTCCTTTTCCAAGAAGTATTTCTGATATTGAAGAAGGCATAGGGCAGGGGATTGCATTTATATTGGAAAACGACCCATTTGCTAAGGTTGTTGATGAAGAAGAATTGTCAGAGAAATCAAGAGAAATACGTGATAAAGCATGGGAAGTTATTAAGGAACTCGTTACACTTGAACCTGCTATCTTTGATAAGAAAGACGGAGGGAACTTGTTTTAAAAGCCTCGTCTATTTATCACCTACATGAAAAAACTGTTTTAAATTATCTTAAAAGATTCTGGAAGAGAGGGAAAATAAAGAACGCTTTGCTTCCAGACTACTATTTATGCGGAGGCCCAGGTAAAGAAAGACGGGCAGGAGATAAAAAGCGTGGGCGCAGACGGAAAAATGCGGAACTGATGGGTGATGGAATCAATGTAGATGAAGAAATTAAAAAGATATTTAATATCGCTATCAATAAATAACTATCACACAGGTACTAAAAATACTCTTAAACTTGCATATGAACTGATGAGGAAAGAATTTTTCAGCGATGAATTCAAAATAGAAAACGGCATAAAAGTTCCTATCATAAAACCTATGGGTGATGTACCTACATATGCACAATTTCGTTATTGGTACTATAAAAATATGAACTATAAAAAACAAATCACATCCAGACAGAGCAGTAAAAAATATGAGCAGCAGCACAGACCTCTTCTGGGAAGTTCAACTTCAGAAGCCATTGCGCCAGGAAGCATCTATCAAATCGATGCAACTGTAGGCGATATTTATCTTGTGAGCCGTTTTAACAGGAACTGGATAATTGGAAGACCAGTGATTTATGGGGTTATAGATGTTTTCAGCAGAATGGTTGTTGGTATTTATGTTGGTTTAGAGGGTCCCAGTTGGATAGGAGCCATGATGGCTCTGGCTAATGCAGCATCCGACAAAGTTGCCTTTTGCAGGGAGTATGGAATAGATATTGAAGAAAAGGACTGGCCAGTCCATCATCTTCCAGAGGCTATTTTGGCGGACAGAGGGGAACTTGAAGGCAAGAATGTTGAAAACATCATAAATTCCTTACATATAAAAGTACAGAATACTCCCCCGTATAGGGCAGATTGGAAAGCAGTCATTGAACAGCACTTTAGAGTAACCAATTTAAGAGTAAAACCACTTTTGCCTAGTACTGTAAACCCAGATGTGAGAGAGCGGGGCGACAGGGATTACAGACTAGATGCCAAACTGGATATTTACCAGTTTACACAGATTATTATCAAATGTGCCCTGTACCATAATAACCAGTATTACCTTAAAAATTATGACAGGGAAGAGATGATGGTTGCTGATGAAGTAGAATGCATCCCACGGGAAATATGGAACTGGGGAATTGTAAACCGTGCAGGAAAATTACGAAGCGTACCAGAGGATATCGTTAAACTAAATCTTATGCCTTCAGATACGGCAACAGTAACTGCAAAAGGAATAAAATTTAAGGGCTTGTATTATGCCTCTTCCAAGACTCTCAGGGAGAGATGGTTTGAGAAGGCGAGGAATAAAGGGACATGGAAAATTGGTGTATCTTATGACCCCCGCAATATGAACTTTATTTATATTAAGGACCAAAATGGTATGGACTTTGAAAAATGTTTTCTCCTGGAACATCAAAACAGGTATAAGGATAAAAATTTTGAGGAAATTCAATACCTTCTTGAGGAGGAGAAACTTCAAATAAAAATGGCAGAAGATAAGGAACTGCAGGCTAAGGTTGATTTAATTGCTGAGATTGAAAATATTGCAAAAGAGGCAGAGAAATCCTTTAAAGAAGAAAAGTCAAATGAAAGCGATTCGAAGCGTAAAAAAGGCATTAGAAATAATAAAAGGCTTGAAAAGATGATAAATAGAGGAAAGGAAGGCTTTGAACTGGATAAAAAAGATATAGGAAATAACGCAGAAGTTATATCGTTTAATAGGACAAAGCAGAAGGAACAGTCAGATGAGAATAGTACGATAGACCTTTTAATAAGGAAACAGAAGGAGGCTTTAAAGAAAATCCATGAATAAAGTGATAATACCTAATGGTTCTAATGCTGTAATTGCGGAATACAAGAAACAATTAATTCCTGAATATAGTGGGAATCCATTTATTGAAGCACTACCACCAATTTATTCCCAGGAAGAAATAGTAGAGAAACTTGCACTTTATCCGCACTATAACCCAGAAGAAAGGCAATTGGAAAGCCACTACCGCATCCATATGGTTCAGCGGTTGTTCCAGTGTTTCCAGCCGCTTGGTATTCACCTTAACCTTGAGAGCAGGGTGAGCAGGGTTATAAGGCAGGGATACCTGGCACGTAACCCATTTAAACCTTCTTATGCTGAAAGTCTTCAGGATGGATATAAGGCGATACAAAGCCAACAAATGGGAATTAAGCAGCAATGAGTCCTTCAGGATTACAGCAGCGGGTTTCACGATGATAGGGGTAAGTGGAATGGGCAAGACAACGGCTATCAACCGTGTATTATCCCTTTTTTCCTCAGATAATTGTTCATTCACAATATAAGAATATCAATTTTAGTATGTACCAACTGGTTTGGCTGAAGTTAGACTGCCCATTTGACGGTTCCTTGAAGGGTCTCTGCATAGAGTTTTTCCATAAAGTAGACGACCTGTTGGGTACAGACTATTATAAGAAGTTTGGGGTAGGTAGGAAAACCGTAGACAATATGCTCTCTATCATATCCCAGATAGCCAGAAATACAGGGCTGGGTGTATTGGTCATAGACGAGATTCAGCATTTAAATGGGGCAAAAAGCGGTGGGGATGAGAAGATGCTTAACTTTTTTGTAACCCTTGTCAATACCATTGGTGTACCTGTCATACTTATTGGCACCACAAAAGCATTATCGGTTCTACAATCAGAATTCCGTCAGGCAAGGCGCGGCAGCGGTCAAGGGGATATGATTTGGGAGAGGCTGAGTAAAGATAAAAGTTGGGAACTGCTAATCAATGCACTTTGGGACTATCAGTGGACCAAAAAGGAAGTACCTTTAACACCTGAATTAAACGATGTAATTTATGAAGAGTCACAGGGCATCATTGACATTGCGGTAAAACTTTATGCTATGTCCCAAATACGGGCAATCCTCTCAGGCAGGGAGGATATTACTGTAAATCTGATTAAGCAGGTTGCAAAGGATAATTTAAAGTTGGTTCGCCCCATGCTGGAAGCCTTAAAAACAGGAAACATTAAAGAAATCGCCAAGTATGAGGATATTTGTACTGTAGACATTGATTTTCTGGGATTTGTGGACAAAAGCAAACAGTCATTAGACTGGGATATGAGGATGAAGATGCTCCAAAGGCAGCAGAAGGAAAAAGAAAAGGAAGTGAACCTTTCCAGGAAGGAACAGGCGATTATAAAATTATTAGACTTAAATATTGATGCAAAAAAGGCTCAAAAAGCAGTAGAGCAGGTTCTCGATAGTGAAGAAGAACTTGAAGTCTCAGAGATTGTAATAAAGGCTGTGCAGATGATATCAACCAATGATAAACCAAAACAAAGGGAAAAGAGTAAAGCAAAGAAGATGGATGAAAATGATATAAGGTTTATTGTGGAAGAAGGCAGGAGAAATAAAAAATCAGCCTATGAATCGTTAAAAGAAAAAGGACTTATCAGGCAAGTGGAAAATGATTTTTTCAAGGCGGTGTAGCACAAAATGATGACGTTTTTTCCTGTGCCTTATGAGGATGAAGTATTATACAGCGTCCTTGCAAGGTACCATGTGCGGAGCGGAAATACAAGTTATAAGGCGACAATGGAAGACCTTTTCGGTTCAACTTCCGTAACAGCGGTGATGGACCTGCCCTCCAATATACAGAACCTTGTTAATAATATGCCCCTTAATTCCCGATATACAGAAGAATTTCTCATAAAAAGCCATACACTTTTTCCTTTCTACTCTGCCTTTTTGCCTCCAAAACGTGCAGAACAAGTTTTTGAATCAATGAAAGGGGATAACGGAGGGAGCATATACAGCCGAACTGGAATTATGGCCAGTTCCGTTACATTAAACCAATATTTTAAGTTCTGCCCTGTATGTGCTAAAGAAGATAAATTACAGTATGGAGAGTTATACTGGCATAGGGTTCATCAAATTCCTGGGGTACTGATATGTCCAAAACATCATGTTCCTTTATATGACAGCCAGGTGCCTATCAGGGGATATAATAAACACGAATATAAGACTGCTGGCGAGGAGAACTGTGTAGAACCCGATATTGTTATCAACTACTCTGATGATGTTTTTGAAAAACTGATTAGGCTCGCAGAGGATGCTCAGGTTTTGCTTAACAGCGACTTTGAAAAGAGAGATATAGAATGGTATAAAGAGCAGTATCTTGCAAAGATGATGGAAATGGGATTTGCAACTTCAAACGGAAAAGTGCATCAAAAGGAGTTTATAAAAGAGTTTATTGATTATTATATTGTTCAGTCCAGGGTTGATATCGATAACGATTCAAATTGGCTAATGGATATGATAAGAAAGAAAAACAAGACTGCTCATCCTATCAGACATTTGCTTTTGTCCCGTTTTCTTGGTATTTCTCTTCCTGATTTATTTTATAAAAAAATGGAATGTAAGCCATTTGGGGATGGACCATGGCCTTGCCTGAATGCAGGTAGACCACTACCTAAAACCAGTTGTTTCTGACTTAAAAGTCTCATACAGTACGGATTTGAAATGTCCTGTTGGGACTTTTTCTTGTACTTGCGGTTTTGTTTATACAAGAAGTGGACCAGATGAATCTGAGGATGCAAGATATAGGTTTGGAAGGATAAAAAAATTTGGGCAAGTGTGGGAGGAGAGACTTAAAGAATTAGTAAACCAAAAGTTGAGTTTAAGAGAAACAGCGAGGTTATTAGGCGTAGACGCTAATACGGTCAAGAAGTATGCCCGAAAACTTGGGTTAACTACTTACTGGGAAAAGCGGAGTGAGACCGATAGTGAATGTGATAATGATAGGAACAGTTATTCTTCAATGAATTTGGACAGGAATTACTACAGAGAAAAGTAGAAGGAATTAAGAAAGCAATATCCAGAGATGGGGAAAACGCAATTACGGTAGATAGATAAGGCTTTATTTGCATGGCTTTATAGGAATGACAGGGAGTGGTTAAACCAGAACTCGCCTGATAAAAAAGTGACTAATGCTGTCAACACCAGAGTAGATTGGAACCAAAGGGATAATGTGATATTGTCTCAGGTAAAAGAAATTGTTGATAAGATACTAAATTCAGATGGAAAGCCTGAAAAAATTACTGTTAGTTTAGTTGGGAGTAGATTAGGCATAAGAGGCTTGCTTGAAAAACATTTAGATAAACTTCCAAAGACAAAGGCATATCTGGATTCTGTTAAAGAGACTAATCATGATTTCCGATTAAGGAGGATTTGTTGGGCAGTTCGAGAGTTAGAAAAAGAGGGACAAGAATTGCAATTATGGAGAATAATGAGGAAGGCTGGAATTAGGGAGGAATATCTAACAGACTTAAAGAGACTGTAGTGAGAAATTTATCATGGGATAAACTTGATAATTTTTACATTATTTAGACCGATATTAGGTTGAATTATTGCAGTATTTATGGTTATTTAACAAATAAAAGCCTTATAAAGAGTTGAAATAGTATAAAGACTTTGCATTATATTTTTCTATGAATTTATAGTGTTGTATTTACAACTGGAAATAAAATGATTATTGGATTATAATGTTATTGAATCCAACATTGTACATTAGATAAGGGGTCTTGGGTTAATGAACGATAAGTTTATATATGTTGAAGATATAATTGCAGAAAAGATAGGTCCAGTATGTCCAGAATTTGATGTATGTAATGGAAATCCTTATGTTTTTACTTTGCTGCGTCCACAATTTTGTGGTGAGTTCGAATATGATGAGACTAATGGGCCTGTCATTTGTGATGAAACATTTAACGAATTATGTGAAGATTTGATTAAAAAAGCGAAATATGAGAATGTTGATATACTAATAACTCCAGAATATTGCATTTCCCTAGATTTAATTACAAAAATAATTTCAGATACTTCAGAATCTTTAAAACCAAGTTTAGGAAAAATTTGGTGCCTATGTTGCCAAGGCGCAAAATATTATGATTTCTTACGATATCTTGACAGGTTTGAAGAATTAGGCGCAAAAGTTATAAGACTTGCTGTTGAAACTGCAACTATAAAGAATTTTGTTAATGCCTTAATTTATGTTTTTATGCTTACTGATGGAAGTATATGTATATTACCACAATTAAAGACTCAAATAATGGCTGATAGAGATTTGCTTTGTGAAGGGATGGGAATGAGCGTTGGTAATATTGTTTATAAATTTGGCAAAGAATGCCCTAATCAACTATGTACGATAATCTGTGCTGATGCACTTAATTTCAGATATATTTCATTAGATAACATAAATAATGGAAATGAAAATGTTATTTTATTACATCCTCAACTCAACGATAAACCAAGAAATAGCACTTTTTGTAGTTTGAAGTATATTCTTTATAGTAATATTGAATGCGATAGTTTGATTTATATTACCGCTAATTGGGCATATGGTACCAGGTTAATTAATAGAAATAACCCTCAAGCAGATACAACCTTAAGTATTATAAATCCTTGGTCTTGCATATATGTTAAAGATGCAGGTAATACTTGGTTAGAACAGCAAAAGGATTTAAGAAAGCATAATTATAGTAAAGGATTAGGCTTTGGATACTTTAACAGGTATAAATTAAAAGTGTGGTATTGCCTAAAAAACGAAATTATTCACTTGCTTACTATAAAAAAGCCTAAGGGAATTGGACCTAGTGTTGCACAACCTAAGCAAGATGTGACAGTTAATAAAGTATATGAAGCGAAAGATAGAAGATACTTAATAGAGAAGGATTATATAAGGAAAGATAATAATTTAAGGGAATTACTCGATGTAAGGGAAGATGAAATAGATTATAATTTCCCTTTAAGAGCAGATAAAGAAAATAGAGATATATTTTTTGGAGTATGTCTTGGATATTTAGAAAAAGATTTAGAAAAAGGCCAATTGGCTATAGTAGATAATGAAGTATGTAATATTGTTAGTATACATATTGATGATGAATGCGAGGAACAAAGATTAAAACTAATAAATCATTTTAATATATTAGTCAACCTTCTAAAAGCAGGAAAACTTCCTCCTTATATGAAGGATTTGGTTCGCTCACATATGTTTTCATTAGAGGATTGTATTTTTAACCTTGTATCTAAAGATAATAATGTAAGAGCAAAGGCTATAGTATCTTACGTACCTTACGAAACAGATGCAAAGAAAGTAAGTAGTAAGATGAAAGAAGAGCAGAAAAATAAACATGCCGAACTGAACATGGATATAATAAACGAATTAACCTCTGAGGGAAGAGAAAATGAAATCCGTAAATTTATTACAAATACATATGTTTGTGTGTTTACCCAAAAGAGGGGGACAACACAAATTATTAGTTATCCCGAATATAAGACAGAAATAACTTCGTCTGACCGTATGGTAGATGAAACATCAATTCTGAGGTGAGGATTATGGAATTAAAAGAGTTGATTACTAAAAGTGGATTAGAGTGTGAAAATAACTATCCCTTGGATGTAGAGTTTGATGTAGTTGTTGCAAATTATACATATAAAAAGAAAGTAGTTAGTAAATATATTTTTATTTACTTAAACTATTCTCAATACAAAAAGTATATTGTTGATAAAGAGCAGTATAAAAAAATTATTGAGGAAAAATGTCTTGAGCCAATATTTTTTGAATTAGAGGGTGATTTGAGTTGGAACCTATACCTTGTATGTGTGCTACTAAGCGAAGAATATGAGAAAATTTCATCAGAAGAGTTAGTTGAGTTTGAGAAAAATGAGAAATATGCCCGAAAGTTAGTAATTAATGAGATGCATTTTAATAAACTCATCCCTGTTGGCAAGGTTATCACAGGGGATAGTACTAAAGAGATTGTTGACCCCATTGATGATTGGTATAAAGAACTAAATGATAACGGAATGACTTTTTGTCTTGATACATATTCAAAGTATAAAATAGATGTTTTTTTAAAAGGCAAGAATGTTGAAAGTGAAAACAATTATGATTTAACTTTAATTAGTAATGAAGAAAATAAGACACATTCTTTATATAAAATTAAGCAGTTAAAAATGACTGAACAGTTTCGCCCACATTGTTTCGGTTTAAATACAGAACTTGAATTTGGAGATGTTAATTTACTTTTCGGTGCTAATGGAAGTGGAAAAACTTCTATACTTGAGGCAATAGAATTAGTAATGACAGGGCAAATAAGAAAAAACAACACAGGTGAAATAGATAATGATATTTACTACAACGATTTAAAGAGTGATATTACATTACAAATGGAAGGCGATGAAACAGTACATATCCCTAATGATATTAGAGAAAGAAAGTCAAGAGAGAGTCGCTTTTATCAAAATAGACAGGGAACAAGGCAAAAAGAAAAATTAAATAAGGCATTTCATCAATATAATTACTATTCGTTTGAGGATACGTTTTCATTTTGTTTCTTAGGGGAGCAGCCTAATTATAGTGAAGAATTTAGCAAAATAATTTATGGTGAAAGTACTAAAACAATAGAAAAAAATTGGTTAACTTATAAGGAAAAGTTTGAGCAGGAGAAAGCCTCTATTGAAAGTGAAATAAACAGTCTTGAAGATGAGGTTAAACTCTTAGAAAAAATTGATAGTAGTAGTATCCAGATTAGATTGGAATCACTTTATAATTTATTAAGCGAAGTTAAGTTATGTTTCGAAAGAGTAGAAGATGAAACAAATTTATATTCAGTATCAAATTGGTTGCTGCAACTTAATACTAAACTGGCTAAGATAAAAATGTTATTGGAAAATTTCTTGTCTGAAAGTGGAGAGATTGATTCAAAAAAGGATATAAATGATAGTCTTGATAGAATTACGAGAAATAGAAGCAGTTTAGAGGAAAAATTCGCTTTAATTGAAAAAAATATAATTAACATAAATAGTGTTATTAATAAACTATCTGATGAATTACAACAAGCCATAAGTGATGATGTTTTAATAAATGGAGTTATTGAGGATACACAAAATCAAGTAAACACGTTAAACAATTATGTATTAGAAATTAAGGATATTGAAAAATGTAATTTACTATTGGAGTTAGAACATAAAAAAGTTAATCTAAAGCAAAAAATCAGCGTATTAAGTTACTTTAAAGATACATGGGGACATCTTTCTAATGAGCAGATAATTGATAAAAGTCTTGATGATTTAGAAATGCTTATACTTGAAAAGTCAAAGAGAAAAGATGAGTTGGGAAAAGAAATGAAAAACATTTGTGATAAGATAAAAATTGAGGAAGCAAAAAAGAATAGTATAGATAATATAATTATCCAAGTAAAAGCATTAGGTATGAGATATTTTAACGAAAGAAGTAATAGCACAAGATGCCCATTATGTGGCACTGATTTTTTCACTAAAGAAAAGTTTCTAGAAGCAATAGACAAAGAAATAAAAATGGATGATTCTTACTATAAAAAATTAATTGAGGAAAAAGATGCTGTTGACAAGGAATTGAATAAAGTTAATAAAGAAATTGAATATTACACTACTCAACAACAATACATTAATAATCTATATGATGCCTTTAAATTTATTGTTGAGAACAGATTGTTGGAAAATAACACCTGCCCCAATAACAGATGTAATGACAACATGATACAGGCGGTTAATGAAGTATTAAGATTACTAGATGTAAATATACAACAATTAAGGAAGTTGGAATACGATATAAGCAGTTTAGAATTAGCAGGATATAATTACGACTTTATAAAGAGTGCCCTGGATTATATTAATAATATGGCAGGTACTAAAGATAGTAAACTGACTTTAGAGACAATTACTTTTGCAAAAAATGACCTGGAAGAAAAACTAAAAGAGAATCTGACTAAAAAAGAGAATTTACAACATAAAATAGATAATTTAAAAAATTTAATAAAAGATGAAAAAAGAAAGATTAACGAAGAGGAAACAAATAAGCAGACTTTACAAAAAGATTTGCAATTACTAGATGCATATGAATCCAAAATCAATATTTTAAAGGAGTTTGCTGATGAAATTGAAGAAAATGATATTTGTATTGAAAATAATACTTCTATAACAAAGGTTAGAAACTTTATACAGACAATATTAGATGAAGTTTCAATGGTTACTGATAAAGTTAACAATACTATTAAGCAAAAAGAAGATACCGAGAAATTAGAACTATTAAAGCAACAAATTGGGTTAAAGAAACAACAAATTGAAAAGTGTATACATGCAATCGGTGTTTTAAATAGTCTAAAACTATCTTCACAATATGCGGAAGAATTTATCAGGGAAAATATTTGTGACATAAGTGATTTATTTATAAGTCTACATTCACCGAGAGAGTTCGATAAACTTGCTTTGAATGAAAAAGGGGAAATTGTTGGATATAGAAAGATAAATGATGTTGAAGTTGAAGTGCCTATATATCTAATGAGCGCAGGACAGAGAACGGCAGTTGTAATATCTATCTTTTTTAAGTTGCATATAAGTATGAGAACCGTGCCTAAATTTATATTACTTGATGAACCTGTTTCAAATATTGATGATTTAAATATCCTTGGGCTATTGGATTTTTTAAGAGAAATGGCTATATCAAATGGAACTCAAATATTCTTCACTACTGCAAATTACAATGTGGCCAAATTGTTTAAGAGAAAGTTTAGTTTTCTAAGAGATAAATTCTATGAATTTAAATTTGTAAGATATGGTAATACAAAATCAAAAATACGAAGATATACCTATAATGAATTTGAAGATGGAAAAGTAAAAGAGGTTATTATTTCATAATCAATGTATGTAATTCAGGTATTACCTGAATGCTTATGCGTTAAGTGTTGAACCTACGCTATATATAATGAGAGAAACTTGAACCTAAACCCTTATTCCAAGGTCCAACTATGTATATACAAAATAAACTCCACTCCATGATAGTAAACTTCGCTCTATAAAAATAAAGTTCGTTCCAAAACCTCGCAGTAAATGCAGGATAACTCCTGTTTTGCTGCGGGGTTTGCTTTTTGGGAGGGTAGACAGGGATAAGGTGTAAGGGTCAAGGAGAATAGATATTGCATTAAAATATTATGATGTTTACAGCCTTGAAAGTACTGATTTTAAAGGGATTGAGAGAAGTATTGATTATTATATTGATTGAAATATTGATACCACGATGGATAAAAAGAATTAGAAAAAGGATATGAGAAAATGCAACATTATCCCTTCTTCCTTTCAACTTGCCCCTGAAAAGAACCGACTTTATTTTAAAAATTATTACAAAGATTAAGGAAAAAATGTTAATAAATGGGATAAGAATATGAGATTTTAGAACGGACTTTATTATCTGGTAGAAATTAGGATATAGGAAAATCAAGGGTTTGAGGGGTGTGGGTGGAGTGGAGATTATTTTAAATATACATCAGGGAAATATATATCAAGCCATCTTGCAACCCGGTTCATTATCTTATTTAAGTCCTTTGTAAGCCTTTCCCTTATGTCCACTGCAATTCTAAGCTCGCTGTATATACCCTCAGGTATATTAGGTTCAACATATCTTCCATCTTTAATTAGCATTGCAATTGTCTTAGGGTCTTTCCTGTCATTTTTAGTTGGCGAGTTATCATCAAATTCCTTACTTCTCTTTACGTGAAATGGATTTACCAGTACCACCTTATGGCTCTTATCTCTAAGAAACTGTGCAAAGCAGAGCCAATAATGGCCTGTTGGTTCCATACCAACCATCAGATGCTCTTTGTTGCTTTTATTCATAATCTCTGCAGCCCATTTAAAGAATCTTTCCATTCCATCACTGTCATTGCTAAATTCAATACGCTTACCGTATTCTATTCCTCTAAAATCAAAAGCTCTTGCGTGGTGTGTCTCTTTAGCAATGTCTACACCTACAATTAATGTCTTTTCTGTTATTTGCAATATCTTTAAATTTTGGTTATACTTCATATTAGGTACCTCCTTGTTATTTGAGAGTCGTGTTCATGAACAATCGACATCTTGTATTTTATCAGGAGGTACTTTTTATTTAAAATCTTATATTTTTTTATTACAGGAATGCTCCAAATATAATTATGGGCTTTGAGAAAAACAATATATTTGAATTGGAGGAAATTATATGACAAAAGTATATTTTGTAAGACATGCTAAACCAGACTTTTCAATTAAAGATGATTTAATGCGGCCACTTACTGAAGATGCTATAAATGACTGTAAAAAGGTAACAGAATTTTTATCAGATAAAAATATTACGAAAGCATTTTCAAGTCCTTATAAAAGAGCCATCGACACAATAAGGGATTTTACAGAAAGTTTAAACTTAGAAATTAATGTCATTGACGATTTTAGAGAAAGAAAAATAGGTAATACATGGATAGAGGATTTTGATAAATTTGCAAAAGAGCAGTGGACTAATTTTGATTATAAATTACCTGAAGGAGAAAGTTTAAATGAGGTTCAAAAGAGAAATATAAAGGCTCTTATGCATATACTTAAAGAAAATGCAGACGAGAATATTGTTATAGGCTCCCATGGTACTGCTTTAAGTACAATAATAAACTATTTTAATAAAGAATTCGGTTATACTGAATTTGAAAGAATTAAGAATCTTATGCCTTTTATTGTCTGTTTTACTTTTGATGGTCAAGATATTATGAATATAGAAGAGTTTATTATGGAGTAACAATATAATATAAAGAAAAAATTAATTTCTGTCACAATATTCTTATGTTGTACAGTAATTGTATGATATTGTTCAACAGAGTGAATAGGTACTAGGCACTTGACATTGTGTATATAAACAATAAATTCCAATCCATGATAATAAACTTGGCTCTATAAAAATAAAGTTTATTCTAAGACCTCGCAGTAGATGCAGGATAACTCCTGATTTGCTGCGGGGTTTGCTTTTTTGTAGGGGGGAGAGGGCTAAGGTGTAAGGGTTAAGGGATTAGAATTTTTATTGGTTACAGCCTTCAAACTATTGATTTTAAAGGGATTGAGGAAAGTATTGAAGATAATATTGATATAGCAACTGAAAGGATGGAATAAAACCTTAAACCTTACCTCATGAAACTTATCCCTATTTTCCTTTCAAAACATCCCTATTTGGAACCGACTTTATTTTAAAAATTAGTACAAGGATTAAGGAAAAAGTGTTAATAAATGGGATAAAAATATGAGATTTTAGAGCGGACTTTATTATCTGGTAGAAATTAGGATATAGGAAAATCAAGGGTTTGAGGGGTGTGGGTGGAGTTTATTTTAAATATACATAGTTAATGGCAAGGATTTTTTGGGATAAGGATTAAGGGGATGTATATGAAATAATAAAGTTTGCTCTGTGATAATAAAGTAAGTTCTATGATAATAAAGTCAATTCTATAATAATAAAGTTGATTCTATAATAATAAAGTTAGTTCTTAAACAGAATAATGCTTTCATAAACGGTAAAATTTTATTAAAATGAAATTAAAGTAATAATGAAAATTTATCGTTATTATGTTCATGGGCATGGATATTAAAAAAGAGAAGCCGATGTTGACAGCAAGGTATTTTGGCTATAAGAGAGGTTAATTAACATGATTCTGTGGGGGATTTTCATTAGTGCATTTTTAATAGGTTTTTCAGGAGCAATGATGCCTGGGCCTATGTTGGGGGTTACAATTGACGGCAGCCTTAAAAAAGGGTGGACAGCAGGCCCTTTGACAGTATTAGGACATGGAATCCTGGAACTTATACTAATTGTTATCATGACATTCGGGCTTAAAGATTTCTTCGCTAATCCGACAGTTGCAGGACTTATCGGATTATTTGGCGGTGCTTTTCTTGCATGGATGGGGTATGAAATGATAAAGTCTGGTATAAATAAATCAGTTTTTCTGGAGAATCAAAGAGCAGGGAATAGTGCAGGTATGAGAAATCTTGTATTAGAAGGAGCACTTGTAAGCGCTACTAATCCATACTTCATTCTCTGGTGGGCGTCAACGGGGATGGAATCAATACGACAGTCTTATACTTCAGGGTTAATTGGTGTTTTGTTCTTTTTTATAGGACATATTTTATCGGACTTTGTATGGTATACAGCAATATCCACAGCATTTTACAGAGGCAAGAAATGATAAGTGATGCAGTGTATCGCTGGATTATTTTATTGTTGGGCATATTTATTATAGCATTTTCAATCTATTTTATAGGCAGCGGATGGAAGATGCTGCAAATCTCATGATGTAATATAAAAGGTAAGCCAAAGCAGTAACAGTTATGCTTACAAAATATAAAAGAGAAATGGGATGGGCATATGGGAATTGATATGCATGAAGAAGCAAGAAAAATAGGTAAGTTAGTAGGGGAGATGTCTTGTACATTGCAAATTGTAAAGAAATTAAAAGAAATGGGTTTTAGTATAAAACAAGTGTTACAGACTATTGAGTTGCCAGAGAGTGCTGTTTTGCGGGTTTTTGATGGCAAAGAAAATATTAGAAAAATAGCAGAGGATACTGTAAATCAGCAAATAGCAGAAAATGGCGGTAAAATTCCAGAAGAGCGGGACTTTATAAAATGGGTAGAGAATGCGCTTGAATATTTTATGCCGCCACAAGATAAGGAAGAACTAATACCTCTTAAAGAACCACAGAGGCTCACTTGTGAGCAGTGGGCTCAGTATACTCCATACGAAAACAAATTGGAACTCTTTGATGGACAGGCGCTGGGGGATTTAAGAGAACGGGAAAATATGATAATTGCCCTTGTATACAACATCGGACTGGAACACTTTATTAAAATACTTCCGCAGGAATCTAAAGCAATATTGAAGGAACTTTTAAATGGGCAATAGAAAAAAGGTTTATGTTTCAAATCTATATAAGACAAAGTTTTTAAGATATATCATACAATTCAATGCAATTATGATAGAAATTCATACCTGCTAGTAGTATATTATAAATTATAGGAAGGAGTTTTTGTGAAATGAAATATGTTCTATCGACAACGATATTTTTAGTTGTATTAAGTTTGATTGTAGGTTTTATTGTTCATGGATTAAAGAAGGGTGCTTCAGGTTTTAAAGTAATGCTTTTAGGAATAAATATAACTTTATTCGGAGGAATAATTGCAGTTGACCCTAATTCTAATCTTGGTGGTATTGAATATTTAATAGCGCTTTCTGGCTTATTAATTTCTCTTATAGGTCTTGAGAAAAAGGATTAACTTCAATCAAGCGGTCTTTTTATACATTATGGTGAAATAAGTAAGGTATATTAGTTTTATCTGAATATGCTCTCATGGAGGGCAGGTAAGGCTTCCGTTTATAGGCGGATTAATTGCGCCTAATCAGAATTTTTTCCCTCAATATACATAAGAAGAATATAAAAGAGGGAACTGCACTATGATTGTAAGCAGGGGGCTTGGAAACAGTATCATTCCCCAAAGCCTTTTCAACCATCCAGAAATTGTTGTTTTGACGCTGTCAAAAGAAAAGTAAACAAGCATTTGTTTAAGGGATAGTAAAGGCAAAAAATGATATTATATGAATGAGCCTATAAAATATATAGGTACAATGCTATATTCTACAGGCTCATTTTTATGTAATATTAAATCAACCCATAGTAGGATCCTTTAACTCGTTACTTGGCTCAGGTTCCAGTTTTTTGATACACCCATACAGCATTTTGATAATTTCAATAAGTCTTAGTTCCAGGGCATCATATTCCTCTTTTGTAATATATTCATTCATCAGGGCTATGGCAAGGAAGTTACAGGTCTCCCCTGCACTTCCAAGTGCGAGATTGTAGTGGTAGTATTCTCTGCTTTTATATAATTGTGTGTTGCCCTCTGCGATATTGGCACAAATACTAGTACACGCCCTTAGAAGTTGAGATACAATTATATGGGTTTCAAATTTAGGGAATTTCTTAATAATTTTGTATATTTCACTTGCTAATTCTGCTGATTCCTGCCATACTTTCAGGTTCTTGAAATCTTTTATGTATAAATTTTGGCTCATAAAACTCATCCTTTCAAAAAATTTTTCACATTATAAGGATTACTAGGAATTAAATCAAATTTTAATAAGATATTTTTGTAAAGTAATCTCTATAAGGTGAAAGGGTTTAGGAGAGTATACAGGGAATGCACTTAATCCATAATCCGTACATCCTTTTCACAGTATCCTGAAGTAATTTTTGTCGCTTAAAAATCCATATAAATGCTGTAATTTCAAGGTTTTTGGGGAATTTACTAAATACATATATATTATGATTAGGATTCAAGGATGAGTAAGGATAAAGGGATAAGGATTTAAAAATATCATGGATGAATAATAAATAATACTTGATTTTATATTAAAAGAATTAATATAAAATAATCGTCTTGATAATAAGGTATTTTGCAAAATTGTCTATGTTACACTAAATTTTTCACTTGACAAATGCATTTCGAAACAAATAGCTAAATCATTACAATAGGCAAAAATGAAGTGCACCCCAGATGTTAGATAAAAAATCTAATATTCGAAGGTGCATTTTTCATGGATAAAATTAAATTTATTTAAATTATTTAAAGATTTTACGTATATAGTTAAAAATTCCTGAACCCACAAAGTGTGTCAACTTTACAAAGATTATTATAAAAATTAAAATTAAAAAAAAACCTATTATAATGTTAAACATAACAACACCTCAAATAATTTTATTTTTTAATTATGATTTAGCTGCAAATACTCATTTTCTGGAATCTTCATCTTCCATCAGTAACGCTTCGATTTGCAATTTTTCGCACGATGACTCATCTCTAAATGCCTCAGTCGGCATCTAAGCTTCAAAATTGCTTCATCTTCAGCGACTGATTTCAGCGACTGATTTTGCGGTTCGGCTTCAAAGAAAATTCGTCTTTTTGCACTTAAATTAATTATACATTTTTTAAGCAAATTTATCAACTGTAAGTTTGTAAATAAGGGATTGGATTCTCTTTTTCACAAAAATTGGCAACAAATTTTTCTATGGATTTATTCTTACCGTCTAAATCAATGTCCTCTAAAAATCTATCTAAACCGTAACAAGTCAACAAGGCTGTACCACCCTTCAGGATAAAATCATAAGTTTTGCTGTTAAGATATATTTGGTATGATGAGATAACCTCACCGTGTCTTGTCTGCCACTCTTTGTATTTTGAAATATATTTTCACGCTCCTTAAATTTGAGCCATTTTGAATAGTATTCACGCCCTGTAAAAGTCAATATATCCTTGTACAAAAAGTGGAATATAATTTTGTACAAAAAATATACTAAGATGCATTCGAAGAACTGTTAAAATATTCAACTTTTGATTTTAATCTATATGAAGGTCCCTTTATTGATATAACATGCGAATGATGAAGTAATCTATCTAATATTGCATTGGCTAATGTTGCTGATCCAAATACTTCTGCCCAATTTGAAAAGGGCATATTAGTTGTAATAATTGTACTATGTTTTTCATATCTTTTAGATATTAGCTGAAAAAATATATTTGAAGCATCTGTGTCTATTGGTAAATACCCTACTTCGTCTATTATTAACACCTTATATTTTGAAAAATGCTTTAATCGGATTTCTAAACGGTTTTCTGCTAAAGCCTTTTTTAATTGAGTCATCAATTCTTGAAAATGAACGAAATATGTAGAATATCTGTGTTTTGCACATTCTATCCCTATGGCGGTGGCAAGATGTGTCTTGCCTACACCTGGAGTACCTACAAACAATATATTTTCGTTATTTTCTACAAATCTTAAACTTTTTAAATCAAGAATTTCTTGTTTGTTTATGCTTGGTTGAAATTCAAAATCAAAATCATCAAGTTCTCCTAAATTGTTTAATAGCTTGGTATAGTTACTCACATTTTCACCTACCTATGCAATAATTTATCCAATTCGTTAAGATTATTTGTGCATATTTGTTCAATATCCTCCTTGCTTTTGATAAGATTTTCTATTAGCTCTCTATAATGAGATTCGTGATAATTTATCTTTTTATCACTTAATATATGGACAGATATCAAGTCTGTGTTAAAATATACATGTAATTCATTTTCTACTGTTTTAAGAGTTACAGTTTTATTTATTGAGTATCTACTATATTTGTAATATATCATAGAATCTTTATGGACAGTTGCTTTTTGTTCGAAGTTCATATAACTTTCTATGATATCGTTACTTGGCAGAGGAGATAGATACTCCTTTTCTTTTTGGAATAATATTATCGGTTGTATCCCTGTTGACTGATTTGTAGATTGATTAACTTTTTTGTTTATTTCACCAATTATCTTTATTAAATCTTCTTCATTCTCAAATTCACCATTGTATGGCAGTAGCCAGTCAATAAATTTATTAGATGATTCCACATTTCCTTTGGTATATGAGTGTCTTGGCTTACATAAGCGTATCTTAAAGTCAAAATCATTTGCAAATGCTTTTATTTTATTATTTATCTTCCTCCCCTCGTTTGTTATATCAACTATTGTTTTCATATTGTCAAAAAGTATTTCATCTGGAACGCCTCCTGTAGCTTTAAAAGCGTTTATCAAGCATTCAATTACATCTTGTTGTGTTTTTGCTTTCCTATATTCAAAGTAGCAATATCTTGAATATCCAAGCTTATAGTTAAAAACATTAAAAATGAATTCTTCTCCATATTTAGAAACTAATTTTATCTCTTCTTTCCAATCTACCTGTGCTTGCTTTTCCGCAGGAGTTTCAAATCGTGGATGACCACTTACTTTTTTAGCAGGTTTCAAGCCTTTTCGCTTTACATATTTGTTGAAATTAGAATATGTTCCAATATCATAATTTTTAGAAACAAAGTATTCATATACTCCCTTTACCGTAACCCCCTTTATTTCAAGTTTTGCTTTTATTTCATCGTAGTATTTGTCTAATTTGCTTTGTTTGTTTCTTGTTTTTGGTTTGCCTTCATATCCTTCATAATACTTTTTAACAGTTCTTCTATCTACTCCATATTCCCTTGCTAGCTCTGAAAAATTAGGTTTTATCTCCATAGCCTTTAATATGCTAATTTGACCTAATAGATTTTTCATTGCTGGTATCCCTCCTACGAACAGAAGGATACCAAATTTATGTACAAATTTGTACATTTTTTGGGCATTGTCTTTAGAAATCTGGACTGCCATTGCTCTTAATCTTTGATTAACTTGTTTATATGGGATTTTGTTGAGCAATCCTAAGGTGCAGAATAAATTGATGTATTTATTTATATTAACAACACTTTTATTTCTTTTTCCTGCCAGGTACCGATTGGAAAAGAAAAATATGCTTTCTCCATTTGTGCTAAAGAAGCGGTTGATAATATTTTCTTTACCTATTTCAAGAATATCCATCAACAGAGAAATACCGAACCTAATGATACGGTTTAGATTTGGGAATTCATCTTTTTTTTCTCCAAATTGGCTCAAAAGCATCATGTTGATTTCAAATTTTTTGCTTTGCTCATTTATCCAAGTTGAATCTTCTAATTTAATATGAAAATATTCAATCAACTTCCTTATAGCGGTTGAAGTATCACAGTTTTCTTTAATTTTAAATATATCAATAATATCCATACCTTTGCCAGCATTATAGCAAGTGCAAACGGGAGAATTACAAAAATACTTGTAATATCCACCTTTACTTTTTATGACAGCACTAGGATTATTGTCTTTATGGAATATGCATTTAAAGTTTAAATTGGGCTTCGCATCAATACCCGGGTAACTTATTAAATCCTGCTGTTTTAAAAACGGAATCAAGTCATCATACTGTAAGACTGGAGAAGAATGAACTTTGGGGCTTTCTTTTCGCAAATTGTTTATCTCAGTCCTCACAGTAACAGGTTTTATTTCAGTACTTTCTGTATTACCGACCAATTCAATGATATTGTATCCTATAGCAGCAGCAATATCTTCTTGAGTGTATTTTACATCTGTATTTAGGTATATACATTTTATCGTGAAAGGGTCATTTGGATTTTTAAGATGCTGATAGTTTATAATTCTTAAAACCCTGTTAAATTCTTTTACGTTGTTGTCAGCATGTTCATGTCTTTCTTCAAGAGCAGCAAAATATTCAATTAGATTTTCCTGAAGCGGGGTAAAAGCGTCTAATCTTTGTGGTTTCTCAAGGTTAAGCAGCCAATATACATGAAAGCCGTTCTTGGTTTCTACAATAATATTCGGGTTCAGTTTAAAATTCTCCAATTTCTTTAAAAAAGCAATCTTATATTCTTCTATTTCTTCCTTGCTCCTGTACTCATATACAGTCTTTCCTTCAGAGTCCGTTGTTAATTTTCCACCGTCTATTTTTGGAACTTTCCTAAAATCCATATCAATAAAGTGTGCGTTTATTCTTTTAATAGAATTCTTTTCCTGCCCGCCGCTATTTACAACAAAATAAACACTATAGCCTTGTTTCTGATACCTTTTAAAGATTTTTTGAATAAGCGGATATTCTAAATCATCGTCTAAAGTTAATATACAGTCAAATTTTTTTGCTATACGCTTCTTTTCTTGAATAAGCCTAAAATATACATTTTCGTTTGGTTTCTTAAATAGTGATAAAAATTCAAAATCTGTAATAGTTAATACTTCACGGTTTTCAAAATCAATGTTTAAACCCATTTACCTGGGGAATTATATTGGATAAATCAATCTTAGGCGTTAGGACGAATGAAACATATGCTACACTTTACACGTCAAATAAAAAATAAAAATATTATAGCACGGATATAAGCATTTTATATTATAATTAAAGAATAGAATGATTTTAATGAGAATAAAGTGGAAGGAGTCATAAGTTTAAATGGAAAAGCAGTTTGAATGTTTAAGGTGTAAAGAGCAAATGAAGTATCTAAAAGAATACCGTTTTGATTCCCAAGATAATAATAGAGGAATATTGGGAGCCTTATTTGATGTTGAAGAGCATTTGACTTTTGACGTATATGTCTGCCCTAAATGCAGGCATACAGAGTTTTTCTTTACAGGAGCAAGGGAAGGGTTTGACGAATGGAATGACTGGTAGAGTTATTCGTTAATGTTATGTAATGTTTATTTTATGTGTTTATGGTGCAAGGGGGCAGGGTGATGGGGAAATACTCGTTAATAAAATTTATATCAGAGTTGTTGATGGGCTTAGGATTTATTTTTTCAATTAGTCCGATAATTTTTTATATTGGTTTATTCATTGCGATTATGAAAGATATTTTTTGGATTATAAATGGGGCTATATCCATTTAGCCATTTTGGTGGGGGACCATTTAAGTTGTTTATGTATATAGGGTTGTTTGTAATTGGGGCAGCATTGATTGTTATTTCAATGATTTTAAAAAGAGTAAAGAAAAAGTGAGACTAAACATGAAGGTTGATAAAGGCAATGAACTGCACAGAATTGGCTTTAAAAGAATTTCTGGTCACAGCAAAGATAAATACATATGCTGGAGATGGAGTTCTTTGTGCATCTTTAAGGCTGAACTCAAAGGATTTACATTATAATGAAGGGAATTTACTATACATAGACTATTACTTCGGGAGCGCCGATTTCATTGGTGAAGAAGTGGTATTTGAAAATCAAAAGCCCATATGGGGAATGAATTACTATGGAAAGATGCTCATTGACGAAATTCCGTCAGGATTCAGTTCTCCAAAATCTGGATATTTGTCACAATATAATCTGTATTTCCAGTTTACAATCACAGGCTACGCCAAACTCCTGGAACCCAATGTTGTTGATACAAATGAGGCAGTCAAGCAGATGGAGCAACTGGCTCGAAGGTACTCACCGCAGCAAATTAATTGGAGATTTAACCCTATCATTCTTAGCATCAAGGGAGAGAACGAGCCGATACCAGATAACTTTGCAAGTGCAAGGCTAAAGGTGTTTGAGGCTTTATGCAGGGATATTTCTTCCTTTGGGGTCAATCGCTGTACCATAAGTTTTCTTTGCCTGTATAAAAAAGTAGAACAAAGAATGAAAGAATCGAAGTTTACTTATTTAATTCCTTCACAACAACAGCAGATTGAGTTAGTAAGCCAATTTGTGGAGATTGCTGATAAATATGGAGTTACTATTTATACATGCACCAGCCCCATCATTGAAGGAGTACCTGGGGTGAAGAAAGGCCATTGTATAGATGGGGCCTACCTTGGAGCATTGTTCGGTAAGAGAGCCTCCCATGCAAAAGATGCATGGCAAAGAAAAGAATGCGGATGTACCAGGTCAAAAGATATTGGAGCATATAGTGGACAGAGTTGCGGGCATGGGTGCCTTTATTGCTATGCGAGATAATTGAATATGTTATTGAAATACAGTTTCCTGTCAGAAAAATTATTTGTTCATCTGTATTGACAATATAGGAAATATATGTAATAATACACTAAAAAGTGAGTATGCTTAAGCATTGATGTGCGAGCAGATAGGGACTATGAATGTCCTACACGAATGGTTATAACCCTTCGGAGTCACTCTTATGAGTGATTCTGCGGGGTTTTTTATATTTAAAAAATTATAAGTGCTTTAATTTCTTTTAAATGCTTCGCCTGCGCCTTATATTGAAAGATATACTGTGGGCAAAATCTGAATTTGGGGGGAAGTTTATATGTACAACCCAGAACAAATCAAGAATTTTTATAACAATTATGGGATGCGGGAGTGGGAGAGATTTAATTTAACCGCATACGATAGAATCAACTATCTTCTGCATATGCACTTTCTTCAAGGACATATTGGTAAAGGTAAAAAAGTTCTTGATGCTGGTTGTGGAGCAGGAAGGTTTAGCATAGCAATTGCCCAGTCTGGAAGTGAAGTTACTTTGTTAGATATTTCTGATGAACAAATAAATATCGCAAGGAACAAGATTTTAGAAAGTGCATTATCAGGTAGAGTTTCTAATTTTATAGTTGGTGATTTGTGTGAAATGTCTATGATAGAAGATGAAACTTTTGATACAACTGTATGTTACGGGGTTGCACTGAACTACCTTTTTGATAATTTAAGTAAAGGCGTGAGCGAACTTGTTAGAGTCACAAAAAGAGGTGGGACAATACTCATTAGTGTAAATAGTAAATGGGGAGTTATTCATTCTTTACTCGGAAAAGAGAACTTTGATATCTTAGATTTTTTTGGACGGCCTGATTATTGGTATATTGATAAAGTTGTGGATACAGGTGATTTACCTCAGCACCCTGGTGTTTCCCATCCACCAAGGCATTTTTTCGATGCAGAGGAACTCATGGGAGTATTACAGAAAGCAGGGCTGAAAGATATTGCGTTGGGGAGCAGTCCATGCCTGACAGCGGGATTCAGTTCCAAGGTTGAATTGCTTGAGAAAGATGATAAAGCATGGGAAACAATTATTCGATTGGAAGAGAAATCGCATTGCCTCCCTACAATGTTAGACTACGGAGAGTTTCTACTGGCTAAAGGTGTAAGAGAATATTTGATTTGAAATGAAGGGGGGTTTTTAAATGGGAAATGACAGTTATTTTTTTCAGACAGAAAGGTTGATTCCGAGAGTTTATACGAAAGAGGATGTTGATATAATCCATCCTGTTATAAGTAGAAGGGAAATTGCGGAGACGACAATTATGATTCCACACCCTTACCCTAAAGAAACTGTATACTGGTGGATAGATTATATCCAAAAAAATATTGAAAAAGAAGAAGGTTTTGAATTTGGTATATTTAGTAAATCTGACCCTAAAACATACATTGGCAATATAGGACTTATTGGTATATCAAAACAGCATAACAATGCTGAGTTAGCCTACTTTATTAATCCAGATTTATGGAACATGGGATATGCCACAGAAGCATGTAAATGGATAATCGACTTCGGATTTGATAAATTAGGATTAGAACGTATTTATGGAAGATGCATGGCAAAAAATATTGCTTCAAAAAGAGTAATGGAAAAGTCAGGTCTATCATATGAAGGTATTGCTAAACATGAGGTTTTAAAATGGAATAACTATGAAGATGTCTGCAAATATGGGATAATTCGTAGCGAGTGGGAAAACAGAAAAACGGATAAGTCAGTAGTTAAATATTAGTTTTAACTACAAAACAGGATTATTGGGAATGCCCTGCTGGACGTATGAAATTTGGTGAGATACATGAAGAGCCTTTTATAAGAGGAATGATATTAATGGGGCGCTTATGCAAAAAAGACAAAAATTCTATTAATCATTACCATGGCATTAATATTTATATTAAATAATTACATTTTACCTAGATTCAATTTGAAGACAAATAGGAGGAGATTTATGTTTATAGAGAATAATCCTGAGGATAAGATTTATAGAGATTTAATTGATTTGGCTTTTGATATCTGTGATGAGTTCATTTTAGTAGTAAGACGTGATATGGATATATCAGACAATATGAATAATGTTCTCGAAAAATTAAAGCCATTTTTAAAAGAAGTAAAAGAACAGTTTGAATGGCCTGGAACAATAACTTTGTATGAACAACCAGCATTAGTATACTATTATAGTACCGATAACAACGCTAAAGAAATATTAAAGCAAGCAACAAATTCCTTGCATGAGTGGCTTCAACCTCACCTGCCAGAAGATTTATGTTTTATAAAAAATTCTAAGCCGTGGCTAATAAATACTTCACATGAAAGGTTAAGTTATATTTTAACAGAAGACAAAGAAGATATTGACCGAATTATAAAAATCAAAGGGTTAAAAATAAAATTATAGTATATGTAATTTATTTTAAAATTTTACTTTTAGGTGCAATGCCATAATTTATAGAGTTAATATGATAAAAGGACAGATGCAGGAAACACCCGACATTATAATGACAAAAGAAAAATCATTTATTTTGATATCAGTTATTGATTTTTATATAAGTTGTGAGATAAAACCATGAAAAGTATGATGCATTTTTCTGTGCCTATTGCAATGAATTGGTAGAATCCAAATAATGTCTTTTCTTATATTATTAGGCTTAGCCTGTAGTTTAGTGAGAAAGAAAGGGTAGGAAATTTTACAACTAAAAAGCCAACCTCAAAGATTTGTAAAAATATTTTTTACAAACCGTATCTTTTTTTACACTTTTGGTGTATAATATAGCAGGAGGTGTAAAAAATGAGTATGGAATTATTATTCGAAAATAGAAAACTAATTGGCAAAAATATATTGAATATCATTAAAAACAATGGGTATACAAAGTCTTCCTTCTCAAGGCTTACTAATATTTCAAGGCCGACTTTAGATAAACTAATCAAAGGAGAAGTTGACAGCCTTGCCACCTTTAAAACCCATATACAAAAAATTTTAGAAAGCCAGGATATAAACGAAGAACAATTATTAAATTATGTTCCAAAATACAAGCCAAAGAAAGAACCTATATTTGCATTATCCGATAATGCTCCCGAGAATCATATACTAAAACCTAAGACACGAGAAATGTTTGATATTCTAAATGATATAGTTCATCTATGTGAACTTTATTATAATTAAGCAGGTGTATAGTTATGTCAGAATTAATAACACGGAAGAATCTTGAGCAGGTTATTGAAAAAAATAAACTGATTAAAGATGACATATCAAGGCTAATTAAAGATTTTACAGTCAGATTTAATAAGTCGGGAGTAACGGGGCAGGATAAACTATCTTTTTCGGTATTAAAAGAGAACCATTTAATTCAGATTCCTATCGATGATGAGTATTGGGGCGGGGCTATTATTACAAAGGGAAATATTAAAATACCAGTTATCAATACTGCTCAGCCCCGTGTTTATCAATATTTTGTTGCATGGCATGAAATATATCATTTGTTCTATGACCCTAGTTTAAGTGATGAGACCCATAATATTGCCGTTGATATGGATTTAAATGAGAGAAGAGCAGATTATTTTGCTGCAAAAATAATTTTTGGCAATGTGTACGATTACTACTATTCATTAGACGATGAAGATTTTATCGATAGAGTTATAAAATGCATGGATGTATATAAGGCACCATATAAGGCGGTACTGATAGAACTATTTGAAGAAGCCTTTACAAAATATAATGATTTGGATTTAAAAGAAAAAATCCTTGAGCATTTTGATAATAAGCCTGAGGACTTAGTGCAAAAATTTATAGATTTAGAATTGGATGCAGAGTTAGTGAAACCCTCCTATGTTGTAAGTTTAGGTGGATTGGAGAAAAAGATACAAAGTGTTATGAAGGAGAACCTAGATGTTTCCTACCATAAAGATAACTATCAGTATCTACTCACGCTAAAGAGAAAAATTAAAAAAGCAGTGGAGGACCTTGCCAAATGAATGGAGAAAGCATAAATGACTTAAAAAAATACCTTTCCATGGGCAGGTCTCTCAAAGTTTGCATCCTGGATAATAACTCTGTTGAATTTTAAACATGGGTACGCAAGAGCGTCAGCCTTGAAAAGATATTTGAGCAATATGATATGATTCTTATTCCCCAATGGGTATGGACTGAGGTTTGTGATAGCGAAAATAGAAAAAGTTACATAAATGATTTAAAACATTATTCGAAGGTCCAAATTATAGATGAAGTCGATTATTTAACATTGGTGGATTACAAAGAAGCAGAATTATACTATCTGTTCCTGTACTGCTGTTACAATGTGAGCAGGCTTGTTAGTTTTATCAAGAAAAACATCTTAAAGAACAGATCTGTAGAAGACTTGGACCCCTATGAAGAATGGCTAAATATATTTTATGAAGAGGGACTAGACCAAAGGAAACTTTCAAACGGCAGGATTCAAAGGAAAAATGCAGGAGAGATATCTATTTCCGTTTTAAGTTATATCCTTTCTTATTATTATAATGGAAACATTGATATTATAACCATCTTTAGCAGTGACAGGGATACCTATGAATTTATTTCTAAAGCAAAGGAAATGCTTTATAAAGATGAGCGCTTTAAAGACAGAATTAACACTTCCATAACTTTCAAATCAAATGATTTTCTGATTTATGAATGGACAAGGCTTGGATATATAGATGAACATAATATTGATACCTTTGTTCAAAATTACAGGCAGACGAAGAGAATAAAATTCACGAGAAAAAAGCAGGATAATTCAATTGATGAGCAAGATAGATTGATAGAAAATACTGCCTTTTTAGAGATGTTAAAGGACAGCACAATACATTTAATCTTTTGAATATACTGGATTGAATTTTATGGCATTATTAAAAAAGGTTTTAGTAGATTATTAGCCTACCAAAACCTTTTTCAATAACTTTACTATATCTTCTCTTTATTAAATATAGATTGAACTTTTACAGTAAAGGAAAAAGTATAATAAGGGATATACCTAGTAAAGAGCCCGTAATAAAGCGAATAATTATATTTTCTGAAATTACAGCAAATGGTATCAAAAATATACTTATGAGAATTACCAATTTTATAGTCAAAAAAACACTATGCCTCATAAAATACCTCCTTATGTTCAGAGTTACATAGAATCTTATCTGACTACTACATATTATTTCAAGTGAGAATTTACGTTTAAAATAAAGTTGGTCCATGATATAATGGAAATAAATTAAAGAGGAATGTATTAAGTGCCATTGACACAGACACCCTTAGAGGCGTTCAACTGTTGTCAGTGGCATTTTTGTTTTTTAGAGGATAGAAGAATAAAGGGAGAAGGGATTAGGAACAAGAGTTCTTACAAAAAGAATACACCATTTTTTTACGGATACAGAGACAAGATACTTTTATTTGCTTGAATGGGAAGATGATGTTTTAGATATCAAGGAACATTATCCTTTGTTTAACTGTGAGGAAGTGATAAATCGAATAAAGTTTTATCTTAGAGAAAATGAACAAAAAAGATATTTGGGACAAGCCAAACAACAAAAAAGAAAATCGATATATAACTCATTAAAAGAAGAAGGTTATGACATTGGTTACACGTCAGTCTGCCAAGCAATAAATAAGATAATAAATAAGCATAAAGAAGCATACATAAAAGCTCAATACCAGCTTGGTGATGTATGTGAGTTTGATTGGGGTGAAGTCAAATTATTTATTAAAGGTGAGTTAAAAACATTTCAGATGGCGGTATTTACAAGTGCCAAAGGTAATTACAGATTTTCGAAACTTTTTCCAAAACAAGATACTTCATGCTTTCAAGAGCACATGCATCATTCTTTGAAGATATAAAAGGTGTTTATCATACCGTAGTATATGACAATGCAAATGCTTAGACAGGCAGACCCAAGGTTGCAAAATATCTACAGTACCTATTATACCACCAGAGAGAAAGAATTCATAGATCTCTTGCAATATGTAGGTATAGTAGGTATGCAAAAAATACTTGATGCTAGGTTGTGTCTGAAAACGAGAAACTGCACTAATTTGGAAAATAGTATATAGTGGAACAAAATTGGAGTGAAATAAAATGCCATTATGCGCTATGAAATAACAGATTGACATAGAGCAATTTAAAGATGTGTTCCCCAAAGCAAAACAGGACAGCCTTTGAAAGATAATGGAATTGATGTTCAATGCCATACTGTGGTTGGTCCGTAGCGGTGCAGCCTGAAGAAGCCTGTTCGAATGTTTTGGTCCATGGAAAACAGTATGCAGCCGTTTCTGCAAATGGCATGATTTTGTTTAATTAGTAGACATTTATTGAATTTCAGACATAGTATAAGGCTAATTGTATAACTTTTTTTGCTTTTATTGTTGACAAAATTACAATATAGGTATATAATGGAAATAGGATTGATGATATGCATATAATCTTTCCAGAAACGCGACTAGGTAATTGCGAATTTTATAAAATTAAAAATTATTTACTTTGCGTAAGAGTTTAGTATTTAATCGGAATCTAAAGTTTCGCAAATACCTTACCGCTAAGCTTTTAGAAAGGGGGAAATTTTATGAAACGATTCAAAAAATTACTCTCGCTGGTAACTATGTTCGTTATGTTACTTTGCTTTAGCGTTCCAGCATTTGCTGCTACTGACACTACGGATAAGTCTGCATTAACAGTTGATGAATACATCTCATTCTTGCAGAAGGAGTCTCCCGAAGATTTGGCTAAATTTACAGCTCTAAGCCCCGACCAGCAGCAGGAGTTTATTGACCTTTTGCTTGATCCTGCGACGTACAACACAACAAATAATGAGAACAAAAATGTATCACGTAGTACAAAATATACTACCAATCTTCCCAATTCCAGTCCTATGCTGAGTAGTTCTACGGATTGGGATGCATGGGGGACACAAACTGTTTCTATTTTTGGAATTTCAATTCTAGAATATAGAATTGAAGTTGGCTATAGGGTATCTAATGGAACTGTAACTCAGATTCTCTATAATGACGCATATGTAGTTAGAAATCTTAATCCTATGGTGCAGACTGACACAATTAGTTCAAGTGCTTATATCAGCGGCAATAAGGCGATTGCTAGAGGTGTTTTCTATTACAAACTTGGGCCGATAAATGACATGTCTGTACAGATTGGAAATATTTACGGTGAATTGATTGGGTACCCAAACGGTGATACAAGCATTTCCTATTGGAGAGATTAACAATGAAAAAACATAAAATATTGATTACTATTTTCATAATAGTTGGGATTGCAGTTGTCTTATCAATTGTCGGTTATATCACTTACTTAAATGTATAAAGATATAGCTGAACCATAAAAAGCCACTTGGTCTTTAAGTAAAGACAAGTGGCTTTTACACTGTGGAAGTGTTATTGATGTGTGTAAAAGTCAATATATCCTTGTACAAAAAGTGGAATATAATTTTGTACAAAAAATATACTAAGATGCATTCGAAGAACTGTTAAAGTATTCAACTTTTGATTTTAATCTATATGAAGGTCCCTTTATTGATATAACATGCGAATGATGAAGTAATCTATCTAATATTGCATTGGCTAATGTTGCTGATCCAAATACTTCTGCCCAATTTGAAAAGGGCATATTAGTTGTAATAATTGTACTATGTTTTTCATATCTTTTAGATATTAGCTGAAAAAATATATTTGAAGCATCTGTGTCTATTGGTAAATACCCTACTTCGTCTATTATTAACACCTTATATTTTGAAAAATGCTTTAATCGGATTTCTAAACGGTTTTCTGCTAAAGCCTTTTTTAATTGAGTCATCAATTCTTGAAAATGAACGAAATATGTAGAATATCTGTGTTTTGCACATTCTATCCCTATGGCGGTGGCAAGATGTGTCTTGCCTACACCTGGAGTACCTACAAACAATATATTTTCGTTATTTTCTACAAATCTTAAACTTTTTAAATCAAGAATTTCTTGTTTGTTTATGCTTGGTTGAAATTCAAAATCAAAATCATCAAGTTCTCCTAAATTGTTTAATAGCTTGGTATAGTTACTCACATTTTCACCTACCTATGCAATAATTTATCCAATTCGTTAAGATTATTTGTGCATATTTGTTCAATATCCTCCTTGCTTTTGATAAGATTTTCTATTAGCTCTCTATAATGAGATTCGTGATAATTTATCTTTTTATTACTTAATATATGGACAGATATCAAGTCTGTGTTAAAATATACATGTAATTCATTTTCTACTGTTTTAAGAGTTACAGTTTTATTTATTGAGTATCTACTATATTTGTAATATATCATAGAATCTTTATGGACAGTTGCTTTTTGTTCGAAGTTCATATAACTTTCTATGATATCGTTACTTGGCAGAGGAGATAGATACTCCTTTTCTTTTTGGAATAATATTATCGGTTGTATCCCTGTTGATTGATTTGTAGATTGATTAACTTTTTTGTTTATTTCATCAATTATCTTTATTAAATCTTCTTCATCTTCAAATTCACAATTGTATGGCAGTAACCAATTAATAAATTTATTAGATGATTCCACTTTTCCTTTGGTATATGAGTGTCTTGGCTTACATAAGCGTATCTTAAAGTCAAAATCATTTGCAAATGCTTTTATTTCATCATAGTATTTATCTAATTTACTTTGTTTGTTTCTTGTTTTTGGTTTGCCTTCATATCCTTCATAATACTTTTTAACAGTTCTTCTATCTACTCCATATTCCCTTGCTAGCTCTGAAAAATTAGGTTTTATCTCCATAACCTTTAATATGCTAATTTGACCTAATAGATTTTTCATTGCTGGTATCCCTCCTACGAACAGAAGGATACCAAATTTATGTACAAATTTGTACATTTTTATTTTCCACTTTTCGCAATTCTTATTTTATCATTTATAGTTTTTATATATAATGATGGTATAAAATAAAGTTGACTTTGTGATATAAGAAACGGATAAAATTAATATATACTGCAAGTTGCAGTTGTAAAATAATATGAACTATACTTATACTATGGGGGTATATAAAAGTGAAAATTAAGAAAAAGAGAAATTCCATTATTTTTGTTGTATTTTTGTTAGTTCTAATTACTTCAACAATTATATATTTTGATAATAATATCTTGCAAGTGTCGCAATATACAGTAAGATCACATAAAATTCCAACATTATTTAATGGTTTCAAAATAATGCAATTATCTGATTTGCATAGCAAGAACTTTGGAAAGAACAATTATAGACTTATAAAAAAGATTAATAGTGAAAATCCTGATATTATTGTAATGACAGGAGATATGGTTAATACAAAAGATACTGATTTTGAAGTGTTTATTAATTTAGCTGAACAGCTAAGTAAAAGTTATGAAACATATTATATCGTTGGCAACCATGAACAAAATTTAAGTGACAATAAATTGAAGTCATTAACAGATAAACTTAATACAATTGGAATTAGGGTGCTGGATAATGAAAAAGTTACAATTACAAAAGGCAATGATAGTATTAATCTATATGGGCTATGGTTTAATCTTAAATATTATAAAGATGTGAGCAACGAATACACAAAGAATGCGTATTTTGGGACCGAACAAATCAAAACTGTTTTAGGTAGTTTGGATAATAACTCATATAACATTTTGTTAACTCATAATCCAGTGTATTTTGACACATATTCGAATTGGGGTGCAGATTTAACTTTGTCTGGTCATATTCATGGCGGTATGGTAAGAATACCTTTTATGGGTGGATTACTTTCCCCTGAAAGAGAAATTTTTCCTAAATATGATGCAGGAGAGTATCAGATTAATGGAAAAGAACTAATTGTTAATAGAGGATTGGGCAATAGTTTTGGGTTTAGAATATTTAATCGGCCGGAAATATCAGTAATTATACTGTCAAATTAACCGCGGTGGTGAACATTGATTGAATTTCATGGATACGAATGAGCTTTACTTAGGACCAACCAATTTGTTGAATTGCTTAATAATAATGCTGAAAACCAGATCGTTATCTATCCAATTATTATCGGATTATTCATAAACAAGACTTGTTTTTGGCAGGAGTAAATTAATCTTCATATTCATAATGGAGTAGAAGAAAGAGCTATACTGAATCCGCATTTATAAAAACAGGATGTCTGTGCCTGTTTTTATTTTTTTGTGGCATTATGTGATGATTGGTTATATGCTGTTTTATTTTTCAGAAAAAATTGGAAGCAAATCTATTGACTTTTCTTAAAAATAGTAATAATATATACATATAAACGAACTGTGTTTTAAGGGAAATTATGTGATATATTAATGGTGAGTTAAGTGGAGTATATGTTTATTAAACCAGATAATATGGATGGACAAAGGATTTCTTATAATTATGTAGTGCAACGATATAAAATACAACAATTATTAAAGGAACAACCGCTTGTTGTATTAAATAATATTTGTGAAGAAATCACAAGCGGAATTAGAGTGAAAAAAGAATATTATACAGATAAGGATGGGTACAGAATCGTTGCTCCTGGAGATATAAGAAGTGATATTGTATATGTTAATGAACTAAAGATGGTACGGACTGAAGTGGTGAAAGAAAAAGACATTATTAATAGTGGTGATGTTTTGATTACATCGTCAGGCAAATCAGGACAGATAATATACGCAAATGAAGCATTAGAAGGCTGTGTAGTAACGTCGGATATTATAAAAATTACGTTAAGGGACAGGAGTAAAGGTGTAAAGTTATATAGATTTTTAAAAAGTGATACAGGGCAAATGCTCTTAAACTCTATAAAAATAGGGATTCTAAATAAAATTTTTGTGGAGGATGTTGCAAATTTATTAATTCCTGAAGATTTTGGCGCATATAAAGAAGGCTATTCTGATGATGCTTTACGGTATGCAAGGGCAGAAAAATTATATAAATCAGCGGAAAACATGTTTTATAAAATAATTGATTATAAAGGGGAAGAAGAGTACCTTAAATACTTTTATGTTACAGATCATCTTGATAGCCATAGGTTAGACCCTGAATATTATTCGAATTTTTATACTGAATTGTATAGGGTGATTCAGAAAAACACGGAAAATGTTAAATGGCAGGAACTTGGAGAACTTGTAAAAATCAAAGTGGCCGAGAGACCTAAAATAAACGAAAATCAAAAGGTAAAGTATTTTTTGTTGGCTGATATAGACCCTTATTTTTCAATTATAAAAGAAACTCACGAGGATTTTTACGGCAATTTAAGCAATCGGATGAGATATATTGTCAGAAGTGGAGAAATAGTAACTGCCAAAGGTGGAAGTGCCACAGGGACTAAGGGACATGCAACGGCGCTTATCACAGAAGAATTTGATGGTATGGTCACAACAGATGCGCTGTACAATTTGGTTCCCAGAAATATTAGTCCTTATTATCTCTTATTTTTATTTAAACAGCCAGTGATTTTAAATCAGATAAATATGTTTACTAAAGGAACATTGTATAAACTTATTCAGAGAAAGGACTTTGAAAGAATTAGAATACCACGGCTGAGGACAGATTTAGAGTGGCAAATAGCAGATAAAATGATGAATTATTTAAATCAGTTACAAAACAAATTTTAAAAGAGGTGTTATATATGGGTAAAAATCAATGGGTTGTAAAACATGGCGACAAATGGGCTGTTAAAGGTGAAGGCAACGAAAGAGTAACTAAAGTTACTGATACGCAAAAACAAGCAATAAATGTAGCAAAAGGAATTGCCCAAAACCAGAAATCAGAACTGATTATCCAAGGAAGAGACGGCAAAATAAGAAGTAAAGATAGTTATGGAAATGACACGTGTCCACCACGAGATAAGGAACATTAATGGAGGTGGATGCTGTTGGTAGAAATAATATATGATCAACTTAAAACTCCTAAGTCCATTGAAGAGTTACATCAAAGATTAAATGAATCGGGTATAAGATGGAACAAAGCACAAGTAGAATTATTTCTTCAAATGGATAGCAATATCAAAAAAATAGGAGACATATACAGTGCTGCAGGAAATGATTTAAATAACATTATACTGGATGTAATAGATAAAGCCATAGAGGGAAAGCCAGTCATACCCATTAAAAAAATTATGGAGTATGTACCAAGTGATATTACTGTTAGTGCAGAGGAGATATCAAAAATTGCCGAGCAAAGTGGAAGGTATATACTTCATCCCAACGGAGCTGTTTTAATGAGAGCAGAAAATTAAGGAGGAACTTGCATGCAGGAACTAAAGGATAAAATCAAAAAACTTGGTTACGATGAAATAAAGGATATTGATGATGCTACCTTTGTAGCCAGTCATAAAGATGTATATGTATATGTAAAAAAAGTAGATGAAGAACAGTTGAAACCAGAACTGGTTACAAGCATAACCTATGAAGCAATGGCAACAGATCCTATATCTACATATGCTTGGATTACAAATGGTACCAGCAATGCCTATATACTTGTGGAAGAGGAAAAGGCTGTTTCTGAAATTCCATCGGTCTTTGAAGATGAAAACAAATTGTACTCAGGCAAAAGGCAACTTACTGATAGGGACAAATGGTCAATAAGAAAATATCAGGAGCTACAAGAGAAATTTGATGGACTCCATGAAATGATTTATGCAAATAAAGACCATGTGAATAATTCCAATGATGTAATTGATGAATTTAGTAAACTTATTTTCATGGAAACATTCAGGCTATATCACCCAGATTATCAGTTGAAAAAAGGAAATTTATCAGGAAAATTTTTTAATGATATTTACAGTTACGAATATGTAGCAAAAAACAAGGGTAAAGCCGTCCAAGAGATAAGGGAAGCCTTTAAAGAAATAAAGGACCATGCAGATTATGTTGCTATTTTGGATAATGGGGAAAAGGCAAACATATTTAGTGCAGATGAATATATAAAACTGGAGAATCCCAACATTTATATTGCTGTTTTAAAGGCTCTCCAGGATTTAGGACCGATAGTAATTGACGGTGTAGAGAAACCTGCCACTTTAAGGGATTTGACTGGGGATGTATTGGGCAGGGTTTTTGATGTACTGCTTCGTGGAAAGTTTGAGAATAAAGGCGGTATGGGTATCTATCTTACTCCAAGACAGGTAACGGAAGCAGCAGCAGAAATGGTTTTACACGACCTTACCAAAGATGGGGCAGCAAAACTAATTGGTAAAGACCCAAAAACAGGAATCCCTACCCTCCGCATAGGTGATTTGTGCTGCGGTTCGGCGGGATTTTTAATAAAAATGCTTCAGAAGATAGAACACTACCTCCTAAATAAATTAACAGGAGACAAGAAACAATATGAAGAACTTTTTGAACAAATGAAGGAACACTGCTTTATCGGTGCGGATAATGCCCCGGGAATGGTTCTCAAGGCAAGAATCAATATGGCGCTACATGGAGCGCCTAAGTGTCCTATTTTCCAAACGAGAAATTCACTAGTGAATACACGCCTTAAACCAGGGACATTCGATGCAATCCTTACAAATCCTCCATTTTCGAAAACTGGTATTTCAAAAACGATTAAGAAAGGGAATACCACTGTTGAAAACCCTGAAGGCGCTGAAATTATCAAATATTATTCTTCTGACATAGATGAGGATGGACAAAACAGAATGAATCCTTATGGCTTATCACTTGGGTCAAAGCCAGACAGCAGAGGTCAGTGGAAAGAAGTAAATTCTGTAGACCCTGCAGTATTGTTTATCGATAGAAACCTTCAATTATTGAAACCAGGCGGGCTACTCATGATAGTTGTACCAGACGGCATACTCTCAAACTCAGGGGATAAATATGTCCGTGAATACATCATGGGTAAAAAGAACCCTGTAACTGGGGAATTTGAAGGTGGTAAAGCAATACTGAAAGCAGTAATTAGCCTTCCGCAAGAAACCTTTGCCCTTTCAGGAGCAGGTGCAAAAACTTCGCTGCTGTACCTAAAAAAGAAGGAACATCCAGGAGAAAAACAGGGTCCTGTATTTATGGCAGTAGCAGATGAGGTTGGATTTACTGTAAAACAGAATGTAGAAGTACAACTAGGCGATGACCACAATGACCTACTAAAGATTGTGGAGGCTTATAAGAAGGGTATGCCGGAGGATGTAGAATAGGTGGTGATATATAAAGTGAATGCTTATATTTCAATTATGAAAAAGCCAAACATAATTTGGATTAATAGTAGTTTCATAGATGACAGAATTAACAGCAATCATTATAAAGAAAAAATGTTGACTAATATAGAAAATATATTAAATAGTGGATTATATATACTCAAAATAAATGATATTGTTGAAGTAAATCGAAGGGGTAAAGGGTTAAGTGTATTAAAGGATGGAGAAATACCTAATTATAAAGTTCGTAATTTAACTAATTTTGGAGTAGATGAAGAACCTGATTATGTATCAAAAGAAGACTTTATCAAAAATAAATCGTGCCATATAAAAAAGGGAGATGTTTTGTTGGCATCAACGGGCGTTGGCTCATTGGGAAAAGTTGATTTATTTTATGGTAATTTTCCAGCAACTGTCGATGGACATATAACTATTTTAAGAACTAAAGAAAATTTCGATAGTGGATATTTAAAGGCATACTTACAGAGTAAATATGGGCAAATTATGATTGAACAAAATACTTTAGGAAGTACTGGTCAGACCGAATTATATCCAAAAGATATTGAAAAATTTTTAATCCCCATCCCATCTCCTGAAATTCAAAAATACATAGGAGATAAGGTTAGAAAAGCAGATGAGTTGAGAGAAGAAGCGAAAAGATTGAAGAAAGAGGCTGAAACATTTCTTTATGAAATGCTTCAACTTAAACCATTAAATGATTTTGATAAAGATATGTTTTCATTTGTCAATAGTAATTATATTGATTCTGAAAGATTAGATTCGGAGTATTATAAAACAAAATATATTACATTAGAGAAACTCTTAAAAAGTAAAAAAGTTACTTCTTTTAAGGATATTATAATCGAAAGTAAGTATGGAGCATCTGTGCCAGCAGATTACACAATGGTTGGTATACCTTTTATTAGAGGAAATAATTTAACTGATAATGAAATTAATATTGATGATATTGTATATTTAAATAAAAAATTAAAAGATGAAGTTAAAGACCATCATGTAAATACTGGAGATATTTTGATAACAAGAAGTGGAACTGTTGGTATTAGTGCAGTTGTTGATGAAAAATGCGATGGGTTCTCATTTGGTTCATTTATGATAAAACTACGTATTGATATGAGAATATGGAACCCTTATTATATAGCAGCATTCTTAAATTCATTTTGGGGGAAATGGCAAATTGAAAGGTTACAAAATGGTGCTGTTCAGCAAAATATTAATTTACAAGAAATTGGTAGAATTATAATACCTATTATTTCAAAAGAAAATCAAGATAAAATTGAAGAATTAATCAAAAATTATATTAATAAAAAAAGACAATCAAAGCAACTAATCCAGGAAGCCAAGCAAGATGTTGAAGACCTAATAGAAGGCAACTTTGATATGTCAAAAGTAAAAGCAAATAGTTAAAATTTTGTACAGAGCAAAGGCAGGTGAGACCTTTGGTAAACATAAACGAGTTGGTTAAAAGTTTAAATAACCTATACGACTACGGGGAAATAAAAAATAACATAGATTTACAATACCTTATAGACCAAAACTTTATTAGTCTTGTAGAGGACAGGCTGGTTATTACGAAAAAATGGATTAAGTTTAGCGGAAAAGTAAATAGAGAAGATTTTATAACATCGCTTCTCTGTTTCTATCCACCTCTGTTACATAAGTTGCTAAAAAAAGTATACAAAGAGGCTTGTATTATAGGTCAAAGAGGGGACAGTAAAGCTCTATATGAGTTTATAGACAGCATCCCTGAATTTGCTGAAACCATATTAAACATCAAGGATAAAGATGTAGAAGAAACGGAAGAAATAAAATCCTTTTATCAGGCTGTGTTTAATGGTTATCCTCAATATCCTTCAATACTTACAAAACTAAAAACCATGCAGTTGGCAGAGGATACAGAGGATGTGGAGTTATCACCGATGGGTAATAACCCTAATGAAATATGGGTACAGGGCAGGAGGATAACTTCATCTGTTAACCTCTCGAAGTTAAAGGATAAAAACAAATACACCTTTACTCCCTATGAATACAAGGATTTTCCAGTGGAAGAGAAAGTAGCGGAGGTTCTTTCTTACCCATGGAAAACTTTTTTAACGATACTATCAATGGTAGCCCTTGAATACCAAACGGCTGGTTTTGAAGGATTATCCATAAGACCCACGGACCACACCAACTACTATACAACTCAAGCCTTAGACTTTTACATCTTTAATACAAAGGGCAGGGAAGTTAGGGTAGGAAGGCTCAATGATTTTGTATATGAGTTTTGCATGGAAAATGATATGTACCTTTTCCCAGATAAGGCTCCTGAAGTAGACAAGGTGGTTTTTGATATGATGGATGAGCAGAAAATTGATTTTAAAGATGGGGAATATGTCCTCAATGAAAAGTTTAAAGACCTGATATACTCAAAGGATATTATTATAAAAAACCGCTCCAGAAAGTTTAAAAGCACCCTTAAAGACTATGTAGAAAAGTTGAGGAATACATTATGATTATAAAAATAGGTACGGACAGATTTTGGGTAAAGGCATCCAATATAGAAAGATGGGCAGAAATTTTAAAATCCTTACCAAAGAAAGTACCCTGCAGCAGTAAAAAAGATTTAGCCAAGGATTATCTGGGCTATAAGGTTGACGAGAGCGGAAGAATTGTTAATGCTGATGAGGTATATGGTCTGTTTGGTGCAGAAAAAGATAAAAACTCTTTAACTATTGTTGGATGTAACTTTATAAAGGAAATTGAAGGCGGATATGAACTTACAGAGGGTGCCACTGAACTGGTAGAAAGATTTAAACATAATGAAGAATGGGAAAAGGTATTGGCCAAGCAATTATTAAAGTATTCCATAAGAATTAGGACCATTGCTTATGCGATGCTAAATGGAGGATATCTCTATTTTGAAAAAGGATATATGGAAAACTTCGCAAAGGCTTATATAACCCTAAATGACAAGAAGTTTTACATTTTCAGCAGTAAGCCTGATGAAATGAACATTAATAGTTTAATGAAGGAGAATCAATCAAAAATATTAGGGGATTTCTGGAAAATGGAACTTGATATTGGAAATGGGGAAGAAATAGAATTTAGGGGCGTTAATAAAGATTATCCTTCTTTAGGTTCTATGAGTACTTATTTAAAAATACCAATGCTGTTATTTGATTATTTAGGGTGGATTGTTGAAAGCGAAGATGGAAGGTACATCTTAGATAAACATAAGATAAAAGAGGATACAGGTATTGATGTATATGAAAGTTTAGTAAATGAAGCCGATATGGATGATATAGAAATACTACATAAATTAATTAAAGAATACTCGGATGCAAGGGGATTTTTCCCAATAGGAATAGTAGGCTCCATATTGAAAAAGAAGGTTGACAGTGAGAATACCATGGCAGAAGAACAATGGATTGACCATTACTTTGTTACAGGTATAAACAAAGGGAAGTTTATAATTAAAGACCATGAGCAGGGACAGCCCAGGCACGGCAGGGGCTTGCTGGGGAAAAAAGATTATCAATTAATTAAGTTGGAGATTAGAGATTAGGAGGGATGGATATGTCTATATGGGCTCCTTTTGGTACCAGTGATTTTCCGTTAAATCAGCCAATGGTAGGACAGAAAGAGTTTTATGAAATTTTCAAAGGCTTTACGAAGACTATGAAAAGTGCAGGGATGGCAACTATTTTCCCGCTGATTTCAAAGTGGGGTGTAGGTAAATCCCGTATCGGTTTCGAACTTATTTCAGAACTCCTTGGAATGGATAAAGGATGGATTATAAATGAAGATGGTGAGCAAAAAGAAGTAAGGATTTTTAAACCCAATTTTGAAGATGGAGTTCTGCCTTTATACATAAGGTATTCTCAAATGTGCCATGAGGATTTAATAGGGGATAACTGGGTGGCATATGGCATATATACTGCACTGTCAGTTTTAAGTAAGGAATCTGATGGTAGCATACAGGGAAAGATTGTGGAGTGTATTCAAGATGCCTTATCCCCCATGGGATTTGATAGAAACATATTGGGAGATTTGCTTCAAGTAAATAGCGTGAATTTGGATGAATTGGTGATAAGTAAAGAAAGGCTGGATGAATTAACCCGCAGGGGAATCGAGTATATTAAGAAGTTTGGTATTGACCATCTTCTAATTGTTTGTGATGAACTTGAAACAGCGGGAGAAATCGCAAAGTACGGAATTGAAAAAGACAAGGAACTGGTAAGTAAAATTGATGGAGAAGCAATTCAGGTAATTACCAATGCTATAAAACATGAAGATCCAAGAAAGAAATACCCTGAAGTATCATTCCTTCTTTTATGTTCTACAGTCATAGGGGGAAGTATCCAGGGTATAGGAGCATTGGATAGAAGGACTGAAATGTATGAAATGCTTCAAAATTCCTTTGCGGATATATCGGATTTTATAGATTATCTCAATAAAAAAGGTATGATACCCGAATATCCTAAGGGTTTAGTTGAAGCGGCCTATACTATTGCAGGGGGCAATTTTGGCTGGTTCAATGTTATTATGCATAATGTGGACCAGAAGATGGAAGATGATACAATCAGAAAAGATACGGGATATATCTTTGAAAACATATTGAATTCAAGCAACCGTTTTAAGGAAAGTTTGATTGACAAACCTGCCTTTGACTACATTCAATGTGATGACAGATTTAGACAGACTATAAAACATGCCCTTCTAAAGCAAATTCCGCAGAAAAAGGCCAGTTATTCTATTGAAGAAATCAAAGCCATGATGAATGCAAAGGCAGAAGATGGCGAAAAGTTATTCAAAGAGTTTTACTGTGTGAAATTAGAAAAGGATGATTTGGCGGTTTACCTCAATTCTCAAGGCTACAAAAGAGAAACGGGAGATATATTTGTTAATAATTTCGGAAGCAGTTTTGATTTAGGCATACTTTTGAGAAGCCTAAAAACTTTTTCTCTCAATGTAAAAGAAAATGAGTATATTGTGGGGAAGGAAGAAGAAACATTTTTAGACCAGGTCAGGATGTTGTATCCGAAGGATGATATTGAAGAATCAGCAAGATATATCTATGGATATATCCTTGAAAAATTAGAAAAAGAAGATATAAAAGAAGCAGAATATATTGGACCTAACTTTGCTTATTTAAGTCGACTTGATAAAAGGTACAGGGTAGAAAAAGATGATTTTGGGTATGTTCCTGACACCGAAAAGAACAAAGAGATTGAAAAATTAATAAAAGAAAGAAGTAAAAATAGAAAAGAAGAAGTAAAAAGAGTTCTTTCGGGTGCATGCAGGGCTTTAGAGATAAATTACCCTGAAGAAAGTTTTTATACTATTAATGGTGTTGAATGTGTCAGAACCAAGGTAGAAGGGGGACCCTATCTTGACGTTCATGGAGATAGGATAGTAGACATCATATGGGGCAAGGATGAAGAAAAATTAAGAGATGTGTTGCTTGACAATAGGCTCCTTAAAGATGGAGTTCATCCAGTAATTGTGCTTTCTGATTCGGTTATAAGTACTGATTACACTGAAAAATTTGTTAAGGAAAAGTATGAAGGTATAGGAAAGTGCTTGATATTTATCAATATAACAAGACTTCAGAAAGATATTTTGGAAGTTATGTCCCTGGATAAGAATATATTGGATATAAGGGAGAATAGAAATTTCATTACTTCAACCTTTAGGGATAGAATTCGTAAGATTAGAGACCATTTCAACTTGAAAGCAAGAGAATGGTTTGAACGGTTAGATGAGGAAGGCTGGATATTAAGACCTATCATCTACAAGAAACATGATGAAAAGCAAATAGGAATTCTTGCAAATGCCTTCAAACGAATGCTCATATACGACCTTGATTTTGAAGAACTTGGCAGTAAAAAAGATGTGAGATTGTCAGATGCTGAATATACGGAATTAAAAGTTGCTTTGAAATCAACTACCATAGGAAGAATGAATGAAGGGCAAGGCTACAAGGAGACAGGACTGTTCATAAAAGAGGACGAAAACAGGTACAAAATCAGTATACCTCCATGTATGAACAGAATACTGAAATTCAACGCAAATCATAATCAGTCTTTGACTGACTATGAGAACAAATTCTTTTTTAGCCTCATCAAAGAAGTAAAGCCTAAGCGCATTGTAGAGCAGTGGATAGAGTTTATGATGGGTTTAAATCTTCTGTTAAAGACCAAGGATGGCTTTATTGAAAGAATATCCAGTTACGAGTTGAATGGAAGATATTCTGTAGTTAAAAGGTGGCTTGAAGATGACTGCAAGAAGGAAATAGAGAATATGAAGAAGGTTATCAACGGCCCTTACCTGGATGTGCTTGAGAAGAATCAGGTTCCTTACTATAAAGTACAACTTCAGGAGGCTGAAAGAATAAAAGATAGTATCAATATTGACAAATTATCTGAAAGAGATGATAAAAATTTTGAGAACTTCAAAGAAGTTATTTCGAAAATTGAGGAATTCTTGAAAATTTGCGACCAAGTATATGACAGGGATGGATGGAACAACAATAAAACCTATAATCCTAACATTATAAAGGATATTAAAATTGACGACAAAGATAAGCCTTTGTGGTTTAGGATAAGGCATATTAGATTGTTTATAGACTATATCAATAATTTGAAAGACCCAGCGGTAAAGTGCATTACTGACAAGATAGATGAAATCAAAGATAAATGTGAGTATGAAGGCTTTATGCTTCCTATTTCTCCAATAACAAATATACTTCAAAAGTATTGCAATGAACTAGAAAATTCAACAGACTACGATAAGATGACAATATCAGGTACGGGGACTATGGTTTCATATGTAAATACTCTTGCATATAAGTTAAAAGACGGAGACTTTAGCGGGGCATATAAGCGAATTGAAGAAATACTTGATGCCTGTGGGCTGGAAGTCATTGATAATAATGAATTAAAGTGGGCTAATGATAAGGGAATAATTGGGGAGTACAGAAACATCTATAAAAATTTTACATCTATTATAGACTGCTATAAGAAGTTGTCTGAAAGTGAAAGGTGGGTTCATTATTTTTCCGATGCCCCAGATAAATTAAGAAATCACCCGGAAGTAAGAAACTTGAGCAACTGTATTAAGGAAATAGAGATGTTTGTGGATGGTGGTCTTGAACAGGAGATAGAGGATAATGAGCCTGTTATGCTGAGTAAGTCTGATGAATTTTTGGAACTTCTTAAAAAGAATGTTGAAGATATGCAGCAGTATGTGGGACTTATTGAAGGGTATAAAAATAATGTAATGAATTTCGCAAGGACAAAGAAGAATGAGTTTTATGATTTATTGGTTATAAAAACCCTGGATAAGATACGAAGAGTTCAAGGAAAGACTCCTGTATCTGCTGAAATCAACATGGAAGAGTATCCGAAAGAGCCGACATATGAGGCCACCAAAAAAGCAATACAGGATAAAATGAATAGACTCGTCGAGGAAGGTGAATCTTTCTTTAAAAACTCACCAATTACCAAGAAAACAACCTTCAGTTTCTTTAAGCAGGTGGTAGAAAAAGATGGTGATATTAACTGGGATGATTTCCTCGATGAGAAGAGAGAATTAGAATCGATAAAATTGATTAGAACAAAAGTTGAGGTGCTGTGATGTTTATTCAGGTATTGGATGAATATAAAAACAGGACGGAGTATAGGCTTCTAAAAAATTTCTATGCCTGCAAAGCAGTAAAGGAAGATGCACTTCAAACTGGAGTTTTGGTTTTGCCGGGGATTCTTTTGAATAAAATGAATAAGCAGCGGTTAAATGTATTAAATAGATGGCTTGAAGACAGTAGGAATCAGTTAGTACTTACACCTGCTTGGATTGAGATGAATTTAAAGGATATATTTCATTCATCTGTAGATATAAAAATCTGTAGGGCAGATGGAAGTTTTGATGAAGTTCCAGTAGGCTATGAAATTGAAACTTATGCTAAAGAAGTTGTATTTCAGCAAGATGGTAAATGTTTTGGCATTCACTACAGAAAGAATACGGTGTCAGGTCTAATAACGGTAGTGACGCTGCCGTTATTAGACTATAAACTAATTCAGTTTGAAGATAAGTTCAAGATTTTATTTGATTCTTTGTTGTATGTTGACAATATAAGGCCAGAATTTCAAGTACAAGATAGAGGTTTGCTTTTAGATGATATTCATATTTATTTAATTATTTTATCAGGTGCTAAAGTGGATTTAAGCCAACAAATATCTGCAAAAGTTAGTAAATATTTTGGAGTAACAGTTGATGACAAAGATGTTGAACAAAAATATAAGGAGTTAATTGATAATGAATATGTAGGTGGTAATGGATTGACTGAAAAGGGGCTGGCTATAGTAAAGGAAAGAAAATTAAAGGCTTTTATCAACGCTGTAAAACTAAGAGGTGAAAAGGAAGATGGATGGGATTAAAGAAGGTGGCACCCCAGTATCCCAAAGTATAGTAGCCAATATTCAGTTGGGGCTGCCAGCCACAGTTTCCAAGTTATCATCAAAAATGCGGTTTATAGATAAGATTGCCCCTGCATTAAAAGAAAGTGGAGTAATTAGGAATATTGAACTAATAAATCCCCTTACCATTAAGGCTTCAGGAATTGCAGCAACCGATAGGACCTCCAATGCATTTGGCGGAATACTATATGTTGCTGGAGCAGTAAGGCAGGATATCCTTATTCAGGAAGGTTCTATTTACAAAACAAGGCAGGAAAGCACAGTGGATGTAGACGAGATAGATGATTTGGATAGTCAGAAAAAGTTAAAGTTTATAGATATTATTAATGTATATAAGCTACTTGAAGATTTAATGGAAGATGATGAAAAACCAGAATTGGTGATTTTAGACGTTCCCCTTGTTCTTGAAAGAGCAGATGCTCCTCTTGAGGAAAGAAAGGATATTATAAATATTTATAATAAATGCAGGAAAACTATAGAAAAATTTTGGGATAGATATATAGGGAAAATATATCCCTTTAATAAAAACGGGGTTAAAATAGCATCAGTTGGAAACAAAAGATTTGGTGCCATTATATTCGGACTTTCTAATGACAATATCAAGTATATACCTGACCCAATAGACAGAAGCATTATTAACAGATTAGATACTTTAATGCCAAAAATTCAGAGTGTAGGTATTAAAAGGTTATTAACAGGTATTCTTGTAAAGAAAACAAGAACAGCAGCATTTCAGTATGATGGGTTAAATAAAGATAGTAGATTGGAACCAGAATCATTGCGAGAAGTTGGACTTATTGGTATGCACATAAAAGCTGGAAATGTTACTCCACCACTTCTTGTAGAGGTCCTTGGAAAAGTGGAAAACTGGACTTCAGATATGCTGGATGAACTGGCTTCTCAGATTATTTCATTAATTGCATTTGACCAGCAGAAAGCCATGCCAATTCCACTATGGTATGCAAAGTATGCTTTAAAGCCTTTAGAAGCGACAAATAATGGGAAAAATGCCATCTTGCAATATTATAAAACACAGGCCAGGGAAATGCTCAAGAATGAAGAGTTGGAAAATATATGGAAAGAAGACTTAGATGCATTCGAGGAGTAGGTAAAAGAGGTGGTTTTAATGGATAAATACATAGGTAAACTTATCGGTAATACAGGGAACCCGAATGACTTAAAAATTGCCCTTGAAAATAGTTTCTCGGCTAAAAGGGGAGAGTTTGTAAAAATCAGGCATAGAGAATCAGAAGAAGATGGGGATACATACGTTCTTGGGAGAATTGTATCCATATCCAGAAGCAATATTCTGTATAACTCCAATATGGGGGAGGGTTTGTCATCCCTTGAAATACTACCAGGGGCACAAGTTACTGGAGAGACTTTGTTTGGCACAATAGAACTGGTTGGATACAGGGACAACTATGGACAGATAAAAATGCCCAGGAGACCTCTTAACCCAGGGGAAAAAGTGTATGGCGTTGATTATGAGTTTTTATCAAAATTTTATAAATTTGATGAAAATACAAGCATTAATATAGGTAATTTGATTGGATATGATAAGGGAAATAATATAGTTCCTGTTTATCTGGATGTAAATAAACTGGTTACAGAGCATCTGGCGGTACTGGCTATGACTGGTTCGGGGAAATCATATACTGTAGGCAGAATTATTGAAAGACTTGTAGCAGAAATGAATGGCACAGTAGTGGTATTTGACGTTCATGGAGAATACGGGAAGGCTTTTGAAAAGGGAGAAATACATTTCAATAACAATCTTGATTTTATTGAGGATGAGAAGGAAAAAAAGAGTATCCAGAGAATTCAGGAGAAGTTCTTAAAATTATTAAAGGCTGGTGGAGGAATTAAAGTATATACTCCACAAATGGATTCCTTTGACTATAAATATAGTGGTAAAAATCATCATCTTGCGCTTCAGTTTGATAGATTAGACATGGACGATTTATCTTCTATCCTTCCAGGTTTGACAGAAGCCCAGGAGAGAGTATTAGATGTCGCGATCAGGTATTGGAAAGCAAAATATAATAATCCGCCACGGGATATTCAGGATTTAACATATCTGCTTTCAGATGAGCAAGGGCTTGAGGAATTAAAGAATTGGGATAATTTGACCGAAGGGGAGGCAAAAGTGCTAAATAACAGGAGTGCAGCAGTTGCTTCCATGAAATTGACCCGGGTAATCAATGAAGCAAAGAGCTTTTATACAAGGGCTATTGGTGAACCGACAGACATTTATAAGATGGTTGGAGAAAAAGGAAATAGCGTGGGAAGACTTGTAATTATAGATTTGCAAGGCCTGTCTGATGATGCTAAGCAGATTATCACAGCATTGATATCCAGTGAGATTATGAGGGCAGCGTCAGATAAGAAAAGACAGATAAGGCCATGTTTCCTTGTTTATGAAGAGGGACATAATTTTGCACCAGCAGGTATTCCAAGCATATCTAAAAAAATTATTAAGAAGATTGCTGCAGAAGGAAGAAAATTTGGTACAGGATTTGCAATTATATCTCAAAGACCTTCAAAACTGGACCCAGATGTTACATCACAATGTAATACAATTATTACAATGAGATTAAAGAATCCAGATGATCAGAAATTTATTGCCAAAACGTCAGACATGTTTTCAACATCTGATATTGAAGAACTACCATCTTTATCGACAGGGGAAGCATTGATAAACGGAAGGTCAATACCCGCGCCATTGTTAGTAAAAATAGGAACAAAAGCGTTGATACATGGCGGGGAATCTCCAGAAGTCATCAAAGAATGGGGCGTATTCAATGAATAAAGAAAAAATCATTGCATTTATAAAGAAAGAATTTAAAGAGGGAAAAATTAGAAATGAAATGTTTCCCATGATGACAAACTTCGGAATAAAGGACTACTCTGAAACTGTTCATACCGTAGGCCTTAATTATATAACCGCGATAGGCAGATTCATTGATGGGGTTACATCTCTTTCTGAATGTCCTGTATTCCCTTATAATGTGGAAAATAATTATGGAGAAATGGTCGCAGAAAGCCAAGCCAGTTATGGAAATAAGGAAGACGAAGTAAGACCAGATTCCATTTGGTTTTCAAAAAAAGATAACAGCCCTATACTGATTTGTGAATTTGAAAGATATGAAAAAAATAGACGTAAAGATTTAAAAGTCAAAGAGAAGATAGAAAATTTACTTCTTGCTTATCATCAATTAGGAGGGAATGTACCTATTATATTGTTTATATACTGGAGTTATGCCGGGGAAAATCCAGGGGATATTGAAGAATATATATCAATACTGGATAATGGCTTTAAGAAAAGTAATGGCACCTATGTACGGGGAATAAATGCTTTGAAAACTACCTATCTGGTATATCGTTGTGTTGCTTCAGGCAATATTGATAATCTAACACTAAATCAATGGGTAGAGGTAGGTTAAAATGAGAAAGAAGAAAGTCGTTAATTTTCATCCACAGATAGATATGAATATAGGAGACAGGTATTTACTAAAAGAATTTATTGATGAGGGCTCATTTGGTTCTGTATGGAAAGCAGTAAATCTTGAAAACAGACAAACAGTGGCTCTTAAAATACCTAAGGACCAGGAACGGGGAGACAACACTCTATCGGAAGGAAAAGAATTCATCGGGAATCATCATCCTAATGTAATTTCTATATACTGGATGGGACGGGTAGATGGAGTTTTTATCATCGAAATGGAATATTTTAATGGGCATAAATTATCAGATGAATTATGTGAAACGGGCTTTAAAAGCCCCAGAACATTTGAAGAAATATATAATCTGTTTTTGCAAATACTTGATGGTGTAGAATATATTCATTCAAAGCATATTTGCCATGGGGATATTAAGCCCCAAAATATTTTAACAGATGGTAAAATAGCCAAAATAACTGATTTTGGCACAAGTAAATTGATAGAGGATTTGTTTATAAAAACAATTGATGGTGGGGGTACATGGGCTTATATGGCTCCTGAAGTGGCTGGGTCAAATCGCAGGTATCTTAACTCGGATATATATGCATTAGGTGTGCTTTTATATAAGTTTTTAACTGGCAGGACCCCTCATGAAACTGCAAATCAACTAATAAATAATATGCCTTATCCAAAGCCGAGAGAAATAAATGACAATATACCTGAATCTGTTGAAAAAATTATTTTAAAGTTACTAAAAAGAAATCCTGAAGAAAGGTATCAGAATGTTGAGGAAATAAAAAGAGATTTCGAAGTTGTATTTAGAAATGAAAATAGTAATATAGTATCTTACAGTAAGAATGTTGAGTCAGGGCATGATAATACAGATTGGATAGAGTTTGTAATCCAATGCTACAAGAATAAAGAATTTGATAAAGCAGAATTGCTGCTTAAAACGGAGTATGAGAATGGGAATAAATCTCCTGATATTTTATACCATACTGCCTATACATATTATCAGCAAGGCAGATATTTTGACAGTATGGATGTGCTAAACAGTATAGAAATTAAAGAGGTAGAGGATATCAGAAGAGAGGCTTTAGAAGATAATCTTTTATATCTAAAAGGAAAACTATTGCTTGAACTGAAAAGATATGACGAAGCAACAAAGGTCTATGAAAAACTTGTATCAAGAAATCCAGATGACTTGAACTATAGATATAAACTGGCATGTGCCTATGGCTTAAATAATGAACAGGAAAAATCCATAGAGATTCTGGAGGATATTAATAAAAAGACTCCTGGAATGCTTTATATAGTAAAAAAACTTGGTCACGCATACGACCAGAGAAAAGACTTTAAAAAGGCAAGGGCTTATTTTAATTATGCCATACGCTTAGACCCGAATGATACGCTGATTAGAAGTAGGTTGGAGGAATATAGTAAGTATTTAAGTTATCTGAGAATGATGTAATATTGCAATTTAAGAGGAAATAACTATATATATCAAAAATTTAGAAAATTATATTAAGGGGGATAAAAAGTGAATACAGTTATAAAGAAGGAAATCGAAGATATAAGCGCTTCATACGATTTACTAGAGGACAGTTTAGAAAACCTCAAGAATAAGATACTGCAAGAATATATACCTGATTGCAGCAAAAATGATCAAGTTGAAGAAATACGGAATGCATTACAAATATTAGAACAGGTTAAAAGTCATATGGAAGAACTTGCAAAATTGCGAAATTCTTATAATCAAGTATTTGGGAGTTATATTCATAGCAATAATGAAGAGGATAACGAAGAAATTGAAGAGGAGAGCGAAAAAGATATAAAAGATGTAGCAGATAGAACGACGTGGAAGAAAGAAAATGAAAATATAAGGATTGAAACGACAAGGCCTGACGGAAGCAGTAGTTATCCTAATATTATTCCAGTACATATATTTGAAGAAATTGTTAAAACCATCGTTGATCAATTTGTAAGATATAATAAGGATTATATAAAGACATCGACAATATCTGCATTACTAAATGATAAAATTATGCAGGAAACAAATTACAAAAAGTCTCCTAAAACTTTGGTGTACAGCGTTATTAAGGTTATGATAAAAGAAAATATATTAGAAAATAAAGATAACTATAAAAGAATGTATGTTTTGAAGGAGAGTCCTGAATATATATTAAGTTGGCTAAAGAATATTTAATTGTTTGAATAAACAAGATTATCAGAGGTTAGATGATGCTTATTTAAGATACGTGTAGAAGGATGATATATGTATATAAAGGTTGTTTTGACTATTATATTTATATTACCAATATTACCAATGAAATGAACTACGGGTGAGATAAAAGCATGATTTCTGCTTCTATAGAAAATATTATTAAGATGTTTGATTGGGACATTATCACCAGAATGTACGGCAGTTCTCACAGTTCCGTTATAGGATTTTTGTCAAGTGAATGGATTAAAAAGTCATCTGACCATTCTGTGTTGGATGGAGCCCCATCCCATTTTGTCGGCAAGGGAAGAAAAGGGCAAAAGAATATGCCATAAGTAAAGATATCCCGATTGCATTTGTTTCCATTGAAAAGAGAAAGGCAGATTTAGGGGATACTGTTTTGGACCAATTAAAGAAAAGAAATGAATATTACCCGTGGGAAACCAGCAGTATTGATTATTGGGTTTGTGGAAGTGATAGAAAGATAATTGAAGGGAACTTGTTGATAAGAAAGATAAAAAAATCTTAATTAAGGAAGTGTATTTTATGGATAGATATGAACGCATACTCGGAGGGCTTTTTGGCGTTGCGTGCGGGGATGCTCTCGGTGGAACTGTAGAATTTATGTCTAAGTCTGAAATTAAAAAGAAATATGGATATCTAAAAGATATTATCGGTGGAGGCTGTTGGGACTTGGCACCTGGAGAAGTGACGGATGATACAATGATGACTATTGCTGTGGCAGAAGGCATCCTGGATAACCCAGAGAATCCTACCGAAGATATCGGCAAACACTTTATTAAATGGTATGAAAGTAAACCCAAGGACATTGGCAACATTATCCGAATTGCACTTAGCGAGTATAAACGAAGCAATGACTGGATGAAAACTGCCTACTATGCTCATCAGGCAACAGGTGGTATGAGTGCTGGAAATGGTTCACTTATGAGGTGCTTGCCAGTTGCGTTATATTATAATGATGTTGAAAAAATGCTGGAGATAACTGCTTCTCAAAGTGTTCTTACCCATTATGACCAGAAAGCAACGGATGCCTGCCAGTTTTATAATCTGTTAGTTTACCAGTATCTAAATGATAAGGCTAAAATACCACCTATTAGGGAATATATTGAAAAGTATCCAGAATATAAGCAGGTATTCCAGTTATCAAAAGATGAATTGAAGCCAACGGGATATGTGTTTGATACCTTGATATGTGCATTATGGTGTTTTATTAACACTTCTTCCTTCGAGGATGCTGTATGTGAAGCAGCCAACCTTGGAGGAGATGCGGACACTATAGCAGCAATTACAGGAGGAATGGCTGGGGTATACTATGGCTATGATGCTATTCCCGATAGGTGGAAGGAAAAGATATTGGTAAAAGACCAGTTAATTTCTATTGCACAACGGATTTTAAAAGGGTAATTCCGTCTACCAGCCCAGCAAAAGCCATACGATTCAAAGATAAGTTAGACCAGTGGAAGGTTGTTTTATCGTATTTAGGACTTATTGATAAGCATGGATTAAATGAGGAAAACATTTTAAAACAGTTGCATTCAATGAACATAGAAAAAGGAGCAAATGAATTTTATTATTGGATACACTGATGACCCACATTACACCTTGATTGGAGAAATCAAGGGCAATCAGGTAGTTTTAACTAATATAGTAAAAGCAATTGCTTTTAAAGAAATGGATAACTCAGATATTTTTGAATTTATCAATGAACAAAGTGATTAGGATTAAGAAATAAGGCTTTGGGGATAGGGTTGTCTATCTTGCAAGGCCTTATTTTATTAGAATCTGGGTATCTCGGATTTTACTTTTTCCATGAAAATTCTTTATATGTAATAAAATATTACATAAACACATAAAATATTGACACAAAACTAATATTGATTTAATATAATATTACAAAAAGGAGGAATTAAAGATGTCAAAGGATATTCCTATTGGATTAAAAATAAAGGATGCTAGAGAGGCAAGGGGATTAAGCCAGATTGAGGTAGTAGAAAGACTTGCCGAAAAGGATATTAACATGAGCAGGGAAACATTAAGCAAAATAGAAAACGGCAACAGGACCGTATCGGCCGTGGAGTTAAATGCTCTATGTAAGGTTTTAAATATAGATATAAATATTCTTTTTGAAGATGAAGAAGACGATGATTTAGTTACACTATTCAGGAAGAAAAATTTTTCAGAGAAAACCGTTGAAGAAGTGGAGAAACTTCAGGATATGATAAAGATGTTCATTTATCAAAAGAAAATATATAATGGAGAGTTTAAACCACAAAAGAAAAAGCCACTGTGGGAGGAGTGTTAAAATTGCAAAAGAATAATTTGAATCTCCCAGAAGAATCTTTCAGACTGCAAATCAAAGATTTGGCAGAAGATGTGAGAATGAAATTTGCGAGGAAAGGGCTTTCTGATATATTTGATATTCTTTCAGAGGCTGCATTTTTAATAAGAAAGCCATTGGATACTGACGAGTTATCAGGATTTAGTACCTATTTTGAAGAGCAGTTTATTGTTTATTTAAACAGTAATTTTACTTTGGGACATGAACGCTATACTGGTGCTCATGAACTATACCATCTTATTTATAATGCTGACATCCTGAAAAAAGAAAAAATCCTTTTGGATGATGAAAAGCATAAAGCGGAAGATACGAAAGCGGATGTATTTGCTTCCGAATTTTTAATGCCTGAGGACTATGTGAAAGAAGTATTTTATAAAATTGTTAATGTAGATAAAAGTAATGTCTTGCCAAGGCATATCATTAGAATGCACAATTATTTTAAAGTAAGTTATAAGGCTATGTTAAAAAGGCTTATCCAACTTGATTTATGCTCTATTGACAAATATGAGGAACTTGTAGATATTTGTTCATTAGAGAAAGCAGAGATGCTCCAATCTTTAACCAGACGGGAAGGTTACAGTATAGACTTGATAACTCCATCAAAAGAAACATATGTACCAAAAGAATATATCGAGTTTGTAAAAACCAACTACGAAAGAGGGAATATCTCGTACAAGAACATGAAAACCAGCCTTGAATTTATCGGACTTACTCCTGAACAATTCTGATATGAGTACCCCTTGGAAGAGGAGTATAGCAAAAACATTAATAAATCAAGGGTATGAGTCAAATTTATTAACAAAGCTTTTGACGATACCTAAATAAAGAAGGAGGGGTTATTATGTATCCTAATTATCGAATTTCTGTTGAAATCATTTTGTTGCATGAGGGAAAGATTCTTTTGACAAAACGTGCAGAACATTGCAAGGTTGCTCCGAATGTTTGGAATGTCCCCGCAGGGAAAGTAAAATATGATGAAATTCCTGTTCAAGGTTTGTATCGAGAAGCAAAAGAGGAAATCAATTTGGATGTGGAATTGTTGGAAGAGCTATTAGTTAGGAATTTAAAAAGTAAAAGTGGAGATGAAGATATCTACCGAGTTGTGTTTACGTATCTTGTTAAACCTAAAAGCGTTATATTTCTTCGCTCAAACTGAATGATGAACACTCCGAGTTAGCTTGGATTACCAAAGAAGAACTCAATAATCCAAGATATGAAACGCTTCACGCTGATATACTAAACATTCTTTTAACGAAAGCGATTAAGTAAAGATGAATTTTTTTCATTTATTCTTCTCACCATGCGAAAAAAGTGGTTCTATTTGAGGAAGAATAAGGGAAAAGGATTAAAGATCAAGTACACACGGAGTAACAAATGGATAAGTGATAAGGCCTCGAAAAATTCGGGATTTACGCCACTTATCCTTTTTTTCCTTTTATCCCTGACACTGCACCTTTGGAACAACTTTTTTCACACAAATTAGAGTAGTATCTGGGAATTTATAAGAGAAATAATACTGCTTCGCGGAAAAACTTTATTACCTCCCAGAAAATCCTATGTAGATTTTGTGCAGGTTGGAGAGATGGGGAATGGAAAGAGTATTTTAAGTTAACAATTGGAATTTTACAAAAGATATGGTTTCTACAAAGGAAGGACAATTCTAGAGCAGAAAAATTAGTAATTTTTATTGCAAAATTTTTTTAAGTAAACTAATATTCTCTATATCTATTTAAGACGGCTTGATTTTGCACTAGGACGTTAATACTATAAACATATTTACTTTTATTATGAAAAGATGGGGAAAGTTGATACATTGGCAAACATTCTGGTCATAAAATTTTTATAAGGTGACAATATTGTAAAAGGTATATTGTGGGGAGGTTGTAAGCTTTTAATAAGGTAAATGGTATTAGTTTTGGCAGATTTAAAGATTATTCAATGAGGAAAGGGATGTATTATGAGACTAAACTTCAAAGAGAATGGGTGTACAACACTGTTAGTGATCCATTTATAGAATTGTTTGGAATACATATAAAAATAAGTTTTATGCTGAGGGTTTTAATGTATAATAAAGATATTATTATAGAGAAATGAAAGGGGATCTACATGGATATATTTAAAACCTTTTACAAAGCACGGGATGATGAAAATGCTGCAAAAATGTCGGCATACATGAAAAATAAATTTTCTTTTTTGGGTATACCAAAGCCAATGAGGACAAAACTCTCCAAGAATTTTATAAATCAAAAGAAAATGGAGGGAAAAATTGACTGGCAGTTTATATTCGAATGCTATGGTATGCCAGAAAGAGAATTTCACTATTTAGCATTGGATTATTTAAATGCTGTAAAAGATTTTCTAATCCCTGAAACGTTGATAATATAGAGAAACTTGTAGTTACAAATTTCTGGTGGGATAGTACAGATTGTCTCGATGCGATTGTAGGACATCTCTGTTTAAAATATCCTGAATTAAAAGATAGTATTATACTAAAATGGATTAACAGCAGAAATATATGGTTAAAGAGGATATCTATTGATTTTCAGTTGCAATATAAGGAGAAAACTGACACCAACATTTTAAGTCAGGCGATACTTAAAAATTGCGATACAGGGGAGTTTTTCATAAACAAAGCTATCGGTTGGGCGTTAAGACAATATTCAAAAACAGATAAGGAGTGGGTAAAACAGTTTATTGCCAATAATAAATTGCATCCTTTAAGTGTAAAAGAAGCAAGCAAATATCTCTAAGTTTTGACAAAAATAGTTTTATGAACAATAAATAGGCTTATTTTTGAAAAATTTTGATCGCATTCCAATGAAAAATCACTACGCAGTTACTATGAGTTTTGTTTTTTCTACCTCCTATAGACTATATATGCAATTAAATGATAGCATAGCATTAAAAGCAGGATTTAGAAAGGATAGGCGGATATATTGGATAAACTAAATTAGGAGGAATTTGTATGGAGGAAAACGTTGAATGGTATATAGATAAGAAAATTGAAAGAACAATAGAAGGTCTAAGAAAACGCAACATGGAAGGATATTTTGTTAATGATGAAGTAGAATTGATAGAATTATTAACAAAACTTATTCCTCAAAACTCTTTAGTAGGTGTAGGGGATTCTATGACGCTTTTTGAGACAGGAGTAATAGATTTTCTTCGTAAAGGCAATTTTATTTTTCTTGACAAATATAGAGATGGTATAACGAGTGAAGAAAAAAGAGAGATTTATATAAAAAATTTTTCTGCTGACATCTTTATTTGCAGCACAAATGCTTTAACTGAAAGTGGTGAACATTATAATATTGATGGTAATGGAAGTAGAGTAGCACCTATGCTATATGGACCTAAGAATGTTATATTAGTTGTAGGCATAAATAAAATAGTTCGCGATATTGAGGAAGCGGAAAAAAGAGTTAGACAATATGCTGCTCCAATCGATGCAAAAAGATTGGGAAAAGATACACCTTATACTACTTTAGGTTACTGCATAGATTGTAAAAGCCCATATAGAATATGCAATGATTTTGTAGTGATTAAGGGTCAATTTATAAAAGGCAGGATAAAGGTAATTATTGTTAGAAAACAATTGGGATATTAGCAATTTGGTTTATAACAGTGCATTCATAATTAGCGTGCAAATCAGATTGATGGAAAAGAACTAAATGTTAATAGAGGGTTGGGTAATGGTGATTTTGGGTTTAGAATATTTAATCGGCCAGAAATATCAGTAATTATACTCAAATTAATTACTTTACAGTATGCTTACCTTTCAAAAACGAATTTGGCTTTCTTGATGATGCGTTTGAGCACCCACATAAACATGATGAATATGTTTTAAAATCAAAATGGAGTTTGCATCATGAATTGAGGGATGCATATAGAAAGGTTTGTTGGCGTAAATGATATAAATAAGAGCATGATGGCTATTTATACATCTATATTTAAATGTTTTATGATAAAATTATAAATATGAAAAGCATTATTATTCCAAAAGGTTTATAAACATTCTTCAGTTGGGAGATGAGTAAATGTTTAGAGAAATGAGAAGGCAAGATAGAAGAATGGATAATGAAGAAGCAATTGAATTATTAAAAAAGTGCCAATATGGAGTTTTATCTACAGTAGGTATAGATGGCTATGCATATAGGGTGCCGTTAAGCTATGTATACTTAAACAATAGCATATATTTTCATTGTGCATCAGTAGGTTACAAATTAGATAATATAAAAAATAATAACAAAGTGTCATTTTGTATTGTAGGGGAAGTAGAGCCTGTGCCGGAAAAGTTTACTACAAAATATGAAAGTGTAATACTATTTTGCAAGGCTTCAGAAGTTAATGGTGATGAAAAATACTCGGCTCTTATAGCAATATTAGAGAAATATGCAGACAAGTATATGGACAAAGGAAAAGAATATATAAAAAGTGCCGGTGAAAAAGTAAAAATTATAAAAATATCTATTGACTATATTGAGGGAAAGACGAATAGATGAAAATTAGTTTTAAATTATAAATCATGGTAAAATTTTTACTTTATGCAATTATGATACTGCGGTTTTGTTAATTAATTTAGAGAGGGGAAAACTCATGAAATTTATAATATTAGGAAGTGGAGGATGTACTGCATTACCCAGGCCGTTGTGTAAATGCAAAATTTGTAAAGAGGCAAGAGAAAAAGGTAAATCTTATTCAAGATTTGGTTGCAGTTTGTTTTTGGACGATTTAAAATTATTAGTAGATACACCTGAAGATATAGTTCATGCGTTAAATTATGCTGGTATTCAGCAAGTTAATTCTGTTTTGTTTAGTCATATGGATCCTGACCACACACTTGGCATGAGAGTCTTTGAACATATGCGTCTTGATTGGCTTCAAATTTCAGAAGGGAAAGAATGTACAAATCCAATAGATGTTTTTGCTATGGAACATGTCATGTCTGATGTAAATTCTATAGGCTCAAAATTTGGTTCTTATTTAGATTATTATGAAAATATCAGAAATATTATAAAAAGAAAAGTTGTATCAGATTTTGTTTATTTAGATGATATAAAAATAGCGTTTATTAAGGCCAATTCAGCGACCGTATTTGTATTTGAGCAAGGGAAAAGAAAAGCTATCTATGCTCCATGTGATGTAAAACCGTTTCCTAATAATGACATTTTCACAGACACAGATATTATGATAATTGGGAATACCGTCATTGGTGAAATTTTAAAAGATGGTTTTATTTTAGAAGAAAATAATAGTCTTAGAAATGAATTGTTTAGCATGAATGAAATTGAGCAGCTTAAAAATGATTATGGCATCAAAAAGGTTATTATCACCCATATAGAAGAAGACTGGGGCAAGTCATATGACGATTATTTGGAATTACAAAAGCAATACAAAGACATTGTGTTTGCTTATGATGGAATGACTTTTGAAGTATAGATTTAATTTTATGGAGGATTAATTACATGAAGGATATATTAGAAGATGTTAAAGAATATTTGATAAAAAAGTATAATTGCCATTCAATAATATTATATGGTTCTTATGCTAATGGAGATTTTACAGAAGAAAGTGATATAGATTTAATATGCTTTTGCGACAACCCTCATGCAGAGAATGACACATCTATAATTAGCGGTAGACAGCTAGATGCCTGGATTTATGAAACAAGTATGATGGATAACTTTATTCAGTTTCTTCATATTAGAGATGGCAAGATACTTTTAGATAAAAGAAATAAGTGCGATAATTTTCTTAAAGAAATAGATAAGCAGTTTAAAAAAGGGCCTGAACAATTGACAGCAGAGAAAAAATATTTTCTAAAAAATTGGCTTGCCAAGATGCTCAATAGAGCACAAAAAGGAGATATAGAAGGTAATTTTAGATATCATTGGTTACTTGTAGATTCATTAGAAATTTACTTTAATATCAAAGGTTTATGGTATTTGGGACCAAAGAAATCTTTAAAATGGCTATATGAAAATGATAGGGATGCATACAATGTGTTTGATAATGCATTAAAAGTCAATGCAGATATTGCTGATGTGGAAAAGTTAGTTGAATTCATAAGGACATTATAAAAATTATCAAGGCATATGTTTATTTGGATGCAAAATAACTCTATTTAACATAGTAAAAACGAGGGATTGTATATGAGCAATTTTGAATTTATAAGTGGAGGCAGAGAACTACTTGACCTAGTACAGCCATTATGGGAAAAGTTAAATAAGCACCACGAAATGAATTCAAAGTATTTTTCTGATAAGTACAGAAATTTAAAATTCGAGGACAGAAAAAATAAGTTTATAAGCGATAAAAATTTAAAGGTTAAAATAGATTTAATTAGGGATAAGGAAAAAGACTTATATATTGGTTACTGTATCAGCTCGATAGACAAAGATTTAATTGGAGAAATTGACTCTCTTTTTGTTGAGATGGAATATCGCAATTGTGGCTTGGGAGATAAATTGATGAATAGGGCATTAGAATGGTTGAACATCAATGATGCAAAAATGATAATTATTGGGGTAGCGGAAGGTAATGAAAATGTATTAGAATTTTACAAAAGATATGGTTTTTACAAAAGAAGGACAATTTTAGAGCAGATAAATTAGCAATTTCAAATTAGATAGTTAGGAGTATGAGTGGTGAGAAAAGTATCAGTATTTTTAATTAGCGCTTTGCTATTGATAATATCATTTAGTACTGTATTGGTGGTGGCATCTGTATTTAAAACGTTGAATAAACCCTATACTGAAATTATTTATATGAATTGGTCAATAAAGTTGCCTAGCACATATAAGGAAGTTTATTCAGTAGATAGTGGACCAAGTTTCCATGGAGATGGTGAGAGATATCACATATTTGATTATAAAAACAATGATGATATTGAGCTATCTTTAAAATGGAATGATGGTAAAAATGCGTCAATAGAATCAGCAATAAAGCATGTCCTAAATTCTTTAACTATCCCTAATGAATACATGCCAAATTTTAAATCTAAATATAAATATTATTAAAAAAGAAAAGAAGACTCTTCAGTAATATATTTGGTATTTGTTCCTGATACAAAAAGGCTTTACGTAATCGAAGATATTATTTAAGTATTTGTTTTGAAGCTCAATCGAATATAGCTCTATCGCTTTCAAGTAAGTTGAAGCCATTTTTTAAAGATTTTCAAATATTTTATTTAAGGGACTATAAAAATTTCAAGAAAAAAGTAAAATGAGATTGGGGTATAGCTATGGAGATAAAGTTTTACAGGATAGATGAAGTAAGCAATAGTCAGTTTAATTTTGCTGTTATATTCGCTACTTATAAAGGAAAATGGATATTTGTAAAGTATGAGGACAGAAATACATGGGAAGTGCCTGGCGGTCACAGAGAAAAGAATGAAGATATTAATGTAACTGCTTCAAGGGAGCTGTTTGAGGAAACAGGGGCGTTAAATTACGAAATTGAGCCCGTATGTGATTACTCTGTTACCATAGATGAGATAACTACATTTGGGAGATTGCTTTATGCAAAAGTAAATGAAATGGGATCTTTGCCAGATAGTGAGATATGCGAAGTAAGCTTTTTTAATATGATGCCTGATAATCTTACTTATGCGGATATACAGCCGATACTTCTAAGAAAGGTATTAGATTTTTTAAGTGGCAAGGTATTAAAACTGCTTAAAAAAGACAAAACAAGAAACATTAATATCATTAACTTTATTAGAAATTATCCTATTTATACCTTTGAAACAGTTGGAGATTCAGTACTTGTTAGAGGAAGAAGCGATGAAGTTTGGGTTTATATTAGCAGCAAATCCTATGATGAGTTCTTCAAACTTATTCACGTATTGGATGGAGATGACAAATGTTTTGCAGTCATTGAGGACTGGATGCTCCCATATATTGTGAAAAATAGGAAAATAAAGTCCCGACTGACCAGTATGAAACTAGTCTATGATTCTAATGTACCACTGCCGACCGTAAAATCACATATTGTTGACCTTTCGGCTGCAGATGCCCCATATATATTCGAGAACTCCAAGTATAAAGAGTATATATCAATTGAATATATTGAAGATAGGATAAAAAATGGCATTGGTCTTGGCATCTATGAAGATGAAAAGTTGGTGGCATGGGCGATTACACATGATGATGGAGCCATAGGTTTTTTGAATGTATTGGAAGATTACAGAAGGAAGGGATATGGCATGGATGTAACTGTTGCAATGATAAAGAGGCTTCTGGAACTTGGCGAACTGCCATTTGTACATATTGAAGAGGATAATGTAAAGTCTATGAACCTGGCATTAAAAGCAGGATTTAGAAAAGATAGGCGAGTACATTGGATAAAATTAAATTAGGATTGGCGTTTCATGAACTTTAAAAAGGACATTTTTGATCTTAAATTGCAATATTAAATGCAACACCCAATAAAAGTCATATGACGATTATTTGGAATTATAAAAGAATACAAAGATATTGTATTTGCTTATGATGGAATGACATTAGAAGTATAGTGTTTATGTTATGCTAAAAATTTTTGTTGACAATAACATTTCAATTGAACTGGCAAAAGATGTTGAATTTTTACTTAACAGCCATCTCGAACGGCGCCCCATGGAATGGTTTCATGAGCAGTATCGAGCGAGGTTAGCTTAAGAAACTTGTCAAAAAAGGTTAAGCTTACGAGAGACAGCGAAGTTGATGGAACGGATCTCAATACGGTAAAGAAATATGCTGCTAAGCTGTGGTTTGAGACTTACTGAGAGAAAAGAAGTAACCGAGAAGTTATTCACGCTAAAGGGAGCAGTATTACGGCTGCCGATAAAACGGATTATTACCGACAAGAATGGCTTAAGTTGATGAATCATTACCATGATAAAAGCAAAACGGAACTGCGGAGGCTAAACAAGGCAGTTTATGCTTGGCTATATAGAAATGATAAAGAATGGCTCCAGCTAAATTCTCCAGAGCCAAGGTATACATACAAAAATACACGTGTTGATTGGGGACAAAAGGTATAGAGAGTTATTAGCCAAGGTAAAATTGTTAATCGATGAAATGCTGAACTCTACTGAAAAGCTTGAAAGGATTACTATAAGCCTAGTAGGCAGCAAATTAGGTATAAGGGGACTCTTTGAAAAACATTTGGATAAGTAGCCCCTCACTAAGCAATATCTGGATTCGGTGAAAGAAAGCAGAAAGGACTTCCAGTTAAGAAGGATAAATTAGGCAATTAGGGAACTGGAGCAAGAAGGACAAGAACTAAAACTGTGGAAAGTGTTAAGAAAAGCGGGGATAAGGAAGGAATTTTGCCAAGATATGAAGAATTATATAATGAAATTATTAATAATGTAAATGTTGATAATGGATAACCATGTCCATTTCAGGAACATTGCCTAAATCACTCTATGTTACACTAAAGGTTTTAGGAAGATTTGAAGTTAAAAAATTAGAAGTGAGTAAGATAATGCTATAAGGTTAGGTGAGTAAGTATGGATAGGAAGAACCCAACTAGCCCGATTAGGAGCGGATTTGATTTTTAGGATTTATGGGGAGCTTTTCTTTGTGTTGAATGGCTAAAGGACCCTGATAAATATAAATGGATTAGGTTTGAAACACTTCCTGATGAATTAAATGACCGAAATTTCTTTCTGGATGATATTGTTTTGTGTACCCAGGATGATACTTATCATGTATATCAAATTAAACATAAGCTGTCTATGTTACACTAAAAGTTCACTTGACAAATGCAATTGCATTTGTGGGGAAGAAAAAAGAGACTCCTCTCCCCTCTCTCCTTACCACTTATTCCTAATCCATGGTACGACTTTATTTACTTTTTGCCTACCACAAATGGAAGTTAAATGGAAGGGGTTAAAGGAATTATGTAAAATGGAAAAATGGATACAAAATAACAGATAATAACAAGTGCTGATTTCATACGGCTTTCATGGCACTTTATGACACGACTTTATTTGCTTTTTGGAACGGGTTTTTTGATGATGACATACAGAATAACAAAGGGATAAGTAATAAGTCCCAAAAATATAGATTTTACACCACTTATCCCTTTTTCCTTTATTCCATGATCCTCTCCATTTGGAACAACTTTTTTCACACAAATTGGATGGGAATTTATAGGAGAAATAATACTGCTTCACAGAAAAACTTTATTACTTCCCATAAAATCCCATGTAGATTTTTACGAGGGGTGGAGGGCGGGGTAAGGGAAAGGGTTTTTTTAAATTAACTTTTGCCTGTAGAATTCTTTTCCTCTGGAGTTAGATACAAATATAATTTTTCTTTATATTGTTCTCCCCATAAATACATTGAATCGAGTATAGGTTTTAAACTAATTCCTAATTCAGTTAGGGAATACTCTACCTTTGGTGGAACTTCAGCATATACCTTTCTTTCCACAAGGCCATCTTCTTCCATAGAACGAAGTTGTTGAGTAAGAACTTTTTGGCTTATAGAATCTATTGCTTTTTTTAATTCATTAAATCGTTTAGTTCCTTTCAATAGTTCTCTTAATATTAATATTTTCCATTTATTTCCTATAAGCGAAAGAGTTGTTTCAACGGGACAAGATGGCAATTCTTTTTTCATAAAATTTTCCCTCCTCATAGTAACTTAAAGGTAAGTATAGCACTTATAAGTGCCTACTTGCAAAAATATACTATATAAATTATTATATACACAGAAAACAACATAAATCAATTTATTTGGAAGGAGATGTTAATTATGAACGAAGTTGTAAATTTTTTAAGCGAAAATCCTGTTCTATATCTTGCTACAATAGGAAGAGACGGTAAACCAAAGGTTCGTCCATTTCAATTTATGCTTGAAAAGGAGGGTAAGTTGTTTTTCTGTACGTCAAACCAAAAAGAAGTTTACAAGGAAATTAAACTGAATCCTTATGTTGAGTTTTCTACAACAAACCAAAATAATGTTTGGATTCGAATTTCTGGACGAATTAAATTTTCAAATGATTTGGAAGTGAAGACTACAATCATTGAGCACAATCCCCTTGTAAAATCAATTTATAAAACTCCTGACAACCCAATTTTTGAAATTTTTTATTTAGATGATGCGAAGGCAGTTATTGCTGATTTTTCAGGTCAACCACCCAAACAATACAATCTTTGAACCTAATATAATTTCCATTTGATACTTTTATCCATGCAAAAAAAATGAATTTAATTAAGGAGAAATGAAGGAAAAGGGGTAGAATTCAAATCCAGAAAGAAATATCAAAGGGATAGTTGCAAAGCCTTGTAAATAGAGGTCTTATGCCACTTATCCCTTTTCCTTTTAATCATTAACATACTGTATTTGCCAAGTGAAAAATTTTTGCTTGACAAATACATTTGATATTTTGAGATTTTACTTTATAAGTTTGGAAGATTTTAACTATATGTAATTATCCCTCATGAGGAAAGAGTTCTTATTGCCCGTTCCAGATATATTAAAGATTATTATTCAAAAATATATTAATTGCTCAAATGTATGTAAAATTTACTTGTATTATGGTTAGGGATATATATTATTCTATAAGCTTATAATTTAAACTTGAATTCGGCAAGTAGCAATTATTAAAAAATTTATAGTTCAAAAATATAAAAAACTAACATATTATTACAAATCGTACCTTGAAAAATGAATATTTGTATAAAGCGGTATTTAATATGGTCTTAAGTTTATCTATTTTTCTGTTTTTTGAGTATAGCAAAACTAACCCTTTTAATAGGGTTTTTCAATATGTATTGTGCTTAAGTTTAGATTATACTTAATGAAAATGACATCAGCGCCTTTCTTATGTGTGGTATTACATCAAAACTAGGGAATCAAAATACCAGACAGGATTCTGCATAAATAGTGTATTACATTATGGAGTAGCAAAGGCCAATAATTTCATTGAAAATTTTAACATTTTGTGGTATTATATATTAAATTATATTTAACTTATATATGGGGGATAACTATGTTAAGCATTTTACATCAAGAATATTTTTGCACAGATATGAATAAGGTGTCTTACTATGGTTATTCCTTCATAGACAATAGTTTTAAGGATTATTTAGTCAATAAAGTAAAACCTAAACTCGATGATGAAGACTGGACTCAAGAATTATTAAATACAGCGGTTGAAGTGACAGGCTTTTCGGCAGATAACTTTGCCGGAATTTTTGAGAATAGAGGGAGTTATAGCTGCTGGAGAATTGGTGAAGTTGTAGCAGAATGTGTACTTGAAGATAGTGGTAAGGCACGGTTTTATTATGATTCCTGCCGTGATCTAAAGAATCCGAATGCACATAATACTGGTGCTGATATTGTTGGTTTCTGCGATATTAATGATGAAACATTATTTTTATTTGGTGAAGTAAAGACGTCTAATAGTCCGTCTGCTCCACCTTCTGTAGTATATGGCAGAACAGGTATGATCGAACAACTAACGGATTTGCAGGTTAAAGAAGACAAAAGAAATAATCTAATTAAATGGATGACGAGTAAAATAAAGTTATTGCCAGAAAAGTTCAAAAGCGATTTAGGAAAGGCTCTGTGTGCATATACTAAATCAAAGAGAAAAAAAGTACAGTTGGTTGGCGTATTAGTCCGAGACACCCACCCTGACGAATTGGACTTAAAAAATAGAGCAAAAGTACTTGAAGAAACTGCCTCACCTCTTATAGGAGTGTGGCTATTTGCGTTGTATACAGGTGTTTCTATGGAAAAGGATGCGTGGATATCTATTATGAATGGAGGTGCAACCTGTGACAGTTAATAAGCCTTCACATTGGCTATTGGACAATGTTTCAAATGAAGATTATGCAAAGGCTTTTGAAATTGTTGACACTCGTCTGGTTGTTTCCTCTTTATATAAGACTGATTTAGCAGGTACTACAGATTTTGAGAATGAAAACAAATTTATTCAAGGTATCGCTGACTTTATAGAACTTGCTACTATTGACCTTATGGCTAAAAAAGATGAACTGGTTGAGGCTGAAAGAAACCAACTTTTTGTAATGTATCAGCATTTATTCCATTTGCTTCGTGTGCTTCCCTTGCCATCAGACGAAATAAAGAGAATAAAGTTTGTTTACAGATTAATTGCATTTTCATATCTTGGGCAAAAGTGGGAATCTGGTAAGAGATATATTGTTGAGAATAAGAATGATATAATTGTTGAAACTACAGAGAATGACACTTGGGATATAAGAATGTTTAAAAAAACTTATTCTGCATTTGTCCATCTTGTTAGAAAAGATACTTGGGATGATTTGTCTAATGCTTGTAGTATTATTACTGAATTGCGAAATGACCAGAAAACACTTGAAAATGTCTACTTTGATAGCCTTGGGCAAGATGATAAACTTGGTGGAGCTTATGAATTAATAGGTTTGTATCACTATGCCAAAGCTATCGATACTGTTACGACTTATATGCTTAATGGAAGCGGAAGTGTTAGTGATATAAGAGAGCAAGTTAAATTCCATTTTGATAAATCGATAGAGGCTTCTGAAAAACATTGAAATGAGTTTGTTAATGCAACTGCTGGAAAAAACTTTGCTGCAAATGCTTTCTAACTCTGTATGGTGTGTTACTGAAAGGATAAATTCCCGAGTAACAAAGTTTGTAAATTCAATTACACGAGCGTCAAAGCCACTATTTGAGCTTTTATATCCGCAAAGAACTGCTGTATTAGAACAGGGATTGCTTAATCCTGCTCATAAGGCTGTTGTTGTGGATATGCCAACTTCAAGTGGAAAAACATTAATTGCAGAATTCAGGATATTACAGGCGTTAAATCAGTTTGCAGAAGATGGTGGCTGGGTGGCATATGTTGTGCCTACTCGTGCTTTAGTCAACCAAATTACTGCAAGGCTTCGTAAAGATTTATGCCCCATTGGAATAAAGGTTGAAAAAATGAGCGGTGCAATTGAACTTGACTCCTTTGAAGAAACTATTATAACTGATAAAACGAATAAATTTGATTTGCTTGTAACAACCCCAGAAAAGCTCAATCTTTTAATACGGTATGGAATTGAAGAAAGAATAAAAAGAAAACTTGTTCTTGCTGTTATTGATGAAGCCCATAATATAGCAGATAGGACAAGAGGTTTGGCGTTAGAACTACTAATGGCTAATATAAAAAATGATTGTGAAAAGGCAAACTTTCTTCTCCTTACTCCATTTGTTCCTAATAGCGATGATATAGCTCGTTGGTTGGATCAAGACAGTCCAAAAGCGATAAGTATTTCGTTGAATTGGAAGCCAAACGATAGGGTTATCGGTGTTATTTACCCAGAAGGATCAAAAAGGGATTGGAATACAGTTTTTGAAACGCTTTTAACCAGTAATGAACGGATTCAATTGGAAAAGAAAATTTCTCTTTCCAAGCAGGCTACTTTAGATATTACAAGAAGCAAATTGACCAAAGGCCTTTTGAGTGTTGCTGCTGCTAAAGCACTATCTAATAGAAAAGGTATACTAATAATTTGCCAAACACCTAATGATTGTTGGAAAGTAGCAGATAAGTTGTTCAATGAAACACAAGATTCAACAACAGATGAAGATATTGAATTGATTAAAAAGTTCGTTTCTTCAGAACTTGGTGCGGATTTTAAGCTGATTCACTTGCTTAATAGACGGATAGGGGTTCACCACTCGGGATTACCTGATGAAATCAGATACTTAATGGAATGGCTAATGGAAAAAGGTAAGTTAAATATTCTTGTTGCAACCACAACCATTGCACAGGGGATCAACTTTCCGGTATCCGCTGTATTAATGACAACATATACCCAGAGAAACAAGGGTTTCACAGAAAAAATGTCGACAAGTGACTTTTGGAATCTTGTTGGTAGGTCTGGAAGGACTGAACAGGCTTCTTTAGGGGTAGTAGGCATTGTAGTTGGTGCTGAAGAAAATAAAAAGAATGAAGAAATATTAGCATTAAAACAGTATGTAAAACAAAATGCAGAAGCACTTGTGTCCAATCTTGTAAAAATGATAGAAAGTGTTGTACAACTTGGCAGTGAGCTGGATTTATCAAACCTGGCTTATTTGCCTGAATGGTCGCAATTTTTGCAATATATTACGCATATGTTTAATCAGTGTTCTGAAATGGGTGAGTTTAATACCAAAGCAGAGTTGTTCCTTCGCAGAACATATGGTTATTCTCATTGTTCCCGTGAAAAGCAAGCAGTTGTGCTGGAAGCAGTTAAGAGATACGGACAAAAACTTAATAGAGATAAAGGTCTTGCGAAACTTTCTGACTCAACAGGTTTTTCATTTGAGACTATTAAGGCAACTATTGCAAAAGCTAACGCTCTTGGAATTGACCATACTGTTTGGACTGGTTCAAAGTTGTTTTCTGCAAATAGTTCTTTAAAAGACTTAATGGGTATAATGTTAAGCATACCTGAAATCTGCAGCAACTTGGAGGAAATTGTTCCAAGTGGATATGCAGTAAATGGAGATACACTTGCTAATATTACTGTGGATTGGGTATCAGGAAATGATATAGAGGCAATAGCGTTAAAGTATTTTGGTGGCAATTCCGAAAAATCTCTAACAGAATGTTGTAGAGCTATCTTTAGTAAACTACTGAATACTGCCACTTGGGGATTGGCTTCATTACAAAAGGTTTCTTCGCTTGGTGCTGGCTTTGATAAATTACCACCAGAAGAACAGCTGCGGCTAAAGAATTTACCAGCAATGATTTATTATGGGGTTAATACAGATGAAGCCATACTTATGAGAATGAACAATGTGCCAAGAAGTATAGCCCCAAACTTGGGGTATAAGTTGAAAAGTGCTTCTAAAGATATATATAAGATTACTCCTTCACAGGCACAAAAATGGTTAAATGAATTACCTGATAAAGAATGGCATTCTGCAGTTGCGGCGGGAAAGGCACTTAATGGAGGGGAGTATAAGAGGGTTTGGCAAATCCTTAACGGTGAAGGATAAAACATACTCGTTTTTGTTATATGCCTCTCGAATATACTTGAGTGTGTCTTTAATAAAGGTGGTTTTTTCCTTTATACCTTTCTAACTTAAACCTGCATCTATGTTCAACCAAAATAAACTCGTATCAAAGTAAAAAAAGTTGTGTCATAGGAATCATGGTCAAGGGGAAAGAAAAGAGTCCTTTTAACGGAGGGCACTGAAAAATCCCCTCAAATTGTAGATAAAATCGTAGGTTTTGAAGAAAGCCTACGATTTTGTTGTAACATAAAAAACGATGTAAATAGTTTAATATTAAAGCATTTTCGGCGCTTTTATGGTATAATCATAATCAAATTAAATGGGTAATATTATGATTAAGCAACAAGAAACAATGGTTTTAAGTCCATATATTGATATTTATGACTTAGTCATACCAAAAGATAATATCTTGCGAAAAATTAAAGAATTAATTGATTTCAGTTTTATCTATGATGAATTATTAAACAAATAATGTCTTGATAATGGCTGTAATGCTATCAATCCGATACGTATGTTTAAATATTTGTTGTTAGAATCAATTTTTGATTTATCAGATGTTGATGTTGTTGAACGTTCAAAGTATGACATGTCTTTTAAATATTTTCTTGATATGGCTCCAGAAGATGTAGTTATTGAACCAAGTTCACTGACTAAATTTAGAAAATTACGGCTAAAAGACGTAAAACTTTTAGATATCCTTATTAATAAAACAGCAGAAATTGCTATAGAAAAAGGTATCATTAAAAGCAAGTCAATTATTGTAGATGCCACCCATACCAAAGCACGCTACAATCAGAAGTCACCCAAAGAAATATTGATGGATAGGTCAAAAAAACTTAGAAAAGCCGTGTATGAAATTGATGAAACAATTAAAAGACATATTTCCTTCTAAAATAATAACAAATGTTTTAGAAGATGAAATAGAATATTGTTAAAAATTGATTGATTCTATAGAAAAAGAAAATGCAATCTGCCAATATCCGAAAGTAAAAGAAAAATTAAATCTTTTAAAAGAAACATTGACAGATGATATAGAACATTTACAAATATCAAAAGATGAAGATGCAAAAATTGGTCACAAAACTTCTGACTCTTCATTTTTTGGTTATAAAACACATATTGCCATGAGTGAAGAAAGGATTATTACTGCAGCGACAATCACAGCTGGTGAAAAAACTGATGGAAAACAATTAGAGACTCTAATTGAAAAAAGTATCGAAGCAGGTATTAAAGTTGAAACTGTAATTGGTGATGCAGCATATTCTGAAAAAAGAAATATTGAATATGCGAATAAAATTAGTAGCGAAATTTAACCCTTCAGTCACACAAGGATTTCGAAAGAAAAAGAAAGAAGAGGAATTTGAATTTAATAAGGATGATGGAATGTATGTATGTAAAGCTGGTCATATGGCTATAAGGAAAGCACGCAAAGGTAGCAGTCAATTAAACAGATACATATTATTTTGATATAGAAAAGTGTAAGTGTTGTCAATATAAAGAGGGATGCTATAAGGAAGGTGCCAAAAGTAAAAGCTATTCTGTAAGTATAAAATCAGTTGAACATACTGGACAGGCAGAATTCCAAGAAAGCGATTATTTTAGAGAGAAATTAAAGGAACGATATAAAATAGAAGCCAAGAACGGTGAATTAAAACACAGACACGGATATGATATTGCATCATCTTTGGGTCTTATTGGCATGGAAATGCAAGGAGCAATGGCGATCTTTGCAGGTAATCTCAAGTGAATATTGAAACTAATAAGTTAATTGACATAATAAAACAAAGTTATATATACTTATTTTTGATAAAAAAGATGACTACAAGATTTTAAAAGTTGGATCTTGGGTCATCTTTTTTTTATTTCATTACTGAAACTTGATAAAAATCTATAGCTTTTCAGTGCCATCGTTTAATGCCTGCCTTTTTTTATGTCCAAAAAATTTTATAAAAGGATAGATGAAAGATGATAGATGGCAAGACAGACAAACAAATTTTGACAAGCACATTAAGTGCAATTGAAAGAGTAAAGGACGGTGATGAAACAAAGGAATGTGCAGTAGTTTTTCACAATGACGTAAAGGAGCTAATTCCATTTGAAGAAATGGGATTGCCAAGAGAAAGTATTTCAATAGTACGTTCAATGATAGGTGCAGAAATAGACTACGTTGTATGTGGTATTGACACCGACAAAGAAATAGCAATAGCCTTAAGGAAATTTGCAATGGCATTAAGGAGAAAATTGGAATTACCAAAACACAACGTAGGAGACATTGTACAAGTCAGAATTGATGCAGTCGGCAGAAATAGTGTAATAGCTGAAGTTTATGGCATCGAGACAAGAATACCGAAAGAAGAAATAGATTATGGCTAAATAGACCGCATTAACGATCTTTTGCAGGTCGGCGATAAAGTGCAAGCAAAAATAACAGAAATGGATCCTGAACAAGGCATAGTAAAAGTCTCAATAAAGAAAACAAAACCTAATATATTTTTAACAGTAGGTACAAAATACGTAAGAGGCGGTGAATATTTAGGTACAGTAAAAGGAATAAAATCATACGGCTATTTTGTAAATTTGGAACAAGGTATAGACGTTTTATGTCCTAATACGTACTGGAAAGACATGCCTAAACGTGGCGACAAAGTTACAGTGCGTTTAACGTATATTAATAAGAATAAACAATATATAAGCGGAATATTAAAAAGGATTATCAGAAAGGCATAATTACAGGCGTAAAAGCCTGCTTTTTGTTTTAACAAAAGCTTGAAATAAGTCTCCCATTCTCTTTAGGTGAGAGATGAATTTCAATTGTATTCAATAGAATAATATGGCATAATAATTTTTGAAGGATTTTATAAAAGAAAGTCAAGGTGAGAAAAATGATGATATGTCAGCATTTTCTCATAGAGCCAACAAAAGAACAAGAAGAAAAGCTGTTCTATACACTGTATCTTTGCCGTAAATTATATAACTATTCACTGGACCAAAGAATAAGACATTACAAAGAAAAGTGCGCTGCGTTTGCGCGATAATCCTGCCCTGATAAGGTAGGAAAAATGCCAGCATGTCAGAAATGGCATGACAACTAACTTACTGAATTCAGAGGTGAAACTCCTCTGTCACACGGAATTAACATCTATGAAGCATATCAAAGCTGAGATGATGTGCGTGCTAATACTCCTATAGGTAGTAACGTATCGCTATACGTTACTAGTTCTAAAGCCAGGTGAAGAACGTAACATGATGTGTCTAAACCGAAAGGCATGGCGGAGTATATGTGCTGGCATCCTGACCCATGGAGATGTGAGAAAGGTATGTCTGAAGCTTCGTTAGTAATGGCCACAGAAATGTGGAAACAATGGAAATCAAGCATGGTATTTTTCCTTTATCTTGTTTGTACAAGTCTGAAATGACTTGTGATAGCCAATGAACAATTGTAATTCAAATATTAAAGTTAATTCCTGGAGTATAGTACCCTCTTAAAGGTCGAATAAGGATAAGTGAGTCGGAACGCAGGAGAGCCTGTATGCGGAATGTAGCTACATAATGAAACATGCAGGAAGTCGGAGGCGTCATAGTAGTGATGATGTACTATAACAAAAATAGTACTGAACGAAGGACGCCAGAAAGTTAATAAATTTAGAGAATTATTACAGGCAGGTGATAGCGGTGAGGTTAAAGCTTGATGCCGTAATAACGACTAATTATTGGAAAGTCGTATGAAGCGAAAGTTTCATGTACGGTTTGGGATGGAGAAAAGGCAGAGATAACTTCAAAGCCTTACCTATCATCTACATGAAAAGGACTTACATATAGAAAGCAACAAAATATGTTACCACAGTATAAGAAAGAGCATCCTGAATACAAATTATTACAATCGCAGATATTGCAAGACGTATTGAGAAGATTAGATAGAGCATATAAAAACTTCTTTGAAAAAAGAGCAAAATATCGAAAGTTCAAAGATAAATATCACTATACATCAATAACACTTCCACAATGTGAAGCAAAAAGAAACTTCGGCGAAGAAGGATATGTGTATATAAAAAATATGGGTCATATAAAAATAAAAGCACATAAAGAATATGATCCATCAAAAGTAAAACCATAAACATAAAATATCATGCAGGTAAATGGTATATAAACTTATCGGTTGAAGTAGAAGAAGAAAAATCAACCATAGGAGAAAAAGCAGTAGGAATAAACAAAGGAATAAACTCAATAGCTGCAATATCAGATGGAGAATTATACAACAATCCTAGATGGCTACAAAAAGCAGAAAAGAAGCTAAAAAGACTGCAAAGAGAATTATCGAGAATGAAGAAAGGGAGTAAAAACAGGGAAAAACAAAAGAAAAAATTAGCAAAACTTCACGAAAAGGTAGCAAATCAGAGAAGAGACTATCTGCACAAGATAAGCTATAACATAGTCAAAAACAATGACATCATTTGCGTTGAAGACTTGCAAGTAAAAAATATGATGAAAAATCATAAACTTGCAAAATCAATAGCAAATGTATGATGTGGAATGTTAGATACATTTCTAAAATATAAAGCGGAGAGAGAGGGCAAAATATTCATAAAAGTAAATCCAACATACACAGCACAAAAATGTAGCAGATGCGGAAAAATTGTAGAAAAAGATTTATCAGTAAGAGTACACAAATGTGAATGTGGATTAGAAATAGATAGAGATATAAATGCAGCGATAAATATACTCCATGAAGGATTAAAGCAATTAGGAATAGCAGCATAAAAACATGATAATATTTTTCGTAGGGAAGGTTCTTCCCGAAGTTACGCCTATGGGGATTATGTAAGACGTGTTGTGAATAACAGCAGGCAATGATCAATGAAATAGGAAGCTCCCTCCTCTTTAGGAGGGAGAAGGTTCACTTTCATTATAAAGGTAGGAGGTTATTATGTGCATAGAAGTCAATCATGTTTCAAAAAGCTACGCACTCTGGAAAATCAGAGGATGGATTTCCAGAGAGCAAGAAGTTATAGAAGCATTAAAAGATGTTTCATTTAAAGTAGAATGTGGCAGTGCTGTAGCACTTCTTGGGCCCAATGGGGCGGGTAAATCAACAATGATAAAACTGCTTTGCGGTATTCTCAGTCCAACGGAAGGAAGTATAGATGTTCTTGGTATGAATCCGTTTAAAGATCGCAGTAGATTGGCATATCATATTTCCTCCGTATTCGGTCAGAGGTCTCAATTATGGTACCATTTACCTCCCATTGATACCTTTTACCTTTTGGGTAAAATATACGACATTGATGGGATTGAACTTAAAAAGAGGATGGAAGAACTAATCGAATTATTTGATTTAGGTTCTATTTTATATCAACCGGTTCGCAAACTTTCGTTAGGACAGCGCATGCGGTGTGAAATTGCTGCATCCCTTATACATAATCCGAAAATACTATTTCTGGATGAACCTACTATTGGCTTGGATGTAGTTGCGAAGTCTACGGTGATAGATATTCTGAAATATCTTAACCAACATAGAAAGGTGACTATAATTCTCACTTCACATGATACTAGCGACGTAGAGCGCATTTGTGATGACGCCATTATCCTTAATAGAGGTAAAATTATACTTAAATCAAAAATTGCGGAATTGAAAAGGAACTTTTTCCAATCTAAGGTCATCGAAGTAGAATTCTATGGATTTCCCAATAATTTAAGCCTGCCATCAAGTGTTGAAATAATAGAAAAAATTGGGCATGTGGTCAAGTTTAAAGTTGATTTGAAAATGGCAGAGGTAAACGAAATTGTAAGCTACATAATAAATAATTATCCTATATGTGATATAACCATACAGGACCCTCCTTTAGAGTCTATAATACAGCACATCTATCTTTCTGATTATTCAACAGAGGAAGGGAGAAATTGAAATGTCTAAGTCATTAGGCAAATATTTGACTACTATTGCATTAAGTGTCAAAAATTATATGGCGTATACTTTTGAGATGATCTTTAGGTCAGGGTTTCTGGTAGTTATTTTATTTGTTTTTGTTAATTTATGGACAGTTACCTATAACCGTTCTGGGACTCCAGTAATTGCGGGATTTGACCTTAAACAAATGTTGTGGTATTTGGTATTTACCGAATCTATTGTTATTTCTCGGCCCAGAGTGTATCAGAAAGTAGAAGAAGATATCCGAACAGGTACTGTGAGCTACACTCTTCCTCGTCCTTATAATTATCTTTTATTTCAATTGAGTGTAAGTTTAGGAGAGCGTATGGTACGATTTATATCTACTCTTTTAGTTGGTTATGTTGTTATGAGTATTATGATTGGACCGTATTTCCCTGCTATATCTTTCCTACCTTTTATAGTAATAACTGTTGTGCTGGCATTAGTAGCCGATTTAATAGGAATGATTGCTATTGGATTACTGGCGTTTTGGGTGGAAGAGGTATCGCCCTTTTTCTTGGTGTATTCTAGGTTGCAGATGTTACTAGGAGGAATGATAATTCCTATTACTTTCTTTCCATCTTTTCTTTACAAGCTATCTTATTGGCTTCCTTTTAAGTTTATGGTGTATGCTCCTGCAAAACTGTTTGTATCTGATCAGTTTGAGGAAGCTGTCAGCCTGATAGGGGAACAGATTTTTCTCTGCATTTTACTTTTTCTTATTTCAATATCAATATACCGGATGGGAGTGAAACGCTTAGATGTCAATGGTGGGTAAATGTTTAAATCTTTTTGCTGGCTATTTCCATATTAATAAAAAAGAACTTTTAGAATACAGAGTTAGTAACTTTACAGCCCTGTGTAGTTCATTGCTTAACAGTGCTATCTGGCTTGTTTTCTGGTGGGTATTTTTTAGGAAATTTCCGAATATTTCAGAATGGCAGTTTGAACATTTGTTTACGATATGGGCTGGACTCAACGCTTCTTTAGGATTGGTCAGTATTGCTTACAATGTATATGAGATACCATTAATTATTAATGAAGGAAAACTTGAATATTATCTTATAAGGCCTAAAAATGCGTTATTCCATCTTTTAATAGCACGGATGCAGTTGGTAGATCTAATAGAATCTATCATTTGGTTTATTAATTTCATTATACTAAAACAGCAACTGAGATTAATTCTCTTGTTTGTGTTAATGACGGTATTATCAGCTTTGATTATACATGGTTTTCTTCTCATATTGGGTTCCTTGGGCTTTTTCTTTAAATCTGCTGATGGCGTAGGTACAGAACTGTATAATGCTCTTATTACTTTTAGTACATATCCAAACTGGATATTTAGAGGGATAGCTCAGTGGATAATATTCACTGTTATACCGGCAGGTTTTATTTCTTATGTACCTATTCAAGTTATTTATAACCATATATATTGGTGGATATTAGGGAGTGCTGGAGTTGGCTTATTATTGAATGCAATGGGGTATATTATTTTTTCGCGGGGTCTTAAGAACTTTGAGACTAGCAATACATTTGTCTTAAGGGCTGATTGAGATGGCGATTTTGCACCTCTGTTGTAGGGAATGGCTTATAGTTACTTCTTCTGAAACTATTGATGAAGTAGCAGGGACAGTTTTCCCCTCTCCCTATACACTTGACTTTAAAAAAAAACATTTGTGTCAAGTAGTTGTTGGCACTTTTTTTCTTTAAATAGTATCCACATAATGTTTAACATATCATGAATTTTCATACAATTGTCTTTACGTAATCCTTCTCTTCAGATTACTACTTTCTATATAACTTTTAGCTCACTTAAACATTTGTATCTAAGTATTTCCCTTATTGTTTTTCGGCCGTTTGTCATTGCACAACCTTCAAACGGCATACCACCTCTTTGTATATTATATGTCTTTGTTTTTTTATCTTCTTATTTACATCTGCTGCTCATAGTTCTATTTCTTCTTTTATCTCTGTCAATTTTTCCTCAGATATAGATAATGCTGTGAGGTAATTTTAGCTGTTATATATCCTGTTGTACCGTGTAATATTTGACGGGCTTCTAAGATGACGACATTATATCCATCTTTTTTAAGCAAATACTCACAGGATATACCTACCATACCACCACCAATTATTGCAATATCAATTTTTAAGTCATTTTCTAAAACTGGATAATGAGTCTCAGGTGTTGATGCTATCCAATATAATTGCGGATTATTTTTTAAATACTTGTTTTATCAATAGCCATAATTAACCTCTTTTGGCATTAGTATTTTTATATGTCTTTTGTAAATTAATATTAAATATACAATTTAATAAAAAATATTTATTACAAGATAACATACTTACTAACAATTAAAATACATTGAGATTCACTTATGAACAGAGATATCCACACTATCCACAGTTTTTATATTGACATTTTGGATTGCATTTTCGATTATATTGGACCATAAATATATAAAATAAATTAAATTTTTTTTAATAATTTCTATTAACATTGTTATGTTATAATAAAATTATTAAGCATAATACATAAATTGTTAAAGGGGGTATGCTATGTTATTGTGGGGTATATTTATTAGTGCTTTTTTAATAGGATTTTCTGGTGCCATGATGCCAGGCCCTATGTTAGGTGTAACAGTTGATGGCAGCCTTAAAAAGGGTTATTTAGCGGGACCGCTGATAGTCTTTGGGCATGCTCTTTTAGAATTGTCAATTGTCGTAATTTTGGTCTTGGGTTTAAAAGATTTCTTATCAAATCCAATTGTTGCCGGTTTAATTGGTTTTTTTGGAGGGATATATCTTCTTTGGATGGGGTATGGAATGATACGGTCCGGTATATTAAGGACGGTTTCACTTAATATAGAGACACAAGAGACTGTAGGAACAAACCTCATATTAGCTGGTATACTTACAAGTGCTACAAATCCTTATTTTATCATGTGGTGGGCAACAACAGGCATTGAAATGATTAGACAGTCGCTGACGATAGGCATAATAGGGCTTATAATATTTTATATTGGACATATTCTATCGGATTTTACATGGTTCTCGGCAGTATCTATGGCTATATCAAAGGGCAAAAAATTGATAAATGATGACATATACCGCTTAGTTATTATTTTATTAGGCGTTTTTATAACTGGATTTTCTGTGTATTTTATTTATAGCGCCTTTAATATGTTAATTTAAAAGAGGAAAGAGGAAAAACAGATGATAACATGGAGAGAAGAATTTAGTCTTGGCATTGACAAAATAGATGAACAGCACAAGAAATTATTTGCAATTGCAAATGAGGCTTATAACCTTTTAAAAGATGAATTCTATTTTGACAAGTATGACCAGATCATAAAGATTATAAAAGATTTAAGGAATTATACGATATACCATTTCGGATTTGAAGAAGCATATATGAGAAGTATAGAGTATAAAAGGTATTTTTCTCACAAAGTAGTCCATGATGATTTTAAGGAGAAAATAAATAATATAGATCTTGATAAAATTGATGAAAACCAAGATGAATATATAATGGAACTATTAAATTTCATTGTTGACTGGATAGAAAATCATATATTGAAAGCTGATAAGCTTATAGTAAGTAAATAATAATATTAACAGGTTGTAAACACCATAATATATCTAAAATCAGTTATTAACAAACTTATCCACATTATCCACAGTTTTTATATTAACATGATTAGTATTTTTACAGTCTAGTTTAAGGGAATTTAGAATATTGGCATTTCAGCAGTCATTTAAACTTGAAATAGCAGTCAAAAAAGTATATAATAAAAAGATAGTTATAAGAAACCTTATAACTATCTTTTTATTTATCATTATATATTTAATTTAAACATTGTGTCAATAGAAAGTATTCGGGAGTGTGACAAGATGGTGAGATCTGAAGATGATTATCATGATGAACTTGCATATTTAAAAAAAACTATTGACCTTATTGATAATGAATTATATAAGCTTAAGCAATTATTGGTGCTAAGAAAAGAAAATCTTATAGAATCAACTAGAGAGATGTGGGAAAATAGCTCACATTTTACTAATGATTTTGATAAGCTTATTGAGGCAAACCAGTATCTTATGGAAGTAAAAAGACAGTCTATATATTACAATAAAACATTGCAAGAAATAAAAATCTATAAAAGGATGCTTTATTCACCATACTTTGGTAGATTCGATTTTATCGAAGATGGATACGATAAAGAAGAAAAGATATATATTGGGTTGCATAATTTAAGGGATCCAGAGACTTTTAATATCATTGTTTATGATTGGAGAGCGCCTATTTCAAGTGTATTTTACCAATTTGAAAAGGGCAGAGCTTATTTTAAAGCACCTAGTGGAATTATTAAAGGTAATATCACACTTAAGCGTCAGTATATGATAAAAGATTCTAAGCTTGAATATTTTTTTGACTGTAATATAAAGATTGATGATGAAATTTTACAAGAGGTATTAAGCCGCAATGCATCGACGAAAATGAGAACCATAGTTGAAACAATCCAAAGAGAGCAAGATATGATTATAAGGGATACTGAAAATGAGTTGTTGCTGGTGCAGGGTGTTGCAGGGAGCGGTAAAACCTCAATTGCGCTTCATAGAATAGCATATCTTTTATATTTTGGAAAAGATAAAAATATAAATAAGCGCAATATACTTTTAATTTCCTCAAATAGAATTTTTAGTGAATATATAAAAGATGTTTTGCCAGAATTAGGAGAAGAGAATGTCAACCAGATTGTATTTGAAGATTTTCTTTATGACATTCTAAAAGGTAAAGGTGTTGTTGAAAAAAGGGGCACATATATAGAAAATCTGATTATTAGTAAAAATAATGATAAAATTAAAGAAAATTCTATCAAATTTAAGGGCTCACGAGAATTTGCAATATTGTTAGACAGATTTATATCTTACTATGAAAGGAAATTGATACAGTTTACAGATATATATTATGACGGTAGAGTGATTTTCACGAGGCAGGACTTGAAAAACATATTTCTAAATAACAAAATCAAACGACCAGCTCAAAAAAGGTTAGAAAGATTGAAGAAGATTATATTTGAGAGAATCCATTCTATGAAACATAGGAGGATTTCAAAGCTTGAAAAGTTTGTCGAAAAATCCGATGAGCACAAATTTGAAGTAAAGGCCTATAGCAGACTCCTATCTATTAAAGAAACAAAGGTCTTAATGAGTCAAATTAATAAATTTACAAATATTGACTATCTTAAAGTATATAAGTTATTATTTTCAAATAAAAATTTATTTAAAAAACTTTCATATGGAATTAAGCTTACCGATGACATAGATGAAATTATTCAAATGACAATAGAAAATTTGGAGAAAGGCTTTATAAGCTATGAAGATTGCGGACCACTGCTGTACATGAAATTTAAATTAGAAGGATGCCAAATGTATGAAGATATAAGACATGTAGTAATCGATGAGGCCCAAGATTACTCTCCTTTATTTTACGAGGTTTTTAACATGCTTTTTAGCAATGCAAATTATACAATACTTGGGGATATATACCAGACATTTGATAGAGAGCTTGACAATACTTTTTATGATGAAATAGAAAAAATATTTAATAAAAGTAAGGCTACGAAAGTTTTTTTAAAGAGAAGCTATAGGTCATCATTTGAAATAAATGCCTTTAATCAAAATCTATTACAGGAAGCCCCAGGTATTGTCCCCTTCGATAGGCATGAAGATTTGCCGACTATAATATATAAAGACAATAATGATGAAATATATCTAAAAATGATATTGGATATTAAGGCGCTTCTTAAGGCGGGTTATAAAACCATCGCTATAATTTGTAAAACTAAAGAGGAATCTAAGGAGGTTTATGAAAAGCTTAAGAAAGATATTAGATTAAGGATTGTGGATTCGGGTGATAATGAGATATTGGAAGGTGTCAATGTTATTACACCATATGCAGCAAAGGGCCTTGAATTTGATGCTGTCTTGGTTTTCAATGTTTCAAAAGAAAATTACAAAACCGTTTATGATAGAAGGCTTTTGTATGTAGCATGTACAAGGGCACTACATAGGCTCATGCTGTACTACACTGGCGAAATCACCGACTTTTTAAAAAAGAATGTCAATTATACCAAAGAGATTATACAAGGAAGAATGTAGTTTGATTTAAAATATTCCAAAAAAATTTTTCGATTAAAACCTAATATGTGCTATAATTTATATAAATTTAATTTTGAGGGAGTGTTTGTATGACTGTACTTGAGATAAATACGCCATATAGAGAAGCTATGATTAATATAACAGACAAAATATATGATGAAATAAAAAAATCAGGAATTGTTGATGGATTATGTACTATATTTGTACCGCATACGACTGCAGGGATTACTATAAATGAAAATGCTGATCCTGATGTTAAAGATGATATAGTAAAAGGATTAAGAGAAATGATACCGAATATACATTTTAAACATATGGAAGGTAATTCAGACGCCCATATTAAGGCTTCAGTTATAGGAAGTTCTGTGAATTTAATAATTGATAATGGAAGACCTGTTCTTGGCACTTGGCAAGGAATATATTTTTGTGAATTTGATGGGCCTAGAAGGAGAAAGATATATATCAATTTTGTATAATGTGTTTAAGGGGGATAATTGTTATGACCAAAGATGAATTAAAGAAAATATTATTTAATATCAGAAAGATTATTATCTACAGGAATATTTTTAACGATGATGCAGTAAAAAAATTTATCAAAATTATTGATACTTTATGTCAAGATAAACCTCAAGAAGAAGCTATATACGAATTATATGGGGACTTATATGATATTCTAACAAAGTACGCTATTAAAAATGCTGTCTATAAAAATCTGTGGAGATCGAAAATAAATGAATTGATTAAAGAAGATGAAAATATTTTTAGCCTTTTATCAGAAAAGTATGGCTCTGAATATATTGAAAAATCACTTAAAATCACGGTTATGTCAGAGCTTAGTGTCATAAAAGAACTTGCGGATACAGACTTAAAAGAGGTAATAAAAGATGTTTTATCTATAGAGATACCTTCATGGGAAAGTATTGTGGGAGGCATTTGTCACGAGAATAATATCGACATCCTCAATTATAAGACTGTAAAAGAAATTTCTGATTACTATAGTACAAATGGCTGTGGATTATTTAATAAGTATAAGGCATTTAGATGGAATAATGGCGAATTGGCTGGAATAGACAATCCTGATCCTATACTTTTTGATGATTTAATAGGATATGAAGAAGAACAGAAGATTGTGATAGATAATACAGAAGCATTTATTAGAGGGCTTCCCGCATCAAATATTCTTCTTTATGGTGATAGGGGTACAGGCAAATCCTCGACGGTAAAAGCTACACTTAATATGTTCAGCGAAAGAGGATTAAGATTAATTGAAGTAACTCGTGAAGACGTGATGGAACTTAACAAAATAATAAGTACAATAAGCAGGAGGGGATTAAAGTTTATTTTATTTCTCGATGACCTTTCATTTGAAGAAAATGAGACAGAGTATAAGATATTGAAATCAACCTTAGAAGGCGGTATAGAAAAATTACCAGATAATATAATTATTTATGCAACATCAAACAAGAGGCATATGGTAAGGGAGTACCTTGATGATAGTGAGCAAAATGAACTTCATTTAAGGGATACAAAAGAAGAGAAGCTTTCACTTTCTGATAGGTTTGGCATTACGATTACATTTACATCACCGGATCAGGAGAAGTACCTAAGAATTGTGGAATCACTTGCAAAGAAGTACAATATTGACGTTGACCTACATACACTTAGAGAAAAATCGCTTAGATGGTGTACATGGCATAATGGAAGGTCTCCAAGGTCTGCAAGGCAGTTTATTGATTACATGAGAAGCCATTGAAAGAAAAAGGATTTCTATTTTAGGAATCCTTTTTTATGTCAGCAAAATATTTAAGAAAAAATAAAAAAACTTTTCGACAAATTTCGCCATTATCATTTATTAATATAAAAGATTTATTTTCATAAACTAGTTGAATCCCTTATTGACAAGGTATTAAATGTTTACAAATGAAAGATTTTATCATTTTCTGTCGATAAAAAATTTTCGGAAAAAAGAAGGATTTTTGAGGGATAAATAGAATATTATAATATAATTTATACAATAATAATAAATCTTTGATAAAAATTTAAGGTATAAAATAATTGAAGGGGGTTCTAAAATGTATTACAAAAGAGTAAGCGAATATGTATCGACAAAAAACGTTGGTGACAAAACGATTATACGGAAATATAGTGTTGTAAAATCAGAGGTAAATATTTTTAATGGTGGTGAAAACGTCGAAGTTCCTTCATATGGGATCGAAATTTCTGAGCAAGTATTTGTAAATAATGTTGTTCAAAAAGAATTTGGCGATGTTGTGGCACACATAAGTCCATATCATGATAAGGTTGAAGATATCGCAAAACTTTTGCGGGACAAGGACTTATCACCTTTACACTTATCGGACATAATAGATGATGTGTATTACATATACATAGCTGATTATGATGAATATGCTAAGGAATGTAGGATCGCTATATGAAGGCTTGCAGCCTTCTTTTTTTATGCAATTTTTCGGATTATAATATACATAATGATAATAATAAAAAATAGTTTTATGTGGAGATGGTTGTATGAAAGTATTGTCAAATAAGGAAATGAAGGATTTAGAAAGTACTGCGATTAACACTATAGGAATACCTTCAATTTGTCTTATGGAAAATGCGGGTAGAATTGTCGCGGAATACACTAAGGAATACCTTTTAATGAATAATAAAGTAAATGCTTTAGTCATATGTGGAAAAGGAAATAACGGTGGCGATGGATATGTTGCTGCAAGATACCTATATAATAGTGGATTTGACGTAAAAGTATTTATAACGACAAGTAGTGCTGCAATTACTGGTGATGCAAAGAAAAATCTTGACATAATAATGAATATGGGTATTTTTGTTGCGGAAATAATCCAAAAGGAGCAGATAAAATTACTCGAAAAAAATATAATGGATTGTGACATAATAATTGATGCAATATATGGAACAGGTTTAAGTGGAGAGATTTGCGGTACTACGAAGGAGATTATTGATATAATTAATAAATCTGGGAAATACATCATATCTGCCGATATCCCCTCTGGAATAAACGGTGATACCGGACATATTGAAGGCTGTGCTGTTAAAGCAAATAAAACTATAACGATGGGTTTTATAAAAAAAGGTCTTACTATATACCCCGGTGTAGAGTACTCTGGGGATATAGTCATAGCAGATATCGGGATTCCGAAAAATATTATTGAGCAATACAAAAATACTTATAACATTATTACACATGAGGATGTGAAAATAACAAAAAGAAATCGAAATACCCATAAGGGTGATTATGGAAAATTGCTTATCATTGCAGGTTCAAAGAATATGACAGGTGCTGCAGCATTATGCGCTATGAGTGCCATTAAAACGGGATGTGGGATTGTCAGGCTTGCGGTGCCACAAAAAATTCAACCAGTTTTACAGGGAAGTTTAAAAGAAATTATAACATATGGTATAAAAGATAAAGATGGGATATTTTATAAAGATTCTGTAGATGAAATATTAGAAATATCAAAGGACGCGGATGTTGTTGCAATAGGCCCAGGGCTAACAAATTGTAGTGATATTAAAGAATTTGTTGAAAATATAATAATAAGCATAGATAAGCCACTTGTTATCGATGCTGATGCATTAAATGTATTATCGAGCATAATTGACATAATAAAAGGAAGAGATATAATATTGACCCCACATTTAGGTGAAATGTCCCGCCTAATAGGCATCACAATAGATGAAATAAAAAATGATATATTTGGGGTTACACAATATTTTATAAATAAGTATAAGGTAACACTTGTTTTAAAAGGTTCAAGAACAGTAATAGGAAATAGTGATAGTGGCATATATATAAATAATACAGGTAATCCAGGTATGGCAACGGCAGGATCTGGTGATGTATTAACAGGTATGATTTCGTCTTTTTTAGCACAAGGATTAAGCAACATTAAGGCAGCTATTTATGGTGCCTACTATCATGGAAAAGCTGGTGATTTAGCATCATATAAGTATGGCGAATACAGCCTTACTGCATCTAATATCATTGAATATATCCATGAAGCCATAAAATCAGGTTAAAAGAGGTGATTTTATTGAAGAGACTTATTGCTCTTCTGCTGATGATATGCTTTATAGTAACAGGTTGTATGAGAAAATCTCAGGAAGATGAATTTTCTATAATAAAAAAGTCTCTAAATAATTTAAAAACTTATATCTCAGATGTAGAAGTAGAATTACACAACAATAAAAATGTCAAAAAGTTTTCCATGAAGCAGTTTTACAAAGGCGAAAAATACAGGATGGAAATATATGATGTATCTGGAAAACCAGATAAAATTATTGTATATGACGGAAGTAAAAGCTATGTCTATTTTTCAAAGGTTAATCAAACCTTTATAGAGGATAATAGTGAGAATATACCAGCATATTCTCTTGTCATATCATTTATAAATAATTTCAAGATTGCAGGAGAATTAAAAAAAGAATCAACTACTGACACGTATATGATAGAAGCTCCAATACCTGAAGGAAATACATTTATGTATAATGAAATCATGGAGTTTTCAAAAAAAGGATATATGCCTACAGCATTAAAGATTTACGACATTAAGGGGGAGCTATTTGCAGATATAAAATACAAAAACTTTAAATATAATCCTGACATAAATGATGAATTATTTAATAAGGGTGATATTTCCACATTTAGTACTTATATAAATTCATCAAATGATGTATCTGTTGATATAAAAGATGTATACAAATATTCCGGGATAAATCCTATACTGCCATCATATTTACCAAAAGGATATGTGCTTGCAAATGTCAATATAGATAAGATGAATGACAATGCAATAAATTTAACATATTTAAACGGAAATGATATAATAAAGATTATTGAGAATGTCACAAATTTTGATGGATTAGGTTATGAAGAAAAAACCAGTGGTGACACAATATATTATAAAAAAGATAATCAATATATCATAAATAAAAATGGACTTATGATAAAAGTACTGTCAAACAATAATGTAAGTTCTGATAAAATTATAATGATTTTAAAATCATTCAAATAATGTTGGAGGTATAAAAGTGTTGGATTTATATAGGCCCACATGGGCAGAAGTTAATCTCGATAATATAAGACACAATTACAATGAGATAAGGAAGATAACAGATAAAAAAGCTAAAATTATGGCTATTGTCAAGGCCAATGCATATGGACATGGGTCATATGAAGTTTCAAAGGCTTTAATCGATTGTGGTGTTGATTACCTTGCTGTTGCAACAATTGATGAAGCCATCGAATTAAGAGAATATGGTATATTAAAGCCGATACTTATATTGGGATACACCCCTTCTAATTTTGCAAATGAGATTGTAAAATACGATATTACTCAAACTGTATTTGAATTAAGTTATGTAAAAGAACTTTCGAAAGAAGCAAAAAAACAAGGGAAAACGGCGAAAGTTCACGTTAAAATTGATACAGGAATGGGCAGGATCGGATACAATGATATGGAAAAAGCTGCGAATGAAATTTTTGAGATGGCCTCAATCGAAGGAATATTTTTGGAGGGCATATTTAGCCATTTTTCGTCATCTGATGAAAAAGATAAGGAATATACTATGAGGCAATTTGAAATTTTTAAAAGCATAAATGAAAAAATAAAAAAGCGCGGTATTGATATACCATTAAGACATATAGCAAATAGTGCAGCGATTATAGATATGCCTATTACACATCTTGATATGGTAAGACCCGGTATAATATTATATGGCAGTTATCCGTCAGATGAAGTTGAAAAAAAGATTGATTTAAAAAGGACTATATCATTAAGGACAAGAATAGTATATATTAAAGATGTACCAGAAGGGGAATATATAAGTTATAACAGGACATATAGAACAAGTAAAAAAAGTAAAATAGCGACATTACCAATTGGATATGCGGATGGCTTAAATAGATTGTTATCAAATAACCATAATGTTATAATAAAAGGGAAATATGCACCGATCGTAGGGAAGATATGCATGGACCAGTGCATGGTTGATGTCACTTCAATAGATAATGTACAAGAAGGTGATATTGCTACAATCATGGGTGAATCTGATGGTATATGTATAAGTGCTGATGAAATAGCAAAAAAATTAAAAACTATTTCATATGAAGTATATTGTGGAATATCTAGAAGGGTACCAAGAATATATATATTAAATGGAGAGATAACAAAAGTAGAAAATTATTTAAAACATTAAAAAATATGTATAAAAATAATAAAGATTGACATTAATATATATAGCAGTATATAATAAATTATATAAGTGTGTTAGGAGGTCATAATTGTGGGCGAGACAAAAAGGATCCTCGTCAGTTTGCCAGAGAGCTTACTAGAAGAAGTTGACATACTTGCAGCTATGGAAAATAGGAATCGTAGCGAATTTATAAGAGAAGCAATGAGATTATACATCAAGGAAAGAAAGAAGATGAAAATAAGAGAAAGTATGAAAAAGGGATACCTTGAGATGGCTGCAATAAATGCAGAACTTGCGGAATTGGGCCTAACCGCTGATAATGAGTGCTTTAATGGCTATGAAAAAAAACTAAAAAAGTGTGATTGATATGATTATAAAACGTGGAGATATTTTATATGCAGATTTAAGCCCTGTAATTGGCTCTGAACAGGGTGGTGTTAGGCCCGTACTGGTAATACAAAATGACATAGGCAATAAATACAGTCCTACTGTTATTGTATCAGCAATAACTTCACAGATTAATAAGGCAAAATTGCCTACACATGTAGAGATAAATGGAACGGAATACGGACTTAATAAAGATTCTGTTATTTTATTAGAACAGATTAGAACTATTGATAAAAAGCGGTTAAGGGAAAAAATAGGACATTTTGATCAAGAGATGATGGATAAGGTAAATGAGGCATTGCAGATAAGTCTCGGATTAATAGATTTTTAAAGGACTAAAGTGTGAAAATAGTCCTTTTGTTTTTGCTTGGAACTATAAGATAATGATATAAGATTTATTGTTGAAAAAGGTAGAATTTGAGTTTAAAATAGAATAAAAGGAGGTTTTACATAGTGAAAAAAGTTTACGCACTAATTTTGACTTTTGTTGTAATTTTGGCTGCACTTGGAATAGGCTATGCAGATTCATCCTCCGATCCTGGAAGCCAACAGGATCCATTAGTAAGTAAAAGTTATGTAGATAATAAATATGATGAAGTAAAAAGCTATGTTGATAGCAAAATAGGCAGTGGAGCTGTAGGCAGTAGTTATGATATAGTTGAACTTAAAGCGGGTGAAAGCATTACATTATACGAAGGCTCTGAAGCAATCGTTAGAACAAATAATTCTTCAGTTATAGTGACAAAAACCGACGGTGTATCAGACCTTACTGGTGGAAAAGACCTGAAAAATGATACATTAATACCTGCAAATCACCTTCTCTTATTTCCAAGGTCCGACGGAAGAGGTATAAAAGCTAATAATTATACGATTATTGTCGTAATGGGAAAATACACGAAAAATTAAGTGGCGCTATGCGCCTTATTTTTTTGTAAAATATGGTATTGCTCTATTTGTTGTTTAAGTGATATAATTTAAATGGTATTAAATTAACAAATAGATAAAGGAGCGATTTTCTTGGGCTTTAAAAAAATGCTAATAATTTTAATAGCAATTTCGGTAATCATGTCAGTATATGTTGATGTAACGAGGATCAATGTAGAAAATAATTATAACACAGTCGAGACCGTGGCAGATCTTTATAATTTTGAAAAACTTGCTGCAAATAATGAAAATAGTATAAAGGATACATTAAATATGTTTAAATCAAATGGGCTTACTGGTGTTGCGGTTCCAGAAGTATCGCTTGAAAGACTTCAGGAAATTGGTGATATATTTCTTGATAAAATGTCAGATGTAGAAAACATATATAATTTATCAAACAATGCAGGAAATGCTGCGATAACAGAATATTTAAAAGGATTAAGTGATAGTGAAAAAAGAATTCAAAAAGACTATATTGTTGTATCAACTAATAATGAAAAAACTTACAGATTTTTAAAAGAATCTTTAGTGAGAAGAGTACCAAGTGATAAACTCAAGACATTAGAAAAAAGCGGTAGTTATGCATTTGTTATTAACGAAAATATGGATACTTTTACAAAACAAGGACTCGGATTTAATAAAGATGATTTGGATATGGTAAAATCCCTTGGGCTTGATTTGATACCAAGGATCGAAAATTTTAATGGCATTAAAGATAGCGATATAAATAATTATGTTAATCTTTTAAAACAATACAATGTTAAAACAGTTATTTTTGGTGGAAATGATGTCTTGGGAAATCCCGAGAAAATTTCATATGCTGCATCAAAATTCAAGAAGAATGGCATAACTATTGGTATCATAGATACTCCTATGGGTAAAAAGCTGCAGGCAGGAACAGAGAAGTTTACAAAATTCGATGGATATAGGGGCGCTAAAATATATGGTTTATCAGAAGCGGAAACGGACAAATACGATTTAAATGGGATTGTCGATAGATGGTATAGGTCTATAATAGAAAGAGATGTAAGAATAATATACATGAGGGCTAAAGTTGATACAACTAAAACGGCAGCATTTAACATGAATCAAAATATAACCATGTTAAAAAGGATAAATACACTATCAGAATATGCAGGACTTAAATTAGGTATTGTTAAACCAATGAGTCAAATACATCAGACAAAATTAATCGAGATATTGATTTCATTGGGTGTCATTGCTGGAGGTATATTGCTTTTAATGCTGTTTGGCTTAAAGAGGACGCCTTCTATGATACTAACAATAATCGGCATTGTATTTACGTCACTTGTTTTATTAAGCAGATTTAATGATCTTGGCGTCAAAACTATTGCACTGGCTTCATCAATAATATATCCATCACTTGCAATTGGATATTTTATTGATGGCAGCAACAAAATTATTGAAAATGATGGTAACAATCACTTCATTAGAAAGTCTATTGTGATATTTATAAAAACGGTATTAATATCCTTGATTGGTGGACTTATAATTGCTGCGATTATGGCAGACAGCAAATATATGCTTAAATTAGATTATTTTAGAGGTGTTAAACTTTCGTTTACAATACCTGTTTTAGTATACATTGCATATTATTGCTATAAGGTATGGAATATAAATAATTTAAAAAAGCTTTTAAATGCATCTATAAAAATTTTGAATACTAACATAAAGATTTGGCATATTATTGCGGTTATGATAGCTGGTGTGATAGGCATAATATATATATCAAGAACAGGTAATTCACCAATTGTGAAGCCTTCTGGGGTAGAATTAAAATTTAGAAGCCTTTTAGAACATTATTTGGTTGCAAGGCCGAGGACAAAAGAATTTCTTGTAGGCTACCCTGCTTTGGTATTAGCTGTTTATGCGGCATTTAAAAAATCAAAGGTATGGAATTTTATATTGGGTATATTTGCATCAATAGGAATTCTTTCAATGCCAAACACTATGAGTCATGTTGAAAGTGTACTTACAATTGCTCTTGAAAGAACTATAATAAGCTGGGTTTTTGGAGTAATTATAGGAATAATTGTCACTATCATCATAAATTATCTTATTAACTTAATTAATAAGAAAAGAGCACTGCTTTGAAATTAATCAAAGAGAAAAATATATGTGGCATTATTGCCATGGAGGAATAAAAATGAAGGTTTTAATATCCGGTTATTATGGCTTTGAAAATTGTGGTGATGATGCGGTTTTAGAATGCATCATCGCTGGATTTAGAAAGATTGGAATAAATGATATAACAGTGCTTTCAAATTCTCCAGATGAAACGAAAAATAATTATGGTGTTAATGCAGTATATAGGAATTCATTTAAAAAAGTTTTAAATGCCATAAAAAATACTGATGTGTTGATTAGTGGTGGGGGTAGTCTCATACAAGATAAAACTAGTAGCAGAAGTCTATGGTATTATCTTGCCATAATCGCATTTGCACTTATTTTTAGAAAAAAAGTATTTATAATAGGACAAGGGATAGGCCCAATAGAACATAAGTACAATAGATGGCTTACAGCGGTTATATTAAGAAGAATAAATAGAATTACAGTAAGAGATGAAGATTCTAAATTATTTTTAGAAAAACTTAATATTAAGAAAAATGTGGTATTAGCAGCGGACCCCGTTGTCAACCTTGATTCCTATGATGATGATCATCTAAAAGATATATTAGCAAAAGAAGACATTAACTGCGAAAAATATATGGTTATATGTACGAGGGAATGGGAAAACACAGAGTTATCGAGGGTAGAACTGGCGAAAGCCATTGATAAAATATCTGAAGAATATGGTTACAAAGTAGTGTTTTTACCTTTTTATTATAAGAAAGATGAGGAAGAGAGCGAAAAAGTAGCTAACTATCTAAAGACCCCGTATAAAATTATAAGAGGAAAGTATGATCCAAAAGAAATTTTGGGGATCATAAAAAATAGCAATTTGCTAATAGGTGTCAGGCTTCATTCACTAATATTTGCTCTTGTGGCTATAGTACCATTTATAGGTATATCATATGACCCAAAAATAGATGGATTTTTAAAATCGGTTGGAATGAAGGCTTTTAAGATAGATAAATTTTCGTCAGATGAATTAGTTAACTATGCAGAGTATATATTAGAACATAAAGAAGAGATTGTGAAAAATCTAAATGAACATCTACAAAAATTAAAGACTCTTGCAGATAATAATTTTAAAGTGTTTGATGAATATTTAGATAATGAGGTGCAAAAATGAGAGATAGACTTAACATTTTTGGAGTGCCTATTGATAAGGTTACAATGGCAGATGCGGTAGACATGGTACAGAATTTCTTAAAAGAGGACAGGCTTCATATTGTTGCAACACCAAATGCCGAAATAATAATGATGGCACAAAATGATGAAGAATACAAAGATATACTAAATAAAACCGATATGAATGTGCCCGATGGCAGTGGTGTTGTATTTGCTTCAAAAGTGTATAAGGAAGATCTTCCTGAACGTGTTGCAGGCTTTGACCTTATGATGGAGCTAATTAAAATTGCTTCATTAAAGAAGCAGAAGATATATTTACTAGGTGCTAAATCTGATGTTGTTAAAGATGCTTATTTAAATCTTATTAAAAAATATCCTGAGATAGATATAGTTGGATTTCACGATGGATATTTTAAAGATGATGATGAAGAAGAATTAGTAAATGATATAAATGAGAAAAAAGCTGATTTGCTTTTTGTAGCACTAGGTGCACCAAAACAAGAAAAATGGATATATAAGATGAAGGATAGGCTAAATGTAAAAGTTGCAATTGGCGTTGGTGGAAGTTTTGACGTTATCGCTGGAAAAGTCGAAAGAGCACCAGAAATGTATCGCAAATTGGGACTTGAATGGCTTTACAGGCTATTAAAAGAGCCTTGGAGATATAAAAGAATGATGGCATTACCAAAATTTGCAATAAAGGTTCTATTTTCAAAAAAACAATCATAATATACTTGGCATAAAAGTTTGAAAGGACTTAGTTAAATATGAATACAAAAGTAAAGAAGATTGTATTTGATTTTATTTGGGTTACGATTGGGACACTTTTACTTACATTGTCACTAGATCTATTTTTGGTTCCAAATCAAATTGCACCTGGTGGTGTGAGTGGACTTGCTATTGTCTTAAACCATATTTTTAGTTGGCCGGTTGGTGCTGTAACACTTTTAATAAATATACCATTATTTTTGATATCGATTAAAGTTTTGGGATCGGTTTTTGGTGCAAAAACTTTGTATTCTACAATATTGCTTGGCATTTCAATTGATGCACTTGCTTTTTTAAAGCCACTTACACATAATGCAATGCTTGCATCTGTTTATGGAGGACTACTTATGGGGTTAGGACTAGGATTAGTTATCAAATATGGTGCTACGACAGGCGGTACAGACCTTGCGGCTATGACACTACATAAATACATACCATCTTTAACTGTTGGAAGGATATTATTGATTATAGATTTTATTATAATAGCTATGGCAGGTATCGAATTTAGCCCAGAACTTGCCTTATATGCTCTTGCAACAGAATTTATTGCGATAAAAGTTATAGATGTCATTCAAGAAGGAACTGATTACGAAAGAATTGCAATAATAATCTCAGATAAATATGAGGAAATAAGCAAATCCATTCTTTATGATATGGACAGGGGTGTAACCGAATTAAAAGGAGTTGGTGCATATTCAAAAAAGGACAAGAATGTGCTATTAGTAGTTGTTAATAGAAGTGAAGTCACCATATTAAGAAATGTTGTAAAGAAAACAGATCCGAGGGCATTTGTTATACTATCTACTGCTCATGAAGTGCTTGGTGAAGGTTTTAGAAATATATGAGTGACTTATCGATTATAAAATTTTTTATAATTTACGGCATATTAAATAATTTGTAATTTAATTAATACAAAAATGGGGCATATCGCTTATTGATATGTCCCATTAATTACAACATTACTAATAAAACAAGTAAAAATATTTATATTCATCTGTCAAAATATATATTTTTACCTGTTGCGGATAAGGGAATGCCTACAACTATTTCACCATCGATAAGGTTTAATCTTTTTGCACAGATGCCAATCCTATACATTATTCTATTATCTACATTTAGCATACTTGCTGTTTTTACGGCTGAACCTATAGCTATTCCAAGGTCTATAAGTCTCCATGCACATATTGGACCGTCAAATTCGCTACCCTTTTTAAAGTCAGGTAATTCATCACATCTGTTGTATCCACATGCACCACAATTTAAACCTGCCTTCTTGGGCTTATTTAGTGAAATAAGCAAAACTGCTCCAGAGTTTTCGACATTTCTACCATCCCTATCGAAATTCTTTTTACCTGATTCATTGCCGTACTTTACCATATCTTCATTTAATCTTTTTAAATCTTCTCCAACGATAACTTTTGTTTCTACAAAATCTTGACCAGATGCTTTTGGGGCGGTTCTCGCAGAAAGTGACATCAATTCACCAGCTAATTCAATAACATTCATTTATATTCCTCCTAAAATCTTAATTTTATTTCTATTATATTATAATTCAATAATGTATAACTTCAAAATATAAGTTAAAAATGTAAATATAGTGGTTTATTTTATCAAACACGCAAAAATGATAATTCATTAAAATGTACACTATAAAAATAAATTATATGAATGGGTTAAATTTATCATGAAATATTTTATATAAAAAGGATTACAGATGAAATTTATCTGTTGACATATTGCAAATCTATAGTATAATAATGAATAAATAATTAACTTTAAGGTAACAGAGCAAAGGCGCTCTAATACATGGGATATATCTATGTATTAGAGCGCCTATTTTTGCAAATAATACAAGGAGGTATTATTTTGAAAAAAAGCATAATAATTTCAGCAACAACTCTATTATTAGTATTAATACCGAACATAGCATTTGCCGCAGCAGGCAAAATTGACACAGGTGATACTGCATTTATCTTATTTTCATCAGCTTTAGTTATGATTATGACTCCTGGACTCGCATTTTTCTATGGTGGTATGGTTAGTGGAAAAAATGTTATAAGCATAATGATGCAGAGTTTTACAATAATCGCACTTATATCTGTTCAATGGGTATTATTTGGTTTTTCATTATCATTTAGTGGAGATATAGGTCATATTATAGGCAATCTACATTGGGCAGGATTAAGTAACATAGGCTATGGGCCTGATAATACATATTCATCAACAATTCCACTTTTAGCATTTATGGTATATCAATTAATGTTTGCCATAATAACACCGGCTTTAATAACAGGTGCATTTGCAGAAAGAATGAAATTTGCAGCATTCATAATATTTACATTACTCTGGACAACATTAGTATATGATCCACTTGCACATTGGGTATGGGGCGATGGAGGATGGCTTAAGAACTTAGGCGCATTGGATTTTGCTGGTGGTACAGTTGTTCATATAAGTTCCGGTGTGTCAGGGCTTGTCGCAGCCTTAGTGCTTGGCAAAAGAAAAAATATGAAGATGGTGCCACATCATATGCCAATGGTATTAATGGGAGCTGCGTTCTTGTGGTTTGGATGGTTTGGATTTAATGCAGGGAGTGCATTATCTGTAAGTGGAATCGCAGTTAATGCATTTGTTGTAACAAATACAGCGGCTGCAGCTGCTGCAATAGGATGGGTGTTAACTGAATGGAAGTTAAGTGGAAAGCCTACACTTTTAGGAGCCGTAAGTGGTGCTGTTGCAGGGCTTGTCGCAATTACACCAGCATCAGGATATGTTACACCTGTTGCAGCAATTGTTATAGGTATTATATCAGGAATAATATGTTTCATATCCGTCAATTATATTAAGCATAAGTTTGGATATGATGACTCACTAGATGCATTTGGAATACATGGTGTTGGTGGTACATGGGGTGCATTAGCGACAGGATTATTTGCAACGAAAGCTATAAATCCTGCAGGTTCAAATGGATTATTTTATGGGAATCCAAATCAATTGTTAACTCAACTTATAAGTGTTATCGTAACATATGTTTTCGCGGGATTGATGTCATTTATCATACTTAAATTTATAAGCTTATTTATGGATCTTAGAGTCACAAAAGAAGAAGAAGAAGCAGGGCTTGACATTGTTGAACATGGTGAAGAAGCATATAATCTCGGTTTTAAAGCAATTAACTTTAATCAATAAGTTAGGAGCTTTAAGATAAATAAAATATTGCCAAATAAAAATAAGTGTAAATTAGTAAATATTATAAAAAGTTAATAACTTATTTGGCAATTGAAAAGCAAAGGTGCTTAATCTGAAACGATATAAGCACCTTCATTTTTTAAAAGGGGGTGATGATAAAAGTGAAAAAAATGTCTATTATCACATTATACACAATAAATACAATAATTCTAACTTTAAGTTTTGCGTTTATATTATACAGCATTGCAACACATAATACAATAATAATTTTTTCAAGGCAAGTACCAGCATTTATAATGGGATTACCAATTGTTTACCTTGGTATCATTTCTTTCGTACGAGTGCATAGGCTTTCGAAAAGTATAAGGGATAAGGAATTTTCAATAAGTAATTTTAGGGCTAGAAAAATATTAAAAACAAAATAATTTGGAGGTGTTTTTTATGAAAAAGAAAATAATAATAGGTCTTGTTTTGGTTATGCTTTTAGCAATGTCAATAGGGATAGTATATGCTGCAGGTGGGGATCCAACAGGAGCAAATCTTGGTACTGCTAATGATATTACAAGTGCAGTTGCAGGCAAACCAACACAAGATGAACTAATAACACAGGTTGCAAAAAATAAACTCGGAATTAACTTCGTATGGGTTATGTTAACTGCCTTTTTAATATTTTTCTTTCAGGCAGGATTCGCACTTGTTGAAACTGGTTTTACACAAGCCAAAAATGCATTGCATACTATGGCGATGAATCTCATGGTATTCTTAGTAGGTACTGTAGGATTCTTTTTAACAGGTTTTGCATTTATGATGGGAGGATCAGGAACATTTTCAAGTTTAGGAGGTACAGCACCTTTAAACCATGCATTGAGTGTAGGAGGATGGAATTTACTTGGTTTAAATGGATTTTGCTTATCAAGTGGTGGAACATATGATGTCGGTGTATATGCGCTATTCTTCTTTGAGATGGTGTTTATGGATACAACAGTTACTATTCCAACAGGAGCGATGGCAGAAAGAGTTAAATTTCTTGCAATTGTTATTGGATCATTCTTTGTTTCGATGATTTACTATCCAATCTATGGCGGCTGGGTCTGGGGAGGAGGTTGGCTCTCACAACTTGGAGCTAAACTCGGACTCGGAAATGGTGTAGTTGATTTTGCAGGTTCAGGCGTTGTCCATGCAATGGGGGGCATGATGGCAATTGCAGGTGCATTAGTAATAGGACCAAGGCTTGGAAAATTTAAAAAAGATGGGACACCTGTGCCAATACCAGGGCACGATATACCAATGGCTATTCTTGGTACAATCATACTATTCTTTGGATGGTTCGCATTTAATGCGGGTTCTACATTAAATGGTACAGACTTAAGACTTGCTGTTGTTGCAACAAATACTATGATTGCTGGTGCGGTAGGAGGACTTGTTGCAATGTTTTATATGTGGATTAGATATGGAAAACCTGATCCATCTATGACATGTAATGGCTCACTTGCTGGACTTGTGGCAATAACGGCACCATGCGCTTTTGTAAATGGTATATCGGCATTTATAATTGGTGCTGTTGCTGGCATCTTAGTTTGTCTATCAGTTGCATTTGTTGAAAATAAACTGAAGATCGATGACCCAGTAGGTGCATTTTCAGTACATGGCGTAAATGGCCTGTGGGGTATTCTAAGTGTGGGTATATTTGCAGATGGCACATATGGTGCTGGCTTGAATGGAGTACAAGGTGCTGTAACAGGGATACTTTATGGTAGCTCAGGACAATTAATAGCACAGCTTATTGATATGGTGGTTATAGTTATCTATGGCTTTGGTTTAAGCTACTTGTTCTATAAAGCACTTGATGCTATAATGGGTATAAGAGTTAAGCCTGAAGATGAGATTGCGGGTCTTGACTTACCAGAGATGGGTGTTCTTGCATATCCTGACTTTCAATTAACACCTGTTATATACTCAAATGGCGTACTTGAAAAGAAAGTGGAAAGCCCTGAAATTATCAAAAATGCTACTTTGAGCAGGGAGGGAAAATAATGAAGAAAATTGATTGTATTATAAGGCCAGATGTACTCGAAGAAGTAAAAAGCGAATTAAATAAGCTAAAAATACATGGCATGACGGTTTCACAGGTGTTTGGCTGTGGTTTACAGAAAGGTAAAAAAGAGATTTATAGAGGTGAAGAAATAGAAATAAGCCTCCTTCCCAAAGTTAAAATAGAAATTGTCACAGATGATGCAAGTGTTGAAAATATTGTCAATGCAGTAACAAAAGTTGCGAGAACTGGCAATGTCGGCGATGGGAAAATATTTATATTTGATATTGAAGATGCCATAAGGATTAGAACAGGTGAACGTGGAGAAAAAGCAATATAAAATAATCTTTTATGGAATAATAACCTCGACAAAAAGAGGTTATTATTTTTTTAATTTACCATTGTATATACATTGGTATAGACATTGAGTTATACAAATGATAAAATAGTATTGAATTCGATAAAGGGGAAATAAAAATGGATGATATAGTTTTAAATAAAATAATAGACTTAAAAAATAAGCAAAATGCTGTTATATTAAGTCACTTCTATCAAAGACCAGAGATACAGGATGTTGCAGATTTTATAGGTGATTCATTAGAATTATCGAGAAAAGCTGCAGAAACAAATGCAGATGTTATCGTATTTTGCGGTGTTCATTTCATGGCAGAAACAGCTAGCATTTTATCACCCGATAAGAAAGTATTATTACCGAATGCCAGTGCAGGTTGTCCAATGGCTGATATGGCTGATTATGAAGGACTATTAAAACTAAAAGAGGAATATCCAGATGCGGCTGTTGTAAGCTATGTTAATACAACTGCAGATGTAAAGACATTAAGTGATATATGCTGCACATCAGCAAATGCGATTAAAGTAGTGAGTTCGATACCGCCTAATAGAGAAATCATATTTGTGCCGGATAAAAACCTGGGTCATTATGTAGAAAAGATGACCGGGAGAAAAATGATATTATGGCAAGGTTACTGCAATACACATAATAAATTGACAGCTGAGGAGGTAATACTAACTATAGAAAACCATCCTGAAGCAAAAATAGTCGCACATCCAGAATGCAAAGAAGAAGTTTTGGAACTTGCGGATGGAATCTTTTCAACATCAGGAATGATAAATTATGTAGGTGAAAGTGATGCAAAAGAATTTATTATATGTACGGAGGAAGGCATAATACATCAACTTGAAAAGAGATTTCCTAATAAAAGTTTTTTTATACCGTCGAATAAATTAGTTTGCCCGAATATGAAAAAAACGAGGATAGAGGATATAGTTTATAGCCTTGAAAACATGAAACCAGAAGTGAAAGTGCCTGATGATATTAGAGAAATGGCGATTATTCCTATAAAAAGGATGCTTGAGATAAAATGAGTTATAGTATTAATTTTGATTCAGAAAAACTTGAACAGAAATACAGTGATTTTGTAATAATAGGTAGCGGTATTGCTGGGCTTAATGCCGCATATCTCGCAAAAAGTTTTGGTAATGTATGTCTTATAACAAAAGGTAGGTTAGAAGATTCGAATTCTGTCTTGGCACAAGGTGGGGTAGCCTGCGTTGTATCAGATTTAGATTGTTTTGAATCACATATAAAAGATACACTATATGCCGGTGTGGGCTTATGTGACGAAGATGCCGTTGAGATCTTAGTAAAAGAAGCACCAATTAATTTAAAAAGACTAATAGATTTGGGTGTCGAATTTGATAAAAAAAACGGCACATTTGAACTCGGAAAAGAAGGAGCACATTCCCATAATAGGATTTTACACGCAGGTGACTACACAGGTAGGATGATTATAGAAGGGTTATTAAAAGCTATAGAAGGCATTGATGTTCACGAAAATACATTGATACACGATATACTTGTTTCAGATAATACTGTAAGAGGCGTCTTGGTAAAGAACGAAATATTAGATAAATTATATATTATATGGGCAAAAGTAGTCATACTTGCAACAGGTGGTGCTGGCAATTTGTTTTTGAATACGACAAATCCGACGATAGCAACCGGTGATGGCTTAGCAATTGGAGCAAGGCAAGGGGCAGTATTGAAGGATATGGAATTTATGCAGTTTCACCCTACGGTATTATACGATAAAGCCGGTGAAAGGTTTTTAATATCAGAGGCTGTTAGAGGTGAAGGCGGTATCTTAAGAAATCAAAAAGGTGAGCGTTTTATGCTGAAGTACCATAAGCTAAAAGAGCTTGCGCCTAGGGATGTTGTAGCAAGAGCAATATTAAACGAGATCAAAAATAGCGATATACCGTATGTTTATCTTGATGTAACAAGTATTGGCAAAGATATATTTAAAGAACGTTTCCCGTCTATATATAATAAATGTTGTAAAATGGGAATAGATATTGGAAAGGACTATATACCGGTATCACCTGCTGCACATTATTATATGGGTGGCATAATGACAGATATAAATGGAGAGACATCTATAAATAGACTATATGCCTGCGGTGAATGTGCATGTACAGGTGTACAAGGTGCTAATAGACTTGCCAGCAATTCACTTCTTGAGGGATTAGTATTTTCGACAAGAGCAGTTTACGATGCGAAGAAATACCTTTATGAAGAAATTGAGCCTTTGCACTTTTATAATGACAGTAAAATTGACAAACAGCTTGATGTGGAGAGCATTAAATATGAATTAAAGTGTCTTATGGAACAAAATGCAGGAATAATTAGAAGCGATAAGAGTTTAAGGTCCATGTTTCATTGGTTTACTCTACATAGAGATATATTAAATATTAATGCTGATAATAGAGAGAAAAGTGAGCTTTTAAATCTATACACTGTAAGCAAATACATGGTTATGGCTGCAATTTTAAGGAAAGAGAGCCGTGGAAGTCATTTTAGATCAGATTTTCCTGAAAAAAGTGATAAATATAGAAAACATATTTTGATAAAGGGAGATGAGCTTTATTTTGATAGACAGATTGATAGCACAAAGATTAATCGATAATTTTCTGAAAGAAGACCTTTCATGGGGAGATATTACTACAGACTTACTTATACCAATAGGTACCATATCAAAAGGTTATGCGTATGCCAAAGAAGATGGTATATTGGCAGGCATTGATGTCTTTAAAATGGTTTTTAAAACAGTTGATAATAGCATCGTGATAAAAAGTAATTTTAATGATGGAGATATAATTAAAAAGGGCGATATAATTTTAGAGACCTATGGTGATCTTAATTCATGTCTTAAGGCAGAACGTACCGCATTAAATTTGATACAGCGGATGTCAGGTATAGCTACATATGTAAGAAAGCTTTCTAATATCATAAAGGAAACTAAAGCGAGATTGACAGACACTCGCAAAACAATGCCAGGCATTAGATATTTTGATAGATATGCTGTAAGTGTTGGCGGAGGAATAAACAATAGGTACAATCTTTCAGACGGTATCCTAATTAAAGATAATCACATAAAAGCTGTAGGAGGAATAAAAAATGCCCTTTTAAAAATTAAAGAGAACATCTCACATACTATGAAGATTGAAATAGAAGTTGAAACAATCGATGAGCTTAAAGAAGCATTGAAATACGGTGCAGATATAATAATGCTTGATAATATGACAATCGAAATGATGAAAGAAGCTGTGGAAATAGCAAGTGGGAAAGTAATATTAGAAGCATCTGGCAATATAAATGAAAATAATATTCTCGATGTGGCAAGAACAGGTGTAGATGTTATTTCGGTAGGCGCCATAACACACTCTGTTAAAGCGCTTGACATAAGTTACGATTTATAAAGTAATTTTATTTGACATAATAACCATGAGGTGATAAAATGCAAAAATTTTGAGGAACATATACCGATTTAACAGTTTCCTCATGGGCATTAAGAGCGATAGCAGTATTGAAATGTGGCTTAAAGAAAACCTCTTAGCATACAGCATTAATGATTATCGTGATGTTCTTCTCGCAATATATGAAAACAATGATTTACTATATCTGTCAAAAAAATAGGGAGCAATGAGCTCCTATTTTATATCTTCTCAAACTGTTCCTTTCCGACTCCGCAATCAGGACATACCCAATCATCAGGCAAATCCTCAAATCTTGTTCCAGGTGCAATATTCTGTGTCGGATCGCCAACTTCAGGGTCATATATGTACCCGCATACAGTGCATTCCCACTTATCCATATTATTCAATCCTCTCTATGATATTATTTATTTACAATATATATTATAGCAGTACATCTTAATAAAAATCAATAAATCCTTTTTACGTCATAAAGTTTTTGAAAGGATTATTAATTATTGTAGAATAAAAAATAGACAATCTATAATTTATTTAAGTTCTATAAATATAAAACTAAACCTTTAGATTTATAACAATCTTCCACAAATTCAATTATCAGAGTATAAATTTAATTATCAAAATCCTGATGAAAATGCATATAAGAAACTTGTTTTTGCTAAATATGATATGTTAATCTAATAGGTGTTGGTGTATAATTAGGTAGAAGCTTATAAAAAGGAGGGATCTTTATGTCAAGATGCCCTAAATACGGAAAAGAATATAATGATGATGTACACAATGTTGACTTGGAAGATGTGAAGGAAATGTCATCAAATAGCGAAAGCAAAAATAACGATAAAGAGGCTTTATTAACATCTGTTTATGATGATATTGAAGCGGACATTGTTGAATCACTTTTGAATTCATATGATATTCCAGTTCTAAAAAAATATAAAGGAGCAGGTGTATATATGAAAGTTTTTATGGGCAAAACCAAACTGGGAATTGATATATATGTACCTTCAAAGTTTTTTGATAAAGCAAAGGAAATTCTCGAAAGTAAGCCTGAATGTGACAATGCGAATGAGAAAGATTCAAAGAATGAATAATCATAAGTTTTCATATTGGGATTTTCAATATAATTTATATAAAGAACATAAAATACGTTATTCTAAAAACACGGGTTAATATGATTGTGAGGCATGACATGATTAAAAATTATTATATAAATGCGTATAATATCACTATATCATATGATTTAATTAGAAGTTATCGCAAGACCTTAGGTATAAAAATAGATAATAATGGGAATATAAAAATATTTGCACCTATTAATATAAGCAATAGCCAAATTGATGAGATAATAAATAAAAAAGCTAAATGGATTATAGAAAAGTCAAATCAAATGATTAAGATTAAACAAAGACTCGATAAAGTATATTCTGATGGTAAAAAAATTCTCTATCTAGGGGACGAATATCATTTAAAATTAGTGAAAACTAAATTAAGAAGTCCGAAAATCTCAATAGAGGACAAAAATATAGTTATAAGTATGCCAGAAGATTTAATGTGCGATAAACAAAATCAATTGATAAAGGATTTGTTGAGAAATTGGTATATTGAACGTTTTAGAAATGTAGTTATTTATAGTGTCGAAAAATATTCTGCAATAATAGGTGTTTTACCTAAAAATATAAATATAAAAGAGCAAAAAACAAAGTGGGGAAGCTGTAGCAGTTTAAACAATATTAATCTAAATTGGAGACTAATTATGGCACCAATTAAAATAATAGACTATGTTATAGTACATGAATTATGCCATTTAAAAATAATGAATCATTCGAAGGATTTTTGGAATCTTGTTCATTCAATATTGCCAGACTATGAATTACGGCGTGAATGGCTTAAGAAGAATGGATATATGCTTGCGATGTAAATTGCAAAAGATAAAAGGAGGTATATTTTATGAAGAAGAAAATAAAATTGGGGTTTGTAGGGCTTGGTTTTATTGGTACATTACATGCGACTGCGTGCTTTGCTATGCCATTAATATTTAAAAGTTTACCATATGAAGTTAGACTTGGTAAAGTGTGTAAAAATAATATTCAAGATATACCACATTTCTTTGAAGGTGGTGTAAAAACGGTTGAAGAATTATTACAGGACAATGATTTAAATGCGGTTGATATATGTACACCAAATTACCTTCATTACGGTCAAGCAATCAAAGTTATAGAAAAGGGTTTAAATCTATATCTTGAAAAGCCTATTGGACTAAACGGCAATGAAGCATATGAAATAATGAAAGCTGCAAATGATAGAGGAATTATTAACCAGGCTGCACTTATGTACAGATTCATGCCTGCAGTAAATCAAGCGAGAGATATGATAAATAATGGTGAGATAGGTGAGATACTGAATTTTAAAGCTATGATGCTGCATTCTGGTTATCTCGATCCAAAAAGACCTATGTCATGGAAGATGCGCTTTAATACATCTGGCGGCGGTGCAGTTATTGACCTTGGCATACACCTCATTGATTCAATTAGATTTATGCTTGGTGAAGTAAAATCTTTAAAAGCAGAATCGAAGACATATTTTAAAAGTAGACCAAAATCAAATGGATCTGACGTATATGAAGATGTTGATGTTGATGATTGGACAATGGCATATTTAGTAATGCAAAATGGTGCATGGGGAACTATGGAGACATCAAGAATATCGGCTAATTTAGAAGAGGAAACGCGCTTTTTAATATATGGTACAAAGGGTTCCATAGTCGTTTCTACAAAACAACCTCGATATGCATCACTTTATAAAAAGCAAGAAAATCAATTTGTAATGGGTAAATACAATAAAAAGAGTGAGTTTTCAAAATATCTAGATACAATATATCCTGAAGAAAAGTACTCACTTGGCTGGATGGTTGATATGCATATGGCAAGCCTTACAAATTATTTTTTAAATATTACTGAAGGCAAAATAATATTTAAAGAAACACCAACATTTGAAGAAGCTTATAAAAGCCAGACAATAATAGATAAAATTTTACAATCAGTAAATGATAATAGTAAAGAAATAGAAATATAAAAAATATGATAAATTTTATTCTCTTGTATAGGATTTAGATTATTTAAGATTTATAAAATAGAAATAAAAAATTGCTTTACTAAGAAATTTCGAGTATACTTAAGTATACGGTAATATATGCGTGATATATTACCGTATATGTTCATAATAAGCTTTAAACAAAGTTGATATATGAAATAATACATGGTATATTAATAACTGTCGCTGCAAGAGCGGGACAATAGGTTGATGCAATTCTGAGCCGAATGAACTGAGGCGAAGGATCTTAGGATCCGAAAGAAGTAGTCCAAAGAAATATGACAGCAAAAAAATAGTTGACATAAAAAATGAAATATGATAATATAGACAATGTCGCCAATGCGACAGGTTGAACCTTGAAAACCGAACAGTGAGAAAAAAGCCAGAGAATAAAAAAGAGGTAAGGATTTAAACATGAGAGTTTGATCCTGGCTCAGGACGAACGCTGGCGGCGTGCCTAACACATGCAAGTCGAGCGGAGTAAATACTACGGTATTTACTTAGCGGCGGACGGGTGAGTAACACGTGGACAATCTACCCTATAGACCGGGATAACACACCGAAAGGGGTGCTAATACCGGATAATGTCACGAGGTGGCATCATCTTGTGAAGAAAGGAGAAATCCGCTAAAGGAAGAGTCCGCGGCCCATTAGCTAGTTGGTGAGGTAAAGGCCCACCAAGGCAACGATGGGTAGCCGGCCTGAGAGGGTGAACGGCCACACTGGAACTGAGAGACGGTCCAGACTCCTACGGGAGGCAGCAGTGGGGAATATTGCGCAATGGGGGGAACCCTGACGCAGCAACGCCGCGTGAGCGAAGAAGGCCTTCGGGTCGTAAAGCTCAATAGTATGGGAAGAAAGAAATGACGGTACCATACGAAAGCCCCGGCTAACTACGTGCCAGCAGCCGCGGTAATACGTAGGGGGCGAGCGTTGTCCGGAATTACTGGGCGTAAAGAGCACGTAGGCGGCTATATAAGTCAGATGTAAAAAACCTGGGCTTAACCGAGGGGATGCAACTGAAACTATATAGCTTGAGTCAAGGAGAGGAGAGCGGAATTCCTGGTGTAGCGGTGAAATGCGTAGAGATCAGGAAGAATACCAGTGGCGAAAGCGGCTCTCTGGACTTGAACTGACGCTGAGGTGCGAAAGCGTGGGGAGCAAACAGGATTAGATACCCTGGTAGTCCACGCCGTAAACGATGGATACTAGGTGTGGGTGAGGAATCATCCGTGCCGGAGTTAACGCAATAAGTATCCCGCCTGGGGAGTACGGCCGCAAGGCTGAAACTCAAAGGAATTGACGGGGGCCCGCACAAGCAGCGGAGCATGTGGTTTAATTCGAAGCAACGCGAAGAACCTTACCAGGGCTTGACATCCACAGAATCGAGTAGAAATACTCGAGTGCCCTTTAAAGGGGAGCTGTGAGACAGGTGGTGCATGGTTGTCGTCAGCTCGTGTCGTGAGATGTTGGGTTAAGTCCCGCAACGAGCGCAACCCCTGTTGGTAGTTGCCAGCGTAAAGACGGGCACTCTACCGAGACTGCCGTGGACAACACGGAGGAAGGTGGGGATGACGTCAAATCATCATGCCCTTTATGCCCTGGGCTACACACGTGCTACAATGGCCTGAACAAAGGGGAGCGAAGGAGCGATCCGGAGCGAATCCCAAAAAACAGGTCCCAGTTCAGATTGCAGGCTGCAACCCGCCTGCATGAAGACGGAGTTGCTAGTAATCGCAGATCAGCATGCTGCGGTGAATACGTTCCCGGGCCTTGTACACACCGCCCGTCACACCACGAGAGTTTACAACACCCGAAGTCAGTGAGCTAACCGAAAGGAGGCAGCTGCCGAAGGTGGGGTAAATGATTGGGGTGAAGTCGTAACAAGGTAGCCGTATCGGAAGGTGCGGCTGGATCACCTCCTTTCTAAGGAGAAAATCCTACAAAAAGTATTAAAAGGCGAATTGTAATTATTAAGAGATGACGATTAATTGCGCTTTCGTAATATACTAGGCGAGTGAAGCGCAGTGAGGCGTATGAGCGAAAGCGAAAGCCGTCACAACGCATAGACGGCGTTAGCCGAACAAGCGTAAGGAGCCTAAAGTATATAGAAAGCACAATTTGTCGATCGATAATAATTACAATGAGCATATCTCACTGTTCAGTTTTGAGGGTTAAACCCTCAAAGTGAACCTTGAAAACTGCACAATGCAAAAAAAAGGGTAACGAGAAAAACGAGTTACAATGAGAACCGATATACATTGTCCGGAAAATATTATTAAAAGCGAACGATTAATGAAGCTTTCGTAATATATCACGATGAACGTAGCGCAGTTTGGCGTATGAGCGAAAGCGAAAGCCGTCACAACGCATAGACGGCGTTAGCCAAACAAGCGAAGAGAACCGATGATATATTAGATAAGCGGAATTTGTGAGCGTTAATAATAATTTTCCAAAGAAAAGCGATGTATAAAAAAGAGAAGGTCAAGTTACAAAGGGCGTATGGTGGATGCCCAGGCACTTAGAGCCGAAGAAGGACGCAGCGAGCGGCGAAACGCTCCGGGGAGCTGCAAGCAGGCAGAGATCCGGAGATATCCGAATGGGGAAACCCGCTTAAGGTAATACTTAAGCATCCCATGGTGAACACATAGCCATGAGGAAGGGAGACCGCGCGAACTGAAACATCTAAGTAGCGCGAGGAAAAGAAAGAAAAATCGATTTCCCAAGTAGCGGCGAGCGAACAGGAAAGAGCCCAAACCATCACCTATGGTGATGGGGTTTAGGACCACGCAAAATGAGTATCGGACGAAGCCGAACGGACCTGGAAAGGCCGGCCAAAGACGGTGAAAGCCCAGTAGGCGAAAGAAAGATACAAAGGTGGGATCCAGAGTACCACAGGATAGGCAACCCGGTGGGAAGACGGGAGGACCATCTCCCAAGGCTAAATACTCCTAAGTGACCGATAGCGCAAAGTACCGTGAGGGAAAGGTGAAAAGAACCCCGGGAGGGGAGTGAAAAAGAACCTGAAACCATATGTCCACAAGCAGTGGAAGTCTGGCACTCAACTGAACATGTTAGGGAGGAGAAAAAAGAACTAGCGTGTCCGGTTGAGTGCCAGACGACCACGTACTTTTTGTAGAACGGACCGGCGAGTTATAGATATGCAGCAAGGTTAAGCGAAAGCGGAGCCGAAGCGAAAGCGAGTCTAAAGAGGGCGGAAGTTGCATATCATAGACCCGAAACCGTGCGACCTACCCATGATCAGGGTGAAGCCGGAGTAAGATCTGGTGGAGGCCCGAACCACGTTGACGTTGAAAAGTCATGGGATGAATTGTGGGTAGAGGAGAAATTCCAATCGAGCTCGGAGATAGCTGGTTCTCCCCGAAATAGCTTTAGGGCTAGCCTCAGGGAGTAAATATGGAGGTAGAGCACTGAATGGGCTAGGGGCCAAAAAGGCTACCGAACCCTATCAAACTCCGAATGCCATATTGATACCTGGGAGTCAGACTACGAGTGATAAGATCCGTGGTCAAAAGGGAAAGAGCCCAGACCGACAGCTAAGGTCCCAAAGAGCATGTTAAGTGGGAAAGGAAGTAGGACTTCCAAGACAACCAGGATGTTGGCTTAGAAGCAGCCATACATTCAAAGAGTGCGTAATAGCTCACTGGTCGAGAAATCCTGCGCCGAAAATAAACGGGGCTAAAACATGACACCGAAGCTTCGGATGAAAAATGGTAGGGGAGCGTACTGTATAGGGGGAAGGATAAGCGGAAGCGAATCTGGACAATACAGTAGAGAGAATGCCGGTATAAGTAACGAGAGTAAGGCGAGAAACCTTACCGTCGAAAGCCTAAGGATTCCTGGGGAAGGATAATCCGCCCAGGGTAAGTCGGGACCTAAGCCGAGGCGAAAGCGTAGGCGATGGACAACCGGTAATGAGTCCGGTACCACCAATATCCGATAAAAGAGAAGCAAGGACGCAGCGAGATAAGAAAAGCGTGCGGTTGGTAGAGCACGTCCAAGCAGCGACGAAAAGGGATGTGAGTGAAGTACCACATACCATAAGAGCTGTAACGGGGAGCCGAAAGGCGAAGTTTCAAAGGGGCTGCCGAGAAAAATTGCTATCGAGGATAAAGGTGCCCGTACCGCAAACCGACACAGGTAGGCGAGGAGAGAATCCAAAGACGAGCGGGAGAACCCTCATTAAGGAACTCGGCAAAAAGACTCCGTAACTTCGGGAGAAGGAGTGCCGAAAGGCCGCAGAGAAGAGGCCCAAGCGACTGTTTACCAAAAACACAGGTTTCTGCTAAGTCGAAAGACGAAGTATAGGAGCTGACGCCTGCCCGGTGCTGGAAGGTTAAGGGGAAATGTTATCCGGCACTCAACTATACCTATTAGGAGTGAAAAAGATGTATTATGTCTATGTAATAAAGAATGAAAAAGGAGGCATATATACAGGCTATTCAGAGAATCTACGAAAAAGAGTAGAGGCACATAATAAAGGATTAAACAAGTACACAAAAGAGCATAAATGGGAAATAATTTATTATGAAGCATACAAAGCGAAAGAAGATGCAATAAAAAGAGAAAAACAATTAAAAGAATCTCATAACGCAAGAAGATGGTTAAAAGAAAGAATAGCCAAAAGTAAAAACTCTTAGTAGATAGAGTTGAGTGCCGGAGAAGCATAGAACTTAAGCCCCAGTAAACGGCGGCCGTAACTATAACGGTCCTAAGGTAGCGAAATTCCTTGTCGGGTAAGTTCCGACCTGCACGAAAGGCGTAACGACTTGGGCGCTGTCTAGATGGGGGACCCGGTGAAATTGTAGTACTCGTGAAGATGCGAGTTACCCGCGACAGGACAGAAAGACCCCATGGAGCTTTACTGCAGCTTGTCACTGGATTTTAGTAATCCCTGTACAGGATAGGTGGGAGGCAGAGAAAGATGGGCGCAAGCCTATCTGGAGCCGACGTTGGGATACCACCCTGAGATTACCGAAATTCTAACATAGGAGCCGTAAGCCGGCATATGGACACTGACAGGCGGGCAGTTTGACTGGGGCGGTCGCCTCCAAAAAAGTAACGGAGGCGTCCAAAGGTTACCTCAGCGCGGAAGGAAATCGCGCGTAAGAGTGCAAAGGCAGAAGGTAGCCTAACTGTGAGAAAAACAATTCGAGCAGGGACGAAAGTCGGGCTTAGTGATCCGGCGGTAGAGAATGGGATTGCCGTCGCTCAACGGATAAAAGCTACCCTGGGGATAACAGGCTGATCTCCCCCAAGAGTCCACATCGACGGGGAGGTTTGGCACCTCGATGTCGGCTCATCGCATCCTGGGGCTGAAGTAGGTCCCAAGGGTTGGGCTGTTCGCCCATTAAAGCGGTACGCGAGCTGGGTTCAGAACGTCGTGAGACAGTTCGGTCCCTATCCGTCGCGGGCGTAGGAAATTTGAGAGGGGCTGCCCTTAGTACGAGAGGACCGGGGTGGACGAACCGATGGTGTACCAGTTGCGTAGCCGTACGCACAGCTGGGTAGCCAAGTTCGGAAGGGATAAACGCTGAAAGCATCTAAGCGTGAAACCCACCTCAAGATAAGATTTCCCAAACCGAAAGGGAGTAAGACACCTTGAAGAAGACGAGGTAGATAGGCCGGAGGTGTAAGAGTAGAAATACTTTGAGCTGACCGGTACTAATAAGTCGAGGACTTGACCAAAGAAGCATTGTGCAGTATTCAAAGTTCATTTAGAAAAAGCATATATGTGAAGAATCAAAAGAAGAAAATATTATTGGAGAGAGCGATTAATTGCGTTTTCGTAATATACTCGGCGAACGAAGTGCAGTGAGGCGTCAAAAGACGTCACAACGCATAGACGGCTTTAGCCGAACAAACGAAGTGAGCCGAAAGTATATAGAAAACACAATTTGCGAACGGAAATAATATATTCTAAGAGAAGAATCAACATATATGCAAAGAAATGAACAAAAGATATCCGGTGGCAATAGCGGAGGTTAAAAACCCGTTCCCATACCGAACACGGAAGTGAAGCCCTCCAGCGCCGATGGTACTGCTATTGCGGGAGAGTAGGTCGCTGCCGGTGAAAATTTACATAAAAGAGGTGGTCTGTTTTAAATAGACTATCTCTTTTTTATTTTCGTAGGTTTATTACTTTCTATAAAATTACAAATATTTTATTTTGCATTTTTTGTTTTTATAAAAAGTAATATAATATAATTATTACTTATGATGGAAATATATTTTAATAGGTTTATGGTGTTATAAGGAAATTTAAAATAATGATATATAAATGGTGGTTTAAATGGATTTAGAACTTAATAAAGACTTTATAGAGAAGATGAAAGTCTTACTAAAAGAGGATTTTGAATCATTTATAAAAGAATTAGATAAAGAGCCATATAGAGCATTAAGAGTGAATACACTAAAAATTACAACCGATGAATTTAAAAGGATTTCTCCCTTTTCATTAAAACCTGTACCATGGTGTGATATGGGATTTTATTTTGATAATAATGAAAGACCGGGAAGTCATGTATATCATGATGCTGGGTTATATTATATACAAGAGCCAAGTGCAATGGCGGTTACAGAAGTTTTGGATCCAAAGCCTGGTGAATTTGTATTAGATTTAAGTGCTGCACCTGGGGGAAAATCAACACATATTGCGTCTAAACTTAATGGTGAGGGCATCCTTGTTGCAAATGAGATTAATTCGAAGAGGGTAAAGATACTTGCGGAAAACATAGAGAGAATGGGCATAAAAAATGCTATAATACTTAATGAATCACCTGACAGGATTACTGATAAATTTAGAGAGTACTTTGACAAAATCCTTGTTGATGCACCCTGTTCCGGGGAAGGGATGTTTAGAAAAGATGAAATCGCGAGGAAAGAATGGTCAAAAGAGAATGTTGCAAGATGTGCTGCAAGGCAGAAAAATATACTTGATAGTGCATCAAAAATGCTTAAACCTGGAGGAATATTGGTTTATTCTACATGTACATTTTCGCCGGAAGAAGATGAAGGAGTTATTTCAGACTTTCTTATAAAACATGAGAATTATGATATTGTTGAAAGTAATGTATACTCTGGCTTTGATTATGGCCACCCTGAATGGGTAAATGGTAATGATAAATTAAAAAAATGTATTAGACTTTGGCCACATATGATAAAAGGTGAAGGACACTTTATTACAAAACTTAAAAAAGAAGGCATTAATGACTACAAAGGTGAAAATAAAATTAAAAAGATTTTAGATAAAGATATAAATTTTTTCTATGATTTCGCAAATAATTATCTTGATATTGATGTAAATAAATTAAATTTAAAAATCATAGGTGACCATATATACCACATACCATATCAATTGCCGCATTTAAATGGAATTAAAGTATATAGAAATGGATGGGACCTTGGCATTCTCAAGAAAAATCGATTTGAGCCTTCACATTGGCTTGCAATGGCGCTAAAAAAAGATGAATCGAGGCAATATTATAAACTTAAAGATTTTGAATTAGATAAATATCTTCATGGTGAAACATTAAATGTTGACATGGAGGATGGATGGCTTCTTGTTTTAGCTGATGAATTTCCAATAGGATGGGGAAAAATTACAAAAGGAATTTTAAAGAATTACTATCCTAAATGCTTGAGAAGATAAATATTTTATGAAAAAAAGGTACATAATAATATGTGCCTTATTTTTATGCCTTTTTGAGTTAAAAATAATATTAAATTGGGAATAATAATTTTATCGTAATATTTTGGGATAAAGGAGATGAGTTTTTCTTGGATTTTACAACATTAGCACATGTATCGATTGGGGTTTTACTTGCATTTGTATTATTAATGATTTTAGATAAATATTTTAGAAGAGATATTGTCGATGAAAGAGAATTAAATGATGTTTTGCTAAATCAAGAAGAATTAATGAAACACGCACAGGATTTAGCACAAAATCATTATTTAATAAAAGATACAAAGCTTAACTATATGCTAATACCCCGCATGAATAAAAGCTATAATTACATAAAATCCGTATATAGAAGTATAAATACCGGTGAAGATACACAATCAATATCACAAGATGCTGAATGGCTGTTGGATAATTTTTACATAATTGAAGAGCAGGTAAAGGAGATAAGGAGAAGCCTATCAAAAGGATATTATTCAGGATTGCCAGGGCTTAAAAACAGCATTTTAAAAGGATATCCAAGGGTATATGCAATTGCGCTTGAATTAGTATCACATACAGATGGTAGGATTGATGAAGATACTGTTTTGAATTTCATCAATGCATATCAATCTAAATCTCTTTTATCAAGTGGTGAGCTATGGGCACTTGGGTTGATGATCCGCATTGCACTAATTGAAAATATAAAGAGAAGTTCAGAGAAGATAATCGTTACTCAAAAACAATGGCATAAAGCGGATGAAGTAGCTAATATTTTATTATCAAATAAAAATATTTCTTTTGAAGATGTTAAAAAATTAATACATGAAAAAGTAATTACAGTTGAAAGGATACCTACATCATTTTTTGAAAGACTGCTACAAAGAATAAGGATGAATAGCGATGATACCACAATATTGATTCAATATATAGATAGGATTCTTCAGGAATATGATACAAATATAACTAACATTGTAGAGATTGACCATCAGATACTGGCGGCACGACAGGTTTCTATTGGAAATGCCATTACAAGCCTTAAATATGTTTCTACGCTTGACTGGGCACAGATTTTTGAAAGGCTTAGCAATGTTGAACAGATTTTAAGACAGGACCCAGATGGTACATATCCCGCGATGGATTTTGAATCAAGGGACTACTATAGACATGAGGTAGAGAAGATCGCCAAAAGGTATAATACATCAGAGACATTTGTTGCAAGAAAAGCAATTGAATGTGCGAAGGAAGTATTAAATGACAATAATAAGCCGGGTTATATAAATCATGTTGGGTTTTATATAATAGGTAAAGGTAAAAGCATACTGGAAAGTAAACTTGACCACAACAAAAGCAATATAAGAATTAGAAGGCTTATTAAAAAATATCCTGCAGCATTTTATATTTCTTCTATAATAGCGTTAACAGTCATTTTTATTTGCGCTATAGCACTGTTGTCAATGAAAGTAGGTATAAGTGCATCAAATCTTGTAATAATGGTGGCTGTATCTTTAATACCCGTAAGCGAAATAGCAGTGCAAGCAGTAAATTGGACTTTGATGCACATAAATAAGCCTACAATCATACCAAAGATTGAGCTAAAAAATGGCATACCTGATGATTCTGCTACAATGGTAATAATACCGACATTGCTCACAAGTGTAAAAAGGGTTAAAGAACTTTTGTCGCAGCTTGAAGTAATCTATATTGCAAATAAGGAAAAGAATCTATATTTTGCACTGGTTGGGGATTTTAAAGATACTAAGGAAGAAAAACTACCAGATGACGATAAAATAGTCGAGAGTGCTCTAAATGGGATTAAAAAGCTAAATAAAAAATATTCTCCTGAGAAAGATGTATTTTTCTACTTTCATAGGAAGAGAATCTTTTGCAAAATGCAAGAGTCATTTATGGGATGGGAAAGAAAAAGAGGTGCAATTGTTGAGTTTAACGAGCTTTTGAATGGCTCAAATGACACAAGTTATAATATAAAAAGTACAGAAGAAATAGATAAATTACCACATATAAAATACGTGATAACTCTTGATGCAGACACAAATCTTACAATGGATACAGCTAAAAAGCTCGTAGGAACAATGATGCATCCTTTGAATAAGGCGGTAATTGACAGAGAAAGAAATATTGTCGTTGAAGGGTATGGGCTTTTGCAGCCGAGAATTGGTGTAGATATTGTATCTGCCAATACAACAAGATTTTCAAAGATTTTCGCAGGTCAAGGTGGGATAGATCCTTACACAACTGCAGTATCCGATGTGTATCAAGACCTTTTCGGCGAGGGAATATTTACAGGAAAAGGCATATATGATGTGGATGTATTTAGAAACATACTTAGAGATTTGATACCAGATAATGCTGTTTTAAGCCATGACCTATTAGAAGGTTCATTTGTAAGAGCTGGCCTTGTTACAGATATTTTGTTAATTGACGGTTTTCCAGCAAAGTACAATTCATACATGATGAGACTTCACAGATGGGTTAGGGGTGACTGGCAGCTTATACCATGGCTTTTCAAAAGAATTAGAAATAGAGAGGGAAAATTGATTGAAAATCCTTTATCAACTATATCTAAGTGGAAAATTATAGATAATCTAAGGAGAAGCCTTGTTGCGCCTTTTACTATATTACTATTATTTTTAGGTGTTTTGTCGCCAATTAATGGATTATTAAGCTTGGGGTTATCAATGTTAGTAATGTTTATGCCGTTTTTAGCTAGCGTATTAGATACATGTATAGGTAAAGTAAGAGTGAATACAGGAAGCCGCGATAATGTGATTACTACTGGAATAAAGAATTCATTTTACAGTAGTTTGTTACAGTTTGCTTTCCTTCCATATCAAGGATATATGATGACAGATGCTATAATTAGAACATTGTATAGGGTCTTTGTATCGAAACGCAATTTGCTTGAATGGGTTACTGCAGCAGACATGGAAAGGCGTCTTAAAAACGATCTTCTTAGTTTTTTAAGCAAAATGTGGATATCTATCACAATTGCATTAGCATTTATTATAGCTAGTGGGTATTTTAAACCCAATATGTTTTATTACGTTTTTGCTATCTCTGTTTTATGGATAATGTCGCCATATGTAGCATATATTGTAAGCTATCCTAAGGTAGACCATGATGTCGAATTATCAGAATCAAATATTAAAGAGTTGAGAAAAATAGCGCGAAGGACATGGAGATATTTTGAAGATTTTGTGACGGAAAAAGAAAATTATCTTCCACCAGATAATTTTCAGCTAGACCCATATGCCGGTATAGCCGAAAGGACGTCACCAACAAATATCGGCTTATATCTTTCATCTACAATAGCTGCAAGGGATTTTGGATTTATTGGCACAGTAGAAATGATCGATAGAATAGAAAATACAATAAGAACGATTGAGAAGATGGAGAAATGGCATGGTCATCTTTACAACTGGTATAAAACAGATACATTAGAACCACTGAGGCCTTTGTATGTATCAACGGTTGATAGCGGAAATCTTGTAGGGTATTTGATTGTGCTTAAAGAAGGACTGAAGGAGATTATAGAAAAGCCTTTGATAGAAGGTCTGTATGAAGGATTAGTGGATTTAATTGATATCCTCAATGAGGATATACCAGATTTGAAGATAAAAGATTATTATTTAAAAGATGATTTTAATATATACGATTGGAACCATTATTTGGATATGTTGGAGGATAAAATTGAAAGAATTAAAACAGATGATGAGAATGGCTGGTATCAAAAAACAAAGGATACTATTGCTTTATATAAAAAAGAAATAGATGAGTTAATACCGTGGACCAAAAACATTGATAATCACGGAATATACAAGAATTTATTAGATGACCTTTCATTAGAAGGTCTTAATTTGGCATATAAAAAGCTAATAGATTCAGATGAGAATTATGACAATAATAAAATAATGACGGCATTTAATAAGACAAATGAAATCTTAGAGAGAATTCACCATTTGATTGATAGATTACAGAATTTGATAGATGCAACCGAATTTAGACCACTATTTGATTCGAGAAGACAGCTTTTTTCTATCGGCTACAATATAGAGGATGAAAAACTGACAAAATCATATTATGATTTGTTTGCGTCTGAAGCAAGGCAAGCAAGCTTTATAGCGATAGCAAAAAAGGAAGTTGACATGAAGCATTGGTTTAGGATGGGAAGAATGGTGACAGCCGAGAGTAACTTAAAAGGTCTTGTCTCATGGTCAGGAACTATGTTTGAGTATTTTATGCCGCTTCTAATAATGAGAAATTACAAAAATACTCTCATAGATGAGACATATAAGTTTGTTGTAACAATGCAGAAGAAATACGCCAAAAAATATAATATACCATGGGGAATATCAGAATCAGGCTTTTACTCCTTCGACATTAGATTAAATTACCAATATAAAGCATTTGGTGTTCCAGGCCTTGGCCTAAAAAGAGGATTATCACATGACCTTGTAATAGCACCATATGGAACAATATTGGCTTTGCCAGTTGATCCGCAATCTGTCGTTACAAATATAGAGAAACTTAATAAGCTTGGTATGCTGGGAAAATACGGATTGTATGAAGCTATTGATTTTACACCTGAGAGGATACCATATGGGAAAAAATATGCGATAGTCAAAAGCTTTATGTCGCATCACTTAGGCATGAGCTTATTGGCATTGAATAATTTTATAAATGGGAATATAATGCAGAGAAGGTTTCATTCGGATCCACATATAAAAGCAGCTGAAATATTGTTACAAGAGAGAATACCCGATGGAACGATGGTGATGAGGGAAGAGATAGAAGCACAAAGGAAATTCGAAGAGCTATCAAAGGAAGATGTAAAGACCGTAAGAGTGATAGAAGAGTTTGAAAAGCCCCTTCCAGAAGTTCATATTATCTCTAACGGCGACTATTCAGTAGTGTTAACAGATAGAGGTACTGGTTACAGCAAAAAAGAAGGGATATCAGTTACAAGGTGGAGAAATAAATTAGGTGAGTTAGACGGGACATTTATATTTATACAGAACATAAATTCGAATACAACTTGGTCTGCTACACATGCACCATTTTTGGAGAAAAATGAAAAGTATAAAGTTGTTTTTACACAAGATATGGCGAAGTTTTACAAGAGGGTTGGGAATATTGATACAGAGACAGAGATTATAGTCTCCCCTGAAGATAATGCTGAAATAAGACGTGTAACGCTAAAAAACCACAGCCAGCATTCCAGGACATTAGAAATAACCAGTTACTTGGAACCTGTTTTAAGTGATATTAATGCTGACATAGCGCACCCAGCTTTTAATAAGTTATTCATAAAAACTGAAAATTTATACAGCAGTGACACAATAATAGCAAAAAGACGGCCGAGGGACTTAAGTAAACCATCTGTTTGGGCATCACATGCGGTAACTGTAGAAGGTGGTGAAACAGTAGGCGATACACAGTTTGAAACAGATAGGGTAAAGTTTATAGGCAGAGGAAGGACACTTAAAAATCCAATTGCACTTGAGCCAGATAGACCCCTATCAAATTCGGATGGGTCTGTACTTGATCCTATTATGTCATTAAGAAAAAGGATAAGATTAAGTCCAGGCCAAACGGCGATGGTAATTTTTATTACTGCAATAGGAGATTCAAAAAATGAGGTTTTAAAACTTGCAGAAAAATACAAAGATGTTGGAGCTACCGAAAGAGCTTTTGAGATGTCTTTATCAAGAGGAAAAGTCGAGCTTGACTATCTCAACTTAAAATCGGATGAGCTTAATCTTTTCCAGCGTATGCTGCCGCATATAATCTTTTTAAGCCCTATAAGGATGAAGAAGGAAGAATATATATTAAAGAACGAAAAAGGACAATCCGGACTTTGGGCATATGGAATCTCTGGTGATATTCCTATTGTACTTATGGAGATCGGCAAAAAGGAAGAACTTCCAATATTGAAACAGCTTTTAAAAGCACATGAATATTGGAGGATGAAAGGCATTCTTGTGGACCTTGTCGTTTTAAATAGCGATAAAGGCGGTTATATCGATGCATTAAATGACAAGATAAAAGACGTGATAAACGGAAGTTTTGCGTACAATATTGTAGGAAGTTATGGTGGCATCTTCTTGTTACAAAAGAGCAGTATGCCCCAAGAAGATATTGTGCTTTTAAATACTGTCGCAAGGCTATCGTTAAAAGGTGATATGCCAATATCTGAGCAAATAAAGCTCGATATAGCTAATGATGATGAAAGGTATATTGAATGGCCGGAAAAAGTCGATGTTAATTATCCTGTGCTACAAACGCATGTTTACTTGGAATATGATAATGGATGTGGTGGATTTTCTGATGATGGACATAGTTACATCATATGTTTAGAAGATAAAAAAGAAACACCCGTTCCATGGATAAATGTTATTTCGAATTATAAATTTGGATTTCAGGTATCAGAGTCAGGAAGTGGTTTTACATGGTCCGAAAATAGCAGGGAGTATAAGCTTACACCATGGTCGAATGATCCTGTTTTAGATGAAAGTGGTGAGATATTATATTTAAGGGATGATTTTACAGGAAAATATTGGACAATCACACCAAAGCCCATAAGAGAAGATGAACCATATATTGTTGAGCATGGCTTTGGTCATACCGTTTTTAGACATGTAAGCTCGGAAATAAAGCAGGATATGCTTGAGTTTGTACCAATGAATGATACTGTTAAGATAACTATGGTAAAGCTCAAAAATTTAAGCCATAAAAATAGAAAATTGAGCCTCTACTACTATGTAAAGCCTGTACTTGGTGTATTTGATAGTATGACATCGCCATATATAGTGACGGAAATGGATAAAGGTTTGGGTGCACTTCTAATAAGGAATATGTACAATGAAGATTTTCCAAATAGGATATCTTTCATTAGCACATCTGGCAATATACGTTCATATACGGGAAATTTGTCGGAATTTCTTGGATCAGATTTTGACATCAAACGACCAGAATCATTAAAAAAAGAATCCTTATCGAATAATGCCGGTGCCGGATATAATCCATGTGCAGCTATACAAATTGATGTCGAATTAAGAGAGGATGAAGAAAAAGAGATTATATTTATGCTTGGTACTGGTACATCCAATGAGGATGTGAATAGAATTATAAAATATTACAAAGATTTAAATAATTCAAAAGAAGCTTTGAAATATGTTGATACTTTTTGGGGAAATTTTGTGAGTACAATAAAAGTAAGCACACCTGATAAATCAATGGACCTTTTGCTAAACGGTTGGTTATTGTACCAGACAATATCATGCAGAATATGGGCAAGGTCAGCATTTTATCAATCTGGCGGCGCATATGGTTTCAGAGACCAGTTGCAGGATACCATGAATGTAGTTTATATTGCACCGGAGCTTACGAGAGCGCAAATATTAAATGCTTGTGCACATCAATACAAAGAAGGAGATGTAATGCATTGGTGGCATCCGGGAACAGACAGGGGTATAAGAACAAGGTACTCGGATGATTTATTGTGGCTACCATATGCTGTTGCAGACTATGTCAATGTAACTGGTGACAATAAAGTTCTAGATGTTGAGATGCCCTTCATTGAAGATGAACCTTTAAAAGATGGTGAAGATGAAAGATATAATAAACCGAGGATTGCAGAAGAGACAGGGACGGTTTATGAACACTGCATTAGGGCGATTGAACATTCATTGAGATTTGGTAAACATGGAATACCGCTAATGGGTTCTGGTGATTGGAATGATGGAATGAACATGGTCGGAAATAAAGGGAAAGGTGAGAGCATATGGCTTGGATGGTTTATGTATGTTACACTCAAAAAATTTATTCCTTTATGCTTTAAAAATAATGATAATGAAAAAGCAGAAAAATATAAAAATATAGCCATGGATATAATTAACTCAATAGAAGAAAATGGTTGGGACGGAAGCTGGTACAGAAGAGCATACTTTGATGATGGTGTACCGCTTGGCTCAAGTATAAACAGTGAATGCAAGATAGATTCAATTGCACAGTCATGGGCTGCTATATCAGGTGCGGCTAAGAAAGAGAGGGTAAAAGAAGCGCTTGATGCATTAGAAAACTACTTGATTGATTATGATAATGCTCTTATAAAGCTTTTGTCACCTCCGTTTGATAAAGGCGACCTTAATCCAGGATATATTAAAGGGTATGTGCCAGGTGTAAGAGAAAATGGGGGACAGTATACACATGCAGCAATTTGGGCTATAATGGCATATGCTGTGATCGGTGATGGTGATATGGCTTGTAAGCTTTATAGCATGATAAACCCCATAAATCATACAAGGACGCCTATCGAATGTGCAAAATACAAAGTTGAACCATATGTAATGGCAGCTGATGTTTATGCAGTCGAACCAAATGTCGGCAGAGGTGGTTGGACATGGTATACGGGTTCATCTGGTTGGATGTATAGAGTCGGCATCGAGCATATACTGGGGTTTAAGAAAATAGGTGATACCTTAATTATCGATCCATGCATTAATAAGTCATGGAAAAATTACAAAATTGAATATATGTATAAGGACAAAACAAAGTATATCATCAAGGTAAATAATCCTGAAGGCATAAATAAAGGTGTTCAGGAGGTATATGTTGATGAAAAACTTATTGATGATAAAAAGGTAAAACTAATTGATGATAATAAAGTTCATAGTGTAGTAGTTAATCTTGGAACAAAGGTAGCTGCAAAGATATAGTAGTGGGACAAGGACTGTTCTTTGTCCTACTTTTTTATTTCGCATTGGAAAATATTTCGTCTATTATTGCTTTTTATAAATGCGAAACAAATAAGTTTTATAATTTATATTTATTTTAATTTATTTTTATATTCTTATTGACTTTTTGTTCTATCTGTTATATCATATATATAACAGATAGAACAACTGAGGTGAAAAATCGGTGTTTTTAAAGATAGAATTCGAATCAGAGATACCTATATATGTACAAATTAGAAATCAAATAGTAGAGGGTATTGCATTAGGAAAAATAAAGGAAGGTGATTCATTACCATCTATAAGGCAATTGGCAGGAGATTTTGGTATAAATCTTCATACAGTAAAAAAGGCATTTGACATATTGAAGGATGAAGGATATCTGATTGTGCACAGGAGGAAGGGATATGTCGTTTGCAAAAATGCTGTTGTAGATGAGAAGTTTATAGGAAATTATAAGAATCAAATTAGTCCAATATTGGCTGATGCATATTGTAGAGGAATGACACATGAGGAGATAATGAAAATATGTGGAGAGATATTAAGACAATTTAAAGGGTGAAATACTTTATGTCAATATCATAATCTTATTTAATTAAATGAATACTAGGAGGTATCATAAATTGGATGTTTTAAGTTATATTAGTATATTTATAACATATGTTGTAATAATTATAGTAGGGTGTATAACACCATATGTTACACGAAAAAATATTATATTCGGTGTTTATGTACCAAAAGAATACTCGAATGATAAAGAAATTCAAAAGATAAGAAGAAGCTATGTCTATAATTTTTTGATATCAAGCATTGTTTTGCTTGCTATATTAGTATTAAAACTTAAAAATATCAATATAGCAATTGGCGGTTTTTTCATTGAAATAATTTTAATGTATATATCTTATTTAAGAGCACATTCACAGGTGGCTGCGTTGAAAGCTGAAAAAGAGTGGAGCAAAGACAAAAAACAAGCAGCTGTTGTAGATATTGATTTTAGAAAGAAACCTGTCGTTGTATCGCCATTATGGTTTATAATACCTGCCTTAATTTTTATTTTTACTGTTATTGTAGGAATTTATGTGTATCCATATTTGCCTTCCAAGATACCAATGCATTTTAATTCACAAGGTATTGTTGATTCATATGCAAAGAAATCCATAGGCTCAGCTTTTTTTATAAATATTATCCAATTTTTTATTATTGGAATAATGTTTGTATGTTATAAAGCAATCGAAAGTGCAAAGCAGCAGGTGGATCCATCAAATCCAGAGGCTTCTATAGAAAAAAATTTGAGATTTAGGAAGTTATGGTCGGGAATGATAATAATTACTGCCGTAATAATAAGTAAAATTTTTATGCTAGCTGCATTTATGGTATGGGGTATATTAAAGGAAATAAATTTAGCAAATATGTTAATCGTCATAGTAACAACCATCATTATTATTGTTCCGATAGTTTTAGCAATAATAACTGGCCAAGGTGGTGAAAGAATTAGGATCGAAGGAGAGGATAAAAGCACAAAATCTTTTAACAGAGACGATGATAAATATTGGAAATTGGGTTTGTTTTACTATAATCCTGATGATCCCGCAATATTTCTCGAAAAAAGATTTGGCGTTGGTTGGACGGTAAACTATGGAAACCCTATCGTATGGATTGGAATGATTATTTTTATACTTATAATGGTGGCAATAATATTACTTCCAATGTATTTGATGAAATAATTTTGATTAGGGGGAATTTATAATGATAAGTAATACATTTTTCTATTTTTACTAAACGGTTTAGAGAGATTATTTGCTTTTACACTGCAAATTGCTTTATCTATTTTAGTTTTATACAGCATTAGGAGTGGAAAATATAGGTATTTTATATATGCTTTATTAGCACACTTTATAACAGATATTGTGGCAGGTTTATATCAAGCCAAAGTAATTACAAGTATTTTTATAGTTGAGATAGTTTTATTTATAATGGCAATATTATCGTATGCCTATATAATAAAATCAAAAAATGATATTTGAAAAACCAGGTACAAATAGTCTCTAAAAAGTTACAAAATTGTTTCATATGGAACAATTTAACAGTTGATATGATAATTTGAGTTGAAATCTATCGAAAAGAATAAATTTACGAAAAATTTACTTATAGTCTATTGACATAAATATTTATAAGGCTAGTATTAGTATAAAGGGATAATATTTTAGAGAGGAGAGATTTTATGGATAGTTCAACTATTACGATTATAAGTACGGTCTTTATGGTCATATTTGCCATTGAGGGCATATGGTGGATCGTGTGGATGGCAATAGCTGCTGCAAGAAAGATCTTTGCTAATTTTTATTTCATGCTCATAACCTTTATAATTTGGTGTATAATTGACATAATATCACTACAAAATATGAATCCGGCTTTTGCAATTGTTGATTTCATATTAGCAATCGTACCATTTATAATACTTCCTGGCATGGTAAAAGTAATAACAGAATATCAGAGGGGCGTCCTATTCCGTTTTGGTAAATTATCAGGATTGTTAGGACCTGGCTTTAACGTAATATTCCCCTTTGGAATCGATAGAGTTATAAAAGTAGATTTAAGGACATTTACAATAGACGTCGCAAAACAAGAGATTATAACAAAGGATAATGTTCCTGTTTTCGTTGATGCTGTTGTATACTTCAATGTATTTGACCCTATTCTTGCAATAACCAAGGTCGCAAATTACACACAGAGTACAACATTATTGGGACAAACGATTCTAAGGTCTATACTTGGTCAGCATGAACTTGACGAGATGCTTTCTAAGCGTGCGGAACTAAATGAAAAATTGAGGCAATTACTTGATGAGGCAACAGATCCATGGGGCATTAAAGTTACTATGGTTGAAATAAAGAGCATAGAGCTTCCCGATACAATGAAGAGGGCTATGGCAAAACAAGCTGAAGCAGAAAGAGAAAGACGCGCAAAAGTTATATCTGCTGATGGTGAATTCCAAGCATCACAAAAACTTATGGAGGCAGCACAGGTTATTTCAAAAGAACCAGCTGCAATCCAATTAAGATATTTACAGACATTGCCTGAAATAGCAGCTGAAAAGAATTCTACTATATTGTTTCCTCTTCCAATAGAGCTTTTGAACGTATTTAAGAAACTATCCGAACAAAACAGTAATAATGAGGAATAGAAAAATGGTTTATAGGAGTTCGATTTATCGAATTCTAATTTTAATACTGTTATCTAAAAAATATCATAAAATATAACTGTAAATAAAGATTGTTGAATTAATTAGGATTTAAATGAAGGGATATTTATGAAGATAAATGTAATGACATACAATATCCACGGTGGAAAGGACATTAATGATAGACTTACACTATATGGCATTGCAAATTTAATAAGAGAAAATAAAGCAGACATAGTTGGACTCCAGGAAGTAGATTTCCATGTTAATCGTTCCTATTTTAAAAATGAGATAAAATACTTATCAAAGAAGCTAGGAATGTACTATGCATATGGACCAAATATTAGGCTAGGGTTTGGATCTTTCGGAAATGGAATATTAAGCAGATATAAAATTAAGGAAAATAAAAACTATCATCTATATTCAAAAGGTGAAAGAAGAGGATTGCTAACATCATTAATAGAACTTTATGGTGAAAAATTATGCTTCATGACGGCACATCTTGGATTAAATAGTGATGAAAGAGTTAAGCAGGTTGAAGATATAATAAAGGCGATGGAAAATTTTAAGGGGAATATAATTTTGACTGGTGATTTTAATGAGACACCATCTGGAAAAGCCTATTCAATTCTAAAAGACACTCTTATTGATGCAATTTATAGTTCAAAATCTGATTATTTTTCATATATGGATGGTGATAAACCAGTCAGAATAGATTATATAATGCATTCAAGAGATATAATGGCTGAATCAATTAAAGCGATTAAAACGGATCTATCAGACCATTTCCCTGTGATAACATCATTGACAATTTAAATTCAAATAAGAGGACAGGTATCTTGTTTTTACATCAAACGTTGCACCTGTCCTCTTATTTACGTGTCTTTTAAAACTACTTGACACATCTAATAAAATAATTTAAAATTAATATAACAAATTTCCGCACTTTATCAATTTACCATATTAAAGTGCAATGCTTATATGGAATTTGATTGTGAGGTGTTTTAATGAATTATTTACCTGATGGTGTACAGGATTTTCTACCTGAGGAATACAGGTTTAAACATAATATAGAAGAAATATTGAGAAAAACTTTTGAGACTTCCGGCTATGAGGAAATAATGCCTCCTACTTTTGAATACAGTGAAAATTTTAGCAATACTTCTGGACTTATATTTGATAAAAATAATCTCTATAGGTTTTTCGATAAAAAAGGAAATATTTTAGCATTGAGGCCGGATGTCACGACGCAGATTGCAAGAATTGCTGCAACGAAGTATAGTGATTATCCTGTAAAATTTTGCTACATAGCGAATGTTTTTCGCTATGATAATCCTCAAGTTGGCCGAATGAGGGAATTCACACAGGCGGGAATCGAGCTTATAGGTAAGAATCACGAATATTCAGATGCTGAATGTATAGCGGTTGCGGTAGAATCTTTAAAAAACGTAGGAATAAAGGATTTTAAGGTTGATATAGGACAAGTTGAATTTTTTAAATCGGTTCTTGCTGAATTAAATCTTAAAAAGGATGATGAACAAGTCCTAAAAGAATTGTTAGAGCAGAAGAATCAGTCTGAAATAGAGTATTTCCTTGAAAAGAATAATATTAAAGGAGTTAATTTTGAATATATTGTGAACCTCCCACTGCTTTTCGGTGATATTGAAGTTATAAAAAAGGCAAAAGATGTATATAAGATAGAAAAAGCTCAGGAAGCACTTGGATATTTAGAGCATGTGTATGATATGTTAAAAGATTATGGTATGGAGGACTATGTAATGTTTGACCTTGGTATGGTACAGAGCATTGACTATTACACAGGTCTCATTTTCAGGATATTTGTAAAAGATCTGGGCTATGCCATTTGTGCAGGCGGTAGATATGATAATCTTCTATACAATTACGGTAAAAATCTTCCCGCGACTGGATTTGCCATAAGCGTAGAGAGAGCTATGTTAGCACTTCAAAATCAAAGTGTAGATTATACAAAGAAACCCTACAGTGTTGGAATTATCCATACAAATGAAAATAGGAAAAAAGCATATAAGTTGGCATTGAAATTGAGGAAAGAAGGAAAGATTGCAGAACTTATTAATAATGATGATATGAATTATTTAAAGAAGAAAAAGTTTGATGAAATCATAGAAATAGGTGAATATGATGGATAACATAACGATTGCTCTACCAAAGGGAAGGATGGCGGAAAAGTCTTTTGAGCTTTTTACGTCTTGCGGACTTTCGCAAAATCTTTTAAATGATATATCGAGAAAACTTGTTATATATGATATGGGAAGTCATCTAAAATTTATATTGGTTAAGCCCACAGATGTACCAACATATGTTGAGCATGGTGCAGCAGATATAGGTGTTTGCGGAAAAGATGTATTATTAGAATTAAACCGTGATTGCTATGAAGTGTTGGATTTAAAATTTGGCAAATGCAAAATGGTTGTTGCAGGTCCTAAAGCGAGAAAAGATAATTTTTTAAGCAATAAAAGGGTAGCAACTAAATTTCCAGCAATAGCAGAAGAATTTTATAGAAAAAAAGGTGAGAATGTCGAGATTATTAAACTCAATGGATCTGTCGAATTAGCACCGATTGTAGGATTATCTGAAGTAATTGTCGATATTGTCGAAACAGGTACTACCCTTAGGGAAAATGGTTTAACAATCTATGAAGAAATATTTTCATCAAGTGCAAGGCTTATTGTGAATAAAGCTAGTATGAAAACAAAAAGCGACAGAGTGAAAGAAATCATATATATATTAAAAAATGCTGTTGATAATTAGATAATACTTAATTTAATTTTGTTGTTTTATGGAAACTATAAAAATGTGGCATTAAAGCAATATTTACTAATAAAAAATTTTTGCATAGCGAAGGGAATGAATATAACGTGATAAAAATATATGATTTTCGAGATAAAATAGATGAAAGCATTTTTAAAAGATTATCAAACAGGTCTAAACTCGAAAGAAAAGATATAGTTAAGAGTGTTGACGAAATCATAGAAAATGTAAAAACGTATGGTGACAAGGCTTTATCTAGCTATACATTAAAATTTGATGGTGTTACAATTGATGACAATTCTTTTGAGGTTGAGAAAGAAGAGATAGATGATGCATACAATAAAGTTGGCATGAGCTTTATTAATGCGATTAGAAAGGCAATAAAAAATATAACAGAATACCATGAAAATCAAAAACAAAAAACATGGATGGATTTTAAAGGTGGCATAGTCTACGGTCAGAAAGTTAGGGCACTTGAAAAAGTAGGGATATATGTTCCTGGTGGGACCGCTTCATACCCATCTTCTGTTTTAATGAATGCAATACCTGCCAAAGTCGCTGGTGTAAAGGAGATTATTATGGTTACTCCACCTGGTAAAGATGGGCTAAATCCATATGTGCTTGTTGCGGCAAATGAAATCGGAATATGTAAAATTTATAAAGTTGGTGGTGCACAGGCTGTTGCTGCACTTGCTTTCGGTACAAAATCCATACCAAAAGTAGATAAAATAGTCGGCCCAGGGAATATATATGTTGCAATGGCAAAAAGATCGTTGTACGGATATGTAGATATTGATATGGTGGCAGGGCCCAGTGAAGTACTTGTAATTGCAGACGAATATGCAAATCCAACATATGTTGCAGCAGATCTCCTCTCACAGGCTGAACACGACCCTATGGCATCGGCGATGCTTGTAACAACATCATATGAATTGTCGAGGGATGTATCATCAGAAATTGAAAGACAAATGCAATACTTAAAGCGAAAAGATATCATTAATAAATCTATAGAAGATTATGGAGCTATAATAATTGTCAAGGAATTAGATGATGCAATCGAGATAGCAAACCAGATCGCACCAGAGCATCTCGAACTTGATATAAAAAATCCATTTGAAATGATTGGCGGGATAAAAAATGCCGGTGCAGTATTTCTTGGGGAGAATTCACCGGAACCCCTTGGTGATTATATGGCAGGACCAAATCATGTACTGCCGACAAGCGGGACGGCAAGATTTTTTTCACCACTTTCTGTTGATGATTTTATAAAAAAAATGAGCATTTTATACTATGATAAGGAGTCTTTAAAAAGTGTATCAGATGACATTATAGAACTTGCGGAATCAGAGGGCCTTGATGCACATGCTAATTCTATAAAAGTGAGGTATAAAAGATGATTAGCGATCTACTGAGAGAAGAAATAAAGAGATTTAAGAATTATGAAGTTTACAATATTGAGTGTAAGTACAAGATGGATGCAAATGAAATTCCTTTTAAACTCCCCGAGACAACTATTGAAAACCTGCAAGAAATAGTATGTAATGCAAATGTCAATAGATACCCTGATCCTGTTAGTATGAAATTAAAAAAGAGACTTTCTGAATATTGTGGTGTTTTGCCTGAAAATATAATGGTTGGCAATGGCTCTGATGAGCTTATCCACATTATTATGAATGCCTTTGTCGATGTTAATGATTATGTAATATATCCTATGCCATCATTTAGCATGTATAAAGTATATGCACAGATAGCTGGTGCAAATCGAATTGAGATAAGTTTAAATGATGATTATTCATACGATGCAGATAAATTCATAAATGCTATTAAAAAATATAATCCAAAAGTTACAATTTTATGCACTCCTAATAATCCTACTGGCACTGTCATTAGTAAAGAAGATATTATAAAGATACTAAAACATAATCATGGGCTTACTGTTGTTGATGAAGCATATTATGAGTTTTATGGTGAAACAGTTGTTGATTTAATAAAAGATTATGAAAATCTTATTGTCCTAAGGACACTTTCAAAGGCATATGGACTTGCTGGCCTTAGAGTTGGCTACCTTGTTGCAAATGTTGAAACAGTAAAATGCCTTAGCATGGTTAAATCGCCATATAATGTAAATAGCATATCACAGGCAATTGCACTAAATGTATTGGAAAGTGATGTTATAAAAAATAGAGTAGAATACATCAAAAATGAAAGACAATATCTTTTAAATGAGCTAAATACAATACAGGGGATTAAGATATACCCTTCAAATGCCAACTTTATACTTATTAAGTTTAATAATGCAGATTATGTGTACAATAAGCTTATTAAATGTGGCATACTTGTGAGAAATTTCTCAAAAGATCCGGGACTATATGAAACACTTCGCATAACTATAGGCACAAGGGAAGCCAATAATTATCTTGTAAAATGTTTGAAAGAAATTTTGCAATGAATGTAAACACTGTGTCATTTTGAGCAATCTTGAAAGGAAGAAAGTTAATATGAGATATGGGGAAATCACAAGAAAAACAGGTGAGACGGATATAAAAGTCAAGATAAATATAGATGGCAGTGGAAATTCCGATATCGATACAGGGGTCGGATTTCTTGATCATATGCTTACACTATTTTCAAAACACGGACTTTTTGATTTGGATGTCAAAGCAAAAGGCGATTTATATGTTGATTCTCACCATACTGTTGAAGACATTGGCATAACGTTGGGACAGGCTTTTTTAAAAGCCATCGGTGATAAAAAATCTATTAAGAGATATGGTGTATCATATGTTCCAATGGATGAAACCTTGGTAAGAGTAGTTGCTGATATAAGCGGAAGACCTTATATATATTATGATATGAATTTAAATGCGCAAGTGCTTGGAAATTTTGAAACAGAGACGGTTGAGGATTTCTTGAGGGCATTTGCACTTAATTCGGGCATAACACTTCATGTAGAACTACTTCACGGCAAGAATACACATCATATTATTGAAGCAGCTTTTAAGGCATTAGGCAGAGCACTTGATGAAGCAGTGAAAATCGATGAACGAATTAATGGGGTACCATCCACAAAGGGAATCTTATAATTAAACTATCTTTTCTTAAAAGGTGGTGTTATTTTGATAGGTATTATTGATTATGGCATGGGAAATTTAAGAAGTGTCGAAAAGGCTTTTCAGTATATAGGAGAAGATGCTAAAATAATCGATGATGTAGGCATGATAAAAGAGGCTGATGCACTTGTACTACCTGGTGTAGGTGCATTTCCAGATGCTATGGAAGTACTTGACAAAAAAGGTCTTACAAATGTAATAAAAGATGAAGTAAAAAAGGGAAAGCTCTTCCTTGGCATATGCCTCGGCATGCAGCTTTTATTTGAGAGAGGCTATGAAGTAAAGGAAGTGAAAGGACTGGGCTTTCTAAAAGGAGAGATAAGGGAGATTGAGACAGATTTAAAGATTCCTCACATAGGGTGGAATTCTCTTTTAATCAAAAGGGATACACCCCTTTTGAGGGGATTAAAAGATGGTGACAATGTTTACTTTGTTCATTCATATTGCCTTGTAAATGGTGATGAAGGAGATATCTGCGCTGTAGCAGAATATGGCGTAGAAATACCGGCTGTCGTATGTAAAGGCAATATATTTTCGTGCCAGTTTCACCCCGAAAAAAGTGGAGATATTGGTCTTCAAATATTAAGAAATTTTGCAGATATGCTGTAATGTCATGATTGAATTTAACGGAGGGATTTAATGTTAATAATACCTGCTATAGATATAATCGATGGGAAATGTGTTAGACTTACTAAAGGTGATTATGATACAAGTACAGTTTATTATGAGAACCCTGCAGAAGCTGCAAAAATGTGGTGTGATTATGGCGCGAAGAGGATTCATGTAGTTGATTTAGATGGAGCGAAAAATGGATATATAATAAATATCAAAGCTATCGAAGATATAAGAAAATCCTGTAATGCCGAGATTGAGGTTGGTGGAGGAATAAGGGATTTGAAAACAGTCGATTTGCTATTTGATATGGGAATCGACTATATAATACTTGGAAGCATCGCTGTTTATGATAGAGAGTTTGTTCGTAATTTGGTATCACAATATAAAAATAAGATTATAGTTGGCATAGATGCCAAAGACGGGTATGTTGCAGTAAAAGGCTGGATAGAAAAAAGCGATATAAAAGATGATGTACTTGCATCTGACATGAAGGAGATCGGTGTAAATACAATTATATATACAGACATTAAAAAAGACGGCATGTTGAACGGACCAAATTTTGATTCTATTACAAAAATTATTAAAACAGGTGTTAATGTTGTTGCATCTGGTGGCATTACAACTATAGATGACATAATAAAGTTAAAAAAGATAGAAGCGTATGGAGCAATTCTTGGCAAAGCGCTATATACTAAGAAACTTAATTTAAAAGATGTACTGGAGGCGGTATGATGCTTTCAAAGAGAATAATACCATGTCTTGATGTAAAAGATGGAAGAGTTGTAAAAGGGGTTAATTTTGTAAATCTCAAAGATGCTGGTGATCCTGTAGATATTGCAGAAGTCTACAACAAAGCAGGTGCAGATGAGATAGTTTTTCTTGATATTACAGCGTCATATGAAAAACGTGACATAATGATAGATGTTGTCAAAAGAACATCTGAAAAAGTCTTTATTCCACTTACTGTTGGTGGTGGTATCCGCACAGTTGATGATTTTAGAAAGATATTAAAATCTGGCGCAGATAAGATATCAATAAATTCGGAGGCTGTCAAAAATCCCGATTTAATAAAGGATGCGGCAGTGAAATTTGGATGTCAATGTGTTGTTGTTGCAATAGATGCCAAAAAAAGGAAGGATAATACCGGATATGATGTCTATATTAATGGCGGGAGAGTTAATACAGGGTTTGATGCGGTTGAATGGGCAAAAAAAGTTGAAAGCCTTGGAGCAGGTGAAATTCTTTTAACAAGCATGGATGCTGATGGTACAAAAAACGGCTATGATGTAGAACTTACGAGGATTATAGCCGAAGAAGTGAGGATTCCTGTTATAGCATCTGGTGGTGCAGGGAAAAGGGAACATTTTAGGGAAGTATTGACCGATGGTAAAGCTGATGCAGCATTAGCAGCGTCATTATTTCACTATGGTGAGCTTAAGATAAGTGAACTTAAAAAGTATTTAAGAGAATGTGGTGTACCAGTTAGAATAATATGAAAGGAATTATGCATATGAATATAGAAGAGTTAAAATTCAATGAAAGAGGGCTTATTCCTGCGATAGTACAAGATTACAATACAAAAGAAATCCTTATGATGGCATATATGAATAAAGAAAGTCTTAAATTAAGCATAGAAAAGGGCGAGACATATTTTTTTTCAAGAAGCAGACAAGAGCTGTGGCATAAAGGTGAGACATCAGGGAATACGCAGAAGATTAAAAAAATCTCATATGACTGTGATGGTGATACACTTCTTATAGAGGTAGAACCGAAAGGACCTGCATGCCACACCGGAAATGTAAGCTGCTTTTATAGAGATATATTAAAGAGCGAAGATATAAATAATAGCGATGCATCGATACTTTATAATCTCTATGGTAGAATAAAGGGAAGAAAAGAAAATCCTGTTGAAGGGTCGTATACAAATTATCTTTTTGATAAAGGGCTTAATAAGATTCTTAAAAAAATCGGCGAAGAAAACACAGAAATAGTTATTGCCGCAAAAGAAGATTCAAAAGACGAAGTTATTTACGAAATTGCAGATTACTTATATCACCTTATGGTTCTTATGGTTGAGAAAGAAGTAAAACTTGATGAGATTTTTAATGAACTTTCCAAAAGATATTACAAAACTGATGAATTCAGAGAGGAACATAAAAAGAGGAAAGATATAAAGTGATTTGCATTACTGCATCTTCTTTTGTAACAATAAAAAATCACCACAGTTACTTGCATTTCTGATAAGACTTGCATTTTGTATGAAAATCAATTTAGTGGTGAAGAAAAAGGTTTATCAATGCATCGTTATGGTCTATAAAGGAAACTAAGAGGAATAGCTTGAACTTTGCTGTTAAAAAAATTGAATTTGGATTTAAACCTTATGAAACCAATATACAAAAATAAAATGAAAAAGTTGGGAAGGAAACAGCCCTCTTTCCAACTTTTATTTCAAATCAAAATATGCTATAGTGTATAGCTAATTTATTACAATTTTATTGTATTTTATACATGTTCCATGGTATTTTATCTATTAATCTACCCTTGTAAATAGAATCAGCTCCCATGAATATATAATTTAAATCTTGCCTTTCAGGTATATTTATTCTTACCCATATTCTATTCTTATATATTAAAGGCTTTGATATAAGGACATGCGTGAGAGAATTTTCCGCGCTCTTATATTCATACATTTTTCCTTTAATTAAACCTAGATCAACCCTTTTAATATTATTTTTATAGAACAATCTCATCTCCAAGTGGTATGACACGTCTCTAGAGAAAGGTGCTACAGATTGCATTCCTACATAAAGTTCATGATTTTTATGGTAAAAAGCGGCAAGCTTTGTTAGATCTGCGCTTCTATATATTTCTTGGCTTAAAATACCACCCGTTGGTATTCTGATTAGTGTGTACGGCAATTCATTTTGTCTTAGGTCAGGAATTGTTTGTGTCACAGGTATAATCAGTACAGGCTTAGTGCCGAAAAGCTCATTTTTTCTTACAAATCCCATTAAGAAAGGTCCCATAGCATCAACTTGTGTTTTATATTTCTTAAGGGCCAATTCCTTTTTTGTTATTTCACTCTGCTTTAGTTTAAAGATCTGCCAGTTAGTATTGCTGTCTTTCATATCAACTGGCGGAAGTTGTGGTTTGTTGGGTTCTAAAAGCCATGGAACCGGCCATTGGGGATGATGAACCAAAAACATATGCTGTCTTACATTGAGGTTCATGGCCGTTATAGCGTACCTTACGAAATTACTAACAGCCCAATGGTCTGGGTGCACATCATCCGCAATTGGATAATATATATCAGTCGGATTAAATGACTTTATAATTTCCTGTATACTATTTTCAAGGTTGTTACCTGTATAAGCAATACCTGGCTTATATACATTGCTGTATGGCGAATATGCTACATGGGTTCCGCCGCTCACCCTTGGATGTGTATTATCCCAATAATCGCTCCATAAAAATCTTGTACTGCCATCTGCAAAGCCAAGGAATATTACATCATTTTTTGGTAGACCGAGCTCTGCCATAGCAGCAATACTTTCCCTTTGCCTTTGAATTCCAAGCTTATAAAAATCCGATGATGTAGGTTCAGTATGACCACTGTATAGCGCAGCAGCTTTTTTATAGCTTTCACCGTCTGTTGCAATAACTACTTTAATAGGTTCTTTAAGTTCTACGGCTCTTTGAATTACACCCGCCATTCCCAAGGATTCATCGTCTGGATGTGGAACAATGACGAGGATTCTTTGGCCAGGGTCATCATACTCTGGTACGGGCTTTTTTTCAGTAAAATTTGCAAAAGTCGTTTTTAAATTCATTACATATGATACTATTATTGCTAATATAACTAAAGAAATTATTAAAATGTACTTCTTTTTCATTGCCCTATCCCTCCAATTATGTCATAATTGTATCATAAATTTATTAATAATTTGTTACAAAATAAAAATTTAATGTAATATATTTTATGTAATGAATATCCATTAAGGTTATATATTCTGAATATGTATTTTAATGGAAAATTTTATAATGGAGGCGCTATTATGTTCGTAGATTTTCACTGTGATACACTATATTTGCTTGAAAAACATGATAGAGATTTAACAAAGAGGAATTTAGAAGGTCATATTGATTTAATAAGACTCGAAGAAGGAATGGTACATCTTCAGGTTTTTGCCGCATTTGTCGATCCAGAACATATGAGGAAAAATGCTGCTACAAAGGTTCTTAAGATGATAGACAAATTATACCAATTGATGGATAAAACAGATAAATTAAAATTAATTTTAAAAGGCGATGATATTGGCATCATCAAAAAAGAAAATAAAATAGGTGCTATTCTATCGATTGAAGGCGGTGAAGCCTTAGAAGGTGATTTAGCCCTTTTAAGAATGTTCTATAAACTTGGTGTTAGGGCTATGACACTGACGTGGAGCTTGAGAAATGACCTAGGAGATGGCGTTGAAGGAAACGAAAACTCAGGGCTCACAAACTTTGGGAAAGAAGTTATAAAAGAGATGAATCGGCTTGGGATGATTGTCGATGTATCACATCTCAATGAAAAAGGATTTTGGGATGCTGTAGAATTAAGTAAGAAGCCTGTTATCGCATCACATTCTGACTGCAAGGCACTTTGCAAACATCCGAGAAATCTCAATGATGATCAAATAAAGGCAATTGCAGATAAAGGTGGTGTTATAGGAATAAACTTTTGCACGTATTTCTTAAGAGACGATGGGAACTCATCAATCGATGATGTTTTAAACCACATTGATCACATTGTAAATATTGTCGGTATGAAACATGTAGGATTCGGTTCTGACTTTGATGGAATAGAAAAAACACCTGAAGAACTATATGATGTAACATGCTTTCCAAAGATTATTGATGGTTTAAAGCAAAGAGGTTATAGCGATAGCGATATAGATCTTATTTCCCATGGAAATTTTGAGAGAGTCATTAAAAATATCTTGGCATAAAAAATAGCCCCTGAACTTTCCATGGGGCTTGCATATGTTAAAGGGGGAGTCATTGTTTTGACCAAGTATACATTATACATTTTTTGCAAAAAAAAATCAAGAGAAAATATAAAATTTTTTAGGGATAGGGGGTTGTATTAGGGAGCTCATTTATATTATACTAGATAAATTAAAAATGTTAATTAAATCAATGTTAATTATGTAAATTGCATGTTAACTTTTAGAGCATTTTTTGTTGAAGTATTATATCAAAATATTTATAATATTAATATGACACTTTATTATAGTAGCGTGAAAATATTTAATTAATACAGGAGGTAAAGTGATGAACATCGATGTCATAAGGGAAACGGATCCGGAGGTAGCTGACGCTATTTCTAAGGAGATTGAAAGGCAAAGAAACAAAGTTGAATTGATAGCATCAGAGAATTTTGTAAGTCCTGCTGTTATGGAAGCAATGGGGTCTCCACTGACAAATAAGTATGCGGAAGGTTATCCTGGCAAAAGGTACTACGGTGGATGTGAATTTGTTGATATTGTAGAGGATCTAGCAAGAGAAAGGCTTAAAAAATTGTTCGGCGCAGAGCATGCAAATGTGCAGCCACATTCTGGCGCACAGGCAAACATGGCGTCATATTTTGCACTTATAAAGCCTGGAGATACGATAATGGGGATGAATCTCGCACATGGGGGTCATCTTACACATGGAAGTAAGGTCAACTTTTCTGGTAAAATATACAATATTATACCATATGGGGTAAGAGAAGATACAGGATACATCGATTATGATGAACTTGAAAGACTTGCAAAGGAGTATAGGCCAAAACTTATCGTTGCAGGTGCCAGTGCATATCCAAGAATAATTGATTTTAAGAAGTTTAAAGATATTGCAGATTCTGTTGGTGCATATCTCATGGTAGATATGGCACATATTGCAGGATTAGTTGCAGCAGGTTTGCACCCAAATCCAGTAGAATATGCCGATGTTATAACATCTACAACACATAAGACATTAAGAGGACCAAGAGGTGGAATCATACTCTCAAAAGAGACACATGCAAAAGCAATTGATAAAGCAGTTTTCCCGGGTATACAAGGGGGCCCACTTATGCATGTTATCGCAGCAAAAGCTGTATGCTTTAACGAGGCTCTTAAACCTGATTTCAAGGAATACCAAAAGCAAATAATCAAAAATGCAAAAGCATTAGCAGAAGGGCTTTTAGAAAGAGGCATAAATCTTGTATCAGGTGGTACAGATAATCATTTATTACTTCTTGATTTGAGAAATACGGGGATAACTGGTAAAGACCTAGAGAAGCGCCTTGATGATGTAGGAATAACCGCAAATAAAAATGCTATACCAAATGACCCATTAGGGCCAAATGTGACATCAGGTCTAAGGCTTGGCACACCGGCGGTTACGACAAGGGGTATGAAGGAAGATGACATGGATATTATTGCGGATATTATTTACAATGTTTTAAAAGATGAAAATTATGTTGATACAGCAAAAACAAGGGTAAAGGAGCTATTAGCGAGGTACCCGCTATATAAATAAGATAAATAAGCCTGCATTGTGCGGGTTTATTTTTTTTATTTCTTCATTTAACTAAATATATTTAAGTTTAGTATTATGACGCATGTTCGCTATTGGTATTGTAACCTAAATGAGGGATACCATATCTCATAAATCTACTGCTGTTTTTGCGGTTTTTTTATGAAAGATATTATCAATATTATTAACGGTATAATTATTTGCAGTGGTACATGTATGTATAATGGTGTCAATTTTAATCCCAATGCAATATGCATAGGATATGAATCTGCTATAATAATCGATAACGCAAAAACAATTGTACCAATAGGTAGAAGTAAAAATTTGTATTCTTGTAAATTAAAGATAGATTGAATGGATTTTATGCCCGCATATGTAAAGACAATAACTTTAATTATGCCTCCAATTATAATTTCAACGACATAAAATGAGTCTAAATTTTTGAAATTACCAAACTTTATAAGGCATGCTATTTGATAATATGGGAAATTGGCTCTTTCAGTTTCGACAATACCGAGGGTTGACAAAGTATTAATTATATTTAATGTAAGCAATAACCCTGTTATTGCTACAACAAGAAAGCAACATTTATTTAAACCTGTTTTATTAGACATTTCTGGAAATATCATCATAAATGCGATTAGTTCTCCAAATGGGAATGTTAATATTTCCGGGAAAGCTGCTTTTAATACGGGTAAAATCCCATTTTCAAGTACGGGAGTTAATTTTGTTAAATTAATACCACTTATAGTAGTAAACGAGGCAAATAATTTGAAAATGATTAAAAATAGCATAATTGGCAACAATAAATGTGCTGATTTCATTGTAACACTTATATCGAATAAAAGATAATAAAGTACAACGATTCCCATTGTCAATGAAATAGCTATGATTGGCGCTTTCGGATATATTGAACCTACACTCAACTCATCGAAATCTCTTGTGACACGGGCAGCAATATATAAAAAATAAATTACGTATATTGCTGACAAAACTTTGCCTAAGAATTTTCCAAAGGTTGCTTCAAGTATCTTGGCAAGATTTACATTGTATATTTTAAATAATGTCAAATACAAATATATAAGGGGAAACGCTGCCAATGTGGCTATTATAATAGCGATCCATGCATCCTGCTTTGCAGAGATTCCCAATGCAAATAATATTGCGCTTCCAATTTCAAATAAAAACATCGTAGAAAAAAGCTCTTTAATTGTAATACTCTTCATTTAAGTCACATCCTGGTCAATAAATCTTATTATTATGTTATGGATATTTTATTATTTTAATCATTAAATATCTTTTCCCATTAGTAATTCAATAAACCTAAATATATATTTGATTATCGGGATAATTATTATAGTTGAAATAATATTGAAAAACATGTGCCCATTAGCAATTTGATGTGACAAACTTTTTGGTGTTATATATTGTAGCATATAATAGTAATATTTTGTCATTGGTATAAATAAAATAGTTCCAATTATATTAAATAAAATATTAAATATTGCAATTTTTTTTCCTTCTTTATTTGTTGCAAAGCTCATTATGAAGGCTTCAGAACATGTGCCGATATTAAGGCCATAAATTATGAATAAGGCATTGTATACAGGCAATAACTTTGCAGTTGCGAGTACTTGTAGCATAGCAATCCCCACAGTACTTGATTGCATAATAAGAGCTATAATTATTCCTGTTAAAACACCATAAATCGGATTTGCCATCATTTCCATAAAACCTCTTATTTCATCAATCTTCCTTAATGGCTCAACGGCGATGTCCATTATTTTTAAACCTGCAAATATTATTCCAAATCCAAGTATAATATCACCTAAAAATTTTAAACGGGTACTTTTTTGAAAATGCAAAATAGAACCTAATAAAACAGCATATGGTGTTAAAGCAAATAAGTCAAAAGCATAGAGCTGTACAGCAATAGTCGTACCAATATTGGCACCCATTATGATACCGGCGGCATTGTATAGTTTTAATAGACCGGCATCTGCCATACTTACTGAAATAACCGTTACCATACTGCTGCTTTGAATTATTACGGTTAAGACAAAGCCTATCAATAGAGATATGTAAATATTCCCTGTATAATTGTCTATTATGTTCCGTATTCTATTTTTTGAGAAGCTTTTTAATGCTGCTGTTAATATTATTAAACCTAAAATAAAAATTCCAATACCGAGGCATACAAAAAATATTATTTTAAACATATTGGTCCTCCATGTTTTTGTTTATACATATTTATTTAAATTAAAAAATATTACAAATGTGTTTGTGTCAACAACAACGTCCCCTTATCACACTCCTTGAATAAAAAAATAATTTTTCAAGATACTAAATAATAGTCGAATATTCATAGAAGGTGATATGATGAAGGCAATAATAATGGCAGGCGGTGAAGGAAGTAGACTTAGACCACTTACATGCGGTATACCAAAGCCAATGGTACCTGTAGCAGGTAAGCCGGCAATTTGCCATATTATAAAACATCTCGAAAATCATGGTATAAATGAAATGGGTGTTACCCTTTTTTATTTACCTGATAAAATAAAGAATTATCTATATGACGAATATGGTGATAAGATAAGATATTATATAGAAGATAGGCCGCTTGGCACTGCTGGTAGCGTCAAAAATGCTAACGATTTCCTCGATGAAACTTTTGTTGTAATGAGCGGCGATGTTATTACAGATATTGACTTAAATGAAGCGTACGATTTTCACAAAAAAACAGGTTCAATGGCGACGCTTTTATTGACAAGAGTCGATATACCACTGGAATATGGTGTAGTAATAACAAATGGTGAAGGTAAAATTGTGAAGTTTCTCGAGAAGCCATCATGGGGTGAAGTCTTTAGTGATACTATTAACACCGGTATTTATATAATCGAACCGGAAGTTTTAAAATTAGTACCTGAAAACAAACAATTTGATTTCAGCAAAGATCTATTTCCGCTATTACTAGAGAAAGGAATACCTATGTACGGATATGTAAGTGATAAATACTGGTGTGATATAGGAAGTGGTGTACAATATCTAAAAAGCCATCTTGATTTGCTAAAGGGCGATGTTGATATAGGTTTTAAAGAAAAGGTAAAATGTGATGGGATTATTATTGGTAAAAATGTGAATATTTCAAAAGATGCCAAACTGATCCCCCCATTAATAATAGGTGATGGGACTTCTATCGAGGACAATACTATCATTGGACCATATGCAATAATAGGCAAGGATAATTATATCGGATTTGGCAGTACAATTAAAAATAGCGTTCTATGGGATAGAGTAAGTATTGGGCCTAATAACGAGATAAGAGGAACGATTTTTTGTAATGGCGTGAAAACCGAGAACAATGTGAGAACATTCGACAATTCTGTAATAGGAGAAGAATCAAAGTTAAATAGTTTTAGCGAGATAAAGCCTAATACAAAAATATGGCCGAAAAGAGTTATAGGAAGCGGAAATATTATCGACAAAGATATAGTATGGGGCTATAGTGATGAAACTTCAATTTTTGGTGAAAGAGGAATTAAAGGTAAACTTAATGACAATCTAACACCGGAAAATTTAGTTAAAATCGGTGAAGTACTTGGCAATGTGTTTGTTGGGGATATTCTTATCGGTTATGATAACACATCTAAATCAAAATTTGCATTTGATTGTGTCAAGGATGGAATAAGGGCATCAGGTCAAAAGGCATTAATAGCTGGTTTAACAATACTACCTGCCATGAGATATTCAATTAGAAAAAATGGTTATAGTGCAGGTATATACATCAAAAATGATGATGAAGATATACTCAATATCATTTTGATAGATAAAAATGGATGTGATGTGGATAAAAGTATCGAAAAAAAGATCCTAAATAAATTTAAAATAAATGACTACAAAATGTCATTTGATTTAAAAGATGAAGAATTTAAAGATATAAATAAGGAATATTCTGATTTCATTACAAATAGTAGACTTAAGAAAAACATCGATTTGAAAGTAAAGCTGATGGATGACACAACGAGGAATGTATTTCATATAGTGAGTCAAAATAGTTTTAAAGAGCCTGCTATAGCAAAATATGATGTAGGGATAAAAATATCTAATGACGGTGAAGGCATAGAATTATATGACAATGAAGGAGAGAAATTTGACGAGGATGAGCTTAACTATTTAAGAATATTGATAGAAAAAGACAATGGTAAAGACGAATTTGTTTTACCTTTTGACAGCTCACTATTTTTAAGTGAGATATCAGATGAGCTTAATTTTAAAATAATATCTAGCAAGATTTCTTTATCAGAAAAGATGAAAAAAATGATGGAAATAGAAAAAAATAATTATGACCAGAATTCCCAGTTTAATTTAAGCTTTGATGGAATAAATTTTTCCTTCAAATTAATTGATTATTTAGGAAAAAATAAATTAAAATTATCTGAGATAAAAAAGGCTATACCGAAGAGGTTTAAGCTGAATAAAATGATTAATTGCGAATGGAAGGATAAAGGGCTTATAATAAGGAAATTTTATGAAAATCCCGGAAATGCGAAAGCTGAGTTTCTTGACGGGATAAGATTTAATTATGGCAACTCATGGGTGCTTGTTATGCCAGATTCAGAGCTTCCGGCATGTAGAATATATACGGAAGCACCGACGAAAGAAAAGGCAGAATTGCTATTAAACAAGTATATCGAATCAGTAAATAGCATCATTAATGGGGATACGAACAATAATTAATAAAAATTTAATGAATAAGACATTGCAGACTATCTTAAAAATTGATATAGTAAATAGTGGATAGCGCGAAAATTTTGCAATGTCTTTTGTTTTTTTAATTAAAACAATTTGAAATTGGTGATATAATGGCAAATAAATATATATCGGCATCTGAAATAAATCAATACATGTATTGCCCATATCAATGGTATTATGAAAAAAAGTACGGCCATAAGTATATAAATGAACTTCGTGATAAAATTGATACAAAACCTGAGCTTAGTAATTTTAAAAAAGGCATGGAATACCATGAGAAGTATTATAAAGATATAATATTCATAAGATATAAAAAGATAGCCATATGGATTTTTGTTATTTTGGCCTTAATTTTAATTGGGATAGGATTTTTTAAATGATATTATTAAATACAGTTTTTACACTATTGGTATTTTACATAATAGCAAAAGAGATATTTGAAAAAAGGCCGGCATACAAAGAAATGAAAAGGTCAATAGGATTTAAACGTGGCAAGTTAATTTACATAGATAAACAGGAAGAAGTTAAAAGAAAAGGCGTCATATACAGTAAACTCTTAAAGTCTGAGAAATACGGGATATGCGGAAAACCCGACTATATATATGATATTGGCCGTGAATTGATACCTCTTGAATTAAAGAGCACGAGGGTTGAAGATAATTCACCATTATTGAAAGATGTTATGCAATTAACGGCATATTTTCTTATAATAGAGGAGGAATTTGGCAAAAAAGTTTTAAGAGGTAGAATTGTATATCAGAATACTATGTTTGAAATTTACAATACAGCCAAATTGAGGAAAGATTTGCTTGAAATATTAAAAGAGATGAGGCTTTTAGAATCAGGCAAATTTTTCCCCGAAGAAAAAGGGGATTTTTTAAAATGTAGATTTTGCCCTTGTAGAGATACGGTATGCGAGGTATACAAAGACAGTAAAGCAAAAATTTAAATTAAGAATACTAAAGATAATATTGCAAAAAATACAAAAGAAGATAGATTAGAAATGAGGATGATAAAGTGTTCAAGAAATTTACTACTTTAGCTATAATTATAACATTATTATTATCAATTACATCTTGCAGTTTATTAAGGGTCAGAAAGCCTTCAAATAATATAACTACAAAAAAAGCAGTGCAAAAGCCGAAAATTGATTTAAAAGCACAAGAAAATAAAGCCGCTGAAAATGAAAAATCTACTAATAATTCGGGTGAAAAGCCTAAGGCCGAGACAGTCAATGAAAATATCTATAAAGGCACTTTGAAGACAGACGGACTTGATAATACACTATATGGTTGGGGCATGAGGGTCATGCCTGACCATAAAATACCAGAAATAACATCTAAGCAAATGAGCCTTATCAAAAAATACGATGGCATATTTACGGGTGATACCACAAAGAAAATTATATATCTTACATTTGATGAAGGGTATGAAAATGGATATACGCCAAAAATACTTGACATTCTCAAGGCAAACAATGTAAAAGCAGCTTTCTTCGTAACAGGACCATATATAAAAGAGCATGGTGACCTTGTAAAAAGGATGGTAGATGAAGGTCATATAGTTGGTAATCATACTGTAAATCATCCAAGCTTGCCAAAGGTTTCTGATGAGAGGGTAAAGGAAGAAATAACAAAGCTTGGTGAAATGTTTAAAAATCTTACAGGTAAAGATATGCATTATTTTAGGCCGCCTATGGGAGAGTATAGTGAAAGGACACTTTATATAACAAAATCCCTCGGATATAAAACTGTATTTTGGAGCCTTGCTTTTGCAGACTGGCAGCCACTTCCTGGAGGCTCTGAGGAAAGTTATAATACGGTTATGAAGCGCATACATCCCGGTGCTGTAATACTGCTGCATGCCGTTTCTAAAGATGATACGATGGCCCTTGACAGGATTTTAAAAGACCTAAAATCACAGGGATATGTATTCAAATCCCTCGATGATTTAAAGTAAAACTGTAAATTGGGGGGATTGTTTTGAACCATATTTTGGAAAGAAAGAATCTTTACATGATGGCTATTGCACTTTTATTAAGTTTTGGTGCAATAGCTATCATAATGAAGTTTTCCGGATATCAAGGATTAAAAGATGTATTGAATATTAATCCTATATATATAGCAATTGTCTTATTTGTAGTGTTTTTAAGCCTTTTAGTTGATACTATTAGGATAAAGGAACTTTTAAATGCCCTTGGTGAAGACCTATCAATAGGATATTTGTTTCAGTTTAACTTGGCAACATTTTTTATAGCCTATGTTACGCCATTTGGTTCAGGGGCTTTGCCTCTTTCTATATACCTTTTAAACAAGAAAAATGTTGCGCCAAATAAGGGACTGATGATAATTACAGCCAAACTATTATTTTCAGGAATATTTTTTGGAACGATTCCACCTATACTTCTTATATTTTTCAGAGAGCAATTAGAATTGACACATGCACTTTCAGTATTTGCAATTCTTGTGTCGGCATTGCTTTTAATACTTTTAATAGTACTAATATACATAATATTAAAACCTGCTTTAATTATTGCGATAATTGATTGGATCGGTAAGTTAAGCTTTATAAAAAGTATGAATTACAGTGAATATTTCGAAAGAGCGAAGACAGAGGTAATCGAGTATAATAAAAGATTCAATGAACTTTTCTTGGTGAGCTCTGGCGGTAAACTTTTGCTGTCACAGCTTTTTTATGCGATACTTTTTTGGATTTTATTTTACAGTATAGCGCCTATTTTAATGATAGCTATGAATATACCCTTTAGTTTGCTCGCTGTTATATCGAGGCAATTTATATTTTACGATGTGCTTGCATACAATGTTATACCTAGTGGGGCAGGCTTTGTAGAAGTCGGGTTTGCCAGTATATTTTCAAATATTGTTCCACATGAATTATTAGGAATATTTATAGGCATTTGGAGGTTCTTTACATACTATGTGTATTTAATAATATCAGGCATTGGATTTATTTTTATGGTAAGAAAAGGAAATAGAAAATCTGCTTGATAAATATTCCCATGGTATTTATAACTTTTGATATAAATTATCAAAAGTATATTTTTTAGTAAAAACATATTTATTCAGATGATGATTTTTTTAAACAATAAAGATAATGGCATGATTTTTGCAGTAATTACAAATTAGGAGGAATAGTTGTGGGGAATTTTATACTTGAAAAGATAAAAAGCTTTCCAATTATCGCAGCTATAAGAGATATCAATGACTTAGAAGATGTTTATAAATCAAATTCAGAAGTAATATTTTTACTGACAAGCAATATATTATTACTGAAAGATACAATAAGCAATATCAAAGAACACAATAAAACTGTTTTTGTCCATTTTGATTTAATTGAAGGTCTCGGAAAAGATTTCAAGGCTGTAGAATATCTAAAAGAAGAGGTAAAACCAGACGGAATTATATCAACAAGAAATAATATCTTAACGTATGCGAAGGAACTAGGTATGTGTAGCATTGAGCGAATATTTCTTCTTGACACACAAGCACTTAAAACAGGATTGAATTCAATAAAGCAGATTGAGCCAACCGCAATTGAGGTTATGCCAGGAATAGTTCATAAAATAACAAAAGAACTTACGACTTTAGTATATCATCCTATAATTGCGGGGGGTTTAGTCAAAACAAAAGAAGATGTCATAAATGCTCTTAGTGCTGGGGCTGTCGCTGTTTCCACAAGTGAAAAGAGTCTTTGGTTTATCGATTGAAAGGGGGCGTTAAAAAATATTTCATAACCATAATTTCAATTATTTAGGGACTATAATCTAAAAAAATTTATGGAGGGGTTTCAATGGAAATATCAGTATTTGGTAAGATCTTATCGGAGTTTTTTGGTACGATGATTCTTATACTTCTCGGCGATGGTGTCGTTGCAAACGTTGTATTGAACAAGACAAAAGGCCAAAACAGTGGTTGGATTGTTATAACAACAGGATGGGCATTTGCTGTCGGTATACCTGTATACATCACAGGATGGATAGGAGGAGCACATTTCAATCCTGCAGTAACAATAGGAATGGCAGTAATAGGGAAATTCCCTTGGGCACAAGTTCCGGGGTACATTGTAGCTCAATTTTTAGGCGCATTTGTTGGAGCAATCTTAGTATATATAACGTATAGAGATCATTTTGCTGTAACAGATGACAAAGATGCAAAACTTGGTGTTTTCTGTACAATACCTGCAATTAGAAATCTTTTCAATAATTTTATAACAGAGGTTATTGGTACAGCGGTTTTATTGATTGGCATACTTGGAATATCGAATGAACATAATCAGGTTGGTGCAATAGGTGCATTCTTAGTTGGTATTTTAATCTGGGTAATTGGTCTTACACTTGGTGGACCTACCGGATATGCAATCAATCCAGCAAGGGATATAGGCCCAAGATTTGCACATGCGGTATTGCCTATACCAGACAAGAGGGATTCTGACTGGGGTTATGGACTCATAGTTCCTTTATTTGGACCTATTGTAGGCGGAATACTTGGTGCAGTAATATATCAGGCCTTTATTAACATGATTTAATGAATAGATAGGTGGGAGTAGCATTTACTCCCACTCCTTAAGCTAATTAGGATAAATATATAAAATAGGGGGATATGATTATGGCAAAATATATAATGGCATTAGACCAAGGTACAACAAGTTCAAGAGCTATTATCTTCGACCACGGCGGCAATATTGTGGCATCATTAAATAAAGAGTTTACTCAGATTTACCCAAATCCGGGCTGGGTAGAGCATGACCCAATGGAAATTTGGAAATCTCAGATAGATGTTGCAAAAGCAGTACTTAATAAGACAGGTATAAAACCTGAAGATATTGCAGCAATAGGTATAACAAATCAGAGAGAAACAACTGTTGTATGGGATAAAAACACGGGTAAACCCGTTTATAATGCTATAGTATGGCAGTGCAGGAGGACAGCACCTATATGTGATGAACTAAAAAAGAGCGGCTTTGACGAGAAGATTACTGAGAAGACCGGTCTTGTTGTTGATGCGTATTTTTCAGGTACAAAGATAAAATGGATTCTTGATAATGTGGAAGGTACAAGGGATAGAGCGGAGAAGGGAGACTTATTGTTTGGTAATATTGATGGATGGCTAATCTGGAATCTAACAGGTGGTAAAGTCCATGTAACAGATTATTCAAATGCATCTCGTACAATGCTTTTTAATATACATGAATTAAAATGGGATGAAGAGATATTAAAAAATCTTAACATTCCTGCATCAATGTTACCAGATGTTAAGCCGTCAAGCTATGTATATGGATATACAGACAAGAGCATATTTGGCGTAGAAATACCTATAGCAGGATGTGCTGGAGACCAGCAAGCGGCATTGTTTGGACAGACTTGTTATAAATCCGGAATGGCTAAAAATACCTATGGTACAGGTTGTTTCATGCTTATGAATACTGGTGAAAGAGCTGTTCCGTCACACAATGGATTACTTACAACAATTGCATGGGGAATCGATGGAAAAGTTGAATATGCTCTTGAAGGCAGTATATTTATCGCTGGTGCAGCTATACAATGGTTAAGAGATGAGCTTAAGATAATTGAAAATTCACCGCAAAGTGAAGAATATGCAACAAGGGTTAAGGATACAAACGGCGTTTACGTTGTTCCTGCATTTGTAGGACTTGGTGCACCGTATTGGGATATGTATGCAAGAGGTGCAATTTTAGGCCTTACAAGGGGTGCAAAGAGGGAACATATAATAAGGGCTACATTGGAATCCTTAGCATATCAGACTAGAGATGTTCTCGAAGCAATGCAAGAAGATTCCGGAATTAAACTTAGTGCATTAAAAGTCGATGGTGGAGCATGTGCTAATAATTTCTTAATGCAATTCCAGTCAGATATATTAGGTGTACCTGTTGATAGACCAACAGTAATTGAAACAACGGCACTCGGAGCATCATACCTTGCAGGTATCGCAACGGGATTCTGGAAGGATAGAGATGAAGTCGCGAAAAACTGGGGCGTTGACAGGCACTTTGAACCAACAATGGATGAAGAGACAAAGGAGAAATTATATAAAGGATGGAAGAAAGCAGTTGAAAGGTCAAGAAATTGGACAGAGTAAAAAGATTACAAAAATGAGTCAAGAATTTCTTAGGACAAATCTGAAGATTTGTAGTATAATTAAATTAAGAAACTTAAGATAAAATTAAATATTAGTATGGCGGAGAAAATGAGAGCCATATATAACCGGGATAAAACCGGCTATATGTGGCTCTGCCTTTTTATAGATGATTATTAAATGATGAAAGGGATGAACACTATGTATGATGTTTTAATAATTGGCGGCGGTGTTATAGGCTGTTCTATAGCGAGGGAATTATCAAAATATGAGCTCAAAACCGCATTAATAGAAAAGGAGGATGATGTGGCATCTGGTGGTGCATCAAAGGCGAATAGTGCTATACTTCATGCAGGTTATGACCCAGTACCAGGCACATTGAAAGCCAAACTTAATGTAAGAGGAAATGAGATGTTTGATGACATATGTAAAGACCTTGATGTGCCGATAAAAAGGGTAGGCTCGTTAGTCGCTGCATTCGCAGACGATGAAGTTGATAGCCTCTATAAGCTATACGATAGAGGCCTTAAAAATGGTGTAAAGAAGATGTCTATAATCTCAAAGGACATGGTTAAGGAATTGGAGCCAAACATTAATGATACAATTGTTGCTGCACTGTATGCAAAAACAGCAGGGATCATCTGCCCGTATGGATATGTAATAGCATTAGCTGAAAATGCGGCACAAAATGGTGTCGAATTTATATTTAATCAGGAAGTCGTTTCCATAGAAAAGGAAGAAGATAGATTTATTGTCAAAACACAAGATAAAGAGTATTTAAGTAAATATGTAATAAATGCTGCCGGCTTATATTCAGATGTTATAAATGATATGGTTGGCGCTAAGCCGTTCACGGTGCATCCAAGGAAAGGTGAATACCTTATACTCGATAAAGAAGAAGGATACCTTGCAAATACAGTTATATTCCAAGTACCTACAAAAATGGGGAAGGGGATACTTGTTGCACCGACAGTGGATGGAAATCTTTTAATAGGCCCAACATCTGAGGATATAAAGAATAAGGAATTCCGTAAAACAACTGTTATGGGACTGCAAAAGGCTATAAGAGGTGCTAAAAAGAGTGTCGACAAATTTAATGAAAGAAAGACGATAACGCAGTTTACCGGTTTGAGATCTGTACCAGATGTTGAAGGTGAAGATTTTATTATAGGCGAATCCCAAGTTAAGGGATTTATAAATGTAGCTGGCATTGAATCACCTGGTTTTACATCATCACCTGCTATTGCAGAGATGGTAGCGGAAATTTTACTTGACAGTGGACTTAAACTCATTGAAAAAGACGATTTTAATCCAAAGAGAAAACCTGTAATAAGGTTTAATGAATTATCAGATGATGAGAAAAATGAGTTGATAAAAAAGAATCCAGCGTATGGGAAAATTATATGCAGATGTGAAACCGTAACAGAAGGTGAAATAATAGACGCGATAAAGAGGCCTGTTGGTGCAAAGAGCCTTGATGGTGTAAAAAGGCGTGTAAGAGCTGGAATGGGTAGGTGCCAGGGCGGTTTCTGCAGTCCAAGAGTTCTTGAAATACTTTCAAGGGAACTTAATATCAATCCGCTTGATGTTACGAAATTCGGAGGAAAGTCAAAAATTCTTACAGCAAAAGCTAAAGAATATGTAATTAACGCTTGTAAAGAAATATTAAAAAGTGGGGTGTAAATGATGCTGACACATGATATAGTAATTGTAGGTGCTGGTCCTGCAGGGCTTGGCGCGGCGGTTGAAGCTTATGAAAGAGGCATAAAAGATATCCTTATTATTGAAAGGGATAAATATCCAGGAGGTATACTTGAGCAGTGCATACACAATGGTTTTGGCCTTGTAGAATTTAAAGAAGAACTTACAGGGCCAGAATATGCTGAACGTTTTATTGAAAAAGTTAAGAAATATGGTATTAATATTATGCTTAATACTATGGTATTAAATATTTCAGAAGATAAAATTGTCAAAGCTGTCAATCCAGAAAATGGTGTTATGAACATCAAAGCAAAAGCTATCATCCTAGCAATGGGGTGCAGAGAAAGGCCTAGGGGTGCTATTAGCATACCAGGTACAAGACCGGCTGGCATTTTTACAGCAGGAACGGCTCAAAGATATGTAAATATGGAAGGTTATATGCCGGGGAAAGAAATCGTAATACTTGGTTCTGGCGATGTAGGGCTTATAATGGCAAGGAGATTTACCCTAGAAGGTGCAAAGGTAAAGGCAGTTGTAGAGTTAATGCCATATTCCAGCGGATTAACAAGGAACATAGTTCAATGCCTTGATGACTTTGGAATTCCTCTCCTTTTAAGCCATACAGTAATTGAAATACATGGGAAAGATCGCGTTGAAGGTGTTACAATAGCGGAAGTCGATGAAAATAGAAGGCCGATTTTAAAGACTGCAAGGTATATAAGCTGCGATACTTTGATATTATCAGTAGGTTTGATTCCGGAAAATGAGCTTTCAAAAGGTGCTGGTGTAAAACTTGACCCTGTAACAGGTGGACCTATTATGAATGAGAGTATGGAGACAAATATCGATGGAATATTCGCCTGTGGCAATGTACTACAGGTACATGATCTTGTTGACAATGTAACGGCGGAATCACGTCTTGCGGCAGATTCGGCAGTAAAGTATATTAAAGGTTTATTAAAAGAGGGGAAAATGATCACTGTAAAAGCTGGAAATGGAATAAGATATGTAGTGCCACAAATCGTAAATTATGAAAATATTGATGACAAAGTTAAATTTCATATGAGGCCGACAGGTGTATATAAAAATGGTTATGTAAAAGTAAAATTGGGCGACAAAGAGATACTTAGTAAAAAAATGCAGAGGCTTACACCTGGTGAGATGGTCTTGATAGAGATTAAGAAGGATAAAATCATAGGACAGGGGACGGGTTCGTGTCCCATAGATAGCATAACATTTGAAGTAGAGGTGGATTGATATGGAAAAACGCGAAATAACATGTATCGTATGCCCGAACGGATGCCACATAACAGCGGAAATTGAGGAGGGAAAGATTGTAAGTTTAAGGGGGTATGCATGCAAAAGAGGTTTGAAATATGCTGAAGATGAAATTATAATGCCGAAAAGGACTTTGACGACGACAGTAAAAGCAGAAAGCGGACATCTACCATTGGTAGCTGTTAGGACAAAGGAACCAATTCCCAAGGAAATGATAAAAGATGCTATGTTAGAACTGGCAAAAATCACTGTTAAGCCTCCTATAAACGTCGGAGATATTATAGTTAAAAATATCTTAAACACAGGTGTTGATGTAGTTGCAACAAGAGCTCTTTACAGTAAATAGATGTAGATGCGTATCACTATGTGAGCGTTGGTATTTATAGAGCCAATTATACAGTAATGTGTGCTTTTAACAAATACCAATACTCTTATAGTGAATAATTCTTAACGCATTATACAGAAAGGAATGTAGGTTAAATGGAGAAAATAAGTGAAATAATAAAGTCTCCAATAAATATACATTCGCAAATATCTGCTAAGATAGTCAGAAAAGTCAATGAGATCTGTATAAATTACAATGTAAAAGTGATGCTCAGAAAATCAGGAAGTATAAGGCTTATACCTGCCAGCAGCATGCTTTCTATGGCAACATTCTTTGTATCAAAAGGTAACGAAGTAGAAATAATCATTGAAGGTGATGATTGTAGTATCGCAATGAAAGAAATAAAGAAATTTTTTATAGAGGATTTAAAGCATGTAGATGATGAAAGTGGAACATATGAGCTTCTAAAAAATACATCTATCGCATATGAAGAAATATTCAACTCTATCGCACTAGGACTTATCGTTACTGATGAAAATGGTATAATCACTATATTTAATAAAGCTGCTGAAAAAGTTACAGGATTTAACCTTGATAAGGCAATAGGAAAAGCTATAAGCGATGTTATTCCGGATATTGATGTCAAAGATGTTTTAAGTAATGGTGATGAACTTCTAAATAAAAAATTCATGATAGAAGATAAGATACTCTTTATTAACATAACGCCTATTTATGTTGGAGGGAAAATAAGCGGATCCCTAATAGTTTTTCAAGATTTCCCGCAGGTTGAGTACCTTGAAGGAGAGCTTAAAAGGAGCAGGAAACTAGATAAAGCATTTGACATAATTATAGGTAATAGCGGCAAATTAAAAGATGCTTTGACTATTGCATCAAAGGCTGCTGAAACTGATTCAAATGTAATAATAAGAGGAGAAAGTGGTACTGGAAAAGAATTGGTAGCTAATGCGATACATTATTCTAGCAAAAGGAAAAATAAACCTTTTATAAGAGTAAATTGTGCAGCTATACCTAGTACGCTGCTTGAAAGTGAGCTTTTTGGGCATGAAAAAGGTGCATTTACAGGTGCAGTAACACAAAAAATGGGCAAATTTGAATTAGCAGATGGTGGAAGCATCTTTTTAGACGAGATAGGAGATATTCCGATAGAGACCCAAGTAAAGCTTTTAAGAGTATTACAAGATAAAGAATTTGAAAGAGTTGGAGGTATTAAGACTATAAAAGTAGATGTCAGGATAATTGCTGCGACAAATAAAAATCTCGAAGAAGCCATAAAAAATGGCACTTTTAGAGAAGACCTTTATTATAGGTTAAATGTGATACCTATACTTCTACCATCTTTAAAAGATAGGAAAGAGGATATACCAATATTAATCGAACATTTTATAAAAAAGATAAATAAAAAACTTGGTAAAGACATCAAATTTGTTACAAATAAAGCCATAAAAGCTTTAATAAAGTATGATTGGCCTGGAAATATAAGAGAACTTGAGAATTTAATCGAAAGATGTATAACATTGTGCGATAAAGAATACATCGACCTTGAGGACTTACCGTCATATATAAAAAATGTAAAAGATAATAAAGAAGATGATATCATATATCTTGGTAGAAATTACGACCTTGAAAAGATGGAAGACTATGAGTACAAGATAATTAAAGCCGCGCTATCAAAATATAAAAGTTTTAATAAGGCAGGTAAAGCCTTAGGCTTAACACATAAAACAGTTGCATCAAAGGCAAGAAAATATCATCTTGTTGAAAATTAGGAACAACCTAAATAAAAGCTTGATACATTTTACCAAACAATGAAAATATGGTGTGATAAAACTTTAACAAATTTATTGTTTCAACTTTGTCAATATACGGCCATTTTAGATTTATACATGACATGGTATAATTAATTTAAGACCATGCCATTTTTTATTTAAATTGGCACACATTTTGCATTATAAATTAATGAAAATATAAAATGGGGGTAAAATAATATGAAAAAGCTTATTAATAATCCGGATGACGTTGTAAAAGACATGATTTCAGGGCTTTTATATGCGTATCCATCATACTTGAGGAAGCTCGATAATGTAGATGTTGTAGTAAGAAAGTCATCACCAGTTAAGGACAAAGTTGGTCTTGTAAGTGGTGGAGGCAGTGGACATGAACCAACACATGCGGGATATGTAGGATATGGCATGCTTGATGCGGCTTGCTGTGGTGCTATTTTCACATCTCCGACACCAGATCAAGTCTATGAAGCAATAAAAGCTGTAGACGGTGGTAAGGGTGTTCTACTTATAATCAAAAATTATACAGGAGATGTAATGAATTTTGAGATGGCAAAAGAAATGGCAGAAATGGATGGAATTAAAGTCGATGAAGTAATCGTAAACGACGATGTTGCTGTTGAAAATAGCACTTATACACAAGGACGGAGAGGCATTGCCGGGACTATTTTTGTTCATAAGATAGCGGGTGCAAAGGCGGAAGAAGGTGCAGAACTCGAAGAAGTTAAAAGAGTTGCAAAGAAGGTTATTGAAAATTTGCGGTCTATGGGGATGGCATTTACACCATGTACAGTACCGGCTGCCGGAAAACCTAGCTTTACACTTGCAGATGATGAAATTGAGATAGGGATAGGAATACATGGAGAACCTGGTACACATAGGGAAAAAATAAAAGATGCAAAGGGCATCGTAACAGAACTAATGAATAAAATCATAACGGATTTGCCATATAAGGAAAATGACGAAGTCGCTTTAATGATAAACGGATTAGGGTCTACACCACTTTCAGAGTTATTTGTTGCGAATAAGGAAGTCAACGAGTATCTCTTGGGAAAAAATATCAAGGTATATAAGACATTTGTAGGTGAATACATGACATCCTTAGAGATGAGTGGATTTTCAATAACGCTATTGAAACTTGATGATGAACTTAAATCATTACTTGACGCTAAAGCAGATACACCAGCATTTAGACAATTTTAATAAATCATGGATAATTGAAAGGGATGGTTAAAAAAATGGAACTTACAACAGATGTAGTAGCAAAAATTATAGATAAAATTGCAGCAGTAATCGAAGAAAATAAACAGTATCTTACTGACCTTGATGCGGCAATTGGTGATGCAGACCATGGGATAAATCTCGATAGAGGGTTTAAAGCAGTTAAAGAAAAGCTGCCACAGTTTTTAAATAAAGATTTAGGCACGATGCTAAAAGGTGTTGGTATGGCCCTAGTATCAACCGTCGGTGGTGCATCTGGCCCATTATATGGAACATTATTTATGAGGATGGGTCAAGCAACATCTGGAAAAATGACTATAGATGAAAATGATATAGTGAGAATGTTAGAGTCTGGCATTGAAGGCATTAAGGCAAGGGGGAAAGCCCAAGCCGGTGATAAAACCATGATAGATTCATTGGAGCCTGCTCTGAATGAATTAAAAAAATCCTTAAAAAACGGCCTTGAGCTGCCTGAGGCCTTAAATAGAGCAGTAAATGCCGCCAGTTATGGTGTTGAGTTCACTAAAGAAATTGCAGCAAAAAAGGGAAGAGCCAGTTACCTAGGTGAAAGAAGCATAGGGCATCAAGACCCTGGTGCGACTTCATCATATTTAATGTTAAAAGCCGCGGCAGAAGTAATTAACTTGCTTTAATAAAGTGAAAGGGTTGAAAGATTAAATGGTAGGCATAGTTATCGTGTCACATTCAAGAAAAATAGTTGAAGGACTGTATGAACTAATAAATCAGATGACAGCAGGAAAAATTGAGATAGGAATATCAGGCGGCACAGAAGATGGCCACCTTGGTACGAATATTAATGAAATAATGGAGGAAATAAAAAGGTGTGAGAGCGGAGACGGGGTTTTAGTCTTAGTTGATATAGGAAGTTCTGTTATGAGTGCACAGATGGCTTTGGAATTACTTGGTGAAGAATATGCCAATAAGGTAAAAATAGCCGATGCACCGCTAATAGAAGGAGCAATTGCAGCAAGTGTTGAAGCATCAATCGGAAGTGACATTGACAAAGTTTTAAAAGTAGCTGAGGCTACAAAAAACCTTGTAAAATTTTGATAAGCCTGGACAAAAACCGGGCTTATTTTTTGTGTAGAAATTTTTATAAAAAAATATTAAAATATGTATATAAGGGGGTGGGACAAATTCATGATGATATAATGCGTGAATACGATACCAGGTTGACGAAATATTTTGATGAAGGGAGGTATATCGATGCATATAAATATATATTCAAGCAAAAAAATATAGTTCATGACCTTGACAAAAACATTTATTCATACCTTATTTTGTGGCAAATATTAACTGAAATTTATCTTGACATTATTGATGATGCAAAAGAGCATTTTTTAAATATTTTTAATAATGTATCTATAACGAAAAGGAATTTGGTTCTTTTTATAAAATGTGTACTTTTACTTGACGAATTTGATATGTCTCTAAAAATTAAAGAACTTTACGACGAACTAATGAATTATGAGGATGAAAACCTTTGGATAAATATATACATTTTTTTGTTAACTTTGAAAAATAAAAGAAGGAATTATGATATTAAAGACGAACTATTATATATGATGCAAAATATTGATGACAAACTTTTGCTATCATTGCTACATTCTATAATGGCAGAAATATTAAAGCTTGAAGGAGATGAAAGGTGGAAAGATGAACTAAAAAAAGCAAAGGTATTAAATCCACATAATTTATATATGCTAAGATGTGAGATTGATTGGGGACTTATAGAAACTAATGACCTGAAAAAAAACAAGTATTTTAGATATTTTCCTGATAAGAAGAACATTTTAAGGCTATACTATGATATATATAAACAAGAACCATACCGTGACATGGAAGATTTTAAATTTAGTTTAATTGAAGGAGGTAGTACCGGTGGTAGTAGCTACTTGATAACATATCAAGGCATTAACATACTATTGGATTGTGGTATTAATTTTAAAGATGGTAAGATATTTTACAGTGATTTAAAAGGATTAGAGATAGACATAAAGAATATCGATTTGCTTATTGTAACACATTGCCATTTGGATCATTGTGGAGGAATTATAAGTTTTATAAATAATGGATTAAATTGCCCTATTATTATGTCAAAGGAGACATTGCATATTTTAAATGGCATATTTTCAAAAAACTACAATATACATGATTTGAATATAAACATTGATGAACAGTTATCATTTAATATGCTTAATGATATGGTTTTTACTGGATTGAATTATGAAAGTGTAATTAAGAATAAAAAGGTACGGATAAAACTTATTCCATCAGGACATATAATAGGAGCTTGTGCGGCATATATTGATGTGAACGGTTTTTCTATATTCTATACAGGCGATTTTACTGTTAAGGATGTAGAATCAAATAATGGCTTAAGTATACCTGATGGAATGCATGCGGATGTTTTGATAACAGAAGCGACTTTTGGATATACATCAAATTTTAGCGTATACAACAAAGAAATACAGGACCAATTGATTTTAAATACAATATCTGATCTAATAGACCATGGGATTGTTTTTATACCTGTATTTGCGGTCGGAAAAGCTCAAGATATGCTTTTGTTGCTTAAGAGAAGTTATGATTACATACCATATAATGTTTATGTTGACGGTGCACTTTCATATATAACAACATTATACGAAAAAATGATTGGAACAATTTATGGAAATGGTATATTAAATGCCAATGATATTAAGCTTTATTCGAGCAAGAGGGAATTTATAAAAAAAGAGATATCTTTGGGAAACTGTCTTGTTATGACAAGCTCGGATAACCTTACAGACGGAAGCACATCATTAATATATGGTCGGGAACTGATGTGTTTCAACAATGCTATTTTATTAAATATAAGCAATAATTTAAGAAAACCTATTGCTATGTCACAAGAAAATATACCTTTATTAAATCATGGGATAGTACAGGATATTATTGAAGTTTTTTTAAAGCTTACCCCGAGGCAGGTTTATCTTGTCCATAGAGGTGCTAAGTCTAATATTCAGTTTAATATCGAAGAAGTATTAAAATGGTTTAATGACATATCAGTTATTACTCCATAAAAATAAATACGGGAGATAAAGGAGAAAAAATGAAACCATATGTTGGTATAGACCTTGGAACGACAAATACTGTTGCAGCATGTGTAAATGTAATGCCAGATGGAAGCCTTAAAACAGATATAATAGATATGGAACAAGTAGATGATAGCATGTATTCTATAACATATAAAAAAACGTTGCCATCTTGCTTGTATGTCGATGATGACGGGAAAGAATATATAGGTGAATTAGCGAAAAAAATGAAGGCCAAAAGATATGACAGAGTCATATACAACAGTAAGAACTACATTGGCAGTCATAATCATGTATGGGAAATTGATGGTAAGAATTATACACCTGAAGTTGTAGCAGAGAAGATATTAAGAGTTGTTAAAAAAAATATTGAAAGGTCACTTAACACAGATGTAAATGGTGCGGTTATTACTGTGCCGGCCTCTTTCAATCATGACCAGATTGAGGCAACTAAAAATGCCGCAAGAGCAGCAGGATTTGCGGAAAATGAACTTATTTTTATATCCGAACCGACTGCCGCATTGTTGGAATTAATAAACGAAGAAAGTTTAATATCTCAGAAGGAAAGGATATTTGATTTTCAAAAACCTAATAAAGTACTTGTATTCGACCTTGGTGGCGGGACATGTGATGTTTCGATAATGAAGGTCGAAATAACGGATGACGATTATAATGTTGAAGAAATCGCAATATCGCCTCATACACAGCTAGGTGGGATTAATTTTGATTTATGTGGTGTTATATACCTACTACATAAGTATTCGATAGTAAATAGCATCGATTTTAAGCGAATTACTATTGACGATGATATAAAAAGGTATGTATATAGCATATTATCGCTTGAAGTAGAAAAAGCTAAGATGATGTTTTCTACGAAGGAAAATATGCACTTTAATACCAATTATGATAATGATGTCATATATGATGGTTATATTGAAAAATTTATTGATGATATGCCTTTCCATTTTACGCTTAGTAAAAAAGAATACGATGAATGCATAAAGCCGCTTTTAACTAAAGGAGGAAATTTAGGTGTTAATATTATAGACCCAATAATAGATACACTTGACAAGGCAAACCTTAAAAAGGAGGATATTGATGAGGTCTTTCTCGTTGGAGGTATGACAGCTTATAATTCTGTACAAAAAGCGATTGAAAGTTTTTTCGGAAAAAAGACTATAAGATGTCTTAACCCTGTATATTCTGTTGCAAAAGGTGCTGCAGTATATAATTATTACAGTGAAAATAAAAAGAAAAGTGAAAAAGGTAAAATTATTATATATCCTGTCGTGGCTGAGAATATTTACCTTGATGTAAAGAATGGCTTACCAGTGTTACTTGTAAAACAAGGGACAAAGGCACCTTACGAAAGAATCTATGATAATATAGTCAAAGTTGACAATGCTACAGGTATAAAACTTGATATATATTCTGGTAAAAGTATCTATGACCCAAAAATGAAAAGGTTAAGGTCTGCACAGCTTACCTTTACGAATGTTATAAAGCCCGGAACGCCTATATCACTGAAAGTAACATTTGATAAGAATAGGATTCTACATCTTGAAGCATGGATTACAAATGATGAAAAGCAAAAGATAGATGTAACCATCGGTAAAGGGGTGTTACATGATGGCCGTTAACTGGAAAAGCCTTCTTCAAGAAAATAAGGATTTATTCTTTAATATACATAAAGATGATATTGAAGATGGTAAAAATTTTCTTGGAGCAAAGATAAATGTCCAAAAAGAAAAAATATTAAATGAAAATATTTTTGAAAATTATATATCAGATGTTAATGCAAAATTAGTTTTTGAAAAAACAACAAAGATTAAAAATATGGATGTAAAAACATTAAATAGAATAGAAATCGAAATAATAGACCTTTTAAAGAGCATATTTGAGGAAGGTCAAAACCCTGTTGAAATATTTTTATATAGCACAAAGGCACTTGATTTAAAAGAAAAGGCTGTATTTCAGTCAATTCAGAGAATTTTAATAAGTGTTTGCAATTCAAGTCAGGCTGGTCGAGATGCCTTAATTTGTATATTAAAAAATTGGACTTGGGATAATCAGCTAAAACTTGCTATAGAGACAATTAGAACAATCAAAGAGAAGTCTGCCTTTGATAGTCTTTTAACGCTGCTTAATAATGACAATTTAAAAGATTGTGCCGCAGAGTGTTTGATAGACTTGGGTGATACAAGATGCATTGAACCTGTTCTTAATATGGTAAATACTTTTAATGGTTTTAATATAAATGAAAGAAATATCGCATTTAGAATAATTGATAAGCTTTCACATTTTGGCGATGAAGCAATATCTGCGATAATAAAGTGCTATATGAATAATGTGAATAAAAGCCTAAATACGGTTTACTCAAATGTCATATCACGTTCAAAAGAGATAGCCATCGAGAGCCTCTCAAAGATGCTTTACAATGAAGAGTACAATCAAAAGGCAGCAATTACACTCGGAAAAATGAGGACTAGTGTGGCAACGAATTATTTGATAGAGGCTTTAAATAGCCCCCTGATCGAAAATAAGATTAATATTATAATCGGGATAGGATACACAAAGGATCCGAATGCAATAAATTTTTTAATCAAGTTGTTAAAAAAAGAGGCTATAAGTAAAGAAATCAAGGCGTGTATAATTACATCCCTTGCAAATCTCGAAGCCTATGAAGCAAAAGATATAATTAAAGAGTATTTAACTGATAAGGATTTATGCATAAGTGCTATGTCAGCACTGATACAGCTTAATGAGTTAAGATACCTTGGCAGCCTTTTTGAATATTTGATTGTACCAAATAAGACCTATAGTGAGATAACATGTGCAATTAAAGAGCTTAAGAGACTTAAAGGTTTTAAAGAAAATAAAATCAGCTATGAGATTATAGAAGGGATAAAATATTTAATAAGGAATGATGACGGCTATGCTTGTTTAAATACATTAAGAATACTTGATACAGACATTGATGATTCTATTGCAAAAGAGTTAATTGCGAAATTGAAAACTACTAAGAAAGAAGAAATTCAATACGCAATATATAAGATTCTTGGGAAAAATACTGGCATATTAAATAACATAATAAATGAGAGGATTTTTATTGATGCTACATTAAATACGAGCACAAGAATCAGATACCTTGCACAGAAAATTATTGAGAAAAACTACAAAGACCGCGACAAACTTATTAAGGCATGAAGGGAAGAGGTATTTTGTTCAACAAAAATGGTATTGATGAAAGTAAATGTATAGATATATTTTTATCTACACTGCCATATAGTATATTAATTAAACCATTTAAATTAGATAATAAACTACAAAAGAAATTGGCCGGCTTCAGGTTAAATGAGAAATCGAGCCCACTAAAGAAAATTATACCTATTTTGAGACAGGAAATATTAAATAATAATTTTAAATATGATAATTTTATAAAAGAATGGATTATATTGCATAAAGATGTTCAAAAAAAATTAAGTAACATGGGTGTAAAAGAAATAGAATCAAACCTTCAAAATTTATGTACTGAATATGGGACAAAATTAATTATATCTGGACTACTTATTGACAATAGAGAAAATATAATTAATATAATAAATGATGCTATTGAATTAGATATAAATGAAAATAGTAAAAAGAGTGAACCAAAAGATGTACAAAACAATGATAGCATCGATAAAAAATATTTAAAACTTGAAAAAGAGATAGAAAAGTTACAAGATAAATTGATAAAAGAAGAAAAAAAGAATATAATTGAGGTAGAAAATTTAAAAAGGGTTATAGAACATAAAGATAATGAGATATTAAGTTTAAATAAGAAGGTCGATGATTTAGAGCAAGAAAAAAGGCGTCTCGAGATGACACTGCAACATATTGGATTGGAGTTTGAGAAGCATGTATCAAAGCTTATTAAAGACAGTGTGTCAAAGGAAAGAAACAATGAGAATTTAAAGGTATCTATATATAAATTGTTTATGGACCTAAAACAGGAAAATCATGAAATAAAGAGTTATTTGGTGGAGTTAAAGGAATCCTTAAATAAGATATCTGAAGAGATTAAATTGATTGATAAACATGTGTCAAATGAACAATCTGCAGTAAGTTTGGAAGCTAATGATTATTCATTGCTTGATGATTTGTCTAAGATGTTAAAAAATTCGTAACTGCGAGGTGTAAAAATGCATCATGACGAAATTGAAAGATTTAAAAATATACTAGCGAATAATAATAGTTTAAATATTTCTGATACACTCAAAGAAATATTCAAAAAACAAAAAGGTATTATTATGATTATTTCTGTATTAGAGCTTATATATGAATCGATTTATATGTACGATGTTATGCTCAAAAAAAATGGTGTTTTGAAGTCTATTAAATCTATTGATAATGATATTTGCGATAATATTGAAAGCTTTAGAGATGTAGTAAATAGAATCAAATATTATAAACAGATTGATTTTAAAATAAAAGAGAATATAATAAACGAACTTGAAAATAAAAAAGAAAATTTAGAATCTGACCTTGACGTGCTTTATGGGTATTTTATAGAAGCCCGTTATTGCAGCGACGTTCTTAATGATAAGCTTAAAAATTTTAATATAGGCCATAGCGATGTGAGCATAGAGGAATTTTATAGAAATATCAAGGATTTTGTATTTGAAAATGAAGAAGAAAAGCGGGAGAGAATGCAGGAAGTTATATCATCTATTCCATTTGCACTATCAAAAAAGAGATTTTTTGATTATATGAAAAATGGATTGACACACGAGTATAATGGATATGATAAGCTTATTCAAAATATTTTTGAGATTGAAGAGAATTTTTACGGGAAATTAATCGAAGGTTATGGTGAAAAATTCGTTGACATAGCGGATAGGATAGAAAATCTTCAGGCATTGAATTTAAAATATGCGACAAAAGAAGAATTAGAATCGTACTTAAAAGAATGTATAATGATTATAAGCAAAATCCAGGATATAAGAGAGGTATCATATTCACTTATAAGGATTGTAAATAGGCTTATAATTTTGTATAAATCTGATAATCGGATAGAAGATGCAATGCAAAGAGAACCGAAAATAAAGATTTTTATAGATATTTACGAGGATATACATTCTGGTAGATATAATAAAAAGCAAATAAAGGAATGCCTAAGGAGATTAAATGACGATATATCTGATTGGTATTTCGAATTGTATAGCTACAACAGACTTTTAAATGAAATGAATTATTTAGAGTCTGATATAGAGAACATAATAGATGATGATATTTTAAATGACATAGAGACATTGGCAGAATATGAAAACCTCATGAATGATGATAGTGATGCATTTGATGACATGCCAGGTGATATCATTGAGGGAAGAATTGTAGACGAAGAAATTGAGAACCTGATTTCAATGATAGATGACATAAGCAAGAATATGAACCCAGACTATCGAAAAGCCCGTATGAGAAGACTATTGGGTATTATACCAGTGCCGGGGAATTTCGAAAATGAGTTTTTAAACTATTTAAAAAGCTCACTTGAATTTGATACGACAGCAAATGTAAAGGCTGCTATCATAGAGAGTGTAGATAAAAGGATAAAATTATATAGAGATATGAAGAATAGCAAGCATCTTTATGAGGCACTTATAAAAAACGTCAAGGAAGGATTATAATGTATGAGGATTTTGAATAAGATAGTTCCCATATTCATGGTTATTTTTTTGTTTATTTTTATAATGTTGTCAAATCTACAGTACATGGCATTTAATAGTGATTTTTATTATATGGAATTTTCAAAATATAATATTACCAACGTTACTGGTATGGATAAATATCAACTATCAAAGGTTGCAACAAGAATACAGGATTATCTATCAGGTAAAGTTGACAGCCTTCAAACAAACGCAGTAATATATGGTCAGAATCAAAATGTATTTAATGAAAGAGAACTAAAACATATGAAAGATGTGAGAGAGCTCTTTAAAAGGGGATTTTTTATTAAAAATATTGTTATATTTTTATTTGTTTTGTCAATTTTCTTTTTGTATTTTAGTAAAAAAGATACATTTAATATTATATATCATGGTATGCTGTGGATAATCGGCATTATTATTGTTGCGACTATTATTGTTTCTTTGGATTTTAATAGATGGTTTACATATTTTCACCTTATCTTTTTTAATAATGATTTATGGGAGCTTGATATAACAAAGGATAGGCTTATACAGATGTTACCAGAAGGCTTTTTTAGTGATATTTCATATTTTACTATAAGGAACTCTGTCATTGTATTTTTAATTATTGGATTTATCTCATATCTTTTAAAGAATAAAGATGATAAAAAATAGGCTTCAATTAGAAGCCTATTTTTATACACACATCTGTTTTTCATCGTCCATTAATTCATCGATTTCCTCTTTTGTTATTATTTCATTTGACAGAAGTCTATCAGCTATCTGGACTATCTTATCCTTCTTTTCTATGAGTATCTTTTTGGCATTTGTGTAGCACATATTTATAATCTTATTTACTTCCACATCAATTTTATCAGTTGATTTCATCATTCGCATGTCAAATATTCTGTTTCCGAGTTCACTCATACCATAATTACATACCATCTGATATGAGATATTAGTAGCTTCTTTTAGGTCGTTTTCTGCACCTGTGGAAACTTCATTAAACATGATCTCTTCTGCAGCTCTTCCACCTAAAAGCATAGTTATCTTATTTTTTAATTCCGTTTTGGTCATCAAAAAGGCATCGTCTTTTGGAAAGTTAAGAACATATCCCAATGCTTCACCACGAGGAACAATCGATATCTTCTCGACAGTACTTGCATTGAGGATTTTACCAATTATAGCATGGCCAGCTTCATGATGTGCTGCAATTTTTCGCTCTTTTTCAAGCACATCAGGGTTTTTCTTTTGAAGTCCTGCGACAACTCTTTCAATGGCTTCATCAAATTCTTCTCTTCCTATTTTTTGCTTATGCCTTATTACAGCTAAAATAGCTGCCTCATTGCAGATTGACGATAGATGTGCACCTGTCATCCCATGGGTCTTTTTTGCCAATTCTTCAAGTACAACTGAACTATCAAGAGGTTTATTTCTTGTATGGACTTTTAAAATTTCAAGTCTTGCTTTGACATTTGGATTTCCTATGTGGATAGTCCTATCAAACCGACCAGGCCTCAATAGTGCTTCATCAAGCATATCGAGCCTGTTTGTAGCACCTATGACGATAATACCATCGTTGCTGTTGAAGCCATCCATCTCTACTAAAAGCTGATTTAATGTCTGGTCTTTTTCAGAATTGTTATCATTGTTCCTTTTACTGCCAACCGCATCGATTTCATCAATAAAAATTATACTCGGAGTAGTTTTCTTCGCTCTTGCAAATAATGCCCTTATTCTGCTGGCACCAACACCTACATATTTTTCAACGAATTCTGAGCCTGATGCTGTGATAAATGACGAATTTGTTTCACCGGCAAGTGCCGTTGCTAAAAGAGTTTTTCCAGTCCCAGGTGGGCCGTAAAAGAGTATTCCCTTTGGTATCTTGGCGCCCATCTTATTGTATTTTTCAGTGTTATTCATGAAATCAATGATTATCTTTAGTTCATCTATAACCTCATCAAGTCCTGCAACATCTCTAAATGTTATATTGACCTTTGTATTTGATTCTTTTTCTTTATTTAAAAATTCATTTTTATAGTTTACAGGCAACATTTCAGATATATTGTTTTTATACAGAATATACCCTATAAGTAAAAAGGATAGTGTTGATACAATAATAAAATCTATGTGATTTACCTTCGACGTATACAAGGAGATCCCAAAAATTATGTTTATTAACAATGATAAAGTTAATAATATTATATGTAAGTTTTTTTTCATTGTCATCGCCCCCAGTAATTTACTAAAAATAGTTTTTACGTACTATGGTAATTTATACGTAAAAAAAGGTAGCGATATAGTAAGATTTTAAAGGTAAAAATGTTAAATAATTCATGAAAGAAGGCGTATTATATGGATGTATATATGGGAATTGATGTTGGATCTGTAAGCACCGATGTCGCCCTAATTAATGAAAATCACGATATTGTAGATTCTATTTATATTAGAACACAGGGGCAGCCAATAAAGGCTATTCAAAAAGCACTGCTTATGCTTAAGGATAAAATAAGTTCTGATATAGTTGTAAAAGGTGTAGGTACAACAGGCAGTGCAAGGCAGCTGACAGGCCTTATAGTTGGTGCAGACATAATAAAAAATGAGATAACTGCCCATGCTGTTGCATCATCAAATCTTATTAAAGATGTGCATACAGTCCTCGAAATCGGCGGTCAAGACTCAAAAATAATAATATTGAGAGATGGTGTTGTAGTTGACTTTGCTATGAATACCGTTTGTGCAGCGGGAACAGGCTCTTTTTTAGATCAACAAGCATTTAGGCTAAATATCCCAATTGAAGAGTTTGGCGATATTGCATTAGAATCGTCAAGTCCTGTTCGCATCGCAGGAAGATGTGGCGTTTTTGCAGAATCCGATATGATTCATAAACAGCAGATGGGCTATACATTACCCGACATTATAAGCGGACTATGCGAGGCACTTGTGAGAAATTATCTAAATAATGTTGGTAAGGGAAAGGATATAAGAGAACCTATTGTTTTTCAAGGTGGTGTCGCAGCAAATAAAGGTATAAAAGCAGCATTTGAGAAAGCTTTGGGCATGAAGGTTTATGTACCCAAATATTATAGTGTTATGGGGGCAATAGGTGCGGCTATCCTCGCAAAAGAGGCGGTAAAGAAAAAAGGATTTAGCACTTTTAAAGGATTTGAAGTGACTGATTTTGATTTCAGAGCACAGGGTTTCGAATGTGATGGCTGTCCAAACCACTGTGAAGTTGTAGAATTTATAAAAGATGATGAAGTATTATCCCGCTGGGGCGATAAATGCGGTAAATGGGCTAATTCCACCAACAAAAATATATTTTCACAGCATGTGTCTTAAATAAAATATATATGATTATAAGGGTCCAATTAATTGAACCCTTATAATCATATCAAAATCTCAATTTTGTCCCCTTGTTTAAGCACATCAGTATATGAAGCTTTCCTGCCGTTTAATATCATTTCCGGAAGCTTATTTTTTGGTAATTCAAAATTTATGAAGTTAAATATATCAATAAAAATATACTGCTCTTTACCGGAAAGTATTGTTTTATCTCCATTAACATAAACAAAAAAATCGGTATACTTTGGCGATGTTCTTATATCATCACCATTTTTTATGGCATAATTATCATCTACAGCATCACCATTGACAGTAAATTTAGATGCATTATACTTTCTTTTAAGTTCACTAATTGTAATAGATGCATCTTTACCATTTATACCGTCTTCAATAACTATATTATCACCATTTTGTACAATGGTTTTAAGATTTACAATCTTACCGTTTTTAAGTATTTTGGCAGGAGTTCCTATTTCACCGTCTATCACAACTTTTTTACCATCCAGATTAAAACTTAATTTCTTGCCGTTCCTCGCCATTAATTTTTTGGCATCAAAATTTACCCTTAAAAGAACATCCATGATGGAGATTTCTTTTACATTTAATAACTCTATTTTCTTACCATTAAAATTTATATTTATAAAATTATTTTTCCTATCAATTAACGCAGAATATGCAATACCAATTGGGGTAATGCATTCTGGGCCTTTTAGCTTTCTTCCTTTATAATTAATAACATTTACAGAATTAATATTTCTTACAGATACCCTTTCACTAGGTATGGATAGATTTTTTGCAATTTCATCTGCAATATTCGGGAGGTTGCTGCTGCCACCAACTAAGAATACTGCAGATGGACTTTTACCATTGTATTTTAAAATCTCATCACAGATCTTCTTAGATAGCTTTTTTATTTCCGGATTAATAAGTTCTACAACTTCACTTTTGGTTATTTTATGTTCATCACCGATCACATCTTTAAATTTTATTTCTTTTTTATTGCTTGTCTTTATCTTTTCGGCAGTATTAAAATCTGTAAGGTAATGCTGCTGAATTGCTTCAGTTATTTCATCGCCAGCAAATGGTACCATTGAATACGCAATAATATTGCCATCCCTTGATATTGCTATATCAGATGTACCTGCACCAATGTCTACAAGTGCAATATTAAGCATTCTAATCTTTGGCATAATAGCAACACCTATAGCAGCTATAGGTTCTAATGTAAGGTATGTAACATCTAAATTAGCTTTTTTTGCGACAGAATATAAACTTTCAACGACATCATATGGTAAAAATGTCGCTATTATTTCAACTGCGATCTCATGCCCTGTATGGTCTTTGAGGTTTGTAATAGGAAGACCATCTAAGTAAAAGTTCGATATAGAGTATCCAACCATATGATATTTTATTGTGAAGCTTTGCCTTGAAATCTGTTCTTTTGCTGTATTTAAAGCTGACAAAACGAGATTGTCTATGTCGCTCTCCATTATCACATGTTTATCATCGATACTTTTTTCAGTTCTAACAATTTGCGTCTTTAAAGACCTACCTGCAGCAGCTAAGCATACATTTTTTAGCTGCATTCCAAGAGTTTTTTCAAGTTTTTCCTTGATTTTATTAGCAACTATTGATACTTTATCTATATCATGTATTTGACCATCAAACATAACTCTATCGGTGTGTTCCATCTGCTCTACTGCGAGTATCTTTAATTTATCCTTATCAGGTACACCGACTATACCTACGACAATTCTTGTACCTATATCAAGTGCAAAAATAACATTATCATACATTACAATACCCCCGAAAGATATATCGTATATCGAAAAATATATTTTAATAAATTTTTTAATGCTGTATAATTTTATTAAGATTTCTTTTATATTATACATTTTTTATTTCGCATGGGAAAGTATAGAGATTTTCATAAGATGCAAACAAAAAAGTTTTCTTGAATTTATTTCCCGAAAGGGATATTGGTTATTAATTTTTTTATGAATGTTTTAAAAGTATTTGTGTGGGGTGGTAATAATGATTAAAAATAGTGATTCTACTCAGTTAGAAAGGCAGTGGAAGATTTTATCTATCCTATCATGGGAGAATAAAGGCGTAACGATAAACCAAATATATAACCGCATTGCTAAAAATTTCGGTGAGAAGGTATCGCCAAAGACGATAAAGAGAGATTTAGATGACCTTACAATGGTTTTTCCTATATATGAAGACGGTGAAGGTAGAGGGACAACATATGCGCTAGAAAAATACAAAATTGAAGATTTTGTTTTTTCTGTTCAGGAGCTTTTTTCTCTATTCTTTCTAAGAGAAATAATTAGAAAGTATGATACATCGGAGCCTGGCAAGTTAGCGCTACAACTTTTAGAGAGAATTATATCATATATTCCATCTATATATGACGACTATATCGATAGATTATATAAGACATTTTTGATACAGAAAGATATAGATTCTGATACGAACGTAACTGTAGAGACTTTAAAGATGATAAATGATGCCATTGTAGAAAAGAAATGCATTAAGATAAGATATTATTCATTTACGTCAGATTCAGAAACTGTTAGAGAAGTTAATCCATACATAATGTATGAAAAAGATGGCCATTATTATCTTACGGGCTTTTGCAAACTTCATAATGAAATAAGGGATTTCAGGATATCTAGGATGAAGGAAATTGAGGTTCTAAATAAATCTTTCGAGATTTTACCCGAATTCGACAAAACTAAATATTATAAATACACATGGAATATTTTGAAGGGAAGTACAAGATACAAGATAGAAATAAAATTTACAGGTAATGCCGCAAGGCTTGTCAAGGAGTATGATAGATATAGGGCAGATGATTTGATAGAAAATGAAGATGGCTCCATCATATTTATTAAGACAGTATCACAACTTGATGAGATAAAAAGATGGGTTTTGGGATTTGGATCAGATGCGGAAGTCCTTGGGCCTCAAGAATTTAAAGATATGATATATAATGAAATAATCAAAATGGCAGAAAAAATAAAAGGGGCGTAATACCCCTTATTTAATTGCACTATTTGTATCAGATATAAGCCCATTTAGCTGGTCTTTTGTTATATATAGACCAATGTTTTCATTGTTTTTTTCTATATAGTATTTTGAATTATCATCTGTTAAGAATTTAACTTCTTCACTTTTATTTCCGTCAGATATTGTCAGGGTAAAGCTTGAATTATTGCCCTTTGCTTTTTTATTTAAATCTAAACCAGAAGCATTTAATAATACTACATCATCTAATAATTTATCAGTGGTATCCTTGTTAATTTCTTTTCCATTATATTTCCATTTCCCGCTTTTGTCCTTTTGAATATCATGAGTACCCGATGAATTTATATAAGTGATTTTAGCTATTTTATCTTTTGGTATAGTGAATATACCTTTATCAATATAGTTAAAAACATAATCACCTGACAATAAAAACTTTTCAACTGAGTTTGCATCAACGATATATATATCAGGAGACTTTGATGATTTTACATAGTATGCATTACCTACAGGTGATTTATTGCCAATAATAATATTTTCTGTTTCACCTTTATTTGAAGCAATTTTAATTGTAAAACTGGTATTATCAAGCCCATATTTTTTTAAATCGCTGTCAGAAAATTTCCTGCTATACTTTAATTGTGTCAGTGAATTTAATGTATCATCAGCATTTATACTGTCAGCTTTGTAGTTTATAGGTTTGACAAGTTCATAGTTGCCACTGGACTTTTTTAAAGTAACTTCATTGTTGTTGCTTTTAATATCTATTGATTCAATATTGCTTTTACTAATACTTACTACATTGGCCGTTGCTGTTGGTTTTTTTGTACTTTTATTATAGTAATAAAATCCAAGTAGTGCTGCAAAGACAATGAACAATATTATCGTATTTCTAAAAGTCTTCATAGTGCCCTCCTTCTGAAGAAGACATATCCGCCTATGACCCATATGACTAAAGGAATAACAACAACTGTTACTAAAAACATTGAATTTGCTTGTTTTCCTGTCATAAATAGCCTTGCATAGTCAAGGGTTTTTGGACTTATAGATATCTGAGAAGTTTTATTTGAAAGCCAATTGGCACTATTCATCAAAAGGTCTTTATTTCCCTCTATGCCTATAACTTTATTCGTTGCAATGAGGTCATTTCCAAGAAGGACTATTTTCATTCCTGTCTTTTTGTCAGATATTGTAACACCCAGCGTAAGAGGACCTTTTATATCATTGCTGTCAAAGCTTGCCTGTTTGCTGTTGAAGTTTGTTTCACCCCATGCTTTATCGCTTGTTGTTAAAAATGATTGTATTGATAGGTTTCCGTCATTTGTCTCCTTATACGTGATGCTCCTTGAGCTTGGGGCAACAGAAGCTAAATTTGCCGACTCTAATTTATCGGTTATCTGGTGATAACCATATACAGGTACGGGTGATAATGCATCCATAAAATAATTTCTTGATGGATCGACTATTACATCATTGTCGATTTTTATATTCCATGTCGACAATAAATCATTTATTGACTTTTGTTTTAAGGTTCCATTTTCAGCACCCATCATAATGATTGCTTTTCCGCCCTTATTAAAGTAATCCTTAAGTGCATTCATTTCTTGGTCAGTATAATCCATTTGGGGATTTGCAATTATTATAAGACCTGCATCTTTTGGTATACCTCCGGACTGACCTATATTTAAGTCGCTTACTTCATATCCTTCACCTTGTAATGCGGTTTGAAAATTCGTTAAAGATCCTGTACTGTTTACTTCATTATGGCCTTGGACGATATATGCTTTTATCTTGTTATTTTCTGTTACATTTATTATGGCTTGAGTAAATTGCTGCTCTCCGTTGAACACTGTCTGGCCTGTTTCCTGTGACTGCGTGAAGGTATCATATGAATTAACGATTTGTCTTTTATTCTCATCTTTGCTATTCAAGAATAAAGTAGTATCGTAATCGGTAATTCCATATTTTTGAGCTAATGAAGGATTTTTATCGGGGTCTACAAAATTAACCTTTATTCTTTTTGATATTCCCGTATATTCATCAAGTAGGTTTTGCACCTGTGTCTTTGCACTGTCATCTTTGAAAAATGCATATACTGTTACATCAGTTTTTAAATTTTTTAAAACCTGTTTTGTCTTATCAGATAATGTAAATTGTTTTGTCTTTGTCAAGTCCCATTTTATCGGTTTTTGTGCTAATATAAGGTTTCCGATAATTAAAATGCCCAATAAAATAATGATTGCTAAAAACATGTTGCTGCCGTATTTTAATCTAATTTTATTCAATCATGTTACCTCCTTAACTCCAGCGTCTTTTATCAACAACCATTATTGTAAGAAATATAAAGAAGATTATAAAACTTAGGTAAAAGACAATGTCATTTAAATTCAATATGCCGTTTTGAAAGTTGTTGAACCTTTGCAAAAGTGAAATATTTTCTGCGATCGTCTTGGTTTTGCCTTGAAATACATCGCCAAGCCAGCTTATTATCCAGAATATAATAAGCAGCGAAAAGCCTATAACACCTGCAACAAGTTGATTTTCAGATAATGATGATGCAAATATTCCGACAGCTAAAAATGCCGCACCCATTAAAAGTATTCCAATATAGCCTGTTAGTATAGGGCCAAAATCTGGTGTGCTGTATATTTTTAGATATAGTGGGTATATAAAAGATATTACTAATGCAGATATAAAGACAGTAAGTGATGCAAAAAATTTACCTAATACCATATCTGTGACTGTTAATGGCGACGTCATAAGAAGCTGATCTGTGCCATTTTTCATTTCTTCTGATAATAGTTTCATTGTTAAAATAGGACTTATAAACATGAATACGAAAATCATGTTGCCAAACACAGGGGTCATAAGTGCGTATTGTGATGAAAGCACGAATGTAGCGAAAAAGTATCCTGATATAAGTAGGAAAAATCCTATAAGCACGTATGCCAACGGTGAAAGAAAATATGATTTAAGCTCCCTTTTGTATATTGTCAGGATTTTCATTGTTCTTTACCTCCTCATCTGTCGTTAGTTGTAAGAAAATTTCTTCGAGGCTATAACTTACCGGCCTGAATTCGATAATTGGTATATTACATTTTGCAAATGAAAAGAAGATATCTTTTCTTAAATCTTTATCAACTACGGTATCAATATTAATGTCGATGCAATTTTCACCCTTATTTTCCACAGTTTTAAAATCCTTGATTCCACTTAATTCTTTAAGTATAGGATTAATTTTATCTTGTGGCCCTGCAACTTTAAGGAAATATCTTTTTGATTTACTCAAGCTATCTGTTAGATTTTCTGTAGTATCTATTGCGACGATTTTTCCTTTGTTTATTATTATAACTCTATCACATATCATGCTGACTTCAGGTAATATATGGGTACTTAGTATTATTGTGTGTTTTTCACCTAATTTTTTTATTATATCTCTTATCTCTTTAATTTGCTTAGGGTCAAGTCCTACTGTTGGTTCATCAAGGATAAGAACATCGGGGTCACCGACTATTGCCTGTGCAAGACCTACCCTTTGTTTAAATCCCTTTGACAAATTTTTAATAAGACGATTCCTTACATCTTTTAATCCTATCTCATTTACGACCTTGTCAATTGTAGATTTACGATCTTTTCGAGGCACCTCTTTTAATTCACATACGAATGCAAGATATGCTTCGACTGTCATATCAAGGTATAGTGGTGGAACTTCTGGTAGATATCCAATATGTTTTTTAGCCTTTATCGCATCTTCAATGATGTCATAACCAGCGATTTTTACAGTGCCAGAAGTAGGTGGCATAAAACCAGTTATCATTTTCATGGTAGAGCTTTTTCCAGCACCATTTGGTCCTAAGAAGCCGACAATTTCTCCAGTATCGACGGAAAAACTGATGTTATCTACGGCTTTACGGCTTCCGTAGGTTTTTGTGATGTTATTTACTTCTATCATCATAAGAGCCAAAACCTCCTTTTTGTATATACTATTTAATTATAGTCAAGTATTATTAATAAATTGTTAACAAAATATGAAGAAAGTTTTAAAAATGCAAAAAAATAAAGTATTCAAGGCTTTATGTCATACCGTTACTTCATTGGTTTATCATCAGGCATATCTATATTTAGTTGTGCATTTGCATCAGCCATTTCTTTGTAATTACACATACCGCCAATCATTGGATTTGACATCATAAGCGGGCTTTTTCTTTTATTTTTCACATAAAGGGTCATTTTGATTTATCACTTTCTATAAATATTAAATTGAAAAAATTTCAAAGAATTTAAGCTTTTAATATGCGTGAAACTCATAAAAACCGCTTGGCTGTGAAAAATGGTGCGCCTGACAGGAATCGAACCTGCGACCTTTCGGTTCGGAGCCGAATGCTCTATCCACTGAGCTACAGGCGCACATTACCATTAACATTATAAACTTATATAGTCTTTTTAGTCAACTAAGATAAATTAAAAAAATATTTCACTTTTTAATAAAATAAAGGAGGAATTTTTCAATTTATGTCGAATATATATAACAATAATGAAAAAAGAAAAAGAGAAAGAGGAGATGCCAATGAAGGTACTAAAGGATATTGAAAATGGACTTATAGTTTCATGTCAGGCGCTTGAAGATGAACCACTCCATAGCCCATTTATAATGGCGAAGATGGCAAAAGCAGCGGAAATGGGGGGAGCGGTAGCAATAAGAGCTAATGGTTATGAAGATATAAAAGCAATAAGGAAAGAAGTGAAACTCCCCATAATTGGTCTTATAAAAAAAAGCTATAGTGGTTATATACCATATATAACGCCAACAATAGAGGAGGTTGATAAAGTAATAAAAGCAGGTGCGGATATTGTAGCTATAGATGCGACGAAGCTTATTAAACCAGGTAATATTACTACAAATGATCTTTTAAAAGAAATTAAGAAGTTATACCCAAATGTATTAGTAATGGCAGATATATCAACATATGAAGAAGGGCTTGAGGCGGAAAAGATAGGATTTGATATTGTTTCAACTACTCTTTCAGGCTATACGGATTATAGTAAGAAAAATGATAAACCGGATTTTGATTTGATAGAAAGTTTGGCTAAAGATATCAAAGTACCACTAATAGCAGAAGGAAGAATATGGACACCAGAAGAGGCTATTAAAGCTTTGGATCTTGGAGCATACGCAGTAGTAGTTGGTACAGCCATAACAAGACCACAGGAGATAACAAAACATTTTACTGAAGCAATTAAAAAAAGGGTGGTAAAAAGATGCAGGAACAAAATAGCGTCGTATTAAAAATAAGAAGCGTATATAATTCATTAACAAATGCAGAAAAAAAAGTAGCCGATTATGTTCTTAACAATACTGAAGAAGTTATTTATTCTTCAGTGACGGAACTTGCAGAGAAAATTAATGTAGGTGAAACAACTATTGTAAGATTTTGCCGTCATATAGGTTTAACTGGGTTTCAGGATTTTAAATTGAATATAGCAAAAGAGACAGTCAGCCCGGAGACAAGCATACACGAGAATATAACATTTAATGATACGACTAATGTGCTCGTACAAAAAATAACGACAGAAAACACATTGGCAATTTCTAATACAATGAGAATGCTGTCTATTAGTGAACTTGAAAGAGCTGTTGAAGAAATCACAAAAGCTAATAAAATCGAAATATATGGTGTAGGCGCATCTGGTTATACTGCACTTGATGCAAAATATAAATTTATGAGGCTTGGGTTAAATGTTGATGCGAATCTTGACGCACATATACAGGCTATATCAGCAGTAAACCTAAATGAGAATGACGTTGCTATTGGGATATCATTTTCAGGTAGTACAAAAGATACTGTAGAAACATGTAGGTTAGCTAAAGAATCTGGTGCAAAGATTATTTGCATTACAAATTATGCAAGATCCCCAATTACGGCTGTAGCGGATATAATCCTTCTTACATCTGCAAAAGAAACTCCACTAAGAAGTGGTGCATTAACTTCCAAAATTGCTCAGCTTCATATACTTGATATTTTATATACTTGTGTAGCAATAAAAATGAAGGATAAAGCGGTTCAAGGTCTGAATAAAACTGCTAAAGCAGTGCTCGATAAATTGTATTAATGAAAGGTGTTTATATAATGAATAAAGTTATTGGTATAGATATTGGTGGTACAAAAATACTTGGTGGTGTTATTGATTCATATGGAAATTTGCTAAAATCTAATGAAGTTTTAACAGAGGCAAAATTAGGTAGAGATCATATATTAAAAAAATTATTTAGCATTATAGATACTTTAATTGATAAAGATATAGAAGGAATAGGCATAGGCTCAGCAGGTAGAATCAATTTTAATACAGGTGAAGTTGTATATGCAACAGATAATTTACCAGGTTGGACAGGTTTGAATTTAAAAAATATAATCGAAGAAAAATATAGCTTACCAACAATTGTTGACAATGATGTCAATGCAGCAGCAATTGGTGAAAGCTGGGTTGGAGCAGGAAAAGGATTTAGAAATATGGTTATGTTAACTCTTGGCACGGGTGTTGGTGGTGCGATAATGCTTAACGGCAAAGTAGTTAGAGGTTATAACTGGAGCGCAGGAGAAATTGGACATACTGTTTTATTCCCAGATGGAAGAAAATGCAATTGTGGGCATAAAGGATGTGCCGAACAATATATATCAGGAACCGCACTTTATAAAAGATATAATAAAATTATAGGACATAATATGGTAAATGATGCAGAGGAAGTTTTTAGTCTATTTAAAAAAAGCAATAATACTTCAAAAATAGTTATAAATGAGTTTCTAAAATCGCTATCATTATTAATTTTAAACATAAGAAATTTTATAGATCCAGAAGTGATTATTTTAGGGGGTGGTGTAATAAACTCAAAAGATCTATGGTGGGATGCATTAAAATTATCATTAAAAAGTGACATAAATATAATTCCTGCAAAACTAAATAATTATGCAACAATGTTTGGAGCAGCAAAATTAATTTTATTAAATGGGGGTAATTTAATTGGTTAAGGCTAAATATTCGAAAATTTTAGGCATATTACTTGCATTGGTTATGGTCATAACAACATTTACTGCATGTGGGAGCAATTCATCAAAATCAAGCTATAGCGATACTAACAAGAAAATAACACTACAATTTTGGACAATTTCGTTAAGACCGAAATTTGATAATTACTTTAATGATTTATTTGCCCAATATAAAAAGTTGCATCCTAATGTAACAATTAAATGGACAGATATGCCTTATGATGCTATTCAAAATAAACTTGTTGCATCGGCAGCAGGTAACGATGTACCTGATGTTGTAAACTTGAATACAGATATGGCTTTGCAACTAGCTTCAAAAGGAGCTCTTGTTGATCTCAATAAAGAAGCTACAGCGGAACAAAAGAATATATATGTAAAGACATTGTGGGAATCAACAAAAATAAATAATGGAATATATGCATTTCCTTGGTATGGTGCACCATCTGTTTTGGTTTATAATAAATCGTTGTTTGAAAAAGCAGGAATGAATCCGCCTAAGACATATGATGAAGTATATCAAATGGCAAAAGAATTTAAAGATAAGACAGGTGCTTATCTATATGTTCCGGATTATTTTGCATCAGATGCCTTTTTCGGTAGTGGAATAAATACACTTAACAAGGATAAGACAAAAGCTGCATTTAATACGCCTGAGACTTTAGCATTACTGGAGAAATATAAGAACTTTTATCAAAATGATATTTTCCCATTAGATGCAGAAGGAAATTGGGCGAAAATGTTGCAATTATTCTCGACAGGAAAGCTTGGATTGATAAATTCTGGAGCTCAGTCTTTGTCTCGTATCAAAGATGAAGCACCAGATATTTATAAAAATATAGGCATTACACAGCCGATAATTGGTAAAAGCGGTATTGTAGAAAATGCAATAATGGATCTTGTTGTAATGCAAAAGAGTCAGCATCATAAAGAGGCCATAGACTTTGCAAATTTTGTGACAAATGACGCTAATCAGCTCGCATTTGCAAAAGCAGCACAAGTTTTTCCGTCAACTATTAAAGCTTCTAAAGATCCATACTTTAAATCAAATACTACTACACCAGAAGGCTTGGCAGTATCAATTGCAGCTGATTTTCTTGATAAATCTGCAGATAAGACACTTGGTGTTCCAAATAGTGCAGATATAAATACAGAAATGATTAAAGAGACAGATGAAGCATTTCATGGTCAAAAGGCACCAAAGCAGGCACTAGATGATGCAGAAAAGAATATAAATCAAATGCTCGCGGGTCAGAAATAATACAATATTGAGCAGGGCTTTTTAGCCTTGCTCTATAAGGAGTTTTGAAAATGGAGAATAAATTAAAAAAATCGCTGATAGCTTATATATTTATTTTGCCAGCTATGATTTTTCTTATAATTTTTGTTTTTTATCCAATAGTGGCAAGTATTCCATTGGCATTTTATAATTATTCAGCTGTAGGTCAGTCAAAATTTGTAGGATGGGCTAATTTTGTAAGGGCTATACACGATCACGAATTTTGGGTATCAGTAGAGAATTCAATACTATTTGTTGGAGTTGTTCCCCCACTACAGATTTTGTCGATTCTATTAGCAATATTAGTTAACAGAAAAATAAAAGGAATCTCTTTTTTTAGAGTTTTGTACTATATACCTGTTGTAACATCAATGGTAGCTGTATCAATAACATGGGGATGGATCTTTGATCCGCAAGGTCTACTTAATACTTTCATGGTGAAGCACGGTATATTTAGTAAGCCGATATCTTTCCTTAATGATCCAAGATTTGCACTATTATCATTGATGTTCATTACTATTTGGCAAGGACTCGGCTATTATATGATGATATACCTTGCAGGTCTTCAGTCAATACCAAAAGAATTAGAAGAGTCAGCTTATGTGGATGGTGCAACAAAAACGCAAACATTATTTAAAATTATTATTCCACTATTGAAACCATATATATGGTTGTGTACTTTTATGAGTATTTTATCTGCCGTTAGAGTATTTGATGTTGTATATGTTTTGACAAATGGCGGCCCAGGTGATGCGACTATGGTTACAAGTCTTTATTCTTTTCAAAAAGCATTTACAGACTTTAACTTTGGTTATGCATCTGCAATAGGTTTATTAGTTGCCATTCTTACAACTGCATTAAGTATTATGGTATTTATTTATGGAGGTAGAAAAGGAGGAATGAGTTATTATTAATATGGAAACTTTAAATAAAAAATTAAATAATTGCAAAAAGATAAAAGTTATTAAAAAGATATTTGGCTTGTCAATAATTTATTTGATACTTATAGTAATAGCAATTTTTTTAGCAGGACCGTTTGTTTGGCTAGTGTCATCATCTTTTAAAACTGGGCAAAACATATATACTATGAATTTAATTCTACATCCATTTAGTCTAGCAAATTATATTGGTGTAATTAACTTTGTTTCAATTCCTAAATATATACTAAACACCATTATTATTACTGTATCGGGAATTTTACTTGATGTTGTACTAGCATCGCTTGCTGCATATCCACTTGCATGTATGGATTTCTATGGCAAAAAGTTTATATTTTCGGCTTTGATTAGCACAATGATTTTACCTGCTGCTGCAGGACTGATTGTAAACTACCTAACGGTATCTAAAATGGGACTACTTGATACATTAACTGGTGTTATTATCCCAGGAGCTGTATCAGTTTTCAGTATAATCCTTTTAAGACAGTCTTATTTGACTGTACCCAAAGAATTAATGGATGCTGCTAAGATAGATGGTGCATCAGAATTTAAGATATGGTATAAGATAATGCTACCTGAAGTTATGCCTGCTGTTTCAACAATTGTAATTTTTGACTTTATTGGACTTTGGAATTCATTCTTATGGCCGATAGTTGTATTGCAAGACCCTAATAAATACCCATTAGCGACAGCACTTAAATACCTATCAGGTCAGTTCAATTATAAGTTTGGCTATGTAGCTGCTGGAACAGTCATATCGATTATACCGGTTATAATAGTATTTTTAGCATTCCAAAAATACTTTATAAATGCGGTTGCAGGAGCACTAAAAGGTTAGAGGTGGATTATATTGGTTAAAGATTATTATCTTTGGATAGAGATACAGGCAAATAAAGATAGAATAATAGATGTTAAATATTTTGAAAATATCCTTAATAAATGTATTAATTCGGGTATTGATTCAATAATACTAAGTGTTAAAGATACATCCGGCTTTGGCATATTTAATAGCAATATTGTTCCACATTATAGCGTTTTTGATGAGGAATTTGAGAAAGATAAAGATTATCTGGATTTGTATATTAAGATGGCACATGATAAAAATTTAAAAATTTTTGCTGCAATAGATGTATTTTCAGAGGGAAATAAAGATAAGAAAAATATTTTGTCAAAAGGCTTTGAAAAACCTAGATGGCAGACATATATGTATGGAATAGATAATTTTGGTAATGTTTCTATAAGACCTATAATAGGAGTAAATGGGCTAAAAACGTTTGATTCTATCGATGATTTTTCTGATGTTTTTGTGAATCCGGTAAGAGATGATGTTCAGCAATATGAGGCAGATATAATAAAGGAAGTAGTCGAGAATTATGATATAGATGGTATCGTACTTGATAGAGTTAGATTTATAGGCCTTGCGGCAGATTTTAGCGAATATACCAAAGACAAATTTGAAGAATTTATTGGTGAGAAAGTAAATAACTGGCCTGAAGATATATATAAGCTTAAAATGGATGAACATGGAAAAAAACATGTCTTATATGGAAGTCTTTTTGGAAAATGGATAACTTTTAAAGCTTATATTATAAAGAGATTTATACTTAAAATTAGAAGTATAATTAATAACCTGAATAAAAAGGTGGAATTTATCGATTATGTGGGCTCGTGGTACTCTCTATATTATCAGGTTGGTGCAAACTGGGCTAGTGAAAAATATATTCCTGAGGATTATCCATGGGTTAGTAAAGAATATTCAAAAACAGGATATGCAGAATATGTTGATAAACTTATGTCAGGTTTTTATTATCCCGAAGTGACTATAGATGAGGCAATCAAGAATAATAGACCCGCTTACTGGTATAGTGTTGAAGGATCATCTGTTATAGCAAAAAAAGCTACAATGGGTGTTACACCAATTATTGGGAGCCTTTTTGTAAAACAATATGAAGATAATCCTTATCAGTTTAATAAGGCAATTAATATGTGCTTAAATAAATCACAAGGTTGTATGATTTTTGATTTATGTTATATAGATGATTATAATTGGTGGAATCTAATAAAAAGATAGGGCTGTGAGAATAAATGGATATATATAATTTTGACAAAAGACAAATTCCTATAATTGATAAATATGATGTTATAGTTGTTGGTGGCGGTACAGCTGGCTCTACAGCCGCAATTGCATCAGCAAGGGAAGGTCTTAAAACACTACTAATTGAAAAATATGGATTTCTTGGTGGTTCATCGACAGCGTCACAAGTTATGCCAATGATGCATGTCAATATAGAAAGCAACCCTGCGTCATCAATCGACAAAGAAATCCGGAAACGACTTATGAATTCCGGGTATGGTGCGAAAGATCCATATGGAAACGATGGATGGTTTAATCCTGAAATGATGAAATTTGTCCTTGAAGAGATGTTTCTAGAATATGGTGGCATAATTTTATATGATACTGATTTTATAGATGCGATAGTAGACGAAAATACAATAAATGGTATTATAGTAAATAATAGATCTGGACTAAATGCAATAATGGGAAAGATAGTAATTGATTGTACCGGTGATGCTAATGTGGCATTTTCTTCTGGTGTACCATGCTTTATTGGTGATGAAAAAACAGGCAAAAATCAGGCAATTTCTTTACGATTTATGATAGGAAATATTGATCTTATAAGGTTTCAGTCATTTCTTAAAGATATTGGCCAGAATTGGGGATTAGACTATCCACTTATTGAAACTGCAATGGTATGGAAGAGCGGCTTCCCTCTCGAAAGTATTTTTAAAAAAGGCCTTGAGAATAAAGAAATTAATTACGAGGATGGGGCTTACTTTCAAGCATTTTCTATACCTGGTATGCCAGGTGTAATGTCATTTAATTGTCCGGAGATTCCAGATATTAATGATTCAATTAATGCAGAAAAAATATCTTATTCATACCAAAAAGGCAGAGAAATGATTCAAAGGCTTTATAAATTCTTAAAAAAATATTTATCAGGTTTTGAAGAAAGTTATATATTGTCTGTTGCACCTATGATAGGAATAAGAGAATCAAGAAGAATTAGAGGAAAGTATGTTTTAAGCATTAATGATTATAACAATAGGTCAAAATTTGATGATGCAATTGCAAAAACGGCATATCCTGTTGACATACATGGTATGAGAGCGGAGTATGAGGTAATTCCACTTAAAAATAACGAATACTTCGAAATACCATTTAGATGTCTTGTACCGTTAAATATAGATGGGTTATTAGTTGCCGGAAGATGTATATCTTCAACCTTTATAGCCCAATCATCCATCAGAATTCAACCAACGTGCAGAGCAACAGGTGAAGCCGCAGGAATTGCTGCTGCCCATTGTATTAAATATAATATTAAAGTAAGTGAAATAGAAGGAAGTGACATAAGGAAAATTATGAGAACTTACGGTTATAATATATAAAACCGAATATTTAAGGGGGAAAAATATGATAGTAATTGATAATATCTCGATAGCGGATGTTGATGAGATATTACATCTATGGAAAAATAATTTTGATGAAAAATATCATATCGATAAAAATACATTTATAAAGAAAGTTTTTGATGATATTGATTTTTATTATGACGATTCGTTTATTCTGAAAATTGATGGGAAAATCATTGGAGTTATAATAATTAAATTAAATAATAGGAATATAAAAGAGTATGATAATTGTGCATGGTTAAATACTCTGCTGATTGACAAAAGATTTAGAAAACATGGTTATGGTTCATTACTTTATGGAAATTCCGAAGAAAAGCTTAAAGATTTAGGAATAAAAAAAATATTGCTTGGCGGTGATGTATATAATTTCTTTTCTGGAATTCCGGAACCGAAAAGCGATGTAGAATTGTTCTTTAAGAAGAAAGGTTTTAAGTTAAATGAATTTCACTATGATTTAATGGCAGATGTTTCAGAATTAGATTTTAACAAGTTAGATATAGAGATTAATATGGAAAGTGTTTTTTTAGTAAAAGAACTTCAATTAAATAATATAGAGAAGCTTAACAAGTTTTTCGATAAAAATTTTCCTGGTAGGTGGAAATATGAAATTAATAATTATATTAAATATAACGGCGATTTAAGAAATGTAATATTGTTATGGAATCAAAATGATATAATAGGTTTTTGTAAAATTGATATTAATATAAATAAAAATGGTTCACTTGGACCAATTGGAATTGATAAAAATTATCGAGGCAAAAAATTAGGGAATAAGCTTTTATGTGAGTCACTAAAATTCTTAAAATCGAGAGGTACAAAAAATGTTTTTATAGATTGGACAATTCTTAAAGAATTTTATGGACAATTTGGCTTCAAACCATATAAGTTTTTTAAAAGTGGATTTAAAGAAATTGGAGGAATTCTAAATGTGCAATAAAGTAATGTACATACCACTTGATGAAAGGCCGTGCAATTACATATATCCTAAAATGATAATGGATATAAGTGATATTGAAATGATTGAACCTCCTTTAGACATACTGGGTAATAAAAAGATTCCTGCTGATATAGATAAGCTTTCGGGATGGATTATTAATAATATCAATAATGTAAGCTATCTTATATTATCGATTGATATGCTTTTATATGGAGGAATTGTTCCATCGAGACTTCATAAGAAAACAACAGAAGATTGTATTAAAAGACTTGAGACATTGAAAAAATTAAAATCAATAAATAAAAATCTAAAAATAATAGGGTTCAATCTTATCATGAGGGCACCATCATATAATAGTTCTGATGAAGAACCAGATTACTATGAAAATTACGGTGAAAAAATATTTCAATATGGGGTTATATCAGATAAATTAGAGCTTAATATTGCGTCGGATGATGATATTAGCAATCTCAATAAAATCAAAAATGAAATTCCTGAAGATGCTCTTGAAGACTTATTAAATAGAAGGCAAGTAAATCATATAATCAATTTGAAAGTTGTAGACTTTGTAAAAGAAGGAATAATTGATTTTTTAGTTATTCCCATGGATGATTGTTCGAAGTATGGATTTTCTGCAAGAGAACGCAGAAAAGTCATGAAATATGTTGACGACCTTGATTTAACAGATAGGATATATTCATATCCTGGTGCAGACGAAGTGGGATGTGTACTCACTGCAAGAGTATTTAATAATATAAAGGGCATAAAACCAACGGTTTTCATAAGATATTCATCAGATATAGGCAGTACATTAATACCTAAATATGAAGACAGATCTCTTAATGAAACTGTGAAATACCAAGTTATATCTTCAGGTGGAATAATTGTAAATGATAGCTCCGAAGCTGATTTCATTTTAATGATAAATCCACCATCTGATATTACATTGAAATTAGCAGATAATTGGCAGTCGATATTGAGTAAAGAGGATGTCAATGATCCTGAAAGAAATCTAAATGAATTTGTAGAAACGATTGATTATTATATTAAGAAAGGTAAATTATGTGCAGTGGCAGATGTTGCTATGCCAAATGGTGCTGATAATCGTTTAATGATGCTAATTAAGAAATATAAGCTATTAAATAAGCTTCTTTCATATGGAGGATGGAATACATCATCAAATACGCTGGGGACAGTTATATCCCATAGCATGATTTCATCTTGCTATTTAAACAAAAACATATATACACAAGAACAAATGATTGCTTCCGAAAAATTTCTATTTCTTAGGTATCTTGAAGATTGGGGTTATCAACATTTTGTAAGGTCATCTGTAACAGATTTATTAAGCATATATGGTCTTAATTATTTTAGCTTGAAGGATAAAGGCAACCTAATATCTGATATAATAAAAAAGAAGCTTTATGAATTTAGAGATAGATATTTAAACGACTTTCATTATGACTTTGATGTATATATGCCTTGGAATAGGATGTTTGAAGTTGGTATAAAGATTGGAGGATAAAGATGTTTGATATTATTCCAGAACCTAAAGAAATATTTTATACAGGTAAAGAAAAGATATATAAAGAATCTGTAAAAATCCTACTTAATAGAAATGCTGTTTTTAAAAAATTTCCCGACTTTATAAAAATAGTCAAAATGAATGGGGACATAAAGTTAATATTAAATAAAAATGATACAATACCAAGCGAAGGTTACAAAATAACTATTAAAGATGATGTCATTATAGAGTATGGCGATGATAGAGGATGCCAATTTGCCGTTGACACATTTTTAAGTTTGTTTGAGAAAACTGGAGATTATATTATTTTGCCCGAAATAGAAATAATCGATTGGCCTTCATTTAAGATGAGGGGCGTTATTGAAGGTTTTTATGGTAAACCATGGAGCTATGAAGACAGGCTCGAAATGATATCATTTTTGAGAAAATGCAAGATGAACACATATTTCTATGCGCCAAAGGATGATCCATTCCATAGGGAAAAATGGAGGGAACAATATTCTGATGAGCTATTTAATAAATTAGATAATCTTATTAAGAAGTGCAAAGACGAAAGTGTGGACTTTATTTTTTCTATAAGCCCAGGTAACTCTATAAAATACACTGATGAAAATGACTTTAGATTATTATGTGAAAAATACAATGCAATTGCAGATAAAGGCATAAGGAAATTTGCTTTACTATTAGATGATATTGATTATAAATTAAAATATAAAGAGGATGTTGATAAGTTTATAACGCTTGGAAATGCACATGCATATTTATGCAATAAGATTTTTAATTATCTTGAAGGTAAATACGGCAATATTGAATTTATAATATGTCCAACGGAATATCATCAAACTGGGGATTCTGAATACAGAAAAAGTCTCAGAGTAAATCTCGATGAAAATATATTAGTTATTTGGACAGGAATAGGCGTATGTGCACCGACGATATCATCTGATGATGCCGACAAAATATCAAGTATATATGAACATAAGCTTTTATTATGGGATAACTATCCTGTAAATGATTATTCGAAGAATAATTTGTATTTAGGAGCAGTAATAAATAGGAGCCGTGATTTGTATAAGCACAATAACCAGTTTATTCTATCAAACCCTATGAATCAGGCAGAAGCATCGAAGATTTCTCTTATTACGTATTCATATTATATGTGGAATCCTGAAGGATATAATCCCGAAATAGCACTTAAAAAAGCATATAAGGATATTGGTGGGGATGGATGGCATTATATTAAAATATTGTGTGAAAATGCAGAAAATCCGCCTATGTGGCCTTTAATGACTCACGTAGGGTGGTTAATAGAAAAATATAAGCTAACAAAAAATAATACGGTGCTGGAAGAACTCAGTAATTTATTTGAAGACATATATAAGTTACCGGAAAATTTAGAAATGTTCGTAGATAATAAAAGATTTTTAGAAGATATAAGACCATGGTATAAAAGAATTAAGTTAGATGGTGAAATAGGGAAAGTAGCTATAAATGTAATAAAAGGAAAAGAAAATGTATGTGCTCTAAAAGAATTACTAAATGAAAGTACAAAAATTGAAAATAAATATTTGGACAAAACTGTATATAATTTTTATAATAACATAGCTGATGAATTGGGGTGAAGGTAATATGAGCAAAATTATGGTTGTAGGAAGTATAAACATGGATATAATCTTAAAGGTCGCTCATATCCCATCGATTGGAGAAACGATAATCGCAAAAACATGTAAAAAAGTGGAGAAAGAAAATGAGCAAATCAAGCGGTAGCATATGCTAAACTAGGCGGTAATGTTTATATGATTGGTCGAGTTGGTAGAGATGAAAATGGTAAAATATTTGTACAACGACTTAAAAAATATGGTATTAATGTTGAAGGTATTGTTTTAGACGATAATGTGCAAAATGGATTGTTATAAAAGAGGTATAAAAGTAATATTAAATCCAGCGCCAGCTATCACATTACTGAAAAAAATATAAATTTATTTATTTGATTGTACCAAATGAAATGGAATTATCTATCTTAACAAAAAAGATTATTACTAATAAAGAATTTTTAAATGATGCATCGTGTGTTTTACTTAATAAGGGTGTAAAAAACGTTATTACAACGCTTGGCGAGAAAGTTCCTTCTTAATGAATAATGAAATTATCAAATATTATTCTTTAATTAAAGTTAATGCAGTTGACACAACCGCTGCGGGTGATACCTATATAGGTGCATTAGCTACATTACTTAGTGAAAATAAAAGCATTGATGCAACATATGCATCTGCAATAGCAGTGACGAGGGAAGGTGGCCAAGTATCAATTCATTATAGAGACAAAGTTAATAAATTTATAATAAGGTATAGGTGATGGTAACATGCAGACATGGTATTTAACGAACTGGGAAAGAGTACAATTGGAATTAATACAGGCCGATGAAGAAGGAAAAGACATAAAAGATTATAATGAAAAAGTAAAATCTATTGAAAATGAACCATATGACAAGAGAGAAAAATATTCGGGTCTACTACTTGGCGAATTGAATCAATTACCCGTAAAAGATGATTTTCCATATAAAGAACCAAATACATTAGAAGAAATTAAAAATAATATTATAGAAGTGCCAAAAATAGACATAAATCTTAGTGATGAAATTATATATGATAAAATCTATGGTGCATGGCTAGGTAGGATAGCAGGAAATTGGCTTGGACAACCATTAGAAGTATATAGTATGGCTATGGGTAAAAATAGCATAAAAGCTTTTTTAAAAGAGATTGGAAAGTGGCCGTTAAATGAATATATAGATTTTGATTTAGATGATATGATTTATGAGAAATTTAAACTTGATAAAAATTTAAAGAAATATAGTTATGATAAAGGACATAGCCCAGAGGATGACGATATTAATTATACAGTGTTGTGCCTTGAAATTATAAAAAAGTATGGATATGATTTTACTTCTGAAGATGTTGCTGAAGCATGGTTAAATTGTCTTCCTATATTGCATACATGTACAGCTGAACGTGTAGCATATTCCAACTTATGTCAACTTATTATGCCACCAGAGTCTGCAATATATCGAAACCCTTATAGAGAATGGATCGGTGCAATGATTAGAGGAGATTTTTGGGGTTATATTAACCCAGGAAATCCGTGGGAAGCGGCTGAATATGCATATCGTGATGCATCTGTATCACATATTAAAAATGGAATATATGGCGAAATGTTTGTGTCTGCTATGTTAGCATCTGCATATGTATTTGATAATCCAATAGATGTTATTAATGCAGGGCTTTGTGTAATACCAAAGTTGAGTCGTCTTTCATTAGCAATACAGGATGTTATCAATTGGAGTAAAATCGAACCTGATTGGGAAAAATGCCTAAATAGAATATATGAGAAATATGGACATTATAATGTTGTTCATACAATAAATAATGCCTGTATAGTTGCTTTATCATTAATTTATGGTAATAAAGATTTTGGAAAATCTATATGTTTAGCTGTTATGAGTGGATTAGATACAGACTGTAATGCTGCTACGGTAGGTTCAATTGTTGGACTTATGCTTGGAGCAAAAAGATTGCCTGATAGATTCATAGAGCCTATATGCGATACCGCAATGACAGGAGTGTACGGCTATAACAAGGTTAAAGTACCAGATCTTACTAAAGAAACATTAAATTTAATAAGAAAAAGATAGGCCCCAATAAGAATTTGCTATTTCAACCCAGTAGTGCTATAATTAATTAAAATTAATAACAATAACTTATGAAGGAGGAGAGACAATGCAAAATGTCGATCTTGAAGCTGTTTTGAGAGAGCCGGGTAAGAATGCAGCCCGTAAATTAAAGGAAAAGGGCTACATTCCTGCCATTTTATACGGTAAGGGCATGGAGAGCATTCCACTGGCTGTAGAAACTAGTAAGCTTCGCACAATTGTACAAAAGCACGGCAGGAATGCCCTCCTCAATATAATAGTAAATGGTGCAACACATCAGGCTATTTTGAAAGAAGAACAGAAAGATAAACTCTCTGGGAAGGTAATACATATAGATTTTCAGAGGATTGATATGAATGAGAAGATTGAAGCTACAGTACCTCTTAAGGTTGAAGGCGTTGGGATTATTGAAAGCAAAGGATTCCTTGTTCAACATCAAATGTGGGAATTGCATGTTGAATCATTGCCTGGTTCATTACCAGAAGAAATAACCATTGATGTATCAAGAATGAATGTTGGTGACACACTGCATGTTAAAGACATAAATGTTCCAGAAGGTGTTGATAAACTCGATGCACCTGACGAAGTTGTATTAACTGTTGTTGTACCAAAGAATGCAGACGTTCCTGAGACAACAACAGAGGAAACTTCTGATACAACAACTGGAAATACAGATGAAAATAAATAAAAAGGAGCCTATAGCTCCTTTTTGCTTTTCTGAATACTTTTAAAGATATTTAACTTCAATATATACATTTCATATATGACATTAAAAAATTAAAAAAAATACATAGTAAAAAATTATTTATCAAATAATAAATTACGATAAGCGCAATATTGAAAAAATTTTAATAAAGCGAGGTAATTGTATGGTTACAAATATTGATGAATTAAAACAAAAACTTAAAGAAATAAGAGCTGCCCAGAAGATATATTCGACATACACACAAGAACAAGTTGATGAGATATTTAGGCAGGCGGCAATGGCTGCAAATGATAATAGGATAAATCTTGCAAAAGCCGCAGTAGAAGAGACTGGTATGGGCATTGTTGAGGATAAGGTCATAAAAAATCACTTCGCGGCCGAATATATATACAACAAGTATAAAGACGAGAAAACTTGTGGTATTATTGAAAGAGATGAATCGTTTGGAATAATAAAAGTTGCTGAACCAATAGGTGTTATAGCTGCAGTTATACCCACAACAAATCCAACATCGACGGCAATATTTAAGGCATTGATATCTCTTAAAACAAGAAACGGTATAATTTTTTCACCACATCCAAGAGCAAAAAAATGTACAATTGAAGCAGCAAAGATAGTTTATGAAGCAGCTGTAAAAGCTGGTGCACCAGAGGGCATAATTGGCTGGATAGATGAGCCTACACTTGAGTTAACACAGATGGTCATGAGAGAATCTGATATGATACTTGCAACAGGTGGACCGGGAATGGTAAGAGCGGCATATTCATCGGGAAAACCAGCTATAGGCGTAGGACCGGGAAATACACCTGTTATCATAGATGAAACTGCTCATATTAAAATGGCAGTTAGCTCAATACTTCTCTCTAAAACCTTCGATAATGGAGTTATATGTGCATCGGAACAGTCTGTAATTGTTATTGACTCTATTTATGATGAAGTTAAGAAGGAATTTGAAGAACGAGGTGCTTATTTCTTAAAAGGTGATGAAATAGATAAAGTAAGAGATGTGATATTTAAAAATGGATCTATTAATTCTGAGATAGTTGGTCAAAGTGCATATAAGATAGCAAATATGTCTGGTTTAAATGTGCCGGAAGATGTTAAAGTCTTAATCGGCGAAGTTGATTCAATTTCATTTGACGAACCTTTCGCACATGAAAAACTTTCGCCAATACTCGCGATGTATAGAGCAAATACATTTGATGATGCCTTAGATAAAGCTGTAAAGCTTATTGAGCTTGGTGGATTTGGGCATACGTCTGTTCTTTATACAGATCAGATTAGGTCGAGTGACAGGATCCAAAAATTTGGTGCAACGATGAAAACCGGGAGAACCATAATAAATATGCCATCATCACATGGTGCAATAGGTGACATTTATAATTTTAAATTGACTCCTTCATTAACGCTTGGATGTGGTACATGGGGAGGTAATTCTGTATCCGAAAATGTAGGTGTAAAACATCTATTAAATATCAAAAGCATTGCCGAAAGGAGAGAAAACATGCTATGGTTTAGGGTTCCAGAGAAGATATATTTTAAATATGGAAGCCTTGGAGTTGCACTTAGGGAGCTTGATAGCAGCAATAAAAAAAGAGCGTTTATAGTAACAGACAAGGTTTTGTATGACCTTGGTTTTGTCAATAAGGTTACAAAAATACTAGAAGAAATTAGAGTGGACTACCGTATATTCTTCGATGTAGAACCCGATCCAACTCTCGCAACGGCAAGAAAAGGCGCTCAGGAAATGCTTAATTTTAAGCCTGATGTAATAATAGCTGTAGGCGGTGGTTCACCGATGGATGCTGCTAAGATTATGTGGGTATTATATGAGCATCCAGAAGTCCGATTTGAAGATTTAGCATTAAGGTTTATGGACATAAGAAAGAGAGTTTATACATTCCCTAAAATGGGTGAGAAAGCAATGCTAATAGCAATTCCCACATCTGCCGGTACTGGTTCAGAAGTTACACCATTTGCGGTTATAACAGATGAAAAAACTGGTATAAAATATCCTTTAGCAGATTATGAATTGACACCAGATATGGCAATCGTTGATGCTGAGCTTATGATGAATATGCCGAGAGGATTGACGGCTGCATCTGGTATAGATGCTTTAGTACATGGGATAGAAGCATATGTATCTGTACTCGCGTCAGAATATACTAATGGTTTAGCGCTGGAAGCAATCAGGCTTATATTTAAGTATTTGCCTCAAGCTTATGAGGATGGCCCAAATAATGTAAAGGCAAGAGAAAAGATGGCACATGCTGCCACAATGGCTGGAATGGCTTTCGCAAATGCTTTTCTTGGTATATGCCATTCAATGGCACATAAGTTAGGTGCAATGCATCGTATACCACATGGTGTTGCAAATGGGCTTTTGATTGACGAAGTAATTAAATTTAATGCTGCTGACAACCCTAGAAAACAGACGGCATTTCCTCAATACAAATATCCTAATGCAAAATGGAGATACAGTGTCATTGCTGATTATTTAAGGCTTGGCGGTACTACAGAGGATGAAAAAGTTGAACTATTAATAAAAGCCATAGATGATTTAAAGAATAGGATAAATATGCCTAAGACAATAAGTGAAGCAGGTGTGTCAAGAGAGAAATTCTATGCTACACTCGATGAGATGTGTGAATCTGCTTTTGACGACCAATGTACAGGAGCAAATCCTAGATACCCATTGATTGAAGAGATCAAGCAGATGTATATAAATGCATATGAAGGTGTTAAATAAAAAAGGAGCGGTTTGCTCCTTTTTTAATAATTTATTATCTTTTTATTTTCATTTAAGAGTCTATTTGGAATGACATCATTTTTGACTAAGTCTTCATATGTTTCTCTCGCAACTATTAAATCTGATTCACCATTATTAACTAATACAGCTGCCGGACGTGGAAGGCGATTGTAATTGCTTGCCATTGAGTAATTATATGCCCCTGTGCATGTAACAGCGATAATATCACCACTTTCAAGCTGTGGAAGCTCTATATCCCATATAAGCATATCACCGGATTCACAACATTTACCGGCTATCGAAACTTTCTCAAGGTTAATCTTCCTGGCTTTGTTAGCAACTATTGCATTGTATTTTGCACCATATAATGCTGTCCTTATATTGTCAGCCATACCACCATCAACAGCAACGTATTTTCTGACGCCTGGTATATTTTTTATGGCACCGACTGTATATAAAGTTGTTCCGGCATTGCCTATAATTGAACGACCAGGCTCAACGATGATACGGGGCATTTTGATATTTAAATTAGTTGAATACTCCTCGACTGATTTCATGATTTCCCGGGCTATCAATTCTATTGGTTGTGGGTCATCCTCATCGACATATGCAATACCAAATCCACCACCTAAATCCAATTCATCAACTTCCCATCCAGTATGTTCTTTTACTTTTTTAAGAAAATTCATCATGATGTCAATTTCAGCCTTATATGAATCATAACTAAATATCTGAGAGCCTATATGACAATGTAATCCTCTTAAATTAATATTTTCGAGTGTCAATGCATATTTTATGGCATCAAGTGCATCTCCATTAAATAGTGGAAAACCAAATTTTGAATCGATCTGTCCTGTTTTTATATATTCATGGGTATGGGCTTCAACGCCAGGTGAAATCCTTAAATATATGTTAGGCTTTTTTTTCATCTTAAAAGAAAGTTCATTTAACATATTAAGCTCGAACCAATTATCGACGATGATACATCCGATATTGTATTCCAATGCCATTGTGAGCTCTTCACTGGATTTATTGTTTCCGTGGAAATAAATATTTTTAACGGGAAAATCTGCTTTTAATGCAGTATATAATTCACCGCCAGATACCACATCAAGACCTAAATTTTCTTCCTCTATGATTTTGCATATCGCAGTCGTCATAAATGCCTTACTGGCGTATATAACTTCGTTTCCTGGATAATCCTTTTTAAATCCATTATAAAAAGAACGACAATTTTTTCTTAATAATTCTTCATCAATTACATATAATGGCGTACCATATTGTCTTGCAATTTTAACTGTATCACATCCACCTATTTCAAGGTGTCCTCTCGAATTTATATGCATGCTACTTTTCAGCACAAAATCATCTCCATTTATTTTTATAGTTTAAATTATGAAAATTAATATATAAATAAAAACAGCTAAGGTATTCTCAGTAGCTGGATTCTATCAAAAGACATAGCAATACCTCCTTTCCCTAAGCGAGATAGCTCTTCACAAGTAATTAGGGTAGCTACTTGTGACAGTCCTATACTTCTTAAGCATAGGCCCAGCTTTGCAAATATTAAGGTATTTGCACGCTTCGGCGGATTTATCCCTTTCATATACTATCAACGGTTCCTTAAAACCTACAGTATACTACTCTTGATTCTCCGCTCCTCTACCTCACCTTCAAGGAAGATGAGGTACATATTTATTTTTAAATATAATAACACTAATATTAATATGTGTCAACATAGTTATACATTTTTTGGAGATAATATATTAAAGAATTTTTACGAGGAGGAAAAAGTATGCCTTGGCTTATTACAACTGTAGCTGCATGGGTGATACTTATTTTACTAATTGATTTGAAACAATTAAAATACACGTTTTGGAGTGGATTATTCGCTTTACTATGCCAGTTAATTATTGACAATATGGCTGTTCATTTGCATTTATATGAATTTAAATTTACAATAGCAAAAATTATCCATTCAGCACTTTTCTTTACTGTTGGGGCACCATTTGCCATTGGTATTTTATTTGCACAGACATATCCAAAGAATAGATTAATGAGGCTTATCGATATTATAGTCTCGACTGTATTATTTTTTATTATGGAATATGCTCTTAATTTTATAGGTGCATTAAGATATATCCATTGGGGTTACCTATATAGTATACCTATTGATATTTTAGCATTGATGTCTATGGGGAATCTGATTACAATATTTAAATTGGCACCATGGATGAGAAAAGGGAATGCCTAAGTTTATGTCTGATGATTTTATAAATTCTTGTACCCTGAGTGCAGAGAAAGGAATGAATGCTAATTTGGTTATATTTATTATGATTATTGTAGTTGACGCAATACTAGTTTATTTATGGTTTGAATATCTTGACAATATTAGTAAAAGAGATGATTAATATGATAAATAATGTACAAAAAATATTAATAAATATCATTGGTATTGCATATTTGAAATATGAGAAAACAATATTATAATATAAGTATCAAACGTTTACTAATATTAAGGGGGATTTTAGAAATGGCAGATGTTGTTCTCAAACATGTATACAAGACATATCAAGGTGGAGTAACAGCAGTTAAAGATTTTAACCTTGAAATAAAAGATAAGGAGTTTATTGTTTTAGTAGGTCCATCAGGATGTGGAAAATCAACGACATTAAGGATGGTTGCTGGACTTGAAGAGATTAGCCAGGGTGAGTTATATATAGACGGGAAATTAGTCAACGATGTTCCACCAAAGGACAGAGATATAGCTATGGTTTTCCAGAACTATGCACTTTACCCACATATGACAGTATATGATAACATGGCATTTGGACTTAAGCTTAGGAAAGTACCAAGAGCAGAAATTGATAAAAAGGTTAAAGAGGCTGCAAAGATACTTGGAATTGAAGATTATCTTAAGAGAAAACCAAAGGCATTATCAGGTGGACAAAGACAGAGGGTCGCATTAGGACGTGCTATTGTTCGTAATCCAAAGGTATTCCTTATGGATGAACCATTATCAAACTTGGATGCTAAATTAAGAGTTCAGATGAGAACAGAAATAGCAAAGCTTCATGATAGATTACAGACGACATTTATCTATGTAACACACGACCAGACAGAAGCTATGACAATGGGTTCAAGAATTGTTGTCATGAAAGATGGTGTTGTACAGCAAGTTGATAAACCACAGGTAATCTATGAACATCCAGATAATTTATTTGTTGCAGGATTTATTGGAAGCCCACAGATGAACTTTATTGATGCAAAATTGGAAAAATCCGATGGAAAAGTATATGCTGCATTCAAGGGATTCAGAGTTATTGTACCAGATGGGATTGTAAAGAGATTAAAAGATGAAAGCTATATAGGGAAAGACGTAGTACTAGGAATCAGACCAGAAGACCTCCACGATGAGGAAGTATTCCTTGATGCATATCCGGAAAGTGTTATTGAGACCAGAGTTGATGTGACAGAGCTTATGGGTTCTGAGACATATCTCTATCTAGATCTAAAAGGACAACCATTGACAGCAAGGGTTGATCCACGATCAACAGCAAAAGCTGGAGACATAATTAAGATTGGCCTTGACGTAAACAAACTCCACCTATTTGACAAAGAAACAGAAAATACAATACTCAATAGATAAAATAAAGCCTACCTATTATTCTGGTAGGCTTTATTTTATGCATACAATTTTCCGTACGGTCTGCTTCCTGCCGGATGAAGTTTTATAAATTTATGGTTCATGATTTTATCAAAGTCGTAGTCAAAATACTGGGAGAAATTTTTAACATATTTTTGAATTACTTTAATGTCATCGTCATTGACATCTTCTTTTATTACTTCTTTGCCAAGCTTATAATCTTCTACATCGCCTCTTAAGAATATCACACCGCCGTGCATTCCAGTTCCGCAATACTCTCCAACGATGTCTTTATTGTTTTTAAGATTTAAAACTATCATACATCCACCTGCCATATATTCACCAAAGAAATCACCAGGTGTGCCGCCTATAACGAGGACAGGAATTTTATCGTTATATTGTTTCATGTGTATACCGACTCTGTAACCCGCATCACTTTTAATATACATGGAGCCGCCTCTCATGCCATAACCTACAACATCACCGACATGTCCATGAACGATTATATTGCCATCATTCATCGTATTGCCAATTGCATCTTGACCGTTACCAAAAACTTCAATTGTTAAGCCGTCCATGAAAGCAGCTAAATCATTACCAGGAGTGCCCTCGATATTTATTTTTGTATTTCCTGTTAAGTTGTCACCTATATACCTTTGGCCATTAACATTTTTTAGATTAATTATATCTTCACCAGATCTGACTAATTCTTTTATCATTTCATTAAGTTCTTTGTAATAAATACCCTGTGCATTTATTGCCTTCATTATACAGCAGCCTCCTGTCCCAACATCCTTGATTTTCTGAAATCCTTTGGGAAATATACATATCCAAAATCATCTTTTAATAAATAATCCTTAAATGGTGTCACATCAATACTGTCTCTTATTAAACCAGTGTATATTCCTGCTCTATCAACATCATTAATCAATATAAATCCAACAAGCTTATTTTCTTTTAAAACAATTTTTTTATACAAATCCTTATCAAAATCTGTCTTAACCATAACTTGGTATGAATCATCTAGAGGGTTTATTATACCCGCTGTTATTATATAGGTATCTTTATAGCCTATAGAATTCATGGGAAATATACCCTTATTAACATTTTCAATTCCTATCATATTTAGACCAGCTGTTTCACCTTGCATGTAAGCATTTGGCCATATCGGAACTACCCTATTTGATTTCAAAAGCATATCGTAGCCTTCTGCAACATCACCAGCTGCATAGATATCATCAATATTAGTTTTCATATTTTTATCAACTACGATGCCGCGATTTATTTTTACAGGTGTATTTTTGACAACGTCAGTATTTGGTATTACGCCGATTGCAAATATAAGGTTATCTACAGGTAGTTCTTCACCATTTTTTAGATGAACAGTTTCGACATATTCATTGCCAATTATTTTATCAACAGTTGTACCTGTTTTTATCTTGATGCCATCTTTCATAAGCCTTTTGATTACAATTGAGGCTGACTCATTATCAAGTATCGTACTTAATATTCTGTCTGCAAGTTCTACAATTGTTACATCTGCACCAAGTGCATGCAGCCCTTCAGCAGCTTTGAAACCTATTAAACCTCCGCCGATTATAACTGCTTTAGAACCAGGTTTAATTGATGCCTTTAACTTTTTCGCCTCATCAAGTTTAATAAATGTCTGGATATTTTTCTTATTTAAGCCCTCTATTGGTGGAACAAATGGCTTTCCACCAGTTGCTATAAGCAATTTGTCATATAGTACATAATCGCCGTTTTCCAATATTACATGTTTATTATTTACATCAATGGAGGCTGCTTTAACACCTAGTATTGTTTCAACATTATTTTTACGGTAAAAGTCTTTATCCCTATATGACATATTTTCTTCCGTAACAGTGTTTGCAAGGTAATATGATATAAGTGGCCTTGAATACACATGATATTTTTCATCAGATATAACTATAATATTTGACGCTTTATCATGTTTCCTGATTGCTTCGACTGCACCGACCATTGCTGCTGAATTTCCTATTATAACAATCTTCATCTATATACCTCCTTCACTGTATACTAAAGCTTCATTGGGGCAATTTTTTACACAAGCTGGTTCACCTGCTTCAGCACAAAGGTCACATTTCGAAGCAACTTTGTTATTTAAATCTCTTATTATTGCACCATAACCACATACAAGGACACATGTCCAACACCCTACACATTTATCAGTATTGCATGTTACGACGCCAGTTATGGGGTCTTTTTGCATAGCCCCTGTTATACAAGCTTTTACACAGGGTGCATCATCACAATGCCTGCATTGAAGGGAAAATGATAAAGGACGATTCTCTTCTACTATAATTTTTGGCGTAGGCCGTACACTTTCAAATTTATAGGCTTTTAATACATCCTTATATTTTGAGTGGGACGTTATACAATATACTTCGCAAAGTTTGCAACCAATGCAAACTTCTTCTCTTGCATAAACTTTCTTCATAACAAACCTCCAAATTTCTCAATATTTTAAATCTTCATGACCTTTTAGACAACTATTAACTGCGAAGGCGCCAGATGCAAAGCATATCACGATTTCATACTATTCTCCGGCGGCAAGTATACCCAGTATGTCAAGTTCCTTCTGTGTCATACCTATTCCTCTAAGCATCAGCCTGTTGCCTTTTAAGCTTTCTATATCATTTATTCCCATGCCACCGAGCATTTCTTGTATTTCGTGGCTCCATGCTGTTATGAGATTTACAAGCCTTTTATATCCGATATCCGGATTCAATCTCTTTACGAGGTTTGGATCCTGTGTTGCGATACCCCAATTGCATTTTCCTGTATTACACTTTTGACACATATGACATCCAAGGGCAATTAAAGCAGCGGAACCAATGTAAACTGCATCTGCTCCAAGTGCGATTGCCTTTATTATATCCGCACTATTTCTTATGCTACCTGCCGCAATCAAGGAAACCGTATGTCTTATGCCTTCTGAACGAAGCCTTGAATCGACAGATGCGATTGCAAATTCTATTGGAATACCAACATTGTCTCTTATCCTCTTAGGTGCTGCGCCTGTTCCACCTCTAAAACCATCTATTGCGATATAATCTGCACCTGCTCTTGCTATACCTGATGCAATAGCAGCGACATTGTTTACTGCAGCTATTTTAACACCAACAGGTTTTTTATAATCTGTTGCTTCTTTAAGTGAATATATCAGTTGACTTAAATCTTCTATCGAATATATATCATGGTGTGGTGCTGGAGATATGGCATCACTACCTACAGGTATCATTCTCGTTTCAGATACATCTTCGCTGACTTTTTCTCCTGGTAAATGTCCGCCAATACCAGGTTTTGCACCTTGACCGATTTTTATCTCTACTGCTGCAGCAGTGTTTAAATATTCTCTATCAACACCAAACCTCCCAGATGCAACTTGTGCAATTGTGTTTTTACCATATTTGCGAAAATCTTTGTGAAGCCCGCCTTCACCCGTATTATAAAAAATACCGAGTTCTTCAGCAGCCCTTGCCAATGATGCGTGTGCATTGTAGCTTATAGAACCGTATGACATAGCGGAAAACATTATAGGAAATTCCAACTTAAGCTGTGGCGGTATCTTTGTCTTGACATTCAGGTTTTCATCAAGTTCAATCTTGTCTGGCTTCCTACCTATAAATACTCTAAGCTCCATAGGTTCCCTTAAAGGGTCTATAGAAGGGTTTGTAACTTGACTCGCATTAATGACCATCTTGTCCCAATATATAGGATATGGCCTATCATTTCCCATAGCAGAAAGGAGTACCCCACCTGTCTCAGCCTGTCTATATATATCTCTTATTGCATCATATGTCCAGTTTGCATTTTCGCGAAAAACCTGTGGATGTTTAATAATTGTCAGAGCCTGTGTCGGGCACATGACGACACATCTCTGACAATTTACACATTCTAAGTCATTCGAAACCATTTTATCGAGGTCTTCATCATAGCGGTGTACTTCATTAGCACACTGCCTCATACAAACTTTGCAATTAATACATCTATCATAATCTCTTAATACTTTAAATTCTGGCGTGAGGTAGTTTAAACTCATGCGGTAACCTCCTTTTGTTCATACAGTTCTAAAGCATTTTGTTGTTCAAGCTCGGCTATTACAGGTTCTCCACCGCGTGGAATCCAGATTTTATCAGGGCTTTTGCAAACTTCCCTTATTGCCGATTCTTCGCTTGCTACATATATCATATCACCCTTTTTAGCTGCTGTTAATGGTCTCAATTTTATTCTATCATTAATCGCTATAAATCCACCTTCATAAGTTGCTATGATAGAGAATGGACCGTTTAATAAGGCCTTGCTGTATATCATTTTTAGACTATTGTAAAGAGCCCTTTCCTTTGATGACATGCGATCAATCTGCTTCCAAAGTGGTGACGCTACTACTTTTGCTGCTAAGTTAACTGGAAGATTGTGCTTTCTTAAAAGCAAATCAAATATATATGCAGCGACTTCTGTGTCTGTCTGGAGTGTGCATACATATCCAAACTCTTCTAAGTATTTACGGTTTGTATCATATGATGAAAGCTCGCCATTATGAACGACGGAAATGTTTAATAGATTAAAGGGATGTGCACCGCCCCACCATCCGGGTGTATTTGTAGGAAATCTTCCATGGGCAGTCCACATATAGCCGCTGTACGTTTCGAGTTTGTAAAATTCTGCCACATCTTCAGGATATCCTACAGCTTTAAATACACCCATATTTTTACCACTTGAGAAGATATACGCACCATTTATATTTTTATTTACATCAAAAATAAATTTAACTGTAAAATCGTCGTCACTTAATTCTAATGCATTCAGTTTCTCAAATTTCGGCAATGCGAAATATCTGTAAATAAGCGGTGCATTGTTTATACCTTGCGTCTTTCTCGTAGGTATTTTTTCTTCAAATGCCACAACAAAATTAGCCTTTAATAAATCTTCTGTTTCCTGCTTTGCTTTTAAGCCATCATAAAACATGTGAAAAGCATAGTGATCTTTAAATTCCGGATAAATACCGTATGCGGCAAATCCTCCGCCAAGACCATTTGATCTATCATGCATCGTTGCAATGGAATCTGCTATTGTTTGACCTGTAAATACTGCGCCTGTTTGATCTATAATGCCGCTGATGGCGCAGCCAGAAGGTATCCTTATATTGCCTTCTTTCAACATTTTATAACCCCCTTAAAAATTTTTATGTGAAAGAATATTTTTGTAAATTGCAATTAACGAAAATGTTTACTATATATATCTGTCCGCAAATCACGTATTTTATAGGGATTTGCATCCATTATAAGTATTATCAATATTATATTACATTTTATAAAAATTGCAATATATAAATGATAAAAATTCATAATAAAATTTACGTTAGAATTAAATCACAATAAATTAGTGACATTTTGTGACAAAAAATTAGAAAATTCTACACTGGCTATTTTTTCTTCTACAAAATATTGTATAATTAATGTATACTAATAAATAAGGTGGTCTAATATGAATATGTACGAAAATATAAAAAAAGCTGCTAGGGATTTTCAAAAATATTTAGAGGTACCTCTATTCCTTCTCGACAAAAATAGCAAAATAATTTACACAGGTGATGAAAATATTTTAAAAAAAGAAGGATTTTTTGATGTAAATAGAGAATATATGGAGAAAAGAGATATATTTGAATGGCAAAATATAACATTTAACAACATATTTATTGAAGATAGGCTTTTCTTGACTGTTGGCATCTATGGCACTGGCGAAAAAACAGAAAATTTGCTACTAATTTTGTCAAAAGCATTTGAACATTTAAACAATCAATTATCAAAAGAAGATTTCTTATTTGAACTGCTTACTGGAAATATTGAGAAAGACGAGATTCTCTACTATATTGAAAAATATAAATTTAATAAAAAAGATTTGTATCGAATAATAATTATAGAGTCATCTGATGTAATTGATGATGCAGTTAAAATTGTAGGGCATATATTTGATAAGAATAGTTACTATACTGTAATATTAAGTACAAACAGGTTTGCGATATTACTATTAGATGTGGCTGATACTGACATAGATAAAGCAACAAGGATTTTAAAAGATACTATTGAATCTGAAGTATATATAAAGGTAAGTATAGGTGTATCAAACAAGCCGCTGGATTTGATTAACATGAATTATGGCTATAAAGAAGCATGCACTGCTTTAGAAATAGGTAAAAAGCTTGACAATGATGAAAAAGGTATATACTTCTATAACAATTATGTATTAGCTGAACTTTTAATGGGACTACCAGAAGATATAATAAAGAGATTTTTAAATGTCATGGCAGAAGGTAAATTAGATTGTTTTAATGATGATGAGCTTATGCAGACATTGAATGCATTTTTTAAAAATAGTCTCAATTTAAGTGAAACATCGAGAGATTTATATATACACAGAAATACATTAGTCTACAGGCTTGACAAGATACATAAAATGACAGAACTTGATCCGAAACAATTTGATGATGCGATGATGTTAAAAATAATTATGCTGTTGGTTAAACTTTTTAAAGATTAGAGTATTATTGCAGTAAAAATTTGAAAGGAATGTAAGCTTGCATGATAAGATTTAGTGAGGTTTCAAAAAAGTATAAAAATGATATTATAGCTATTTCAAATATAAATTTTACTATTGAAAATGGCGAATTTGTCTTTTTGGTTGGACCGAGCGGTGCAGGTAAATCGACGATATTAAAACTTTTATTAAGAGAAGAAATTCCGACAACAGGAAGTATATTTATTGACAAAAAAAATATAACGACATTAAAAAAAAGAGAAGTACCATATTTAAGAAGAACAATGGGTGTTGTATTTCAAGATTTTAGGCTTCTACCAAACAAAACTGTGTATGAAAACATCGCATTTGCAATGCAAATAGTAGAGGCAGAGCCAAAATATATAAGGAGAAGAGTCCCTATGGTTTTGTCGCTTGTAGGGTTAAGTGATAGAGCCAACTCATATCCACAGCAGCTATCAGGTGGTGAACAGCAAAGAGTATCAATAGCGAGGGCAATAGTAAATGAGCCATCAATACTTGTCGCCGATGAGCCAACGGGAAACCTTGATCCGGATACATCTTGGGAAATTGTAAAATTGATTTCAGAAATAAACAAAAGAGGTACAACCGTAATTATGGCAACACATGCTAAAGATATTGTCGATGTTATGAAAAAGAGGGTTATTGCTCTTGAAAAAGGAAATATCGTAAGAGATGAAATGAGGGGTGTTTACGGATATGAGGTTTAATACAGTAGTTTACTATATAAAGGAAGGCTTAACAAACGTAAAAAGGAATAGAGCAATGACTATAGCGTCTATTACATCTGTGACAGCAGCGCTTTTGATACTTGGTTTGTTTTTAATGATCATACTAAATGTTGATTCTATGGCGGACCAAGTTGAATCACAGCTTCAATTAAAGGCATTTATAAATGACAGCTATGATACAACAAAGGCTATGGAAGTAGGAGACAAGATAAAGGCGATAGATGGTGTAAAGTCTATTAAATTTGAATCAAAAGAGGATGCACTAAATAATTTCAAAAAGCAGTTAGGAGATAAAAGCTATTTAGTAAATGGGTTGCAGGATGATAACCCAATGCCACAATCTTTTATTGTTCAGGTATCCGACGCAAATATGATGAAACAAATTTCAAATGAGATAAAAAAGATTGATGGTGTAACACAAGTTAGTTATGGACAAGATGTAGTCGACAAACTGCTTGGAATTATAAAGATAATAAGGATAGTAGGGCTTTGCGTAATACTTATTCTCTTTATAATTTCAGTTGTTATAATTTCAAATACTATAAAACTTGGTGTATTTTCAAGGAGAAGAGAGATTAACATCATGAAGTACATCGGCGCTACAGATTGGTTTATAAGGTGGCCCTTCCTTGTTGAAGGAATTGTGCTTGGCCTTTTCGGGGCACTTTTGTCAATCATAGTATTGGGTTTATTATATGGTTATGCTACCGATATAGTAAATAACAAGCTAATAATATTTACATTATTGCCTGTTGGTAAAATACTGAGGCAATCTCTGCTGTATTTCTTGCTTATGGGATCAGTGATAGGGGCACTTGGAAGTGGTATATCAATTAAGAGATTTTTGAATGTGTGAGGAGGTATATTATTGAAGGAAGGCAGATATCGAAGAATTGCTTTTATGGTTTTGCTTTCGGTATCTATTCTTATTTCATCATCTCCGAAGGCAGACCAGTTACAGGATGCTAAAAATAAGCTTAATAATGTCCAAAATTCTATAAATCAAAACAAGGCTGCGCAAAATCAGATAGCGGAACAAAAGAAAGACCTCGCAAATGAGCTTCAAAATCTTGATATGAAGTTAAATGACACTACAAAACAATTGAATGATGCACAAAATAAGCTTAATGACATTATCGCAAAATTAAACAAAACACAACAAGACTTAGATGAGGCAAAAAAAGTTGAAGAAAAGCAGCAGAATACCTTAAAAGAAAGAGTAAGGGCTATGTACATAGGCGGTGGCGAGACAGGATACCTCGATGTACTATTGAGCTCTAAGAGCTTTGCAGATTTTATTACGAGGCTAGATGTCATCAAGAAGCTTGTAGGATTTGATGTTAATCTCCTCAATTCATATCAAAAACAAAGGCAAATTGTAGAAAATAAGGCTAAGCAGCTTGCACTTGTAAAAAAGGATGCAGAAAATTATAAAAACCAGGTAGCATTGAGAAAAAGAGATATAGAGGTTGCAATGGTATCGAGACAAGGAATTATGAGGGATTTGGAAAGACAGCAAAAACTGTACGAAGAGCAAGAACAAGCCTTATTGAACCAATCTAAACAATTGGAGGGCATTATTGCGAGCCTTCAAGCAAAATCTAGTGTTGTATATTCAGGAGGAAAATTAGGCTGGCCGGTTCCAAGCAGTTCAATTATTACATCACCTTTTGGGACAAGGTACCATCCGATATTGCATGAATATAAGACACATACGGGTATAGATATATCTGCATCTTATGGTGCAGCAGTTGTTGCAGCTGGTGATGGCAAAGTCATTTTTGCTGGATATTATGGTGGATATGGTAATGCCGTGATAATAGACCACGGTGGCGGAATATCGACATTGTATGGACACAATTCCGAGCTTCTTGTAAGTGTAGGTGATACAGTTAAAAGAGGCCAGCAGATCGCAAAAGCCGGAAGTACAGGACTTTCTACAGGTCCACACTGTCATTTCGAAGTACGTAAAAACGGTGTTCCTGTGAATCCTATGGACTGGTTAAAATAACCGGTCTATTTTTTTTATCGATATCTTATTGTATAATAAAATGTAATGGCATATAATTTATAAGACTGTTAAAAAAGTGGAAAGATTGAAAGTAATGTTTTTACAGATTTTATGACTAAACGATGTAGAAAGGAATGAAAGCTTAAATATGAATAGACGTAAAATTTTTACCGGGGCGGTATTACTAGTATTAATAACAAGTATATTAACATTTTATTTGACAAAGGGGATACCTTTAATATTTGGTGGCTCTGCCATAGTGCCACGGCAAGAATACGAATTAATGAAGCAATACAATAAACTTTTTCAGGTTAAAAACATATTAAACAATGATTATGTCGACAAAATTGATCAATCAAAGCTTGTGGATGGTTCCATAAAAGGACTCGCAAGTTCACTTGGTGATCCATATACGGTTTATATGGATAAAAAAGACTATCAAGATTTTACGACACAGACGACAGGTTCCTATGCTGGCGTAGGTATTGTCGTTTCTGTTGATAAAGATGGACATATTGTTGTTGTTTCCCCTATAAAAAATACTCCTGGTGAAAGAGCAGATATAAAATCGGGTGATATAATTCTCTCTGTCAACAATATAAAAGTCAGTGGCAATAATCTTGATCAGGCTGTATCACTTATGAAAGGACCACAAGGCACAAATGTTTCAATAACATTATTAAGGGATAATAAAATGATAAATAAGACATTGACGAGAGAGATAATAAAGCTTGAGACAATAAGCAGCACAATGCTTCCTAATAATATAGGGTATATAAAGATGACTATGTTCGATGAGAATACTTCAGAAGATTTTACTAAAGCGTTGAACAAATTAAAAGCTCAAGGTTTAAATGGCTTGATAATAGATTTAAGGGATAATCCGGGAGGAATCCTTGAACAATGCGTTAATGTCGCTAATGAATTATTGCCAAAAGGTCTTATTGTTTCAACTAAAGGGAGAAATAAGCGGGATAATCAAGTGATTTATGCAAAGGGACCCGGCCTGGGCAAACCAATTGCATTGCTTGTAAATGGTGGTAGTGCTAGTGCATCTGAGATATTATCTGGTGCTATAAAAGATAGAAACGTAGGTGTACTCGTCGGTACTAAGACATTTGGAAAGGGGCTCGTACAATCAATAATCGATTTTGGTGATGGTACTGCATTGAAATATACTTCTGCAAGATATTATACCCCAAGTGGTGTTAATATACAGGGAAAGGGTATTGAGCCAAATTATGTTGTTGAGCTTCCTAAAAACTATGTCGTTACAGATAAACCTGATTTAAAAGGCGATACACAATTGATTAAAGCTTATGACATCGTAAAGTCAGAGGTTAAATAAGGTGTTGATATGGTATTTATAAAATTGATTTGGTTGATTGTTAAGTCTGTTTCATTAATGATATTAAATCCATTGATGTGGTTAGTAGTTGGGTTTATAGTATTACAGTATAAAAAAAATATTGAACTAGAGAGAGAAATAATAGGGAAGGAGCAGAATTCACTAAAGGATCAAACGCTTGATTCTGTTATATATGGCTTTTTAACTGGGATCCTTGGAAGTATTATAATTGTATCACTTGGAATAACTTTAGACAATATAGGCATAGAATATGTATTTCCGTTAGCTATACTTCTACTGCTTATTAATCCAAGGTATATCTGTTTTTCATACGCCGGTGGGATAGTGTCTATTGTAAGTTTATTGACAGGTTTTCCAAAGGTAAATGTTGCGGGGCTTATGGCTATCGTTGGTATTCTACATCTTATGGAGAGTATACTTATTTATGTTGATGGAGCAGTTAATAGTATACCGATATTCGTAGAACAGAAAAATGGTAAAATTATTGGCGGGTATACAATGCGAAAATTCTGGCCTATTCCATTTGTAGCCTTAGCTACAACTACTGCAGTAACAGGTGGTGCATCATCTATAAATATGCCCGATTGGTGGCCTTTACTTGGACCATCCTCAAATATTAAGGATATAATGTTTATGTTGTTACCTGTTGTTGCGGCATTAGGATATGGCGATATTGCCCTTACTGAGATGCCACAAAAAAGAGCAAAAAAATCTGCCATAAGACTATTAGCATTCAGCATAGTTTTAATATTGTTATCGCTTATAGGAAGTAAGTATTATATATTTAAATGGATTGCCGCGATATTTGGGCCTTTAGCCCATGAGATGCTTATAATAATAGGACAAAAAGAGGAAAAAAGTAAAAGCCCATTATTTGAAGCACAGGAAACAGGATTAATGGTTCTTGCTACTATGAGAAATTCTCCTGCTGAGCAGATCGGTATAAAACCCGGTGATATCATTATGAGGATAAATGATATTACAATTAATAGTGAAGAAGATATAAAAAGGATGCTTATTGCTGAACCAACAATTATATATATTGTGGTAAAAGAACCTGATGGAAATTATGTAAATTATGAATACAGAAACTGTAGAGGGATTAAATGGCTGGGTGTTTTAGTGGTACCGCGATATGCCAAAACAGTATTTCGATTAGAGGATATGGAAAACGGAGGATTAATAAGAAGTATAATAAACAAATTTAAAAAAAGAAACTAGGAGGCAAAAACATGTTTTTAGAAACATATGAAACACACAATGCAGTTATAGATAAAAAACTAAAAGATAAGGTTGTTGTTGTTATAGATACCTTGAGGGCTACAAGTGTTATAACGACTGCACTTGTCAATGGAGCAAGGGAAGTTATACCTGTTTCAGAGATTGAGGATGCCATTGAAATGTCCAATCGCCTTGAAAAGGGTAGTTTTCTCTTAGGGGGCGAAAGAAATGCTGTTAAAATAGATGGATTTGATCTTTCTAATTCACCTCTCGAATATATGAGTGATGTTGTAAAAGGAAAGACGATTATTATTACGACTACAAATGGAACAAGAGCTCTTAAGAAAGCTTCATCATCAGACGATGTCGTTGTTGGTTGCCTTTTAAATGTTTCGGCAGTTGCAGATTATATATACAGTCAAAATAAAGATACTTTGATAATATGTGCCGGTACAGAAGGGAAGTTTTCTATTGATGATGTTATAACAGCAGGTGCAATTATAAATAGGCTTAGAAGCAAAACTTCTTTTGAAAGTGACGACTTGTCAAAAGCTTGTTACTTCTTATATAAATCTTTTGAGAACAATATTATGGATATCATGAAATATGGTTATCATTTAAATAGGATTGAGAAGCTTGGATTTCACGATGATATAAAATTTTGTACAACGATAGATATGTTTTCAGTAGTTCCTAAATATAGAGATGGTGTAGTCAAATTGATATAAGCCGGCGTGTGCCGGCTTAAAACATATGTTTGTGTTGATTTTGCACCTGTGATATAATAATATATGGTATTCGGAAAGAATTATTTTTAGAAGGTGTTATTATGAGTAATTTTAAGCTTGTTTCAGATTACAAACCAACAGGTGACCAACCTGATGCTATAGAGAAATTGACAGAAGGAGTAAATATGGGCCTAAGATGTCAAACATTACTCGGTGTTACTGGTTCGGGAAAAACATATACTATGGCAAATATAATTAAAACTGTAAATAAACCGACACTTGTGATAGCCCATAATAAGACATTAGCGGCACAATTGTGCTCTGAATTTAAGGAATTTTTTCCAGATAATGCTGTTGAATATTTTGTAAGTTACTATGATTATTATCAGCCTGAAGCATATGTACCGCAGACGGATACTTATATAGAGAAGGATGCATCAATAAATGAAGAAATTGATAAGCTTAGGCACTCTGCAACGGCGGCACTCTTTGAAAGAAGAGATGTCATAATCGTTGCAAGTGTTTCGTGTATATATGGTCTTGGTGATCCAGAGGATTACGAAGATTTGATGCTGTCTTTAAGGCCTGGCATGGTGAAAGATAGAGATGAGATACTTAAAAAACTTGTTGATATACATTATGAGAGAAATGATATAAATTTTGTAAGAGGCAAGTTTAGAGTGAGAGGGGACGTTATAGAAGTTTTCCCTGCATCATCATCTGAAAGAGCTATTAGAATTGAACTTTTTGGTGATGAGATAGATAGGATAACAGAAATAGATGTCCTGACAGGCGAAGTTGTAGGTGAAAGAAGTCATGTGGCTATATTTCCGGCCTCCCACTATGCAACATCAAAAGAGAAACTTAGAAGAGCAATTGTAAGCATTGAAGAGGAGTTAGAAGAAAGGTATAAAGAGCTAAAAGAACAAGGCAAAATACTTGAAGCGGAAAGGTTAAAACAGAGGACAAATTATGACATTGAAATGCTCCAAGAAGTCGGTTATTGCTCAGGAATAGAGAATTATTCAAGGCATATATCCGGAAGGCCAAAAGGAAGTCCACCGTATACATTGCTAGATTACTTCCCTAAGGATTTTCTCATGTTTATCGATGAATCACATGTAACATTGCCACAAATAAGAGGAATGTATAATGGTGACAGGGCAAGGAAAGAGTCTTTAGTAGAATTTGGATTTAGACTTCCATCAGCTTTTGACAATAGGCCTTTAAAATTTGAAGAATTCGAAAAGAGGATAAATCAGCTTATATGTGTTTCTGCAACACCTGGTCCGTATGAAATGGAGCATTCTGAAAGGATTGTTGAGCAGATTATTCGTCCAACTGGATTAATAGATCCTGAGATAAAGGTAAAACCTGTAAAAGGTCAGGTTGATGACCTATTGAGTGAAATTAAAGTAACTGTTGATAAGGGCTATCGTGTACTTGTTACAACATTGACTAAAAAGATGGCAGAAGATTTGACAGATTATTTCAATGATATGGGGATTAAAGTAAAATATCTCCATTCTGATGTTGAAACTATCGAGAGGATGGAGATTATTAGGGATTTAAGGCTTGGCAAGTTTGATGTATTGATAGGTATCAATCTTTTAAGGGAAGGACTCGATATACCAGAAGTCGCTCTTGTAGCTATTCTTGATGCGGATAAAGAAGGATTCTTACGTTCGGAAACATCTCTTATACAGACTATTGGACGTGCAGCGAGAAATGTAGATGGCCATGTTATAATGTATGCAGATGTTGTAACAGACTCTATGAGAAACGCAATAAATGAGACAAATAGAAGAAGAAATATACAGATGGAATACAATAAAAAGCACGGTATAACGCCGAAGACAATTGTAAAGGGCATTAGAGATGTAATAGAGGCGACAAAAGTAGCTGAGGATAAAAAGCCATATGTGACTAAGAAGGCAGATATTATAGATAGAACAATGATAGAAAATACGATAAATACACTTGAAGATGAGATGAAAAAAGCTGCTCAAAACCTTGAGTTTGAAAAGGCAGCAAAACTGAGAGACAGAATATTTGAGCTTAAGAAGATGCTTAAAAATGCAATATAAATTCTTTCTCATTATTGAAAGGGAGAACTAAATTGGCAATAGATAAAATAATCATTAAAGGTGCGAAAGTACACAATCTGAAAAACATAGATGTTGAGATACCCCGTGATAAACTTGTAGTCATAACTGGTTTATCTGGATCTGGCAAATCATCGCTTGCATTTGATACCATATATGCAGAGGGGCAAAGAAGGTATGTTGAGTCATTATCTGCATACGCCCGACAGTTTTTAGGACAGATGGATAAACCGGATGTCGAGTATATAGAGGGACTTTCACCAGCTATATCAATTGACCAAAAGACGACTAATAGAAACCCTCGATCGACAGTCGGTACTGTCACAGAAATATACGATTATCTTAGGTTGCTCTATGCGAGGATAGGCATACCACATTGTCCAAAGTGCGGACGAGAAATATCGATGCAGACAGTTGACCAGATGGTTGATAGGATAATGGAACTTAAAGAGGGAACAAGGATACAGATACTTTCACCAATTGTAAGGGGAAGAAAGGGTGAGTATCAAAAGCTAATAGAAGATGTCAAGAAAAGCGGATATGTTAGAGTAAAAATTGACGGCATATTGTATGACATTAGTGAAGAAATAAAATTAGAGAAAAATAAAAAGCATACGATAGAGGTGGTAATTGATAGAGTAATTATAAAGCCTAATATAGAATCACGCCTTACAGATTCAATTGAAGCCGCTTTAAAGCTTGCAGATGGCATAGTTACTATAGATGTAATAAATGGCGAAGAATTCACACTTTCAGAAAAGTATTCATGTCCTGACTGCAATATAGGGATAGAGGAACTGTCGCCAAGGATGTTTTCCTTTAATAGCCCATATGGTGCATGTCCTACATGTACGGGGCTTGGAGAATTTATGAGGGTTGACCCAGACTTATTAATACCTGACAAAAGCAAATCACTTGAATCAGGGGCTTTATCAGGATTTATTGCATCACAGGATAGCTACACATATCAGAATATATTGAGGGTTGTTGAGTACTATGGTTACACAGAAAGAACACCATTTGATAAATTTAGCGATGATTTAATAAATATCCTTTTATATGGGAAGGATAAAAGTGGCAAGAGACATGGTTTTGAAGGAATTGTAAATAATCTTGAAAGAAGGTATAATTCTACTAATTCCAGTTTTATGAGGGATGAAATCGAAAAATACATGAGGCCAATAACTTGTCCTGACTGCCACGGTGCTCGCTTAAAACCAGAGGTCTTAGCTGTTACTGTTGGTGGGAAATCTATAAATAAAGTAACAGATTTTTCTGTTATTGAACTATTAAAATTTATAGATGAACTAAAATTAACACAGAGAGAAGAGTTTATAGCACATCAGATATTAAAGGAAATAAAAGCAAGACTTAATTTTCTTAAGGATGTAGGACTTGACTATCTTACACTTTCAAGAAGTGCCAGCACATTATCCGGTGGAGAATCTCAAAGAATAAGGCTCGCAAGCCAGATAGGTTCAGGTCTTGTAGGTGTGACATATATACTTGATGAACCAAGCATTGGACTACATCAAAGGGATAATGAAAGGCTTTTGAATTCATTGAAAAAGCTTAAGGACCAAGGGAATACCTTGATCGTCGTAGAACATGACGAAGATACCATGTTTGCAGCCGATTATATAGTCGATGTGGGACCAGGACCTGGTGCACATGGTGGTAAAGTCGTAGCAGCTGGTACAGTTGATGAGATAATGGCTTGTAAGGAATCACTGACGGGCCAATATTTAAGCGGCAAAAAGAAAATTGAAGTACCAAAGTTTAGAAGAAAACCAAATGGACACAATATAATAGTACATGGTGCAAGTGAAAACAATCTTAAGAATATAGATGTGAAATTTCCTCTTGGGATTTTTATCTGTATAACAGGTGTGTCGGGCTCTGGTAAAAGTACACTTATAAATGAGATACTTTATAAGGCACTTGCACAAAAATTATATAAAGCTAAAGATATTCCGGGCAAATATGACTCATTAGAAGGAATTGAATTCGTCGATAAGGTTATAAATATCGATCAATCACCTATAGGTAGGACACCAAGGTCAAATCCTGCGACATATACAGGTGTATTTGATCCTATTAGAGAATTATTTTCCAATACACCGGATGCTAAAATGAGAGGTTACAAACCTGGCCGTTTTAGCTTCAATGTTAAAGGCGGAAGATGCGAAGCATGCAGTGGTGATGGCATTATAAAAATAGAGATGAATTTCCTCCCGGATGTATATGTGCCATGTGAAGTATGCAAAGGGAGTAGGTACAATAGGGAGACACTTGAAATAAAATATAAAGGAAAGAATATTTCAGATGTACTGAATATGACTGTTGAGGAAGCGCTAGAGTTTTTCAAGAATATACCGAGGATAAAAAGCAAGCTTGAAACATTAAATGATGTTGGCCTTGGCTATATCAAACTCGGTCAGCCTTCTACACAATTATCAGGTGGTGAAGCACAGAGGGTAAAACTTGCAACAGAGCTTTCAAGACGCTCAACAGGAAAGACAATTTATATATTGGATGAACCAACGACAGGTCTCCACTTTGCAGATGTAGATAGGCTACTGGATGTTTTAAACAGGCTCGTAGAAGGTGGTAATACAGTTATAGTTATTGAACACAACCTTGATGTAATAAAATCTGCTGATTACATTATTGATATGGGGCCAGAAGGTGGAGATCGAGGTGGAGAAGTTATTGCTACAGGTACACCTGAAGAGATTGCAAATAATAATATTTCATATACAGGGCAGTTTTTGAAAAAAATCCTTGCCAGATAATGAGGTGTTTTTATGTATACACTGGCAGCAAATATATTAAAATATGTTCTTATAGCACTAATATATCTTTTTCTTTTTAGAGTATTTAAGATAATTTATTTAGACATTAAAGGGGTTAGAAAAGAAAGAGAAGTGATGAAAGCTAAGCTTGTATCACTTTCTGGTGCCGGCAGTTTCAATTTATTTGAAGTAACTACGATTGGACGAGCGGACGACTGTGATATTGTCATAGAGAATCCATATGTATCGAGCAAACATGCTATGATAAGAAAAAAAGGCAACAAATACGTGATACAGGATCTAAACAGTACAAATGGAACATTTGTAAATGGTAATCGCATAAAAAATATTGTCAGAATAAAAAATAACGATATAATAAGACTTGGCAATGAAGAATATAGATTTATAGCTTAAGGTGGAATATTAATGGAAGAATATATTAAGACCGGTTCAAAAGCTATGAGAAATATTTTTTGGATATTTCTCATAGCATTTATGCTACTTTTTATTTATCATAAACCAAAAGGCTTTGACACAATATATTTTACAGTAGCTTTTTTGCTACTTATATATATAGTATATTATATGCATGTACGCCTATTTCCTATGGGGGAAATCCAACTTATTATTTTAAGTTCTTTTCTCGCAGAAATGGGATTGATTATGATATACAGGGTAGCACCGGATTTGATATTAAAGCAGATAGTCTGGATATTTATTGGCTTTATATTGTATTTTATAGCGTCGTATGTTTCAAAATATTATGATTTCTTTTATAAAGTAAGGTATGGAAACTTTGTATACCTTGCTATATCATTTATATTGCTTTTTTCAACCTTTGTATTAGGCAAAGAAATAGGTGGCTCGAAAAACTGGCTGACATTTGGATCTATTTCAATACAGCCATCTGAATTAGTAAAAATTATCTATATTATATTTCTTGCAAGGTATCTTAAAGATCACAAGACTACTAAGGATATAATAAAAGTCGGTATAATAACAATAGCAATTGTAGGGATACTGGTAATTGAAAAAGATTTGGGTACTGCATTATTATTTTATCTTACAACGACATTTATGATATTTGTAGCTACGTCGAATTTGCTGTATACATCTGTAAGTCTAATATTTCTTGGCTTTAGCGGTGTTGTATCATATTTTCTTTTTAATCATGTAAGAGTAAGAATTCAAGCATGGCTAAATCCGTGGATGGATGTTCCCGGCAAGACATATCAGATAGCACAATCCCTTTTTGCGATAGGTGCGGGAGGATTTTTTGGTACAGGCCTTGGTATGGGACACCCAGAGTATATACCAGTTGTTGCCAGCGATTTTATTTTTTCGGCCATTAGCGAGGAATTTGGCATGCTAGGCTCTGTTGCGATTATATTGGTTTATTTTGTAATCATGTATAGGGGTATAAGAGTTGCCCTTGATGCCAAGGACGATTTTGGCGCATTAATTGCAATAGGATTAATTAGCATGTTTAGTTTACAAGTATTTACGATAATAGGTGGTGTAATTAAATTTATACCATTAACGGGTGTTACACTTCCCTTTGTCAGCTATGGCGGGAGTTCAATGATAATGAGTTTTATTACATTGGGAATGCTAAATGGTATAGCTGTAAGAGAGGATGAGAATGTTGAACAGTATGAACCGCAACATTAAGATACTTTTTATAGTTTTTTCCGCATTATTTATTAGTTTAATAGTCTATTTATCGTATTTTCAGCTTTACGAAAAAAATAAGCTTATAACAAGTTCATACAGTGCATATAATAAGAGGCTTATTGAACAAGAAAAGAAGATTTTTAGAGGAAGCATTCTCGATAGAAATGGAAATGTTCTTGCAAAAAGTACTTTAGTAAATGGTGAGCAAATACGGCAATATCCCGATGGTGTTGCATTTGCAAATATAACAGGTTATAGCCGGAGAATATATCAGCAAGGAAGTACGGGTATAGAAAATGCTTATGACAGAGAGCTTCTTGGAATGGTGAATACAGATCCTATGACATTTTTAAGGGAGACAGTTCTTGGAAAGGGGCAAAGGGGCGATGATGTCATATTGACTCTTGATAAAAATTTACAGGATGTTGCATATAATTCCCTCGGCGGCAGAAAGGGCGCTGTTGTAGCTATAGATCCAAAGACGGGGGATGTTCTCGCTATGGTTTCATCGCCATCATATGACCCAAATACACTTGGTGAGAATTGGAGTAATGTAATGAATAGCCCTGATCATTTAGTATTAAATAGGGCTACACAAGGACTATATCCACCTGGCTCTGTATTTAAAATTATAACGACATCTGCGGCATTAACTTATAAACCGGATATTTACAACCAAACATTTGACGATAAGGGTTATGTAATTGTTGATGGGAATAAAATAACTAATTATGATAGCATCGCATATGGCTCCATAGATTTTAAAAAGGCTTTTTATGTTTCATCAAATTCATCATTTGTTAAAATAGGCCTTGAAGTAGGAAGAAGCGGCCTTGAAGCAATGGCAGGAAAATATGGGCTTAATGATAGTATTCCGTTTGATATACCTGTTGAAAGGAATCAGTTTCCGTCCATACCATTAATTGGAGGAAAAGTACAATTAGCCGAAAGCTCTATTGGTCAAGGTAAAATGCTTGTAACACCACTTACGATGGCATTGATGGCATCTGCACCTGCAAATGGTGGTGTTATAATGAAACCTCATTTGATGAAATATGTGCAAGATCCTGTTTCTGGGGAAATTTTAGAGAAGGCGATACCTGAAAAATACTTAAACCCAATAACAGCTGATGTAGCGGATAAAATAAAGCAGCTTATGATAGGTGTTGTACAGCAAGGTACAGGTACTGCAGCACAGATACCAGGGATAACCGTTGCAGGGAAAACAGGCACAGCAGAAAACCCACATGGGACGGCTCATGCATGGTTTGTGGGCTTTGCGCCAGCAGAAAATCCCAAAATCGTAGTTGCTGTCATTGTAGAAAACGGAGGTGCCGGTGGTGCTGTGGCGGCACCAATTGCTCGTGAAGTAATGCAGGCATATTTAGCACATTAAAAAATACTTCCTGTCATTTTAAGATGATTGATGTGAACCGAAGAATATCAGATCTGAAAAAAATGACCCAAAGTGACTAGATTGTGTTATAATTTTATTTGGTGATGTTATGGTTGATATTGAGGAGAAATTAAAATTACTGCCGGAGAAACCCGGTGTTTATATAATGAAGGATATAAGTGGTAAAATCATCTATGTTGGTAAAGCGGTAATCTTAAAAAATCGAGTGAGGCAGTATTTTCAAAGTCAAGCGAACCAGCTTCCAAAGGTAAGGATAATGGTGAAGCACATAAATGATTTTGAATATATTGTTACGGATACAGAACTTGAAGCACTTATACTGGAGTGCAATCTCATAAAAAAGCACAAGCCAAAATACAATATATTATTAAAAGATGACAAGAATTACCCATATATAAAAATAACGATAAATGAAGATTATCCCAAGATTCTTTTTACAAGGAGAGTTGAACCAGATGGTGCAAAATACTTTGGGCCATATAGCAGTGCATTTGCTGTAAGGGAAACGATAAAGCTTTTAAGGCGTATGTTCCCATTGAGGTCATGCAATCGAAATATAGAAAGGGATATAGGCAAATACAGGGAATGCCTCTATTATCATATAGGTTTGTGCACGGCACCATGTACTGGAAAAATCTCAAAAGAAAATTACAGAAAACAGGTAGATGAAGCAATAATGTTTCTCGAAGGTAAACATGATGTTTTACTTAAAAAATTAAAAGAAGAGATGGACAAAGCTTCACAGAATATGGAGTTTGAAAGAGCTGCAAGTCTTCGCGATCAGATATATGCGATTGAGAAGACTTCTGAAAAGCAGAAGATTATTTCTGTATCTGGTGAAGATCAGGACGTAATTTCAATGGCAAGAAGTGCGGATGATTCATGTATACAGGTGTTTTTCATAAGAAGTGGGGAAATAAGCGGAAGAGAGCATTATTTTATGAAAAATACCGAAGAAATGAATAGAAGTGATGTTGTATCATCATTTATAAAACAGTTCTACGAAGGTGCACCATATGTTCCAAAAGAGATAATTACTGACGTCGATATGGAGGAAAGGGACATCCTTGCAGAGTGGTTATCTAAAAAAAGGGGAACAAAAGTAACGATAACAATACCAATTAAAGGGAAAAAGAAAGAGCTTGTCGATATGGTATACCAAAATGCTTTAGAAGCTTTAAAGAATGACGTAAATTTCAAAATGGAAAAGCAAAAAAATGATGCAGTTTCAGAATTATCAGAATTACTTGGGCTGGGATACCTTGAAAGGATAGAAGCATACGACATATCAAATGTAAGAGGTACAGACAATGTTGCATCGATGGTTGTTTTTGTCGATGGGAAACCACACAAATCATCATACCGTAAATTTAATATTAAAACTGTTATTGGCCAAGATGACTATGGAAGCATGAGAGAAGTTTTGGAGAGAAGGTTACAGCACGGTATTGAAGAGCAAAAGATGATTGACAATGGAGAGCTTGATGAAAATAAAGCAAAATTTAATATAATGCCGGATCTTATACTTGTCGATGGCGGATTAGGTCATGTTAACACTGCCAAAGAAGTGTTAAACAGCTTTAATATAGAAATACCTATATATGGTATGGTAAAAGATGCGAAACACAGAACTAGAGGTTTAGTCTCACCAGATGGCGAAATAGATATGCCGATGACGGGAAGGGCCTTTAGACTTGTTGCAGAAATACAGGATGAAGCGCACAGATTTGCTATAACCTTTCACAAAGAAAGAAAAAGCCGTGGATTAAAAAGTGATTTATTAAACATTCCTGGTATTGGTGTGAAAAGGATGAAAGCACTATTTAACGAATTTAAAACAATTGAGGGCATAAGAAAAGCCAATGTTGATGAGCTTAAAAAAGTTAAAGGGATGAATGAAAAAGCAGCAGAAGCTTTATATGAATATTTTAGAAAATAGAGGTAGCAGGAAGCATTTCCTGATACCTCTTCGCGTAGACTTGCACATATATCAACGAATATATTAATATATTCGGGGTCTGAAGGGATATCAGCGATTTTTTTAAACATTTTAGAGGAGTTTTCTGTTTTAAAGGATATATTACAATTTATAGGATTTAAAGCCTCGCAATACATTTAAAAGAGTTGTTCTACAACATCCATTCTGGCTTGTAAAGCAATAGAATTTTCCTTCATGAATCTTAAGTGAAATATATAAAAAACCGTTTTTTGAACGTAATAATATATTTGGTAAAATATATAGTTAATTTTACACATACCCGAGTATGCCACGGACAGAGACATCACCAGACATGATAGTTTTCCTATCACCATTTTTTAATTCTACAATCAAGTTTCCATCATCATCGATGTCAATTGCATGTCCTATGTATTCATGATTATTTGAGATTATTCTAACATCGCTATTTAGTGTCAGCGAATATTTTATACACATTGTTCTAATGTAAGAAAATCCCTTGCTTAAATACACGCCATAGTATTTTTCAAAATTATTTAGTATTGATGCAGTAAGCTGCTTTCTGTCAATTTTTTTTCCAGCTGAGATCAATAAAGACGTAGCTTTATCATTGAGATCTTTTGGAAAAGTTGTTACATTTGCATTTAGACCTATTCCTACTACAACGTAATAAACTTTATCAAGCTCTGCATTCATCTCTGTAAGAATGCCGCATACTTTTTTGCGATCAACAATAATGTCGTTTGGCCATTTTATACCAGAACTTAAGCCAGTTGCATCTTTTATAGAATCAACAACTGCTACTGCTGCAACCTGTGTTAACTTAACTGCTTCTTGTGGGTTTAAATCTGGCTTTAATATTATTGACATCCAAATGCCCTCGCCTTTATTTGAGACCCATGACCTTCCAAGACGGCCTCTTCCTGATGTTTGTTCTTCAGAAACAATAACTGTGCCATTATCACATTTAAAAGCTATTTCCTTTGCGTAGTCATTAGTAGATGTAATACTTTCAAAGTGAATATAATTTCTTCCTATAAATTTTGTTTTTAGATATGGATATATTTCAATGTAGCTTAGTATATCTGGTTCTGATATAAGCATGTATCCCGTTTTATGCTGTGACTCTATGATGTACCCATCGGATTTTAATTCTTTTATACATTTCCATATAGCTGTACGAGATACATTAAATGTATCACACAAATCCTGGCCGGATATATATTTATTTTTATTATTTTTAAGTAATTGTAAAATATTATTCTTTAACAATACATTCATTTCCTTTCATATCAATTATAGTATTATAATTATACCTTAAAAATAATTTTCAACAAATAGTTTTTTAATAATTTGTACCCAAAGTTTATTTACATATAAGGTATAAAATAATATAATAATGTATGTAAAGCATTAAGTTCCGATTAGGAGGTTTTTGATTTGTTGAGCGTTTCCGTTGTCGATTTAATTAAAGATTTAGGTTTAGAAGTGATAGTAGAAGCAAAAGAAAAGATAGATATAACGACAAGCGATGTAAATAGACCGGGACTTCAATTCTCGGGTTTTTATGAACATTTTGCAAATGAACGTGTACAAGTACTCGGAATGGTTGAAACTGCATTTATTGATAGGATGCCATTAGATTTACTTGCATCACGAGCTGATAAATTTTTTGAATATCCTCTTCCATGTGTAATTGTTACAAGAGGATTAAATATAAAAAGGGAACTTATTGAATCAGCCCAAAAACACGACAGATATCTTCTAAGGACAAAGGAGTCATCTACAAAGTTTATTAGCAGGCTCATTAATTATTTGGAAGAAAAACTTGCACCACAGATAACCATACACGGTGACCTTGTCGATGTTTATGGTGTTGGCGTTCTTTTACTTGGGGAAAGCGGCATCGGTAAAAGTGAGACTGCCTTGGAACTCATAAAAAGGGGCCACAGGCTTGTCGCAGACGATGCGACAGAGATTAAGAAGATAAGCGACTACACGCTTCAAGGCAGTTCACCTGAGATTATAAGACACTATATAGAAATAAGAGGAATAGGAATCCTCGATATCAAGACGCTTTATGGTGTTGGGTCTGTTAGAGACAACATGAATATAGACCTTGTAATACAGCTTGAGGAATGGAATGAGGATAAATACTATGATAGGCTTGGACTTGATGACGATTACATCAAATTCTTCGACATAAAAATCCCTAAGCTTACGATTCCTGTAAGGCCAGGCAGAAACCTTGCGATAATTGTTGAAGTAGCAGCTATGAATCATAGACAAAAGCAGATGGGGTATAATGCAGCACATGAATTAAATAAAAAATTGTTGAAACAGATATCCGGTTAAAATATAATGTTAAATGGGCTTAATTATTAATTAACAAAATTTTGACATATATTTTGAAAGGGATGTAAAAATAATGAATCTTTTACTTGATACGCATACACATACTGTAGCAAGTGGCCATGCATACAGTACGATTATTGAGAATGCTAAGGAGGCATCAAAAAAAGGCTTAAAGCTATTTTGTATGACAGACCACGGCCCAAAAATGCCCGGCGGACCACATATATTTCACTTTGGCAATCTAAAAGTTTTACCATCTGAAGTAGATGGCGTAGAAATATTAAAAGGTGTTGAAGCAAATATTCTCGACAGAGATGGCAACCTCGATATGCCGGAAGAAATTTTAAAAAAGCTTGATGTCGTTATTGCAAGTTTACATGACGTTTGTTTTCCATATCGCGATGTTGAGTCAAATACAGAGGCAATGATAAATGCAATAAAAAATCCATATGTTGATATTGTGGGGCATCCAGGTAATCCGCTTTTTGATATTGATGTTGACAAGGTTCTTGATGCCGCGAAAGAGTATAATACATGTATAGAAATAAATAATAGCTCATTTGTGGCATCGAGAGTTGGAAGCTATGAAAACTGCCTTTTAATTGCTAAAAAAGCTGCAAAAATGAATGTGAAGATTTGCGTTGGAAGTGATGCACATATAGCATTTGATGTAGGCAGGTTTGACAAGGCACTAGAGGTCATTGAAAAAGCACATTTAGATGAAGAATTTATTATGAATACTGATGTAGATAAATTTAAAGATTATTTAAGAAGTAAAGGCAAACTATTAAATAGATGATATTTTCGTTAAGTTAAAAGGAGGAACGAAAATGAGGATTGGTGTTGATGTAGGTGGGACAAATATAGCAGTGGGATTGGTAGATGAAAATGGGAAAATAATTGCAACCGGTTCTAGACCGGCAGAACCTAAAAGAGGATATGCTGCTATGGCTAAGGACATTGGTGAAATATCATTAGAGTTAATAAAAAGATGCAGCTTAAAAATTGAGGATATTAAATCAATGGGAATCGGCGTACCTGGTGTTGCAGATAATGAGAAGGGAATTGTTTTAAGAGCAGTGAACCTCTACTGGACAAAGGTACCTCTAGTCCGTGAAATACATAAATATATTGATATACCAATACACATGGATAACGATGCTAATGTAGCTGCACTTGCTGAAGGGGTTTTCGGTGCGGGACGTGGTACAAATTCCTCTGTTACAATCACTCTTGGAACAGGGGTTGGTTCTGGCTTTGTTTTAAACGGTAGAGTATTTAATGGAGCACATCATTTTGCACCAGAATTAGGCCATATTGTAATAGGAGATAATGGTATAAGATGTAATTGTGGCAAGATAGGTTGCCTTGAGACATATGCGTCTGCAACAGCACTTATAAGAGAAGGGAAAAGAGCAGCTTTGAAGGATAAAAATTCATTAATTTTAAAGTTAGCTGGTGGAGAACCAGAGACTATAACTGCAAAGAATGTTATTGATGCGGCAAAACAGTTTGATAAAACGGCGATGATGATTTTTAATGACTATGTGAAATACCTTGCAATCGGAATTGTCAATATAATAAATATATTAGATCCAGAAGTAATTATTCTTGGCGGCGGTGTTGCAAATGCCGGAGACTTCTTGTTAAAACCTTTAAAGAAAGAGGTTCAGGAGAACATATTATTTAAGGATTTACCATATGCGGACATTAAAAAGGCAGAACTCGGCAATGATGCCGGAATAATAGGTGCAGCAATACTTTAATATAAAAGGTGGATATTGAAAATGAAAATATTTGAACTATATGAAAAAAATATAAAACTTAATGATCATGCAGCGATAAAATTTAAAAATGAAGTTATCACATATGGCGAACTTCCAAACTTAATAGATAGCTATGCATCATACTTTCAAGGCTTGGGCGTCAAAAAAGGCGATAAGGTCATTTTATGCATGCCGAATTGTCCTGAATTTGTATTTTCTTACATTGGTGCTGTAAAAGCTGGCGCTATCACCATACCATTAAATCTAATGCTTACAATGGAAGAAATTCAATATGTTGTTATGGAATCCGGTGCTAATACTATAGTAGTACATCCAATAATTCTTAAGAAGATAGATCCATCGGCATTTAAGAAGATGAACTTAAAAAATGTTGTCGTATTAAATGAGGAGACAAAAGAAAAGATAAAAGGTCAAAGCAATTTTGCACCTGTTGAGATAAATGATGAGGATGTATGTACATATCTTTACACATCGGGTACAACAGGTAAACCAAAGGGCGCAATGCTTACACATAAAAATTTTGTATCAGATGTAATTGCAATGGACGAAGTATCTGATCTTGGACCAGATGATAATTTTCTTTGTGTACTGCCACTTTTCCACAGCTTCTCATGGTCTGTCAATGTGCTTTTGGCGTTTTACCTTGGTAGTACCATTACAATAAAGGATACATTTATGCCAAAGGACACCTTAGAAACTTTGATAAATGAGAATATTACAGTTTTCTGTGGCGTACCGTCAATATTTGCCTTTTTGATGAAAATGGCTGAAAAGGGGCAGTTTAAAGCATTAAAGCTTGCTATAACTGGTGGTGCACCATTGGCACCAGAGATTCAAAGGGGGTTTGAATCTAAATTTAATTTTCCACTTGTTGAAGGGTATGGCTTATCAGAGGCTGCACCTGTTGCAATATTGAACCCTCTTGGTCCAAATGATATTAGAAAACCTGGCTCAATTGGTGTACCACTCCCATGTAATGAAGCTATGATAGTCGATGAAAATGACAATGAAGTGCCAATAGGGGAAGTTGGCGAACTTGTATTAAAAGGCTCAAATATTATGATAGGATATCATAATATGCCTGAAGAAACAGAAAAAACTTTAAGAGGCGGATGGCTTCATACGGGTGACCTTGCCAAGAAAGACGAAGATGGATATTACTACATAGTTGATAGGTTAAAAGATATGATAATCCTTGGAGGATTTAATGTATATCCGAGAGAAGTAGAGGAGACGTTGTTGGAGCATCCTGCTGTACAAGATGTTGCTATAATAGGCGTTGGTGACAAATATAAGGGTGAAGATGTAAAGGCATTTGTCGTGCTCAAAGAAGGACAAAATGCCGATAGAAGAGAACTTCAAAACTTTCTCCGCAATAAACTGACGGTATATAAGATACCGAAGATATTTGAATTCGTTAATGAATTGCCAAAAAGCCCAACGGGAAAGGTTTTGAAAAAACTGCTTAAATAGTAAAACAAAAGTAAAAGGCCTTATCATATGGTAAGGTCTTTTTTTAATATTAAATTTTAAAGTAATATTAATAAGCCAAAAACAAAATTGGCATAAGCAAATTATATATAAATTGAATAAATAGAAGCAAATAGCAGATAGTTAATGATAGATATGATAGATGACTTAAAATAATTCATTTGGATAAAATATATAATTTGACTCACATCTTTATTTGTTTTAATATTAAAGTAATCCGTTACGTAAAAATTTTTTTTACAGCATAAAGAAATAAATAAACAGCATAATTTACAAAGACATTATTTGAGATATTTAGAGTAATCCGTTACGAGGGAGTCGGTATGATAACAATAAAAGATGTTGCAAAAGAAGCCGGTGTTTCGGTCGCTACAATTTCAAGAGTTTTAAATAATAGTCCGGGAGTATCTGATGAGACAAGGAAAATGGTGCTTTCCGTCATAAAAAGATTAAATTACAATCCAAACCTTCTTGGCAGAAACCTTAGGAGGATGGAGACGAAAATGATACTTGTGCTTCTTCCGACTATATCGAATCCATTTTACGCAAGGATAGTAAAGGGAATTGAGGATGTGGCGCAAAAGAATGGATATGGTGTAATGCTTTGCAATACAGATTCTGATGTAAAAAGGGAAAGGATGTATTTAGAACTTTTGAAGAATAGGTTGTCAGATGGGGTAATATTTATGGCACCGGAAATTGATGAAGGTGAGCTTAATGAAATAGGCGAGAAATTTGCTGCTGTACAATGTTGCGAATATAAAGAGGGTGCCAATGTTTCTCATGTATCAATAGATAATTTTAAGGCTGCATATAAGGCAGTGAAACACCTGATTGGACTTGGACATAAGGATATTGGTCTTATAAGCTGTAAAAACAATTTTCTTTCTACAAAACAGAGAGAAGAGGGCTACAAAAAAGCTTTAATTGATTTTGGCATTGAATTTAATCCACAATATGTAAGATATGGCGACTATTCATTCAAAAGTGGGTTTAGAGCAACAAAGAGTTTACTCGCTGATGCTGATAAGATAACAGCGATATTTGCAATTTCAGACATTATGGCAATTGGAGCAATAAAAGCTGCAAATGAGAATGGCTTAAAAATTCCCGATGATATTGCGATAGTTGGATTTGATAATATAAGCTTTGCGCCAATGTATAATCCATCACTTACAACAATATCACAGCCCAAATATGATATTGGCTGTACAGCGATGGAATTACTAATAAAACAAATAAAGGAAAGGGGAGATAATAAAGAAAATATTATACTTGAACACGAATTAATCATAAGAGAATCAACTGTAAAATAAAAGGAGGAAATTTGTTATGAGCGACAAGCTTAGAGTTGGAATAATTGGTTGTGGTGGAATTGCAAATGGCAAACATATGCCGTCACTTGCAAAGCTTAAAAATGTCGAGATGGTTGCCTTCTGCGACAAAATTGAGGAAAAAGCATTAAAAGCTGCAAATGACTATGGTATAGATGGTGCAAAAACATATGTAGACTATAGAGAACTTTTGGAAGATAAAAGCATAGATGTTATACACGTATGTACACCAAATAAGTCCCATGCAGATATAACTATTGATGCATTAGAAGCTGGTAAACATGTAATGTGTGAAAAGCCAATGGCAAAAACAGCTAAAGATGCTAAAAGGATGGTAGATGCTGCAAAAAAAACAGGCAAAAAGCTTACGATAGGATATCAAAACCGTTTCAGGCCAGATTCACAATATTTACATAAGTTATGTGAAGACGGTGAACTTGGTGAAATATATTTTGCTAAGGCACATGCTATAAGAAGGCGTGCTGTACCAACATGGGGAGTATTTTTAAATGAGGAAGAGCAAGGTGGTGGGCCATTGATAGATATAGGCACACATGCACTTGACTTAACATTATGGATGATGAATAATTATAAGCCAAAGAGCGTTGTGGGTACTGTATACCATAAACTTGCAGATAGAAAAAATGCAGCAAATGCATGGGGACCATGGGATCCGGCTAAATTTACTGTAGAAGATTCGGCATTTGGCTTTATAACAATGGAAAATAGTGCGACAATAGTACTTGAATCAAGCTGGGCACTTAATTCACTTGAAGTTGGCGAAGCAATGACAACACTTTGTGGTACAGAAGGCGGTGCTGATATGAGAGACGGCTTAAGAATAAATGGTGAAAAGAATGGGAGGCTTTATACGACAAAAGTAGACTTAAGTGCGGGCGGTGTAGACTTCTACGAAGGAAATACCGAAGATGCATCACTTATTGAGGCAAGGCAGTGGATAGATAGTATTATAAATGACAAAGAACCTGTAGTAAAACCTGAGGAAGCATATGTTGTATCACAGATACTTGAAGCAATATATATATCTGCTAAGACAGGTGAGCCAGTATATTTTAATAAATAGATTGGAGTGTTTTTAAATGGATTTACCTGTTGCATTAGAGCTGTATACACTGCGCAATGAACTGAAAGATGACTTTTTAGGGACACTTGAAAAAGTTGCAGAGATAGGCTATAAAGGCGTTGAATTTGCTGGATATGGCGGATTTAGTGCTAGTGAATTGAAAAAGTATCTCGATAGACTTGGATTAGTACCGACTGGAAGCCATGTAGGTATTGATCTATTAAAAGACAGACTCGATGAAGTGATAGAATATAGCATAGAGATTGGAAATAAATATATAGTTTGCCCTTGGAATAAGTATGAAACAAAAGATGATTTTATTAGTACAGCAAAACTTCTCAACGATATAGGCAAGAAGTGTAAAGAAAATGGGTTAGTACTATGTTATCATAATCACAATCATGAATTCCAGCTGTTCGATGGTAAATATGGACTTGATTTACTATATGAAAATACAGACCCTGACCTTGTAAAAGCAGAGATTGATACTTATTGGGTAGAATATGCTGGAGTAAATCCAGTAGATTACATCAAAAAATATTCCGGAAGGTTACCATTAGTACATCTTAAGGACATGGAAGAGGGTACAAGAGATTTTGCGGAAATAGGCAAAGGGACAATGAATATCAAAGAAATAATCGAAGCATCCCAAAAAGCTGGTGCAGAATGGTTTATAGTAGAACAGGATGTGTGCAAGAGACCACCAATTGAAAGTGTAAAAATAAGTTTTGAAAATATTAAAAAAATGTGAGGAGGAAATATAATGTATCTTGGTTTTTTAACAGTGTGCCTTGGGAATATGCCGCTTAAAGAAAAGGCTAAATGGGCATCAGAAAATGGGTTTAAATCTTTAGAAATCGCTTGCTGGCCACAGGTAAACAGCAGGGATTATTCTAGCTGTGATATAGATGTTGAAACATTGACAGAAGAAAAAGCAGAAGAAATAAAGAAGTACTTAAAAGAATATGGACTTACAATATCATCTTTGGCATATTATGATAATAACTTGGATCATGACCCGGAAAAAAGAGCATATATAAATAATCATACAAAGAAATGTATCGATGCAGCAGTTATGCTCGGTACTTCAATGGTAGGAACATTTGTAGGAAGAAATGTTGATAAAGATATTAAAGGAAATTTTGATGAATTTGAGAAAGTATTTGGCGATATCGTCGGCTATGCTGAACAAAAGGGTATAAAAATTATAATTGAAAATTGCCCCATGGAAGGCTGGCAGAAAGAAGGATTACCAGGTACAATATCTTTTACACCAGAACTTTGGGAAGAGATGTTTAGAAGAGTTCCATCAAAGAATTTCGGACTCAATTTAGATCCATCCCATTTACTTTTCCAGCTTATTGATTATCTAAAAGTTGTTCCTGCATTTAAGGATAGGATATTCCATGTCCATGCAAAAGACGCAGAAGTTTTCGAAGATAAACTTGCATGGTATGGAGTATTTAATAGGCAATTTCCTAAAAAGGGTGAGACCGGTTACTGGAGATTTAGAATGCCAGGCCTTGGCCAAGTAGATTGGGGTAAGTTTATAAAAGCACTTAAGGACATTGGATATGATGATGTTATAAGCATTGAACATGAAGATCCATTGTACGAAGGAAGCGAAGAAAAAGTAAAAGAAGGCTTAAAGTTAGGATACAAGCATTTAAAACAATTCATATAGAAATAAGGGCAGGCAGTATTCGCTGCTTGCCCTAAAAATTGCTATTATATAAAAAACCTTTGTCATTATGAGTAAATCGAATAATTTCAAATTCCACTATAATATTTTAATATAAAATATTTTTTATTCATTGTTGAAATATTAAGGCTCTATGATATAATAAATCGAAATATAAAGATATATTAGGAGGTAGAAAAATGCCGATAAAACTTGGAATCATAGGATATGGCGGGATGGGCGGATGGCATCGAAAAAATGCACCAAAAGTCGATGGTGTGGATGTCGTCGCAGTATACGATATTGACCACAGCAGAGTTGAAGCAGCAAAAGAAGAAGGGCTAAAGGGGTACGATTCTTTAGATGATTTTCTAAATGATAAAGAAATAAATACTGTTTTAATTGCAACTCCGAATCATGTTCACAAAGAGCTTGCGGTTGCATCAGCAAATGCTGGGAAAAATGTTATAGTTGAAAAACCTGTTGCAATGTCAATGCAGGAAATTGATGAAATGATAGATGCATCTAAGAAGAACAATGTAGTCTTCACTGTTCATCAAAACCGTCGATGGGATAAAGATTACTGCAAAGTTAAAAAAGCTGTAGAGGATGGTTTAATAGGCAAAGTATATACGATTGAAAATAGAGTCCATGGCTCTGGTGGAATAATACATGGATGGCGCAACAAAAAGGAATATGGCGGTGGAATGCTACTCGATTGGGGTGTACATTTAATAGACCAGATTCTTTACATGATACCGAATAAGGTAGTTAGTGTGTATGCTGAGCTTTTTAGTGTAATAAACCCGGAAGTTGATGATTATTTTAAACTCTTAATGAAATTTGACAATGGCATATCAGCACAAGTTGAAGTTGGAACTTTCTGTTTAAGGAGCCTTCCAAGGTGGTTTGTTGGAGGCAATAATGGTACACTTGTCGTCGATGACTTTGAAGGACATGGTGGCATAACAAAGATTAATAATCTTGCAGATGAATTTGGATCGGAAATAGTGGAAACATCTGCAGGTCCAACACGTACATTTGCGCCACGCCCAGATGAAGTAAAAGAAGAAATAGAACTACCAGATGCAAATCCACAGTGGACAGACTTTTACGCAAATGTAAGAGATGTAATAGATGGAAAGGCTGAATTAATTGTAAAACCAGAGGAAGTAAAAAGGGCATACTCTATCATAGAAGCAGCTTTCAAATCAAATGAGACAGGTAAATCTGTAGAGTTATAATAAATTAATTAAGGGCTTGATATGACAAGCCCTTAATAATTATAATCATTTGAACAATTTTTTTATGATGTAACTTACCTATTATCAATTTTTTCAGGATACAAGTCATGATAAAAAAGTCTTTTTTCTGCAACATTTTCCCATTTCGTACCGGGTTTTCCATAATTACAATAAGGATCTATTGATATTCCACCCCTTGGTGTAAATTTACCCCATACCTCGATATATTTTGGATCAAGGAGTTTAATTAAATCTTTCATTATGATATTGACACAATCCTCATGAAAATCCCCATGGTTTCTAAAGCTAAATAAATATAGTTTTAATGATTTGCTTTCAACCATTAATTTATCGGGTACATACGAAATATAAATAGTTGCAAAATCAGGCTGGCCTGTTTTAGGACAAAGACTTGTGAATTCTGGACAATTAAATTTAACAAAATAATCATTTTCTTGATGCTTATTTATGAATGTTTCAAGTACAGATGGATCATAATCATAATTATATTTGGCGACTTTCCTTCCCAACAATGATAATTCGTCTAACTCTTTTCTGTTCCTCTCTGACATAAAAATTTTCAATCCTCTCTTAAAATCATAATCTATTTCTTAATTGTTTTACGAGAATAACACCAACTATTCCAGGGATGATTTGCCCTATTGTTACACTTGTAGCTAACAAATAATAAGGTACTTTAAGTAATACTGATAGCCATATTGGTACAATTAATCCTGGAAATAAGATTATAGGTAATGAAATAAGCCAGTCATTTAGTTTATATTTCTTAATCTGGTAAACTGCAAAAGCCGTTAAAAGACCTACAGCTAACCCGCCAAGCATGTCTGGAAGACCGAAACCACCCAATAAAATATTGCTAAGCATGTTGCTTAAACCCATTGGCAATATCAAAAAAGGGAAAATTGCAGTTAATGCATATATTGAAGTCGCTATCCTTATCTGATATTGTCCAAAGGCAAAATTTTGAGTAAGATACATTATTACTAAGTACAATGCTATAACAACACCAGAAATAGTAATTTTTTGTGTAGGTGTGTACTGCTTTTTTAATTTTTTATCCTCCATTTAAAAACCCCCTAAAAAATTAATTAAAAAAATGGGCATCTGCCCCTAAACAAAATACGGTATAAAGTAGAATTTTAATAAATAAAAAAGAGCACAGCCTGTGCTCATACATACAAAAACTACCTTAAAATTTTTCCATAGTTTTGTTTATAGACAGGATGGTTTCGAACTGTCTTATTAAATTATAATTATTTTAACATATTGATGTATTTTATACAAGGTTCTATTATTTATATGCTAATTCACAGTTTAACTTTAAAATTATTGAAAATAGCATTTACGTAATAAATCGAGATTAATAAGCAGAAAATATAATAGTTATTTATTAAACGAGAATGTATAGCTTTAAATAAACATTAATTCGATATTTTGAAACTTTAATAAATAATTAAATAATGATATACTGGAGAAAATATATATCGGGGTGATTTTTATGTAAGAGTCGAGCAATTTAAACATGTTTTATGATTTATTATATTCGAAGTGATGATTTATAGAATGGCTAATTATAAGGAGGTGTGAAACCTGTTTATACAGGTTTATTACATTGAAGATTGATGATATATTTAGATTAACAGCTGATGACATATTTAATGAATTAAATACATCTATTAAAGGTCTTTCAAAGGATGAAGCAAATGCAAGGCTTCAGAAATATGGATATAATGAAATAAAGGAAGTTAAGAAATCATCACTGCTATCGCGATTTTTGGCAAATTTTACGCACCTATTAGCAATACTTCTCTGGATAGCCAGCATACTTTCTTTTATTGGTGGTATGCCACAGCTTGGTTGGGCAATAATACTGGTAATTATAGTAAATGCTTTATTTAGCTTTTGGCAAGAGTTTAAAGCAGAACAGGCTACAGAAAGTCTTAAAAAAATGCTACCATCATATGTTAAAGTAATAAGGGATGGGCATCAGGAACAAATATTAGCTCGAGAATTAGTCCCTGGAGATTTGATTTACCTTGAGGAAGGTGATCATATACCAGCTGATGCAAGGCTTATAGAAGCATTTGAGATGAGGACAATCAATGCTGCACTAACTGGAGAATCTGAGCCTGTAAGGAGAACCTCTGATGTAGTACTTGATGAAGATGTATCATTACTTCAGTCACCAAACCTAGTGTTTATGGGTACAAGTGTTGCATCAGGCTCTGGCACAGCGGTTGTTTATGCTACAGGTATGGACACGCAGTTTGGTAAAATCGCCTCATTAACACAAACCATAAAAATAGAACAGAGTCCTCTTCAAAGACAATTAACAAGAGTTGCACAAGTTATAGCATATCTATCACTTGTTATGGGGGTATTCTTTTTCCTCCTTGGTCTTTTGATGGGAAGATCATTAGTTGATACATTTATGTTTGCAATAGGTATAATTACCGCAAATGTACCTGAAGGATTATTGCCTACGGTAACACTGGCACTTGCCATGGGAGTTCAGCGAATGGCAAGAAGACATGCGCTTGTAAAGAAGCTTTCAAGCGTTGAGACGCTTGGTGGAGCGACAGTTATTTGTACAGATAAGACGGGAACTTTGACACAGAATGAGATGACAGTTAGAGAGATTTGGACTCCTTTGGAATTTTACAATGTAAGCGGTATTGGATATGAACCAAAAGGTGAGTTTTCTGCAAATGGCAGACAAATAGACAATAAAAATCTTCCTGATGAATTATCATTATTATTGAAAATAGGTCTATTATGTAATAACAGCCGGTTAGTAAGGCCTACAAATGAGAATCCATCGTGGAATATTATTGGTGATCCTACTGAAGGCTCTTTAGTCGTACTGGCAGAAAAAGCAGGATATACTCTCGAAAATATGTTGAGAGAATATCCGAGAGTTTCACAGCTTCCATTTGATTCAAGACGTAAAAGAATGAGTTCCATACATAAGTCTGGAAAAGATATTTATGTATTCACAAAAGGGGCACCTAAGGAGACACTTTCAGTTTGTAATTATATTTTTAAAGGCGAAGAAGGGGTAAAAAAGTTAGAACAATCAGATATTGATAAAGTAATAGAACAGAATGACAAATTTGCAGAATCTGGTTTAAGAGTTCTTGCAATGGCATACAAAAAAATAGACGATGAAAATAAGGAATATACAATAGAAAATACGGAAAATGATTTAATCTTCGTTGGTTTGGTAGCGATGATGGATCCGCCAAGGCCTGAAGTAGAATTAGCTGTAAAACATGCTCATAAGGCTGGAATAAAGATTATCATGATAACAGGTGACTATGGATTAACAGCAGAATCTATTGCAAGGAGAATAGGTATAATAAAAGGATTGCATCCGAGAATAATTATAGGTAATGAACTTGATAAAATGACTGACGAGGATTTAAAGAAGGAGTTAAAAAATAAAGAAATTATTTTCGCAAGAGTTGCACCGGAGCATAAAATGAAAGTTGTAGCTGCACTTAAAGAAATGGGTGAAGTTGTAGCAGTTACTGGTGATGGTGTTAATGATTCACCGGCATTAAAGAGGGCTGATATCGGTATTGCAATGGGTAAATCTGGTACAGATGTAGCAAGAGAAGTAGCAACGATGGTATTGACAGACGATAATTTTGCCAGCATAGTAAATGCTATCGAAGAAGGCAGAGCTGTATATGATAACGTTAGGAAGTTCATAACATATATATTTGCACATCTAACACCAGAAGCTATACCGTATATTTTGTTTTCACTGTTTAATATACCTGTTCCAATAACAGTAATGCAGATATTGGCGATTGATTTAGGTACCGAAACATTGCCGGCTCTTGCACTTGGCGTTGAACCGCCTGAACCAGGTGTCATGGACAGACCACCAAGGTCGCCTAAGGAAAAATTACTAAATCTGTCATTATTCCTCAGAGGATATGTTTTACTCGGGTTAATTAGTTCAGTAGCAGTACTTTCTGGATATTTTTGGGTATTGTATAGTGGTGGATGGCATTGGGGTGAAACCCTTCCATTTACGGCTCCGCTTGCTAAAAAAGCTGCTACAATGAGCTTTTTAGGAATTGTAATAATGCAGGTTGCAAATGTATTTGCTTGTCGTACTGAAGTTGCATCTATGTTTAGTGTCGGCTTCTTTAAAAATAAATTATTAAACATAGGTGTTGTATTTGAATTAGTACTTACAGCGATACTTATATATGTGCCATTTTTGCAGAAAATATTTGACACATATCCTGTTTCATTTAAACATTGGCTGTTTTACTTAGCATTTATACCATTACTTATTGGTGCAGAAGAAATCAGGAAATGGATTTTGCGCAAGAAAATAAATGCAAACAAATAAAAAGGAGGTGAAAGGCTCTATATGAGCCTGATTTATGAATATAATAGTTGCCGGATGCGGCAGACTTGGTGCACAGTTGACACAAATATTAGATGCCGATGGATACCATGTCACAGTAATTGATAAAGACAAAAATGCTTTTAAAAGACTAAAAACATTTAAGGGTGAATTTATAGAAGGGATCGCATTTGATAAAGCCACTCTTATAAGGGCTGGCATTGAAAATGCTGACGCAATAGCTTCTGTGACAAATGGCGATAATACTAATATCGTTACAGCTTTGATTGCAAAGAAAAAGTTTAAAGTTCCAACTATAGTAGCAAGAATTTATGACCCAATACGAGCAGAGATATATAGAAAAATGGGAATAAATACAGTTTCTCCTACATTATGGGGTGCAAATAAGATAAAAGACCTCATATGTCATCCCGATTTGTTTAGAGTATCGTCATTTGGGAATGGTGAAGTAGAGATAATAGAAACAGAGGCATCTATATTTTTGGATGGTCGCCATGTTAGAGATATTTCCATACCATCTGAAGTTAATGTAGTCAGTATAGTTAGGAACGGGATAGCGGTTATACCAACACCGAGCACAACTTTTAAAAAAGGTGATAAAATCTTTATCGCTTCAACAGCTTTTGGAAAATCAAAGATAAAACAAATGTTTATGTCATAATTTAAAAATATTTTAGTAGGAGGTGAAAGAACCTGCTGGGAACAATGTACATAAAGTTTCCGAGTAACAGGTCATAATATGTCGATAATGATAGTTGGCGCTGGGCGCCTCGGTTCATTTCTCGCTAAATTGATGGAAGAAAAGAATAAAGAGGTTGTTGTCGTTGAAAAAGACGAGGCAAAAATTGAAAAGTTAAGAAAAGATTTAAGATGCTCCATTATGATTGGCGATGGCTGCAATTCAGATATCTTAAAAAAAGCGGGAATCATTGGAGCTGAAATAGTAGTTGCTGCTACTGGGCATGATGAAGATAATCTTATAATATGTCAGCTTGCTAAATACGAATTTGGAGTATCAAGAGTAGTTTCACGAATAAACAACCCTAAAAATGAGTGGCTTTTTACAAAAGATATGGGCGTTGACGCTGCTGTAAGCAGTGCCAGAATAATTGCAAAATTAATTGAAGAAGAAGCAGAGATAAGCAGCCTCACAACGATTATAAATCTCGCTGAGGGGAAAATATCCCTTGTAAGAAGCATAATTGAAAAAAATTCAAAAGCTGCTCATAAATTGATAAAAGATTTAAAGCTTCCAGATGATTGCGTAATAATGTCGATAGTAAGGGACAATAAAGTATTATTGCCGAATGGCAATACAAAAATATTACCAGGTGATGAAGTTTTAAGTGTTGTTAGTGATGAAAGCAAAGAAAAATTAGAAGATTTGTTTAATATATAGAGACTGTGCGAAGGCACAGTTTCTTTTTATATCTAGTTTTTAAATTACTTGAAATCTTCGATATCTTTCACATTTGATTCAAACCAAGGTGTCCACCTTCTTTTTTCACTTGAAAAATTCAAAAAAATATTTTAAAAAAAAGAAGGATTTTTAAAAAAGATGTAGAATATATAATAATATAACAACTAACATATTAATATATTAGTATACAAGTAAAAAATATTTATTAATAGAGGTGAGGCAAAAGCAATTAGAAATAGTTAGAAAAAATTCCAATCTGGAAATTTAAAAAGAGTAAAAAATATGTACTAAAAAGAAATCAAAATTAAAAAAAAAAGAAGGATTTTTAAAAAAGATGTAGAATATATTATAATATAATAGCTGACATATTAATATACTAGTATACAAGATTTATTTTAAAAGTGATTTAGAAAACAAATATGAGAAAGAAGTTCTACTAAGTATATTTATTTAAGAAAAAATACAAAGAAAAATATCAACTTTTAAGATAAAAAATTATTTAAAGGAAGAAGGAATTTTAGATATGGTGTAGAATATATAGATTTGTAACATGTATATTAATATAGTAGTATACATGTTGCAAAATATAATGTAAAGGATGTAGAAATGATGAATTTTGAATTATTAGTAAATAACTCTTTTGAATCTAAAAAAGACTATATTTATAGAGTGATAAGAAAGAACATAATTGATTTTAATCTTAAGCCAGGTGAAGCAATTTCAGAGAATGAAATTGCAAATACCTTTGAAACAAGTAGGACCCCTATTAGGGAGACCTTCACAAAATTAGCCAATGAGGAGCTAATAGAAATTTATCCTCAAAAAGGTACTTTTGTTTCATTAATAGATATAAAGCGATCTCAAGAAGCAAAATTTATGAGAGTAAATCTTGAAATGGAAATTATGAAATTGGCATGTACAGAATTTCCAGACGAGATATTATTTCAGCTTGAATCTAACATTAATCAGCAAGAATTTTGCATAATGAAAAAGAATTATATAACAATATTTGATTTAGATAATGAAATGCATGAACTGATTTATAAAGGCTGTAAGAAAGAAAGGATATGGTCAGCAATTCGATTCATAAGTGGTGATTATGATCGGATAAGAACATTAAGATTATCTTCTAATCCAGATTGGGACACAATCATTGAAGATCATAAGGCAATAATTAAATCTATAAAAGAAAAAAATGTTGATCAAGGTTTAAATATAATTAAGGAACATTTAACACAAATAGATAATGATGTAATATTATTAAAAGAAAAATATCCAGAGTATTTCAAATAACTATTGTTGATTATATATCAAAAATAAGTATTGAACATAGTTAAGTAGAAGGAAATTAGATATCTTATCAAAAAAAGGAGCAAAATATGATGTTAATATTAAATAAAGAAAAATTAAAAAATACTGAAGAGTGGCTAAGAGCAGATATAGAACTTCCTAAATTTGATTATGAAACAATGCTAAATAAATCATATGAAAATCCTACTTGGGTTCATTTTGGAGCTGGTAATATATTCAGAGGGTTTCCAGCCATGCTGCAGCAGCAACTTCTGAATTGTGGTAATGTTGAAACAGGAATTATTGCAGTTGAAACATATGACTATGAAATCATTGATAGAATTTACAGGCCTTATGATAATTTAAGTTTACTTGTGATTATGAATCCAGATGGCACATTAAAAAAAACAGTTGTGGGAAGTATATGTGAAAGCTTAGTTGGAGATCCATCGAGAAAAAATGATTGGGAAAGACTAAAAGAAATATTTGCAAAGCCATCACTTAAAATGGCGAGTTTCACCATTACTGAAAAAGGGTATAATCTTAAAAATTTTTTAGGTGACTATTTAGATGATGTACTGGAAGATATGTCTAAAGGTCCTATGTATCCTAAGAGTGTAATGGGAAAAATTGCATCACTAGCATATATAAGATTTAAAAATGGAAAACTACCTTTAGCCTTTGTAAGTATGGATAATTGTTCACGTAATGGTGAGAAATTATATAATGCAATAAATACGATTGTGGAAAAATGGAGATTGAATGGGTTAGTTGAAAACGAATTTCTTGAATATATTAATAATCCGCAATATGTTTCTTTTCCATGGAGCATGATTGATAAGATAACTCCAAGACCTTCTGCTGCTATTAAAGATATACTTGATAAAACGGGTTTTGGTAGTACTGAAATAATTTGTACGGATAAAAAAACGTATATCGCACCATTTGTTAATACGGAGGAGCCACAATATTTGGTAATAGAAGACAAATTTCCAAATGGACGTATACCACTTGATCTTGTGGGAGTAAACTTTACTGATAGACAAACAGTAGAAAAAGCTGAAAAAATGAAGGTTTCTACGTGCCTCAATCCCTTACATACATCATTAGCTGTTTTTGGATGTCTTCTGGGATTTAAAACTATAGCAGATGAAATGAAAGATCGATGTTTAAATGAGTTAGTTAAAAAAATTGGATTTGAAGAAGGGATGCCTGTTGTAGCCAATCCTGGAATAATAAATCCTGAATCATTTATAAATGAAGTTATTAATGTAAGACTTCCAAATCCTTATATACCTGATACACCACAAAGAATAGTAACAGATACATCACAGAAAATAGCTATAAGATTTGGTGAAACAATAAAATCGTATTATAAAAGTAAGGATTTAGATGTAAAAAACCTTAAATATATACCTTTAGTTATTGCGGGATGGTGTAGATATTTAATGGGTATTGACGATAATGGCGATAAAATGGACTTAAGTCCTGACCCATTAATGAATAATTTAAAAGAATGTATTTCTCAAATAAAATTAGGTGATAAAGAAAACGTAAATAATTGTTTGAAGCCAATATTATCGAATGAAGTAATATTCGGAATAAATCTATATAGTATTGGACTTGGAGAGAAGATTGAAAATTACTTTGAAGAATTAATTGCAGGAAAAGGTGCAGTTAGATCAACACTAAGGAAATATTTAAATTGCAATTAAATTTTACTAAAAGGGAGAGCAGATATGAAGATAACATTTAGATGGTTTGGCGATAAAGATGACAGCGTTTCACTCAAAGAAATACGACAAATACCAGGAGTTACCGGAGTTGTAGGAGCTCTATATGATATACCAGTAGGAGAAGTTTGGCCTTTAGAAAAGATATTTGAGCTAAAACGGAAGGTTGAATCATATGACTTAGAACTTGAAGTGATTGAAAGCGTTAATGTTCATGAAGACATAAAACTTGGATTGCCAACGAGAGAACAATATATTGAAAATTATAAAGAAACTATAAAAAACCTTGGGAAAGCTGGCATTAAGGTAGTATGTTACAATTTTATGCCTGTATTTGACTGGATTAGGACTAATCTTAAGGAAGAACTTCCTGATGGTTCTTTTGTACTTTCATATGATGAAAGTAAAATAAAAGGCATTGATCCTATAAAACTTATTGAAGATATGGAAAAAGGCTCAAATGGATTTATACTTCCAGGTTGGGAACATTATCGGCTAAAAGAATTAAAAACATTATTTGATATGTACAGAAATATTAACGAAGAAAAGCTTTTTAATAATCTCGGATATTTTCTTGAAAATATTATTCCAACCTGTGAAAAGTATGATGTAAAAATGGCTATTCACCCAGATGATCCACCTTGGTCGGTTTTTGGATTACCGAGAATAGTAACTTGTAAGGAGAACCTTGAAAGAATAATAAAGCTTGTAGATAGTCCATATAATGGGTTAACACTTTGTAGTGGTTCCTTAGGTTCTAATCCCAAGAACAATATACCAGAACTTATAAGATATTTTGGAAAGATGGGCAGAATTCACTTTGGACATGTAAGGAATATAAAGTTTGTATCAGAGGGGATTTTTCACGAGACATCTCATCTTTCAAGTGATGGATCATTTGATATGTTTGAAATAATGAAAGCGTATTACGACATAGGGTTTAATGGGTATATACGACCAGATCATGGCAGGATGATATGGGATGAAAATGCGAGACCAGGATATGGACTATATGATAGAGCACTTGGTGTAGCTTATCTAAATGGTTTATGGGAGGCTATTCAGAAGATGTCTTAAGATATTTTGATATTCTTAATTATTAAAGCAACGACTATCCTTTTATATAGAAATCGTTGACACCTATTACAAATCACATAAATCATGCTATATATTAAAAACCTGTTTTATTAATCAAAAGAAAGGGGATAATTATATGGATTCAGCTTTGATAAATAAAGGTAGCAAAAACAAGCCGCAAAAAAATGGCACTTTAAAGAGTACACTTAAGGCTATCAAGAAAGATTGGCAGCTATACAGCCTGCTTATACTTCCTGTTGCGTACTACGTCATATTTAGATACATTCCGATGTACGGAAATATTATAGCATTTAGAAAATATTATCCAGGAGGTCCAGTTTATGGAACTGAATGGGTTGGTTTAAGATATATAAATATGTTTATACATGACCCAACATTTTGGAGAGTTTTTAGAAATACTATAATATTGAGTGTTGAGTATTTAGTAATAAGCTTTCCATTTCCGATAATTTTTGCGCTGCTATTAAATGAGATTCACAGCAAGTGGTTTAAGAGATTTACACAGACGGTATCGTACTTGCCTTACTTCATTTCGACAGTCGTTTTGGCAGACATGATAATGGAGATACTTTCACCATCATCTGGCGTTGTTAACATGCTATTGAAACATTATTTTGGGTATACGATAAACTTCTTGGCAGAACCACAATGGTTTAGGACTATTTATATCGTATCAGGTATATGGCAAGGCATGGGGTGGGGTGCAATACTTTACCTTGCAGCATTAACAAATATTAATCCTGAATTATATGAGGCGGCTATTATTGATGGTGCAAATAGGTGGCAGCAGACAATATATGTAACTATACCAGGTATTTTACCGACGATTATGATATTGCTCATATTAAATATAGGTGGACTTTTAGCAGTCGGATTTGAAAAGATATTATTGCTGTATAATCCATTAACGTATTCTACTGCAGATGTTATATCAACTTATCTTTACAGAATGGGACTTGTGTCCAACAATTTCAGCTATGCGGCTGCAATTGGTATGTTTGAATCTGTAATAGGACTTATATTAATAAGCACTGCAAACTTCTTATCAAGAAAATTGACAGAAACAAGTTTATGGTAAAGGAAGTGATTATATATGAAAGAGTCTAAACAATATAAAATATTTAAAGTAATAAATACAATTATAATGATAATTGTAATTTTAGCAACATTATATCCTTTTTGGTATTTAGTTAGTTTATCACTTAGTAGTGAAAAATATGTATATGCTGGATTGGTTTCGGTATTTCCAAGAGGATTTACAACAAAAACATATCAAGTCCTTTTGGCAGAAAAGGAATTCTGGACTAGTTATAAAAACACAATAATATATACAATTGTAGGAACTCTTGTATCATTGTTTTTATCAACGCTTTTAGCATACCCTCTTTCAAAAAAGCGCCTTAAGGGAAGAGGAATTATATTAGGCTTTGTAGTATTTACTATGTTCTTTAGCGGTGGTTTGATACCTACGTACCTATTGGTTAACGCACTGCATATGAGAAATACAATATGGGGTGTTGTGCTTCCTGGTGCGGTAAGCACATTCAATGTAATAGTTATGAAGACATTCTTTGAAGGCATACCGGCAGAATTAGAAGAAGCTGCAGAAGTAGATGGCATGAGCACGTATGGAATTCTCCTTAAGATAATTCTTCCGCTGTCAAAGCCCATTATGTATGTCATGGCACTTTTCTATGCGGTAGGTGTTTGGAATAACTGGTTTGGACCATTTATATATTTGGATGACAGTGCAAAATTTCCGGTTGCCCTGTATTTGAGAAATATAATAGCTGGTTCACAGCAGACAGCAGTTAGCAGCACTTCTGATATAAATAACCTAGCGCAAATATCGGCGACACTGAAATCTGCTAGTGTCATACTTACATCAATACCTATAATGATGGTCTATCCTTTTATACAAAAGTACTTTGTACAAGGCGTCATGATTGGCTCATTAAAAGGTTAACAGTTTAATAAAGGAGGGAAAAATTTATGACGACTTTTAAGGAGGTGATGGAAGGGATAAAATATAAATTTTAGAATTTATCCATTTTTAAGTATTTGATTCAATCAAGAGGAGGATATTTATTATGAGTAAAAATGCAAAAAGATTGCTGTCGTTTTTACTAGTCGTTGTGCTGGCAGTTGGCGTTTTGCTGGCAGGATGTGGCAAAAACACATCATCCAGCAGCAATAATAACACAACTAAACAAGAACAAACAGCGACAAATAGCAAGGACCCTCAAAACTTACACTTTAAATCAGATAAGCCTTTAGAGTTTACAATGCTGTACAGTGATCACCCAAATTATCCGTATAAAGAAGATTGGCTTTTGTGGAAAGCTATAAAAGACGCTACAAACGTTACATTAAAGCTTACAATAGTACCTATGAGCGACTATACTCAAAAGAGAAGCCTTTTAATAAGTTCAGGTCAAGCACCAGAGATAATTCCTAAGACTTATCCAGGTCAAGAAATACCGTTCGTCTCATCTGGTGCAATACTACCCATAAGTGACTATATAAATGAGATGCCTAACTTCTCAAGAGAAGTTAAAGAGTGGGGACTTCAAAAGGAGTTAGATTCTTTAAAGCAAGCAGATGGTAAGTTTTATGTATTACCTATGTTACATCAAGATTATACAATGCAGTATTCACTAGCTATAAGACAAGACATATTTGATAAAAATAATATACCAGTTCCAAACACATGGGATGAGTTGGAATCGGCATTAAAGAAATTAAAGGAGATATATCCTAATTCTACACCATTGTCAGACAGATGGCAAGGGAAAGCTTTAATAGGTGAAGCAATGCCGACATTTGGTGTACCTATATCAGGCAGTGATGGTTTATTTGACTGGACACAGAGTACAACAGTGTTGTACAATAGTTCAAAAGATAATTGGGAATTTTATCCGACATCACCTGAATACAAAGATATGTTGACGTATTTCAACAGGCTTGTAAAAGAAGGTCTTCTTGATCCAGAAAGCTTCACACAGACAGATGACCAAGCAGTACAGAAATTTGTAACAGGTAAGTCATTTGTCATCATGACAAATACTCAGGAAATAGAGAATATGAAAAATAAAATGGATCAAACATTAGGCAAAGGCAACTATAAAGTTACACAAATTTTACCTCTAGCAGGTCCAAAAGGTGGAGTAATTGCAGGTAGCCATCTTGAAAACGGTATAATAATATCAGCTAAGGCTAAAGATGATCCTAATTTCCATCAGTTGCTTAAATTCGTTGACTGGCTGTGGTACAGTGAAGCAGGTCAGACACTTACAAAGTGGGGCGTTGAAGGTGTGACTTATCAGAAAGTCAATGGCAAGTTCCAGCTTATGCCTGATGTAAACTACATGAACTTAAATCCAAGTGGCACAAAGAACTTGCAGAAAGATTATGGATTCTCCGGTGGTGTATTCTGTCTATTATATGGCGGACCAAAGGATATTGCTGAGTCAATGATGACACCAGATATTGCAAATTTTGAAAATCAGGTAAATAGTAAGAGAAAACTGCTTCCTATAGCGCCACCTGTGCCATTTACTGAAAGCCAAAGAGAGCAGGCTAATATGTTAAGCCAGCCAATAGCTGATTATGTAGAACAAATGATGTTAAAGTTTATAACAGGTGTATCATCAATTGATAGAGATTGGGATAGCTATGTACAACAGTGCAAAGCAAAAGGTGTTGCCCAATTAGTAAAACTTACTAATGATGTGTACAAAAGCACAAAAGACAAAATGAAATAAATTGGTATTAAATTTTTGATGATTCCCTTTGAACGGTGATACACTGTTCAAAGGGAAAAATGTTAGGAGGGAAAATTGTATTTTCGAATATGGATAATGATATAATAAGTTTAAAAGAAGTATATAAGAATTATTTTCCTATAGGTGCGGCTGTAGCGGTAAGTGATTTGGAAGATGAAGGACAGAGGGAAATTCTTTTAAAACATTTTAACAGCATAACGCCTGAAAACTCGCTTAAATTTGCAGTCATACATCCAGCAGAAGATGAATATACGTTTGATGATGGGGATAAAATTGTCAATTTTGCTGCAGAAAATAAAATGATGGTGAGGGGGCATACATTTGTATGGCACAATCAAGTTCCTGAATGGCTTTTTAAAGATGAATCAGGTGAAGCAGTTTCAAAGGAAATTTTAGTAGAAAGGCTTAAAACGCATATCAATACATTGTGCAGCAGGTACAATGACAAGATATACGCGTGGGACGTCGTAAATGAGGCTGTGGAGGATAAGAGCGACTTTTTATATAGGGACTCCCAGTGGTATAAGATAATCGGCAAAGAATATTTGGAATTGTCTTTTAAGATTGCAAGACAAGCATCACAAAATGCGGTTCTTTTTTACAACGATTATAACAATGAGAAGCCTGAAAAACTACATAAATCGCATAAGCTATTAAAATCAATGATTGATAGAGGAGTTCCAATTGACGGGATTGGGATACAGGGCCATTGGGATATACATGACAGAGACCTTTTTGACAATCTGAAAGCTGCCATAGAATTGTATGCTTCTTTAGGAGTAAAGATTCAGATAACAGAACTTGATGTTTCCATGTTTTCATTTGATGATAAGACAAGAAGTATTTTGAAGCCAACAGATGAAATGATTGAAAAACAATCAAAAGTCTATAAAAAATTATTTGAAATATTCAGGTATTATAAAGATGTAATTAGTGGTGTTACTTTTTGGGGTATAAGCGATAAACACACATGGAAAGACAATTTTCCGGTTAAAGATAGAAAAGATTGGCCGCTTCTTTTTGATGTCGATGGTAGACCCAAAAGTGCCTTTTACAGCATAGTTGATTTTTAATAATCATTAACATTTTATGGAGAGTGATAAGATTATGACGTTGAATAATAGGGAATTAGTTAGCAGCATATACGACTGCTGGCTTAGGTTTAAACCTTGCAACGAAAAAGTACTTGATGGATATAAGGATTATTTTAATTATATTGTAGTTAAAAGCAATGATAGGATTATTAGCAATGCGGCCAATGAGCTAAAAAAAGCTTTATCGAATATTAAAGATGCTGATATAGAAATTATCGGCAACATGCCGGAGTCTAATTGCATTTTTGTAGGCACTCCAGATGATTTTAAGGCAGAAGGATTTAATATTGATTTGGAAAATGAGCTTGAAAATGAAGGCTTTGCCTTAAAGACATTAGAAAAAAATAATCGAAAAATAATGGCAGTAATAGGTGGAAGTGAAAAAGGCGTACTATATGGTGCTTTTCACCTAATAAGGTCTATATTTAGTGGTAAAAATCTGAAAGATACATTGTGCATTGATAATCCTCAAAATGCTTTTAGGATATTAAATCATTGGGACAATATGGATGGTAATATTGAAAGAGGATATGCGGGAAAATCTATCTTCTTTAAAGATAATCGCATAGTCCAAGATCTTTCGAGGATAAAAGATTATGCAAGGCTACTTGCTTCTATTGCAATAAATGGCGTTGTAATAAATAATGTCAACGTCCATCAGCAAGAAACTAAGCTTATTACAGATGAATTTTTGCCTGATGTAAAAAGGATCGCAGATGTCTTTAGAGATTACGGTATAAAGACATATCTAAGCATAAATTTTGCTTCCCCTGTTGAGATAGGTGGTCTTTCTACTGCAGACCCGCTTGACGATGAAGTTAAGAATTGGTGGAAAGATGTAGCATCAAAAATATACAGCTACATTCCTGACTTCGGAGGATTTTTAGTAAAAGCAGATTCAGAGTTTAGACCTGGCCCATTCACATACGGACGCAATCATGCAGATGGTGCAAATATGCTGGCTGAAGCATTAAAGCCATATGGCGGTATTGTTATCTGGAGGACTTTTGTATATAACTGCATGGTAGACTGGAGAGACCGCTCTACAGATAGAGCAAAAGCAGCTTATGACAATTTCAAGCCGCTAGATGGAAAATTCATGGATAATGTTGTCTTGCAAATAAAAAATGGCCCGATGGATTTTCAGATAAGAGAACCTATTACGCCATTATTTGGCGCAATGGAGAAGACAAATGTTTTTATGGAGTTTCAGATCACTCAAGAGTACACAGGACAGCAGAAGCATTTATGCTACCTTGTGCCCCTTTGGAAGGAAGCTTTAGATTTTGATACATTTGCGAAAGGCGAAGGCTCTTTTGTAAAGAAAGTGGTAAATGGCAGCTTATTTGGAGCAAAATACGGCGGAATTGTCGCTGTAGCAAACATAGGCGATAGTAAGTCATGGACAGGACATCCTCTTGCACAATCAAATCTCTTCGGTTTCGGAAGGCTTTCATGGAATCCAGACCTTTCGTCAAGAGAGATTGCTGAGGAATGGGTTAAACTTACATTTGGGTGCGATGAAGAGGTTTTGAAGACGGTTGTACCGATGCTGCTGGAATCTAGGGAGATATATGAGGAGTATACAAGTCCTCTTGGGATAGGATGGATGGTAAACCCCGGCCATCATTACGGACCTAGTGTAGATGGATACGAGTACTCACATTGGGGAACATACCATTACGCCGATTTTAGAGGTATAGGCGTTGACCGCACTGTAGCAACGGGGACAGGTTATACGGCGCAGTACAAAGAGCCTGTTGCGAAAATGTACGAAAACATCGATACGTGTCCTGATGAGCTTTTGCTTTTCTTCCATCATGTGCCTTATGACCACAAATTGAAATCAGGGAAAACTGTAATACAGCATATTTACGACACCCATTTTGAAGGAGTGGAAAGGGCAGAAAAGCTAAGAGAATCTTGGATGAAACTAAAAGAGAAAATAGACGACGAGATATTTAAAGCCGTGTTAGAAAGATTAGACATACAGGTTGTTGATGCTAAAGAGTGGAGAGATGTTGTAAATACCTATTTTTACAGAAAGACAGGCATAAAAGATGAACATGGAAGGAAAATTTATGAATAACCGTCTAAGGCAAAGCTTGCAATAGAAATACGGTAAAAATCTAAAAATTTGGATTATAAAGTTAGTTGATTGATTGGAGGAAGTTTATTATGATTAATATAGCCATCATTGGCGCAGGCAATATTTCTTCTGCTCACATACAAGGCTTATTAGAGTTTAAAGATAGGTGCAAAATTGTAGCAATATCAGACATCTACAGAGATAAGGCAGAAGAAAAGAAAAGGCGGTTCGGTTTAAATGATGCTATCGTATATGACGATTACAAAAAGATACTGGAGATGGAAGATGTTGACATTGTTGACATATGTACACCGCCATACACACATGCAGACATTGCAGTGGATAGTTTAAATGCCAGAAAGAATGTAATCGTAGAAAAGCCAATGGCAGCATCACTAGAAGAGTGCGACAGGATGATAGAAGCGTCAAGGAAAAACAAAAAACTCTTGTCGGTAATAGCGCAGAATCGCTTCAGGACTCAATTTATGAAATTAAAAAAGATCGTTGAGTCAGGCCTGGCAGGTGATATAGTACATGCACAAGTAGACTCATTTTGGTGGAGAGGTCATTCGTACTACGATCTGTGGTGGAGAGGTACATGGGAAAAAGAAGGTGGAGGATGCACATTAAATCACGCAATACACCATATAGACATGCTTATATGGCTTTTAGGAATGCCTGAAGAAGTACAGGCTGTCATGAACAATGTAGCACATGACAACGCCGAAGTTGAAGACATATCGATAGCGATACTTAAGTATAAAAGTGGTGCGTTAACTCAAATAACCAGTTCAGTTGTGCACCACGGCGAGGAGCAGCAGATAATACTTCAAGGGAAAAAGGCGAGGATATCTGTACCGTGGAAAGTATATGCATCTACAGCATCAAGCAATGGTTTTCCATCAGGCAGAGATGAAGAATTAGAAAAGAAGATACAAGATTATTATGACAGCTTGGAAGAAACGAAGTACAGCGGTCATACTCCACAAATAGATGATGTATTAAAGGCATTAGAATCAGAACATGAAATCTTGGTAAAAGGTAGCGACGGAAGGAATGCCTTAGAGCTTATAACGGCTATCTACAAAGCAGCAACAACAAGGGAAGTTGTAAAGCTTCCACTTAATAAAGATGATCCATTCTATACAGTAGATGGCATAATGTCAAGTGTACCTCATTTTTATGAGAAAAAAACGTTTGTAGAAAATTTCAATGACGAACGTATAACATTTGGAAGAGATATTAAGTAAAAATAGGGAGGAATACCAAATGAGCAAAGAAAACGGCATGTACTATATGCCTGAAAGCAGGGCTAAAAAAGTCTGCAGTGAAGGAGATTTTGAATTTGCAGCAATTGGACTAGATCATGGGCACATATATGGAATGACAAAAGGACTAATAGAAGCTGGTGCTGAAGTAAAATGGGTGTATGACAAGGACCCAGAGAAAGTTGAAAGATTCATAAAAGCATTTCCTACTGCAAAAAAGGCCAGAGACGAAGATGAAATACTGATGGATAACTCAGTTAAATTGGTAGCAAGTGCAGCAATACCATCAGAAAGGTGCGCTATAGGCTTAAAAGCCATGGATGCTGGCAAAGATTACTTTGCAGACAAGCCGCCTATGACAACCAGAGAGCAACTGGAGCAGGCTAAAGACAAAGTGAAAAAGACGAAGAGAAAATATGCAGTCTACTATGGTGAAAGGCTTCACAATGAAGCATCTGTCTATGCAGGACAATTAGTAGAAAAAGGGGCAATAGGCAGAGTAATACAAGTCATTGGCATGGGGCCACATAGAGAAGGAAAGGGAAGGCCTGACTGGTTCTACGAAAAAGACAAATTTGGAGGAATACTTTGCGATATAGGAAGCCATCAAATAGAACAGTTTTTGTATTATACAGGTGCAAAAGATGCTAGGGTCCAATCGGCAAAAGTAGCAAATTACAATCATAAACAGTATCCTACTTTTGAGGACTTTGGCGATGTGACGCTAATTGGCGATAATGGAGCCACAGGCTATTTTAGGCTTGACTGGTTTACTCCAGATGGCCTTGGCACATGGGGAGACGGAAGGCTATTTATATTAGGAACAGATGGATATATAGAACTTAGAAAGTACATCGATGTTGCCAGAGAAAATACGACAGACCACGTGTACCTGGCAAATAAAGATGGCGAATATCATATGGATGTAAAGGGGAAAGTCGGATTTCCCTTCTTTGGTGAATTAATACTGGACTCAATAAACAGGACAGAAAATGCAATGACCCAAGAGCATATATTTAAAGCTATAGAGCTAGCATTAGAGGCTCAAACAAATGCAATAAAGGTAGAATGAAATTTATAATCTTAAAAAGAGGTGTTTCACATGATAAGTAAATCTTTTTATGCGCATCACAGCGCATTTGGAGCTTTTTCAAGTTTTGTGATTGGCAAATGCGGCAAAGGCGGTGGCGTTGTACTAAATGATGTGCGGCCGCCTGATAACAATGTCTATATTGGATACAAAAGAGATGGAGTGATAAACCTACTTCCATTTATTAAAGATGATACAAAAAATGCTGAGGAAGAATTTACAGGAGAAGTTTCTAACAATAGTGGAGAAAAAAACATAAAGATTTTTAAAGAAGATGAAATAGAAAGGGAAATGGGATGGGCATCAGACACATGGACTGCTGGAAACCTTAGATTTTCAATACTTACTCCATTTGGATACGTCAAAAATCCTGCAGTGATGGATGAAAATGAGAAAAAACTCGCACTGGCTCCTGTCATATTTGTGCAGTTGACGATGGACAACACTGACAGCGATAAGGATGCTGAGATGATATTTGGCTTTGAAGGACCTAAAAGGATATTATCTGAGCTAACAGACGGAAAGTACTTAGGTGGTGCCTTTGAAAGAAAATACGGTTTTGCCATCAAAAAAAGTGATGATGTAAGAGAATTGTCAAGACTTGATATTTTGACGTCATGGGCAAATGGCAATTATCAAAACCACGGTCTTGGTAGAGCACCTTCTTTGATATTTAAAGTTACTGCAGGTGCCAAGAGAACATTTACTATTGCATTAGCAACTTATCAAAGTGGAATTATAACGACAGGAATTGATACTGAGTTTTACTATACTTCTGTGTTTAAGTCGCTAGAGGATGTCCTTGCGTTTGGTCTTGACAATGTTGATTATTATATAAATTTGGCTAGAGAAAGGGATGAAGAGCTTAGGAAAAGCGGACTCAATGAATACAGGCAGTTTTTGCTAGCTCATGCTGCTCACAGCTATTATGCCAGCACTGAGCTTCTTAAAAGAACCGATGGTACGCCTTTATGGGTTGTAAATGAAGGCGAATATATAATGATAAACACATTTGATTTGACGGTTGATCATGTCTTCTGGGAAATGAGATTTCACCCGTGGACTATTACAAATACACTGGACTTGTACGTAGAAAATTACAGCTACAAGGACCAAGCAGGTCTTGCATTTACACATGATATGGGTGTTGCAAATGGTTTTTCTAAAAAAGGGTATTCTTCTTATGAACTTCCTAACCTTACAGGATGCTTCAGTTATATGACTCATGAGGAGCTTTTAAACTGGGTGCTGACAGGTTCTGTCTATGCCATAAAAATGAACGACAAAGAATGGCTTAATAAGAACATGGATGTTTTTTCTGAATGCTTTGATTCCATCATTGCAAGGGATAAGAATAACGACGGGATAATGGATGTGGACAGTTCAAGATGCCAAAATGGCTCAGAGATAACTACTTATGACAGCCTTGATGAAAGCCTTGGTCAGGCAAGAAATAATTTATACCTTGGCGTAAAGACGTGGGCAGCGTATGTAGTACTACATGGACTATTTAAAGAAAATGGATTGGAAGAAAAGGCGAAAAAAGCGCTAGAAAAGGCGAAAGAGGCTGCAAATACAATTGTTGGCAAGTTTGATACAGAAAATCAGTATATCCCTGCTGTATTTGAAAATGGCAATACATCTAGGATAATACCGGCTGTTGAGGCGTTGGTTTATCCGTACGTTGTAGGATATACTGACTTTGTAAGCGAAACAGGCACTTTTAGCGAGCTGATTAAAGTATTGAAGAAGCATGTTATGACGATTATGAAACCGGATATATGCATAGATGAAGTATCTGGTGGCTGGAAGCTTTCCTCAACAAGCAAGAATACATGGAACAGCAAGATATTCTTGTGTCAATATGTCATAAAAGATGTGCTTAATATAGACTTTGGAGATAAAGAGGTTGAGTGGGATAGGGTACATGCAATGTGGCAACAGGTGTCTTGCAGTGAAGATTGTGCTACAGACCAGGTTAATAGCGACACAGGTTCACCTAGAGGAAGCCGTCTCTATCCGAGGCTTGTAACCAGCATACTGTGGATGAAATAATTTTTAAAATTGCTATCGGGGGTCTTAACATGGTAAAAATAAAGATACCAAAAAATTCTAATGGCAAAAAATTCACCAGTAGATGGAGATATTGTGTAGGTACAGGAAGATTGGGACTTGCGCTGCAAAAAGAGTATATTGATACTTTAAAATTTGATTAAGGTGTCAAAAGTATTTTTTTCATCCAAGTTTAGATGAAATATGGTAAAATAGAAATATAAACAAAAGGAAATAGAAGGAGCGATACATAGCCATGGCATTCAAACCAAACGAATATCAACAAATCACAATGGAGGACAGATTCTTAAACTTGGATGATAGAACAAAAAAGTTTGTTTTAAACTCATGGGCAAAAGATTTTGCTGAAATCATATTTCCAGCAATCAACGAGAAGCGCTTTTCCGTATTGTACAGTGACAATCCAGCTTCTCGTCCAAACAGTCCTGTAAACGCAATAATTGGAGCCTTAATACTAAAAGAAATGTTTAACCTTACAGACGACGAACTATTAGCAAGCATCCTATGTGATGTTCGTTTCCAGTACGCCCTTCACACTACAAGCTTCAAAAGTCAACCTTTCAGTGATAGGACTTTTAGCCGCTTCCGTGAAAGGCTATATCTTTACAATCTAGAAACAGGAAGAGATCTTCTTCATGAAGAAATGGAAGCCATGGCAAACGTATTTGTAAAATACTTTGATATAAATCCATCAGTAAAAAGAATGGACAGCATTATGGTATCATCCAGTTGCAAAAAAATGTCCAGATTAGAAATACTATACACATGCGTAGCAAATATGGTCAAAGCAGTATACAAAACAGGAGAATATGAGTATCTCAAAAACATGGAACACTACTTAGACGAAGACGACAGAAACAAAACAATCTATCATAGAAAAAACGAAGACATAACAAAGAGACTTCAAGAAATAATTGAAGATGCTTATACGCTAATAAAAGAATTAGGAGAAGCATACGCTGAGTTACCAGAATATCAGCTATTACAGCGTGTACTAAAAGAACAAACAGAAATAACAGAAGAAGGCAAGATAGTACCAGTAGAAAAAGAAAAAATAAGCCCTGACAGTCTCCAAAACCCAAGCGACCCAGATGCAACATACCGCAAAAAAGCAGGAAAAGACCATAAAGGCTATGTAGCTAACATAGTAGAAACAATAGATGAAAAAGGCTCCATAATAACCAGCTATGACTATGATGTAAACACACACAGCGATAGCAGCTTTTGCAAAGAAACAATAGAAAAGCTTGGGAAACAAGAAAAAGAAATAACAATAATAGCAGATGGAGCTTACAGCAGCATTGAAAACATAGAACTTGCAAAGAAAAACAATATCGAACTAATAACAACAGCTCTTATAGGGAAATTACCAGATGAAATACAAAGCGAATTTAAATTAGATGAAGTAACCCATGAAATAATCAAATGCCCAAAAGGAGAAAAACCATACAAAACAAGATACTATGAAAAAACAGGATTATATAGAGCATCCTTTAATAAAAAAACATGTGAACATTGTCCACTAAGAGAAAAATGTGGAGCAAAGCTACAGAAAAAATCAGCGTATGTATTAATAACAGCGAAAACAATACAGAGAGCAAGCTATTTAAAAAAGATGTCAACAGAAAAATACAGTGTACTTCAAAAGATAAGAAATGGAGTGGAGGGTATACCATCAATACTAAGACGAAAATATCATGTAGATGTGATACCTGTAAGGGGATTAGTGCGCTCAAAAATCTGGTTTTCATTCAAAATAGGAGCTATAAACGCAAAAAAAGTACTAAAAATGGCAGCGGAGATGGCTGCGAGTTTGTATAAAAATATCGAAATCAAATTTATTCTTACAAAAACAGGTAAAATCCAAGCAGAGTTGTTATTAGTAGCTTAAAAAATGTCACTTATGACACTCAAATCAATGGTATAAAAATAGAGTTTCCAGAGATCAGCCAGATGGCATCTAAAGCTGAGCATGAAGAGTTTATAATTAATCCCGATGACAAATTGTTTATAGCTCCCGATGATATGGCAGAAGCAATAAAGCAATATTGTGTAGAAACGGGGCAGGGTTTGCCTCAGGATATCGGTGATATAGCGAGAGCTGCTTACAATGGTATAGTTGAACAATACAAAAATTGCTTAAACAATTTAGAAGACATTGTAGGAAGAGAAATAGATATTATCCATATGGTTGGCGGAGGAATACAGGATAAGTTCCTGTGTAAGTTAACTGCGGATACTACGGGTAAAATAGTTGTAACAGGACCTGTAGAAGCGTCAATCTATGGCAACGTGATAGTCCAACTTATGGCTTTGGGATTTATAAAAGATTTAAAAGAGGGAAGAAAAATAATAAAGAATTCTATAGAGCAAGAGAGGTATTCTACACCAACTGAATAGTATACTAATTTTTATTATTTTTAGTTATAAATACTTATGAGGGGGAAATAAAAATGTTAAATTTATCTACGACTTATGCTAATTTAAAGCTTAAAACGCCTATAATTGTAGGTTCTGCTGGTATAACTGGTTCTATTGAATTGTTGCAAAGAGCGGAAGAATGTGGAGCAGGTGCTGTAGTAACTAAAAGTTTATTTCAGAAGGAAATTTCTAGAAAATCACCGACACCTCGATTTAAGATAGTAAAACATACTAATACATTTACGTTTTACACATATGAGCAGGCAAGTGAATTGAATCCACAAGAATATGCAGAATTTATTTTTAATGCAAAACAAAAATTGAGTATACCTGTTATCGCTAGTATTAATTGCTATACGGATGATGCTTGGATTGAATATAGTAAATTAATGGAGGAAGCGGGAGCTGATGCAATAGAGCTTAATCTTTCATGCCCTCATGGAGTACACATTATGTCTGGTATGAACATTATTGAAGAAATGGTGCATACAACGAAAATAGTAAAAAATAACGTTAAGATACCTGTAATACCCAAAATGACACCGCAATCTGCAAATCCAGGATCTGATGCATTGAGGCTAGAACAAGCGGGAGCTGATGGACTTGTTATGTTTAATAGATTTACAGGTCTTGATATAGATATAGAAAAAGAAATACCAATTTTACATGGTGGATATGCAGGGCATGGTGGACCATGGGCTATTATGTATGGGTTGAGATGGATAAGTGCTGTATCGCCAAAATTAAAGTGTAGTATAAGTGCTAGTGGAGGCGTAATGAATGGTGAAGATGCTATTAAATATATATTATCTGGGGCATCTGCTGTTCAAATTGTTACAACAGTTTTTTTAAATGGTTATGAAGTAATAAAACAAATAAATAAATATTTAGAACAATATTTAGATAGGAAAGGATATCGCACCATTAATGATTTTAAAGGCAAAGTTTGTGATAAAATTCTTGATATGGAATCAGTTGATAGAAGACATTGGGGAGTTGCAAGTATAAATAAGGATAAATGTATTGGTTGTGGAAAGTGTTTTAATGTTTGTATATATGATGCAATTAAAAACGATAAAGAAAAATTTATGATAAAAGAAAATTGTGATGGGTGTGGATTATGCATTGAAGTTTGTCCTGTTAATGCAATTTCAATGGTTGAAAAGGAGAGAAATTAAAGTGATATATAAAGCTGACGTTTTGGTAATAGGTGGTGGTGGCGCAGGACTTAGAGCGGCAATTGCAGCCTATGAAAGAGCGCATAATTCAAATAAAAATATAAAAATAATTATTGCAGTAAAAGGAAGACTTGGTGCTTGTGGTACAACTGCATTAGCATATTCCGATAGAATGGCTTTTCATGTAACACTTCCTACAACTTGTCCGCGAATAAACGATAATTGGAAATACCACGCTAAAGATATTTATGAGATTGGCGGATTTGTTTCCGACTATGACTTGGCTGAAATTTTAGCAAAAAATTCAGCAGAAGCTTATTATTATTTAGAAAGATTAGGAGTACCATTTGTTAAAGAGAATGATATACCGTCTCAGTTTGTAACTGATGGTTCGATATATGCTCGAGCTTGTTTTACTGGACCAGATACTGCAGTTCAAATAGAAAAGGCTCTTGTGAGAAAAATTAGTGAAATCAAAGAAATTGAAGTTTTAGAAAATGTAATGGTAAGTGACTTAATTGTGGTAGATAATAAAATTTTTGGTGCGGTTGGGTTTATAGATGAACATGAAATAATTATTCTTGCAAAATCTGTAATATTAGCAACAGGTGGGGCAGGGGAGATTTATGGTAATAATGTCTATCCAATTGGGATGACAGGTGATGGATATGCAATGGCATTAAGGGCAGGTGCTGAGCTTGTTAATATGGAATTCATCCAAATTGGTTTAGCATCGCCAAAAACGAAGATTGCATGTTCTGGAAGTATAATGAGATGTATACCAAGGTTTGTTAATGATAAAGGAGAAGAGTTTTTAATTAATTATGGTATAACATTTAATGACATATTTGAAAAAGGTTCAACATGGCCAATTAGTGCTGAACACAAAACTTGGAATATAGATGTTGCTGTTTTTAGGGAAATAATGAGGGGAAATAGGGTTTTTCTAGATTTCGGACAGAACCCTAGTGGATTTAATTTTGAATATTTAAGAGATGATTTGAAAAAGAAATATTATGATGAGATAAAAGAATTGACAAGTTGTAGATTAACTCCAATTGATAGATTACAAGAAATAAATCCGCAAACGATAAAGTGGTTTTCTGAAAGGGGAATTGATCTAAAAAAGGATTTATTAGAAATTAAGCCATCTATTCAACATTTTCAAGGTGGAGTAAAAATAAGACAGAAAGCTCAAACAAATGTTGCGGGTTTATATGCATGTGGTGAATGTGCAGGAGGGCAACATGGAGCAAATAGACCAGGCGGGAATTCACTTTTGGATACTCAGGTTTTCGGTAAAGTTGCAGGGGAAAATGCTTTTGAATTTTCTTTAAGTGTAGATTTAGACGAGGATGTTGGACTTCTTAAAGCACGTGACATATTTGAAAGGTATAAAGATTTTATATCCCAAAGTGGAATAAATTTAGAAAAAGCAAAGGAAAAGCTTAGATATGTAATGGATTTATATGCAAGCGTAATAAGGTATCCTGATGGCTTACAAGAAGCATTAGGTCTTATAAATGAATTAAAAGCAAAACAAATAAAACCAATTGAATATACAGGTATTTTAGAATTTGAAAATATGCTTTTGATTTCGGAAGCTATTGTAAAAAGTTGTATATTGCGTAAGGAAAGCCGTGGACCACATCTTATGTTTGAAAGATCTGATGATTTATTGCCGAAGCCAAGAAATGAAAAATATAATTTTTATCATGTTTGCAAACTTGATAACAAAAAAAACGAAATTGAAGTAAATAGGATTGAACCTATAAAGCCACAAGATTTGGAGGCGATATAGATGAAAGCACGTGCAATGGTCCTCGAAGAATTCAATAAACCTCTTGTTATGAGGGAATTTGAATTGAAATTACCAGAAGATGGCGAACTTTTAGTTAAAATAGAAGCTGCTGGAGTATGTGGTTCTGATGCACATATATTCAAAGGTAACGATCCAAGAGCGAAATTACCGATGATTCTTGGTCATGAAGGTGTCGGTCGGGTTGAAACAATTTCGGGGAATTGGAAAGATGTGTATGGTTATGAGCTGAAAGAAGGAGATTTAATAATTTGGGATAGAGGCGTAACTTGTGGCAAATGTTATTATTGTACAGTTAAAAAAGAACCTTATTTATGCCAAGATAGATGGACATATGGAATAAGTGTGGGGTGTAGTCAACCGCCTTATTTGAGAGGATGCTATTCTGAATATATATATCTTGATAAAAATACCAAAGTGTTAAAAATAGATAATAATATAGAACCCGAAATATTAGTGTCAGCATCATGTTCAGGAGCAACATGTGCGCATGCATTTGATACTATTTCACATGATATTGGTGATACTGTTTTAATCCAAGGTCCAGGGCCTATTGGGCTTTATGCAATATTATTTGCTAAAGAATATGGTGCACAAAATATTGTTGTAATTGGCGGTACGAAAGAAAGATTAAATATGTGTAAGGAATTTGGTGCAACCATTGTACTTGATAGAAATTTAACTACATTAGAGCAAAGAAAAGAAATTATTATGGATATAACAAAAGGAAAGGGTGTAGACTTAGCAATTGAAGCGGTAGGTCATCCATCTGCGGTTAGCGAAGGAATTAAGTTGGTTAGAAATGGAGGAAATTATTTGTCGCTTGGCTTTGGCGATCCAAATGGTACAGTGACAATTGACTGTTATTATGATATAACAAGGAAAAATTTAAGGTATCAAGGTATTTGGGTAAGTGATACGAAACATCTTTATATGGCAGCTAATTTAGTATTAAACAATAAGGAATTGTTTAAGAAAATGATAACAAATAAATATAAATTATCTGATGCTACTCAAGCTTTAATGGATATGGCAAATAGAAATACAGTAAAATCTATATTGATACCTTAGAATTAATTTTAGGAGGACGAGAATTTTGAATATAGCAAGAATAGGGTTAATAGGAATTAGTGGATTTGGTAGTATTCATTTAAGGTCAATAAATTTTTTAGAAGGGAAAAAGGTTAATTTAAAAGCTATTACGGAAGTAAATTATGAGAAAAATAAAGATATAATAAATAAATTATCATTAAATGGTGTTAAATATTTTAAGGACTACAGACAAATGTTAAATGATATGAAAAATTTGGATTTTGTGGTTATTTCTACACCTATTCATTTTCATGCTCAAATGGCAATAGACGCAATAAAGGAAGGATTTAATGTATTGTTAGAAAAACCACCTGCTGTTACAATTCAAGATATTAATGCAATAATTGAAGCAAAAAGAAATTACAATAAGATTTGCGCAGTTGATTTTCAAAATACTTCTGGTACAGCTTTTAGAAAACTTATCGAATACATTAAATCAGGGAAATTAGGAAAGATTAAAACAATTATAGGTGTTGGCTGTTGGAAAAGAGATGATAGTTATTACCAAAGGAACAATTGGGCAGGTAAGTTAGTTATTAATAATAATTATGTATTAGATGGGTCAATTAATAATCCGTTAGCTCATCTATTGAATAATGAATTAATTATAGCTGAGTCCTCAGAAAAAGGAGGTGGAGAACCAAAAGAAGTGATTTCAGAGCTCTATCATGGACATAAGATTGAAGGTGAGGATACAGCTTGCGTTAAAATAGTAACAACAAAAGGAATAGAGGTATATTATTATTCAACACTATGTAATAAGCGAGAAGAGTTACCATATATAATTGTTGAAGCTGAAAAAGCGAATGTGTATTGGAATTATGATAATAAATTTCGTATAAAGTATTTTGATGGGAATGAAGAAGTATATGATGGTGGTAAAGAAGATTTATTTGTTAAGATATATGAAAACATGATAGAACATTTATTTAAAGGTAAAGAATTATATTGTCCAGTTGAAATTACGAGAAATTTTGTACTTGCATCTAATGGAGCTTTTGAGTCATCTAAAGAAATTTTTGATATTCCTGATGAGTTTATTGAAGTTAATATAGAGGATGGGAAAAAATTTACTTATATCAAGAATATAAGAGAGATAATTGAATACGCAAGTGAAAACAAAAAATTGTTTTCCGAAATGAATGTTAATTGGGGAAGGAAGACGGAAAAGGTTAATATGAAAAATTATGAGAAATTTGATTTGTTTAAAAAATGAGCATAGGCTAGATAATCAATATAACTTATAAATGTGTATTAAAATTGTAGCTTAAATCTAGGAAGAAGGAATACCAAATGAGCAGAGAAAACGGTATGTACTATATGCCAGAAAGCAAAGCTAAAAAAGTCTTCAGTGAAGGAGATTTTGAATTTGCAGCAATTGGACTAGATCATGGGCACATATATGGAATGACAAAAGGACTAATAGAAGCCGGTGCACAGGTAAAATGGGTATATGACAAAGACCCAGAGAAAGTTGAAAGATTCATAAAAGCATTTCCTACTGCCAAAAAGGCCAGAGACGAAGATGAAATACTGATGGATAACTCAGTTAAATTGGTAGCAAGTGCAGCCATACCATCAGAAAGGTGCGCTATAGGCTTAAAAGCTATGGATGCTGGCAAAGACTACTTTGCAGACAAGCCGCCTATGACAACAAGAGAGCAACTGGAGCAAGCTAAAGAGAAAGTGAAAAAGACGAAGAGAAAATATGCAGTCTATTATGGTGAAAGGCTTCACAATGAAGCATCTGTCTATGCAGGACAATTAGTAGAAAAAGGGGCAATAGGACGAGTAATACAAGTCATTGGCATGGGACCACATAGAGAAGGAAAGGGAAGGCCTGACTGGTTCTACGAAAAGGACAAATTTGGAGGAATACTGTGCGATATAGGAAGCCATCAAATAGAACAGTTTTTGTTTTTTACAGGTGCAAAAGATGCTAAGGTCCAATCAGCAAAAGTAGCAAATTACAATCATAAACAGTATCCCACTTTTGAGGACTTTGGCGATGTGACACTAGTTGGCGACAATGGCGCAACAGGCTATTTTAGGCTTGATTGGTTTACTCCAGATGGCCTTGGCACATGGGGAGACGGAAGACTATTTATATTAGGAACAGATGGATATATAGAGCTTAGAAAGTACATCGATGTTGCTAGAGAAAATACGACAGACCATGTTTACATGGCAAATAAAGATGGCGAATATCATATGGATGTAAAGGGGAAAGTCGGATTTCCTTTCTTTGGTGAATTAATACTGGACTGCTTAAACAGGACAGAAAATGCCATGACACAAGAGCATATATTTAAAGCTATAGAGCTAGCATTAGATGCACAGACTAGTGCTGTAAAAGTGGAATAAATAAAATAATGAGGTCCTATCTATATTTCTGCTGGTAGGACCTCGATAGATAAGGAGTGTTGTGATTTGGAAAACAAATCTTTTTATGCGCATCACAGCGCATTTGGAGCTTTTTCAAGTTTTGTGATTGGAAAATGCGGTAAGGGCGGTGGCGTTGTACTAAATGATGTGCGGCCGCCTGAGAACAATGTCTATATTGGATACAAAATAGATGGAGTGATAAACCTACTTCCATTTATTAAAGATGATACAAAAAATGCTGAGGAAGAGTTTACAGGAGAAGTCTCTACAAACAAAAAAGAAAAAAATATAAAAGTTTTTAAAGAAGATGAAATAGAAAGAGAGTTAGGATGGGCATCAGACACATGGACTGCTGGAAACTTTAGATTTTCAATACTTACTCCATTTGGATACGTCAAAGATCCTGCAGTGATGGATGAAAATGAGAAAAAACTCGCACTGGCTCCTGTTATATTTGTGCAGTTGACGATGGACAACACTGACAGTGATAAGGACGCTGAGATGATATTTGGCTTTGAAGGGCCTAAAAGGATATTATCTGAGCTAACAGACGGAAAGTACTTAGGTGGTGCCTTTGAAAGAAAATACGGTTTTGCCATCAAAAAAAGCGATGATGTAAGAGAACTGTCAAGACTTGATATTTTGACGTCATGGGCCAATGGCAATTATCAAAACCACGGTCTTGGTAGAGCACCTTCTTTGATATTTAAAGTTCCTGCAGGTGCCAAGAGAACATTTACTATTGCATTAGCAACTTATCAAAGTGGAATTATAACGACAGGAATTGATACTGAGTTTTACTATACTTCTGTGTTTAAGTCGCTAGAGGATGTCCTTGCGTTTGGTCTTGACAATGTTGATTATTATGTAAATTTGGCTAGAGAAAGGGATGAAGAGCTTAGGAAAAGCGGACTCAATGAATACAGGCAGTTTTTGCTAGCTCATGCTGCTCACAGCTATTATGCCAGCACTGAGCTTCTTAAAAGAACCGATGGTACGCCTTTATGGGTTGTAAATGAAGGCGAATATATAATGATAAACACATTTGATTTGACGGTTGATCATGTCTTCTGGGAAATGAGATTTCACCCGTGGACTATTACAAATACACTGGACTTGTACGTGGAAAATTACAGCTACAAGGATCAAGCAGGTCTTGCATTTACACATGATATGGGTGTTGCAAATGGTTTTTCTAAAAAAGGGTATTCTTCTTATGAACTTCCTAACCTTACAGGATGCTTCAGTTATATGACTCATGAGGAGCTTTTAAACTGGGTGCTGACAGGTTCTGTTTATGCCATAAAAATGAACGACAAAGAATGGCTTAATAAGAACATGGATGTTTTTTCTGAATGCTTTGATTCCATCATTGCAAGGGATAAGAATAACGACGGGATAATGGATGTGGACAGTTCAAGATGCCAAAATGGCTCAGAGATAACTACTTATGACAGCCTTGATGAAAGCCTTGGTCAGGCGAGAAATAATTTATACCTTGGCGTAAAGACGTGGGCAGCGTATGTAGTACTACATGGACTATTTAAAGAAAATGGATTGGAAGAAAAGGCGAAAAAAGCGCTAGAAAAGGCGAAAGAGGCTGCAAATACAATTGTTGGCAAGTTTGATACAGAAAATCAGTATATCCCTGCGGTATTTGAAAATGGAAATACATCTAGGATAATACCGGCTGTTGAGGCGTTGGTTTATCCGTATGTTGTAGGATATACTGACTTTGTAAGCGAGGTAGGAGTTTTTGGTGAGCTTATAAAGGTATTGAAGAAGCATGTTATGACGATTATGAAACCGGGTATATGCATAGATGAAGTATCTGGTGGCTGGAAGCTTTCCTCAACAAGCAAGAATACATGGAACAGTAAGATATTCTTGTGTCAATATGTCATAAAAGATGTGCTTAATATAGACTTTGGAGATAAAGAGATTGAGTGGGATAGAGTACACGCAATGTGGCAACAGGTGTCTTGCAGTGAAGATTGTGCTACAGACCAGGTTAATAGCGACACAGGTTCACCTAGAGGAAGCCGTCTCTATCCGAGGCTTGTAACAAGCATACTGTGGATGAAATAATTTTTAAAATTGCTATCGGGGGTCTTAACATGGTAAAAATAAAGATACCAAAAAATTCTGATGTCAAAAAATTCACAAATAGATGGAGATATTGCGTAGGTACAGGGAGGCTAGGGCTGGCCCTACAGAAAGAGTACATTGATACATTAAAATACGTAAAAGAAAACATCGATTTTAAATACATCCGTGGACATGGAATTTTGTGCGACGATGTAGGTATTTATCGTGAGGACGTAGTAGGCAATGACGTAAGGCCGTTTTACAATTTCACATATATAGATAGAATTTTTGATTCATTTTTGGAATTAGGGATAAGGCCTTTCGTCGAAGTCGGATTTATGCCTAAAAAATTAGCGTCCGGCACACAGACAGTATTTTATTGGGAGGGGAATGTTACTCCTCCTAAAGATTATGATAAGTGGAGTAACCTTGTCAAAGCGGTTGTGAATCACTTTATTTCTCGATATGGGATTGAAGAAGTCTTGAAGTGGCCATTTGAGATATGGAATGAACCAAACTTAAAAGAATTTTGGAAAGATGCAGATCAAAAGGAATATTTTAAGCTCTACAAGGTTACTGCAAAGGCTATTAAGGAAGTAAATGAAAATTTACAAGTTGGAGGTCCAGCTATATGCGGCGGATCTGACTACTGGATAGAAGACTTTTTGAATTTCTGTAATGAGGAGAATGTGCCTGTTGACTTTGTGTCCCGCCATGCGTATACATCCAAACAGGGAGAGTACACTCCGCATCTTATATACCAAGAGATCATGCCGGCAACTTATATGATTGATGAATTTAAGAAAGTAAGGGAAATGATCAAAAATTCGCCTTTTCCTAATCTTCCATTCCACATAACGGAATATAATACATCATATAGTCCGCTTAATCCAGTACATGATACGCCATTCAATGCCGCGTATCTTGCGAGGATTTTAAGTGAAGGCGGAGATTACGTTGACTCATTTTCATATTGGACATTCAGCGATGTGTTTGAGGAGAAGGATGTTCCAAGATCGCAGTTTCATGGAGGATTTGGACTAGTTGCATTGAATAAGATACCAAAGCCGACTTTTCACATGTTTAAATTTTTCAATTCTATAGGAGAAGAGGTACTTTACAGGGATAACCATATGCTTATAACTAGAAGGGATGATGGGTCGATTGCATTGATTGCCTGGAATGAGATAATGGAGAAAACAGAAAATCCAGATAAGGAATATGAACTGGAAATACCTGTAGGATTCAAAGATGTTTTTATAAAGAAACAGATGATTGATGAAGAACACGGCAATCCTTGGGGTGCGTGGATACACATGGGAAGGCCGAGATTTCCAAGTAAAGAGCAAATTAGAACTTTAAGAGATATTGCGAGGCCGGAAATCAAAACAAGTAGAGCTACATCAAATGATGGCTATGTCAATTTGAAATTTAAATTGGGGAAAAATGCTGTGGCATTGTTTGAATTGACTGAAATAATAGATGAATCAAGCACATATATAGGATTAGATGATAGCAAAATAAATGGATATTAATAAAGATGTATACTTTGTAATTTAGGAGGATAAAAATGGGACTTTTTGATATGCCTTTAGAAAAGCTTAGGGAATACACCGGTACAAACCCATGTCCGAAAGATTTTGATGAATACTGGGATAGAGCTATAAATGAGATGAGGTCAGTTGATCCCAAAATTGAACTTAATCCCAGTAGCTTTCAAGTGCCGTTTGCAGAATGCTATGATTTGTACTTTACCGGCGTGCGGGGCGCAAGGATACATGCAAAGTATATAAAGCCTAAAACAGATGGAAAGCATCCTGCACTAATAAGATTTCATGGATATTCGTCAAATTCAGGGGATTGGAATGATAAATTAAATTACGTGGCGGCAGGTTTTACAGTTGTGGCGATGGATGCAAGAGGCCAAGGTGGTCTATCTGAAGATGTTGGCGGTGTAAAAGGAAATACTCTTAATGGACATATAATCAGAGGATTAGACGATGATGTAGACAACTTGCTATTCAGGCATATTTTTCTAGATACTGCACAATTGGCTGGAATAGTCATGGATATGCCAGAAGTTGATGAAGATAGAGTAGGTGTAATGGGACCTTCTCAGGGCGGAGGGCTGTCACTGGCGTGCGCCTCCTTAGAACCCCGTATACGCAAAGTCGTATCAGAGTATCCTTTCTTATCTGATTATAAGAGGGTATGGGATTTAGACCTTGCAAAAAACGCATACCAAGAGATTACAGACTATTTTAGGCTTTTTGATCCTAGACATGAAAGGGAAAATGAAGTATTTACTAAACTTGGTTATATAGATGTTAAGAATCTAGCGAAGAGAATAAAAGGCGATGTGCTAATGAGCGTTGGCTTGATGGACCAGGTTTGCCCGCCATCGACTGTTTTTGCGGCGTATAACAATATAAAATCACAGAAGGATATAAAAGTTTATCCTGATTATGGACATGAGCCTATGAGGGGATTTGATGATTTAGCTATGCAATTTTTACTGGAGCTTTAAATATTAAAAAAGTATGAGGAGATTTGATGTAGTCAGATCTCCTCATACAATATTTTTTATCAATTTTTTGTATTCACTTACATTTAAACCTGTATACTTTTTAAAGCACGATGAGAAGTAATTTGGGTCTTGTATGCCGACTGCATTGGCGATTTCAAATGATTTCATATTTTTTTCTTTTATCAAATTTATTGCTTTTTCCATTCGCTTATTTGTAAGGTATTCTATGAAGTTTATGCCTGTCTCCTTTTTAAATGTCCTGCTTAAATAGCTGGGATTTAGGTAAAAGTGCTTAGCAACGTACGACAGCGAAAGATTGCTATCGCTGATATTTTCCTCTATAAATTTTTTAACATTATCAATCAAATTATTGATATTGCTTATCTGCTCTTTGTTTACTGCCTTAATCGTACTTTTTACAATTGTTGATATATATTCAATCATGTCAGGCAGCGTCTCTATATTTATGATATTGTTGTAAGACTCTACCTCAGACAAATATATATCATCAAAGTTTTCTTTTAGCTCTAATGACACAGAGAAGCAAATTGATATAATGTTTAATGCTGTAACGCGGATTAACTTAATTACATTTTCGCTTTTAAGATCTATATTAGAAAACACATCTTTTACAATATTTATTGCATCGTTTTCTAAGCCTGATTTCATGTAAAATCTCAATTCGTTTAACAGATGATTAGTGTCAAGCCCAGTTTTGCTTTCTGTAAATTGTACATCTCTATAATGTATGACATTGTTGTTGCCAACTGCTATGTGGTAGTTTAATGCATCTATTGCTTCAATGTACGATACTTTTATGTCGCTTATCTCTCCTTTTATATTTCCTATGCCTATATTTACAATGCAGTCAACATCTTTGATGATTTTATTTTTCAACCTTATGCAGATTTTATATAGATCTAATTTTTCATCGTTGTTTAAGATGATAATTCTATTCATTGAGTCAGTGAAGACAATGATCCTTTTCAAATCTTTAAAATAATTTTTTACGTAATTAGTCACTTTAAAATTTTGAATCAGACGAGATTCTTCGTTTACATCATTTGAATTTATAATCTCTAAAGCGGCAACTTGGTAAATGCTGCCATCCAGAGATATATCGAAAAATTCTAACTTTTCATTTATCAAATTGCCATCTAAATTGCCACTAATAAGCTCATTTAAAAACCGCTCTCTTAAATAAGGCAGATTATCGTAAAGCTGTCTTTTTAATTCTTCAAATTCTTTCTTTTCCTTCCTTTCACTTTCTATGACTGCTTTTAGCTTAGATGCAGTATTTAAGACTTCATCTTCATCTATCGGTTTAAGCAAAAAATCAGATATACCTATTTTTACGGATTTTTGAGCATAATTAAAGTCATTGTAACCAGTTAGGATGACAATCTTTATTGTAGGATATTTTTGTAAAATAGATTCGCTAAATTTTATGCCGTCAATTCCTGGCATTTTTATATCTGTGAAAATTACATCTGGTTTTAGTTCAGCTATTAGTTTAAATCCTTCCTCCGCATTTGATGCTTCGCCTGCTATTTCCATTCCAAGCATGTTCCAATCAATACAACCTTTTAATAGATTTCTTTCAAGATACTCATCATCAATAAAAAGCACTTTTATCTTATCATTTATCATTCTGATCCTCCTTTTTTATCGGGATAGTTATTTCAATCTTTGTTCCTTCATCTATTTTGCTGTAAATTTTTACTATATCTGCAGAATTGTAATATATCTTCAACCTTTCAATTGTCGATCTAAGGCCAACACCTTTAGACATGCCACTTTCGATTTCTCTTATCTTTTCTTCACTCATGCCTTTTCCATTGTCTTCCACCATAAGTATAATTTGATTATCACCATATAAAGCTTTTATTGAAATGATTCCTTGACCGTCTTTACATCTTATACCGTGGTTTAAGGCATTTTCAACTAATGGCTGCAATATAAGTTTTGGTATTCTATAGCTTAATGTTTGCTCATCAATATCCCTTTCAACTTTAAACTTATCTCCAAACCTTATTTTTTGTATTGTAAGATAATTGTTTATTATGTCAAGCTCTTCTTTTATAGTGATTTCCTCATTGCCGTTAATTAAAAAAGATCTATAAAATTTACCCAATGCCTTGACAATCTTGCTGGCATTTTTAGTGTCTCCCATCAATATAAGGGCGCTTATTGCGTCAAAAGAATTAAATAGAAAATGCGGCTTAATTTGTGATAGCATTATGTCCAGTTCCAATTTTCTTTTCATCTTTTGCTCGCTAATGATGTCGCCAATTAATTTTTTGATTTCATCGATCATCTTGTTATAAACATCTTTTAGCATCCCTATCTCATCATTGCCGGTTATAATATTTACCTTTTCAAATTTTCCATCCTTTATTCCCTTCATGGAGTTTACCAGCTTTACTATGGGCTGTGTGATAAACAGCGATATAAACAATAGCCCTAAAATAAGCAATATGACATTTATTATTATAACAAGTAGAAGTATTATATTGTATATCAAAAATTGACTATTAAGCTCGTTAAATGGCGTGACGCTTATTATACTCCAGCCGAATTCATTTTTAAGATCCGAAATAATGTACACTTTTCCGTCAATCTTTTTTATGGCGGAATTATTGGGTTTTATATAATTGAATATCTCGTTATTTAAACTTTTGCTTATATTAGTCGGCTCTACTATACTGTTACCATTCTCGTCTTTTATTATGATACCAGATGTATAAGTATTTATTGAGCTATATATATACTTATACAAGTAAGATTCAGAAATATTTATTATCATAAATCCTGCTGGCTTTTGGCTATTTACATCATTTATCACTCTTATGAAAGATACATATCCTTGGTTTCCTTTGCTATCATTTATCAAACTACCACTATTAGCTATTAATATATAAGCACCTCTTAAACTTATTAATTTATCGTACCAATCAGCTGATTTTAGCACAGATAAATTAATATTTTTATAAGAAACATTATCTACAAAGTATTCATTTCCTCTGTTGTCAAATATATATATAGACGAAATAAAATCATTAAAGTTTAAAAAATCAGCCAAATATTTGCTCATAGATTGTATATAGGAAGCGTAATTACCTGCATTTCCGTTTGACAAAGCTGATTGCAGTATTTGACTCGAAATCAGTATTTTTGACTGGTTATCAACTGAATTGATTAACGATTCAATATTAGAATTAATGTTCGAAACAATTTCGTTTGAAACCTGCATAACTTTATTGTTTGTAATGTTATTGTTTATCTCTTTGTATGCTATTGAAAGAAAAGAAATCGAAGTTATTAAAACAAACATATAATATAAAATTATCTTAGTTGAAATATTAAGATCACTAAATTTTTTAATAAACCTTTTCAACATAATATTAACTCCTTTGGAGTAATAATTTAGAATTAATGACATCTACTTGCAAAAAACATGAAATAATGAATTTAACTATATTTTAAGTTTTATTATTGTGATATTTATACAAATTAAAATATCTATCATATATTTTATCACATATTAAAAGAAAATGTAACTAGTTTATTTGTTGGGTAAACAAAGTAAAAAAATTAAAGAATTACGTAAAAAAATTCTATTTTAATAAAATATTTTTGAGCTATAATTTTCTCATAAAATAAAAACAGATATAGTTATTTTGCAATTTTGTTAATTTCTTATTGATTTTGATTTGATTAATTTCTTTGTATTTCGAAGTTATAGAACATGATTAATGCTAAAAGCTTACAGTAGTAAACGTTAAAATGTTTATTTACTGATTTATGTGAGTAGATTTTTGTATAAAAATATTTAAATACAATGTTTAATCAAATCTACTCACAAATCAGATAAACTAATTAAAAAGAGAGGTGGTTGTTTTAGTAAAATTTTAGATAAGAAAAATTTATTTTGTTAGGAGGTAAAGCGATGAAAGGAAAAAAAGTTTTAATTTTAATTCTGGCGATTGTAATAGTTATCTCGGCACTTTTGGCAGGATGTAGCACTACAAAAACAACCAGCAATAATACAAGTAAAAATACATCAAGTAATAACAGCAGCACTAAACAAATGAAGACATTCACGCTTTTTTATAACACATCAACTGCTACACCATATGACTACACAAAAACACCTGTCTGGAAAAAACTCTCTGAATTGACAGGCGTTAATTTACAAGTAAGTTATCTCGTTGGTACAGATGAAAAATCAAAAGCGACACTTATGATTAGCGGTGGTGAATTGCCTGATTTAATTCAGACGAGCAATGAAACATTTGAACTTTTTAGGGAGGCTAATGTTCTGGTACCTCTTGATGATTTGATTGACAAATACGGTACAAACATAAAAAGATGGTATTCTCCACAAGATTTAAACAAGATGAGAGCGAAAGATGGACATATTTATTATTTAACACCAGCAAGAAAAACATTATACTTATATCCATATTCTGGTTTTTATCTTCCGTTAGAGGTTTTAAGAGAAGCTGGATGGCCTAAGAAATTAACGCTTGATCAGTATTTTAACATAATTGAAGATTATGTAAAAAAGCATCCGACATATAATGGACAGCCAGTAATAGGATTTACCGCTCTCACTGATAGTTGGAAGATATTCACGTTAACTGGTGTACCAAGTTACTTAGCAGGAAATGCAAACACAGGCGATGTGTGGGTTGACGATAACAATAAAGCACATCCATTTGCCATAAGCCAGTGGGCACACGACTATTATAAAAAATTAAACGAGGAATGGAATAAAGGCATACTTGACAAGCAAATGTTTACTAGAAATTATGATTCATACTTAAGTTTAATTTCTTCTGGAAGAGTTTTAGGATTTTACGATCAGAGATGGGATATCCAAGACGCGATCAATTCATTAGAGCAACAAAAACTTTACGACAGAGTTCCATTTGCTTTGCCTGTAACCTTCGATGGTGTTACAAAAGAAGACTATAATAGTATGAATATGACAGGCAATAGTGCAGGTATTAGTATAACAAAGAGTTGTAAAGACCCTGTAGCTGCATTCAAATTTTTGGATGCAATGTGCAGTGATGAAGCTTTGAAGCTTGAAAACTGGGGAATTGAAGGTAAAGATTATACAGTAAAAGATGGAAAGATGTACATGACACCAGAACAATTAGCTCAATATAAAGATAACAATTATACTAAACAAGAAGGAATCGGACAATATTGGTATTTTCCACATCCAAATGACGGTGTAAAACTTGCAGATGGCAATTTTGCATCACCTCAAGATAGTCCAGAATATATAGCAAGTTCATACAAACCATATGAACAAGAAGTGTTAAAAGCATATAATATAACTAATTTGTCACAAATGATGGCACCACCAATTGAAACACCTTACGGTTTTGTATACGATATAAGCATACCAGATAGCGAACAACAGATAAAGATTGCTAATCAAAAAGCTTCTGATCTCACAAGAAAATATGTGGCACAGATGATTCCAGCAAAACCTGATCAATTCGAAAGCATTTGGAAAGAATACGTATCTGAAATGCAGAAAGCCAAGTACGACCTTGAAGTGCCTTATATACAGCAACAAATAGACTGGAGAATTCAGCATTGGGGAACAAAGTAAACTAATTACGGTGTTTTTGTAATGAAGTACGATTATTCGTACTTCATTACACTTAAAATATTATTTGGAGGATTGAACATGGCTTTTACAGATGCTAGAGTAGAAGTTTTATCAGAAGGGAAAATGATAAATGATAAAAAAGATAAGAGAAAAAAATTTTTAAAGAAATTAGGTCAACAAAAAGAATTGGTATTTATTGTATTGCCGTTTCTTGTATTGCTGATTATATTTAGCTATGTTCCGTTGTGGGGATGGATAATAGCATTTAAAAATTTTAACCCTGCTTTTGGAATAAACAAATCGCCTTGGGTCGGACTTGAAAACTTCAAAATGCTTTTTGAAGATCCTACTTTTTATCAGTCAATACGAAATACGTTAGGAATTAGTATTTTAAAATATTTTCTTGGATTTTTTTCTTCAATAACGTTGGCAGTTTTGATAAATGAAGTTAGAAATATGAAGTTTAAAAAAACAGTACAGACTATTTCATATTTGCCTCATTTCGTTTCATGGGTTGTTGCAGCTAGTATTGTTCTTGATGTTTTATCGCCAGATGGAGTGATAAATCAACTGCTTTTAAAATTTCACATTATAAAGCAGTCGATTAATTTCATAGGAGTTCCACATCTTTTCTGGCCTTTAATGGCACTTTCCGATATATGGAAAGAAGTAGGCTGGAATTCAATTATTTATCTGGCGGCGATGACTGCCATAGACAATGAGTTGTATGAGGCAGCAAGTATTGATGGGGCCGGTAGGATAAGAAGAATTTTCTCTATAACTCTGCCGTCAATAGTACCTACTATAAAAATACTTTTAATATTAAATGCAGGCTGGATATTGAACGCGGGCTTTGAACAAGTTTTTCTATTATCAAATCCGATGGTCATAGATTATTCACAGACATTGGAATTATATGTATACAATTATGGCATACCAATGGGTAGATTTTCATTTGCGACAGCGGCAGGTATATTTAATTCCGTTGTTTCTTTAGCAATGGTTACGCTAGCAAATAGGATATCGAAAGCACTTAGTGGTGAAAGTGCATTTTAATTTAATTTACAAAATTTCAGGAGGTTATAAAGTGGCTAGAAATAAGAAAATTAGGTTGAGCACAGAAGATATTGTATTTGACACAATTAATTACATTCTTCTTACGATTGTAATAATAGTCACGCTGTATCCATTTGTACATGTATTAGCAATTTCATTTAATGATGCTATAGATACAGTGAGAGGTGGAATTTATTTATTTCCAAGGAAATTTACGACTTTTAATTATGTTTCAATTTTGAGCGATCCTGAAATTTACAATGCGACAATCATTTCTGCATTAAGAGCTGTTATAGGTTCTGTTTTAAATGTGATCGCAAGCATAATAGTTGCATATGCCATAAGCAGAAGGGATTTTGTGTTAAGAGGTATAGTTTCAAAAATATTTACTTATTCTATGTATTTTACAAGTGGTTTAATTCCTTATTATTTGTTAATTAGGGATTTACATCTTATGAATAACTTTTTAGTTTACATATTGCCAGGGATAGTAAGTGCATGGAATATAATGGTTGTGAGAAGTTATATTGATGGTTTGCCAGCTAGTCTCGTTGAATCGGCGAAATTAGATGGCGCTAGCGAACTAAGGATAATATTTTCTATCATATTTCCACTTAGTGTGCCAGTATTAGCAACAATAACGCTTTTTGTTGCAGTTGGACAATGGAATTCGTGGTTTGATACTATGCTTTTTTGTTCAACAAATCCAAATTTAAGCACATTACAGTATGAATTGCAGAAAGTTTTGCAATCAACTCAACAATTTACACAGCAAGCGTCTTTTGATATGGGGCTAAGAAATAATTCTAATTCAGTTACCCCGGAAAGTATAAGAGCATCAATGACAATAGTAGCGGTAGTACCAATTATGATGGTCTATCCGTTCTTACAAAAATACTTCGTAAAAGGTTTAACTATTGGCAGCGTAAAGGGTTAGTATTTCTTTCAAGATTTTAAATTTTGGTATTAAAGTTGAAAGGGGGGATTAAAAAATATTTATTATTTTAGAGAACGACTTTTTGACTGTGCGGTGATAGCAAATAAAAATTTTTCAATAATTAACTTTACGAAATAAGATGAAGAATAATGTAAGTAGGTTTGTATCTATTATTATAGTTTTCACAATGATTTTTGGAACATCATTGTTTTTTCCACACATAAGAGCATTTGCTGATGACACTAATATAAATCTGGTTTCTAATGGGGACTTTGAGACAGGCACAATTGATGGCTGGATTAAACAAGGTAATCCTACATTAGCAGTAACGACTGAGCAAGCAATTGGGCGATACAGTATGAAAGTTACGGGTAGAACACAGACATATGAAGGACCTGCATATAGCTTTTTAGGAAAAATGCAGAAAGGTGAATCATATAATGTATCGCTTAAAGTTAGACTTGTTTCTGGACAAAATTCATCTAATCCTTTGATTACTGTGACTATGTTTAGAGAAGATGACAATGGCCAGCATTATGATTCAATAGTTTACCAGAAACAAGTTTCTGAAAATTCATGGACTACTGTAAACGGGACTTATACATTGGATTATACTGGAACATTAAAAACATTATATATGTACGTGGAATCACCCGATCCAACGCTGGAATACTATATTGATGATGTGGTAGTTACTCCTCAAAATGCACCTGAAATAGGCAATGTTATAAGCAATGGAACATTTGAAAATGGAGATACAACTGGATGGACTGGAACTGGCACTTCTGTTGTTAAAGCTGTCTATCAGGAATTTCATAGTGGAAGTTACAGTATGTTGACAACAGGAAGGTCTGCCGGGTGGAATGGTCCAAGTTATGATTTGACTGGTAAGATAGTTGCAGGTCAACAATATAGCGTGGGTTTTTGGGTCAAATACAATGATGGGAATGATACTGAACAGTTTAAAGCTACAGTTAGAGCGACGTCATCGACAGGAACTTCTTATATACAAGTTAACAATTTAGCTAATGTCAATAAAGGGGAATGGACAGAAATAAAAGGTAGTTTCACTTTACCAGATGCAGATTATAGTGCCATAAGTATCTATGTTGAGTCACCCAATCCAACATTGGAGTTTTATATTGATGACTTCTCTGTAATAGGTGAAATTGCAAATAATCAAATTACTATTCAAAATGACATTCCGGATTTGTCTTCAGTATTTAAAGATTATTTTCCAATCGGTGTTGCGGTTGACCCAAGCAGATTAGGTGATACTGATCCACATGCTCAATTGACAGCTAAACATTTTAATATGCTTGTCGCAGAAAATGCTATGAAACCAGAAAGCTTGCAGCCTACAGAAGGAAACTTTACTTTTGATAATGCTGATAAGATTGTTGATTATGCAATAGCACACAATATGAAGATGAGAGGGCATACTTTGCTTTGGCATAATCAGGTTCCAGATTGGTTTTTCCAGGACCCGTCTGATCCGTCTAAGCCTGCTTCAAGGGATTTACTGCTTCAAAGATTAAAAACACACATAACAACTGTATTAGGCCATTTTAAAACAAAATACGTTTCTCAAAATCCAATTATTGGCTGGGATGTTGTAAATGAGGTTCTTGATGATAATGGCAATTTAAGGAATTCTAAGTGGTTGCAGATAATAGGGCCTGATTATATTGAAAAAGCTTTTAAATATGCACATGATGCAGATCCATCTATGAAATTATTTATTAATGATTATAACATTGAAAATAATGGTGTTAAAACTCAAGCTATGTATGACTTAGTGAAAAAATTAAAAAGTGAAGGCGTGCCGATAGACGGAATAGGCATGCAGATGCACATAAATATAAATTCTAATATAGACAATATAAAAGCTTCTATAGAGAAACTTGCTTCATTAGGTGTGAAAATACAGGTAACTGAATTAGATATGAATATGAATGGCAATGTATCAAATGAAGCATTGCTTAAGCAAGCTAGATTGTACAAACAATTGTTTGACTTGTTTAAAGCAGAGAAACAGTATATAACTGCCGTAGTTTTTTGGGGAGTTTCAGATGATGTAACTTGGCTTAGTAAGCCAAATGCTCCGCTGCTTTTTGATTCAAAATTACAAGCTAAACCAGCATATTGGGCAATTGTAGATCCTAGTAAAGCTACTCCAAATATTCAATCTTCAAAAGCTTTAAAAGGCTCACCAGCAATCGGTGTGAATATCGATAAATCTTGGAAATTAGTTAAACCTTTATATGCAAATACTTATGTAAAAGGTATTGATGGAGCAACGGCTAGTGTAAAAACAACGTGGGATTCTAAAAATCTTTATTTGTTGGCACAAGTAACAGATAATACACCAGCTGCCAATGATAGCATTGAAATCTTTATTGACAAAAATGACAATAAATCAATAAATTATCAGACAGATGATAAACATTTTATAATTAATAGGGATGGTACAGGGAGTTCTTATATTACGAAATATGTGACTTCTGACGCTAATGGTTATATTGTACAGGCTGCAATTCCGTTTGCAGACATAAATCCATCTCTTGGCAAAAGTGTAGGATTTGATATTAGGATTAATGATGATAAAGGTACTGAGAATATTGATTCTATAGCAGTGTGGAATGATTATAGCAACAGTCAAGATACAAATACTTCATATTATGGAGATCTAATACTTTCAAAATCTGCTCAAATAGCTGATACGATTTATGGAACGCCAAATATAGATGGCAAAATAGATGATATCTGGAATAAGGCTGATGCGGTTACTACCAATACATGGGTTTTAGGTACGTCAGGAGCAACGGCTACTGTTAAGGCCATGTGGGATGATAAATATCTATATGTATTAGCAGATGTAAAAGATAGTAATTTGAATAAGTCTAGTGTAAATCCTTACGAGCAAGATTCTGTTGAAGTTTTTCTTGACCAAAATAATGATAAGACTTCGTTCTATGAAAGCGACGATGGTCAATATAGAGTTAATTATGATAATGAACAAAGCTTTGGTGGAAGTACTAATTCCACTGGATTTAAATCGGCAACAAGCATTACACAGAATGGTTACATTGTTGAAGAAGCTATTCCTTTTACTGTTATTGTTCCATCAGATGGAGCTATAATCGGATTTGATGCGCAAGTGAATGATGCAAATGATAATGGACAAAGAACAGGAATAGCTACATGGTGCGATCCCAGCGGCAATTCATGGCAAGATACTTCAGGATTTGGTAATTTGCTACTTACAGGTAAGCCATCAAATGGTAGTACAGGAACTACAAGCAATACAGGAACTATAAGTACTACAAGCGGTAACAGCAGCAATACAAACAATGCAATTGGAACAGTCAATAAAAATGGAAATGTCATTACATTGACTCTTGATGTACAAAAAGCGAAAGACCTTATAAACAATACAAAAGACAAGAAAGTAGTGTTCGACCTTACAACACTTGGAACAAGCCAACAAAAAGTTGTTGAAATTCCAAAAGATATTTTGACTGCTAGTGCTACTAGTGACAAAGACATCGTAATAAAATCTGACAACGCATCGATAGTATTGTCGAAAGATACTTTGGATCAAAGTCAGATAGCGAGTGGAGTCAATGTATCCATCAAAGACAATGGAAAGCCGAATGTATCAAATTACGTACCGTTTTCTAATGCGTTAGACATCAGCATTAAATCAGACAGTGGAAATGTAGTATTAATAAAACCAGTAGAAGTAACATTAAACATATCAAAAGCTAACGATACAAGAAAAGTTGCAGTGTACTACTACAATCCAACAACAAATCAATGGGAGTACGTTGGAGGAAAAGTAGATAAAGAAACTAATACAATAACATTCAACGCAACCCACTTCTCACAGTATGCTGTATTAGAATACGAAAAGACATTTGATGACATAAAAAATAGCTGGGCAAAAGACAACATAGAAGTATTAACATCAAGGCACATAGTAGAAGGAATGACTGATACCCAATATGCACCGAATAAAACAGTCACAAGAGCAGAATTTGCATCAATGATATTGAGGCTATTAAACATAAAAGAAGAGCCATACAGTGGAGAATTTAGCGATGTAAAGAGTGGAGATTGGTATGCAAATGCAATAGAAGCAGCGTATAACGCAGGAATAATAGAAGGTGACGGAAAAAACATGAGGCCCAATGACAGCATAACACGAGAAGAGATGACAGCCATAGCCATGAGAGCATACGATATGCTTACATCCTATAAAGAAGAGAATATAGGAAATACGACATTTAACGATGATAAGGATATAAGCGATTGGGCAAAGAATGTAGTAGCAAATGCAGCAAAACTAGGAATAGTAAATGGAGAGCCAAATAACGTGTTTGCACCTAAAGGAATAGCTACAAGAGCAGAAGCAGCAGCTATAGTATACGGCTTATTAGAGAAATCAAATAATCTGTAAATAAAGAGGCAGAGGGAATTCACTCCTTCTGCCTTTTAAATATTTTACACTGTGATTTCTATTAATGTGCTGTTTTTATCGAGGTTAAAGTGTAATTTTATATTATCAATAGCTAACTCGTATTCGCCTAAGAAGCCTGTAAATTCAAACTCGCCGGTATTGTTTGTAACGAGACGCGTAGGATGAGTCCACCACTCTTTTTTGATAAGTTTTTTTAGTTCATAGTATGAAGGTTTACATGAATTGTCACGGCGTAAAAGACCTGCAGGTGCTCCAAGCCATGCATTTTCATCGCAGAAATTCCACCATGTGATTGATTCTACCATTGGATGTGAAAAGAGAGTTTTGTAATGTTTTATAACTTCCATTGCTTGTCGCTCTTCATCATCAGGTGTTGACGGCCATTCTTTTATCTGGTAGTCATTTAGGTCTTCTATTTCAGGTGGCATCAAATGCCCTGATAATAATGTGTTTTCTGTAAAATGCAAAGGTATATTGAAATGTGAAAATCTTTCAAGTACTTCTAAAGTCTTTTCGACGCCCCAATATCCTTGATGCATGTGCGATTGAATTCCTATGGCATCAATAGGGATTCCAGCTTCAAGGCATCCTTCTATGAGTATTTCGTATGAAATTGATGTATTAAAGTCATTTATAAGGAGAACTGCTTCAGGATTAGCCTTTTTTGCTTCATTAAAAACTTCTTTTACGAGGTGAATGCGCCCTAATTCTTTGCATATCCTAGTTATTCCATTGTCATACTTATCAAAAATAGGCATGATGACGACTTCATTGATTACATCCCATATATCCACTAATCCTTTAAAACCGCTTACTTCACGTTTTATGCGATTTAGCTGTGCTTTCAAAATTTCTTCATTGCTCATATCTAAAAGCCAAGGCGCGGTTACGGTATGCCAGCAAAGCGGATGTCCTTTAATAAGCAAACCTCTAGAAACAAGCCATTCAGAAGCTTTTTTAAGTCTTTCTGTATCTGGTTTGCCTTTTTTAGGTTCAAATCTCCCCCAATAAAATGGAAGTGTAGCATAATTAAAAAGTTCAAAAAATTTTTCAAAACGTTCTTCGGCTTTTATTCTTTCTTTTTCTTCTAGTTCTCCGTTGGCTAACGGCACAGAATCAAATTCTGCACAACCAAATAAAAATTTATGTTTTGTCTGTGATACTGTAACTTCTTTGTTTTTAATTGGAAAGCCATCTTTAGTCATTAATCTAATTGCTTTTGTACCTTTTCGATGTCTTAATTCATTACTGCTAACATTCATTCATCAATCCCCCTAGACTTAATATTTAAATATCTATAAGTACAATTTACTATCATATTAAAACGATGTCAACTATTAACATCAATTATTGTAATTATTATTTGAATAGTCTAGTTAATTGAATTAAGCAGTATTATTTAAATTGAACAAATTTATTAGAGTTTATATGTTTAAAATAGGTAAAGATATTCAAGATTGTAGTAAAAAATTTATATTCATAATGATGGTATAGTATTTTATCATATAAATGTAAACAATTTTAAAATTATTTGAGAAAGGATGTGTAGTAATGAAAAGATTCAAAAAAGTGATGCTGATTGTGCTATCTTTATTGTTGGTACTCAGTGTATCAGCATGTGGTTCTAATGGTTCAAACAGCTCAAATGCTTCAAATTCATCGAAGTCTTCAAATTCATCAGGAAAGATAACGCTTACCTATTGGAATATCTTCACTGGTGAACCTGCAAAGACAAAAGTCAAGGAGATTATTGATCAGTGGAATAAAGAAAATCCAAATGTGCAGATTGTTGAAAGCGTTACTGAAAACGATGCTTACAAGACAAAGATTAAGACTGCAATTGCTGCAAATGAAGCACCTGATATATTTCAGACATGGGCCGGAGGATTTTCACAGCCATTCGTTGAAGCTGGTAAAGTTCTTCAATTAGACAGCTACTTAAATGACGGTACAAAAGACCAGATGCTGCCAGGCGCACTAGATAATGTTACGTATAATGGGAAAATATATGGCATTACTTATGATCAGCAGGCAAGTGTACTATACGTAAATAAAGAACTTTTTGATAAATATAATGTTAAGATACCTACAACATTTAGTGAATTAATTGATGCAATAAAAACTTTCAAATCAAAGGGAATAACTCCATTTGCACTTGGTGAAAAAGACGAATGGCCGGGCATGTGGTATTACGACATGATAGCACTTCGTGAAGGCGGTGTGCAGCTTACTAGAGATGCATTAAATGGCAAAACATCATTTGACAATCAAGCCTTTGTAGACGCTGCAAAGAGACTTCAAGAGATGGTTGATGCAGGTGCATTTGATGCTGGATTTATGGGGCTTACGAGGGATGAAGCAACAGCAGAATTCAACCAAGGAAAAGCTGCTATGTACTTTGGAGGAAATTTCGACGCTGCAGCATTTGACTCAGATCCATCGTCACTTGTAAAAGGAAAAATAGAAGCTGTCAGATTCCCAAATATAGAAGGTGGTAAAGGTGATCCAACAGAGTACATTGGCGGTGGTGCAGGTGCATTAATGGTTAGTGCAAATTCAAAGCACAAAGATGAAGCTGTTAAGGCTGCGAAATATCTTGCAAAGCATTTGTCTGATATGGAGTATCTGATTGGTGCTGGATTACCTATGTTTAAATACGATAATGTAGATCAATCACAAGTTTCACAGCTTCAAATACAAATAATGAACAATATAGTTGCAAATGCGAAAGGTAATGTTCCTGCATGGGATCTGTATTTAATGGGTGATGATGCTCAGACACATAAGGATTTAGTTGCTCAATTGTTTGCAAAACAAATTACACCACAAGATTATGCAAAACAAATGCAACAGAAGATAAATGGTAAGTAAGTAATATTATTTGATAAATTTCCTGCTAATTATTTGATAATTAGCAGGAAATTATTTAACAGCGCGCAAAAATAACTACTATTGATAGTGTATATGTGTTTCCACTATTTCTGTTAGGAGGTTTTTCTATGGAAAAAATTTTGAGCGATAAGAAAGCGATATTTCTCTTCGTATTTCCTGCATTTTTAGTTTTTTTGGTTATTGTATTGCTTCCGATATTTTTTTCTTTTTATTACAGTTTATTAAAGTGGGACGGTTTTGGCAAAGGAGTTTTTATTGGACTGCAGAACTATAAAAATTTATTTATTAATAACACAGATGGGTTTATTATTTCTGTCAAAAATTCGTTTATATTGGCAGTTCTTTCTGTGTTTATTCAACTCCCTATTTCTCTTTTACTTGCTTTAATACTGTCCAGAGGGATTAAAGGTGAGAAATTTTACAGAACTGTGTATTTTATACCTGTTATTCTGTCGACAGTTGTTATAGGTCAGCTTTGGATGAAGATATACAACCCAAATTATGGACTATTAAATTTCATACTGACTAAGATTGGCTTACAATCTCTTACAAATCAATGGCTTGGAAATGCTAAGACAGCACTTGGCGCGGTATTTGTTCCGATTTTGTGGCAGTACATTGGCTATCACATGTTGTTGATGTATGCGTCTGCAAAGTCAATACCTACGGACATATACGAAGCTGCTAAAATCGATGGTGCTACTGAATCTCAGATTGCATTCAGGATAACAATACCTCTTATGAAACCTATATTGAAAGTTTGTGTCATATTTGCCGTCATCGGTTCTTTTAAGGCATTTGATTTAATCTATGTTTTGACTAATGGCGGACCATTACATGCCAGCGAAGTACCGTCAACATTGATGTACAACATGATATTCTTTAGATATCAATATGGTTATGGTAGTGCAATGGCTATATTTATCATTTTAGAATCTTTAATTGGAACAGTCATTATCCAAAAATTATTCGGAAAAGATGTAGCATATTAAAGGTGGTGTGGAAATTGGAAAATATAGCAAATAAGAATAATAAAAGAGGTATGAAAAAAATTGGACTTTATTTGTTGGAGGCTATGCTTGTTATTTGGGCAATAATACAGCTATATCCTTTATTTTGGCTATTTTTATTTTCTGTAAAAAATAATACTGAGATTTTCGGCGGAAATATTCTTGGATTTCCTCGTATTTGGCAGTGGTCAAACTATGCTGTTGCTTTATCTAGCGGTAATGTAGGTAGGTACTTTATAAATAGTACAATAGTCACTGTTTTAACTATTGTCATATCCAGCATTTTGGTGGCAACAAGCGCATATGCGATTGTAAGGATGAAATGGAAGTACAGCAAACTTGTCCTTACGATATTTTTGACCGGAATGATGGTGCCGATACATGCTACGCTGCTTCCGTTATTTATAATTTTGAAGAATTTGAACTTGCTTAATACGTACGCATCGCTGGTAATACCATATGTTGCTTTTGCTATACCTATGGGAATATTTATATTGACAGGTTTTCTGTATACTATACCGAGGGAGTTAGAAGAATCAGCATTTCTAGATGGATGTAGCATATACAAGTCGTTTTATTACATTATATTGCCGCTTATAAGACCGGCATTAGCGACTATAGCGATTTTTACGTATTTGTCGACGTGGAATGAGCTTATGTTTGCGAATACTTTTATAAATAATGATGCTATAAAAACATTGACAGTTGGTATCATGTCATTGTCAGGGCAATATCAAACAGATTGGGGACCAATTGGTGCTGGACTCGTCATAGCTACGATTCCTACTATTTTAATTTATGTTCTGCTTAGCGAACAAGTGCAAAAGAGCCTTGTAGTAGGAGCGGTAAAGGGGTAAAATAATAAAAGGTAATTTAATACTTTAAAAATAGGGGGTGTTTATTTTGTCAGAGGTGTATCCTTATAAAAATTCAAATCTACCTATCGAAGAAAGAGTCAAAGATCTTGTATCACGGATGACACTAAGTGAGAAGATATCTCAGATGCTACATGAGTCGCCGGCAATACCGCGACTTGGCATTCCTGAATATAATTGGTGGAATGAGTGTCTGCATGGTGTAGCAAGAGCAGGCATCGCGTCGGTTTTTCCACAGGCTATAGGTTTAGGTGCCACATTTAATCCTGATCTGATATATCAAATCGCTGAAATTATATCTGATGAGGCACGTGCAAAGCATCATGAATTCGTCCGCAATAATGATCGAGGCATATATAAAGGTCTAACATTTTGGAGCCCAAATGTAAATATATTTAGAGACCCAAGGTGGGGCCGTGGGCAGGAAACATATGGTGAAGACCCATTTTTAACCGGAGAATTAGGAGTTGCATTTGTAAAAGGTCTTCAAGGAAATGATGAGAGATATCTAAAATTGGTCGCGACTCCGAAGCACTATGCTGTTCACAGTGGGCCGGAGAAGTTGAGGCACCAGTTTAATGCTGTTGTAAATAATAAAGACTTGAGAGAGACGTATCTTCCAGCTTTTAAAAAGTGCGTCAAGGAAGGTCATGCAGCATCTATTATGGGTGCATATAACAGGACAAACGATGAACCCTGCTGCGGAAGTAAGACATTGCTTATTGATATATTGAGAAAAGAGTGGGGATTTGATGGGTATGTTGTATCAGACTGCGGAGCAATTGATGATTTTCACATGCACCACAAGGTTACAAAAAATGCAGCAGAATCCGCTACTATGGCTGTAAACAATGGATGTGAATTGAATTGTGGAAATACCTATGAAAGCTTACTTACAGCAGTTAAAGAAGGTTTAGTTTCTGAGGAGACAATTGATAAAGCTGTGACAAAGCTTTTTGAGGCTAGGTTTAGGTTGGGAATGTTTGATCCACCTGAGATGGTTCTATATGCAAATATACCGTATAGTGTAAATGACAGCGATGAACACAGAAAAATGACATTGAAAGCAGCTTTGGAATCAATAGTGCTTTTGAAAAATGAGAATAATTTACTTCCATTGCAGAAAAATCTCAAAAAGATTGCCGTCATAGGGCCAAACGCAGATTCGCTTGATGTACTTCTTGGAAACTACAACGGCACGCCATCAAAGTATGTCACAATGCTTGATGGAATAAAAAATAAAGTAAGCGCTGAAGTATTGTACGCAAAAGGGTGTGAACTTACAGGTTCATCCAAAGAAGGATTTAAAGATGCGATAGAAGCGGCAGTGAAATCAGATGTTGTAATTGCATGTATGGGCATATCTCCGAAACTAGAAGGCGAAGAAGGACATGTAGAGGGTTCGGATGCTGACGGCGATAGACTGAATCTTGATCTACCGGGTGTCCAGAAAGATCTGCTTAAAGAATTGAAAGATACAGGTAAGCCGATAGTTTTAGTTCTTTTAAATGGCAGCCCACTGACAATAAACTGGGCGAAAGAGAATATACCGGCGATTATTGAAGCTTGGTATCCCGGTGAAGAAGGAGGCACGGCTGTTGCTGATATAATATTTGGCGATTATTCACCGGCAGGCAGATTGCCTGTAACATTTGTAAAATCACTAGATGATATACCGCCGTTTGAGGACTATAACATGAGCGGCAGGACATATCGCTATATGGAAAAAGAGCCGTTGTATCCATTTGGCTTTGGATTAAGCTTTGCTGAATTTGAATACGATAATCTTTGGTTAAGCAGTGAAAAGATCAGTGTTGATGATGCCATAGATATTTATGTAGATGTTAAAAATGTGGG